>SCUS01000051.1 GCA_004297725.1 Myxococcaceae bacterium | reverse complement strand
GCGTGAAGCGCGGCGGCCGTGACGTTGCCCCCATATCGGGTCAACACCCTCTCGAGGTAGCGACGGGTCACCTCGTCGCGGGCGACGCCGATGACCTCTCGGTACGTCATCTCCGAGAGGTCCCTCCCGGGGCCCGAAGTGACCACGAACGACGAAGCACCGTTCACCTCGGGCGGGAGCGACTCGGGACGGATCATCGGCCCCTCCTCGACGATCGCGGCTCGCTCGACGGCGCTGCGCAGCTCGCGCACGTTGCCCGACCAGCGGTGCGAACGGAGCGCCGAGAGCGCCTCGGCGGAGAAGCCCTTCGGACCGCGCGGCGCGTGGGAGGCCAGGAAGTGATGCGCGAGCAGGGCGATGTCGTCTCTCCGGTCGCGCAGCGGCGGGACGCGCAGCACGCAGACGTTGAGCCGCTACCAGAGATCTTCCCGGAACTCACCCGACTTCAGCATCGTCGGCAGGTCGCGGTGGGTCGCGGCGATGAGCCGCACATCGACCTTCCGCTCCTTCGACTCGCCGAGCCGACGCACGGCCTTCTCCTCCAGCACCCGCGTAAGCTTCGCCTGCAGGGTCGGCCGCATCTCGCCGATTTCATCGAGGAACAGCGTTGAATGCGATGCCTCCTCGAAGAGGCCCGCCCGATCGGTCGTAGCGCCGGTGAAGGCCCCCCGGGCGTAGCCGAACAGCTCGCTCTCGATGAGCGATCGAGGGATGGCCGCGCAGTTTACCGCGACGAGGCGCTTACCGGCACGCGATGATCGGTCGTGCACCTCGCGGGCGACGAGCTCCTTGCCGACGCCGGTCTCGCCGAGGATGAGCACGGTCGCGTCGGTCGGCGCCACGCGGTCGATCATCCGATAGAGCTCGCGCATTCCCGGGCTGTCACCGAGCAGTCGGCCGAAGGGTACGCTGGCCTTCTCAGTTGGCGGTGAGCTCGTCGGGGAGGGGGTCTCCTCGCCGCGGGTCGCCGTCGCGCCCTGGGCCAGCACTGCGGATTCGCCGAGCGCGCGGAGCACGAGGTCACGCACGCTGTCGGGGTCGAAGGGCTTCGTGACGTAGTCGTAGGCCCCCTCGCGCATCGCCTGCACCGCCGTCGGCACGGTGGCATACGCGGTCATCAGGATGAAGGGCGCCGCGCAGCCACGGCCGCGCAACGCGCGGAGCACCTCGAGGCCGTCTCCGTCCGGCATCCGAAGGTCGCAGAGGACCGCGTCCGGCATGGACTCGTCGAGCACGCTGATCGCCTGCCGCACGCCCCGCGCCGTGACCACCTGAACATCGCGCCCGAGCACCTTGCTGAGGAGCGTGAGGAAGTTCGGCTTGTCATCGATGATCAAGACCCTGGGTTTCATGTGTCGGCTCCACGCCGTCCGGCCGTCGCGGCGCTTGGGAGACGGACCACGAACTCCGTCCCTCCGCCCGCCCGGTCGCGCACCGCGATCTCTCCGCCATGCGCTCGAACGATGCCCTCGCACACCGCCAGTCCCAGGCCGGTTCCGCCCGGGCGGGCGCTGGCGAAGGGCTCGAAGAGGTTGGCCCGTACCTCCGGTGCCACGCCCGGACCCCGATCGGCGACGACAACCTCGTACTCCCCTCCGGGGCCGCGCCGTCCGTCAACCTCCAGCGGGCCGACGCCCCCCATCGCCTGCGCTCCGTTGCGCAGCAGGTTCACGACGACCTGGCGCATCCGCAGGGGGTCGATCTGTAGCGTCGCCGTCTCCACCTTCGCGCGCACCTCGCAGCCGCCGACCTCGCCCGCGGCCTGGAGGCGCTCGATCGCTTCGCCCACCAGGGTCGCCGCGTCCGTGGGCGTGAGCGCCAGCGCTGGGACACGCGCGTAGGTGAGGAGGTCCTCGACGATGCGCTGGCAGGCGAGCGCCTCCTCGTCGAGGATCGCCAGCTCGGCACGGAGCCCCTCCTCCTTCACCTCATCGAGCATCGTCTTCAGGTAGCCCCGAATCACACCGAGGGGGTTGTTGATCTCGTGCGCGACACCCGCGGCGAGGCGGCCGACGACGGCAAGGCGTTCGGCGTGGACGAGCTCCTCCTCGCGTCGGGCGAGGCGATCGAGCATCTGGTCGAACGCGCGACCGACGACCGCGAGCTCCGCGGCGGGAAGCGCTCCGACCCGGGCCGCGGCGTCACCCGAGGCGACGCGCTCGGCGGTCGACTGTAGCGCCGCGAGCGGTGCGGCCACCCCGGCCCACACGCGCCGGGCGGCGATCAGCGCAACCACAGCGGCCAGCATCGACAGCACCCCGCTGAGCCCGATCGCGACGCGCGCGCTCCCATCGGCCCGTCGCGAGGCGTCGAACGCTCGCTGTTCGAATCGGTCGCCCAGCGCGTCCGCCCCGGCGATCATGTGGCCGACGAGCGCCTCCGCGTGCTCGTGAGCGTCTCGAATCCCATCCCGGTCGTCGCGGTCGACCGCTGGAAGGACCTCCACCGCGAACACCCGCTGAAGCTCCGCGCTCTGCGCCACGATTGCGTCGAGCGTGCGCCGGTCCCGGGCGGGCACCTCCCGCGCCAGCTCACCGGTGCGGACGCCGAAGGTCGTGACCCACTCCTGCTGGTGACCGACATGCGAGTGGTCGCCGAGGATGATCGTGTGCGCCTCGTGGATGTACTGCTCCCTCGCGAACACGCCGAGGGCGCGAGCACGGCGAGCCAGCGCGGCATCCCGCTCGAGCGACGAGAGCGTCGTGTGATACCGGGCCGCCAGAAGCAGCAGGACGACTGCGTTTGCCACCACGATCGCGACGAGCCCGGTGAGCCCGAAGCCGAGTCGACGGCGCACACCGAAGGGCACTCGCGAAGTCTGATCCCGCTCGGGAGCGCGGCGGCGGTGTAACTCTGGCGGCCGATTTTCGAGGGAATGTGTAACCGGAGTGGTCACAGTGGCGCCGACCCGTCGCCGCTGCTGGCGCGACCGCAACCCGCACGGGGCCACGGTGGAGTTCGCTGCGGGAGGCTGCAGGAACCAGAGCAAATATGCGCGCGGAAGCGCTTCGATGGGTCTTCGTGGAACTCCGTCTCCATCGCCTCACACTCCTCGAATCAGCTGCGCATCCACTTTGACGTGCACAGCCTGGAGCAACGGTCGCGCCAGCGCTTCATCGACTCCGACCGGCGCGACGGGTGGCTCAGAGGTTGTTCTCGTGGCCTCCGCGGTAACACGGAGACGCCTGGATGTGACTGGAGTGGTTACGGCGCGTCAGGGCTCCCCGCGTGGTTCCGCGAGCCTTTGTGCGCTGGCACATCGTCTGCTCAAGCCCTCCATGGTCAACCGGAGGAACGATGCCACAACGATGGATGGTGCTGGTCGTCTCGTCTCTCGGACTCGCTGCATGCAGTCAAAGGAGACCGGCTCCGCCCGACCCTCCGACGTCACAGCTCGCGCCCTCTGCTCCGACGCCCGTGACCCCTCCGACGCCCGTGGCCGCGGCACACGCAGGACACGTAGCCAACGAAGCGCCGGGAACACCGATGGCAGCGCCCCCTGGCGGGGCCGCGGAGGCGCGAGCGCACGGCGCGGATGAGCACGGCGGGCACGAGCACACCCATGGCTCGCCCCACGGAGGCATCGTGATGAGCGTCCCGGGCGGGCACGTCGAAGCTCGGCTTGAGCCTTCAGGAAGAATCACGGTGTGGCTGCTCGACGAGCGCGAGCAGAGCGTGAGCGCTCAGGGTTCGTCCGGCCGTGTGAGGCTCGCGGTGGCGGGGGCCGCGGATGCCCCTCTCGCCTTCAATGCGCAGCTGAACGCGCTGGTGGGACAGGTTCCCGCGCCCGCCCGGGACCATGTGGTGGGACTCGTGACGGTCACTCGTCCCGGCGGGCAGCCGTCCAACGTGCGGTTCTCCTTCCACCTCGAGGTTGGGGGTCACTGATCGGTGGCGCTCTCACCGACATTTGTGTCCGTCGTGATCGGCGTCCTGGTCGCGATGCCCGCGTCCGCGCAGACGCTCACCTGGGAGGAGACCCTGCGCCGGGCGAGGGAGCACGCCCCGGGCGCCGTCGCCGCCGGACAGTCGGTTCGGGCGGCTCGTGCGGATGCTGCGGGCGCCGGTCGCTGGCCGCGAACGAACCCGGTCGTCCGACTGGGTGGCGAGTACGAACTCGACTTCGATCCCAGCCGTGGGTACGCCGTCGGCGTCGAGCAGCAGTTCGATCTGGCCGGGGTCGCGTCTGCGTCGTCCCGGCAGGCGGCGGCGCACGCCCACGCTGCCAGAGCCTTCGCTGAAGTCGAGACGCTCGACGCCCTGCGCGAGGCAGCGGATGCCTTCATCGACCTCGACCTCGCGCAGCGCGCGTTCGCAACGTGGACCGAGCTGGCCGTGCTGTACGAGCGGATGCTGGACGCGACGCGGCGCACGGAGGCCGCGGGAGTCACGCCCCGGCAGCAGACGCTCCTCGCGACGATCGAGCAGGGAGCGGTCACGACCGAACTCGCGGCGGCGACCTCGGCGATCGCGCGGGCCCGCTCTGCGCTCGCGGTGCTCGTCGGGCTCGATGACCCGGCCAGGGTGGAGGCCACATCGCCCGATGATCTTCCTCCGCCGGATGACCGGACCGAGGAGGCGTTGGTGGCGTTCGCGGTCGAGCACCGGCCGGAGTTTCCCGCGCTGCGAGCCCGCCTGGACGAGGCCCGACGAAGGGCCACGGTCGCTCAGCGGTCGTTGATCCCCGCGCCGACGCTTTCCTTTGGCGTCCGGGGAGAGCGCGCCGTGATCGACCCCAGGGAGGTCCGTCCCAACGCCGCAGGACAGGTGGAGTCGCTGGGGTCCGACCATCGCTCGATCCTGCTCGCGGCCGACGTGTCGTTTGCGCTTCCGGTCTTCGATCGCGCACAGGCGGCGCGTGCCCGTGCGGACGTCGATGCGCTCACGGTCCAGGAGAGCCTCTCCATCGAGGCGCGCCGAGTCCGCGCGGAGGTCGGTGCTGCCCGTGCGTCCGTCGCCGCGACCCGGGGTTCGTACGAGCGCTGGCGCGCGATCGAGGCCTCGCTGGACGAGGCCACGGTGCTCGCGCGGCGGGGATACGAGTCCGGACAGGTCGGAATCATCGACTCGGTCGTCATCCTCGAGCGGATCGCTCGTGGCCGCATCGCGCAGATTCGTAGTCGCGCCGAGTACTGGCGCGCCCGCATGGCGCTCGGTCGCGCCGTAGGCGTCATCCAGTGAACCGAATCGCGGCCGTCCCATCCCTCTTCGCACTGCTCTTTGCTCTCGTGAGCAGCTCCACGAACGTATCGGCTCACGGCGGCGAGGACCATGGTCCACCCTCCGCGACTGTTGCGCCCAGTGCGTCGGAGCACGTCGTCGCGGCGGAGACGGAGCTCTTCACCATCGTCGTGAAGTACGCCCCGCGCGGTCTGGGTGGCAGGCTGCCTCTTCGCATCTTCGTGGCCGACACCGCGACGAGTGCGCCGGTCTCCGACGCCCTCGTGCGGCTCGAGATCGAGGGCGTGGCCGACGTCCGCGCGACGGTTCTCGAGCCGGGGATCTACACCGCCACGATTCCCGAACCTCGCGCGGGTGCGCACGCCGCTGCGGTCGTGACCGTCGAGGGCTCCGCCGTGGATCTGGTCACCCTCGAGCACCTGGAGTTCGGTCCCATTGCGAGCGCCGGGACGGCGCCTGCGTCCGGGGGGACGGCTGCGAAATCCGGTGTCCCGCGCAGCTGGTGGATCGCCCTCGCGTCGCTCGCCGCCGCGCTCGCGCTCGTCGCGGTTGCCGTCGTTCGGCGCCGCCGGATTCATGCAGTAGCTACGTCAAGGGAGGTCGAGGAGTGAGGTCGCTTCCGGCTGCTCTCTTCGCGATGTCTGTGCTGCTCGTCGCGCCGCACTCGCTCGCCCACGGGGGCGAGGACCACGGCCCGCCCGCTGCGCGCCCGGCCCCCACCAGCGACTCGCTGACGATGCCGATCGAGACCCAGTTCATGATCGGCCTCCGCACGGTCCGCATCCGGCGAGGCGTCGTGGCCGAGTCGACGGGGATCTCCGGCCACGTCCGCGCGAGGCCCGACGGTGACGCGCGCGTCGCAGCACCCGTCGCGGGCCGACTCGTACCACCGCCGGGTGGGTTCCCGATCCTCGGGGCACGAGTGCGCCGAGGGCAGCTCCTGGGACGTCTGGAACAGACCCTGGGCGCCTCGGAGGCCGCCTCCGTCGCAGCAGCGAACCAGCAGGTCATCTTCGCCCGCAATGGCGCCCAGCAGCGCCTCCAGGCGGCCGCCGCGCGGCTGCTGCTCGCTCGGCAGAACGCCGTCCGGCTCCAAGGGCTCCAAGGGGTCGTCGCGGCCCGGGACATCGCCGCGGCGCAGACCGAGGCCCAGGTCGCGCAGACCGAGGTCGAGCAGGCGCGGCGCGACGTCAACGCCGCCGGTCCGGGCGCGGCGCTGGTCGTAGAACTCCGCGCCCCCCTCGACGGAACCATCGTCGTGGCGAGCGCGTCCGCGGGCTCCCAGATCGCGCAGGGCACGGAGGTCTTCCGCGTCGCGGACCTCTCGCGCCTCTGGATCGATCTCCAGCTCTCGGAGTCGCAGGCGGCTTCGCTCGGCCCGGCGAGCACGGCGGTCATCACCAGCCAGCTCGATTCGACGCTGAGGCTGGATGGCCGGCGGGTCGCGGTGGGCGCGCTCGTCGACGAGCAGACCCGCACCGTGCAGGCGATCTTCGAGGTTGACAACGCCGGGGAGCGGCTGCGCATCGGGTCGATGGTGGACGTCGCGGTACAGGGCGCCGCTGCCGTGGAGGTGCTGGCCGTGCCCCAGGCGGCGATACTCGAGCGCGAGGGTGTGCCGGTGGTCGTGGTCAAGACGGGGCCGGAGACCTTCGCCGTGCGGGGGGTTCGCGTAGGGCCGCGCAACGCCTCGATGGTCGGCGTGCTGAGCGGACTGGAGCCCGGCGAGCGCGTGGTCGTCGAGGGTGCCTCCAGCGTCCTCCTGGCGGCGCAGTAGGGGGGCGCGGAATGTTCGACTGGCTGATCGGCTTCTCACTGCGCAATCGACTGTTCGTGGTCGCGACGGCCGCGATGGTCCTCGTCTACGGGACATGGGCGCTGGTCCATCTGCCCGTGGACGTCTTCCCGGATCTGAACCGCCCGACCGTAACGATCATGACGGAGGCCGAGGGGCTCGCGCCCGAGGAGGTCGAGACGCTCGTGACCCTGCCCATCGAGCGCGTGATGAACGGAGCGCCGGGTGTCGAGCGCGTCCGCAGCACATCGGGGATCGGGCTCTCCATCGTGTACGTGGAGTTCGCGTGGGGCACGGACATCTACCGGGACCGCCAACTCGTGGCCGAGCGGCTACAGACGCTGCAGGGGCAGCTTCCGGGGCGCGTCACTCCGCAGATGGGACCCATCGCCTCGATCATGGGCGAGATCATGCTGATCGGCGTGCAGGCCGACGCCCGGCTGCCGGAGGCCGAGCGCCCGACCCCGATGGAGCTGCGGACGCTCGCGGACTGGGTCATCCGCCCGCGGCTCCTGACGCTGACGGGCGTGGCGCAGGTCATTCCCATCGGCGGCGAGGTCCGCCAGATACACGTGCTGGCCGACCCCGCGAGGCTGAGACAGTTCAACCTCTCCCTCGACGACGTCGAACGCGCGGTGGCAGGCGCCAACGAGAACACCACCGGCGGCTACGTCGATCGGCGCGGCGTCGAGCTGCTGGTCCGGGCGCTCGGTCGCGTGCGATCGCCTGAGGACTTCGAGCAGACGGTGGTCGCCTATCGCGGCGGAGTGGGTGTCCGACTCGGGCAGGTTGCGTACGTACGCGCGGCACCACGGATCAAGCGCGGCGACGCCAGCATCGACGGGCGGCCGGGGGTGATCCTCTCGGTCCAGAAGCAGCCGGGCGCGGACACCGTCGCGCTGACCCGGCAGATCGAGACCGCGCTGGCGGATCTACAGCGCACGATGCCGCGCGGCGCTCGCATCAACTCCCACATCTTCCGCCAGGCTGGGTTCATCGAGTCCGCGGTCGCCAACGTCGTGGAGGCGCTGCGCGACGGCGCGATCCTCGTGCTGATCGTGCTGTTCCTGTTCCTCCTCAACTTCCGCACGACCTTCATCACCCTGACCGCGATCCCGCTCTCCTTCGTGGTCGCGGGGCTGGTCTTCAAGGCCTTCGACCTGAGCGTGAACACCATGACCCTCGGCGGCCTCGCGGTGGCCATCGGCGAGCTCGTCGATGACGCCATCGTCGACGTCGAGAACGTCTTCCGACGGCTGCGGGAGAACCGCGAGCTCGCCGAGCCCCGAGCAGCCCTGCTCGTGATTCGCGAGGCCTCGAGCGAGGTCCGTAACTCGATCGTCTACGCGACGATCCTCGTGGTGTTGGTGTTCGTACCCCTCTTCGCGCTCTCGGGCATCGAGGGGCGGCTCTTCCGGCCGTTGGGCGTCGCGTACATCGTCGCGATCCTCGCCTCGCTGGTGGTCTCGCTCACCGTCACCCCGGCGCTCTGCTCGTACCTCCTACCAAAGATGAAGCTGCACGCGGAGCGCGAGGGATTCCTCGTGCGGGCCGTGAAGGCCGCCGACCGCCGCGTCCTGCACTGGACGCTGTCACACCCGATCAAGGTGCTCCTCGGCGCTGGGGTGCTGATCGTCGTGGCGGCAGCGACGGTGCCGTTCATGGGGGGCGAATTCCTGCCTCCCTTCAACGAGGGAACGCTCACGATCAACCTGCTGGCGCGGCCCGGGACGTCGCTCTCGGAGTCCAACCGTCTGGGGACGCTCGCCGAGCGGCTCGTCCACCGCGTGCCGGAGGTGATTTCGACCGGCCGTCGCACCGGGCGAGCCGAGCTAGACGAGCACGCCGAGGGCGTTCACTACACCGAGATCGACGTCGATCTGCGGCGCTCAGCGCGGAGGCGCGAGCAGATCCTGAATGACATCAGGGAGGAGCTCGCGCGCGTCCCCGGCGTGGTCGTCAACGTCGGCCAGCCGATCTCGCACCGCCTCGACCACCTGCTCTCCGGGGTGCGGGCCCAGGTCGCGATCAAGATCTTCGGCGAGGACCTCGGCGAGCTGCGAACGGCCGCGGGCAGGGTGCGCGACGCCATCCGCGATGTACCGGGGGTGACGGACCTGCAGGTCGAGCAGCAGGTGCTCATTCCCCAGATCGCGATCCGCGTCGATCGCGCCCGCGCCGCGAGGCTCGGCGTCAACGCCGGGACGCTGGCGCGGACGCTCCAGACGGCCCTCCTGGGCAGCGTTGTGACCCAGGTGTTGGAAGGTCAGCGCACGGTCGACGTCGTCGTCCGCTACCCCTACGAGAACACCGTCAGCATCGAGGCCGTCCGCCAGAGCCTGGTCGACCTGCCCTCCGGCGCGAAGGTACCCGTCTCGGAGCTCGCCGACGTGTCCGAAGCGCTGGGCCCCAACGCCGTCAATCGCGAGAACGCGCAGCGGCGGATCGTGGTGTCCTGCAACGTCGCGGGACGGGACCTCGGGACCGTGGTCGGCGACATCCGCCGCGCCGTCGGGGGCGTGCGTCTGCCCCAGGGCTACTACCCCACGATCGGCGGACAGTTCGAGAGCCAGCAGAGCGCCACGCGGCTGATCGGGCTGCTCTCGCTCGCGTCGCTGATGGCGATGTTCGTGGTGCTCTACGCACACTTTCGCTCGCCCTTCGTGGTCTTCCAGGTCTTGCTGAACATCCCCCTCGCGCTGGTCGGAAGCGTGGTCGCGGTGTTCCTTACCGGCGGCGTGCTCAGCGTGGCGACCCTGGTCGGGTTCATCACGCTCTGCGGCATCGCCTCCCGCAACGGTATCATGATGATCTCGCACTACCTCCACCTCATGATCGTCGAGCGCGAGGAGTTCTCGCGCGAGATGGTGATGCGAGGATCGCTGGAGCGGCTGGTGCCGGTGTTGATGACCGCGCTCACGGCAGCGCTGGGCCTCGTGCCGCTCGCGCTCTCCAGCGGCGCTCCGGGCAAGGAGATCCTTCAGCCCGTCGCGGTGGTGATCCTCGGAGGCCTTTGCTCCTCGACGCTGCTGGACATCGTCGTGACTCCGGCGGTGTTCTTCCGCTTCGGTCGCAGCTCCGCGCTGAAGCTCGCCGCCGACCATCGCGACCCTGCGGACGCGTCGCGATCGGGAGCAGTGGCGTGATCCCTTTCGCTGGTCTATGGAGGCGGACGAGTGCACTGGGAGTGGCCGGTGCAGAGGAGGGAGCCCGCGATGGCAAGAGCGTGTCCAAACCCCGCCTGCGGGACGAACGCGACCGACGACGGCGCTGCCTTCTGCGCGCGATGCGGAGCGCCCCTGTCGTCGCCACTGCCTCGCACCATGTTGGTGCCGTCGCTCGCACCGCAATGGACGCCGCCGCCCCAGCGATCGAGCCGGACGCCGGCCCTGCTCGTCGTGGCGATATTGACCACGGCGCTCGTGGTGGGTGGCGGCGTCGTGGCCTACTTCCTCCTGGGATCGAGCAGCCCCCCGGTCGCGGTCCCAGCGGTGTCCCCGCCCGCGCTCGCGGGCCGCGAGGAACACCACGACGCAGTACCCGCCGCTCCACCGATGCCCATCGCGGCGCCTGTGGCACCACCCGCAGACGTGCCGCCGCCCAGCCTGCTGACCAGACCTGGATGGCTCTCGTCCGTCCACTACAGCAGCCCGCAGGGCGTCGATCTCCACCCGGGCGACCTCGATGGTGTGGATGGTCATTGCATCCGACTGACCAGCGCGATGCTGACCATCGAGCTGCCCGGCGGCGACCAGTTCGTTTCGGATGGCGACCCGCTACGCGGCGACCTCGAGTTGCATCTCGGATCCCCGGGCTCGGGTGCCTTCGATCTGGAGATCGGTGTCGGACACAACCGGTTCGTGCCCGTCGTGGGCAACCTGTCGGGCGATCAGACGCTCGACCTCGATCACCTCGGCGTGAGGGTGGGTCGCTTCGTCAGGATATCGACTCGACGCACGGGCGCGAGCGTCTGCGTGGATGCGGTCTCCGTGAGCCGCGCCGTCCCTGGAGCCGCGTAGGTACCTGCTCGTCGGACTCCCTCGACGCCGCCAGCGACGGGCGGCCGAACGCGTCATGTCTGGATCATCTGGGGGGACGCGGCGATTTGGGGTCACGCTTCGCCGCACCCGACCTTAGTACCCCGCGAGGTTCGAGGATGCGGTGGTTGCTGTGGCTGGTGGCGTCGGCAACGACCGGCTGCCTGGCCGGTTCGACGAGTCGGTTGGTGGATGAGACCTTTCAGCTGCCTGCGTTGAGGAGACCGCCCATTCCCGCGAGCGAGGTCGCTCGGGAGGACACCGATCTGTCGGGAAGTTTCGGGCGCGCGCAGGTCCTGGCGCTCGTGGTCGCTCGTGATCCCGGGCTGCGCTCGCTGGCTCATGAGACCCGCGCCGCCCTCCATGCCGCGCGGGCGGAGGGCGCTCTCCCCGCGCCGGAGGTCAACGCCCAGGTGTGGAACCTCCCGCTCGCTCGGCCGTACGCGCTGGGCGAGGCCTCGATGTACATGGTCGAGTTTCGACAGATGTTTCCCGCGGCGGGCGCGCGGGACGCGAGGGCCAGGGCCGCGACGGAGGAGGCCCGCGGTCGCGTGGCCGAGCTCGCCGCGCGCGAGGCTGAGGTGCGCGCCCGCGCCGGCGGGGCCTACGCCGACTATGTCCAGGGAACGCTCGAGCGGCGGGTTCGTGAAGCGCACATCGAACTGCTCGACGCCATGCTCGACGCCGCCCGCTCGCGCTTCGCCGGCGGTGGAGCGCTGACGGACATTCCACGCATCGAGACCGAGCAGGCCCGCACCCGCCGCGCCCTCGCGCGCGTCGAGGCGGACATCGCCCGAGCCCGGGCCGCCCTCAACGCCCTGCTTCGCCGCGAGGCCGACGCTCCCCTCGGACCGCCCTCGGACGTGGCCCCGGAGACCGTTCCGCTACCGCTGGACGAGCTGCTCTCGCTCGCGGCGCGTGCCCGCGGGGACCTCGGTCAGGCGCGCGCCAGGATCCGGGCGGCGCATGCCCGCACCGAGGCCGCCAGCGCCGAGTCCCGCTGGCCGACCATCACCGCGGCGCTCAGCTACTGGCAGGACCCGCAGATGCGGCCGGGCCTCGGGGCGACGGTCGCCGCGGCGCTGCCGTGGGTCTGGGCCGGTGCCCGAGAGCGCCTCGCGGAGGCCCGCGAGCGCGAGCTCGCGGAGTCGGAGGGCGTCGAGAGCGTGACGGTGACCGCGCGCGGCGAGGTGACGGTCGCGCACGCACGGCTTCACGGGCTGGAGCGCGAACTCGTCGTGCTCCGAAGGGAGGCACGGCCTGCCGCGGCCCGGTCGACGGACGCGCTGCGTGCCGCCTACGCCGCGGGGCGTGGCGGGTTGCTCGACTGGATCGACGCCGCGCGACAGTTGCACGACATCGGGGAGGAAGAAGCCGATGTCACCGCCTCGATGGTCCGCACGGCGGCCGACCTCGAACGAGCCGTGGGCGTGGCTCTGCCGAGGTCGACGATCGCCATCGAGGAGGGGGGAGCGCGATGAGCAACGAGTCGCCCTACCGGCCGGAGACGGTGATCGAGCATCCGGCGTCGTCGGCGAGGAGCCTGCGGGTGATGGCGGTGGTGCGGTGGGCGATACTCCTCGCGGTCACCGCGCTCGCGGCGTTCAGCGTCTGGCGCTACTGGGGGCCGGGCAGCGCCGTGCTCCCGGCTCACCGCGAGGACCGCTACTACTGCCCGATGCATCCGCAGATCCGCTCGCCCGACCCGGGGGAGTGCCCCATCTGCCACATGACCCTGGAGCCGATCCCCGCCGAGCGCCGACAGCCGGTCGCCCCGACGACCACGATTGGCTCCTCGGACGCGGGCTCCGATGGCGGAGCTGTGGTCGCTGCGGCCGACGTCGGCACCGCGCAGTCGCCTCCGCCGGGCCTCGTCCCGGTGACGCTCTCGCTCGATCGCCAGCAGCTCATCGGGATGACCACCGCGCTGGTGGTCCGTCGAGCCCTCGGCGCGCAGCTCCGCGTGCCCGGCGTGGTCGAGGCGCCGGAGAACGCCGCCGCGCAGGTGCACGTGCGGACGGCCGGGTTCCTCGAGCGGGTCGAGGTGCGCCAGGGCGGCGTGCGCGTCTCCCGCGGTCAGACCCTGGCGTGGATCTACGCCCCCGAGATCTACCAGGCCGAGCAGGAGATGCTGACCGCGCGGCGCTGGGCGGGCGCGACGCAGGACGGCGGGATGACCGAGCCGGGACACGACGAAGTCTTCGCCGGGGCCCGTCGCCGCCTCCAGTTTCTCGGCGTCGCGGACGGCGACATCGACGAGGTGCTGCGCCGCGGCGTGGCCATGCGCGCGGTGCCCATCCGCGCCCCGATCGGCGGCTACGTGACGCGCTACGCCGCGGTGCTGGGCCAGTACGCGACGCCCGATATGACCCTCTACGAGCTCTCCGACCTCTCCCGTGTCTGGATCGTCGCCAGCCTCTACGAGCGCGACCTCGCGCGGGTCCGCCGTGGGATGACCGCGCAGTTCGTCGCGGCGGGGGAGAGCGGCCCGGCCGTCGAGGCGCGCGTCGATCTCATCGAGCCCTCCGTCGGCGCCGACACCCGCACCGCGCGCGCTCGGCTCTCGGTGGCCAACCCCACGATGCGTCTCCGGCCGGGGCAGTACGGCGACGTCACGTTCTCGCTGCCGAGCACCGCTTCGCTGGTCGTCCCGAGGGACGCCGTCGCCGACACGGGGGTCGCTCAGTACGTCTTCGTGGACCGTGGGGGCGGACGCTTCGAGCCGCGTCGGGTGCGCACCGGGGTGCTCGCGGGCGAGGACCTGGAGGTGACCGACGGGCTGCGTGAGGGCGAGCGCGTCGTCACGCGCGGCAGCTTCATGGTGGACTCCGAGAGTCGCCTCCAGGCCGCGCTGGCCGCGAGCCCGGTGGCCTCCGATGCCGGGACGGTGACGCCGTGATCGGCCGGCTGATCGACGCTTCGGCCCGCAACCGCGCCCTGATGCTCTTCTTCGCGCTCGCGCTCGCCGTCGGCGGGTGGACCGCCGCTCGCCACATCCAGCTCGACGCCATCCCCGACCTCTCCGACCCGCAGGTGATCGTCTTCACCGAGTGGATGGGCCGCTCTCCGACGCTCGTCGAGGACCAGGTCACCTACCCCCTGGTGACCGCCCTCCTGGGCGCTCCGCACGTCGCCGACGTGCGCGGCCAGACGATGTTCGGCATGAGCTTCGTCTACGTGGTCTTCGAGGAGGGAACCGACCTCTACTGGGCGCGCTCGCGCGTGCTGGAGTACCTCAGCACCGTCCGCAACCGCCTGCCCCCCGACGCCACGTCGCGCCTCGGGCCCGACGCCACCGGCATCGGATGGGTGTACCAGTACGCCCTCGTCGATCGCTCCGGCCGGCACGACCTCGGCCAGCTGCGGGCGCTCCAGGATTACTCACTGCGGTATGCGCTCACCAGCGTGCCCGGCGTCGCGGAGGTGGCCTCCGTCGGGGGTTTCGAGCAGCAGTACCAGGTCACCATCGACCCGGTGCGCCTGCGCAATTTCGGGCTGACCATCGCGGACGTGTCGCGGGCCGTCCGTCGCTCCAACGCGGACGTGGGCGGCCGCATCCTGGAGATGTCCGAGCGGGAATACTTCGTCCGCGGCCGCGGGTACATCGCCCGCTCGCAGGACCTGGAGGAGGTGGTGATCCGCGTCGGCGCGGCGGGCACGCCGGTGCTGGTGCGAGACGTGGCGACGGTGCGCATCGGCGGCGACATCCGACGCGGCGCGGCGGAGCTCGACGGTCACGGCGAGGTGGTCTCGGGCATCGTCGTGATGCGCTACGGGGAGAACGCCCTCGACGTGATCCGCCGCGTCGAGCGGAAGCTGGAGGCGCTGCGGACCTCCCTCCCGCCGGGCGTCGAGGTGGTGACCGTGTACAGCCGCGCGGGTCTCATCGAGCGGGCGATCGACACGCTGAAGCACGCGCTCGTCGAGGAGATGATCGTCGTCTCGCTGGTGATCATCCTCTTCCTGCTGCACCTCCGCAGCGCGCTGCTGCCGATCGTGTCGATCCCGCTGGCGGTGCTCGCGTCGTTCATCCCGCTGTACCTCCTCGGCATCCCCGCGACGATCATGTCGCTCGGCGGCATCGCCATCGCGATCGGCGCCACCGTGGACGCCGAGATCGTGATGGTCGAGGCCGCGCACAAGAAGCTCGAGGGCACGCCGCCCGATCTCCCGCCCGCCGAGCGCGAGCGCCTGCTCGCCGAGGCCGCGCGCGAGGTCACCCCCGCGATCTTCTTCTCGCTGCTGATCATCGCGGTGTCGTTCATCCCGGTCTTCGGGCTCACGGGGCAGGCCGGGCGGCTCTTC
>SCUS01000050.1 GCA_004297725.1 Myxococcaceae bacterium | reverse complement strand
GAGCGGAGCGTGGACACCGGGCGCGCGATGCGAGACGGTCGTGGGAGCGGTGCGTCCGCAGAGAGCGAGAACAGCGTGGGTGGGGCGTTGGAATCGGTCAGGGCGGCGTCCGGGGCGCATTCGCGAGGGGCCAGGGCGGCGTCCGGGGCGCATTCGCGAGGGGCCGCGTGGCGGGCTTCTTCGGATAAGGGATGTTTCGGAAACTGCGGCGGATCCGTGCCACCGAGGGTGCCACGTTGATTGCCCTATACTCGCCTCAGGCGAGTCCACGAAGTGAGAGTGGCCGAGTCGTCTCTGCCCACCCTGCCCCCACTCGTGGGGCCGGGGGTGGGGGCTCGACGTGACGGTAGATTCACCTGGAAAACATGGGTATCCGATGTGAATCCCGGATTCCTGCTGAGACGGGGGGCTCCACGGATTGGGTGCGTCAGTCTACCCAGAGGCCGGAGAGGTCGAGCTCGATGGCGTCGAAGGGCTCGGCGCGAACGACGCTCGCGCCCTCGAAGCTCGCGATGAGCAGCCATCCGAGGTCGTGGCGCCGGAACACCTCCAGCGTGTGCGCGGTCGGGTCGATCAGCCACGCGTGGCCGATCCCCTCGCGTCGGTAGATCGGGAGCTTCTTCGTGCGGTCGGTGCTCGCGGTCGAAGGCGAGAGCACCTCGCACACCCAGTCGGGCGCGAGGGCGATGCCCGAGGAGTCGTCGGCGAGGAAGCCCGTGGGCGTGCGCTCGGTGCGCCACCCCGCGAGGTCGGGGATGACGATGTCCGGGCGAGGCCCCAGGTGCAGCTCGGGCTCGTCGAGGAACACCCACCCTCCCGGGCCGTCGCGCCCACGATCGAAGGGACCGCGTAGCTCGCCGTGCAGCTCTCCCGCTGCCCGCGAGTGCCTCCGACGCGGCCGGGGCATGAGCGAGAGCCCGCCGTCGAGGATCTCCGCCACCAGGTGCGCGGGCGCGCTGCGGTAGCCCTCGACCACCTCTGGCGCGAGGTTGGGGAACTCCGGATCCAGGGTGCGGGCGGCGTCTCCAGACATCCCGAGAGTCTATACCTCCACTGCACGTCCTCCCGCACCGAGCGGGTGTGCGGTCGTCCGTAATCAAACGCTCGGCGTCGGCGGCTCCCGCCCGCTGTCCCGGAGGGCGCCGACCTGACGTTGTCCGCGAGGGGTGTACCCTCGGGGCGATGATCCCCGTGGCGCCGCACCTTCATCCGCTGCAGCGCGGGCACCGGGTGATGGTGCTGCTGTGCGCCACTTGAGCCCCCCAACGGGCTCGCCGCGAGCTCCGCGCGACAGCGTGGAACACAGCGAACTTCGTACACTGGATGTTCTGTAGACCCGAGCGGATCCGTGCCTGGGAGGGTGGTCCCTCCTCCGCTCGGTTGGTGGGGCCGGAGACTATCATCGGGCTGCGGGCGATCGACGGGGACTGTGGACGTGGTCGGTCGCTCCCGTCGCTCCGCGACGGTGAGGCGCATTGAGAGGGCGTGGGTGGGTGCTCCCCTCCGGGTGAGGCCGAGGACTGTGGACGTAGGCGGTCGCTCCCCTCCGGGTGAGGCCGGGGACCGTGGACGTGGGCGGGTGCTCCCTACGTCGCGCCGAACAGCTCCTCC
Source organism: Myxococcaceae bacterium (assembly GCA_004297725.1). GTDB lineage: Bacteria > Myxococcota_A > Polyangia > Polyangiales > SCUS01. Next base: position 80,413 of record SCUS01000050.1, on the reverse strand, counting down.
AGCGCCCGGACGTCGTCGCGGGCGCGCTTCGCCTCGCTGTCGATCGCCGCGAAGCGATCGGGCCAGATGCGCGAGCACTCGCTCCTCGCCCAGCGCCGCAGCGACTGCTCTCCCTCGCGGTCGAGCCACGACGCGTGCACCGTGCGCACGGCCTCCTCGTGGTACTTCTGCAAGCCCCTCGGGTGCTTCGCCAGCGCCTCCAGGAAGTTGCTGATGCGCTCCACGTCGGTGCGCACCCGGCCGAGCATCTTCGACCAGTCGCGGGGGATCGGCTGCGTCGCAGGGGTCCTCGGGGGGCTCGGCGGAGCGGAGGGCGCGTCGGGCTTCGGCTTGAAGCGGTCCATCAGGTTGGACACCGTGGAGGTGGGCTTCATCTCCGCGGGCTGCACCGGGAAGTTCGTCGCCGTCGGGGCGCTCATCGGGACGCTCGTCGCCGCCATCGCCGAGCCCAGCGGGTCGCTGCGCGTGGCCTTGTCGGCGATGTCCATCCCGAAGAACTGCTCCAGGCCCGCCAGCTCGCGGAGGCGCAGCTCGCGGTCCGCCGGGTCGGTCGCGTCGAGGATGTCGATGACCTGCCGCGCGAAGTACCGCGACAGCACCTCGAAGGCCACGTCGGCCTTGGCCAGCTCGCGGTTCTGGTAGCGCAGCACGCTCTCGCTCACCTGCCCCGCGCGGCCCATCGCGTCGATGCGCGCCAGCAGCGTCTGCCCCGGCGGCAGCAGCATCTCCAGCCGTCCGCCCTGGTACTCCGCGCGAACGAACATCTCCCCGAGCATCCGCTCGATGCTCTCCCTCGCCGAGTCGCGGAAGTCCTCGCCCATCCCCAGCACCCGCGCCGCGCAGCGCTCTCGCATCTGGTTGCGCACCTCGATCTCCACGGCGCTCTCGTTCATCAGCCCGGGCGAGGGCATCTGCCGGCGCTTGCTCTCGGCCTCCTCGGGCGTGAGCCGCGAGAGCAGGTCGCGGCGGATCTCCCCGATGCGCAGGTTGGCCCTCGCCGCCCTCGCCGCCCGCTGCTCGTCGCTCACCTCGTGGTCGAGGAAGTGCGACAGGTTGGACTTGATCGTCGGGAGCAGGCCGCGCGCGTCCTCGCCCGCGACGATGTGCTCCCAGAGCTCGTCGAAGAGCTGCTCCTTACGGCGCTCGAACTCCTGCTCGTTGAGCGTCTCCTTCACCGTCACCAGCGCGCCCCGCAGCGCCGTCTCCAGCTCTCCGAACTCCTTGCGGATGGCCGCCACGCTCTCCGCGTCGAGGCGCTCGAGCTCGTCGGAGAGGTAGCGGCCGATGGCGGCCTGGAGCTGGTCGAGCCCGCTCACCGGCTGCGTCTGGTTGTAGTAGTCCTGCACCTGCCGGGCGACCGGGTGCCTCGGATCGACCCCCTGGTGCGCCCACACCTTGCTGTACGGGAAGACCCGGTCGATCGCCTGGTCCTTGAAGTTCCGCACGGCGAGGGCCCAGTGCCAGTTGCCGTTCTCGTCGGGGTGGTCGAAGAGGTCGACCTTGGTGAGCACCACGAAGAGCCGGTCGTGCAGCTTGATCGAGCGGTCGGCCCGCTGCATCGCCCGCAGCAGCTCCAGCTCCTGCTGCACCAGCGAGGGGCGGGTGACGTCCTTCACGAAGATGGTGACGTCGACCTCGTTGGCGAGCGCCTCCTCGGTGTCCCTCCGCGCCTTGTCGCTGGGGGCGTCGATGCCCGGCAGGTCCATCAGCACCACGCCCGGCATCGCGCCGCGCACGGGGATCACCACCGTCACCACCTTCACCGCCCTCACCCCGGCGTAGGGCCGGTTGCCCGCGCGGGTGTCCTTGAGGGCGATGTACGGCCGGATGAGCTCCGCCAGCTCGTCGAGCGAGCTCGCGGTCAGCGTCGCGGGCGCGTGGCCCAGCCGGGCCTTGATCTCCCCGAGCGAGCTCGCGATGTCCTGAAGCTCGGCCCACGCGGCCACGTCGCGCCGAGAGGAGCGGTCGTGGTCGTCGACCTCGTGGCCGGTGCGCGCGCGGTACGACCCTCGGAGGCGAGCGAGCTCCGCGCCGTTGAGGCCCTCCCAGCGCGTGGCGCTGCCGGGCTCGAGCGCGTCGAAGTAGCTGGCGATGCGCTGCTGAAACTCGTCCTTCGCGTAGTACTCGACGATGGCCTGGAAGGTCCCTTCGGGGCCGGGCTCGACCACGGTGGTCGACCAGGTGCAGCGCTCGGCCTCCGAGGGCAGCAGCTTCTCGCACTGCAGCCACGCCGAGAGGAAGGCGCTCTTGCCCTGCTTCTCCAGGCCCACGACCCCTATCTTCACCACGCCCTTGGCGAGCCTCCGCTGGCGGTGCGAGGCGCGCTCCTGGAGGTCTTCGAAGCGGTGGCGCAGCGTGGCCAGGTCGCGGGCGCGGTCGCTCTCCGCGGTGAAGTACGAGCCGAAGCGCTCGGTGAGCTGGCGGTAGCGGGTGATCCGATCGCCGAGAGACTTCAGCTCCCCAGCGCGCTGCCGTCGTGAGTCAGGACTCCACATCGCAATGCCTCCGTCGTTGGCCTTCAAGCGGTCGGCGCGGGTTCTAACACACGCCGGGGAGCGGGCGATTCACCAGCCTCCGCGCGAGGGTGGAGGGCCCGACCACGCCCACGCGATGTGCCGCTGAGCCCGTCACCGCGTGTTTCAACCCCATCGCTTCTACAGCTCTCGCTCAGGCCTCCTGGCCTGGGGTCAGGCGCTGCACGCCGATGAAGGGGCCGCACGCCGTACCCCAGGCCAGGAGGCCTGAGCGAGAGCTGTAGAAGCGATGGTGTTGAAACACGCGGCAACGGGCGCGACGACCTTGAAAGGGGTGGACGCGGCGCTAGAAGGTGCCGAGGAAGCGCACCAGCTGGAAGGGCGTGGTGGGGCGGTCGAAGGCGAAGGAGACCGCCTGGCCGTTGAGGAGGTAGTCGCCGGCCGAGGTGTGGACGATGTCGGTCATGCCCGCGGGGACATCGACCGTGGCGGTGCTGGCCGCGCTCCAGTCGGCGAGGGTCGGGGTGACGCGCGTGACCTGGCTGGTGAACGCCACCAGGAGGTTGCTGCCCGAGAGGGTCATCCCGTCGGCGCCGCTCAGCAGCGGCAGGCCGTCGAAGAAGGTTCCGCGGAGGGAGACGTTGGCGACGGCGCGGTCGCGCAGGCCCACGCGAACGAGCCGCGAGGGGAGGTAGATGAGGCTGAGGAGCGCGCTCTGGTCGGGGAGCACCACCAGCGCGTTCTGCCCGACGGCGCCGCCCGAGAGCAGGTCGTGGGTGACGAAGGTCGAGAGGGCGCCGCCGGGATCGATCCGATAGATGCGCGGGTGCTCGCGGTCGGAGACATACAGCCCGCCGTCGGCGGAGAAGGCGACGTCGGTGCAGGTCGCCGTCGCGAAGGCAGGCGCGAGGGGGATGCGCGCGACGCGGGCCCTGGTGTCGAGGTCGAAGATCAACACGTAGCCGTCGTAGGGGTGGTTCGACTCGCCCGCGGCGCGGCGGTCCTCCATGGAGCACACGGCGAGGCGGCGGCGGGCGACGTCGACGTCCATGCCGAGCGTCCACCAGAGGCCGGGCGCGGTCTCTCGATAGAAGACCTCGTCGAGCCCGGAGCTGGCGTCGACCTGATGCACCGAGCCGTCCGCGAGGCTGCCCACGAAGAAGCGATGCGAGGCGGGGTCGAAGGTTCCGCCTTCGGGGAAGCGCGCGGCCAGGGGATAGGTTCCCATGAAGGTGCGCGGCGCATCGGGGATGACCGGGACATCGGTGACCGCGGGAGCATCGACGGCGACCGGGACGTCGACGGCGACCGGGACATCGACGGCGACCGGGACATCGACGGCAACCGGGACGTCGACGGCAACCGGGACGTCGATGGCAACCGGGACGTCGCTGGCGCTGTCCGAGCGCGCGGTGTCGACGGTGGAGACGTCCTGCGAGCTCACGTCCGGGCGAGCGTCGGCGGTGACGGTGACATCGATGGCGGCGTCGGTGACCGAAGTACCCGCGTCGCCGCAGGCCGGGAGCATCGCGAGGAGCAGGGCGAGGTGGCGAGGTTGGAGCATCGCGGGATGCTCGCAAACCCGATGGCTCCTGGCTATCGGTCATCCGCCGTGCCCGCAGGTCGCGGCTTGCGCGGCCGCCCCGCCCTGGCGATATCCTCCGAACGGACCGTGAGACCCGCACGCTACATCGTCCCGATGCTCGTGCTGCTGTGGGGTTGTGCGAGCCCTGACCACGCCCCTGCAGGCCATGACGCGGCCGTGGTGGACGCTCCCGACGCGGCCGTGGTGGACCTCCCCGACGCGGCCGTGGTGGACGCTCCCGACGCGGCCGTGGCGGACCTCCCCGAGGTGCCCGGTCCGGTGGAGCTCGGCACCGGGGCAGAGCGCTGGGAGCCGCTGCCCCGCGACGGGGGACAGCTCACGCTGGTGCACGGCCCGCAGGGGGGCTGGCATGTGTTCGGGCGGGTGCGGCTGCGCGGCGTGGCGCCGGACGTCTACCTGACCTTCACGCTCACCCCGGCGGGCGGCGGGGCGCCGGTCAACCTCGCCAACGAGACCGTCCGTCGACAGGAGCGCCGGGGGCTCACCCTCGTCGGAGAGGTCTACGAGTCGGCGTGGAGCGAGCTGGTCATCCTGGCGGACGGGGTGCGGCCGGCGGACGTGGCGGGGCGGAGGTTCCGCTTCGGGGTGCGCGTCGAGCGACCGGACCCCGAGCGGATGCGAGTGCTGGTGGCGACGGACGAGCGGGGCGTGACGGTGGTCGACCCCGGGCGCTGAGCGTCAGTGGGCGGCGGCCCAGACGGTGCGGTCGAAGTACACGGACCAGTAGATGCGCGAGGGCGTCACGTAGATGCCCCAGGGCGAGCCCTGGCTGCCTGCGATCACGTCGACGACGCCGGTGTCCTTGCGGATGCGCAGCACCTGGCCGCCCGCCGCCTGATAGGTGCACGTGTAGAAGTGCTGATCGTCCTGCGCGAGCTGGGCGCCCGCGCGGCCCGCGCCGAGGTCGTAGGCCACCGTCCGCGCGCCACCCCCGGCGGGGATGCGCCAGAGGTACTGGCTCTGCTGGCTGGAGACGATGAAGCTCCCGTCGCGGCTGTCTCGGATGACGTCGCTCGGCCACGGACCCTGCGCGACGCCGAGGGTGGTGCTGGTGCCCAGGGAGAGCGACGTGCGCCGGAGCGAGCCGTTGCCGGAGACGTAGTCGATCCAGTAGAGGTCGTCGCCCTCCAGGAAGAAGGCGCCCACGTTGGGGAGTCCGCTGCGGACGGTCTCCACCGCGCCGACGCCGTCGAGGCGAGAGCGCTCGATGGTGCCCGAGGTGGTGTTCCAGTAGAGGTGCTCTCCGTAGACCCGCGGGACGAAGTACGCCGGGTTGGTGCGGAACACCGTCGCGCTCGCGCCGACGCCATCCGCGCGAAGCCGATAGGTCGGACCGGCGATGTTGGACGCGTAGAGGTAGGTCCCGTCGTACGCGAGGTGGTTGATGCGCCACCCGGCGATCGTGCCCACGAGGTAGCGAGGGCACACCCCGGCGGTCTCGCAGCCGTTGGAGGGATCACCGTCGCAGTTGGAGTAGCCCGCCTCGCAGCCGGTCGCGCGGCACGCGCCCGCGGTGCACACCTGCCCCGAGGGGCACGCGCTGCCGCACGCACCGCAGTTCGCCGCGTCGGTGAGCACGTCGACGCAGCTCCCTCCGCAGGCGGTGAGGCCCTCGGCGCAGGGGTTCACGACGAAGCTCACCGTCGGAGAGACGACCGTGCGCGCGCCGCCGTTCACCACGGCCACGACCACCGCGTAGAAGGTCGTCGGCGCGGTCACCGCGGGCAGCGTGAGGCTGTCCGAGAAGGCGCCCGCCGAGGGGGAGGACTGGGCTCCGGTCTGCGTCGACGAGGCCGCGACGAGGGGCCTCGGGTCGGCGCCCCAGCGCACGAAGGTCTGCGTGACGTTCGAGGCGTTGGCGATGGACCACGAGACGGCGCGCGCCGCGCCCTGCACGCCCGACGAGGGGGCCAGCGTCCAGGCGGCGGTCGGGGCGGGGGCGGGGTTCACCGTCACCGCGGCGGCGGAGGTGTAGTAGGTCGCGCCGTCGACGTTGGCGTCGGCGACGAGGAAGTACGGCGTCGGGCTGGAGACCGACGGGGCCGTCCAGCGCCAGGTGAAGATCCCGGGCGCGCCCGACAGGTTGTCGGTGACCTCCAGCGGGTCGACCACCGGGTCGGGGCTCACGCCCACGAGCAGCCCGGTGGCGCTGACGACGGAGCCGCCCTGCACGCTCCAGGAGAAGCTCCCCGAGGCGCCCGAGGTGACGGCCGTGGGGGCCTCGGTGAAGCGGGTGCACACGGGCGTCACGCGGAAGGCGGCGCGCCAGCCGGCGGGCGGCGCGAAGCGGGTGCCTCGCGCGCTGCGCACCGAGGGGGCGACCGCGACGGTGTAGTCGCCCTCGGGCAGCGGCGCCGAGGGGGTGAAGGTCGCGACGGCGCCGTCGAGGGCGAGCGCGCCGGTGACGGCAGAGCCGCCAGAGAGGACGCGCACGCTCGCGCCGTCGACGGTGGCAGGGTCGAGGCCCTGGGAGAAGTACACGCGCACCGGGCCGTCGCCGCAGTGGCCCGCGCGCCCCGCGGAGGGCGAGGCGGCGACGACGTAGGGAGGGATGTCGAGCAGCGAGGCGCGCCGGCCGTAGCCGCACCACGCGAAGCCGCGGCGGGTGATGGAGACCAGCGTGGGCGGGGCGCCCGCGTCGCTGTCCGTGAGGAACACCGGCGCGCGCGGGTTGGCCACGGAGCAGGTGCGGTAGCGGCGGTTGGCGTAGATGCACGCGAGGCTGGTGCCGCGGACGGCGACGCCCAGGGCGGGCGATCCTCCGTCGGACCAGAGCAGCTCCGGGGCCGTCGGGTCGCGGAGGCTGACGATGCGGAGCCCCGCGCCGTTGTAGGTGCAGTACGCGATGCCGTTCTGCACCACGAGGTCGGTGGCGTTCGCGGGCCCCGACCACGCCGCGAGGAAGACCGGGCTGAAGGCCCCGCCCGCGGCGTTGGAGGCCACCAGCCGCCCGGAGGCGTAGAGGCAGTACACCCGGCGGCCGTCGACGTAGACGCGCACCACGGGCGTGGCCGACCCCGCGCCGAGCGACCCCCGGCGCACCGGCGTGCGGGGGTCGGTGAGGTCGTAGACGTAGACCTCGTTGCCGGCGCCCACGTAGAGGGCGTTGTCGAGCTGCGCGCAGGAGACCGCCGGGCCTTCGGGGAGGGTGAAGCGGTAGAGGAAGGTCGGGTTGGAGGGGGTGGAGACGTCGAGGCACACCATGCCCGCCTCGCCGCAGGCCAGGTAGAGCAGGTCGCCCACCTTCACGAGGTCGGTGCAGTTGGCGCTGAAGGGCGGCTGCCATCCGCCCACCCTCGTCGGGGCCGAGGGGTTGGAGGTGTCGAGGCACTCCATGCCGCCCGGCCCCAGGGCCACGAAGGAGAGCGGGTCTTCGTCGATCGCCCTCGTGGCCACGGCGTCGTCGGGGGCGAAGTTCACGCTGGCGACGGGCTGCGAGGCGAGCGTGCCCTCGCAGGCGCCCGCCCGACAGAGGTCGAGCTCGGTGCCGGTGTCGCCGTCGTCGCAGGCGGTCCCGTCCGCCGCGACGGGGTTGGTGCAGGCGCCGGTCATGGGCTGACAGACCCCAGGGAGGTGGCAGGCGTCGCTCGCCGGGCACGTCACGCCGAGGCACTCGCAGGCGTCGCCCACGCCGTCGCCGTCCGCGTCCGCCTGGTCGGCGTTGGCCGTCGCCGCGCAGTTGTCGTCGTAGTCGAGGCGCCCGTCGCCGTCGGGGTCGAGCACCGTCGGCAGCACCCTGAATTGCACCGGGACGGTGCGCGCCGGGCTGGCCTGCGCCGAGCCCCGGGCGGAGTTGAGCCGGGGGTTGCCGTTGCGGTCGATCTGCACGTCGATCCAGCCGAGCTCGCGGCCCTGCGGCTCGATGCGCACGCCCGCCGGGGTGACCACCCTCGACGGGACGAACACCCTGACCCGGTAGGTGGTCTCGGCCGCCGCCGCGGTGCGGGAGATGTCCCAGTCGACGTGGAAGTGCGAGGCCGAGTCGCGCACCCGCTCCGCCCCGGAGCCTGTGAGGGTGCTGTACTCCGCGAGCCGCGGCGTCGTGGGGTTGCCCGCCGCGTCCAGCGGGTCGACCGCGACGACGGGCGCGAGTCGCCGGTCGTTGCCCTGCACCCCGGGCTCGGGCACCAGCGGCGGGAGGAAGTAGAACCCCTCCACACCGCCGTGCCGACCGTCCGAGATGGTGTGCTGTGGGGACTGCCCCACCGACGGATCACCGCAGCCCGCCGCCAGGGCGAGCGCGACGCAAACAAGCCAAGGACTGGTCTGTTTCATCAGATGACCTCCTGCCGCAGAGGCACCCGGTGCCAGAGTCGCGGCAACCCACTGCCCGCTCGACGACCGTCCCTACGGCCGAGCTAGAGTATCAACACAGCGACCGCAATCGAAGTCCCCCTCGGGAGCGTCTCCTTCGAGGCGCCGTCGCTCCGTCGCCCCGTCACGCGCGATGCGTCCGCCCACCCATTTGGATATCGTCGTCGCCAACGGGCGAGGAGCGGCACCCCTTCATGACCAAGCGAACGACCCACTGTACCTACCGACTGGCCGCGTGGCTGGTCGGCGCCTTCCTCACCGCGGGCTGCAGCAGCGACCCGGTCGTCTCCGCGCCCGCCGACGCGGGCTCCGCGGACGCGGTCGACGTCGGGCCGTCGTGCTCCCCGTCGCAGCTCGTATGCAACGGCGCCTGCGTCAACGCCCAGACCGACAACGCCCACTGCGGCGCCTGCGGCCGGGCCTGCGCCGCGGGCCAGGTGTGCAGCCTCGGAGCGTGCGCGACCACCTGCGCCCCCTCGCTCACCGCCTGCGCGGGCTCCGGCGATTCGGGCGCCGGGGCGAGCTGCGCCGACCTCGCCAACGACCGCCTCCACTGCGGCGCCTGCGGGGCCGCCTGCCCCGCGGGCAACATCTGCGTCAACCGATCGTGTCAGGTGAGCTGTCCGTCGGGGCAGACCCAGTGCGGCGGCGCGTGCGTCGACCTGCGCAGCAGCAACGCCCACTGCGGCGCCTGCGGCACCGCCTGCGCCCCGGGGACCGCCTGCGCCGCGGGCGTGTGCGCCGTCTCGTGCGGCGCCGGGCTCACCCAGTGCGGCACCGCCTGCGTCAACCTCCAGACCGACAACGCCCACTGCGGGGCGTGCGGGGCGCTCTGCCCCGCGGGCTCGGCGTGCTCGCGGGGGACCTGCTCGGCCACCTGCGCCGCGCCCCTCGTGGAGTGCACCGCGGGGGGGCGATCGTTCTGCGCCAACACCTCCATCGACCCGGCCCACTGCGGCGCCTGCGGCAACGCCTGCTCGCTGCCCGGCGCCGTGAGCGGCTGCGCGGCCGGGGGCTGCACCGTGGCTCGCTGCCAGGCGGGCCTCGGCGACTGCGACGGCGCCGCGGGCAACGGCTGCGAGACCAGCCTCGGGACGAGCAGCGCCCACTGCGGGGCCTGCGGCCGCACCTGCGCGCTGCCCAACGCGACCTCGGCCTGCGCGGGCGGAGCGTGCGGCGTCACGGCCTGCGCCGCGGGCTTCCTCGACTGCGACATGAGCGCGGCCAACGGCTGCGAGGTGCGCAGCCTCAGCGACAACGCCAACTGCGGCGCCTGCGGCCGGGCCTGCGCCGCGGGCCGGGTGTGCTCCGCGGGGGCGTGCGTCGCCACCTGCGCCGCGCCGCTCTCGCTCTGCGGGGGCGGGTGCGTCAACACCAGCAATGATCCCTCGAACTGCGGCTCGTGCGGGGCCTCGTGCTCGGCGGGGTCCAACGCCACCGCGGTCTGCGCGGCGGGCTCCTGCGCCTTCGTCTGCGCGTCGGGCTTCGCGGACTGCGACCGCAACCCCGCCAACGGCTGCGAGGTCGACCTCAGCAGCACCGTGACCCACTGCGGGGCGTGCGGGCTCTCGTGCCCCGCGAGGCCCGGCGCCGCGAGCGTCTGCGCGTCGGGCTCGTGCGGCTTCCTCTGCGCCTCGGGGACGGCCGACTGCGACGGCAACCCGGGCAACGGCTGCGAGGCGAGCACCGCCAGCGTGAGCAACTGCGGGGCGTGCGGGGTGGTGTGCCCTGCGAGGCCCGGCGCCACGGCGGCGTGCACCGCGGGCACGTGCCGGTCGAGCTGCAACGCGGGCTTCGCCGACTGCGACGGCAACCCCACCAACGGCTGCGAGGTCGACACCCGGAGCAGCGCCACCCACTGCGGCGGGTGCGGGTCGGCGTGTCCCTCGGGGCGGCTCTGCGCGGGCGGCACGTGCCTCAGCGCGACGAGCTGCCGATCGATCAAGGACCAGAACCCGTCGGCGACGAGCGGGGTGTACCTGATCGATCCGGACGGCGCGGGCAGCGGGGCGGCCTTCAACGTGTACTGCGAGATGAGCACCGCCGGCGGCGGCTGGACCGTGATGGCGTACCTCCGCTCGAACGCCCAGTGGGACACCGCGGTCTTCTCGGACACCGGCACCGTGGGCAACACCGCGGCGGGCTTCGCGCAGGGCGCCACGCTCTCGGCGAGCGCCGCGACCTTCACCGAGCGGATCATCATCTACCGCAGGCTGATCGAGCTCGGCACCGACCTCGGGACGCAGTGGATGATCACCTACCGCCAGAACGGCTTCGCCACGCCCTACAGCGCGTTCAACGTCAGCTCGGGCTGGGGCTACCGCGACAGCTTCGGCTACTCCGACGCGACGGTGAGCAACACGTGCACCCACGGGTGCGGGAGCTTCCGCGGGCTGGGGATGTTCCACGACTCGGAGTCGGGCTTCGGGTACGCCGGGACCCAGGGCGGCAACTACGGCTGCGTCGACGGCAACAACATCTGCTGGGTGCCGCGCAGCCTCGGCTGCAACGTCGGCTCTCAGCGCTGCTCGCTGCTCAGCGGGACCAACGAAGGCGTCCTCTACGCCGCTCGCTGATCGGGCTCAGTCAGAGCCCTTCTCGGCGGATGCCCACATAGTTCGATCCCACCGTGCGGAGGTTGTGCACGATGCCCGTGGCGCAGCCGCGGGCCTCGTAGGTCCACACGCTGCCCCAGGGGTCGGAGCCCGACTCGAAGAGCACGATGTGCCCCGCGCCGTTGGTGTTGTAGGTCAGCGCGTCGCCGGGGCGCACCGCGGTGCGCGCCACCCTCGACCAGTGCGTGGTGCTGTTGACGAAGTTGTACGTGGAGTACGGGTGCCGGTCGGTGGTCACCGGCGAGGCCGACGGGATCTGCCAGACCTTCGCCACGAAGCCCGAGCAGTCGGCGCCGTAGCGCCCCGTGTGCGAGCAGCTCGGACAGCTCCCCGAGCATGATCCGGGGTCGCGGCCGTCGGTGCCCCAGGAGCCGTGGCCCCAGTAGTACGAGTAGCCCACCGCGGAGCGGGCCAGGGAGAACATCTGCGACACCTCCGGGGCGGTGCCGGGAGGCGTCGTGGTGGGGGTCCCGGCGTCCATCGTGGGGGTCGGGACGTCGCCGCAGACGGTAGGGTCGAAGCTCGCCTCGGCCACGAGGTAGGCGCCCGAGGCCCAGCCGGTGAAGGTGCCGGCGCGGATGTTCCACCAGCCGGTGGTGGGGCCGCCCAGGACGGTCACCCGGGCGCCGCACGACAGCACCGTGAGGATCGCGTTGCTGGTGCCCACGCCGCTGCGGAGGTTGAGCGAGGTGGCGGTCACCCGCATCGTGGCGCCCGTCGTCGGGGTCGCGGGCTCGACGTCCACCGAGGGCGCCCCGCCGTCGGGGGTGAGGTCGGGCGTGGGCTCCTCGACGACGACCACCCCGGCGTCCATCACGGCGCGAGGGACGTCGACGGCGGGCGCTCCGGCGTCGCGCGGAGGAGCCACCGCGGGCACGTCGGTGGCGCGCGGGAGGTCCGTGGCGCGGGGGCGATCGGTGACCGCCGGCGCGTCGACCACCGGGACGTCGGTGTCGACGGTCTCGATGATCGGGCCCTGGTCGCCGCAGGCCGCGAGCGAGGCGAGCACGAGCGAGAGGCCACCAGCGCGACGGGAGGTACGCATCGCGCGACGATAGCGCAGCGCCGCGCGGTGGTGGTCAATCCGGGAAGGAGTATTCCACCAGCGAGAGGCCGTCGGCGCCGGGAGAGAGCGCGAACACATGGCCCTCGTCGTCGATGGCCAGCGGGCGGAAGAGCTCGTCGGCCTCGGGGGGAGCCGGGAGTCGGAGCGTCGCGACGGGGACGCCCGCCCGGTCGAAGCGCACGACCAGCGTGCGAGGCTCGGTGATGGCGCCGCCGAGCTCGCGGCCCGCCACGGCGCCCAGGTAGACCCGCCCGTGGCGGTCGCCGTCGAGCAGCACCAGGTGGAGGATGGCTCCGTCGAGGGTGACCGTGCGGGACCAGTCCATGGCCCCGGTGGCGCGGGCGGCGGCGCTCACGGTGACCATGCCCCGGGGGCGGTCGGCGATGGAGGCGCGGAGGAGCGTCGCACCGTCTCGGCCGGGCCTTCCCCAGAGGGTGGTGCGCGAGGGGTCGGGCTCGCCGCGGGCGTCGGTGAGGCGCACGAGCTCGCGGTGCTCCCGCTCGACGTAGAGGCCGTCGGAGGCGGCGAAGAGGCCGGTGACCGCGCCGCCCTCGGAGATGGGACCGCCCACCAGGGGGACGGTGCGCGAAGGGCGCCCGGCGGCGTCGAAGAGGGTGAGCGAGGGGTCGCCGAGGCGGTCGAGCACGGCGACGCGGCCGTCGGAGGCGGTGGCGAGGTCCTGCGCGGCCTCGTTGGGGAGAGGGAGCGAGCCGACGAAGCGGCCGTCGCGGAAGCGCTGCACGCGGCGGTTGACCTGGTCGAGCACGGCGACGTCGCCGGAGGCGTCGATGGCGAGGGAGTTGGGCGCCTCGGGGCTGCCCTCGCTGGCCGCGCGCCGACCGAACTGACCGGGCCCGTCGCCCCATGGTCCGCGGAGGACGACGCGCGGGGCGCTCGCGTCGGAGGCGAGCGGGGCGGCGGCGGCGACGGCGGCGGCGGGGACGTCCGCGACGGCGGAGGGCGGGGGAGGCGCGGGGCGCGAGGGCGGGGGCGAGAGCGGGAGGGCTGTGGGCGTCGACGGGGCCGTGGGCCTCGGCAGGGGCGGCTCGGGAGGGAGGCTGCGCGGCCAGAGGAGCCAGGCGGCGAGCGCGGCCAGGGAGAGGGCGACCGGGAGCGCGACGTGGCGGAGGCTGGGCGGGGTGCGAGGCGGCGCCGGAGCGGTCATCGGGGGTCTCCAGGGGGCTCGTGCGGGGAGGGAATGGGGCACCCGGTCGATGGTTGCCAGGTGGTCGGCGGATGGGCGAGAGAGGGACCCATGCGCATCGAAGCCGTGTCCATCGGACGCAATCCCCCGGAGGAGGTCAATGTGATCGTGGAGGTCCCCATCGGGGGCGAGCCGATCAAGTACGAGCTGGACAAGGAGGCCGGGGCGCTGGTGGTCGACCGCTTCCTCTACACGTCGATGCGCTACCCGGGTAACTACGGCTTCATTCCGCACACGCTCTCCGGCGACGGCGATCCCTGCGACGTGATCGTGGCCAACACCCGGGCGATCGTGCCGGGCGCCATCATGAGCGTGCGCCCGGTGGGCGTGCTGCTGATGGAGGACGAGGCGGGCGGCGACGAGAAGATCGTGGCGGTGCCCTCGAGCAAGGTGTCCAAGCGCTACGACGGCGTGAGGAGCTACACCGACCTGCCGCAGATCACCCTCGACCAGATTCAGCACTTCTTCGAGCACTACAAAGACCTCGAGCCCGGCAAGTGGGTGAAGGTGCTGCGCTGGGGAGACGCCGAGGAGGCCCGGAGGCTCATCCTCGAAGGGATCGCCCGGGCGGCCGCCCGTTGACGCCGGTCAATCCCAAGGTCGAGCTGGTCTGGACAGCGCCCGACGGAGCTTCCCGTGAAACCGTGGGAAGCATGAAACGCAAGGGAATTGAAGCCGCGAGGACGTAGCGAGGGGCGCTTGCCGCGGGAGGGTGGTTGGACGTACCCATGCTCGGTCCGTGGGCATGTGATGTGGTCTTGTCAGGCGCCGTGGGCTCACGGGGAGAACGCCTGATGGATGCGTCGGTGACCGCCGCGGACATCAGGAGGCTTACATGAGTTCATCGTGGTTGAGGCAGGCACCTTGGATGGTGTGCACTGCCCTCCTCGCTGCCTGTAGCAGCGACCCCCCCGCCAGTACGTCGGATGTTCCGGTGGTGGAAGACACCGGGATGCCCGCGGACACAGGCACGCCCACAGACACGGGCACCCCCACCGACAGCGGCACGCCGACGGACACGGGCACGCCGACGGACACGGGCACGCCGACGGACACGGGCACGCCCGAGGACACCGGCACCGTCACCGACAGCGGCCCGAAGAACGACACCGGCACGCCCACCGACACGGGCACGCCCGAGGACGTCGGCGTCGATGCGGGCAACCCCTGCCTCACCGGGCAGATCCAGTGCGGCGGGACCTGCGTCGACCCGATGACCAGCGCCACCAACTGCGGCATGTGCGGCACCGCCTGCGGCGCGACGCAGACCTGCACCGCCGGGGCCTGCGCCTGCGCGACGGGTCAGACCGCGTGCGGCACCGGCGCCAGCGCCACCTGCGTCGACGCCCAGTCCGACCGCATGAACTGCGGCGCCTGCGGCAGGGCCTGCACCGCGGGCCAGGCCTGCGTGGCCGGCGCCTGCGTGACCGAGTGCGCCGCGCCCAACGTGCGCTGCGGCACCGGCGCCAGCGCCACCTGCGTCGACACCCAGACCAGCGCCGCCAACTGCGGCTCCTGCGGCACCGCCTGCGAGGCCGGCCAGGTCTGCACCGCGGGCCGCTGCGGCTGCGCGGGCGGCCAGCTCTCCTGCGGCGGCGCGTGCGTCGACGGGCAGACCAGCAACGCCAACTGCGGTGACTGCGGCAACGCCTGCGTCGGCGGCTCGACCTGCACCGCGGGCCGCTGCGCCTGCGCGGGCACCCAGCAGCTCTGCGGCTCCGGCGCCACCGCCACCTGCATCGACACCCAGTCCAACGCGATGAACTGCGGCGCCTGCGGCAACGCGTGCGCCGCGGGTCAGACCTGCGCCGCGGGCGTGTGCGTGTGCCCGAGCGGGCAGACCGCGTGCGGCACCGGCGCCAGCGCCACCTGCGTCGACCTCAACAGCAGCACCACCAGCTGCGGCGCGTGCGACAACGCCTGCCCCTCGGGCCAGGTCTGCACCACCGGCCGCTGCGCCTGCCCGTCGGGCCAGTCGCTCTGCGGCGGCACCTGCGTCAACACCGCCACCAGCGTCGCCAACTGCGGCTCCTGCGGCCGCGCCTGCGGCTCGGCGCAGACCTGCGTCGCCGGCGCCTGCGCCTGCCCCTCGGGCCAGACGGCCTGCGGCACCGCGTGCGTCGACGCCCGCACCGACAACGCCAACTGCGGCATGTGCGGCCGCGCGTGCACCGGCGGCCAGACCTGCCAGGCCGGCGCCTGCGCCTGCCCGGCGGGCCAGACGGCCTGCAGCGGCACCTGCGTCGACACCCGCTCCAACAACGCCAACTGCGGCGCCTGCGGCACGGCGTGCCCGGCGGTGCAGACCTGCCAGGCCGGCGCGTGCAACTGCGCCCCGGGCCTGACCTTCTGCGGCGGCGCCTGCATCGACGCGCGCACCAGCAACACCAACTGCGGCCGCTGCGGCGTCGTGTGCCCCGGCACCGCGCCCTGCACCGCGGGCGTCTGCACCGCGGGCCCGCCGCCGAACGACAACCGCACCGGCGCGATCGTCATCAACACCAGCACCCCCACCGCGACCGTGGTGGTGAACACCTCCGCGGCGAACAACAGCACCACCGGCTCGTGCGGCTGCACCAGCGCGGCGGGCGGCGGCCGTGACGTGTTCTACACGTTCACGCTGACGCAGCAGGAGATCGTCTACGCGGACACGACCTCCGCGGCGGGCATCGACGCCTCGCTGTTCTTCCAGAACGCCGCCGGGGCGAACATCGGCACCACCCTCTCGGGCGGCACCACCTGCAACGACGACGGCGGCACCGCGGGCTGCTCCTTCACCAACAACCGCGACGCGCAGATCGCGGCCCTCCTCCCCGCGGGCACCTACTACCTGGTGCTCTCGGGCTGCGGCGCGGGCGGTGAGTCCACCATCCGCTTCCAGCACCTCCCGGCCAACAACGTCCTGCAGCGCGTGAACGTCACCGCGGGCTCGACGTTCACGACCTCGAACACCCTCGCGGGCACCAGCGGCATCACCGGCGCGTGCTGCTCCACCGGCCCCGAGGTCAGCTACTACGCCATCTCGTGCCCCAACGCGGCGGCGCTCCCGATGAGCGCGGTCGGTCGCAGCAACGGCCTGACCAACCTCACCCTCGACCAGCGGAGCGCCGCGCGCGCCCCGGTGGCGGCCTGCGCGGCCAACGCGAGCTGCGGCGCCAACACGACCCTCAACACGACCCTCGCCGCGGGCGCCGGCCTCCACGTGCTCTACGTGGACAGCTGCTCCGCGGGCGGCAACTTCGAGCTCGGCGTGACCTTCGGCGCCTGCGCCGCGGGCACCACGCTCTGCAACGGCGCCTGCGTCTCCACCGCGACCAACAGCGCCCACTGCGGCGCCTGCGGCACGGTCTGCACCGGCGGCCGCTCCTGCGTCGGCGGCTCCTGCGCCTGCCCGGCGGGCACCACCCTCTGCGGCGGCACCTGCATCGCCACCACCGGCGACGTCAACAACTGCGGCGGCTGCGGCACCCGCTGCGCCGAGAACCAGACCTGCACCGCGGGCGCCTGCGTCTCGGCGGTCACGGGGCTGTCGTTCCGCATCGACACGCTCTCCACCGCGGGCTGCGCGGCGATCGAGCACAACGTGATCACCGGCGACGACCGCGGCGGCATCGCCGTCTCGAACTCCCAGGTGTTCTACACGGGTGACACCGCCACCGGGCGCTTCGCCCTCACGAACCTCTCCGGCGGCACCCGCGTCGGGCGTCAGTACGACGCCATCGTGAGCAACCTCCGCACCGGCAAGGTCTACACCTTCGGCACCAGCGCCACGACCGCGATGAACTACGGCGGCGGCATCGCCACGCACCTCATCGAGATCAACGGCGACACCGGCGCGCTCACCACCACCGCGATCGCCCTGTCGGCGCGGATCACGCTGCCCAGCGGCACCGGAATCTTCTCCGGCTACGACCGCATGGGCGTGCACACCGGCTCGCGCTTCTACCACATCTCGCCGACCGGTCTCGTGAGCGACCTGGGCGCGATGGCCGGCCTGTCGCGCAGCGGCTGCGAGTCGTGGGCCTACTGGGGGACGATGGAGTTCTTCGGTGGTCAGCTCTACATCGACTACGTCGCCAACTCGACGACCATCGCCCGCGCGGCCGTGCCCTCGGGCACCGTCACCACGCTCGGCGCCTTCTCCAACCTGAGCGACATGTGCTCGTTCACGGTGCAGCCGTCGAACAGCCGCTGGTACTTCCACCACGAGGGCACCTCGCAGTTCCGCTCGGGTGACGAGACCATCGGGTACTGCACCGCGGCGTTCAGCTACCCCAACGACACGTTCCGCATCGGGGCGCTCAGCGCCTCGTCGTGCAGCGCGATCGACCACGGCGGCGTGACCGGCGACGACCGCGGCGGCATCGCCGTCTCGGCGACGAACGTCTTCTACAACGGCGACTCCGCCACCGGCCGCTTCAGCTCCTCCGACCTCGGCGGCGGAACCGTCGCCGCGGCCAGCCCGGCGCAGCTCGACTCGGTCACGCAGAACCTCCGCACCGGCGCGATCTACGCGCTCGGCAGCAGCGCGACGGCCTTCATCCCCGGCGGCTTCGCCGGGGCGGGCGGCGTCGTGACGCACCTCATCGAGCTCGACGGCAACTCGGGCGCCCGCACGGGCCGCTCCGTCGCGCTGTCGACCCCCATCTCCGTGGGCTCGGGCACCGGCATCTTCGCCGGCTGGGATCGCGTCGTGATCCTCAACGGCACCCGCGCCTACGACATCGCGCTGTCCACGGGCAGCGTCGTCGACCTGGGCGCCCGGCCCATCCCGACGCACTTCAGCTGCGAGAACTGGGCGTTCTGGGGCACCGCGGAGTTCTTCGGCGGCCAGCTCTACGTCGACTACGTGACCAACTCGAACACCATCTCGCGCATGCAGGTGTCCAACGGGGCGATCTCCACGCTGGCGTCGTTCCCGAACGTCGGCGGCGTGTCGGGCCTGAGCGACATGTGCTCGTTCACCTTCTCGCCGCAGCGCAACCGCTGGTACTGGCACCACGAGGGTAGCTCTACCCTCCGCGGCAGCCTGTCCTGCTACCCCGACGAGAACATCGGCTTCTGCGCCGCCTCGTACACCAACCCCTGATCGCTCCCCTTCGGCCCCGGCGACCGTCGCGCTCCGCGTGATCGGCCGCCGGTGAGCTCAGGGCCTCCCTCCCGCTCCTTCCCCCTCCCATCGCCATCCCTCGTCGGTCGCTCGCCCTGCGAGCGCCACCGCGCGCGTTGCGGTAGAGGGATCCCCCCTCGCCGTGCCGCCGCCACGCTCCCCCTTCGACGCCTTGCGCTACGGGCTCCGCGCGCTGGAGGAGATGTCCCGCGCCGAGGCCAGCGTGGTCGCTCCCGCTCGCACCGACGACCTCGTCTTCGCCCCGCACCCGCTGGTGCGCCCTCCCCAGCGCGACGGCGCGGCCCTCTCGCTGCGGCTCTTCTCCGAAGGCGCCGACGACGCCACGGCCTTCGTGCTCCGCGACGCCGACTCGCTCTCCCTCTCGCCCATCCCCGCCCGCGCGGGGGCCTTCTTCGAGGCCCACCTCGCCGCCCTCGCGCGAGGCGACGACGACGAGCTGGTGCTGGGCTTCCCGCTGGTGTCCTTCGTCCAGACGGGCCAGCGGCGCACCGCCCCGCTGCTCTTCTGGAGCGGCGCCCGGGCCACGTGGCGCCTCGACGACGCCGACTGGCAGCTGCCCCACGGCGCCCGCCTCGGGACCGCCGTGCCCATCCCCACCTCGCTGGTGCTTCGCGCCCCCGAGCCCGACGACGATGAGCCCGCGTTCGGGCTCCACGCGGGGCTCTGGAGGCAGCTCCTCGACGTCGACGGCCCGGCCCTCGCGGCCCTCTCCCGCGCAGGGCGCGCGGGCGTCGGGGCCCTGGTGCGAGCGGCCGTGCTCACCCTCACTCGGGGCGCCGAGGAGACCCCCGAGGAGGAGCTCGACGACGCCCCGCCCACCCGGGACGAGCTGAGGGCGCTGGTCGACGCGGTGCGCTCGCGGGCCTCGGCGAGGCTCTCCCTCCAGGCGCACCCTCACGCGCTCGCCATGCTGCTGCCGAAGGGCGATCCGACCAGCGGGCTGCGCTCGGAGCTCGCGAGCATCCTGGGTGAGCCGACGCCGAAGGGCGGTCCGCTGGCGGTCTTCCTCGGGGCGAAGCCCGCGCCCGCGAGCAGGGCCCCGCTCTGGACCCACGGGGCCTCGACCCCGACGCGCTCCCAGGTCGAGGCCGCCATCGCCCTGGAGGGATCTCTCGACCTCGTGGCCCTCTGCGGCCCTCCCGGCTGCGGCAAGACCACGCTGCTCCACCACCTGGCGGCGCAGACCATCGTGTCGCGCGCCCTCGACGACACCTGGGCGAAGCCCCCCGCGCAGAGCACCCCCTGGGGCCTGGTGGTGACCAGCACCAACAACGCCGCGGTCGACCACGCGCTCGCTCCCTTCGTGGCCTCTCGCGCGCTCCCGGTGGGGCTGCGCCTCGGCAACCGCCGCGCCCTCGCGGAGCTCAGCGCCCCGGCCCTTCGCGCCGCCCTCGAAGCGCTCTCCAGCGACGACGGCCCCGCCCTCCCGATAGCCCGCGCGGCCTTCGAGGAGCGGGCCCGACCTGCCAGGGAGCACCTTCGCGCCATGGCCGCCCTCGGCCCCGCGAAGGAGCGCCGGAAGAAGGAAGTCGAGCGGCTGCGATCGCGCCGTGAGGAGCTGCGCCCGCTGCTCGCCCCGCCGCTGATGGAGGTGGACGACGAGGTGCTGCCCGCCCGGGTGAACGACGCCCGAGGCTCGCTGGGCGCCCACGCCCGCGCCTCGCTGCTGCTGGTGGAGCAGCTCACCGGGGGCGGCGACCGGTCGCCCTCTCGCGCCCAGAAGAAGTGGCGCCAGGCCAACGTGCAGCGGGGGAAGGTGATCCGCCCGGTGCTGGTGGCGCTCGGGATCGAGCTTCCGTTCAGGGAGCTCGTCGAGGGAGAGGACATGGTGGCCTCCCTCACCGCGCAGCACGAGGCGATGGAGCGCTCTCTCGCGCTCCTCGACGAGGCCGAGCGCTCGCTGCGCGCACCCGCCCGTCAGAGGGAGCTCGACCGGGTGGAGTCCGAGCTCCTCGCCGCGGTGGGGGGAGGCGAGGAGGAGCGCGCTGCGCCGCCGCCTGATCCCTCGCTGGTGGAGGCGGCGCTGGCGGTGCGCGACGCGTGGGCGAGGGCGCATCGCAAGGTGCTCGCCCCCCGGCTGGAGCAGGCGCTCGCGATCGTCGGCGACGAGCGCTTCGTCGCGCGAGGGAGGGCGCTGGCGGAGGTGCTGTCCTCGGTGTCGTCGCTCTTCCCTGTGGCGGGGTGCACGCTGCTCTCGCTGCGCGCCTCCTTCGCGCTCGACCCCGGGGTGATCGACCGGCTGGTGGTCGACGAGGCGGGGCAGTGCGCGCCGGTGTACACGGTGGCCGCGCTCGCCCGGGCGAGGCGGGCGCTGGTGACCGGCGACGTGGCGCAGCTCCCTCCGGTCTACACGCTCGACGACCGGGTGGATGCGCGGCTCGCGAGGGGGCTCGACGAGGCCGCCACGGAGCCCTTCCGCATGGGGGCGTCGGCCACGACCTCGGCGCAGTCGGTGGCCGAGGCGAGGGCGTCGGAGCCGCGCTCGCTCACCGAGCACTTCAGGTCGCAGCCGGAGATCGTGACGCTGGCCTCGGCGTGGAGCGGCTACTCGCTCGACGTGCGCACGCCGCTGCGCTCTCTGGCGCAGGTGTCGCGTCGGCTCACCCGGCCGGTGGCGGTGCGCGACGTGGCGGGCGTGGGGGAGCGCGCCCCGGAGGGGATCGTCAACGAGGCGGAGGCCGCGAGGGTGATCGCGCTGGTGGAGGCGCTGGTGGCCGACGGGGTGGAGGCGCGCGACGTGGCGGTGCTCACGCCCTTCGTGGGGCAGAGCGCGCGCATCGAGCGGGAGCTGCTGCGCCGGGGGCTGGTGCACGACGACGGGGTGCTGGTGCGCACGGTGCACAAGCTCCAGGGGGGGGAGCGGCGGGTGGTGGTGTTCTCGGTGACGGCGACGGAGCCGAAGCACCTGCGCTGGCTGGCCTCGCGGCCGCACCTGCTGCACGTGGCGGCGAGCCGGGCGCAGGACCATCTGGTGGTGTATCTCGACGCCGAGCGGGCGAGGGGGGAGGCGCTGCTGCGCCCGCTGGTGGAGCTGGCCCGGTGAAGGGGCGGGAGGCGGAGCGGGAGGAGGGCGGAGGTCGTGAGCGGGGAGTGGTGGGGAGCGACCGGGACGTCACCAGTCGTCGCCTCACCGGAGCGGAGCGACGGGGCGACCGCGACGTCACCAGTCGTCGCCTCACCGGAGCGGAGCGACGGGGCGACCGCGACGTCAGCCCAGTGCGTCACAGCGGCCCTACGCTCGGTAGTCCGAAAGCGGTCGAACCCGGTCGAGAGAAGCCGCTGATTCCACGAGGCCGCATTGAGCTGACGTCGCGGTCGCCCCGTCGCTCCGCTCCGGTGAGGCGGCGACTGGTGACGTCGCGGTCGCCCCGTCGCTCCGCTCCGGTGAGGCGGCGACTGGTGACGTCGCGGTCGCCCCGTCGCTCCGCTCCGGTGAGGCGGCGACTGGTGACGTCGCGGTCGTACCGGGGAGGCGCGCGCCGCGGCGCTCTACTCAACCCATCGGACCACCGCTCTACGAGAGACGCGGAGCCAGCGCAGACGCATGGAATAAATCCGAGACACGCTTGACAGGGGGAGAGAGAGAGAGAGTCTACCGTTGAACGGTCGAGGCTCGACGTGCTTGGGGCGCGTCGAAGGTCTTTACATTCGAAAGGGGTCATTCGATGTCACGACTGTTCAATGTCGAGGTGTTCAATCAATCCATTGGCGGCGTGTCCACCAGCGCGCCGACCTACGTCAGCGGGACGGAGTTCAACGCCTTGCTGGGCAGCGCCGAGAAGCTCAAAGTGCAGATCATCGTCGATGCGATCGCGGCGGCGAGCACGACGGTCAGCGTGATCTTCGAGTACAACAATGCTGTGCAGGACAACACCTGGGCGACTGGCACCACAGCCTCGGTCGCCGTCGCGGCGATCGCAGACCTCCCGGCGTCGGGGTTCATGACACTTTCTGCACCTGCCGACCTCGCGGCGTACGGGCGGTTTCGGGTGTCAGCCAACCAGAACGCGACCGTGCGGATCATCGTCTGCGGGTGGTCGGGCTGAGGCCGGAGTCGAGGCCAGGAGGTTCACGATGAAGTCCTACGAGATCCTGCCCGCGGACATGACCGGCAGCGCGATGAAGGGCGCTGGCGACGTGAAGGAGCCGAAGCCCCATGAGATCCTGCCAGAGGCGGGAACTGCGGCGCAGGGTCTCGTAGGATGGACGAAGGGGGCGTCATCGATCGCTAGGGGTGTGCCGACGCCCAAGGTGTTCAGCAAACAGGCAATCGGGCTTTCGTACGACCCCGTGGGGGCGTTGCCGACGCAAGGAGGCGCTACCGTTCCTCGTACGGGGAAGGTGTACGAGATCCTGCCCGCTGGCATGACCGGGAGGGCGCAGGAGTCGAAGCCGTATGAGATCGTGCCCGGCGCTGGGGTCATGGGTCGTGGGCTCGGGTCGAAGAGCGGCGGGTGCGGTGGGAAGCCAGGGGGCTGTGGCTGCGGCGGGAAGTGCGGGGGTGGGACGGGGCACGACCACCATCCCTCAGGGATGAAGAAGTCGGGCGGCTGCGGACCCAGCAAGGCCGGTGGTTGCGGTTGCGGCGGGAAATGTGGTGGGTCTGATGGAGGGATCATCCTGCCCCCGTCAGCGGGGATCCTGCTTCCGCGATCCTGGTCGTCCGACATACCTTCCGATGTGAGCCAGATTTCGGAAGGGTATTCACCTGGGTGGCTGGCTGATTGGTCGCCATGGGGTGCGGCTGGCTGGCGTTTTGAAGGAAACCCTTCGTTCCCCATATCACCGTTGGGGCAAACCGGGTGCGGGGATTTGCAGAAGGCCATCAACGACCTCTATGAGAGAATCCGCCACGCTGAGGATGCTCCCGATCCGCCATCTCCGGCGTGTGCTCCTCCGTCAGCTTTGTGGCCTTGTAACGACACTGCGCCCAACTCTCCCGAGGAGACTGACTGCGTTTGCTTTCGAGGGGCTCAGGGTCTGCTCACGTTGTCCAGAGGAGCCTCGGTTACGTGCCCCCCCGGTGTGAATACCAACCCTAACCATGAGCAGGCAGCCGCAGCCCGAAGCGCCGCCGATGATATCTGCAATCGGATGCGGGTCGTGCCTGCCCTGATGAACGAACTCTACCGGTTGTTAGGGGAGCAGCTACGTCGACACTGCCCCCTGGATCCGCGGTTCCCGTGGCCGAGGCCGGATCCGACTTGGTGTCGTCGTCATCCGCGAATTTGCTTTCGGATCAATTGCTTGCGGAACCAAGACAGCCCGCTATGCCAGGACTGGAGATTGCCAGACTGGTTGAGGATCCGCCCTCCGCCTAAGTCAATTTGGTGCGAAACATACCTGCAAAGATTCCGCGAGATAGAACGCGCCTACGAAACCGCATTGAATATTCTCCGTGCTCTTCGTGAGGCGAGGAATATCTTGGGCAGGTCGGCGCCGGGCGTAGCTTCGCTCAGGGAATGTCTTTCCACACTTCCCACTGAGGCTCTGAGAATTCCAGCATGCGACCTGATCTCCAACGCTACGGCCTCGCTTCAGGCTTCGCTCGATAGTATTACTCTTGGGGTAGGAAGGGAGGCTGATGTGCAGGTCCCTCTCGCCAGTGCTGCAGCCTCCGGTCGAAATGCGCTCAATAGCTTGCGAGCACGCAAGGAGGAGTGCGAGAGCGCAACGCGGGTGGGGTCGTCTTCTTCTCCCTTTAATACGTGCGATTTTAGCTTCAGTCAAAACGTGTGGGACCAGGCTCGCGATGCGCTGGAATCAAGGATTGCAGAGGTCTTATTGCAAGCATCAGACTTGAGGACGCTCGGAAATAGTGAGCGGGAAAATCACCTGGATTTTTGGATTCACGAGCGTTGTGTGGTTCCGCCAGAATTGACGGAACCATCGACCTGATGGTCCTTTGGTGATGACCGTTATTCCCGAAATGTCGCTGCGGATGGCTCTCGCGTCTCTGATGTTTGTGGGTTGTCGTGGCGGGGCCGCGTTTCCTCGACGAACGCCAACAAGCCATTCCGCCCCTTCTCCCACCCCTTTGGATGGTGGGAGTGTGGTTGGGCGTGGTCACCAGACTGTCCGTGCCTGCATGAGTGCGTGTCGTGAAACATTCGATTTGTGCAAACGCCGAACTCCCGAATGTGAAGCGTATGACCGGTTGCAGGCGGCCATGGAAGCCATCGTTTCGAGTGACGGCGGGGCGGCTGAGAGACAGACCTATCGCGCATTGTTGCCTCAACTACTTGGCCGCTCGCATGTCTGTGTGACTACTTGTGGCCTTCCAAGAGGCTTATGCGTGGACCGGTGCCTCGATGCTTGGGATGCTGGACCGCCTCAGCGACCGTAGGTCCAATCAGGTTGCACCCCCGTTCGCCCAGGGCGAGCGCATGAGGACTCTTCAGTTTCCGCGAGGTCGGTAGTACCCCTTCTCGCATGCAGAGCTCCCGATGCATCGCGCCGAAGCGCACGCCGAAGCAGCCCGCCCTGCTCGTCCACTTCGCAACGCTGCCTGAACCACGTCGCGCCGCGGCGCGGATCACCCACCCGTTGCTGACGATCGTGGGCATCGTCCTCGTCGGGATGCTCTGTGGTGCCGAGGGATGGGATGAGATCGAGACCATCGCGGAGGGCAAGCGCGACTGGCTCTCGCGGTGGCTCGACCTGCGCGCTAGCGTCCCCTCGGCGGACACGCTCCAACGGGTCTTCCGCCTGCTGCGACCCCAGGCCTTCGGGGCCTGCCTGTCGACATGGATGCGCTCGCTCGTGGACGACCTGAAGGACCGCGTGGTGGCCATCGACGGCAAGACCCTGCGCGGTCTCGGAACCCACAGCGACCGGACTCTGCACCCGGTGCACGTGTGGGCCAGCGAGGCGCGCGTCCTGCTCGGGATGACGGGCACCACCGGTGCGCCCGGCGAGCTCGACGCGACGCGCGCGATGCTGGAGTGGCTGGACGTACGCGGCGCGATCCTCACCACGGACGCCAACGGCTGTTGCCGAGAGAACATGGGGCTGATGGTCGAGAAGGGGGCCCAGTGGCTGTGCTCGCTCAAGGGCAATCGGGGCGCGATGCATGAGCGCGTCGCCCACTTCTTTCAGGACATTCCGGTGGCGAACGAGCCCGACGGGGTTCCTCGCTCCGCGAGTGCCAGGGAGGCTCACGGTCGATTGGAGGTCCGCCACATCGCCGTGGCGAGCGCCGCGGCTGCGGGCGTGACCGAGGAACAGTTGCCCGGTGTCCGCTCGGTGATTCGTGTGACGCGCGTTCGAGAGGTGCACGGCGAGCTCACCCGGGAGGACCAGTTCTACGTTTCAAACCTCGAGGCGCCGCCGGAGCGGTTCGGCGAGATCATCCTCGCACACTGGGGCGTGGAGAACGGACTTCACTGGGTGCTCGACGCGCAGTTGCGCGAGGACGACTGCTCCGTGAGCGCCGTGCAGGGAGCCGAGAACCTCGCGGCGATGCGTCGGGCCGCACTCGTGCTCTTGCGGCGCGACGGCTCGCTCAAGAAGGGCGTGAAGATCAAGAGCAAGCGCGCCGCGTGTGACAATGCCTATCTCGCTCACTTGCTACTTGGCGAAAACGCATGACTTCTCATGCGCTCGCCCTGGGAGTGGGCGTGGCACTGAACGATGGCCTGGAGGTCTGCCGGTGAGTGAGAGGTGGTTCGCCGCACCCATCGCGAGGTGCACCTTGATCCGCCAGAGCTTCGACCGAGCCCCCTCCCCAACCCCACGCCATCCCGGGCTCCCTCTCGCATCCCTGCCTACCCTTCCTCCATGATCGTTCGGCCCCTTCCACGGACCCCCTTGGCGCCCCGTCGCCATCCCCCATTGCCTGCATCCTCCCCCTCCACCGACCCCGCTGCGTCGGTCCACCCCGGAGCAACACCCGATGGCCAACCCCAGGAAGTCCCCCTCGTAGAAATCCACCTCCAAGCCCGCCTCCAAACCCGCTTCCAAGCCCCTTCCCGCCCAGCTCGCCCGGATGGAGTCGCTCGCCAACCGGGTGCTCGTCAACGTGAAGGCCGACGGCGCCCCCACCCCGCAGCCCGCCACCCCGTAGCCTCTATCCCTCCACCCGCACCCGCTCGACCGCCCCGCCGCCCATCGGCGACGATGCCCCCCATGCACGACGGATCGAACCCGCTGCTCCGCTTCGTCCACGCGCGGGGCCCGCAGCCCGCCCTCGCCCTCGACGAGCTCACGCTCTCCTTCGCCGCGCTCGACGAGCTCAGCGCCAACGTCGCCTCCGCGCTCGCCCGCCGGGGCCTCTCCAAGGGCGACCGCGCGGCCCTGGTGCTGCGCTCCTCCGTCGACGGCGTGCTCTGCCTGCTGGGATGCCTGCGCCGCGGCGTGGTGGTGGTCCCGGTCAACCCCGGCTACCAGGAGCAGGAGCTCGCCCACGTGCTCGCCGACAGCGGCGCCTCGCTGGTCATCGAGGACGAGCCCTGCCCCGCGCTCCACGACCTGACCGCGCGCGCCCCGGTGGTGAGCTCTCGCGCCCTGCTGGAGGAGGGCGCCTCGACCCTCGACGCCGCGGACGTCGCGCTCCACGGCGACGACCTCGCGATGCTCATCTACACCTCCGGGACCACCGGTCGCTCCAAGGGCTGCGCCCACACCGTCGCGGGCCTCTCCGCAGGCATCGGCGCCCTCATGGACCTCTGGGCCCTCGCCCCCTCCGACGTGGTGCTCGACGCGCTGCCGCTCTTCCATGTGCACGGGCTCTGCGTGTGCCTGCTGGGCGCCCTCTCTCGCGGCGCGTGCGTGCGCCTCGTCCCCCGCTTCTCCCCCGCGGCGGTGGTCGATGGCGCGAGGCGCGGAGCGACGGTGTTCATGAGCGTTCCGACGATGGTGCACCGGCTGCTCGGTGCGCTCGACGACGAGGGCGCCTCGGCGCTCTCCTCGCTGCGGCTGGTGACCTGCGGCTCGGCGGCCCTCTCGGCGGATCACCTCCGCGCCTTCGAGGCCCGCACGGGCCACACCATCCTGGAGCGCTACGGCATGAGCGAGACGCTCATCACCCTCTCCAACCCGCTGGTGGGAGAGCGGCGCGCCGGGGCCGTGGGGTGGGCGGTCCCAGGGACGAGGGTGCGCGTGGTCGACGACGAGCTCCAGGTGTCCTCCCCCGGAACCATGAAGGGCTACTGGAACCGCCCCGACGCCGACGCCGAGAGCTTCGTGGTGGACGGCGAGGGGGCGCGCTGGTTTCGCACCGGCGACGTGGTGACGCTCGACGACGACGGCTGCGTGCGCATCGTCGGCCGGGCCAGCCAGGACATCCTGAAGGTCGGCGCGTACAAGCTCTCGACGAGGGAGATCGAGGAGCAGATCGAGGCCCACCCCGCGGTGCGCGAGGTCGCGGTGGTGGGCGTGGCCGACGAGGAGTGGGGCGAGCGGGTGTGCGCCGTGGTGGCGCTGCGCGAGGGCGCGTCGCTCACGCTGGCCGAGCTGCGCGAGCACGTGAAGCTCGCGGAGGTGAAGCGCCCGAGGGAGCTTGTCGTGCTCGACGAGCTGCCGCGCAACGCGATGGGCAAGGTGATGAAGTCGGCGCTGAAGGGGAGGGGGTAGGGCCCCCACCCCCAGCCCCGCCCCCGCCTCGGGGGCGGGGAGCCGGAGCGGAGGGCCGGAGCGGAGGGTCGGAGCGGAAGGCCGGAGCGGGTCGGCCTACTGGCGCTGGCAAGTGCGGGGGCGGGGAGCCGGAGCGGAGGGCTCCCCTGCGAGGCGTTGGGGAGCGTGCAAGGCACAGTGCGCTTCGATGAGCGTGATCACGGCGGGAAGGTTGTCGTGCACTTCGTCGTTGGAGACGCGCAGCACCTTGAGGCCTGCGCTTCGCAGGGCCTCCGTGCGGAGTTCGTCCTGGTCGACTTGAAGGTCGTGGATGTCGCCGTCCACCTCGATCACGAGCATCGCGGCAGGGAGGTAGAAGTCCACGATCCACCCGAGCAGCACGTGTTGCGGACGCGCGCGGACGCCCACACCCCTGCGACGTAACGCTTGCCAGAGCGTTCGCTCCGCGGGGGTCATCTCACGGCGGAGCGCCTTCGCCCGACGCACCTTCTCGCGCGCGGCGTACCACTGCGGACCTGCTTGTCGTCGAACCATCGTGGCGCTCATCGCGCCGACGCGAGACGGTGTTTCGTCCGGGAGCGCCCTCCACTCCGGCTCCCCGCCCCCGAGGCGGGGGCGGGGCTGGGGGTGGGGGCCCGCAACGCAGGCCGACGGCCCCGCAACGCAGGCCGACGGCCCCGCAACGCAGGCCGACGGCCCCGCAACGCAGGCCGACGGGCCCGCAACGCAGGCCGACGGTCTCGAGGACGATCAGGGATGTGAGGTGAAGAGAGAAACGGAGGGGACCGGAGCCGAGCGCGCGTGAGCTACGCGATGAGCGGAGCGATGAGCAGCGAGACGACGCTCATCACCTTGATCAGGATCGCGATGCCGGGGCCGGAGGTGTCCTTGAAGGGGTCGCCCACGGTGTCGCCCACGACCGCGGCCTTGTGCGCGTCGGAGCCCTTCTTGTGGCCCGGGAGCCCGCCCTTCTCGATGAACTTCTTGGCGTTGTCCCAGGCGCCGCCCGCGTTGGCCATCACCAGCGAGAGCGTCGCGCCCACGGCCAGCGCGCCCGCGAGCACGCCCGCGAGGGCCTCGGGGCCCGCGGTGAAGCCGACGATCGGCGGCGCGAGCACGGCCACGGCGCCCGGCAGGATCATCTCCTTGATGGCGGCCTTGGTGGCGATGTCGACGATCACCTTGGGCTGGGGCTCGACGCCCTCCTTGCCCTCGAGCAACCCCGGGATCTCCCGGAACTGACGGCGGATCTCCTCGACGATCGCGCCCGCGGCGCGGCCCACGGCGGTCATCGTCGCGGCGCCCACCACGCAGGGGAGCAGCGCGCCGAAGAGGATGCCCAGCAGGATGGGCGCGCGGGTGATGTCGAGGTTCATGACGGCGACGCCGTTGTGCAGGCGCACCGCGTTGACCTCCATGTTGAAGGCCGCGAAGAGCGCGATCACGGTGAGCACCGCGGAGCCGATGGCGAAGCCCTTGCCCACGGCGGCGGTGGTGTTGCCCACGGAGTCGAGCTCGTCGGTGATGTCGCGCACCTCCTTGCCGAGGCCGGACATCTCCGAGATGCCGCCGGCGTTGTCGGCGATGGGGCCGTAGGCGTCGACGGTCATCACGATGGCGGTGCCGGCGAGCATGCCCACGGCCGCGAGGGCGATGCCGTAGAGGTCGAGGTAGTGGTTGGAGACCCAGCCCACGGCCACCAGGGTGATGAGCGGGATGACGGTGCTCTCCAGGCCCACCGCGAGGCCGCGGATGACGTTGGTGCCGGGGCCCGTCATCGAGCTCTCGGCGATGCGACGCACCGGGCCCATGGAGGTGTAGTAGTCGGTGATGAGCCCGAGGATGGCGCCGCCGAGGGCGCCCGCGCCGAGGGTGATCACGGCGCCCATGCTGAAGCCCCAGGCGGGGAGCAGCGCCAGCGCGGCGCCCGTCACGAGGAAGGGCGGCACGATGAGGGCGATGCGCAGCACGCGCGCGGGCGGCATGTTCTTGAGCGCGCGGGTGATGAAGATGCCGACGATGGAGACCGCGAGGCCGATGGTGGCGAGCAGCAGCGGCAGCGCCACGGCCATCACGCGCAGCCGGGTCTCGTCGGTGACGCTCGGGGCGAGCTGGTGGAGGCTCTCCATGGGCATCGTGAGGCCGAGGGCCATCGCGGCGACCACCGCGGCGACGTAGCTCTCGTAGATGTCCGCGCCCATGCCGGCGATGTCGCCCACGTTGTCGCCCACGTTGTCGGCGATGACGCCGGGGTTGCGGGGGTCGTCCTCGGGGATGTTCGCCTCGACCTTGCCCACGATGTCGGCGCCGACGTCCGCGGCCTTGGTGTAGATGCCGCCGCCGATGCGCGCGAAGAGGGCGATGGAGCTCGCCCCCACCGCGAAGGAGTGGATGACGGTGCCGAACACGTGCTTGTGCTCCGCCCCCGCCATCAGGGTCATGTCGCCGGCGTGGTAGAGGCCGTAGAGGCCGCCCATGCCGAGCAGGCCGAGGCCCGCCACGCAGAGGCCCATCACGGCGCCGCCGTCGAGGGCGGTGACCAGCGCCTCGGCCATGCCCTTGGTGCGGGCCGCCTCGGCGGTGCGGACGTTGGCGTAGGTCGCGGCCTTCATCCCGAGGAAGCCGGCGCCCAGCGAGAGCCCCGCCCCCGCCAGGAACGACAGGCCCGACGCGATGCCGAGCTTCGCCGCCAGCAGCCCGAAGACCACCACGGCGTAGATGGCCAGGACCTTGTACTCCGTGACGAGGAAGGCCATCGCCCCCTCGCGGATGTACCGGGCGATGCGGGCCATGGACTCGTTGCCCTCGGGGCCGCTCTTGACCTTCGCATAGAAGAACAGCGCCACGACCAGGGCGAAGGCCCCGGTGCCGAGCGATTCGATCGTTAGAGACTCCACACGTTGCTCCTTGCGGCTCTCAGACGTGCGGCCCATCCCGCACGCCGACCGCACGAGGCACCCTCCGCTGGCCGCGACGATCGCGCTTCCCGGCTGTGCTCCGTTGAACCGGTGCCTTTACATCACCCCGGGCCGGGTTTGTAGTGCCCGGCGTAAACAGTATCGAAAGCGCGGAGGGGCCGTGCGGCGTCGGCCCTATGGCACAACCCGTGGCACAGCCCGCGGGGGTCGCGGAGGGGGATCGATCAGGCCCTTCCTCGCAGGGACTCCGCGGATATGCGATGGCAGCGGAGGGGTGAGGCGCCCCTGGCACGCGCTTCGCTCAAGGAACCCCCATGACGGCCCCGATCGGTGGCCGCCCACACACGGAGCAACGACCATGAAGCCTTGGATCTCGGTGCTGGCCCTCGGGGCGATCGGTTCGGCGGTGGCGCCCTCGACGGCGCTGGCCTGCGGCGGCTGTTTCGCGCCTCCGGGCGCGGTGCAGGTCGTCACCGACCACCGCATGGCGCTCTCCCTCTCGGCCGACCGAACCATCCTCTGGGACCAGTTCCGGTACAGCGGGCGGCCTTCGGACTTCTCGTGGATCCTGCCGATCCGCAACGGTCCCGACGTGCGCATCGAGGTGGCCGACAACCGCTTCCTCACGGCCCTGGACAACCTCTCGGCGCCGGTGCTCAACGCCCCGCAGCGGCCCTACTGCGACGCCGAGGCGGACTCCTCCTTCCTCGGCGGAGCGCGCGGCGCCGCGGCCCCTACCTCGGCGGCCGACTCCGGGGTGGCGGTGCTGCAGGAGCAGGTGGTCGGCCCGTACATGACCGCGGTGGTGCGCAGCGAAGACCCCGCCGCGCTCCGCACCTGGCTGCGCGACAACCAGTACAGCGTGCCCGCCGCCATCGAGCCGGTGATCGACTACTACGTCGCCCAGCGCATGGACTTCGTCGCCCTGCGACTGCGCATGGGCGAGGGCGTCGAGCAGATGACCCCGATCCGGGTGACCACCCCGGGGCTCAGCCCGACGCTGCCGCTGCGGATGATCGCCGCGGGCGTGGCCGACAAGGTGGGCCTGCTGCTGATGGTGCTGGCCTCGTCCCGCTACGAGGCCATGAACTTCCCCAACGGCGAGGTCACCCCGGCGCAGCTCACCTACGACTTCAACGCGCCCACCACGCCCGCGGACGACTTCCGCCGCGCCTTCGAGGCCCTCAACCGCAGCAACCAGTCCCGGCTCTGGCTCACCGAGAGTTCGCTGCCGGTCAGCCGCTCGACCGTCGAGCGGGCCTCGCAGTTCGGCGGCGGAAGGGTTCCCGTCGGCGGCGCCACGGTGACCAGCGACGACTCCGTGGTGGCCTTCCAGGGCATCGGCCCGAACGCCACCCTCACGCGCCTCCGGGCCGACCTCGGCGCGAGCGCGCTCGACCGAGACCTCCAGCTCATGGCCAGCGACCTCGGGATGAAGGACCGGGTGCACACCTACGGCACCGTCCGCAACATGCCTCCGCCCTGCGGCTGGGAGTCCGGGCCGAGGGCGGAGTTTCTTGGCTGCGCGGTGAGCCCCGGGAGGAGCGGGGGTGCGGGAGGAATGCTGGCGCTCGGCCTCGCGGGCCTCGGGCTCGCGTGGCGCCGTCGGCGCCGGTCGCCGGTCAGCGCCGGCGGCGTCGCATCGCGCTGAGCACCGCCCCCATCGCGGCCAGGGCCCACGCGCCCTGCGCCCGCGATGCGCTCGACGGGCCCGGCACGCGGCAGCCGCAGCCGCTGTCGGGCGGCACGCCCACCCACTCCGAGAGACCCGTATCGACGGCCGCCGGGGCGTCGTCGCCCTTGGGCGTGCCCGCGTCGCTCAGCACCACGCCGAGGTCGCTGACGATCGGCGTCCCGGTATCGACGGCGACGCCCACGTCCACCCTCACGCCCACGTCCACCCGGACGCCCACGTCCTGGGCGGGCACGCCGCTGTCGACGGGCAGCGGGGTGCCGGAGTCCATGACGCAGCGGTTGGTGCCCGGAACGCAGACCATCTGGCCCGAGGCGAGGCGGGCGTTGCAGGAGTAGCCCCTGGGGCAGGTGCAGTCGTCGGTGCAGGTGCGGGAGCAGAAGGCCGTGGTGGCGCTGCTGCCCACGCAGAGGCTCCCGGAGGAGCAGTCCGTCGGAGTGCGGCAGGGCTCACCGAAGGCCGCGCTGCCTCGGGTGCAGTCCGCGGTCTGCCAGGCCCAGCCCCCGGCGCAGGTGCCCTCGTTGGGGCCGGTGGCCGAGCCGAGGCGGCAGGTGTTGCTGGCGCCGCACCAGCCGCAGCCCGCGTAGGGGGTGCAGCCGCCGCAGCCGCCGGTGAGGCGGGAGCAGGGGTCGGTGGCGGGGCCGGCGTCGACGGGCGGAGGGGTCCCGGCGTCGACGGGGGTGACCGCGGAGCAGTCGCGAGGCTGCCAGACGAAGCCGCCGCCGCACGAGCCGCTGACCGGGCCCGACGCGGTGGAGGTGGTGCAGCGCCCGGTGGCGGAGCACCAGCCGCAGTTGTTGACCGGGGTGCACCCGGCGCAGGAGGTGTAGCGGGCGCAGGGATCTTCCGGCGTCACGGTGCCGGCGTCGGGGCTGCCCATCCCGGAGGGGTAGAGCTGGCAGACCCCGGCCTGGTCGTCGGTGGTGAGGTTGCGCTTGATGCCGCCGGAGTACGACGCGTACATCACGGCGCTCGCCTGCGCGGAGTGGTCGAGGCCGAGGAAGTGGCCCTCCTCGTGGGTGGCGATGGACTGCGTGTCGACGGTGCGGGAGCGGCCGTCGGTGCTCCAGGTGAAGCCCACGTTGTTGAACTGGATGTCGGCGTCGATGAAGTAGCCGCCGCTGGTCCAGACGGGCGTGGTCACGCCGATCACGCTGTTGACCGGGCCGAGCTCCGCGGGCCACGCGTCGGAGATCCAGAGGAAGGTGTTCACCCGGTCGCCGGCGCGCCCCCGGGTGACCGAGGTGGCGCCGCCGTTGACGGTGCGCCAGCGGGTGCACACCGGGGCCGCCCAGCTGGCCATGCCGGCGTCGAGGGCTGTGATGGCGGCGGCGCCGCCGATGGTGGTCGGGGCCGAGGAGGCGTTGACCAGGTAGCGGATGGGGAGCTGCGCGGGGTTCCAGCGCGACTCGCTGAGGGCGTAGCCGGAGGCGAGCGAGGGGGCGATGGAGAGCGCGGCGAGGGTGAGCAGCCGGAGGTCGCGCGCGCGGATCAACGGGCACCTCCGGCGAGCGTGCGGACGTCCACGCGCAGGTGCTGGAGCGTCTCGGTGGGCTCCGCGGGGGCCTCGTAGAGGCGCATGGGCGCGCCGGAGCTGACGCGCGCGAAGGTGAGGCCGCTCAGGTCGCGGTGCACGACGGAGACGCCCGCGACCGGCGGGTCGACGTAGAAGACGGCCTGCGCGAGGCCCGTGAGGTAGACGACGCCGGGGCCGCGGCGGAGGAAGAACACGGCCTCCTGGCCGGGGGTGAACACCGGGTTGCCCGCGATGCGGGAGACGAGCCCGTCGACCTCGCCGCCGAGCTGCCGGAGCACCAGCTGGCTCTCGACGTTCTCGCCCTTCACGGTCTCGCTCACGCGCAGGGTGGTGAGGCTGATGATCTGCGACTGGTCTTCGTTCCAGCGGCTGGTGACGCCGAGGACGGTGGCGCGCACCACGAGGTCGGACTGGGCCACGAGCTCGGCGCGGGAGAGCTGTACCGCCACCGTGGCCTCCGCCGGCGAGGCGAAGGAGAGGGCCAGGCCGAGGGCCAGCGTGGCGCTGCAGCGCCGCCAGAGCGATGTCGTGTTCACGGTCAGAAGACCTCCAGGTTCCGGATGAGAGGGGGAGCGACGAGAGGGTGAGGGTCCCATCGGGCGGCGGTAGTTACAACGCTCGCCCATGGTGGCGTCAACCACCGGGCTGATCGCGCGTAGCGGAAGATCAGCCGCGGTGGTTCGGAGAGAGAGGAGGAGAGAGAAGACTACTGGTTCATCGATTCGAGGAACTCCCGGTTGGTCTCCGTGCGGGTGACCTTGTCCAGGAGGAACTCCATCGAGTCGATGACGTTGAGCGGGTGCAGCAGCTGGCGCAGCAGGTACACGCGCTGGAGCGTGAACTCGGGGAGCAGCAGCTCCTCCTTGCGCGTGGCCGACTTGTTGATGTCGAGGCAGGGGAAGATCCGCTTCTCCATGAGCTTGCGGTCGAGGTGGATCTCGCTGTTGCCCGTGCCCTTGAACTCCTCGA
The DNA here is from genome assembly GCA_004297725.1 of Myxococcaceae bacterium. GTDB lineage: Bacteria > Myxococcota_A > Polyangia > Polyangiales > SCUS01. The sequence goes on along the minus strand of SCUS01000050.1, from coordinate 45,313 downwards.
AGATCACCTCGTCCATGCGCGACCCGGTGTCGACCAGGGCCGTGGCGATGATGGTGAGCGAGCCGCCCTCTTCCAGGTTGCGGGCCGCGCCGAAGAAGCGCTTGGGCTTGTGCAGGGCGTTGGCGTCGACGCCGCCCGACAGGATCTTCCCGGAGGCCGGCACCACCGTGTTGTAGGCGCGGGCGAGGCGGGTGATGGAGTCGAGGAGGATGATCACGTCGTGCTTGTGCTCGACGAGGCGCTTGGCCTTCTCGATGACCATCTCGGCGACCTGCACGTGGCGCGTGGCGGGCTCGTCGAAGGTGCTGGAGACGACCTCGCCCTTGACCGACCGCTGCATGTCGGTGACCTCCTCGGGCCGCTCGTCGATGAGCAGCACGATGAGCTTGGCGTCGGGGTGGTTGGTGCTGATCGCGTTGGCGATGTTCTGCATGAGCACCGTCTTGCCCGCGCGCGGCGGGGAGACGATGAGGCAGCGCTGGCCCTTCCCGATCGGCACCAGCAGGTCGATGATGCGGGTCGAGTTGTTCTTGCGGTCGTGCTCGAGGTTGAAGCGCTGCTGGGGGTAGAGCGGCGTGAGGTTGTCGAACAGGATCTTGTCCCGCGCGGCCTCCGGCGTCTCGAAGTTGATGCGGTCGACCTTGAGCAGGGCGAAGTAGCGCTCGTTGTCGCGCGGCGGGCGGACGGTGCCCACCACGGAGTCGCCCGTGCGGAGGTTGAAGCGGCGGATCTGCGAGGGAGAGACGTAGATGTCGTCGGGGCCGGGGAGGTAGTTGTAATCCTGCGCGCGCAGGAAGCCGAAGCCGTCGGGCAGGCACTCGAGCACGCCCTCGGCGGTGACCTCGCCCTTGCGCGCGGAGTGCGCCTGGAGCAGCGAGAAGATCAGCTCCTGCTTGCGCAGCCCGGGGGCGTTCTCGATCGCGAGCTCCTTCGCCATGGCGAGGAGTTCGGGCATCGGCTTCTGCTTCAGTTCGCGGAGGTTGATTGCGTCCATCGTCTCTCTTTCACTAGCGGCCGCCGGCGGATGCCGGTGCGGCCTTCGGGGGGGGAAATGTCTACCGCGCCGCGAGGAATCGCTGGTCTGGTCGACGTGTTCGGGGCCCACGTTCGCGCGTCATCGGGAGGGGAGTGCGCCCTGCGTCATCGGATCGATGCATCTCTGGAGCTGTCTCGTAGAGGGGGTGAGGAGGGGCAGCGGCATCGGAGAGGAGTGCGGGTCGATCGACCCGACCGGTGCCTGAGGATCGTGTGCGCAGGGGAGGACACTGCCGCGACGGACGCGACGAACGGGCGCGGAACCTACGGGCGACCCCTCGCGGGTGTCAAGCGCGGGGGAGGGCGGCTAACGGGGGGAGAGGGCGGTCAGAAGGTGTGGCTCCAGCGGCTGCCGGGGATGCGGCCGCCGGAGCCGTTGATGAAGTCGACGGTGAGGGTGCGGCTCACCGGGTCGGCGTGAAACAGGGTGTAGTTGTGCACCCCGTACACCATCACGGGCCACTGCGAGGCGCGGACGACGGGGCGCCCGTCGCGGTTCGACCCGCCAGGGCCCATGATCACCTCCCAGATGCCGCTCCAGGGCCCGGTGTCCTCGACCTGGCAGACGCCGCCGAAGTGCACGTCGCCGGAGAGCCAGACCACACCCCGAAGGCGGTTGTTGGCGATGTGGTTGAGGATCTCCCGGCGCTGCGAGGCGTAGCCGTTCCAGTTGTCGCTGTCGCCCCCGGCGCGGTCGACGATGGGCACCGAGTTGACGATGAACTTGAAGACGCAGGGCGAGCTGCGAAGGCCCGACTTGAGCCAGTCCATCTGCGCCCGGGAGATGTACGTCGACGACCTCGCCGGGTTCTCCGAGCGGGTGGAGGGCCGGCGCTCGCCGCGGCAGTCGAGGACGAAGACCTCCGCGGTGCGCCCCCAGCGGAAGCTGCGCCAGATGCGGTCGGGGTCGGAGGCGTTGCGCCGGGTGGCGCGGTGCTCGAAGAAGGCCGCGCGCGCCGCGGCGACCCGGGCCCGGCTGGTGGTCTCGGGGTTCCAGTTGTTGAAGACCTCGTGGTCGTCCCAGGTGAGGTACTGCCCGGTCGAGCGGTGCAGCGCGCGCATCCCCGACGCGGACCAGCTCGCGCTGTACTTCGCGCGGTACTCCGGGAGCGTGACCGCGTTGTCGCCGTAGTCCGCGTAGATGTGGTCGCCGGCGTGGATGAAGAAGTCCAGGTCGGTGCGGGAGCCCGCGTCCGCGAGCACGGGGTAGGGCCGCGCGCTCTGGTTGGTGCAGGAGGTTCCCGCGAAGACGATCGGCGAGAGCGAGTCGGCGGCGATGGCGGTCTGCACCCGCCCCACCGAGCTTCGCCCCGTCGGCGCGCTCGCGGGCCCCACCAGGAAGGCGTAGAGGTGCTGCTTGTTGGGGCGCAGCCCCGAGACGATGGCGCGCACGAAGCCCGCGCCGGAGGGCGTGACCCGGCCGTTGAAGCGCACCGCCGCGATGCGCGAGCCGTCCATCTCCAGCACCCGCAGCGTCACCGCGGAGTCGCCGTCGTGCTTGGTCCAGAACATCACCGAGGTGTCGGTGGCGTCGCCCGCCATCACGCCGAGCGGAAACTGCGGCAGGCGCTCCGGGAGCCCGCGGAAGTCGGGGTGGGGCACCGTGATGACGCCCGAGTCGCGGCCGGCGTCGACCCCCGGCACGTCGCGGGGCACGTCGCGGGGCACGTCCCTGGGCACATCGAAGCCGACGTCTCGGGGCACGTCCCTGGGCACCTCGATGCCCGCGTCGCGGCCCGCGTCGAGGGCGCCCGCGTCGGGCGCTCCCGAGTCGGGCGCTCCCGAGTCGAGCGCTCCCGAGTCGGGCGCTCCCGAGTCGAGGGATCCTGCGTCGAGGGATCCTGCGTCGGGCGCTCCTGCGTCGACCGCCTCGGCCGCGTCCTTGTCGATCGCAGCGTCGAGGTCTTCGGGGCTGGCGTCGAAGGTCTCGTCGGGCCCGGAGTCGTAGTCGGTCGGCAGCTCGGCGTCGGGGTCTTCCCCGGTGCCGCAGCCCGCCACCCCCGCCGCCCCAGCGATCTTGATGAACGTACGACGCGTGAGCTTCATCGGGCCGACTGGATAACACGCCCCCGGTGGGAAGGCCGCCTCAGCCCAGGACCATCCGTACCGCCGTCACCACCCCGAGGAGCGCCGACGCCGACGCCAGCACCGCGCCCGCGATGGCCAGGTTGGGCTGCCGGTCGATGAAGCGCGACCACCAGCCCCCCGCGCGCTTCATGCCCGTGCACGGGCACTGCACCGGCCCTCGGCCCTCGAGCGCGGCCTGCACCCGCTGCGCGAGCTCGGCCACCGAGCCGAAGCGCTTCGCGGGGTCCTTGTCGAGGCCGCGCGCGATGATCCACGAGTACTCCGGCGGGATCTCGAGCTTGTGGTGCATCGCGAGCGCCCCCATGGGCTGCTCTGTCTTCACGGCCTGCAGGAGCTCGTCGAGGTTGCGCTTCGGCGTGAGGTAGTGCCGCAGCCCCATCAGCTCGAAGAGCACCGCGCAGAGCGAGTACACGTCGCTGCGCGCGTCGGTCTTGTCGTGCTCGCCGCGGGCCTGCTCCGGGGACATGTACGCCGGGGTCCCGATGGCGTGGCCCAGCATGGTCCCGTAGGCCGACGGGGCGGGGCCGCCCGAGGCCGCGGTCGGGTCGCTCTGGCCGACCTGCTTCGCGAGGCCCCAGTCCATGAGCATCACCTCGCCGAAGGGGCCGACCATGATGTTGGCGGGCTTGATGTCCCGGTGCACCCAGCCCTTGCTGTGCGCGAACTGCACCGCCCGGCAGAGCTGGAGGAACATCTCCGCCCGCGCCTCGACGCTGTAGCGGGAGCGGTAGTTCGGGTCCTTCGCGCGGAGGCGGTCGATGACGTGCTCGAGGGTGTCGCCCTCGACGTACTTCATCACGAAGAAGAAGCCGCGCTCGTCGAGGCCGACGTCGTGCACCGGCACGATGCCCGGGTGCTCGAGCTGCCCCACCGTCTGGATCTCGCTGGTGAAGCGGGAGATGGTGTCCGGGTCCTGCATGTCGGGCTTGAGCCGCTTCAGGGCGACGCGGCGCTCGATGTCGTTGTCGACGCAGAGCTCGACCTCGCCGAAGGCCCCTTCGCCCAGGCGCTTCACGGTCTGGTATCGCGGCCTCGCGTGCTCGACGAGCTGCATCCCCTCGTCCGTCACGACGGACCGGGGCAGCACCGCGCCAGCGCGAGGGGCCGACGATCGCGCCGCGGGAGCCAGGCTGTCGATCGGCAGCGAGAAGGAGTGGTTGGCGCCAAACGACGGGCTGGCCAGCGTCGCGTCCAGGGAGGACTCGTCGGAGCGGTCGGCAGATCCCATGGGCCCGAACATACCCTGTCGGGTACCGGGCGCGATGGCCCCCCCCTCGCAACGATGCGACGGGGGGGAGCGATCAGGACAGGGAGCTGGCCGGGAGCAGGGCCTTCGGAGCGGCCTCGGCGCCGGGCGTCAGGTGGTTCTCCCGCTCGAACTGCTCGAGCTCGATGGCCACCGCGCGAAGCATCGCGCGCCGCTCGTGGAAGGGCAGGAAGGCGCTCTTGAAGCCGTTGAGGATGATGCTCTTCAGGCTCGGCCAGTCGACGTCCATCTCCGTGTGGACGATGAACAGCTCCTTGGACACGGTGGTGTCCGTGATGAGCCGGTTGTCGGTGTTGACCGTCACCCGCACCCCGAGGTCTTGATAGAACTTCAGCGGGTGCGAGCGCAGGTCACGCACGGCGCCGGTCTGCACGTTGCTCGACGGGCAGCACTCCAGCGGCACCCGGTGGTCGGTGATGTAGTGGAGCAGGTCGCCGTCCTCGCGGAGGCGGCAGCCGTGGCCGATGCGGTGCGCGCCGCAGACGTGCAGCGCCTGCTCGATGGACTCCGGCCCGTAGGCCTCGCCCGCGTGGATGGTGCAGTTGATGTTGTTGTTGCGGATGAGCTGGAACGCATCCTTGTGGTGCTTGGCGGGGTGGTCGTACTCGGCGCCGGCGAGGTCGAAGCCCACCACGCCGCGGTTCTTGTAGGCCACCGCGAGCTCGGCCATCTCCAGCGAGCTCTCCGGGGAGATGTTGCGGATGCCGCAGATGATCACGTTGGAGTGGATGCCGAAGTCGTCCTGGGCGCGGCGCAGGCCGTTGATCACCGCCTCGACGACCTTGGTCAGCGAGAGCGATCCGCGGGTGTGGAGCATGGGCGAGTAGCGCACCTCCATGTAGCGGACGCCCTCGGCGGCGGCGTCTTCGCCCAGCTCGTAGGCCACGCGGGTGAGCGCCGCCTCGGTCTGGAGCACCCGGAGCGTGACGTCGAAGGCCTTGAGGTACTCCGTGAGCGAGCCGGTGTTCTCGCCCACGTGCATCGCCGCGGCGAGCCCCGCCTCGGTGGTGGCCGGCAGCTCGATGCCGTCCTGACGAGCCAGTTCGAGGATCGTCGACAGCCGGAGCGACCCGTCGAGGTGCACGTGGAGGTCGGTCTTCGGCAGCTTGCGGATCTGTTCGAGGGTAAGCGTCTTCATCGTCGGGGGCTTATACCCGCCGCCGCCGTCACTGTCCCATGGGCTCTGCGGAGTTATTGACGCGACCCCCCCCTTCGTCGGCACCCTGGATCCCGGCTGCGGCGTCGGTCGCGGCGCCGTCCCCCTCCACTGCCACCGCGAGAGACATGGACCATCGACGCCTCGTGATCGCGCCCGCCATCGTCATCGCGCTCGCCGCGGTGGGCGCGGCGCTGGTCGCCACGAGAAGCCCTGCTCCGCCCGCTCCGCCGCGCCGACCCGCCGTCGCCCGCCCTCCGGCGCCCCGCGTCGCGCGCACGGTCGCCGCCCCGGAGCGCGCCGTGCTGCCCGCCACCCTCCGCGAGCTCAGCGCCCGCCTCGACGCCCGCTACGTCCTGCGCCCGGACGCCCGCTTCGCCCTCGCGCTCCAGCACCTCGCCTCGCTCGAGACCCCGGCGGCGCCCGCGCCCGAGCTGCGCCCCAGCCGTGATGGGTGGTCGGTGCTGGTGCGCGGGGCCCCGGTGGCGACGCTCCCGAGGGACGTCACCTTCGACGCCATGCTCACCGCGGCGGTGGCCTTCGCCACGGAGCGCGACCTCCCCACGAGGGCGCAGCTCGCCCCGGAGCCTCCGCCCCGCAGCGACGCCCTCGCCGCCCCGATGCTGCGCGACCCCTGGGCCGCCGCCCGCGCCGCGGACGCCCGCTGGATCGCCGGCCCCCACCGGGGGTCCGACGTCGTGGCGCTGGGCCGCGCGCTCGCGCTCACCGCCGCGCTCTCCAGGGACCCGCTGGGGCTCGGCGACGCGGTCGCGGCCAGGGCGCTCTCGGCGCTGGCCCTGGCGCGCTCGGCGGGCACCCCCGACCCGCTGGGCGAGGCGCTGCTCTGCCACGCGATGACCTACACCGCCGAGGCGGCGGGTCGCCTCGAGGCGCTGACGACGTCGCAGCGCGAGGCGGTCGCGAGGGTGCTGGGCCCTCGCGAGGGAGACGCCGCCCCGAGGACGGACCTCGCGGGGGCGCGCCGGGCGGCGCAGGACATACCGGGTCAGGTATTGACCGCCCTGGAGCGCGACGAGGGGACGATGTCGGGGGCGGGCGCGGCGGCCTTCGCGCGCTTCTCGGCGCTGGAGACCGCGGAGGTCGCCGACGGCGGCTGGATCGATCGCTCCGTGACGGAGTCGCGACGGCGGTCGCGCTGGGGCGACGGGCTGATGCGGGTGCTCTCCGCGGCGCAGCAGGCGGCCTCGACCCCGTCGCAGGCGCAGGAGGTGCTGGCGCTGCTGGGCAACCCCTCCGACCCCCTGGGCGACGCGTGGCTCTCCTGGGCGAGGCGGTACATCGTGGCGTCGGCGAGCGCGTCGGCGAGGGCGACGCTGGCGCAGGACGTGGGCGGGGCCGCGGGCGTCGGGATCCCCGTGGCGCTGCGCAGCCTGCGGGTGCTGGTGGCCGAAGGGGGCGGAGGCACGACCGCGGTGATGTCGGCCATCGAGCGCCTCGCGCGGCTGATGGACCAGCGCCCGGCGCACCGGCTCGCGCTGGGCTCGCTGCTGATCGACGGCGCGTACGATGTCCCGAGGGCGGAGGCGATGCTGGCGGCGGGGGTGGCGCAGGCGCCGGGCTTCGACGCGGCGGCGGGCGCGCGGCTGGCGGTGATCCGCGGCGACCGCGAGGGATTGCTGGCGCTGGCGAGGACGGGCCCTCCCGCGGGGCGCGTCGCGGCGCTGCGGCCCCTGGCGAGGACCCCGGGGCCGGACTCGGCGCAGCAGGACGCGGCGTGGCAGGCGCTCCTCGACGAGACCCGCGGCGACGGGGAGCTGATGGCCCAGTGGGGCATGGCGCTGATCGCCCGGGGCGAGGCGTCGAGGGCGAGGGACACGCTGACGGCGTGGGTGTCGTCGAACCACCGCGCCTCGGCGGCCGCGCAGGTGGCGGTGGCGGCGGCGCTGGGCGAGGCGCTGCTGCGGATGCGCGACCTGCCTGGGGCGTGGAGGGTGCTGGAGCCCTGGGCGACGTCGGACTCGGTGCCCGCGCTCTCGGCCGGGGCGAGGGCGCTGATCGAGCTGGAGCGCTTCGAGGAGGCCGAGCGCCTCGCGCGGAGGGCGTGGGACCGGGACGAGCACGCGCCCACCACGGCGCTGCTGGCGGAGGCGTGCTGGCGCCGCTCGAACCACGCGGCGGCGGCGGAGGCGCTGTCGTCGAGGGCCGGGGCGATGAGCGAGCCGACCTGGGAGGAGACCGTGGGGCAGAGCTTCGACGCGGTGTTCAGCGGGCGCTCTCCGACCGAGGGCCGGGCGGCGCTGGCCGCGCTGGGGCCGGAGGTGGACGTGCTGCGGCGCTCGGCGCTGCTCAGGGCGATGCTGAGGGCGGGGCACGGGGGCATCGCGGCGCAGATCCACGAGAGCCTGAGGGCGGAGGGAGACGCGCACCGGGAGCTGCTGCTGGCGCGCTACGCGATGAGGGTGGCGAGCGAGGGCGAGCTGCCGGCGGGGGAGTGGCTGCAGGGAGAGGTCCCGGGCCCTGAGCGGGTGGAGCTCGCCGACGCGGCGTATGCGCGGCGGCTGGGCGAGGTGCTGTGGGGCGTGGTGGACGCTCCTCCGGGGGGCCCCGCGGGGGACAGGGTGTGGCTGCTGAGGGCGGCGTCGTCGCTGAGGGAGGGAGCGAGCGACCCGCACCGGCCCGAGCTGCTGGAGCACCTGAGGGCGAGCGACAACGGGGGCTGGGCCCACACGCTGGCGAGGCACCTGATGGACCTGTCGCCCATGGAGGCGGTGCGCGCGCTGGCCGACACGAGGGAGCAGGAGTGGCAGACGGCGTACTACCTCGGGCTGAAGGCCCTGGCCGCGGGCGAGCGGGCCGCGGCGTCGGACTGGTTCCATGGGGCGCTGGACCCGGGGGAGGGCGCGCCGGCGGAGGCGCGCTGGGCGCTGGCGGCGCTGCGCGAGGAGGCCTCCGGCGACCGGGGGCTGGCGCTGCGGGTCGAGGCGGAGTGAGCGGGGAAGGGCCCTGAGCCCCGTGATACAACCGCGCGCACTGCCATGACCGATGCCGTGCGCGTTGACTCCTTCACCTACGAGCTCCACGGCGCCGACCTCGTGGTGCACCCCGATGCGCCCGTCGACGCGCTGCACACCGTGCGGCTCCCGCTGCCCTCGGCGTGGCCCACCACCGGCCGCCTCGTGGTGCGCGCCTCCGGCGTCTGCGAGCAGCCCTTCGAGGCCGCCCTCGCCGTCGACCGCGTCACCCTCTCGGCCATCGTCCCGGCCACCGTGCGCGACGACCTCACCTTCGACGTCGAGCTCTCCGTCCCCTTCGCGGCGCTCTCTGCGCTCGCGGGCGATCCCCGCCGGGTCGACCTGCTCGTCGCCGGTCGCCCGCTCCAGCTGGCCCGCCTCCAGCTCGTGCCCACGACCCTCTCGCTGGAGCCCGACTCCTTCGAGCTCCGCGAGGCCACCGACTCCATCCTGGTCAACGCCCCCGAGCGCCAGCTCTTCGACCTCCAGAACCCCGAGGAGGGCTTCTGGGTCGGCACCGGCCGCTGGCGCCTGCGCCTGCTCGTCGACTGGCGTCGCGCCCCCGACGACTCCCCCTTCTCGCTCGACGCCCGCCCCGCCGACGTCGGCCTTCGCGTAGAGCACCCGACCTTCTCCAGCGAGGCCGTGCGCGAAGACCCCTCGCGCCGCGCGGGCGGCCGACGAACATACACCGAGCTGTATGTCGACACCTCGCACCCGTCGCTGGGGGAGGGCGTCCCCCCCGAAGGGGTCGACCTCCCGCTGCGCATCGCCGTCTCCCACCCGCTCTCCGTCGCTCCCGTCGAGGGCCTCGACCTCCCCTCCCTCCGCCTCACCTGGACCCGCGTGGTCGCCCTTCGTCTTCGCGACCCGAGGCCCTCGCTACCGACCTTCCGCCGCCTCTCCGGCGTCGGCATCGACTTCGGCACCACCGCCACCGTCGCGGCCTTCACCCACCAGGGCTACCGCTCGCTGATGCGCCTCGGCTCTCCCCCCGACGCGCGCACCAACCCCGCGGAGAACCCCACCGTGCTCCTCATCGAGGACCACGAGCGCCTCTGGGCCGAGCTCTCCTCGCGCGACGCCACGCGGCGCTTCCCCGACCTCCTGCGCGTGGTGCAGGCCTCCCACGCGGCGAGGGAGAAGCTCAGCGAGTTTCCCAACGCGGTGGTCACGGAGATCAAGTCGTTACCCGAGCGGGTATTCGCGCTCGACCAGGCGCCGCAGCTCCGCGACCGCGAGAAGAAGGCCGACTTCCTCCTCGACGAACCCCGGGTGCGGATGGTCGTGCGGGCCTACGCCTACCTCCTGGGTCGGGCCATCAACCGCCCCGGGCAGGAGGTCTTCCTCCGCTACTGGCTGACCTACCCCGCGGAGTTCGACGAGCGGGCTCGCGCGCTGCTCATCGAGGAGATCCGCGCGGGCATCCTGCTGTCCATTCCGGAGGGCATCTCCGCCGACGAGGTCTCGGTGCAGATGCAGGCCACGGAGCCCGAGGCCTACGCCGCCGAGGTGTGCCCCGAGCTGGCCGCACACCCGGCGTTTGCGCCCCTCCTCGAGAAGTTCGGCGAGCTGCGCTTCGCGGTCTTCGACTTCGGCGGAGGAACCCTCGACATCGCCTGCGGCCGCTACCGACCCGCAACGCCCGAGGAGGAGTCCGCCTCGGGTTGCACCTCGGTCATCGAGACGCTGCAGGTCGCCGGGGACGACCACCTCGGCGGCGACTACCTCACCCACGAGCTGGTGTGGCTCGTTCATCAGCACCCCGAGCACCTGCCCGAGATGGAGGCGCGCGAGGTGCCGATGCAGCGCCCGGTGACCATCCCCGAGAACAAGCTCGCCCGCTCTCCGCAGCTCTACAAGCGCTCGCTGGCCGCGCGGCAGAACAAGGTCCGCTTCCAGGACGCGCTCGCGCTGGAGCAGGTGAAGTTCAAGCGCGCCAACGAGATGGCCCGGGTCGACTCGCTGGTGGCCCGCCGCCTCGACGAGTCCGAGGTGGCGCTGGAGTCCCTGAAGAGCGACATCCCCGGCGTGCAGAAGAAGCTCGGCACGCACCTCGAGGAGCGGGTGCGCGACGGCGCGAGGCAGCTCGCCAGCATGATCGCGTCGACCCCGTGGGAGCCCGGCGCCGCGGGCTCGCTCGCCCCGGCCAGCGGGTGGCGGGAGCGGGGGGTGGTGATCCTGCTGGCGGGCAACAGCTCCCGCTCGGACTACGTGGAGCGGGCGCTGGCGCAGGCGCTGGATGCGCCCGACCTCAAGGTGTGGACCCCGACGGACGACTTCGCTCCGCAGGGCGTGGTCCGCTACGAGACCCCGTCGAGGGTCGAGCGAGGCGCGGAGATCCTCGGTGTCACACCGAAGACCGCGGTGGCCCTCGGGGCGCTTCGCATCGCCAACCGCGACGTGCACCTCGTCCGCGCGGCGCAGGGCTTCAGCTTCTTCGTGGGCGACCTCCGGGGCTTCCCCCCGAAGTTCACGGCGCTGCTGCCGATGGGCACGCTGCCGCAGAACCCCGACCCCTTCGGCGAGCACTACCTCGACTTCGGCCCGTGGAACGGCCAGAAGCCCCTCCGCATCGCCAAGGAGTACGAGCCCGGCCGCATGAGCGCCAACGACCCGAGGATCATCTCCGTACGCCCGGAGATTCCCCCCGAGGCGGCGGGCCGGCTCTACCTCTGCCCCTCGTCGCCCACCTCGGTGATGGTGCACCTCGTCCTGGCGGACGGCGCGACGGTGCGCGCTCCCCTCAACCTCGCACCCTACTTCGCGTGATGGCCACTCCTCCCGACGATCCGATCGCCAGGGCCTGGACCGTGGCGCTGCGCTCGCAGCTCGACGCCGTGGTGGCGCAGTTCGAGGCGCAGCTGCGGCAGCACGTGGCGTACAGCAACGCCCAGCACGGCCGCGAGCTCGCGGGGCTCAACGCGCGCATCACCGAGCTGGATCAATCCCTGGTGGCCTCTCGCGCCGTGCAGTCGCAGCAGGCCGCCGAGCTGGCCCGCCTGCTGGGAGAGCGCGAGCGCTGGACCCTGGAGGCCCGGCAGCTCCAGGACGCGCTGCGGGCGCAGACGGCGGAGCTCACCCGGCTGCGAGACGAGCTCGCCGAGCGCGACGACGAGGCCCGCACCCTGGCGATGCAGGTGCAGTCGCTGGACGCGCAGTTCGCCTCCGAGCGGGAGCTGGTGGCGGCGCTGCTGGGCGTGCCGGGCTCGCAGCTCTTCGACGCGGCGCAGGCGACGCTTGGCGCTGCGCTGGACGCGACGCCCGCGTGCTACGGGGCGCTGAAGGCGAAGCGCATGGACGTGGTGCTGGCGGGCGCGATGCGCGAGCGGGGGCGGAGCGCGGTGCGCTCGACGCTGAGCGACGACGAGCGGCGCGCGCTGTCGAGGGCCGCAGCGGCGGCGGGCTGCGAGCTGGTGGAGGCGGCGCTGGGGCAGCGGTACAGCGCGGCGTCGATGGACAAGGCGGGAGAGCGCGCGGAACCGGCGGAGGAGGGCCTGGTGGTGGCCTGCGTGATGCCGGGGCTGCGGCTGGCCGGGAGCGCGGGCTCGCTGGTGCACCCGAGGGTGATCGTGGGGACGGGGTAGGCCTGGCCTGAACCAATGGACGACCGGCGCGATGCAGCTCGTTGAGCTCCTGCGAGTGCTATGGCGCTCGGAACGCTTCGCCCGAGGCGCGTTGAGCAGGACATTGGAACGCCCTCGAGCGGCATGCCATCCTCGATCACGAAGATGACCGCGCGCGAACAATACGACTCTCTCCGCGACGGACTGCGTGCGCTCGATCCCCTCCTGATCGAGGCCCTCGCGGACGTCGACCGAACGCTCATCCGGTCGTACCTGGCCATGGACCCATGGGAGCGCCTACGGCTCGGTGCCCGCGCCGCGGAAGAACTTGCGGAGCTTGCGGCATGCCGACGCCTCGCCTCGAATCGCTGATCGATCGACTGACCGCCGAGGGGGTTGAGTTCGTCATCATCGGTGGCGCCGCTGCGATGATCCAGGGCGCCCCGGTGCTGACCCTCGACCTCGACATCGTGCACCGTCGCACAGCCGAGAACGTCGCTCGCCTGCTGCGCGTGTTGACCGCCGTGAGCGCACGCCTTCGCGCTGACCGACGAAACATCGTGCCCACGGACGCGATGCTGCTCGGTCGGGGGCACGTGCTCCTCGACACGGCGGAGGGCCCGCTCGACGTGCTCTGCGAGATCGGTGAGGGCCAGGACTACGAGTGGCTGCTGCCGCGCGTGGACACCATCGAGCGCGGCGCGACCATCGTCAGGGTCGTCGATCTGCCCACGCTGATCGCGCTGAAGACAGCGGCCGGGAGGCCGAAGGATCGGGTGATGCTGCCGGTGCTGCTCGCGACGCTCGACGAGCGCAACCGCGAGCCGCGGTAGCGTGATCGGGGCTCCATACCCTCTCCCCCCAACCCATGCCAGGCACCCTCGAAGCCATCCACGTCTTCCGCGAGCGCCGCGGGCCTCCCATCCTCCTCCCCGAGGCGGTGTTCGTCGCAGGGCGCGGCGTGCCCACCGATCAGCGCGATCGCCCTGGTGTTCCCCGCCCGGTGAGCGCCATCCGGGCGGAGACCATCGACCACGTGGCGCGCGCCCTCGGCGTCGCGATCGCCCCCGGCTCGTCGCGTCGCAACCTCACCATCCGAGACATGGACCTCGACACCCTTCCCCGCGGCACCGTGCTCTCGATCGGCGAGGCGCGCTTCGAGGTGATCGCCCCCTGCGACGCCTGCGTGCGGATGGAGTCCGCGCTGGGCCCTGGCGCCCCGGCGCACATGCAGGGCCGCGGAGGCATCGCGCTGACCATCGTGCAGGGCGGGCGCGTCGCGTGCGGCGACGCCGTGGAGGTGGCGGCGCTGGGTACGGCGCCGCTCTACGATCCGAGAGAGCGCCCTCGCGGCCGGTGAGGCGCTTCGCTCCGTAGCCTGGTCGGCCTCGGCGGCGAGCTCGCCCGCGGTTTGAAAGACGTACCGACGCTCTTACGGACGCACCCGGTCATCCCAACGGGTGCTGCCGCCGCAAGGCTCCCGTCGCCGTCGACGGAATACACCGGCCAGTAACATCCCCGCGCCGAGCAGCCACCCGCGGCCTTCGGCGGCGCCCGGGGTGGCGCTGCACTGCACGCCGCCGGTGAGCGCCCCCGCGGCCTCCGTCGGGCTCTCCTCCTCGGGGGCCGCGTCCGTGGGGATCGCCCCGCCCGCATCGGTGGCGGGCGTCGTCACCCCGGCGTCGGTCGTGGGGGCGGGCGTCGTCACCCCGGCGTCCGTCGGCGCCGCCGGAACCTCCCCGAGGAACCACGGCCCCCGGTCGTTGCGCCCGTTTCGGCGCACCCCTCGGATGTCGTTGAGCACCAGGAAGGGCGCCACGGCGGTGTTGATCCCCGACGAGGACGCGGGGCCGTTGGGGGTGGGGATGAGCGCGGCGATGATGGAGGCCCGGTCGCCCAGCGCCGAGGGCGCGCGGATGCCCGGGTTGGCCACCAGGTGACCGGGCTGCGCGGCCAGGTTGAGCAGGGGCGAGGCGGGGACGGCCAGGCCGTTGTTCCAGTAGAGGTTGTGGGAGACGACGAGGCCCTGGAGGTCGTGGCTGCTGCGGCGCAGCACGGTGGACATCCGTCCCCGGGTGTCGACCACGAGGTTGTTGACGAAGGACACGTCCTCGCTGCGCTCGAGGGGACCGGAGCCCGCGCGAAACTCCACCACCCCGCCGTTGTTGTTGAGGAAGAGGTTGTTGGCGATCACCACGTTCTGGCCGTCGTAGACGCCCACCGCGCCGGCCACGCCGCCGATCACCACGTTGTTGCGAAACACGATGTCGATCGCCTCGTACTGCGCGTCTCCGAGCAGCGACGAGTCGGTGGCGGCGCCGAGGCCCACCATCGGGTCGATGGCGCCCGCGCGCTGCGTGGCGATGACGTTGTTCTCGAAGACCACGCCCTGCGCGCCGCCCTTGGCGTACATCAGCGAGTTGCCGCCGTCGTGGATGTACGAGTCGCGCACCACGATGTCGTCGACGTCGACGAAGTCGATGCACTCCTGCGAGGGGTTCTCGCTGCCCGTGCGCACCCCCGGGAAGGCGAACTCCGAGCGCTCGAGGTAGATGCTCCGGGCCTGGTTGACCTTCACCACGTCGCCGTCGACGCCCGCGTGGTGGGCGTACACGTCCCGCAGCCAGATGTGGTGCGAGCCGCCGTCGATGTGGACGAGGTTGTTGGTGGAGTTGCGAAGCTCGAGGCCCTCGAAGGACAGGTACGACGCGGCGTCGCCGATGCGCAGGGTCTCGCTGCCTCCGGCGATCACCGCGCGCCTCGGGCCGTCGACGGAGACCACCCGGATGGGGGCCGCGGCGGTGCCCGAGGCGGAGATCCACCCTCCGCCGGGGTAGGTGCCCGCGCGCACCAGCACCCGGTCTCCGGGGCGGGCGCGGTTGAGCGCGGTGGTGATGCGGTCGAGCGGCGCCGCGCTGGTGCCCGCGTTGCCGCTGCGACCGTTGGGGGCGACGTACAGGTCTGCGGCCGCCGCGCTCGCCGAGAGCGCGCTGAAGGCCACCGGAAGCGACAGGAAGAACACGTTCTGGCGGCTCATCTCTGGTGACCCCTTGTAGATCGCGGCACGCGCCGCTGCCAAGAGGTCGACCCCCCCGATCGCCTCTCCCTCCCGGCCCGCCAGTGCATGGGGGCTGGTGAGCGGAGCCGCAATCCCTCTCTCCGCCCGATGGCGGAGATCAGGGCGTCGGGGCGGGGGCGAGCACCCGCTGCACCGGCCGCCCGGTGAAGCTCGCGGGGACGGCGACGCCCAGCGCCGCGAGGGCCGTGGCGGCGGTGTCGGTGGTGCGCACCGGGTCGGAGAAGTCTCCGCGGGTCACCTGCGAGCCCCACGCGACCCACGGGATGTGAAGGTCTTCCGGGGCGTGGGTGCCGTGCCGCCGGCCGTGGCCTCCGTGGTCGGCGGTCGCGATCACCAGGAAGCGTCCTCGGTCGGCCCTGGCCTCGACGGAGCTCATCACCGTGGTGAAGCACCGGTCGCTGCGGGCGATGGCCTGAAGGTAGCGCGCTCGCATCCACCCGAAGCGGTGCCCCGAGTCGTCGGGCTCGGAGAAATGGATGAAGGTGATCCCCGGGGTGGCGGTGGAGAGGTACTCCGCGGCGGCGGCGGCGACGCGCTCGCACGACCAGTGGGGCCGCGACCAGACATCGAGGCTGCCCGGCACGGCGATGTGCCGGAGCTTGGCCTTGGAGACGAACATCGCCGTGGAGAAGCCCGCGTCGTGGGCGAAGGAGAGGGCCGTGGGCACCCGGATGAACCCGCGGTCGGCGTGGAAGTCGTCGAAGGTCATCCCGTGGGCGCGCACCTCGACGCCGGAGAGCATCGAGCTGTGCGAGGGGAGGGTGGAGGAGTCGCCGACGGTGACGGCCCCGAGGGCCGCGGCGCCTTCGGTGCGCAGACGGTGGAGGGTCGGGGCCTCGGCGCGCTCCATGCCGTCGGGGCGCATGCCGTCGAAGCTCACCACGACGACATGGTCGTAGGGTCGGGGCGGCGCCTGCGCGAGGGCGAGCTGGGGGGCGAGGGCGAGGCCGAGGGCGAGGAGGGGGCGCTTCATGGGGGGGAGGTGTCGAGGGGCGGCGGCAGCGGGGCGACGCCGGTGCGGAAGAAGGCCGCGGCGAGGGCCCAGGGGGAGGCGCAGCCCAGCATCCAGGCGACGGTGTTGCTGGTGGCGCAGCCCGGGGCGACGAGCGCGAGGGTGAGCACGGTCTGGAGGGCTCCGACGAGCAGCGCGGAGACGGCCCAGAGGGTGGAGTGCCCGGAGGCGGCGGCGCGGTCTCGGATGCGCCAGGCGGTGACGAGCCCGAGGAAACCCACGATGCCGAGGAGGACGGCGATCTGCTCGGCGCGCGGCGTGTCGATGCACGCGAGGTCGGGCACCTCGAGGACGGGCGTCGGGACGAACTGCCAGAGACGAAGCACCATCGACGCGGCGCACCCTACCATCGGGCGCCCGGGGCGTGGGAGGCGTTGCGCCGGGCGGGATGATCCGTGCGAAGGTGGGCGGCGCGATGAGCGGAGACGCGCCGAGCCTGCGGCCGTACCAGCGAGAGGCGGTGGAGGCGGTGCTCTCCGCGCGGCGGGCCGGGACGCGGCGCATGCTGGTGTGCCTCCCCACGGGCGCCGGGAAGACGGTGGTCTTCGCCCACCTGGCGAGGCTGGCGAAGCGCCCGGTGCTGGTGATCGCGCACCGCGAGGAGCTGCTCTCCCAGGCGCGCTCGAAGCTTCAGCACGCCCTCGGCGCCGAGGCGGTGGTGGCGATCGAGCAGGGAGGGCGCCGCGCGGAGGCCGAGGCGAGGGTGGTGGTGTGCTCCATCCGGTCGCTGCGCACCGAGCGCCTCGCGAGGCTGCTGGCGGGGCGGGACGTGGGCCTGGTGATCTACGACGAGTGCCACCACGCCGCGGCGGAGGACAACCTCCGGGTACTGCGGGAGCTGGGCTGCTTCGAGCCCGGGTGGACGGGCACCCTGGTGGGCTTCACCGCCACCACGGCGCGGGGCGACGGCAAGGGGCTCGACGAGGTCTTCGAGGAGATCGTCTACGCGCGGACGCTGCCGGAGATGATCCACGACGGGTACCTGGTTCCGCTGAGGGGGTACCGGGTGGCGACCAGTGCGGACCTCACCCGGCTTACCAGTCGGGGTAACGATTTCCGCGAGGAGGAGCTCGCCGAGGCGGTGGACATCGAGGAGCGCAACGCCCTGGTGGCGCGCTCCATCCAGGAGCTGGCCCGCGACCGTCGCACCATCGCGTTCTGCGTGACGGTGGCGCACGCCCAGCACCTGCGCCGCTCGCTCCAGGCGCTCGGGGTGCGGGCGGGAACGGTGCACGGGGAGATGCCCTCGGACGACCGCGCCCGGGTGCTTCGCGACTTCGCCGAGGGGAGGTTGCAGGCGCTCACCAACGTGGCGGTGCTCACCGAGGGCTTCGACGACCCGGGGGTGTCGTGCGTGGCGATGGCGAGGCCGACGCGCTCCGAGGGGATGTACGCGCAGTGCGTGGGCCGAGGCACGCGGCTCTCGCCAGGCAAGAAGGACTGCCTGGTGCTGGACTTCGTGGACGTGTCGGAGCTCAGCCTGTGCTCGCTGCCCTCGCTCTTCGGGATGCCGAGGGAGCTCGACCTGGAGGGCCGGGAGGTGGGCGAGGCGGAGCGCTTCTTCGAGCAGCTCGCCTTCGATCACCCTGCCTTCGAGGTGGAGGCGGGGGCGATCACCCTCGGGGAGATCCAAGCGAGGGCCGAGGCCTTCGATCCGCTGACGCAGGAGGTCGACGTGGAGGTGCGGGCGATCTCCCGCAACGCGTGGGCGTCGCTGGGGCGTCACGGCCTCGCGCTGCATTTCGAGCGGGCGCCGGGGCGGCTGAGCGAGGCGCTGGTGGTGTCGCGAGGGGCGCGCGGTCGTCGCTGGGAGGTGAGCCTCGACGGCAGGGCGGTGGAGCGCTTCTCGGCCATCGAGGAGGCGGTGCAGGCCGTGGACTTCGAGGTGCACCGGATGGGTCGCGCGGCGGAGGCGTCGGCGAGGGCCGAGGCGTCGTGGCGGCGGGCGGCGGCGCCCAAGGGGCGCGCGGAGGCGGTGGCGGGCGTGCGCCGTGGGGGCAGGGCGGCGACGGCGCTGGGCGACGTGCTGGCGCTGGAGGCGTGGGTGAAGGTGACGACGGGGGCGAAGAGGGCGGGGCCGGTGAAGCGGGGGCGGTGAGGGGGCTACCAGGCCCCCTGGAGGCCCTTCATGAACGCATAGGGATAGCCCAGCTCGAAGTCCGAGGCGTCGGTGAGCGTCTTCATCTGCGCCGCGGTGAGCGCGAGCTCCGCGGCCTTCACGTTGTCTTCGAGCTGCTCGATCGAGCGCGCCCCGAAGATGGTCGAGGTCACCTGCGGCTGCTGGAGCAGCCACGCCAGCGACACCGCCGCCGGGGTGGTGTTGGCCTCCGCGGCCACGGCGCGCACGGCGTCGAGGATCTTCCAGTTGCGCTCCCTGTCGAAGGTGAGCCAGCGGGACTGCATCTTGTCGAGCCGAGCGCCCGCCGGGGGGGCCTCGTGCTGGTGGTACTTGCCGCTCAGGAAGCCTCCCGCCAGCGGCGACCACGGAAGGATGCCGAGGCCCTGCGCGCGGCAGAGGGGGACGTGCTCGCGCTCCAGGTCGCGGGTCACCAGGCTGTACTCGGCCTGCAGGGTGACGAAGCTCGCGAGGCCCTTCGTCCGGCTCTGCCAGAGCGAGTCCATCAGCCGGTACGCCGCGTAGTTGGAGCAGCCGATGTAGAGCACCTTGCCCGAGGTCACGAGGTCGTCGAGCGCGCGGAGGGTCTCCTCCTCCGGGGTGTCGAGGTCCTGCATGTGGATCTGGTAGAGGTCGATGCGGTCGGTGCGCAGCCGCTTCAGGCTCTGCTCGGCGCAGCGCATGATGCGGTAGCGCGAGGCCCCGCTGCGGTTGGCCCCCGCCCCCATGGTGAAGCGGAACTTCGTCGCCAGCACCACCTCGTCGCGCCGCCCGTCGCGCTCGAACCAGGCCCCGATGACCCGCTCGCTCAGCCCGTCCTGCCCGTAGACGTCGGCGGTGTCGACGAAGTTGACGCCCAGCTCCAGCGCCCGGTTGAGCACCGCCATCGAGGTCTTCTCGTCGCTGCCGATCGTGTGCATGAACGACTTCTCATCGGCCTCGCCGAAGGTCATGCCCCCCAGGCAAAGCTCCGAGACCTTCACGCCCGAACCACCGAGTTTCTTGTACTTCATGGGTGCCCCGTCCGCCTTCCCGACCACCGTCTGGTCGGCGCGAACGCTACACCCCGCGCGGGCCCAGCTCACCCGAAGAGCGCGGGCAGCACCGCCCCGGAGCGACCCTCGATCACCCGGTCGAAGGCCCTCACGTTGGCGGGCGCCTCGAGGTTCACCAGCACCGTCTCGGCGCCCGCTCGCTTGCAGACCTCGACCAGCCCGGCGGCGGGATACACCACCCCGGAGGTGCCCGCCGCGAGGAACACCAGCCGGTGGCCGCGGGACTCATGGATGAAGTCCTCGATGCGAGCGAGGTCCGCCGGGTCGAGCGTCTCCCCGAACCACACGATGTGCGGCCGGAGCATCGCCCCGCACCGCTCACACCTCGGGATCGCGTCGAAGTGCAGCGACTCGTCGCGGAAGGGCGGGCGGTCGCAGCCCGAGCAGCGGGTGGTGAACAGGTTGCCGTGCATCTCCACGAGGCGCTCGTTGCCGGCGGCGCGGTGCAGCCCGTCGACGTTCTGCGTGGCCAGCAGAAACCGCTCCCCCAGGCGGGCTTCGAGCTCGGCGAGCGCCCGGTGGCCGGGGTTGGGAGCGCAGCTCGCGGCGGCCTCGCGGCGCAGCGAGTAGAAGCGCCAGACCAGCGACGGGTCGCGGGCGAAGCCCTCCGGCGAGGCGACGTCCTCGACGCGGTGGCTCTCCCAGAGGCCGTTGCCGTCGCGGAAGGTGGGGATGCCGCTCTCGGCGGAGACGCCCGCCCCGGTGAGCGCCAGCACGCGGACGCCGTCGTCGAGGCGGAGGGGGGAAAGGTCGGACATGGTGCGATTACGCTAACCGGTAACGTCGCAAAGATCTTCAGCGGCTCGGGGCGGCTCGTCTATCGTCGCTCCTGCGTCGGGTACTCGCGTGGCGGTCTGTAGGAACTTCCTCCTCGCGGCGTACTCCGAACGGCGGGTGACACATGATGCAGTTGAGAGCAAACACCGGGCTGCTGGCGTTGGGAATCGGGCTGTGCGCGACGGCGATGGCGGGGGAGGCGCGGGCCGATCCCGACACGCCGGGTGAGCGGTACACGGTGTTTCGCGTGGGCGCGGACGCGGGCATCGCGCGCATCGCCGGGGAGAACTGGTGGCAGATCAACGCCACGGGCATCCTGCGCCTGGGGCCGGTGCGCATGGACTTCGCGGCGCCGCTGCGCTTCGGCATGGGCGACTTCGCCTTCCGGGAGGCGGACTACGGCAGCGCCCGCGACGCGCTCCGCATCCTCCGCTGCGTGCGGCTCGACCTGGGCGACTACCGCCGCCCGGAAGACCGGCACGACCCCAACTGCGACGCGTACGAGTCCTCCACCGGGCTGCACGAGCGGGTGTACGGGAGCGTTCGGCTGTCCCCGCTGCGGGACATCTCGCTGGGCCACCAGACGCTGGTCAACGGCTTCAGCAACTCGCTCGACCCCAACCTCCCCCAGATCGGCGCGCAGGCCGAGGGGATCATCCGCGACCTCGGGGCCTTCCACTTCCTGATGGACGACGTGAGCGCGCCCCGGCTGATCGCGGGCAACGTGTCGATCCGCCCGCTTCAGATCGCGGGGGAGAACTGGGACGAGACGCCGGACGACCTGCGCATCACCGCGGGCATCGTCTCCGACCTGGCGGCTCCGCTGCGGGTGCACGGGGCCTTCGGCCAGCCGGTGCGCGACGGCGACGGCGCGGTGCAGATGGCCACCACGCGGCTGACCGCGCTCAGCGCCGACGCCCACTACCTCTACCTCTGGTACTCGTGCATCGAGGCAGGGTCGTCGGTCTGCGAGGCCACCCGGGGCGTAGGGCTCTTCGGCTTCGCCGACTACAACCGCTTCCTCGAGGTCGAGGACGCCGACGGGATGCACGCGGGGCTGCGCTTCCGCTACATGATGCGGCAGCGCTACCGTCGCTCCAACGGCCAGGAGCTGCAGGGAGACGGCGTGATGCTCCCGACCTGGGAGGTCGACGCGGGCGGCGAGTACCGCAACATGGGCAACCGTTACCTGCCCGGGTATTTCGACGCCAACTACACCGTGCAGAGCCAGTCCTTCGCGCTCAACCAGCAGGCCCGGCAGGACCTCGGCGTCGACGCGCTCACCACCACCAAGCTGGAGTACATGCTCTCGCAGCCCGGCGGCCGACAGAGCGGCTTCCAGGCTTACTTCCGGGTGTATTTCCCCATCCCCACGGCGGCGGGCGAGCCGCCCACGAGGATGCCGATCACCCTGTGGGCCGAGGACTCCGCCGGTCCGCTGCGCACCAGCGTGGGCGCGTCGGTGGGCCCGTTTCGGCTCGACCAGGTGGCGTTGAGCGCGCAGATCATCCGCCGCAACTTCGACGGCTGGGGCAACTTCTTCACCCTCGACGGCACGCAGATCCGCGCGGTGGGCTCGATCTACCTGTCGTCGCAGCAGGCGCGTCGCCAGGCGGACAGCTTCCTCAACAACCTCCAGGTGAACCTCGCGTACAACCGCCGCTTCCTGCGGGACGACGGCGGCGACGTGCGCACGACCAACGACTTCCTCGTGACCCTCGGGTCGACCGTGGGGGTGAACTGATGCTGCGCGGACGATGGACGGGGTGGGCGCTTCTGGGCGCCCTGGCGCTGGGCGGCTGCGACCTGATCGAGCCCCCGCCGCCGCCGAGGTGCGTGGCGGTGGAGGGCGAGGCGACGGTCCCGGTGGCGCAGGTGTGCGCGAGGCTCGACGCGCTCAACTGCCGGCTGCCGGACTGCGCCCAGGCCTACGCGAGCTACCAGTCGAGGGTGTCACCCGCGGAGTTCAGCCGGCTCACGAGCTGCTACCTGCACGCGACGAGCTGCTCCGCGGTGGGCGAGTGCGAGCTGGCCTGCGGGTCCGACGGGGGAATGATCGTCGTGGCGCCCCCGAGGGACGCGGCGACGGACGCGAGCGCCGATGCGAGCGCAGAGGACGCGGGCGCCGAGGCGGGAACGGACGCGGGGAGTGACACCGGGGCGGATGTCGGGACGGATGTCGGGACGGATGTCGGGAGTGACACCGGGACGGATGTCGGGATGGATGTCGGGAGTGACACGGGAGCGGATGTGATGGAGAGCGAGGTCGGGGCGGACGCCGCGGACTGACGCGCATACCCACCGCATCCAACGAGCGGCGCCACCGATGAACGGTGACGCGCCCTTCAGTCGTCCAGCACCCGGAGCCGGCCGTCGCTGCCCAGCAGCGGCGAGCGCACCCGGGCGCTCTTCGATCCTCGCTCGTCGCGGTGGTCTTCGGCCTTGAGCGCGAGCGAGCGGTCGAGGAGCTGCGTCGGGCGCACGTTGCCCAGCGCGGCGAAGACCGACGCCTTCACCCCGGGGTGCGCCGACTCCAGCTGCCCCAGCAGCGCCTTCACCTGCTTGCGCTGCGCCTGCGACTGCGAGCCGCACAGGTTGCAGGGCAGGATCGGGAAGCCCCGCTCCACCGAGTACTCCGCGAGCCACTCCTCGGAGCAGCCGATCATCGGGCGGATCACCACGTTGGCCCCGTCGTCCGATCGCAGCCGCGCCGGCATCGCCGCCACCTTGCCCGCGAAGAACAGGTTGAGCAGCAGCGTCTCGATGGCGTCGTCGCGGTGGTGGCCGAGCGCGATCTTGGTGCACTTGAGCTCCGTCGCCGCGCGGTAGAGCACGCCCCGCCGCAGCCGCGAGCAGAGCGCGCAGTACGTCGCCCCCTCCGGAACCTTGTCGACGACCACGGAGTACGTGTCCTCGCGCAGCACGTGCCACTCGCCGCCCTGGGCCTCCATCCACGCCCGAAGGGGGGCGCCGTCGTAGCCCGGCTGCCCCTGGTCGAGGTGCACCGCCACCAGCTCGTACTTCACCGGCGCGCGCCGCTGGAGGATGCGCAGCACCTGGTGCATCGCGTAGCTGTCCTTGCCGCCGGAGAGCGCGACCATCACCCGGTCGCCCTCCTCGATCAGCCCGTGCTCCACGATGGCTCGGCCCGCCTCGCGCACGATGCGGCGTTCCAGGGGCGATGCGGTACCGACCTCCGGGGCCGACACGTCAGCTCTCCCGCGCGTGCAGCGAGCGCGAGCGGGCGCGGCGCACCCGCGACACCACCCAGAACATCGCCGACAGCACGAAGAGCACCGCCGCCACCGACAGCACCGGGACCACCACCTCGCGGTGCCGCCCCAGGTGCAGCCGGTCGATGGCCGCGAAGCGACCGAACTTCGCCCGCAGCCAGCCCCGCATCCCGGTGCCCTGCCCCTGCTCGACGTCGCCGCTCGCCGCCGGGAGCTGCCGCGCCCGCTGGGCCTCGGCCACCACCGCCGCGGGCGTCTCCTGCACCACCGGCGCCGCCGCGGCCGCCGCCACCGGGGCGGGAGCCAGCACGCCGATGTGGTTAATGACCTCGCGCTCCCAGCCGCGAGAGGGGCGGTTCACCACGCCGCCTTCGCCGCCCACGTACATCGTCGTCGAGCCGCCGCCGTCGAGGTTGATCGCGCGCGCGGCGCCCAGCTCGATCATGAGCTCGGCCATCTCCGTGAGCGTCCCCCCGTGGCTCGTCGCCCGCCTCCCGTCCACCGTCACCAGGAACACCTTCCTCCCATCCTCGGACACCCCCACCGCCGAGCGGGGCTCGCGGCTGAAGGTGCGGGGGAAGGTGTAAAGCTCCTGGGCGATGTGCCCGCTGTCGACGATCATCGGGCGGCCCGAGACCCCGTCGGTGATGCGCCGCCGGCTGGCCTGCACCACGTCGCTGGGCGGCGACACGAAGGCCCGACCCGTGGCCGTCACCGCGAAGAAGCCATGCTCCGCGTCGTCGCTGCCCCAGATCTGTCCGCCGCCCGCCGCGAGCCCCTCGGCCCCCTGGCCGAAGAGACCCCAGAAACCACCGTTCATCGCCGCCGAGAGGTTGGCGTCGCGGGCGTAGGCGCTGGTGCTCTTCCATCGCTCGCGCGGGGGAGTGCAGCGGATCTGCACCCCCGGCACGTCGAGGTCGATCACCAGCGCGTGAAACTCCGCGGGCGCAGGGGTCGTGCGGTGAAGGTGGCGGATGCCCGGGTTGGGCGTGGTCCACACGTCGACCGCCGAGGCGGGCAACGCGTAGCAGGTGAGGGTCAGCGCCCAGGCGAGCGCCTTCTTCCCGGCGCTGTGATAGAGGGTTCGCACTGGATCGGTCCTCGAATGCCGCGCACGCTTGCCACACCACCCCCGCACCGTCAATCGCTGGTCCATCTGGTCTCCGTCATCGTGGCGTGCGTTGCATGCCGCGATCCAGAAACCGTCCGCCCCCCGGCGGTGAGGGTGCAGCCCGCCGCAACGACCGCCGCCACCGCGATGGATGCGGGTCCGCGGTCTCGCCTCGGCCCCCCGAGGCCTCGCCCCGTCGCCTCCGACGCGGGCGCCTGGACACGCGGCCGTGGCTTCCTCGGCATGGATGACGCCGCGCAGCTCGCCCGCCTCTGCAACGCCCCCATCGAGCGCATCGAGCGCAACCGCGGCGGCAGCACCCTCTCCTTCCGCGTCTGGCTCACCGGCGGTCAGCGCGCCCTCTTCAAGCCGCAGCAGCGCGCCGAGGTCGCCAACTTCCGCGCCGAGCTCGCGTCCTACCGCCTGGGTCGGCTGCTCGACCTGCACCGCACACCCCCCGCGTGCGGTCGGCTCGTGCCGAGGGAGACGCTCCAGCGGGCGGCCGACGCCTCGGGCGACACCGCCTTCTCCCAGCGGGTGATGACCGAGCTGCTCGGCCGCGCCGAGGCCGTCCCCGGGGCGATGCTGCTCTGGGTGCCCGGGTCGCTCGAACCCGTGCCCGGCGTCGAGCGCTACGCCCAGCTCCTCGACATCACCCGGACGCTCCCTCCCTCGGAGGTGAGCCTCGCCGCCGAGCTCTCGGCGCTGCTGCTCTTCGACTTCCTCGAAGACAACGTCGACCGATGGTCCGGCGGCAACATCCTCCGCCCCCGCGCCGCGCCCGGTGAGCCCCCGGCGCCGATGCTCTTCATGGACAACGGCGCGTCGTTCAGCGCCATCAACGGCGGCCTCGGCGCGAGGCCCAGCGACCAGGCCGCCAGGCTCGACCACGTGCAGCGCTTCTCCCCGTCGCTGCTGCGCTCGCTCCGGGGGCTCACCGCGCAGTCGCTCCAGGCCGCCATGGCCGAAGACCCGCTGGGCCCATGCCTCTCCGAAGCGCAGATCCAGGCGGTGCTCACCCGCCGCGATCGCATCGTCGCGCACGCCGACGAGGTGGCCGCCGCGCACCCGCAGGCCGACGTCTTCGCCTTCCCGTAGCGTTGCGCAAATCACGCTCGGCGCTAAGGTCTGGACGATGTCCAACGTGCTCACCCTGGCCGAAGCAAGACGAGCCTGGCGAGCGCGCCAACACCTCTCCGCGGGCGCTCCGCTGCCCCTCGCCGAGCTGGTCACCGCCATCGGCGGCCTGCCCTGCCCCGTGGGCGCCTCGCCCGCCATCGCCCTCTTCGCCCGCCACGCCATCACCCAGCGCAGCGCCCTCGACCAGGCCCTCTTCCGCGACCGCACGCTCGCGCTGGTGCCCGGCCCCCGCGGCCTCTCGTGGGTGGTCTCCGCGGCCAACGCCCCCGCGGTGCGCGCCTTCGCCGTCGCCGAGCACGCCGCCCGCGAGGCCCGCCTCGCCGCCGCCTGCGGGCTCTCCTCGCGCGACCTGCTCAGCACCCGCGACGCCATCCGGGCCGCGCTCGCGAAGCCCCGCACCTCCGACGCCCTGCGCGACGCTCTCCCCCGCGAGGCCCGGCGCGACCTCGGCGAGCCCGGCCGCCGCGCCGCCTGCGTCACCCTCGCGGGCCTGGTGCTGCGAGGGATGTGGGCCGTCGGCGAGGTCGACCGGGAGCCCGCCGAGGGGCGCATCGACCGAGACCCGTGGCGCTACCGGCTCGACCCGATGCCCAGGGTGGTTCCGCCCGCGGCCGAGGCCGTGCCGAAGCTCAGCCTCGACTGGATCAAGGCCCACGCCCCCGTCTCCGTGCGCGCCTTCGCCGCGGCCTTCGGCATCGCCAACAGCCGCGCCGTCGCGGCGCTCAAGCCCCACAAGCTCCGCAGCGTCTCCATCGAGGGCCTCGCCGGCGAGCACCTCGTCCCCGAAGACTTCGCGGTGCCCGAGGCCGACGAGTCCATCGCCGTCGACCTGCTGCCGGTGCGAGACCCGCTCGTCGACGCCCGCCCCGACCTCGCGGGGCTCTGCTCCCCCGACATCGCCCGCTCCTCGCTGACGCGGCAGGGCGCCATCGCCCCGCTCATCCTCGTCGACGGCGCCGTGCTCGGGACATGGGCCTTCGACGCCGCCCTCTCGCAGCTCCGTCCGCGCCCCATCGTGCCGTGGAGCCCCGCGCAGAGCGCGGCCATCGACGCCCACGCCGAGGCCCTCGCGGGCTTCATCGCGAGGGAGCTCGACCCGCCGACGCTGCACCTCGCGGTCGCCCTGCGCGCCCCTGGCCCGCGCAGCGCGAGCGCCGACCTCGAGCTGTGACCCCCGCGCGCATCCCTTGACCGGCGCGACCCTCCTCGCGCATCAACCGCCCCCCCATGCGCACTCCCCTCGCGACCTTCAGCGTCCTGATCCTGGTCGGATGCGAGCGACCCACGGCGCCGCCCGCCAACGCCCCCCCGACGCCCCCGGCAGCGGACGCGTCCGCGCGGAGGGCGGTGGCGCCCTGCGAGCTCGCCGAGGGGCTCGGCCGCAAGGTGTTCGACCGAGCCTCCGACGGCGGCGTCGACCTCGCCCCGCTGCGGCGAATCTTTACCCGTCGGTGTATTCCTGACGCGACCGGAGGCCGCGCGTGGGCGCTGGTTCCGGAGCGGGTGCGCCTCGAGGGCCGCGGCTGGTGGGCCCGCTACGCGCTGATGCGCCTCGGCTCCGACAACGCTCGCTTCTCCTCGTGGCCCGCGGCCCCCTCCGAGGACGAGGTCGCCGCCAGCGCCACGCCCTTCAACCTCTGGAAGCAGCCCGGCGACTCCGAGGTCGAGGTCGAGTCGATGACCGCCTTCGACTACGACCGCGACGGCTCGCCCGAGCTCGCCCTGACGCTGCGCACCAGCAACCACGAGGGCCCCACCTTCCAGCACGCCCACGTCTGGACCTTCACCGAGGGCGGCGTCTTCCTCTACGAGCGCACCCTCGGAGCGCGCCTCCACGGCGTGCGCGACGTCGACGGCGACGGCCGCCCCGACCTGCTCACCCACGGCCCCTACGACGAGCCCGGCGTCCTCTGCGGAACGGAGTTTCCCTCGCAGGTCACCGGCCCCGAGCTCGCCCTCCACTCGCTGTCCGACGGCAGCTTCTCGGCGACCGACCCCGCCGCCCGCGCCTTCGCCCTCGTCGCCTGCCCCGCCCGCCCGGCTCGCCTCCTCGCGCGCACCGCCGACGGGGCCGTCGACAACGACGCCACCGCCCGCAACGTCGCCTGCGCCCGCCTCTGGGGAGCCCCCGAGGCCGAGGTCGAGGCCGCCGTGCGGCGCGAGTGCCCGTCGCCCGACGCGGAGGCCCCCTGCACCGGCTGCGAAGACCTCGAGCTGCTGCTGCGCTGGGCCCACGTGGCGCCGCCGCTCACGCTCTCCGCGACCCCTTAGCGCGCCGCCGGGATTCGACGCCGCAGGGCCCGACCGGCGATCGGCCTCGGGATACATTGCTCGCGTGTCCGACCCGGGCTGCCGCTCGACCCGCCGTCCTCGCTCCGTGGCCTCCGCGTCCGCGCTCCTGGCGGCGCTCTGCGCGCAGGGCTGCGGCGAGGCGCCCGGCCCGGCGACGCCCTGGAGGGTGGTGCGCGAAGACCCCACCGACGTGCCCATGCGAGGGCTCTCCCCGGAGGAGCAGTCGGGCTTCGACCGCGGGGATGTCCTCTTCGCGCGGCAGTACCTGCCCTCGCAGGGCCTCGGTCCGCTCTTCGTGCGCTCGTCCTGCGAGAGCTGCCACGCGAGCGACAGCCGCGGCCCGGGCTTCGTCGAGCGCGCCATCGCCGTGGCCGATGACGGCTACACCCCCGCGACGGACCAGTCGCTGATGCCCTTCGGTCCGGTGCTGCGGCCCTACTTTGTCGCCCCGGCCACCCGCGGGCTCGACGCTCCCCCGGAGGGAACCCCCGGCCTGCTCCGCTCGCTCCGCCTGGGCCCGGCGGTCTTCGGCCGCGGCTGGATCGAGGCCGTCGACGACGCCGAGCTCCTCCGCGTCGCCGACGAGCAGCAGCGCGCGGGGAGGGTACACGGCCGCGTGCCCCGCCTCGCCGACGGTCGCATCGGCCGCTTCGGGCTGAAGTCCCGCGTCGCCACCCTGGAGGAGTTCGCCGCGGACGCCTACCGCGGCGACATGGGCCTCACCTCGCCGCTCCACCCCACCGAAGCCCCCAACGCCGAGGGGCTCACCGACGATCAGCTCCCCGGGGTCGACCTCGACATCTCGGCGGTGCGAGACGTCGGCGCCTACCTCCGCGCCCTGGCGATGCCCCGCCGAGAGGGCCTCGACGCTCGAGGCCGCGAGCTCTTCGAGCGGGCCCGCTGCTCCGACTGCCACGCCCCCTCGCTGCGCACCCGCGCCGACGCGAGGCCCTCTCCGCTCGCCTCCGCCGACGCGGCCCTCTACTCCGACCTGCTGCTCCACGACATGGGCGCCTCGCTCGCCGACGGCTCCGTCGAAGGCGCCGCGGGCCCTCGCGACTGGCGCACCGCGCCGCTGATGGGGCTGCGCTTCTTCCGGTCGTACCTCCACGACGGCCGGGCCCGCACCCTCGAGGAGGCCATCCGCATGCACCGCGGAGACGGCTCGGAGGCCAACCCATCGGTCGACGCCTTCGAGGCCCTCCCTCCCTCCGAGCGCGCCGCGCTGCTCGAGCACGTGGGGCGGCTGTGAGGGCCCGCCTCGCCCTGCTCGCGCTCGTCTCGCTCTCCGCCGCGTGCGGCGACCCTGCGCCCGCCGACCCGAGGCAGGCCGCCCTGGCCGCGGTGAAGTCCGCCCTCACCGCCGACCTCGCCTCGCTGGTCGCCTCCGCGCGCGCCCTGCAGGCCGCCGCCCCGGCGCCCGACGCCGACGGCTGGAGCGCGGCCCGCGACCCGGGCTCCGTCGACGCCCTCCGCTCCCGGTGGCGAGAGACCCGGGCGGCCTATGAGCGCATCGAAGGCGCCATCGCGGTGCTCTTCCCCACGCTCGACTACTCCGCCGACGAACGCTACGACGGACAGCTCGCGGAGCTCCCCTCGCGGCGGGACGACGACCTCTTCGACGGCCTCGGGGTCACCGGGATGCACGCCATCGAGCGCATCCTCTGGGCGGACTCGCACCCGGCGAGGGTGGTGCAGTTCGAGCGGGCGCTGCCGGGCTACGTGCCCGCGGCCTTCCCCGCGACGGCGCAGCAGGCGGCGGCCTTCCGCGACGGGCTCTGCGCGAGGCTGCTGCGCGACGTCGAGCAGATGCAGCGGGAGTTCGCCCCGGTGGCGCTCGACCCCTCCGCGGCCTTCCGAGGCGTGGTGGGGTCGATGGAGGAGCAGGCCGAGAAGGTGGAGAAGGCCGCCAGCGCCGAGGAGGAGTCCCGCTACGCCCGGGCGACGCTCTTCGACATGCGAAGCAACCTCGAGGGAGCCCGCTCGGCGTGGACGGCCTTCCGCCCGTGGGTGCTCTCCCGCGGCGACGCGGCGCTGGCCGGCGCCATCGACGCGCGCTTCTCCGCGGTGGCCTCGCGCTACGCGGCCATCCCTGGCGACGCGATCCCCCCGGTGCCCGAAGGGTGGAACCCCGACGCGCCCACGGAGGAGCACCTGCGCTCGGACTTCGGTCAGCTTCGGGCCTTCGTGCTGGCCGAGAGCGACCCCGCGCACCAGGGCGGTCTGGTCCACCAGATGAACCGCGCGGCCGACCTGCTCGACATCCCGAGGCTGCCGTAGATGCGCCGGGCGATCGTCGCATTGGCGCTGGCCCTGGGCTGCGGCGGAGGCGCCGAGCCCGCCGAGCCCGGAGGCTTCATCGCCCTCACCGACCACTTCCGCGACTTCCGCTCGTGGCCCCGCGTCGCCGTGGGCGAAGACGTGCTGAGCGCCCACCCCGAGGGCCCTCGCTTCGTCTACGCCAGCCAGAGCCCTCCGCCAGCGGGGCAGCCCTATCCCGTGGGAGCGATCCTGGTGCACTCCATCGAGCAGACCGAAGACCCTGCCACCTGGGAGCTCTTCGCGATGGTGAAGCGAGGCGGCGGGTACAACCCCGAGGGGGCCGTCGGGTGGGAGTTCTTCCGGCTGGGCTTCAGCACCCGTGGGGTGCCGGTGATCCTCTCTCGCGGGCTCACCCCGACCGAGGGCACGCCCTACGGAGGAGGGGTCGGCCCGACCGCCCAGGGATCGGGCTGCAACCGCTGCCACGCCGCGCCCGGCACCGAGCTCGACGACCACATCCTGTCGCCGCTCTTTCGCCCGGGCGCCTCTCGCTGAGCCCTACAGCTCCGTCGAGAGCCCATCCCACGCGAAGAGCCGCTCGTTGGGCGACGCCAGGGACATCCGCAGCAGGTCGACCTCCGCCCGGGTCGCCATCGCCTGCCCCGCCAGGAAGCTCATCAGGGCCTTGATGGGCGGCGCGGGCTCCGGCGGCTCGACCGTGCCTCGCGGGGGAGAGATCACCACGGGCCGATCGGCCAGCTTCGTCTCCGAGAGCGAGCGCACCCGGGCGAGCGCCACGTCGAAGCCTCCCAGGTGGTCGACCAGCCCCAGCGCGTGCGCGTCGGCCCCGGCGTAGACCCTCCCCCGCGCCAGCGGCTCGACCTCGCCCACGTCGCGCCGTCGACCGCGCGCCACGATGCCCACGAAGTCGTTGTACGACCCGTCGATCTCCCGGTTGAAGGCCGCCCGCTCGTCCTCGCTCCACCCACGGAAGGGCGACAGCATGTCCGCCCGCTCGCCCCGGCGGATGACCTCGTGGTTCACCCCGAGCTTCTCCAGCAGCCGCGACGCGAGCAGCCGCATGGCGATGACCCCGATGGAGCCCGTCACCGTCAGCGGCTGGGCGATGATCTCCTGCGCCAGCGCGGCGACGTAGTACCCGCCGCTCGCGGCCACGTCGGAGAAGTACGCCACCACGGGCTTCTTCTCCTTCAGCCGCTCGACCTCGTGGGCGATCATGTCGCTGCCGAGGGCGCTGCCGCCGCGCGAGTCGACGTAGAGCACCACCGCGCCGACCCGTGGGTTGGCCCTCGCCGCGCGAATCGCCGCGCCCACGCGCCGCGCGTCGGCCACGCCGTGCACCGTCGACTGCGACGACGACACGATCGCCCCGCGCACCTCCACCACGCCCACGCGGGGGCCGTCCCACATCCGGTCGAAGTGCATCACCCGGCTCAGCGCCAGGTACATCGCGGCCTTCACCAGCTTGGGCTTGCCGCTCGAGCTCTCCAGGTGCCCGGGGAGCTCGTCTTCGTAGGCGAGCGCGTCGATGAGCCCCTCGCGCACCGCGTCGGGCGCCCGGTAGGGGCTGCTCTCCACCAGCGCCCGGGCGCGGTTCTCGTCGATGCGCCGACCGTCCGCCATCGCCCCGAGGAGCGCCGCGTGCAGCCGGTCGAGCAGCGCCTCCAGCTGCTTGCGGTTGGGCTCGGAGTAGCCGTCGCGGCTGAACTGCTCGGCCGCGCTCTTGAACTCCTTGCGGGCGTAGACCTCCGTCTCCAGGCCGCCGCGCTCCAGCAGCCGCCGCACGAAGGTGGTCTGCGCCGCGTAGCCCAGCGGGCCCAGCGACGACTGCGGCGTCAGCAGGATCTTGTCTGCCGCCAGCGCCACGAAATACTCCCGGGTGGTGCCCCCGTCGGGCAGCCACGCCACCACCTTCTTGCCCGCCGCGCGAAGGCTCTGGATCACCTCACGCAAGCCCGTCGCGACGGCGCTCCCGCAGGCGAGCGCCTCGACCCGCAGCAGCACCCCGTCGACGTTGGCGTCGGCCGAGATCGCCTCGGCGAGCTCTCGCAGCACCGCGAGGGTGAGCACCGGCTTGGGCCTCGCGCCCCGGAGGATGATCTGCGCGGGGTGCGCGAAGTGCGAGAAGGGCCGCTCGATCTCCGTGACGGTGCCTTCGAGGGTGAGGGTGATCCACGTGCCTCTCGGCGCGAGGGCCGCACGACGCGCCGCGGAGAGGGGATAGAGCGCGGCGCGGAGGGAGTTGGAGACGATGGTGCTGATCATCGGGCGCGAGCCTAAGGCCGCCCCCCGCGATCGTCACGGTGCCTTCAATCGAACCCGATGAGCAGCCCCGGGTCGCGCGTGGTGACCGCCCCGTGGCCCGCCCAGAGCGCGAGCCCCTCGGCCGCCGCCGCCTCGGTGACGACGCTCACCGCGACGTGGCCGTCGATGAGGTCGATGCCCGCGAGGCGCCCGTGCACGCTCACATAGAACACCCCGTCGAGCGCCACGGTGAGGTCGCTGGTCGGGGGCGCAGGCACCGCGAAGCGCCCTCGCCGGCGGCCGTCGCCGAGGGCGAAGCCCTGGAGCGTGAGGTCGGCCACCTGCCAGAAGACGTTGTTGTCGATGGCCCCGCAGCCCTCCACCGAGCGAGGCGGCGCGGGAACCGTCCAGAGGTCCGCGCCGGTCGAGCGAAGCAGCGCCCTCGGGGCGCCGGTGAGCCCCGTCGTCGCGAAGGCCGGCACCACCACCACCGGGCCGGTCGTGACCACCGGGCACGCGCTGCGATAGGGCAGCACCTTCTCCCAGCGAGAGCGCAGCGCCGACGGGGTCCTCGCGACGAGCCTCGTCGTGGGCCGGGCGTCCACGGTGTAGAGCAGGTCGCGCTCGGCGGAGGCGAGGTTGGTCACCGCGCCCGACAGCGGGATGCGCGGCCCCGACTCGCCCGAGGGGAGCCGCACCGCGTGCAGCGACCCGGCGCCGTCGTGCATCCACCACACGCCGTCGACCAGCGCCCCGGCCCAGCGGGCCCGCAGCGCCTCGGAGGTGAAGGTCGTGCGGAAGCGCTCGCGCCCGTCGCGCGCGTCGAGGGCCACGAGGCCCCCCCGCCCGGTCTCCGCGCAGGGCCGCTGCGCCACGCCCGGCGTGTCGGCGC
This sequence comes from Myxococcaceae bacterium, assembly GCA_004297725.1. GTDB lineage: Bacteria > Myxococcota_A > Polyangia > Polyangiales > SCUS01. The sequence continues at coordinate 11,995 of SCUS01000050.1, read as the reverse complement.
CCCGCCTCGCGCAGTGGGGGATCGTGTCCACCAGCACCAGTCCGTCAGCGAGCTCCACGGGCTCGCCGTGGAGTCCGCCCACCGGGACGTGCCACCGCAGCGTCCCGTCGCGCAGGTCGAAGGCGAACACCTCGCCGTCGGTGGGGCCCTCGTCCTCCCGTCGCACCGCGCTCACGAAGACCGTGCGCCCGTCCGTGGCGGGCTCGCCGTAGGGCGTGCGCGGGGTGAAGTCGTAGCGCCAGCGCTCGATGCCCCTCGGCCTCGGGCCGTGGGTGAGCGAGCGCCACCGCGGCTGCGACCCTTCGCCCGCCCGGGTCGGCGCGATGGCGGGCGTCTCGCCCTCGGGCTCCGCGGCGGCGCCGTCGGCCGACGTGGCGTCGCTGTTCTGTGCCGCCTCCGCGCGGCGGCTCTTGTGACGACAGCCCGTCGCCGCGAGCGCGAGCAGCACCCACCCCAGGCGCATGGCGACTCAGCCGCCCTGCGGAGCGTGGCTCGCCGCGTCCGAGCGGGCGCCTCGCAGCGCTCGCTCGATGCTGGCGCGCAGCGTGTCGGCGTCGGTGAGCCCCTCGAAGCGCTCGACGCCCACGTAGAGCGTCGGCAGCCCGGAGACGCCGGCGGAGCGGGCGTCGTTCATGTCGCGTTCGAGCACCGTGTCGGGGCGGCGCGAGGCGAGGCAGGCGCGCCATGCGTCCATGTCGGCGCCGGACTCTCGCACCACGCGCTCGCACCCGGCGGGCGTGAGGTCTTCGGCGCGGAAGAGCGCGGCCGCCACGGCGTCGCCCCGACCCTGCTCCTCGGCGCAGCAGGTGGCCCTCGCGGCGTCGCGGGCGTGCTCGTGGAAGGAGAGCGGGACGTTCTTGCGGATGACCCGGACGCGCGAGCCGTAGGAGGCGAGCACCGGCGCGAGGGCCTCCTGCTGGCGGCGGCAGAAGGGGCACTCGAAGTCGACGAACTCCACGATGGTGGCGACGTCGCGCTCCTGCAGCCGCGCGATGACCTCCGGGAGGGGCGCGATGGTGGGGGAGTTGGGGCCGATGGGTCGGTCGTGCATCGGGCGGGAGAGCCCGAAGCCCAGCGGAAGAAGCACCGCCAGCAGGGCCGCGCCGGTGACGGCGTAGGAGGGCAGCCTGCGCTTCGGGGCGGGCTCGTCGGCCGGGAGCACGTCCATGCGGAGGCTCATGGCGAGGGCGCCCGCGACGAGGGAGGAGGCGTCGACGGTGAGGCAGTAGACGCACCAGTGATGGAGGATGAGGCCCTGGATGGCGACGAGGGCGACGGCCGCGACGACGCCGAGGAGGCCGAGCGAGGCCAGCAGCCGGCGGGCGCGCTCGCGAGCGCCGAGCAGCGAGGCGCCGAGCAGGGCGACGAAGAAGAGCACGCCGGGGATGGGCAGCGGGACGCCGAAGGGGCGCGCGAAGACCGAGTGGCGCACGGCGTCGCAGCCGGAGCCCTGGTCGGCGCAGAACACCGGAGGGCGCACGTAGTCGACCATCAGCATCGCGGAGGCGGCGAGCCCGACGAGGCAGATGGCCTGGAGCGCGAGCTCCCGGGCGCTGCGGTCGGGGCGGCTCGGGGCGGCGGGAGGAGGGACGTCTTCGGTCGTCATGGGTGGTCTGTAGGTCGGTGGGAGGGAGGGAGATATAGCGCTTCGGAGGGTCTGTGGGGCGTTGCCCGGGATGTGCTTTGACCCCATCGCTCTCGCTGTGGTAGTGGGGCGCCGCCCTGACGACCTGACCGCCTCACGCGCAGCAGAACGCGCGCCGCTCGCTAAGGAACACGACGATGGCAGAACTTCCGACCGGACGCATCACCCAGATCATCGGCCCCGTCATCGACGCGGAGTTTCCCCCCGGCGGCGTGCCGGCGATCAACTCGGCGCTTCGGGTGACCAACAAGTCCATCAGCGACGAGCCCTGGAACCTGGTCTTCGAGGTCGCCCAGCACCTCGGCGAGAACACGGTCCGCGCGATCGCGATGGACTCCACGGACGGCCTCGTGCGCGGCGCGGAAGTGATGGCGACCGGCGCCCCGATCATGATGCCGGTGGGCCCCGAGACCCTCGGGCGCATCCTCAACGTCATCGGCCAGCCCGTCGACGAGGCCGGTCCGGTCAACGCCAAGAAGTTCCGCCCCATCCACCGCGCTCCGCCGTCGTTCACCGACCAGAGCACGAAGGAAGAGATCCTCGAGACGGGCATCAAGGTCATCGACCTGCTCGCGCCCTACAAGAAGGGCGGCAAGATCGGCCTCTTCGGCGGCGCCGGCGTGGGCAAGACCGTGCTCATCATGGAGCTCATCAACAACGTGGCGAAGGCCCACGGCGGCGTGTCCGTGTTCGCCGGCGTCGGCGAGCGCACCCGCGAGGGCAACGACCTCTTCGTCGAGATGACCGAGTCCAAGCTCGGCGACGGCAAGACCTCGGTCATCTCCAAGACCGCGCTGGTCTACGGTCAGATGAACGAGCCGCCGGGCGCCCGCGCCCGCGTCGCCCTCTCGGCGCTCACCGTGGCGGAGTACTTCCGCGACGACGAGAACCAGGACGTGCTGCTCTTCGTCGACAACATCTTCCGCTTCACCCAGGCGGGCTCCGAGGTGTCGGCGCTCCTCGGCCGCATCCCGAGCGCGGTGGGCTACCAGCCCACGCTGGCCACGGAGATGGGCGCGCTCCAGGAGCGCATCACCTCCACCAAGAACGGCTCGATCACCTCGGTGCAGGCCGTGTACGTGCCCGCCGACGACCTCACCGACCCGGCGCCCGCGACGACCTTCTCGCACCTCGATGCGACCACGGTGCTCTCCCGCGCCATCTCCGAGCTGGGCATCTACCCCGCGGTGGACCCGCTCGACTCCACCTCGCGCATGCTGCAGCCGCAGTACGTGGGCGAGCGTCACTACAAGGTCGCCCGTCAGGTGCAGGAGACCCTCCAGCGCTACAAGGCCCTTCAGGACATCATCGCCATCCTCGGCATGGACGAGCTCTCCGAGGACGACAAGCGCACCGTGGCCCGCGCGCGGCGCATCCAGCGCTTCCTGTCGCAGCCCTTCTTCGTGGCGCAGCAGTTCACCGGGCTCGAGGGCGCGCTGGTTCCGCTGAAGGACACCATCGATGCGTTCGAGGAGATCCTGTCGGGCGCGCTCGACTCGCTCCCCGAGCAGGCCTTCTACCTGAAGGGCGGCATCGCGGACGTGAAGAAGGCCGCCGAGCAGCTCTCCAAGGCCGGCTGAACAGGAGCGCTTGACCGATGACCATGGACACCGACCTCGCCACGGGACCGCTCCGCAGCGGCGTTCTTCGCCTCGATGTGGTGACGCCCGCGGGCGTCGCGGTGCGCAAGGACGTCGACCAGGTCGAGGCCCCCAGCGTGGACGGTGAGTTCGGCGTGCTGCCGGGCCACCTCCCGCTGCTGGCCGCGCTTCGCGCCGGCGTCGTGCGCTACCGCTCCGAGGGCAAGACCTTCGTGCTCGCGGTGGGCGCCGGCTTCGCCGAGGCGGGCGGGGATGCGATGACCATCCTCACCGACCGCTGCCTCGACGCGAAGGACGTCGACCTCGCGAAGACCCGCACCGACCTCGACGCGGCCTCGAAGAAGCTCGACGCCTTCGCCGGAGCACAGGAGGGCGCCGAGTTCGAAGAACTCTCCCGCTCGGTCCAGTGGTTCCAGGCGCAGCTCGAAGCCGCGCGCGAGTCCGGCCGCGGCTGAGCCTTCCTCCCTCTCTCCCCGACACTCCCATCCATCCCTCACGCGCTTCCCGGCGCGCCTCACCCGTAGCGAAGCGGAGGGGCGGCGTCCGACCACGCCCACCCCGACGCGCTTCTCTGCCAGGTCGTCAGCGCCGGTAGGGATTGCCCAGGTCGGGCGCGTCCGGATCGGGAGCGGAAGGCGTCGGGAGCGCCCGCGTCGGCGGAGCCTCCAGCCCCGCAGGCACTGCCATCGGCGCGAGCTGATCGGCCAGGCTCTGCTCGCCGCGCCGTGAGCGCCGATGACGATGGCTTCGCCCTCCGGGCTCCTCCACCGGAGCCGCGGCGGGAGCCGGCGCCGGCGCCGGCGCAGGCGCAGCGACCGGAGGCGGCACAGGCGCCGCGACAGGAGCCGCGACCGGCGCAGGCGCAGGCACCGGGGCAGCGACAGGAGCCGCGACCGGAGCGGGAGCAGGCGCCGGAGCGGCGACCGGAGCGGCGACCGGAGCCGCGACCGGAGCGGGCGCTGCGGGCCTCGTCGGAGGGGCGATCACCGCGGGGGGCGATGCCTGGTGGTTGCGCAGCGCCCATGCGATGGCGGCGCCGCCGAAGATGGCCACGATGATCATCCCCAGCGCGAAGGCCATCAGGTTGCTGCGGCGCTCGCTGCCGGGCTGCGCGGGGTAGGTGCCCGTCGGAAGCGCCGACTGCGGCGGCGCACCCAGGGACCACGGCTGATGCGGACCGGAGAGCGGGCCGAAGGGCGACGAGGGGGCGACGTACTGCCCCATCGGGCCAGATCCCTGCACCGGGGGGAGCGGGGCGAAGGAGGGCGTCGGGGCGGGGCCCTGCATCGGCGACGGACCCGACGGGTACCGCTGCGGCGCCACGCCCATGGGCTGCATCGGCGACGGGCCCGAGACCGATCGCTGCGGCGGCGCCATCTCCCCCGAGGGCTCCGGCGCGATCTCCTCGATGTCGTCTTCGAAGTCCCTCTCGGGCTCCGGCGCGGGGGCGATGGGCTGACCCCCGTTGAGCCGCAGCCGCTCCATGATGGCCTCGATGGGAGCGCTCTCCACGATGGTCGAGTCGGCGCTGGGCTGATCGAACTCCGGCGCGGTCTGCGCGGGCTCGCCGTGCCCCCACGACTCGTGCGGAGAGGGCACGGCCATGGTGGCCATCTCCTCGTCGAAGTCCTGCTCGTAGGTGAGCGCCACCGGAGCCGCGGCGGCCGGCGCCCTCCCCATCGGACCCATCCCCATCACCGTGGCCCTCTGGGCTCTGGGCGCGGGGGCGGGCGCGGGGGTGGGCGCCGCGGCGCGCAGCGGCAGCTTCGTCGGCGCGGCGTGGGTCGCCCTCGGCGCCGGGGCCGTCGCCGGTCGCTGCGGTTGTGGCTGCGGCTGCGGCTGCGGCTGCGGCGCGACGCCGGCCATGGTGGGCGCCCGGAAGCGCTGCCCGGGAGGCGGCATCGCGGGGGAGGGCGTCGGCGCCCTCGCGGGCTGCTGCTGCATGGGCTCGTGCGGGAGGTCGAGGGCCTTGAAGCTGCCGGTGCTGGCGCTCTCGGCGGTGGGCGGAAGCCCGTTGGCGATGCGGCCGCGCTCGCGCTGGATGCGCTCTCCGCAGATCTTCTGCATGTACGCGGCGACGGTGCGGTGGTTGCCGGGGCCACCGAGCACCTTGGTCGCTCGCTCGATGGCGTCGGCGAACTCGTGCGCCGAGCTGAAGCGGTTGTTGGGGTCGCGCTCGAGGGCCTTCATCACGACCTGCTCGAGGCTCGCGGGCACCGACGGCGCCGCGTCGCGCAGCCGGGGGATGGGCTCGAACAGCAGGTGGTTGAGCACCTCCACGTCGCTGTCGCCGTGGAAGAGACGGCGGCCGGCGAGGAGTTCCCAGACCACGATGCCCATGGCGAAGAGGTCGACGCGGCGGTCGATCTCCTGACGCCGGGTCTGCTCCGGGGCCATGTACGAGATCTTGCCCTTGAGCTGCCCGTCGCGGGTCTGCGTGAGTCGCGAGCCCGCCTTGGCGATACCGAAGTCGGTAAGCCGCGCGGCGCCGTCGGTGCCCAGCAGGATGTTCTGCGGGCTCACGTCGCGGTGCACCAGGTTGAGGAACTCCCCGTTGTCGTCGATGAGGTCGTGCGCCGCCTGGAGGCCGCCGAGGATGTCGAGGGCGATGCGCGCCGCCACGGGCACCGGGATCTTCTCCCCCAGCTTCTGCGCCGTGCGCGAGAGCGTGAGCAGCGTCACGCCCTCGATGTACTCCATGACGATGTAGAGCCCCTCGGCGTCTTCGACGTCGAGCGTGGCCACCACGTGCGGATGCCGGATGCGCGCCGCGAGCCGCGCCTCATCCAGGAACATCTGCACGAACTCCTCCTCGCCCTCGAGGTGCGGGTGCAGGCGCTTGATGGCCACCAGCCGAGAGAACCCCTTGGCCCCCATCGACTTCGCCAGGAACACCGTGGCCATGCCGCCCGAGGCGATCTCTCCGAGCACCTCGTAGCGCCCGATGCGCCGCGTCTGCGCGTGCGCGTCGTCGAAGTGCGCCATCAGAACCTTCCCCCTACCAACATCCCCGCAGGCGACGCGCCCGCGTACACGGGAGCGCTGCGCCAGCGGGTGAAGAACGCCCCGATCACCAGGGTCGTGACGCCCGCCGCGGCGGTGGCTCCGACGAGCACGTTGGTGCGAAGCTCTCTCACGCGGCCGTCGTCGAGCGCCGTCTGCGTGGGGTTCTGCACATAGGCATCGTTGCCTTCGAGGGTGTTGAGGCCGCTCCAGACGAGCACGCCCGCGAGGCCTGCGGTGATGACCATGCCCGTGGCGAAGACCCCCGGGGAGAGCCCGTCGGGCGTCGGGGGTTGCACCGGCTGCTCGACGCGCCGCGGGGCCTGTTCGATGGTGGGGAGCGCGCCTCGCAGGGCGGGCGGGCGCTCGGTGTCGATGGGGGTCACCCCCGTCTGCGCGTGGATCTCCTCGGGCGTGGAGATGCGCGTCGGCTCGGCGGCCGGGGGAGGCGTCTCACCCGGCATGGTGAGCTCGATGGGGTTGTTGCTCCCGGCGAGGAGCTGCAGCGGCCGGTGGGTCACCCGCAGCCCCCAGGCGGCGGTGAGCGTGTGGGGCCCCGGCTCGGCGAAGACATCGGCGCCGCTGGTCTGGGCGTCGAGGGAGAGGTCGCAGCCGTTGCACTGCACGGTGACGCGGGCGAGCTGGGGGGAGAGGTCGTCGACGACGCGGCTGGCGTAGGCGGTGATGCGGGGGTCGGCGGCCTCGCGGCGCAGCAGCGTGAGGGCGAGGGTGGCGGCGCGGGCGTCGTGCGCTGGAGAGCGCATCCCCCGGTGCGCCCGGATGGCCTGGATGAGGGCCTGGGCGGCGGGCTGGGTGCGGTCGGCGGTCTCGAAGAACTCCGCGGCGGCGCTGAAGTCTCCGTTGGCGAAGGCGCGCTGGCCCTGCTCGTAGGCGGCGGCGGCCTCGTCGGTGGCGGACTGCCCCAGGGCGGGCGGTGCTGCGAGCGCAATGGCGGAGGAGAGCGCGACGCCTCGGAGCATCACCCCCCATCGGGGCACCACCGGCGTCAGGGAATTCACCGCCACGGTGGCGCCATGCTTCGGAATTCGCGCATGGAAGTCAAGGCTGGCGAGGGCCTTCGGGGGCATGAGCATCGATGCCGCGCCGGTCGATGTCGCGGCGCGTTGCGGGACGGAAGAGGGGGACGTAAGGTGCCGCGCGTTCATGGCAACGGACTATTACGAAGTGCTCGGCGTCGCGCGCGGCGCGAGCAGCGATGAGATCAAGGCGGCGTACCGGAAGGCGGCGCTGAAATACCACCCCGACCGTAACCCCAACGATGCGGAGGCGGAGGCGAAGTTCAAGCAGTGCTCCGAGGCGTACCACGTCCTGAGCGACGCCGATCGCCGCGCGCACTTCGACCGCTTCGGCAGCGCCCCGGCGGGTCCGGGGGGGATGCCCGACTTCCAGCAGATCAACATCGAAGAGCTCTTCAGCGACCTGATGGGCGGGCTCTTCGGCGGCATGGGCGGCGGGGTCGGGAGCTTCGTCCGGGGGCAGACCCGCGGCGGTCGAGACATCGCGCTCGAGCTCAGCATCACCCTGGAGGAGGCTGCCCGCGGGTGCGAGAAGAGCGTGGAGTTCGAGCGCCCCGCGGTGTGCGAGACCTGCAGCGGCCGAGGCGCGGCGCCGGGCACCCCGGTGGACACCTGCCCCGCCTGCGCGGGCCGCGGCGAGGTTCGCTACCAGCAGGGCTTCTTCAAGATGTCGCGCCCCTGCGGGCGCTGCGGAGCGAAGGGCACCATCCCCCGGGAGCCCTGCGCGAAGTGCAGCGGCAGCGGGGTGATGAAGCGCACGGAGAAGCTCCAGGTGGTGCTCCCGGCGGGGGTGGAGGACGGCGCGACGCGCACCGTCGACGGCTACGGCGAGGCGCCGGGCAACGGGCTCCCCTCGGGCAACCTGGAGATCACCGTGCGCATCGCGGCGCACCCGGTCTTCACCCGCGACGGGCAGGACCTGCGCTGCACCCTGCCGTTGAGCTTTCCACAGGCGGCGCTTGGCGCGATGGTCGATGTGCCCACGCTCGACGGGGGCGCGAAGCTGCGGGTCCCGGCGGGCATCCAGCCGGGGCAGGAGCTTCGGCTGCGCGGCAAGGGCATGCCCCGCTTCGGGGGATACAGCCGCGGAGATCAGATCGTGACGGTGCAGCTCGAGGTCCCGACGAAGCTCAGCGATGAGCAGAAGGCGCTGATCGAGCAGCTCGCGGCCTCCCTCGGGCAGGAGACGCACCCCCAGCAGAAGACCTTCTTCGAGAAGCTCAAAGACCTTCTCTAGAGTTCAGCAGGATATACGCAGATGGCATCGGTCAAGCGCGATTACTATGAAGTGCTGTCGGTGGTGAAGACCTCGTCTGGAGACGAGATCAAGAAGTCGTTCCGCAAGGAGGCCTTCAAGTATCACCCCGACCGCAACCCCGGAGACAAGGAGGCGGAGGAGAAGTTCAAGGAGATCACCGAGGCCTACGACGTGCTCTCCGACGAGCAGAAGCGGAAGATCTATGACCAGTACGGGCACGCGGGCCTGGAGGGTCAGGGGATGCGTCCGCCGGAGGACATCTTCGAGCAGTTCCAGGACCTCTTCGCGGACTTCTTCGGCTCGGGCTTCGGCGGCGGCGGCGGCGGGGGTGGTCGAGGCGGCGGCGGCCGAGGCCGTCCGAGCCAGCCCAGGGTCCAGCAGGGGAGGGACCTCCGCGCGGGGGTGCGGCTCACGCTTCGCGAGGCGGTGTTCGGCGCCAAGCGCGACGTGAGCGTGGTCTTCCCGGCGGCGTGCGCGACCTGCAACGGATCGGGCGCTGCCAAGGGGAGCCAGCCGGTGACCTGCAACGGCTGCAAGGGCCGCGGTCAGGTCACGCAGGGCAGCATGGGGTTCATGATCGCGATGCCGTGCCCCGAGTGCGGCGGCGCGGGCAAGGTGATCAGCAAGCCCTGCGGTGACTGCCGCGGTCGCGGCGAGGTGCGGCAGGAGAAGAAGGTCAAGGTGTCGATCCCCGCGGGCATCGACCACGGGCAGGCGATCCGCGTGGCGGGCCACGGCGAGCCTGGTCCCAACGGAGGGCCGCCGGGCAACCTGCTGGTGGTGATGGAGGTCGAGCAGGACACCAAGTTCCAGCGCGAGGGCAACGACCTGCTGGTGGAGGTCCCGGTGGCCTTCAGCACGGCGGCGCTGGGTGGAACCGTCGACCTGTCCAACCTCGACGGCACGCCCGTCACGGTGACCATTCCCCCAGGGACGCAGCCCAACACGGCCTTCACCCTGGAGGGCATCGGCGTCCCCTACGTCGACGGCGGCGGCCGCGGAAACCTCATCGCGGTGGCGCGCGTGGAGGTCCCTCGTCGCATCAACGCCAAGGCCCGCAAGGCGCTCGAAGAGTTCGCCAAGGCGCTCAACGGCGCGGAGGGGTGAAGGCCCTCTCCCTCTCCCTCGCTCTCGCTCTCTACGCGTCGGGCGCGCTCGCCCAGGACGCCACCCGGCGCGTCGTCGTCGGCGCCTCCACGGTGCAGCTCGTCACCACCTCCAGCACCGCGCGCGTGCTCGCCGATCCGGGGCTCCGCGTGCTCTGGGAGGGACCCACCACATGGCAGGGAGAAGACCGCGGGCTGCGCACCCGCGACGCCCTCTCCCTCTCCGACGGGACCATCGTCCGGGAGCGCTACGACGAGGCCGCCTCGCTCTGTGGGATGGGGGAGCTCCCGTCCGAGCGATGGGCGCTGGCACCCTCGCTGCGCTTCGTTCGCTCCCCCAACCTACGGCTCCTCTCGGCCGCGCGGTCGGCCTTCGCGGGCGCTGCATCCTCGCCGTCGAGCGTCGTGGCGGGGGCACCTCCGTCGCTGCCGCTGCGAGGCGCCGTGGTGAGGCTCTCCGAGGGGGGCGCTCCCGCCGCGCGAGCCCTGGAAGACGGCGATCCCCGCAGCGCGCAGGCCCTCACGGCCGGGTCGTCGGTGACCCTCCGGCCCTCTCTTGGTCCGGTGTCGCTGAGGGCGCTGGAGCTCACCGCTCCGCCCTCGGGCGAGCTGCCCCGGCGCTGGCTGCTGACGATGGACACCGGCGCTCCGCTCGCCGTGACCCTCCCTGCCACCCGTACGCCAGGGCGGCTGCGGGTGATGCTCCCGGAGGGGGCGCGTCCCTCCTGCGTGGCGCTGGTGGCCCTCGACGACGGAGCGGTCGGCGAGCTCGGCTGGATGACCTCCCTCGACGCCTCCGGGGACGGCGGCATCGCGGCGCTGCTGGCCGCGGCGGAGGGCGTCGACGGAGACGCGGCGCTGCGCCTGGCGCTCTCGCTGGGAGAGCGCGGAGAGCGCGCGCTGATCGAGGCGCTGCCGACGATGAGCGTGCTGGCGGCGCGGCGCGCGGTGAGGGCGCTGGCGGCGACCGGGAGGGCGGAGGCGATCACCGCCGTGGCGAGGGCGCTCGCTCGCGAGGAGGTGTCGGCCGCGGCGCAGGAGGCCCTCGAGGCGGTGGGCGCTCCGGCGATCGCGGGGGTGGCCTCGGTGGTGGCGGAGGTCCCGAGGGCGCTGCGGGTGGTGGCCGGGATGCGGCTGTCGTGGGCGGCGCGGCTTGGCGCGGCGGTGCCCCTGCTGGGCGCTCCCGACGAGGCGTGGAGGGAGGGGCTGCCGACGCTGCGGGCGATGCTCTCCGCGGCGGCGAGAGAGGGCTCCGCGAGGCCCTGGGTGGAGGCGCTTCCGAGCAGCGAGCCCGGGCGCTCCCGGGGGCTGCGGGTGGTGGCCGAGGCGATGGGGGTCGACGATCCGGTGATGGCGCTCGCGGCGGAGCGGGCGCGGTCGCAGTGGGAGACGGCGACGGAGTTCGCGACGCGATGGCGGCTGCTGTCGCCGATGGCGGGCGACGCGCAGGGGCGCGCGGCGCTGGGCGAGCTGCTGGCGGGGCGAGGGCCGGGCGCGAGCGACGCCGACCTGCGGGCCGAGGCGGCGAGGGCGCTGGGGCGCTTCGCCGACACGACGGACGCGCTGCGGGCGGGATTGGGGGACGCGGTTCCGAGGGTGAGGGCGGCGAGCGCGACGGCGCTGCGGGGGAGGGCGGCGGCGGTCGACGCGCTGCGCACGGTGCTGGCGGACGACCGCTGGCCCACGGTGCGCGCGGCGGCGGCGGCGGCGCTGGCCCCGCGGCCCGAGGCGGCGGACGCGCTGGCCTCGGCGCTCGATGCGCGCAGCGTGCTGGTGGTGAGGGCGGCGCTGCGGGCGCTGTCGGAGAACCCGGCGACGACGGTGACGGCGAGGCTGGTGGCCTTCGCGCAGGACGGGTCGAGGGCGTCGCTGCTGCGGCGCGAGGCCATCGACGCGGTGGCGACGCGCTGCGACGCGGGCGCGCTCGCGGGCCTGGAGGCGCTGGCGGAGACGCTGGGGGACACCGCGCTGCCAGCGTATGAGCAGGACCTCGGGCACGCGGCGCTGGCGGCGATGGCGCACATCGACGCGGGGAGGGCGAGGGCCTTCCTCCAGCGGAGCGAGGCGAACCCGGCGGCGCGGGCCGCGGTGGAGCGCGCAGCGCGGGGCGGGTGCTCGGGGCGGTGATCGCCGGGTGGCGCGGGGATGGGGGCCCTCCAACCCCCCGCAGTTGACGCCGCGGCCCCGGGTCGGGTCCGATGCTCCGATGACCCCTCGACGATCGCGCGCATGGTGGCTCCTCGCCCTCCCGGCCGCGGGCTGCGTCCCGACGCGCGCCACCCCCCAGGACGCCGCCGTCTCCGATGACGCCACCGTCTCCGACGACCTCCCCACCCCCGTCGATG
>SCUS01000049.1 GCA_004297725.1 Myxococcaceae bacterium | reverse complement strand
GCGCGCTGCACGCCCGGCATGAGCAGCACCTGCTCGTGCGGCGCGCTCGGGACGTCGACCTACGTCTGCCCGCCGAGCGGCCTCGCCCCGGTGGCCTGCCCGTGCGTGGACGTCGACGCCGCCCTGGACGTGCCCGCGGTGGATGTTCCCGAGGATCGGCCGGCGCCGGTGGACGTCGTCGATGCGCCCTCGGTCGATGCGGTCGATGCAGGGGCGGACGTCGTTGCCGTCGCCGATGCGGTCGCGCTCGAGGACGTGGTCGACGTGCAGCTCGCGGACGTCGGGGCCGATCGCCCGGACGTGGTCACCGTCGACGTGCCGCGGGATGCGGGGCCGGTCGATGGGGGGCCGGTGATGTATGACCTCGAGGCGATGCGGGCGGAGACGAGCTATCGGGTGGCCGCACGGGAAACCTACCCGAGCGGTGCCGCGGAGGACTGCGAGGCGCCGCCGACGGACACCAGTTGCTCGGTGATGTCCGGCACGCTCCGGTTCTCGGTGCGGGCGTGCGGCGTCTACCTTACTGGACTGCTCCCACTGGCGACCACGACGGGGCGGGTGGTCTCAATCTTCGCCGGGGGCGGGGGCTCCAGCGCAGCGACGATCCGCCTCGCATCGGGTCGCCGCATCGCGGGGGGGCCCGCGCGCCAGAGCTTCCACGTTCAGGTCGCAGCCGTGCCGTTCCAAGGAGAGCCAGGCCTGTCCGGCATCCCCGGACGGACGGTCGACCCGGCGCTCGCGGACCTCTGGCTCCTGGGGTGCGCGTCGGACTGACGCCCCCGCCCTCAGCGCGCGCGAGTCTCGTCGTTCACCGACTGAAGTGTGAATCCGATCAGCGCGATCCACACGGCCGCGACGAGCGCGAGCGGCAACGAAACGAGGTATCGATCGCCCGCGCGGACGACCCCGTAGATAGAGGCCGCGATCGCGGCGAGCTCGACGATCAACAGCACACCGAGACGGGCCGAGGCCACGCGGCGAGGCGGCGCCGTGTGCGTCGTCGCTGCGCTCGGGACCGATACGACAGTGGTTCCGGTGGTCATCGGGTTCCTCGGTTCCTTGGGTCGGCCGACCGCTCGGCCTCCATCTCTGCGGCCTCGATATTCTCCCTGCTCGGGGGCGGCGGCGCAACATGGGCATGTGCGGGCGGCGGGAAGCGATAGGGGCCATGCATCTCGGGGCGGCCGTCGAGCGCCTTCTCGATCGCGCCCGAAAGCTCGGCTGCCGCCTTTGTGACGCTCCCTGCCCATGCCTCGGCGTCGGGCTTGTGCAGGATGCCCAGGATGGCTGTGGCGGTGCCGAAGCAGAACAGCAAGGGCAGCAGCCACGGAGGAAGCATCAGCGCAGCCCGCGCCGTCCCGGGCAGCGTTGCGAGCATGCCGGGCACGGCGGCGCAGATGGCCCCGCCCACGCCGAATACGACCATTCGCCGCGACGCCTGCGTGGCTCGGTGCGCGATGCGCACTCGGACCGCGCTCAGGACCCCGTGCGAGGCCAGTAGGATCTGCGTCGGGAACTGCGAGTGCGCGAGGGTGGCCGCCGACTTGAGCTCCTCGATCAGCGCCAATGCCTCGACCGGAGGGAGGCGGTCGATGTCGAACTCCAGGTCGGCAACGGTCTCGGCGAACTCTTGCGGTGACGTGGATGCCCGCGGGTACATGATCGGGCGGGACGCTACACCACCCAGGCGCAAGCGGTAGCGTCACGCCCTGGCGCCCCTACGCGATCGTCCCCGTCCCGGTCCCCGGTCCCGACGTCCCCGCGCCCGCCGTCACGCCGCTCACCGAGGTGACCGTCACCGTCACGGCCCCGTTCGTGGTGATGTGGTCGATGATGGCCTGCGCCATCGCCTCGAAGAGCGCCGCGCGGTCGGTCTTGTCGCCGACGCCGTCGATCGCGGCCTTCAGCGCGGGCCCCAGGATGCTTGCAGACATCGCCATCGGATCGCCTCCTACTTCTTCGCCATGACGACGGCGCTGGCGTTGCCGAGCGCGCCGTAGGTCGCCCCAGTGAACGGGTCGACCCCGCGTGCGGTCACGAGCCCGTCGAGCAGGGCGGTGAGGCCCGTCCCACCGAGCTGGATGGTGCCCGCCGCGTCGATCTGAATCACCACCGTCGAGCCCCGAGTGATCTTCATCGACCCGTCGCCGTAGATCGAGAGGCGCGTGCCGTCGTCGGTGTCGCGCCCCAGCGTGAGGCACGAGAGGTTGCCGGTTGCTACGTCGGGCGCATGCCGCAGCGCTTGGTTGAACGTCTCCATCCCCAGGAGCGCCACGGCGTGCGTGAGCGAGTGCCGCCCCACGTCCCCCACGGTCGACACCCCGCGGATCGCGCGGTCGAGCCCGGAGAGCGCGTCGGTCGCGGTCGAGCGCCGCCACATCCCGAGGGCGCTGGAGTTGAACAGCACCTGCACCGCGTCGCCGGGCTCTACCGACATCGCAAGAAACCATTTCCCACATCTGGGCCACAGGATCGGCACCGCGGGCAGGACGGGATAGTCCTCGTCGAGGTACTGCCCGGTCCCGTCGGGGTCGGGGTAGCGGTGGCGCACCTGCAGGACGATGTCCGCCACCTGGTGCGCGGCGTCGTAGCTCTGAATCCGCCCCGGCATCGCCACATGGATCCCGAGCAGCAGCTGCTCCATCAGGTCCGCGTGCACCTCTTCGTCGCTCGGGTCGAAGGATCGCTCGGTCATCGTGTGCTCCTCATCCGGGTTCGGCCGTGACGCCCGGGGTCGACTGGTCCAGCAGGGCTCCCAGCGGTCGCTTCAACGTGAGCTCGGCCTCCCACGAGGGCCCTTCGGTCTCTCCAGCGAAGGTCACCTCGCTCACGCGCAGCTCGGCCTGCACGAGGCGCGAGTCGACGACGACGCGCTGCCCCGGCACGAGCCCCGGCTGGATCAGACACTTCGCCTTCACCGTGCGCCGGTCGACGAACGCGGGTGACTCGATCATCCCCGAGTCGGCGGCGAGGCGGATGGCCGTGCGGTCGAGCGTCCCGCCGATGGGGAGCACGAGCAGTTGGCCCTCCTGGATCGACCAGATCAGGCCCGCCCCGTTACACAGCCGCGTAAGCTCCTCGGAGGCGGTGCCGTGGAGCGTGACGCCGTCGGCGAAGGCGCTGGCCTGCCCCGCGAGGCGCGCGCCCGCGAAGGCCGCCCGCGCGTTCCCGACGCCCACCCCCAGCGCCGTGGCGAGCGCATCGGCGGCGCCGTCGAGGCTGGTCCCGGGGGCGAACGCTCGGGAGACGCGCGCGGTGCGCCGTGCGTGCACGCCGTCTCCGGCCTCCACCTCCATCTTCCAGTCGGCCCCCTCGCGGGACGGCGTCGCCTTGCGCAGGTCCCCGGTGAAGAGCCTCGAAATCCCACCGACGTAGCCGGCGTCGATGCTCACGAAGGTCGAGCGCCGCGGGAGGTCCGCGATCTCTCGCGAGAGCGCCGGCGGGAGGTTGTAGACCGTGATGCTCGCGGTGCCCGCGCGCGCCGTCGCGAGGCTCTTGGTGACCTTGAACGCGGCCGCGAGCCCCGTCTGCCCCTGGGCGTCGCGCTGGGAGAGGAGCAGCGTCCCGACCTGGAGGCGCCAGGCGCGGTTGAAGAGGTTCACCGGCCGAGCTCCGCGGCGTCGAGGTAGAGCAGCAGGAAGCGGGAGCCGAGGTCGCTGAAGCCCGGGTCGAGGTCGCCCGCGCCGCTCGCGTCCATCACCACGAGCTCGCCGCGCGGCCGCCGGGAGTCAACCACGCCGCGCAAGAGCGGCACGTCGACGTTGAGGATCATCCCCGAGCGGATGGCCCCCCCGCGGGAGTCGGCGAGGGAGAGCATCCAGCGGCCCATGCGCTGGTTCCAGTCGAAGGTCAGGACGAAGTTGACCCCGTCGAGGGCGCTGGTCTGCGTCCAGCGGGAGGCGCCGTCGGGCGTGCAGGGGACGGTGAAGATCACGAGCTGCTCCCGTACGCGAGGTTGTAGCCCATGCTCCCCGCAGGCACCGGGGGCGCCGTCCCGCGGCTCTCGGGCACCTGCAGCCGGCGGACAGCGGGCACGGCCACCCGGGAGGTCGACACCACCCGCAGTTGCTCGAAGTCGAGGGAGACGTTGATGGAGTTCCCGGTGGTCGCGTCGCGGTCGACCCGGAAGCGCACGAGCACCAGGTTGTCGTCGAAGCGCAGCCCTTCGCGCCGGCCGGTGGAGAGGGTCGCCGGGAGCCCGGCCTTCACCAGCGAGCGCAGCAGCTCGCGGCACTCGCTCACGCGGTCGAAGGGACCGCTCCACCGCTGCACCGAGACACTCCCGCCGCCGGGCAGGTCGAGCGTGCCCGGGGCGCGCGTGGCGCCCTGCATCTGCGTCGCCGGGACGATAACCGGGGTGTTCGTGAGGATCCCCTCGACGGTGATGGTGTCGTTGGCGGGCTTCACGTGGTCGCCGATCGCGGAGCCGGTCTCCACCGGGTGCTTGGTCACCTCGGCGGTCGACTCCCAGGCCTGCGTCGGGGTCGCGTCGAGTTCCACCAGTAGCGTGCTGCCCGCGGCGTCAACCCACTCGATCGTCGCGCTCATTCGCCGTCTCCCCTCGGGCTCAGGCGCTCGCGGCGCTGGCGCTCGCGCTGCTCGAGCAGCTGCTCCACCTGGCGCCGCATCGCGGCCGGGTCGTTGCCGTTGATGTGGAAGATGTTGCGGTCGCCCTCGACCCGAGTCGTGACCGTGGTGCTCCCACCCGCCGCCCCCGGTGCGGCCACGCTACGGGTCGCGGGGGCCGGGACGGGACGGTATCGACCGTTGGCCCCGCGCACCGCGATCGGCTGCCCGTCGAGACCCACCTGCACGGGGGTGCCTGGGGCTGGGCTGGGAGCCGGAGCGCCGGGCGATGGCGCACCCTGGGGCGCGCCCGCACCGCCCGCCGTGGGTCCGTCGCCGTGCCCCGTGACGGCGCTGAACGCGCCCAGGAGCAGGCGGAGCGGGGCGAGCGTCGCGCGGATGGCGGGTGGCAGGTGCTCGATGAAGTCGAGCACGCGGGCGACCTTGTCGCCGAAGATGTTCCAGTCGTCCTTGATCCACTCGATGATCCGCGCGCTGTTGCCGACGCCGATGAATCCGTCGGCGAGCTGCCGGAGCTTCGTGACCATCTCCCCGGTCAGGCTGTTGTTGCCCTCCAGGAAGTTCTGGACGTCGTCGAGGGCGAGCGCGAGCACGAGGCCCGCCGCACCCGCGAGCAGGAAGGGCGCCGCCGCCGGGAGCCAGGCGGCGATCAGGGGTGCTGCGGCGGCCGCCCCGGCGATGCCGAGCGCGACCAGGACGTTCCGCGCCATGTGGCTCCCGCGGGTCATCCGGGCGAGCCACCCCAGGGCCTTCGCGCCCTTGCTGACGAGGCCCTCCATCGCGGGCGCGAGCGCCGTGAAGATCACGCTGCGGACGGACGTGAGCCCGACCTGCATCCGGGCCTGGGCCTGCGCGAACTTCCGCGCGGCCTCGGTCGCCTCTGGGGTTACGCCTCCGCCGAGCTCGCGCATCTCCTCGCGCAGCGCCCGGATTCCCCCGGCGCCCGTGTGCAGCACGTCGAGCATCCGGCGGTCCAGGCCGAGCGCCTCGGCCACGCGCACCCGGCGCCGCGGGGAGCTGATGTGCTCCATCGCGACGGCGACGTCGTCGAGGATATCGATCGTCGGGCGCACCTGCCCGCTCGCGTCGCGTGCGGAGATGCCCATCCGGCGCAGGGTGTGGACCACCCCGCTGCTCCCGGCGAGGTGGCTGTTCGCGTCGCGCAGCTTCGATCCGAGGGCGGTGACCGAGGCCGTCATCCGGTCGGCGCCGACGCCGGAGATGGCGCCCGCGTGCTGGAGCGCCTGCAGCTCGGAGCTGGTGACGCGCGCGCTCCGGGCCGTCTCGCGCAGGGCCTCGCTCTCGGCCGCAAACTGCGCGGTGAACTGCGCAGCCATCGAGAGACCCTGCTGGATCACGGCCGCGACGCCCCCGGTCACGCCAACCGCGAGCTGCCCCATGGAGGCAAAGTCGCCCTTCGCGGCGCCAGCGCGCTGGGCAAGCCGCTGGAACGCCGCGGGGAGCTTCTGGCCGATAGCCGTCGAGGTCTTCTTCTCGAGCTTCGTTAGGATCCCGATCAGCCCCTCGACGGGCTTCGCGGCGGCCTTCCACTGCTCCGTGCCGAGCTTCCCGCCGAAGCTGGTCGCGCCCTGCGCCTTGTCCTTGCCGAAGGGGTTGAACGCCGGAGCCGCGCCGCCGAGCGCCTGGCGGGCGGCGAGGGTGTGCGCCCGGTCGAGCTCGGCCTTGCGCGCCTCGTCCCGCGCCTTCGCGTCGCCCGCGGCGAGCTCGCGCAGCTTCCCGAAGAGCCCCACCTCCCGGTTGCCGCCGCTGGCCTTCGCGGCGTCGGCCGCGGACTGCACGGCGTGCTCGTGTCGAGCGGCCGCGCGCGCCTTCTGCCGGGCGGCGAAGAGCGCCTCGACCTGGTCGGCCTTGCCCGTCGAGGCGACGAGCTTCTGGACGTTGCCGACGGCCTTGTCGACGAGGCTGTTCGCCTTCTGGAGGGACTTCTCATCGAAGTCGATCCCCAGCTCTGCGAACACGCTTCGGAGGGCACCGTCAGCCATCGATCACTTCCTCTCCGAGGCCTCGACCCGCGCGGCGTCGATCGCGTCGCAGACCTCGCAGGCGTCGACGACCATCTCCAACGTCCAGTCGGACTCGATCGTCGCGAGTCCATCGGGGTAGAGCCCGCTCGTCGCGACCCGATGCACCGGCCAGCAAAGGCGGCCGGGAATGCGAACGGTCACCCCTCCGCGGGCGGATCGGCGGGAGGCTCCGGGTCCGCCACCTGGAGCCTCGCGTACAAAGGGCCGTAGGTGACCTCCGCCGAGAACGCCACCCACTCGAAGAGCTCGAAGAGGCGCCCACGGAAGTGCTCGTCCCACTGCCCGCCGCGCAGGGCGAGGAGCTTCTTGCCGCCGAGGTCCGCCTCGGTCACCTCCGCGAAGGCGTCGCAGACGTCGAGGAGGATCGCCTCGTCGAGGTCGCCCGCGAGCCCGGCGAAGAGCGTCCCGAGGGAGCCCGTCGCAGCGCGCGCGGCCGCGCGGAGCGAGACGACGTCGCCGAAGGCGGGCGCCGCCATCTTGAGCACCCGCGCGAGCACCCGGAGCGAGGCCTTCGTGGTGAGCGGCGCGACCTTGTAGACGACGCCGCCGATCTCCTTCTTCTGGTTCTCCAGCGTGCGCATCAGGCGGCCTCCACCTGGGGCTCCAGGCGCTCGTAGCTGATCTCCCAGTCGAGCTCCCCGGCTTCCTTGCCGAAGGAGA
Source organism: Myxococcaceae bacterium (assembly GCA_004297725.1). GTDB lineage: Bacteria > Myxococcota_A > Polyangia > Polyangiales > SCUS01. The sequence continues at coordinate 50,470 of SCUS01000049.1, read as the reverse complement.
TGTCGGGGTGCTTCGAGATCCACGCCTGCTCGGCGTGGTAGGCGAGGCCCGTCGACCGGCTGCGGACCTGGAGCGGCGCAATGTCGTCGCCGTTCGAGCTCGCCTCGGCCTCGTTGTAGAGCGCCGTGAGGACGCGGTGCGCCTCGCTGGTGTTCAGGAACTTGAGCGTGCACTTGCCCGAGCGGTCGTTGTTCTTCGATCGGGTGACCTCGCCGTCGCTCCCGGCCTTCATCGAGTAGAGCTCGGTGGTGAAGGTGAGCGTGACGAAGTCGCCGTCGGCGCGGCTGGTCGCCAGGTCTCGCCCAGCGAAGTTGATCGAGACCTCGTTGCTGTCGAACGTGTTGGCCATGGTCGTGGTCCCTCAGCTCTCTCAGATGGCCGCGGTGCCGGCCGCTTCGGTGTAGAGAATCGCGCCCGCGAGCGGAGCGCTGTAGGAGATGCCGTTGAAGCGGCGTGCGCTGCGGTCGAGCGCCGAGGTCTCGGCGACGGGGGTGGCCGTCACAGTGAAGACCGGCGAGGCCGCGAAGAGCTGGCTCTTGATCCCGGCCTTGATGCTGGCCACCACGGCGGCCCGGAAGAGGTCCGTGCCGTTGTCGGTGAAGGGCACCTTGCCGTTGGCGAGCTGAACCGCGAGGAAGCGCGCCTTCACGTCGGAGCGGAACCAGTCCAGGCCCCGCACGACGTCGGCCCACTCGCCCACGGCCATCATCCCCGGGAAGGTCCCGTTGGTGCCGTTGAAGTCGAGGTAGAGGTTGCCGTTCTTCCCGGCGGAGTCCGGCGTGGTGATGATCGCCGCGATGAACGAGTCCGAGACCGCCCGGCGCGTCACGCCCACGATGGTCTTGAACGCGAGGGTCGCGGAGCCAGGGTCCGTCGGGAGGTTCTTCCCGAGGGCGCCCGCCGCGAGCCACCCGTCGGAGGCGGCGATCGCGGGGTAGAAGAAGCCGAGCGAGTAGCTGTAGGCCGCGGCCTTGAGCGCGCTCATCACGTCCGTCGTGACGCTCGGGTCACCGCACGCGGAGTCGGCCGTCTGGTAGGCGAAGAAGCGCTTGTTGGTCTCGGCCCAGGCCGCCGCGACGGTCACCTCCGCCTTGCTGTTGGAGTCGAGCGCGAGGCCGTAGAAGTCCGGGTCGAAGGCCAGCAGCTCGTTGAGGTCCGTCTCGAAACCGGTCACCGCGGCCGTGGCGTCGCTCAGGGTGACGTTGCCGGTGACCAGTTCGTAGCTGTGGAGCAGGCCGTCGACCGCGGAGGTGCAGGCGACGTGGGTGCCGCTCGTGCCGTCGGCGGTGACCGAGGCGCGCACGCCCATGGTGAAGGTGCCGCCCGCGCCGGTCTGCGCGGGGATGGAGACCTGGGTGACCTGGCTGAAGTACTTCACGCCGTTCGCCGCGGTGGACGTGGCGACGGCGAAGAGCTCGGTGATGGTCGCGCCGTTCTCGTCCTTGCCGGTGACGGTGATCGTCGTCGGGTCCCAGTCGGTCGACGCGTCGAAAGTGAAGCTCAGGCGCCGCGGCGGGCTCATCACGTCGTCGCCGATGAGGCCGTCGAAGCTCGCGGCGAGGAGCGTCTGCACGCCGGCCGTGGAAGCGCCCGTCGCGATGATGGCGTCCACGTCGACGCCGCAGAGGACGTTGATGCGCGCGGCGAGGCCGGTGCAGACCTCAGCGACGGTGGGGGTCGCGTCGGAGACGAAGCTGCAGGTGAGCCCGTCGACCTTCGCGGTGTAGGTCTCCGCGTCCGAGGCCGACACCGGCGAGGCCGGGGTGAGGTGTACGACCTGCGTGAAGAGCCTCGTGCGCTGCCCGATCTTCACGCGCGTGGGCGCCGGGTTCTGCGCGAACGCCATCCGCGCCATCTGGTAGGCCGGGTCGGACGTGAGGAACCCCGCGGTGAGGAGGGCCGCGAGGGAGCCGTAGGAGCGCACGCGCGCGCCGCTGGTCCAAGGCACCCTGCAGACGGCGAGGAGCGCGGTGCCGAACCCCGCGCGGGTCTGCGTCGAGGTGGTGGCGGTGACAGACACGTCGGCGATCTGATCGATCAGGCTCATGGCAGGATGCCTCCGGGGGCGATGTCAGGGTCGACGGCCGAGCCGTCGGGGTGCGTGATGGCGGCGGTCGTCGTGACCGTCGCGATGTACGGGACGGCGCCGGCCGAGTCGGCCTCGCGGCTGCTCGCGTTCAGGCGGACGTCCATCGTGCGGCGCGAGACGAAGTGCCCTTCGACCTCGTAGTCGGTGACCACGATCTGCTCGGTGCCCACCATCGCCAGGTCGAGCGCGGCGAGCGCGGCGAGCGAGGAGGGCCACTGGAGGCGAGTGCGGGCGCGGCTGGCGAGCGCGTGGGCGTTCGTGCCTGGGCGCTGGTCGTGCACCTCGATGTCGATCTGCACCACCACGAGACGGTTGCCCGAGACGGTCGGGGTCATCTCCAGCAAGGGGTCTGCGTTGGCGGCGTAGGTGTAGAGGGTCTCATCCTCGCCCACCCCGACCTCCGACACCCAGCGCAAGAGCACGAGCTGCCCACGGTGCTGCACGCGCGGGGCGTTCTCCCAGAGGCAGAACGCCGCCGGCACGCCCGTAAGGGCGGCGGCCCAGGCGCGGAGCCCCGGCTCGATGGTTGCGGGGTCCATCAGGTCCCCTCGACGGCGTAGGTGAGGCCGGATCGGAGCTGGCCCGTGAGGATCAGCGGCGTGCTCTTCTTGCCTTTGCGCTTGAGCGTGGAGGCCGCGAGCGGCGGGGCGATCCCGGCGACGATGCGCGCCTGCATCAGCCCGACGACGAAGGCCCCGAGGCGCTTCAAGGCGACCTCGGCCGTCACCGTCCCGGCGAGCACGGCGCGCGCGGCCTTCTCCTGCTCGGCCTGGATCTCCGCGCGCTTCTCGTCGATGGTCGCGCGGATGAAGCTGCGGGCGGGCACGTGCCCCCCGCCGAACTCATGGACGATCGCGACCTGGAGGAGCGAGTACTTCTCCCGCCCGCCGACGGCGGCCTCGGTGGTGCGCTTGGCGACCTTGGCCCGGGTGCGGGCCTTCGGGGAGTGCTTGCCCCGCTGAGACACAGGCTCCTCGCGCTTGGTCGCATCCCCCAGCACCCCGACGCGCACCTTGCGGCCGCCGGAGAGCTCGTGCGCGCGGGCGAGCATCGCCTTCGCGCCATGGTCCTGGAGGGTGACCTTGCCGCTCACAGCGCGACTCCGGTGACCCAGAACCCGCCGCCGCACTGTGCGACGAGGTTGTCGTACTCCAGGCCGTAGGTGGTCGCGCCGTGGGTGCCCTTGCCCTGCTCCTTCGGGGCGAGCCGGGCCTGCTGACCGAAGGGGGAGATGGAGGCCTTGTGCGCGGCGAGGAGGCTGACGGCCTGGTCGGTCTTCTCGCCGAACACCCGGTCGTCGACCTCGTTGACGGCGTCGTCGATCGCCGCCTGCAGCACGGCCGTCGGAGTCTCGGTGAACTCCGGGCGGGTCGTGCGCAGGCTGGCGACCGTGACGGCCATGGATCAGCCCTCGCGGGGGTTGCGGGGCTTGGTGGCGGGCTTCTCGGCGGAAGCCGGGGCGGCGAGCTGCTCGAGGTCGGCGCGCAGCTTGGCGTTCTCGGCGGCGAGCGCGTCGTGCTTGGCGAGCAGCTCGGCGTACGCGGCGTCGAAGCGCTTCGAGAGCGCCTCTTCGGCCTCGCGCACCGCCGCAGCGACGGCGCCCTCCTCGACGGGGGCGCCCGCGCGCAGGGCGAGCAGGGCCTCGAGCTCGTTCACGCGCTGCTGGAGCGCGCGACCGTCCTCGGCGAGCCCGGCGCGCTCGCGGGTGAGCTCCTCCACCGCGGCGTGCAGGTCTTCGATCTCGCGGTTGCGGGCGTTGACCCCCGCCACGAGCTCGCGCACCGCCGCCGGCGAGGGCGGGGGGTCGTTGGGCCCGAAGCGGACGTCACCGGCCGTGGCCGGGACGAGCAGCCCCGACTTCAGCAGCGGCTTCCACGCGGCGTGCTCGGGGTCGACGTCGAAGAGGGCCCCGGGCTCGTGGCTGTCGATGGCGCTCGTGTGCTGGTTGCGGACGCGCATCTCAGCACCCGTCCATGTAGCGCCACGACTTCGGGTAGCGGAAGATCACGCCCCCGACGCGGCTGTCGCAGTTGATGACGAACCCCAGGCCCTTCTGCTCGGGCGCCATCTGGTAGAACGGCAGCGGGAGCAGGAACTCGAGCTTCTTCGGGTCGCGACGGCCCATCGCGATGCGCGGGACGCTCGCCGCACCGGCGGTCTCGCCGTGGTACCAGAACTCCACGTTCTTCACGCCGAGGCTCTTCTTGAGGAAGAACTCCATGGCGGTGACCTCGGTGTTCGCGAGGCGCTTGGTGGAGGCCAGCGCGAAGAGGCTCGGCGGCATCACCACGGTGTCGGCCATCTCGACGCCGTTGGAGTCGACGATGACCGCGCGCTCCATCTTGAACAGGTCGTCGGCGATCTGCTCGGCGGTCGCGGTGAGCCAGGTGCCCGTGGTGGGGGTCACGAGCGAGACGCCCGTGTTGTTCCAGAACCCGGTGACGCCGATCGAGCTCTCGCCGAACGCGCACACGGTGTCGTTGGTGAGGTCGATCGCCTCGCGGGCGGCGAGCGCGCGCTCGTTCTCCAGCGGCAGCCCCGACATCCGCGAACGGCGCAGATCCTGGATGCTGAAGCCGTAGGACGCTGCGTGGCCGAAGAGCTTGGCCGACTCCTCCTTGCCCTGGACGTCCACGCGCGGCACGTCGCTGCCGTAGTTGGCGATGACGGCCGAGCGGCCCGCCTTGTCGATGGACCGGAAGGTGTACTCCTCGGCGCCCTCGTTGATGGCCGTGCGCGTGGGCACGATGCTCGTGCCCTTCAGCTGCGGGTACTCGACCCGGTAAAGCTCGGTGTCGATGTCCTCGAGCTGGCGCGCGAACATCGCGGTCTCGTTGGCGTCGAGGCGCATGTCGCCCTGGCGGGCGATGCTCGCGACGGCGGTGAGGTACATGTCGAATCGGTGGGTGCGCTTCATGGCGTTCCTCAGAGGTTCAGGTTGATGGCGGCGACGCCGGCCGAGCCCGATCGCCAGAAGCGCGCGCCCTGGAGCAGCACGCAGTCGTTGGAGTCGGCGACGTTGCGCACCTGCCCCGCGACCTCGGCCCCCGCCGCGATGAAGCGGACGAACACCGGGTCGCCGTCGGAGTAGCTGGTCTCCGAGGTCACGAAGACGCGGCCCCGCCGCACGCACGGCACCGGGTACCCGATGGGGTACGCCTCGGGCTCGCGCGTCGCGTCGTAGAGCGCCACGCCGTGGACGGAGGCGCCGTTGAGCGGCCCGAGCGCGGAGCCCGTGCCGAGGGTGAAGGTGCCCGTCGCGCCGGTCTGCGCGGGGATGTAGAGGCTCGTGATCTTCGCGAAGAGCTTCACGCCCGTCACGGTCACGTTGCCGCCGTTGGGGATGAGGAGGTCTTCCTGCTGGATGTTGCCGTCGGCGTCGAGGCCGGTGACGGTAGCGACCGTCGCGTCCCAGTCGGTGTGCGAGTTCAGCACCAGCACGACGTTGCGCGGCGGCGTCATGTTGCCCGCGCCGACGGCGCCGTCGAGGCCCGCGCCGGAGATGGCCTGCGCGGTCGCGGCGCTCGCGCCGGTGGCGATGATCGCGTCGACGTCCGCCGCGTCCGGCGTGGTCGGCAGGTAGCCCTTGGCGGGCGTCGCGCCCTTGATGACGACGAGGCCGGCGGCGATGACCACGGCGGCGATGACGGTCTTGACGTCACTCGGGCCGGAGTCGGCGAGCGCCCCGGCGTAGCCGAGCGTGCGAGTCGTGGGGTACGTGCCCTGGACGCTCATCAGCGGCTCCCGGTGGCGCCCGCGGCGCCGGTGGCGGTCATGGTGGAGGGACGCCTCCAGGCGTCCTGGGTGCGGCGGGCGAGGCCCTTGGGCGTCCCGGCGTCGGCGTCGTCGGTGCGGGTCTCGGGGTCCGCGCCCGCGGCGGCCCGGTGAGCGTTCGCGAGGCCGTCGTTGTGCTCGGTCGCGCCGAGCAGCGCCGCGTCGTAGAGGCCCTGGACGCGGTCGGCCGAGAGCCCGTCGAGCTTCACGCTCGGGAAGGCCTGGGCGATGACCTTGGCGCGGATCTCCGCGGGCTTGAGGCCGTCCATCTTCGCCTCGGCGCCGAGCACCTTGCGGGCCTCGTCGTGGAGCGCGATGCGCTTGGCGAGCGCCGCATCCAGCACCTCGTCGGGGACCATCTCCTCGGTGACCTCCGGGGCGGCGGGCTTGGTGGCCTCCATCGCCGCGAGCTTCGCCTTCAGCGTCGCGTTCTGGGTCATCGCGTCGGTGAGGGCGGTCTGCACCGCGTCGCACTGCGCGATGGCCTCGGCGGCGCCGTCGGCCTTCTTCTCGACCTCTTCGACGGCGGCCTGGGCGGCGCCCTCGTCCTCGGCGGCGTCGAGCTTGATGACTCGCCCGCTCTTCAGCGTGATCTTCTTCATGGACTCTCCCGCGGCGTCGCGCCGCACCTCGACCGCCGCGCCATCCATGCGCAGCGCGACCTCTGGACCCGAACGCCCCTCACCCGGCGCGAGCAGCGCGACGTGGTTGTGGCGGATGTTCCGCTGCACGGCGTCGTAGCGGTCGCCCTCGGGCGTCACGCCCGGCGTCGGGTCGACCTCGCACGTGTAGCCGCACGACACCTCGCGCCGCTCGCCCGCGTCGACCTTGCGGCAGAGCGCGCCGTCCTGCACCAGGAGGTCCGCCACGACGAAGTCCCCGTCGCGCCGCACGTCGTCGGCTGTGTGGCCGCGCGAAACGGCGGTGAAGGTCTCGGGGGTGACGAGGCCCGCCGGGTGCTCGTCGGTGACGGGCGCGCCCCGCAGGGACGCGAGCGAGTCGGCGGCGAACACCTCGGACTCGGGCCGGTACTCCAGCCACGTCCGCCCGGAGCCGTCGCCGTACTGCAGCACGCCCGTCCGCGCGACGGCCGCCTCGACGCACAAGCCCCCCTGGGGCGTCGGTCGGACGCCTCGGGTGGTCCCGGCGAAGTTGAAGCGGGTGACGCGCACGCCCCTACGGTGCGGGGCGCGGGGCGCGGAGGGCTAGATGGGAGGGGGGCGGATCAGGGGGCGGGCGGTGACCCTACTCATCGATCTCGAAGGGGTTACCGTCCTCCGCTGGGGAGAAGAATCGGAACGGACGAACCCGCCTGCCCTCCACGAGGGTGAACCACTCGGACCGCCGACCCTTCGGCACGTCACCGAGCCGCGTCGCTTTGCCGTCCAACTCGCCCATCGTGTCGTCGTTCATATCTCCTCCAGGTCGAGCAAGAGCCGCGTCGTCGAGATGCGTTGCCGACCCACGATCCTGAACCGGGCACCCGGCGGGAACAACACTTCGGCCTCGCCCTCGACTGAATGTTCTGGCGACAGGATCGCGCCGGACTGGTGCCGCGTGACCCGGTAGAGCACGGCTGGGGCATCGTCGGTGTCGCCCTCCATGTAACGCATGCCAATGTTCGGGTCGCGCGACGCGGAGAAGAACCCGTGGGACGTGAACTCCGACGCGCGCGCCAGCGGGTCGAGTTCGCTCACATTGGAAATCCCGATCCCGCGCATCAGGACCATGTCCTTCGGGGCTCGGGGTAGCGCCTCGAGCGCCCGTCTGGTCCCCTCGACCACTCTTTCGACATCCGCACGCGCGCCTTCGCCATAGGTCGCCGCCAACGCATCGGGCCCTCTGCGCAGGTAGAGGTTCGCGCGGCGGAAGGCGCCGTTCGTGTACTCCCGCAGGGCCTGCACGTGTTCCGGCGGGATGTGAGCTGTCGCCTTTCGAGTCTCCTCGATCAGGTGCTTGGTGAACGCATCCTCATGCACCCGGTTGGCCGGATACTGGACGCTCGCGACGGCGTGGGCCTGGAGCGGAATGCCCTGCACCGTGGGCTGCACGGGCATCGATGCGAAGTCGGGGTGCGCCTCCGTGGAAAGCGGCTCGTCGGTTCGTCGCGGGAGTCTCTGCAGCCTGGGTCGGAGCGGAGGGGGCGGCTCCTTGAACTCGAGGCGCGGAGGCAACGGTCTCTCGGCCTTCGAGGGCTCCGGAGCAGTGCCCGCAGTCGGGGTGGTCGGCGTGGTTGGCGGCTTCCCGCTGGTGCCTTTCTTGGGCTTCGCGTGCAGCGGCCCGCGACCACCTCCGCCCTTTTCGGTGAACTGCCCGTGGTCGCGCGGGTGTTCGCTTTCCTTGAAGTCGCCCGCGTCCGTCCTCGCGGCCAATTCCTCGCCCCAGTCGATCACGGGCTCCGCAGTGCAGCGGCACTGATAGTCCTGCCCGGGGTTCTCCCGGCGCCCCTTCCTCGCGTCGACCACCGGCGGGTCGGCGTACGCGAACACCTTGCCGTTGAGCGCCCGGTGCGCGGGCCGGACGTCGCCGTCGCCGCTCGTACGCCAGGTGTACTTCTCGACCCCGGCCGCGGCGTGGCGCTTCTCGGTCACCTGGGCGTTGAGCGAGAGCACCTGGTCGCGGGCGATGAGCGCGGCCTGTCGCCGGGTGACGTTGCCCTCCTCCATGATGCGGTCGCGGATGGTCTCGACGCGCGCGTTGGGGGCGTCCTCGAGGATGGCCTTCACGCGCTCGACCTTGTCGCGGGCCATGCTGGTGATGAGGTCAAGGTTCGCGCGGCGGAAGGCGTTGATGGTGGGCGTCAGGCTGGGCTCGACCTGCGAGAGGTCGATGCCCACGGCGGCCTTCGCCTGCTTGGACCACTCGGCGCGGGTGAGGTTGGAGACGTTGGCGGCGCAGGCCTCGATGGCGGTGTCGAGGAAGGTTCCCCGACGCTTCACCACCGCGTCGGCGATGCGTCGCAGGCGAGCCCAGAGGTCGCCGCGGTTGAACGCCGGGATGCTCGCGTCGCCGTCGGCGGCATCGGCCCGGGGCGCGGGGAGGCCCTCGTCGGCGAGCGCCGCGTGGATCTCCTGATTGAGCTCGTCGGCGATGGCCGTGAGCGCGCGGGTGTAGGCCGTCGGGCGCGGGAGCTGCGCGGGCGGCATGGAGCGCGGCGGGTGGCGCTTCGTGGCGGCGGTGACGAGGCGACGGCGGGCGGCGAGCTGGGCGGCGGTGGCCATCAGGGGCCCCCGATCGCCATGGCCAGCGCCATGCCCAGCATCGCCCGCGCCCGTCGCTGCTCTCGCAGCGGTCGCCGGTCGAAGCGACGGCAACGCCCGCCAGTCTGCGGGATCGTCCAGCGGCAGCGCTCGCGCCACCGCTCGGGGCCGCGGGGGCAGAGGGGGATCTCCATCAGGCCCCTCCCGTCAGCTCCACGTCGACCCGCACCGCGTCCCACCACACGCTCACCACCGGGAAGGTCACCGCGATCGGCGCCACCGGCGCGGGGGTCGGCTCGCCCGCCTCCACGTACGCCAGCGTCAGGTGCGGGGTGAACCCGTGGCCCTTCGCCACCCCGAAGCCCGCCGCTCGGAGGAACGCGACCAGCGCGGGGCGCGCGTTGGTGAGCGCCTCCGAGTCCACCGGCACGTAGACCGGCTCACCCGACGGCCCCCCTGCGAAGCGGCCGATGCCGCCGAGGGTCGCGGCGATCGGTGGCACCGTGAGCGCCCACTGGCGCACCGCGGCGACGACGCGGTCGATGGAATCCGGCCCCCACCGGTCGTTCATGCCGAGAAAGCAGAGGGTGACGTGCAGGTCCGCCGCGGGCGTCTCCGTCGGCAGGCGTCCCGCGTGCGAGTGAGGCAGTTGCAGCACGACCGCTACGCCGTCGGAGCGGCCATCGAGGCGCCGCACCTCGAAGCGCGAGTCCTCCACCGGAACCTCGACCACATCGCCCTCGGAGAGCACCTCGCCCTCCGCGAGCTCGGTAGGTGCCTTCGCGATGGGGCTACCCACGACGAGCTCACCCGCGCGGTTGCGCTCGAGGACGCGGGTCAGCATCTGCTGTGTGCTGCGCGCCGAGGCCTGGAGCTTCGCGTGCGCGTCCTGGAGCGCCTGGTGCGCGGCGGTGTCGGCGGGGTCCGGCGCGGTGAAGAAGCTCCGCCCCGCCTCGCCCATCGCGGCCTCGGCCGCCGTGGGGTCCATCCCCATGCTGCTCACCAGCAGCGCCACGCCGGCGTCGCGCGGGAGCTCGCGAGCGGACACCTTCGCGATGATACCGGCCGCGCCCTCCGCGTGGTCGGCCCCCGGCGCGCCCTGCCCCCCGGTGAGCTGCGCGGCGTCGGCGTCCGCGGCCATCGCGGCCTCGCGCGCGCCGAGGTCGATGGTGGTCTCCGGGCTCCAGCCTTCCGGGCGGAACCGGCTCGCGCCCACCTCGTCGGCGGTGACCACCTGCTTGTCGATGTAGATCCCGTCCGTGGTCGCCTGCTTCTGGCGCAGGTCGGCCTGCTCGAGCGGCGTGAGCTGCCAGAGCGGCGCGTACTCGATCGTGAGCTTCGCCGGGAGCTTGCCGCCCGTGGGCCCATCTTTCGCGAGGCAGAGCAGCCGGATCAGCCGCAGGTGGCGTGGCCGCAGGGTGTTCGTCTGTGCGGTCTTCACCCGGTCGTAGAACCACCGCATGTCGCTGTCCCCGGTGGCGCTGAGCCCGGCCGGGCTCTGGCCCATCAGGATGGTGACGGGGATGCGGGCGGCTCCGGAGAGCAGCAGGAGGTTCTTGTCGATGATCGACGCCACGCCCGTGAGCGCGCCGACCTCGGTGCGCGAGTACTCCTCGCCCTCGCCGATGAGCACCGAGCGCGTGACGCCTCGCGCGAGGTCCATCATCTCCAGCCGCGTCTTGAGCAGGTCCTTCTTGTCGGCGGCCATCATGGCCATGAGGCCGTTCATCTTGAAGACGCCCTCCGAGGCCTGCATCAGCAGCGAGCCGCTCGACTCGAAGGCGCCGTTGAACTTCGCCAGGACGTCGACGACGCGGTTGAGTTCGCTCTCGCCCCAGCCCTTCAGGATCTGCTGGCGCCGACGGGTCGCGAGGCCGCCGGTGAACCGCACGAGGCGCGTCTCGTGGACGACCGCGTGCCGTGAGGTGCCGCCGTTGCTGCTCTGCTGGACGCGGTAGGTCTCGGCCTCGCCGAACTTCCGGCGGAGCGGATCGTTGTAGTAGGTGTTGGGCTGCATCTCGGTGCGGTCGAGCACCGTGAGGAAGCGGATGGTGCGGATGTTCGCCTCATCGAGCGGGAGCGCCGGGTCTCGGCCGTCGTCGGCGCCGACGAAGACCGCCCCACCGCCGAAGACGCGGCTCCAGGTCCAGCTGCCGACCAGGTGCTGGTCGACCGTCGAGGCCTCCAGCGCGGCCGCGATGGCGCTCTCCTCGTCTGGGCTGCCCGTCTTCAGGTGGTAACCCTGGCGCAGGGCCTCCTCAGGCACCACGCCCGCGATGATGGCGCCGTAGGGGTCGCCGACGTAGATCGCCTCGAGTTGGGTGTCGGGGAGCGGGGCATCTGCCATGAAGGTCAGCTGCTTGGAGCGCTCGCGCGTCCCCACGCCCGTCACGAGGTTGACCCAGCCGTCGAGGCGCTCGAAGGCCGCCTGCATGCCCTTGATGATGTCCATCTACCGCCACCCTCTGCCCGCCGCGGCGGGCCTGCTCGGAACCTGACCCTGCGCGGGGAGCACCTCGCGCACGTACCCCTGCCGCTCCAGCGCGAAGCGCACCCAGCCCTCGCGGGTCGTCAGCACCGTGACGCACCCGTCGGCGTCGATCGCGGTGCCGCCCTGGGCGTCCGGTGCGAGCAAGGCGAAGGCCCCCGGGAGGTCGCGGAGCGTGCGCTCCAGCGCGTCGAGCGCCTCCGGGTCGACGCTGTGCGGGCGGACCCGGATCGCGTGCACCTCGGCGGCCGGCGCGAGCAGCGACTCGACCTCGGCCTCGGTGAAGGCCGGGGGCACAGCGTCGGGGGCGAGCGGCGCGAGTGCAGCCGGGCCCTGGCCGAAGAAGCTCTTCAGGTTCGCCATGGCGGCCTCCAGCATCGCGAGCCCCGACTTCGCGACGTGGTTGAGGTACTGGGAGAGCGCGTCGACCTGATCGTCGTGCGCCGCGGCCGGGAAGGTGATGACCTCGTGCACGCAGGCGGGCACCCACGGGGCGCCGCGGCGGCCGTCGGGCATGCGGGCCTTCTCGGGGTCGGGGAACCAGACCTGCCCGGCAGCGAAGAGGGGCTCGACGCTCGCGAGCCGCGCCTCCTTCGAGTCCGAACCGGGGTTCACCGCGACGAGGCCCGGGACCTTGCCCTCCAGCACCGAGAGGATCGCGGGCCCGTTGGCCTTGTCCTCGATGAGCTTGAGCAGCGCCTCGGGGTAGCGCACCGCCATCGCCAGCAACTGCTCGATGGTCTCGACGAACGACCACTGCCCCAGGGCCTGGTCGACGAGGTAGTGGTTGGGGCCGACGGAGTACCAGACCTGGATGCACACCGGGTCCGAGCTGCTCTTGCCCTTGAAGGCCGCGTCGACGCTGATACCCCAGGTGCCGCCCGGGGGGAGCTCGGTCCAGTAGCGGATCCAGGCCTCCTTCACGATCGAGCCGCCCGCGGGCGCGGGGCGCTGCTGGAGCTGGGCGGCCGTCGCGCGGGGGCCGAGCTTCCGCTCCAGCCGCGCCACGACCTCCTCGGGCATGCGCTCCGGGCAGAGCAGCTCGCCGTCGGCCGTGCGCCAGTCCTTCGCGTAGCGGTGCGGGTGCGCGCGCTCGAAGCGCATCGGGAGGCAGAGCACCGTGGCGCCCTCGCGGATCATCTCGGCGGCGAGGTCGCGCTCGTGAAGGCGCTGCATCACCAGCACGCTCGCCGACCGCGTGTGGTCGCCGACGCGGGTGCTCATGGTCTCGCCCCACCAGCGGAGCACCTCGTCGATCTCCACACCGGAGGCCGCGCCGGCGCCCCGGGGGTCGATCGGGTCGTCCACGATGGTCGTGTCGCCGTGCTTGCCCGTCGCGCCCCCGCGCGGCGTCACGGAGAACCGCATCCCGCCCGCGGTGTTGTAGAAGAGCCCCACCGCCTTCGACGCGCTGGCGTCGGCCGGGAACGTCACGGCCGGCCAGCGCGCCCGGAACCAGTCGCCCGCGATCAGGCTGCGGGACTTCCGGGCGAGGTCCAGGATGAGGTCGCCATCGTAGCTGGCGCAGACCCACCGGTGCGTCGGGTCGTCGACCCAGACCTGCGCGGGCCAGAGCACCGAGCAGACGAGGCTCTTCGACATGCCGGGCGGGACGTTGATCACCAGGTCGCGGATCTCGCGCCGTCGGACGGCCTCGAGGTGCTCGCACATGGCCTCCATGTGCCGGGTCCAGACGAGCGGCCGGGGCTCGACCTGCGGCCACGCGCGGCGCACGAACTCGGGGAGGCCCTTGCGGGCCACTTGATCGCGGTCGACGGCCACCCGGAGGTCGGCGAGCGGGGCGTTCACGGGGCGCCGATCACCGCGAGCAGCGCGTCGAGCTGGTCGAGCTGCTCCGGCGAGAGCTTCGAGGTGTCGAGCGGCGCCGGCGGCGTCTCCAGCCGCTGGGTGCGGGGGAGGCCCACCCGATCGAAGATCATCGACGCGGCGCGCAGGCGGGAGCCCGGGTCGCTATCGGCGTCTCGCAGCACCGCCAGCAGCACGTCCGTCGCCTCGACGGCTGCGGCCGAGAGCTTCGACCGTGCGGCCTCGACAGTGCTCTGGAACGCCTCGGAGGCCTGTTCCTTCGCGGTTTCCAGTGCGGCCGCACCGGCCGTCGTCGTGCGCCACTTCTCGACCGTCCGGCGGTGCAGACCGAGCCGCCGGGACACCTCGGCGATGGAGAGTCCCTCGGCCAGGAGCGCCATCGCCTGCTCGCGCACCGTGGCGCCAACGCGCTGCGGTTTCTTCCGGCTCGATGCGGTGGCGGGGCGTGTCATGGCTTCGCGGCCCGCTCGGCGAGCTCGCCGAGGTAGGCCAGGGCCTTATCCCGCTGGGCGGCGGTCATCCTGTCCATGAGCCACCGGGGCAGATCCGGGGGCGGAGGCACCGGGAGCGCCACGCCGCAGGCCTGGAACTTCCGGTAGCAGGTGATGCAGCACCCTCTTCGGCGCCGTCGGCCGTGGGTGTGCCCGCAGGCGAGGCAGGGTGAAGGGGCCGAGGACACTACCCTCGACGGCCGCTCCGCCTCCTCGCCCGGCTCCCTGGTGTCGTCGCTCTCGATGCACGCCATGCTGGTCACTCGCTCGCTCCTCCCGCCGCCACGCGGCTCCACCACACCCGCCGCCCCTGCCGCTCGTAGACGCCCGCCCGCGCCGTCGTGCCCCACCCGGCGAGCAGCAGGGCGCAGTGCTCGGCGGCGGAGGGGAGGCGGAGGGGGCGGCGGATCACCCCGGCAGAGGCGCTACGGGGCTCGGGAGCGGCCGGGAGGGGATGGGGGCGTGCGATCGGACGTCCGGCCTCCGGAAGCGCGCTCAGAGTCGGTCGGATGGGAGAGGAACTCCCTACTCCCAAACCCCATGGTGAGGATGGTGTGTATGGTGATGATTCCGTAGCCGACGTGTATAAAAACGCCCCTCGCGAGAGCGGCTTAGGAATCGTCACCATCGCAACCATCCTCACCAAGCCTCCACGGGGTCGGTCGTCTCGGGGTCGAGCGGCACCTCGTTGGGCTCGAGGAGTCGCAGGCCGACGTAGCTGGTCACCCCGCCGTAGGGCTTGCGCTGAAAGCCCATCGCCGTGAGCGCGTCGCCGAGGGCCTTCTGGCTGACGACGACGCGGCCGTTGTCGTCACACCATGCCTTGAATGCCTCGTAGAGCGGCTTGGCGAGCACCCGGGCGATCTCCTTGCCGGGGATCGGGTCGCGGGTGCAGCGGTCGTCGAGGAAGTCCCCGATGGGGTTGGACTCGCGGCGGTACTCCTCGGTGGCCTCCAGCACGGCGGCCGGGGGACGCAGGCCGTCCTTCTGCCAGGCGAGGCACCCCTCGACGATCCACCGGAGGATGCCCGCGGCCTCGGCCTCCAGCTTCGTCTTGAGCTCGGGGTCCTGGCGCTCCGGCGGGATGGTCACGCTCCAGGCGATCAGGCACATCCGCATCCAGACCGCGGCGGTGTTCTCGGTGATGCGCGGCTTGGAGTTCGTCTGCAGGGCCAGCTTGTGGGTGGCGAAGAACTCCAGGAAGTTCTCGCCCATCCCGCGGGCCGAGATGGCCTCGCCGCCGGTGAGCTGCTTGATGAGGGCGACGGCGAGCTTGGCGCCCTGCTCGGTCTCCGAGGCCGAGGCGAGCCGGAGGCCCCGCAGCACCATGCGCTCGGCCGGGTGCACCTGCCCCTGCTTCTGCACCAGCAGCTCGGTCGGCACCTGGCGGGCGAAGCTCCCGAGCACGTGCAGCAGCGTGTCCATGAAGACGCTCTTGCCGTTGCGGCCGGTGCCGTAGTGGATCGTGAAGGCGTGCTCGCGGATGACGCCGGTCGCGGCGTAGCCGGCCCAGCGCTGGAGGAAGGCGCGCACCTCGGGGTCGGGCTGCACCTCTTCGAGGAACTGCAACCACCGGGGGCAGGTGGCGTCGGGGTCCCAGGCGAGGGTGAGGCACCGGGTCGCGAGGTCTTCCCGGCGCGAGGCCCGGAGCGTGCCGGTGCGCAGGTCCAGGGTGCCGTTGGCGCAGGGCAGCTCCCAATGCCCGGTGTCGAGCGCCTCCGGCATCACCGCGAGGCCCGGCTGGGCGCGGGTGAGGCGGATCATGGCGTCGATGCGGCCCGCGCCCTCGGAGGCGAGCGCGTGCTTCCAGAGCGCCTTGCGGCGGTCGGAGTCCGACTCGGCGGCCACCTCGACGGCGATGGCGCGCACCGTGTCGAAGGCGCAGCGGGCGACCTGGCCCATCTTGTCGCGCTCCCAGTGCGTCTCGATCCAGTGGAACCAGGTCTTCTGGTCTTCGCACCAGCGGAGGTCCTGACCATGCCGCCGCGCGAGCCGCTCGGCATTCCCGAGGTCCGTGCAGGGCGTGGGCAGCTCGGCGGCGCCGACCTCGCCCGCGACCCGGTCGACCTCGCGCTGAGCTGCGCCGCCCGCGTACGCCGTGATGCCCGGAGGCACGCCGTCACCGGGCATCGCACACCCCGTTGTTGGCGTCGCGGAGGGCCAGCAGGTGGTCGTCGACGCCCTTGTGCGCCGGGTTCCACCGCCAGACCTCGGTGTCGTGGCCCGCGGAGCGGAGCGCCGCCACGAGCTGCTGCGCGGCGCGCGCGACGAAACGGTTGCCGATCCGGTCCATGTCGAAGGCGACGGCCACGCGCCGCGGCTGGAGGGCTCCGGCGAGCAGCACCGCGAGGGCGTAGGAGGAGACGCCGGGCAGCCCCACGACGGGCGCGCCGAGAAGGTGCGTCGCCACGTCGGCCTTGAGCTCGCCCTCGGTCACCACCAGGAGCGGCGCGTCGAGCCGGGCGTGCACCACCGGCACGTGCAGCGCAGCCTGGGCCGAGGCGCCGCCGGCGCGGGCTGACGAGAGATACAGGTAGCGCTGCTGCCCGGCCTCGACGTCCCGGCGGCGGACCTTCAGGGCGACGATGCGGCCCTCGAGGTCGCGCACCGGGACCAGCAGGCCCGGGCTCCCGCCGAGGCTCCACCACCCGTGGCCGTCGTCGGCGGTCTTCCAGACGATGCCCGGGATGGCGCGGGCGGCATCCTCTCCGACCTCTTCGAGGACAGCCTTCGCGAGGCGGGCCCGCCCCTCGATCGGGAGCGAGCGATACCCCCCGGCCTCGATGGCCTGGTCATTCAGGCCGCGGCGGCAGAGGCCCTCGCGGTCGCTGGGGTCCAGCCGGAGGTTCCTGAGCACTACCTGGTAGGCGGCATCGAGGGCCTCGACGGGCGCGCGCTCGGTGGAGGGGGGCAGCGGCTCCATCACCTCGCGCACCTCGCCGTGGAGGCGGTGCACGTAGTAGGTCACGCCGTCCCGGTTCTCCTTCTCCCGCCCCCCGGCGACGCGCTTGCACAACACCGTGGCGCCCTCGCGGTGGGTCTGGCACCAGGAGTCCCCGCCGCAGACCGGGCAGCGGCGGGAGGGCGAGGCGTCGATCCAGTCGCGGCCACCCGAGCGGGCGGAGGGGCTCCAGGGCCCGCGGCCCGTGGTCGGGGCGATCTGATCCTTGATGGCGCCCATTACGACACCACCCCGGCGAGCTGCGCGCGGAGGTCAGTGACCTCGCGGGTGCTCTTCGCCAAGACGTCCATGAGGCCATCGCGCTCGGCGGTGAGCTCCTCGATGCGGCGCTCCAACGCCCGGATCGGGGACTCGGCCTGGAAGTTCCTCACCGCGTCGAGCGCGTCGGCGACCTCGCGGATGATGACCACGTGCCGTCGCTCGTACTCGGCCGCGGCGTGCCACCGCTTCTGGTCGGGGTTGAGCGCGCCCGTGTTGGCCTTGCACTCCAGCCACACGAGCAGGGTCCGGCCGTCGGCCGCGCGCACCTCCGCGACGAGGTCGGGCGCGCCCTTGCCCCCGATGCCCGTGAGCACCCGCGCGCCGCCCGGTAGCGTCGCGCGGCGCACCTGATTGCGGTGCACCGTGACGCCAGGGAGCGCGCCGATGGCCTCGACGACGGCGTCCTCGAGCGCGGTGCCGATCGCGCCGGGGAGCGCGCCGCCGTGCGACCCCGCGGCGGTGAGGGGGAGCTGCCGACCACCATCAGACTGCACGAGCGACCTCCTTGCGGGACCTGGGGACGTGGTGGAAACCGAGCGCCTCGCGCACCCAGGCGGCGGCGCCCACGAGGGCGGCGAAGCGGGCGTTGGCGTGGCTGAGGTGGGGCTTGCGACGCAGGATCACGCCCGTCGCCTGCTGCACGGCGCGCTCGGCCAGCACGTGCGCGGGCACGTTCGACTGCGCGGCGAGCTCGGCCCGCTGGACGCGCAGGGGACGCGGGTCCGAGACGTGGCGCGAGCCGCACTTCGGGCACGTGGCGCGCGGCACGAAGACGGCGTGGCAGGAGAGGCAGCGGCGCAAATTCGGGCGGGCCGCGGGGCCCTGCCGGCCGGAGAGGGTCCACGTCCGGTCCCAGAGCGGGAGACCGTGCACCATCGCGCCGCCGCGCAGGTCGACGACGAGCGCGGAGGTCTTCCCGGTCGCGCTCGACGGCCGGAGCGACCGCCCGATGCGCTGCAGCCAGTCGGTGACAGTGCCGACGGTGGTGAGCACCACGGTGTCGATCAGCGGCGCGTCGAAGCCCTTCTGGAGCGCACGCACGGTGACGAGGTGCTGGACGTCGCCCGCGAGGAGCCGGGCGCGCGCCTCGCGGCGCACGGCCTTCTTGGTGTCGTCGAGCACCGCGAGCGCGGGCTGGCCCATGGCGCAGAGCGCGGCGGTGATGCGCGTCGCCTCGGCGCCCGTGGTCGCGAAGACGATCGCGCGACGGTCGCTGGCGAACGCCCGCACGGCGTCGACCGGGTCCATCGCGACGCCCTCGAGGATCTCGGTCGGGCTCATCACCTCGCACGGCACGAGGGCGCCGAGGTCCACGAGCTCGCGCGGCTGCGGGCCGCAGACCAGCGCGTCGAACTCGTCGAGCGCCACGCCGTCGCCGCGCGCGGGCGTCGCGGTGAGCCCGAGCAGCTTGGCGCCGCGGCCGCGCAGGATGCCGAGCATCGCGCGCACGGTGTCGGCGCCCGCGATGTGGCACTCGTCGAGGATCACCCGGTCGCACGGGGGCAGCGGCGTGCCGCGCTTCATCCAGCTCGCGAGGGTCTGCTGACTCGCGATCTGCACCGGGGCTGTGGGGTTGGTGGCCTTGCCGTCGAGGATGAGGCCGGTGTCGAGGCCCGCGCCGAGGTGCCGCGCCTCGGTGTCGAGGAGGATCTCCTCGAGGTCCGCCACGAAGAGCACCCGCCGGCCCTGCGCGACCGACGGGACGATGACCCCCTCGACGGCCATGTGGGTCTTCCCTCCGCCTGTGGGCATCTGCGCGCACGCCGCGTCGGCCCCGTCGCGGTACGCTTGGTAGAGGCGCGCGACGAGGTCGAGCTGGTACGGGCGCAGGCTGGAGGGCGGGGCGGACATCGGGCGCCCTCAGCTGTGCAGGTCGAGCTTGGTCTGCTGCTCGTCCATGCTCATCTGGCGCACCTCGACGACGGCGCCCGTGTCGTCGCGCACCAGGCGCATCTTCTTGCTGGCGTAGTCGGGCACCCAGTGGCACTCGACCTCCTGCACCTCGCAGCCCTCGCGCGCGGCCTGCGCGAGCTTCCGCAGTTCGGCCTCGTGCTTGTCGAGCTCGCCCTTCGCGAGCTTGGCCTTCAGCTTCATATCGGCCTCGGCCTGGTCGCGCTGGCGCAACACCTCGGCGGCCCGGCGGGCTCGCTGGCTCCGCTCGCCCTCGGTGAGCTTCACCTCGAGGCTTCGGATCTCGGTCTTCTGAGCGCTCTCCATCGTCGTTCTCCTTCGGGTCGTTGCGACCGGCGGCCTCTCCGCCGGGCGTCAGGTCAGAACAGCAGTCCCGGCTCCGGCCGCTGCTGCCGCTGCGGAGCGGGCCGCGGGGACCTCGGGGCCGCAGGGCGTGCGGGGCGGGGCGCCGGGGCGGGTGCAGGAGGCGGCAGAGCGGCCGACGCGACGGGCGCCTCCGCAGCCGCCGAGGCCGCGGGCTGCCCCAGCCGGAGCCACTCGAAGAACATGGCGTGCTCGAACCCAGGCACGCTGTGACGCCGCTGCCGCTCGACGGCGAACCACGCCTCGAAGCGGGGCCAGTCGCAGGTGCTCATCGCTCACCCCGCAGCGCCCCGACGTTGCGGAGCAGCGCGCCCGCCGCCCGCATCCCGTGCGTGGTCAGCTGGAAGAACGCCCCCTCGCGCCGCATCCGATGGCCCTCGACGTGCGCCGAGAGCGCGGCGAGGACTGCGCCGGCGCGCATCGGGGAGAGCGCGGACCCGTCGGTGTTCCGTGCGCCCATGGTCGCGACGGCGTCGGTCACCTCGGACGGCTGCACCCGGGCCCTGCCGTCGAGGGTGACCACGAGCGCGCCGAGGAGCACCCGGTCGGCCTCCGTGAGGGGCGGCACGGTGGCCGGTGCCTTCCGGGTGCTGCGGGTCTCCCACCGGCGCTTGAGCGCGGCGGACCGGTGCTTGGAGCAGAGCGCGACGAGCTCGGGGTCTGTCTCCGGCGTGGACTTCGCCGCGGGCTCTCCGCAGAGCCTGCACAGGGTCCTGGCGGGAGCAGCGGGAGCAGCAGGAGGAGCCACCGGCCGCAGCGTCGGCGGGAGCGCCGGGTCGCCACCTGTGGGGACCGTGGGGCGCTCGGCGGCAGGGAGGGTGCTGGGCGCCAGGGCCTTCGGGGGCACCGTGGCGCGGGACTCCTGTGGCGCGGGAGTGCTGGGCTGGGTTTGTGCGATGGCTGCCGCGGAGGTCCGACGCACACCGCGCTGCGCGAGCGGGAGCCATGTCCGATGGTCGAGCTCGGGGCGGACGATCCAGTCCGGGCCGGTGGCGGGCGCGTTCACGCGGCACCTGCCATCGGTCGGACGGCCACCTGCTGGCGCTTGCGGGCGATCCCCGCGAGGTGGTCCGCGCGCTCGTTGCCGGGGATCTTCGAGTGCCCCTTCACGTGCTCGAAGGCGACCTCCCGGCCCTCCATCGCGAGGCGGATGAGGTGGATCAGCCGCGCGTTCTTCTGGTCGGGCCGCGGCCCCCTCGGTGCGGTGAGGACGCCGATCACGTACTCGGAGTCGGTGCGGATCGTGAGCGGCCGGTGCCGCCAGTCGTCGGTGATCGCGAGCGCGACGCGGACCGCTGACAGCTCCGCGTGGTTGTTGGTCCCGAGGCCGAGGGCGCGGGAGGCCTCGAGGATGACCAACTCCCCGTCGTAGACCGCCACGCCCGCGCCGCACGGCAGGTGCGCCATCGTGCCCGAGCCGTCGGTGTAGACGACGAGGGGATCCATCACGCGTCGCCCCCGTGCGTCGTGACCCCGGCGCGCACCTGGAGGTTGGTGATGAACCGCCCGAGCAGTGTGTGGGCGCGCACCGCGAGCGGGAGGAGCGACCGCGCCTCCTCCGGGTCGATCCGCGCGTCACCCGCGAGCGCCGAGGCGACGCCCATGAGCAGCTCGCCGAAGGCCCCGTTGGCGACGTGCGACTGCGCCTCCGGGGAGACGGACGGCGCCGCCTTGCCGCCGCGCATCGCGTCGAGCCCGGAGAGCAGGTACGTCCGCACGGGCTCCGGCAGGTCCGGGTGGCCGAGCACCCACAGCGGCACGTTGTTGGTGCGCTCGGGGTTGGCCCACGCCTCGACGGTCGACTGGCCTTCGTCGAGGAGGTCCGCGATGCTCTTGAGGCTCACGGCCGGCAGCAGCGCGGCGGCCTGCTGCAACAGCTTCTTCGCGCCCCGCTGGAGGTCGGTGCGACGGACGCTGGGCACCCGTCCAGTACGAACGGAGCTCATCGCGCGGACTCCCGGCAATGGGTTGCCGAGGCGACGGTAGGCCCATGAACCTCGCCCGCCTCGCCCTGGTCTGCTGCTACTTCCTGATCGGCCTCGGGGTCGCCCTCAGCGCCAGACCCGCCCACGCCCACGGGCTCGTCGGCCTCGGTCAGCGCCGCAGCGCCGCGGCGGGCGACGATCTCTCGCATCATGGAGACGACGTCCGCGGCGAAGCCCCAGCCCTCCATCGGAACCTCCGCATCGGTCAGGAGTTCCAGCGCCATCGCCTTCGCGAGCGACGGGGAGCGGGAGCCGTTCTCCCAGTCGAGCCACGTCGGGTGCTTCACCCCGACGGCGGTCGCGAGGTCGACGACGGTGCGCTTCGGGTCGCGAGTCGCGCGCCAGTGGTGCAGGCGCTTTCCGGTCTCGATGGTGTCCATGAGTGGCCGTTGTAGCTACTGCTACGGAAGGTGTCAACATCATGTTGGTAGCTACGGCTACAGGTGGCGCGCTTACGATCCCTCGTATGGCGTCCGACCGTGCGCTCCCCCCGAAGCAGAACGAGGAACTCCGTCGTCGGCTGCGCGACCTGATCGCGTCGAAGTACGACGGCACCCTGACGCACGCTGCGAAGGCCCTGGGGGTGAGCCACGCGACCCTTAGCGACGTGCTGAACGGCAAGCGCGGCGTCGGCCAGAAGCTGATGAACGGGATGGCCAACGTGACCGGCCAGTCCATCGATGTGCTGCTCGGCCGGAGCGTTGAGCTCGACCCGGCGGCAGTGCGCGGCGGTGACCGCCTCGGTCAGCACCCCCGATATCCGACCGCGGAGCAAGAGCTCCGGGCGCGGCTCGCGCGCCGGGGCGTCACCCCCGACGAGACGATCATCGGTGAGATGCAGACCGTCGGGATGAGCCGCGCGAGGCCCAATCTCACGGGAGATTTCTTGATGCGTCTCTACGAGGCGATCCAGCAGGACCGCGAGGACAACGCCGACCCGGCTTAGGGCGTTGTCAGGATACGTCCATCGTCAGAACGTCGCCATCGACGACCGATTGATCCCCGGGGCACCCTCTGGGGATGCACGACCACCAGGCCGCTGAAGCCATCACCTGCATGACCGCGCGGGAAGAGGTCGAAGCCATCCTGCGCGCCGACTGGGAGGTGATTGGCCTCGTCGGGCCGATGCTCGGTATCCAGTGGATCCCCGGCTTCATCCGGCGCATCTCGAGCGAGTGCGGCGGGCTCGCGCTCGACTCCAGCCCCTTCGCCCTCGCCGAGGCCGCGGGCTTCAAGGTGCACAGCATCTACCTCCCCGGCCGATGCGGCGCCTCGACGGCCACGACGCTCTTCGTCCAGTCGCAGGGCGACATCTACGAGCGCAACCTTTCGTGCCTGCACGAGCTGCTGCACGGCCTCGGGCTTCGCCGGGGGCTGCACCTCAACGAAACGGACTGGTGGCTCGCGACGGCAGCCTACCTCCTGCACATCATGGACAGCCCCGGCGGCGCGAGCCTCTACCCGAACTGGACGCTGACCGCCGCGCTCCGCTCGCCGATTTCCGGCTAAATCACGTCACCGTCGCTTTTGCGACAGAACATTGTTGACGGCTTCGGTAGCAGTAGCTACAACGTCTCCACCGCAGCGGTTCAACCCCCGCCGCGACGAGGCCCCCGATGCCGACCCGCTCCGTCTCCGACCTCACCCGCGACGTCCTGACCCTCGCCGCCCGCATCTCCGGCGGCCCCTGCGAGGTCCGCTACGCCCTCCTCGGCGGCAGCTACCTGCGCTGCACCGTCGAGAGCGCCGACGCGGGCGAGTACCTCCGCACCGCCCACGGCGAGACCCCCGAGGAGTGCCTCTCCGGCCTCCTGGGCGTGATGGCCGCCGACGAGGTGGACGCCGAGTGCCCGGAGCTCACCAGCGCCGACGCGATCCGCCCGGCGGTGTGGGCGTGATGGACTCCTCGGCGGCCTTCCGCTACGCCTTCTTCGCCAACGCCTCGCTGCTCTGCGAGGAGCAGGCGTGGGTCGCCCGGCTCGCGGGGGACCGCGCCGCCGCCCACGCGGCCGAGGCCGTTGCAGACCGCCTCTGGTCGCGCGCCGAGGCCGCCCGGGCGAGCCGCACGCGAGGTGTCGCGTGAACCCCACGCTGCATCCCGGCCCGTCCGAGCTCGCGCACGACCTCGGCACGGTCACCCTCCCTGGCTGCGCTGCCCTGGTCCGCGAGGGCCTCCGCGCCGCCGCCCCTGCGATCGTCGAGGCGGTGCGCGGGGTGTCGGCCCTCTACCTCCGGCACCGCAGCGAGCGGGATCTGCTCGCGGCCCACGTCGAGGCGTGGGGCCGGGGCGACGACGACGCTGTCGCCCGCTCCAACAACGCGTGGCGCGCCTCCGGCGAGTGCGCAGCCTGCGCCCGCCTCGCGCTCGCGTCGGCGGGTGCTGGGTCGTGCGAGCACTGCGCGGAGAGCGCGGCGGAAGAGGCCCGGTCGTGAACGCTGCCCTCCTCGCCTCCCTCGGTGCCATCGAACTGGCCCACCGCGAGCACGGCCCGGCGCTCGCGGCCGAGCAGCTCGCCGACGAGACCTCCGGCGTGCCGCTCCTGGGTTCGCCCTCCCGGTGGGGCTTCCCGATCGTCGACGACGCCGGGGCGCTGGAGCCCTGCCACTGGCGCTCAGCGCGCCGCTGGTGCCAGTGCTTCCGCTGCCCGGGGTCGATGCTCTACGCCCGCGAGATCGTCGCGGGGCGCGGGCTCCCGGCGTGGCTGGAGGGGACACCCGCCGCGGCGGAGGCCCACCGCCTCGCGGCCTCCGCGCTTCACCCGACGACGGTGCGCGCCCGCCCTGTGCGCAAGGCCAGCGGCGTGTTCCCGCGGCTGGGAGGTGCTCTGTGAGCCGCAAGAAGCATCGGGCGCCGACCGCCCCCAAGCCGGGCCCCACGGGCGCGCCCGACGTGACGCCCGACTGGACGAAGCCCTGCGAGGTGTGCGGCGCGAAGCCCGTCCTGCGCGACCTCGGGATGTGCGGGCCGTGCACCTTCGGCGAGTCGGGTACCGCGGGAGGCAACTGGTGATCCCCCAGGAGAACACCCCCGGCCTCCGGGAGCGCTGCGACGTCTGCCTCCAGCCCGCCTCCGTCTGGACCGTCGCCCGGGGCCTCGACACGGCCCGCTGCCGCCGCTGCGACGCGCTCGAGCGCGACCTGCAGCGCCACGCCGAGACCCTCTTCCGCCTTCCCGGAGACCCCACGCCATGAGCCGAATCCTATCGATCGAGACGAAGAACTTCCGCGGCGCCGCGGACACGGTCCTGCACCTCGCGCCCTCCGGGGTGATCGCCGCCGGGCGCAACGGCGCGGGCAAGACCAGCGTGATCCGCGCCGTGCGCGCCGCGCTCGGGGTGGCGGGCGACGCCACGGCCGACGCGGTCCGCACCGGGGCCCCCGAGGCGCAGGTGGTGCTGCGGACCGAGGGCTACACCGTCACCCGGCGCATCCTCCCCGAGGGCCGCCAGCCCGCGGTGAAGGTCGAGACCACCGGAGCGATCCAGGCCGCCGTGAAGCGCCCCGCCGAGTTCCTCGCGGCGCAGGCCGCGCACAGCCTCGACCCGCTCGCCTTCTACCTGGCGGACCCGAAGCTCCGCCGGGAGATGCTGCTGGCCGCGATGCCGGTGGTGGTGACCGAGGCGCAGCTGCGCGCCTGGGACCCGTCGCTGCCGCCCAGCTATGACTGCTCGGGGCACGGCCTCGAGGTGCTGGCCCGGCGGCACGCCGAGGTCTACGCGGCCCGCGCCGTCGCCAACAGGCAGGCGGAGGAGAGCGCCCGGAAGGCGAAGGAGGCTCAGGCCCAGAGCGACGCGGCGCCCGCGCTCGACGCACCCTCGATCGAGGAGGCCGAGGCGACGCTCGGCGCCTGCCGCAGTGTGGTCGCCGACCTGCGCCACCGCGCGACCGCCGCCGAGCAGGCCGCGACCCGCAGCGCCGGGACCCGCGCCCGGGTGGAGCAGCTTCGGGCGCAGGCCGAGGGGCTGGAGGCGCGCGACGTCAGGGAGCTTCTCTCCGAGGAGACGCTCCAGGGGCGGGAGGCGGAAGCGGCCGAGCTCGACGAGGAGGTTGATCGGCTGGAGCGGCACCTGGCCGCCCTGCGCACGCGCCGCGACGAACTCGTCGCCGGCACCCGAGCTGCCTACGCGCGCCGCGCCGAGGCGGCTTCGCTCCGGGGGCAGGCGGAGGCCCTCCGCGCTCAGGCGGATGACCTGGAGGCCGTGCTCGCCGGCGCCGCCCCCGTTCCGCCGACGGACGACGACCATCGCGTGGCCTCCGCCGCCGAGTCCGCCGCGCTCGACCTGCTGCGACTCGCCCGTCAGGCCGCCGCAGCCCAGCAACTCGCCGCCGCCGCCGAGGCCGCCCGGGTCGCCGCCCTCGCCGACCAGGCCGCAGCCCAGGCCCTCACCGCCACCGTGAAGGCACTCTCGAAGGACGCCCCCGCCGCCCTCGTGGCCTCGACGCCCGGCCTCGAAGGCCTCGCCCTCTCTGGTGACACCATCACCCTGCACGGCGTCTCGCTCGACGGCCTCTGCGGCGCCGAGCAGCTCCGCTTCGCCGTCGACCTCGCCAAGCGCCTCGGCGCCGACGCCCCGCTCCGGGTGCTCACCGTGGACGGCCTGGAACGCGTGGACCCGGAGCACCTCGACGCCTTCGTCGCGCACTGCACCGACGGCGGCTGGCAGCTCATCGCGACGCTGGTCGAGCGCGGCGAGCTGACCTTCCGCCAGCTGGAGGCCGGGGCTGACGACGGCCTCTTCGACTGACCTTCAACCGACTCTTTTCCGACATCTCAACCGACAAGGAATCACTCCAATGACCATGCAGATTCACCAGGAAAACTCCGTCATCGACACCGAGCGCGGACTCGCCCGCACGGGCCAGAGCGCTGCGATGCAGCGCATCTCCGACCTCATGCCGCGCAGCTACGCGGACATGGCGATGCTCGGCAAGTGGGCCCTCAAGTCGGGTCTCGCGAAGGTCGAGACCGAGGAGGCCGCCATCATCCTGATGATGACGGGGATGGAGCTGGGTTTGACGCCCATGCAGTCCCTCCGCGGCATCTACTCGGTCGAGGGACGCCCCTTCCTCTCTTCCGACACCATGGTCGCCCTCATCTGGCAGTCGGGGCTCTGCGAGCTCTGGGAGGTCGTGGAGACCACCGAGGCCATCGCGACGATCCGTGCGAAGCGCCATCGCGGGCAGGAGATCACCCGCAGCTTCACCCGGGCCGACGCGGAGACCGCGGGGCTCATCAAGTCCAAGGGCGGCCACGAGAAGTACCCGCGCACGATGCTCCTGCACCGCGCGGTCGCGGTCGTGGCCCGCGAGCTCTTCCCCGACGTGATCCTCGGGATGTATGTCCCCGAGGAGCAGGCCGAGATCGTCCAGACCGAGGTGATCCGCCCCCGCGTGGTGGAGGCGAAGGAGAGCCAGCCGCTCGCCCGCGCCCCCTTCACCAGCCCGCAGAACCCGCAGCCCGCCGCCCCGGCGCGCGACTGGGACGCGGAGATCGCCGCCGCCGAGACGCTCGACGTGCTCAAGGCCATCGGCGCCGACCTCAAGGAGACCAAGGCCACCCGCTCCGCGGAGGAGGGCACTCGCCTCGGCGGGCTCTTCCAGGCGCGCAAGAAGGTGCTGGTCGCCGCGCTGCAGGACCTCGCCGCGTCCGCCAACGATGCCGCCGGGCCGGTTGCCTTCGACGGGGCCGCGAAGTGATGCTCCCCACCGCCTCCTCGCTCGGGCGCGCCCTGGCCTGCCGCGCCTCCAACGTGCTGCCGCGCGAGACCGACCAGGGCAGCGAGGCCGCCGAGCGCGGCACGGCCCTGCACGCCTACGTGGAGGCGGTGGCCCTCGGCCGCGCGGGCGCCCTCGAGGCCGTACCCCCGGCGTGGCGCGACACCGCCCGGGGCCTGGACGTCCCGGCCATCCTCGAAGCGCTCGGCCACGACGCCTTCGGGGACACCGTGATGACCACGGAGGAGAGCTTCGCCTGGGACCCCACGGCCCCCTACGAGGGCCGCTCCCTCGGGCTCTCCCTCGACCGCGACTACTCCGGCGCCAGGCCCCACGAGTTCGTCGGGACCGCGGACGTGGTGGTGGTCGACCGGGACCAGGACCTGGTGATCGTGGGCGACTACAAGTTCGGCCACGGCCACGTCGCCCCCGCCGCGACGAACCCCCAGCTGCGGGCCCTCGCGCTCTACGCGGCGCGCGCCCACCGGGTCACCCAGGCCCGCGTGGTGGTGATCCGCGGCCGGGACGACGGCTCCTGCTGGCTCGACACCGCGGCGCTCTCGGAGACCGACCTGGAGCGCATCGCCGACGAGCTGATCGCGTTCGCGAGGCAGGTCGTCATCGACCAGCGGCAGGAGCTACTCCCGCCCGCGACCCCCGGCGCGCACTGCCGCTACTGCCGCAGCGCCGTCCACTGCCCCGAGGGACCGATGGCGCTCGCCGTCGCGCAGGGCACGGGCCTCGTCGACCTCGCGGCGACGGCCGCCGGCCGCGGGCGCCTGCTTCAGCTGCGGGACTTCGCCAAGCGCCTCCCGGAGATCATCAACGACCAGCTGCGGCTGGCCATCGCGCGCGGGGACACCTCGCTCCCCGAGGGGCAGACGCTGGCGATCGAGAGCACCGAGAAGCGGCAGGTGGCCGACGTGGAGCTGGTCTGGAACACCACCGTGGCCGAGCTCGGGCACGAGGCCGCCGACGTCGCGGCGCCCGTCGAGCGCGTGGCCACGATGGCGACCATCAAGCACGCCGCCGCGAAGGGAGCCCTCCGGGGCGACGGCAAGGCGCGCGAGGCCCGGCTCATCAACGCGCTGGCGACGGCCGGCGCCATCAAGGTCAGCCGCAGCGAAGCGGTGGTGGCCCGATGATCCCCGCCGGGAGCTACCAGACCCGCATCGCGCAGCGCGGCTGGGACAAGACCCAGAGGGGCGACCCGCAGTACGTGGTGGAGTTCGAGGTCACCCACGGCCGCGAGATGTACACGCGCGTCACCCTGCGCTGCACCTTCAGCGAGGGCGCCGCGAAGATCGCGGTGGAGCAGCTGCGGCGGCTCGGGTGGCGCGGCGTCGACCTCTCGACTCTGGACGCCGCGACCCTCAACGAGCGGCACACCATCGAGGCCACGCATCGCGTGGTCGACAGCAAGACCTACGTCGACGTGAGCGTCATCGCGTGGGTGCCGAAGCCCGGCCTCTACAGCGCCGAGGATCTTCGCGCGCTCTCCCGCCGCCGCCACGGCGCGTTCGCAGAGATCGACCGGCGCCTGGGGCTCCCTGAGCAGCCCGCGCCCGAGCCGGGCTCCGACGACGACTTCACCTGAAAGGACCCGAGCCGTGACCACCGACCTCCGCATCGTCTACGACGACACGCACCGCCGCCCGACCCCGCACGCCCCCGCGGCGTGGCAGCTCACCGACGAGGGCCTGGCCGACCACGTCGGCGCCATCACCGTCCGCAAGCACCTGATGAACTCCGTCAGGAAGCA
The DNA here is from genome assembly GCA_004297725.1 of Myxococcaceae bacterium. Lineage (GTDB taxonomy): Bacteria > Myxococcota_A > Polyangia > Polyangiales > SCUS01. The sequence continues at coordinate 21,642 of SCUS01000049.1, read as the reverse complement.
CGGCGAGCACCAGGGCGAGGCCTTCCTTCGGCTCGCGGCCCAGCAGCTCGTGGAGATCGCCCGGCTGGAGGCGCTCCGGGTGGTGGATGAGCCCATCCCGTTCTGCCCGAAGGCGGCGCGCCGCATCGTCGACGGGTGGGCGCGCTTCGGCGCCGAGCTGCGCGCGATGCGCTCCGGGATCGCCGCGTGAGGCGGCCGGAACTGCGGCTGCCGCCGCTCCGACAGGTGCTCTGGGTGGCGCTGGTGTTCTCGGGTGGCGGGCTGCTGACGCACGCGCTGCCGTGGCTGCTGGACGTGGCCGCGCTGGTCGTCGCCATCGGGTGCGTCCTGGGGCTGCTGGTGACCGAGCCGCAGACGGACGGGTGGGTCTGATGGCAGGGCAGGAGATGGCGAAGTTTCGCCTGACCGACGGCACCCTCGTGGACGGCATCGCGCAGTGCAGCACCGACGGCCCGGCGGTCACCCCGTGCCTGCTGCTGGAGACGCTGCTCACGAAGCGGCCGGGGCACCTCGCGACGTGCTGGCCCCGGCGCTGGAACAAGTACACGCCGAAGAACGTGTGGGTCGGCACCACCGCGGAGGATCAGGCCTGCGCCGAGGAGCGCGTGCCGGAGCTCATTCAGATCAACGCTCGTGAACACTTCGTGTCGTGTGAGCCGCTGGCGGGTGAAGTCGACCTGAAGCCCTGGCTCTACGTCCCGACGCGCTGCGAGGCCTGCGGCAGCGGGGATGCGTATTACGACACGAATCCCGACAACCTGCCGACGGAGGGGGTGTGCCTCATGGGCGTGCCGCACACGGGCGAGCCCGGGGCCATCCGGTGCCGTGAGTGCGACTCGCGCGACGTCACGGAGCTGTCCCCGCTGAGCTGGGTGATTGGAGGCGGGGAGAGCGGCCCCGGCCACGAGCCGCTGGACCTGTCCTGGCTGGAGTCCCTGCATCAGCAGGCGGCGGAAGCGGGAGTGCCGTTCTTCTGCAAGCAGGACTCGGGGCAGCACCCGGGTATGCAGGGCCGCATTGCAGACCACGTCTGGAACACGAAGCAGTTTCCGTTGAGGGGAGAGGTTGTCCATGCCGAATGAGAACTTCGCCGCTGCCTGGGAGGCGTTCCGCGCGCAGGCCGTCGCACGCTCGCGGCTCAACCGCATCGCGCCGCCGGGCAATCCGTCGCGCCTCGGGTACCTCGCGCTGGGCCTGTGCGGCGAGGCGGGCGAGGCTGTCTGGGCCATGACGGAAGGGACGCCCGCCGAGCGCGTCTCTGAGCTGGGTGACGTGCTCTGGTATCTCGCCATGACCGAAGTCGAGTCGGGCGTTGCCGCCGAGTGGGTCAGTCCGCCGAGGTCAGGCTTCAGCGGCTCGACGTGGCGCCTGATGCACGCAGCCTGCGCTGCCGCGGAGTGCATCAAGCGACCTGTGCAGGGCCGGGAACTCCACAAGGACGCGCTCCGACTGGCCCTCACGGGCGTCGCGTCCGCTCTGCAGTCAATGGCGCGCGCTGCGAGGTGCACTATCGAAGAGGCGATGGCGGCCAACGTCGAGAAGAACCACACGCGTTTCGGTGCCGAGGGGTTCTCGATCGAGCGCCAGCGCGAGATGGACGCGGCGCGGGCCCGCGGGGAGGTGTCCCATGTCGGCTAGCGCCAAGCTCTACGTCATCGGCGGTGACGACCCGGTAGAGACCATCCTCGCGGACATCGACACCCGCATTCGCATCGGGCTGCACATCCAGCCGATCGACGCGCTCGCTCAGGAGGGGCTCCACTGCATTCGTCAGTCGCTCGACCGCGAACTGCCCACGATCAAGGCTCGCGGTGTGCTCTTCGGCAACCCGCGCGGGGCCATCGTGGCGGACCTGCAACTGCTCACGCCGGTCGTGACGGAGCTTCTCCGTCGCAAGCCGCGCCTGCTTCGGCTCTACGCCGAGGGCGTGGCGCTCATCGACGAAGCGATGCGCTGGTACGCGGACACGATCGGGGAGGTGGATTGTGGCTAACACCCTGGAAGACCTCCTCGAAGAGCAGCGCGAGCAGGGCGACGCCGAGGGCGCGGCCGAGGTGATCCGGCGCGTGCGCCACCGGCCACCGGCCGGTGCGGGTCACGGAGATCCCGGAGGCGCCTCGGGTGAAGTCCACACCGGAGTGGAGAGAAGCGCGGTTCGCGGTGGCCTGGGATGAACTGATGAATGATCGGGGGATTGAGTGATGTTTGATGAGCTGACACCCGACCTCCGCAAGCACCTTCAGCAGGCGCTCCGGAGCCTGTTCCACGCGGTCTACGGCGCGGCGCCCTCCATTCGCGAGACGACGTATCACGACAAGCGCACGGATGAGGACTGGCCCCAGGTGCGCGTGCGCGCTCCGGCCAACGACGAGCGAGGTGCGGTGCGGGGCGCCATCACCGGCGGCATGAGCCTGCGCGAATGCTACCTGCACCTGATCCGAGAGCTTCACGAGAAGCTGGAGGATGAGAGCTTCGACTTCGACTGGGACGGTTGGGTGAAGGGGGACGACGATGTCTGAAGAAACCCGGAAGTCGGTTGAAGCCTTCGCGCCGCTGCTCACTCGCGAGGAGCTGATGGAGCTCGACACGGAGAGCCTTGTCGAGAAGGTCATCGGTCTGCGCGGCGACCTCGCCGACGACGCTGAGGAGATGGCGGACCTGCGCGCCGCGCTGGAGAGGACGGAGGCGTCGCTGGCGACCACCCGCGACATCGCGCAGCGGCTCCGCAATGAACTGGCGCAGGCGAAGTACGAGTGCACTGAAGCGAACGCACGGTGGCAGAAGGCCGAGACCGAGAACACCCGCCTCCGCTCCCACCTCGCCGCGGTGCTGCCCTTCGAGCAGGGCCACGGCCACGACGAGACGGGCATCTGGGACAAGAGCAACGGCCCGCCCGACGGCGGCAAGCCCTGCCTGCAATGCCACGTCTTCGCCGACGCCCGGGAGGCGATCGGGCTCCCCCGGTGGAAGGCGCTTCCCGAGGGCGACGAGTCGGGCACCACCACCTGCCGCAAGGGCTGCGGCTGCAAGGCGGTGTCGCGATGAACGCGCCTCTCCAGAACAACAGCAGCACCAGCACCCCCGACAGCCCCGACCCGGACCCCCGCGTCTCCCCCATCTGGGACCGCTGGCAGAACCTCCGCACCCCGGAGACCGTCGACGAGGCTCTGGCCGCCATCCGGCTGGCCACGCTGAAGATCGAGGCGCTCGAGCGCGCGGCCGAGGGCACCCCCAACCCCGACCGGGCCGACGCCCTCCGGTACAGCGCCGCCCGCTGGGCCGACCAGCGCACGGGCCTGGAGTGGGCCCTCGCGGTGCTCCAGGCGGGCGAGTCGCCCCTGCGGCACCAGCTCGACGCGCTCCGAGCGCGCTACAACGACCTGGCGAAGCTCGCGGTGCTCTGCCCCGACACGCGGGCGCTGGTCGCCCTGCTCCAGCTCCGGGGGCAGAGCCGCGACGCCGAGCAGGAGGCTCTGCGGATGGAGGTGATGCGCCTGGAGTACGCCAACGACCGGCTGTGCGTCGAGCTGGAGGACACGCGTCGGCAGCTCTCCGTGAAGAGCGCTGAGGTCGCCGCCCTCAACCGGAAGCTGCAGGAGGCCCGCCATGTCTGAAGGCCAGCTCCCACCCGACGACGCGATCCGGGCCGAGGCCCACGCGCTGATCGACCGCCTGATCGACCTGCTGCGCCCGGCCGCCCCGCCCCCGCAGCCACCGGCCCCCGGCGTGCTCCCCCTCACGACGGCGGCCGCGCAGCTCGGGTGGACGCGCCGACGGCTGCGCACCTACTGCCTCGCCCAGGGCGTCGCCGTCCGCGGCAGGGGGCAGAAGGCCGTGGTGGTGTGGGCGGAGTTGGAGGCCGCGCTCGTCGACCAGTCCCCGGTGAAGCACGACGCGCCCTCGCGAGGCCGAGACGACGACGCGAAGCGACCCTTCGACGGAGGCGTCTGATGGGCAGGCGCCGCACTGGGACGGCCTGGGAGAAGTCGCCGGGCGTGTGGATCGCCGCCATCACGCTCGCCGACGGGACGCGGCTCACCCAGCGGATGAAGCCGCGCCCGAACGGCCAGCCGATCGACAAGGCCTACGCCGATGCGCGCGCCCGGGAGTGGCAACGGGCCTACGACGAGGGCGAGTGGAAGCCGCCCCCGAAGCCCGTCCCCGGCGCACCCGTTCAGCCTCCGGAGGGCCACACCACGGGCGGGTGGGCGCGGCAGTGGGCCGAGGCCCTCACGCACGCGACGGCCGCGGACGACCTCTACGCGGTGACCCAGTACCTCGAGGGCGACCCGATCGCCGCGCGCCCGCTCCAGGCGCTCACGACCGCGGACCTCGTCGGCTGGGTCGAGCGGCTGAAGGCCCGCAAGTCGCGCCTCGGCGGAACGCTCGCCCCGCGGTCGATCAGCCGCTTCGCCGGAACGCTCGGGCGCGCCCTCGACCACGCCGTCTCGCTTGGGCTGCTCCCGACCTCTCCCTACGACCGGCTGCCCAAGGGCACCATCCCGGCGATCCGGGACAAGGTGCCGGGGGCGAGGCGCACCTGGCGCTACAGCATCGAGGAGATCAGCGCCCTCCTCTGGGACCGCCGCATCCCGCGCGACCGGCGCGTGACCTACGCCCTGGCCTTCGCGACGGGCGGGCGCTTCTCGGAGATCGCCGCCCTCCGCTGGTCGGACTGGGAGCCCGCGGTGCAGCCCCTCGGACGGCTCACCCTCTCGCGGGGCGTGACGGAGAAGCGCCGCATCGGGAAGCGCCCCGCGGGGACACCCCCCGAGCGCGTCGAGAAGGGCACCAAGACCGGCGCGGTGAAGGAGGCCCCTGTCCATCCCGTGCTCGCGCACGTGCTCGCGGCGTGGCGGGGCGAGGGGTGGCAGGCGCTCTTCGGGCGCGCGCCCACCCCCACGGACCTCATCGTGCCCAACCGCAAGGGCGCGGCGCGGCTGGCGGGGAGCTCGTGGAACCTCCTCCAGCGTGACTGCACGGCCGTGGGCATCCGGCCGCGCAAGCTGCACGGGACGAGGCACACCACCATCCGGCAGGCGCGCGACGCCGGCGCCGACCGCGAGGCGATCCGGGGCATCACCCACGCAGCGCCCTCCAAGGACGCCTTCGACGGCTACGACGACCCGAGTTGGGAGCGGGTCTGCCGGGAGGTTCTGAAGCTCGACTTGGGGGCCATCCCCGATGATAGCGCTCCCGATTCCGCTACCGCCGCCGAGGCGACGTCAGGAAACGCCATGGAACGCAGCGAATCCGAGATCAAATCATCTCGTGCGGCATCAGGTCGCGCGGCGAGCGGAACATGTGCATCGGGGAGTAGTTCGCGAGGTTGGTCACCCGCGAGGTGTAGAGGCACGCGTAGTGCTCCACCTGGTCGCCGAAGGAGCTGAGCTCGACGCCCTGCTTGAAGAGCGACCCCCAGTAGGGGTGGAAGGTCTGCTGCGTGCGCTGGGACATCTCCCTCGCCTGCACCTCCAGGGTGCGCAGCGCGGCCTTGAGACCGTCCACCGTGCGCCGTGACTCCTCCGCCGCCTCGGCCCTGGCGGCGCCGCCGTCCGCGTCGTCCCGGGCGCCCCTCCGGGTGAGCGCGCGATACCTGCCCTGGTAATACCGCAGCTCGTCCTCCATGCGCTCTCGCCGACGCGAGAGGGCGTCGATGAGGGTCACGTCGTCCTGCGTGCGGCTCATGGCCTCCAGCTCCCAGTCCATCTCCTGCACCACCAGCACGGTGCGCCAGGAGGAGTCCTTCTTGCTCCGGAGGATGTCGCCGAAGATGTGGTCGCCCACGTAGAGGATCGCGTCGCCGTAGACGCCGATCATCCGCTCGAAGTCCTTGAGGTTGCCCTGCTCGTAGATGCGCCCCCGCTCCAGGGTGTACGCGGGGTTCACCGGGTCGGTCGGGCCCTCGCCGGAGCGCTCCATGAAGGGGCGCTTGTCGGTGAAGAAGGTCGGCTTGCCCGCGGCCACGCTCACCACGTCGAAGTACTGCCGCCACGACGCGTACTCCGGCAGCGCCCCGTGCAGCAGGAACTTCATCATCCGGTCGGTGTACGCCCAGCGCGAGTTGGTCAGCAGGAAGAGCTTCTTGCCCGCGGAGCGCAGCTTGTGGAGCGTCGAGGCCAGCGCCGGGTCGCGCTCGACGAAGCGCGGCAGGTCGTTGGCGATCACGTCGACGATGGAGCCGTCCCGGTGCGCCTCGTCGATGCACTCTCGGATGTCGTCGAAGAGCTGCTGGTAGTCGACGTGCACCCCGTAGGCGTCGAGCACGTCGACGGCGCCCGCGTACACCGCCGCCTCGGGGAGCGCGTAGAGCGTGTCGATCCAGTGGTAGCGGCTGCCGGTGACGCGCACCTTGCGGGTCTCGTAGAGCGCGTGCCGCACGTCGCGGTCGAGCTCCTTCATGCCGTGGTAGGCGCGGCCCACGTAGCGGTAGCGGTCCATCTTCAGGACGTGGCCGAGCCTCTTGTCGATGAGCAGCCCCCGGATGGCGAAGCGCGTGTCGAAGCGCGCCTCGGCCAGGAAGGGGGGGTAGCCCCGGTCGACCAGCTTCTTCACCGTCGCCTCGATGGAGAGCTTGTCGATCTCCTCCTGGCGGTAGATGGCCAGCGTGTAGTCCATGTCGAAGCCGATCCACTCGACGGACTCCATCCGCAGGCTGCGGTTCACGAAGATCCGCTGGTGGGAGCGCAGCGTCGAGAGGTGCAGCGCGCCTCCGACCTGGTCATCCGGCACATTCGGGAGCTTCAGCTGCGCTTCGTTCATCGATCACCCTTCGTGTGCCGCTCTATATCCTCCGTCGGGGCCGCCGTGACCCTCCCGGAGGTTGACCCGTTGGTGCAACGGGGACTTGACGCTCGCGGCCGATCGGGTATCTCTCGCGGCCCCGCGCAGCGCCTTGTCGGTGATTCCGATCATCGTCTCGAAGCCCGCGGCGCACAACGAAGTTTCCCGATCCCAACCTTTACCGCCGACGAGACGACTACCATGGCCAAGAGCGACATCACCGGGACGCGGCGCAAGATCGCCAACAAGGTCTCGCACTCGAACATCAAGACCAAGCGCTGGCAGTTTCCCAACCTCCAGGAGCGCCGTCTGTTCGTCCCCGAGCTCAACCGGCACGTGCGCATCACGCTGAGCACCAGCGACCTCCGCACCGTCGACAAGATCGGCCTCGTCGCCTACGCGGCCCGCTACGGCCTCGACGTCAGCAAGCTCTGAGCGGCCTCCGCCCTCTCCCCCGACCCTGAGCGGCGGGGGGAGGGCCTTCGCTCCGGCTCCCTCCTCCCCCTCCCCTTCAGACCCTTCAGCTCACTCCACCCGCACGGGCTCCGTCTTCCAGATCTCGCTCGCGTACTCGCGAATGGTCCGGTCGGAGGAGAAGCGGCCCATGCGCGCCACGTTGCGGATCGCCATGGCGGTCCAGCGGTCGGGGTCGCGCCAGCACTCGTCGACCACCGTCTGGCAGTCGACGTAGGCGCGGTAGTCGGCCAGCACCATGTACGGGTCGTGGTCGAGCAGGTGGTCGACCAGCGGGTGGAAGAGCCCGGGCTCGCCCACGGAGAAGTGCCCCGTGCGAATCAGGTCGAGCACCGCGCGCAGCTCCGCGTCGGACTCGTAGTGGTCCCTCGGGCGGTAGCCCCCGCGCGCCTTCGCGGTCACCTCGTCGGCGGTGAGCCCGAAGAGGAAGAAGTTGTCCGGGCCCACCGCCTCGCGGATCTCCACGTTGGCCCCGTCGAGCGTCCCGATGGTCAGCGCGCCGTTGAGGGCGAACTTCATGTTGCCGGTGCCGGAGGCCTCCTTGCCGGCGGTCGAGATCTGCTCCGAGAGGTCCGCCGCGGGGAGGATGCGCTCGGCCAGCGACACGCTGTAGTTCGGCGCGAAGTGCACCTTCATCCCGTCGACGTCGTGGTCGTGGTTCACCACCTCCGCCACCGCGTTGATGAAGCGGATGATCAGCTTGGCCGCCCGGTACGCCGGCGCCGCCTTGCCGCCGAAGAGGAAGAAGCGAGGCACCGACATCGCCCGCCGGTCGCGCTTCGCCCGCAGGTACACCGCCACCACGTGCAGCGCGTTGAGCAGCTGCCGCTTGTACTCGTGGATGCGCTTGACCTGCACGTCGAACATGCAGTCCGTCGAGACGTCGAGGCCCGCGTGCTCGCGCAGCCAGCCCTGCAGGTCGCGCTTGTTCTCCAGCTTGATCGCCGCGAAGCGCTGCCGCACCGTCGCGTCGTCGGCGAAGGGCGCGAAGCCCTCCAGCCGGTCGAGGTCCGTCGCCCAGCCGGGGCCGATGCACTCGGTGATCAGCGCCGACAGCCGCGGGTTGCACGAGAGCAGCCACCGCCGCGGGGTCACCCCGTTGGTCTTGTTGGTGAAGCGCTCGGGCCACAGCTCGGCGAAGTCCGGCAGCACGTCGCGCTTCAGCAGCTCGCTGTGCAGCGCCGCCACGCCGTTGACCTTGTGAGAGCCCACCACCGCGAGGTGCGCCATGCGCAGGTGCTTCTCCGTGCCCTCCTCGATCAGCGACATGCGGGCGACGCGGGCGCCGTCGTTGGGCCAGCGGTTCATCACCTGCCGCAGGAAGCGCGCGTTGATCTCGTGGATGATCTGCAGGTGCCGCGGGAGCAGCCGCTCGAAGAGGTGCACCGGCCAGCGCTCCAGCGCCTCGGCCAGCAGCGTGTGGTTGGTGTAGCCCATCACCGCGACGGTGGTCTCCCAGGCCGGCTCCCAGGACTCGCCGTGCACGTCCATGAGCACCCGCATCAGCTCGGCCACGGCGATGGCCGGGTGCGTGTCGTTGAGCTGGATGGCCACCTTCGCCGAGAAGCTCGAGAAGTCGGAGTGGTTCTTGCGGTAGCGGCGCACGATGTCGGCGATGGCGCAGGCGACGAAGAAGTACTGCTGCCGCAGCCGCAGCTCGCGCCCCGCCCAGGTGCTGTCCGAGGGGTAGAGCACCTTGGAGATGGTCTCCGAGACGCTCTTCTCCTCGACCGCCCGCACGTAGTCGCCCTGGTTGAAGAACCCCAGGTCGAACTCCTCGCTGGCCCTGGCGCGCCAGAGCCGGAGGGTGTTGACGTTCTCCGTGCCGAAGCCCGCGATGGGGGTGTCATAGGGGACGCCGATGACCTTCACCCCAGGCACCCAGCGCACCCGCCACTGCCCGTGGTGGTCGAGAAACTCCTCGGTGTGCCCGTAGAAGCCCACGGACACCGTGTACTCCGGGCGGACGATCTCCCACGGGTTGCCGAAGCGCAGCCACTCGTCGGGCCGCTCGACCTGCCAGCCGTTCTCCATCCGCTGCTCGAAGATGCCGAACTCGTAGCGGATGCCGTAGCCGTGCGCGGGAAAGCCCAGGGTGGCCAGCGAGTCGAGGAAGCACGCCGCCAGCCGGCCGAGGCCGCCGTTGCCGAGGCCCGCGTCGGGCTCCTGCTCCAGCAGCTCGGTGAGGTCGAGGCCCAGCTCGGCCAGCACCGCGCGGAAATCGTCGTAGATGCCCACCGCCTGCAAATTGTTGCGTAGCGTGCGCCCCAGCAGAAACTCCGCGGACAGGTAGTACACGCGCCGGGGGTCGGCCTCCAGGCAGGCCCGGGAGGTCTTCATCCAGCGCTGCACCAGCCGGTCGCGCACCGCGAGGGCCAGGGCCATGTACCGGTCGTGCACCGTGGCCGCGTCGGGGTGCTTGCCCTGCGAGAACTGCACATGGTCGAGGAAGGCCCTGCTCAGGGTCTCCGGGTCGACGCCCGTGCGGTCGTCCTCCACCACCACCACCCGAACGGTCTCCTCGGTCGTCTTCTTGTCGGCATCCATGGCTTTGCTCTTGGGGCCGATCAGAACCCATCGCCCAGCGGGGGGCGATAGAGAAATTCGTCCCGCACAAACCCTCGAGGGTTTGATATGAATCCCGCGCGGGTCGATGGCGTAGTGATGGGTCGCGAGGCCCGCTCGATGATCCAGCGAGTCGCGCACGGCTCTCAACGCCTGTCAGGAGTGTAGACGACGATGAACAACAAGATGCTCAGTGTGGTGGGTCTCCTCGGCGCGCTCGCGGTCTCCGGCTACGGCAGCCAGGTGACGGCGCAGGGTGCGCTCCAGATCGGTGGCCGCACCGCGAACTTCGGCAGCCGTCGCGTCGCCCCGGGCTTCGTGCCCGACCCCATCAACGTCGCCATCACCTCGGGCGGCAACATCGACGCCAGCAACCTCGGCCTCGGCGCCGGCTGCCGTGGCTTCGTCACCCGCCAGCCCGACCACATCATCAACCTGACCGGCACCTCGGCCAACCTGCGCATCTATGTGACCGCGCCGGGTGACACCACCCTGCTGGTCAACACCGCCGGCGGCGCCTGGGTCTGCAACGACGACTCCTACGGCGGCACCAACCCGACCGTCGACATCCCCAACGCGGGCGCCGGCCAGTACGACGTCTGGGTGGGTTCCTACCGCGCGGGCGAGCAGATCCGCGGCGCGCTCCACATCACCGAGCTCGCCAGCAACCACCCGTGAGCCCCTCCGGTCGGCGCTACGGCCCGACCGGCTTCACCCCGATCGCCTCTCCCCCGCCCTTCGCCTCGTTCTCCTTCCTCACATCCTCGGCGTCCTCGTAGCTGGCGGCCTTCGTCGCGAGGTATCCGAGCGCCACGCCCGTCAGCCCCAGGTCGTCGAGCCACCCCAGGATCGGCATCACGTCGGGGATGAGGTCGGCCGGCATCACCACGTACAGCATCGCGAGCAGCGCCATGGCCTTCGGGAGCTTCGGCGCCGCCGGGTCGCGCAGGAAGCGCAACAGCCGCCGCGGCGAGGTGATCAGCGCCATGACGCCGCGCTGGCTGCGCGAGAGGTTGGGCGGGGCCGGGTTGGTCATGGCTGCCAGTGTGATCCACCGGCGGGGGCGCGGGCAACGATCGGAGCGGCGTGACGATCGGCGGCGGGAAGCGCGCTAAGGTCGCCGGCCATGCTCGACGTGACCCTGGTGCCCTGCCTCTCGGACAACTACGCCTACGTGCTGCGCGACCCCGCCACCGGGGAGTGCGCGGTGGTCGATCCGTCGGAGGCGGAGCCCGTGCTCGCGGCGCTCTCCGCCCTCGGCGCGCGGCCCACGATGGTGCTCAACACGCACCACCACTACGACCACGTCGGCGGCAACGAGGCGCTCTGCGAGGCCTTCCCGGGGCTGCGGGTGATCGCCCACGCGAGCGACCAGGGGCGCGTCCCGGGGCAGACCGGCGCCGTGCAGGACGGCGACCGGGTGATGCTCGGGGGCACCGCGCTGAGGGTGCTTCACGTGCCGGGGCACACGCTCGGGGCGGTGACCTACGCGAGCGACGACGCGGCCTTCACCGGCGACACCCTCTTCCTCGGAGGGTGCGGGCGGCTCTTCGAGGGCGACGCCGCGATGATGTACGCCTCGCTGCGGCGCATCGCGGAGACGCTCGACCCGGCCACCAGGATCTTCTGCGGCCACGAGTACACCGCCAACAACCTCCGCTTCGCGGCGGCCCTCGAGCCCGGCAACGGCGCGCTGCTCGACGCGGTCGCCGACGCCGAGCGCCGCCGCGCGGCGGGAGAGCCCACGGTGCCGAAGACCCTGGGCGACGAGCGACGGGTCAACCCCTTCCTGCGCTGCGACGAGCCCGCGCTCGCCGCCGCGGTGGGGGGCAGCCATGACCCGGTCGCGGTCTTCGCCGCCGTGCGCGAGCGGCGCAACAACTGGTAACGTGCCGCCGGTGACCACCCGCACGCTGCACCCCAACACCCGCGCGCTCATCGCCCGGGTGCGCGCGTCGCTGACGGCCTCGGAGTCGCCCGCGCCCGCGCCCGCGCCCGCGCCGGTCGCCGCCCCGGAGCCCTTCACCCTCACCCCCTACCAGCCCAAGGCCTACAAGAAGGCCGCGTACCCGAAGGGGCCGTCGCCGCAGACGGCCTTCGCCTTCGCGGCGACGGCGCCGTCCCATCCCAAGGCCCCGACCAAGGCGACGCCCCCGGTCGTGGTGGGGCCCGACCTCTCGGAATTCATCGTGCTCGACACCGAGACCACGGGCATCGCGGTGGGCTCTCGCCTCGTCGAGGTCGCCGCGCTGCATGTGAAGAACGGCGTGGTGGTGCGGCAGTTCCAGTCGCTGGTGAACCCCGAGATGCACATCCCGTCGATCGTGCAGGGGGTGCACGGCATCTCCGACGCGATGGTGGCGAGCGCCCCGAAGGCCACGCCCGTGCTGGCGGACTTCGCGAAGTTCGCCGCGGGTCACACGCTCATCGCCCACAACGCGAGCTTCGACTTCCGCATCCTCCAGGGGGAGTACGGGCGGGTGAAGGTCGCCACGCCGGGCTGCGGGATGTACTGCTCGCTCAAGCTGGCGCGGCTGGTGTTTCCCGAGGCGATGAACCACAAGCTCGGCACGCTGGCGACCTGGCTCAAGCTGCCGCACCCGCCGACGCACCGCGCGCTCGCCGACTGCTTCACCACCATGGAGCTGCTCAACGCCATGGCGGCGCGGAAGAAATCCCACCAGGCCGTGCGCCTCGTCGGGCGCCGCTACGAGCTGTAACGAGAGAGGGACCGAGCACCGTCATGATCGATCTGAAGCGAGAGGGAAGCGTCTTCGTGCTCCGCATGAACAGCGGGGAGAACCGCTTCAACCCGGAGTTCATCCGGGCGATGAACGCCGCGCTCGACGAGGTCGAGGGGGCCGCGCGCCCCTCGGCGCTGGTCACCACCGGCGAGGGCAAGTTCTACTCGAACGGCCTCGACCTCGCGTGGATGGGCACCGAAGGGGTCGACGCGATCGCCTTCGTGCGCACCGTGCACCGGCTGCTGGGTCGGGTGCTCGGCTTTCCCCGACCGACGGTGGCGGCGCTCAACGGCCACGCCTTCGCGGGCGGAGGGATGCTCGCCCTCGCGCACGACTTCTCCGTGATGCGCGCCGACCGCGGGTACTTCTGCCTCCCGGAGGCGGACATCGGCATCCCCTTCACCGCCCCCATGACCGCGCTCATCGCCGGGCGCCTGCCTCAGCCGACGCTCCACGAGGCGTGCACCACCGGCCGCCGCTACGGCGCCCCGGAGGCCCTGAAGGGGGGCATCGTCGCGGCCATCGCCGAGGAGTCCGAGGTGCTCCCGATGGCCATCGCCAGGGCCGAGGCGCTCTCCAACAAGGAGCCCAGCACCCTCAAGGCCATCAAGCGCGGGCTCTACGCCCACGCGCTGCAGCTCCTCGAGGGCGACGGGGGATAGAGTCCCGCCGAGGAGACACGGCGGCGTGTGCGCGGGGCCACGAATACCAGGGCTGGTTTTCGTGAATACCAGCCCTGGTTTTCGATGGCCCCGCGGATGCAATCTCTCCGACCGTCTCGCAAGCGGGAGGAGACGATGATGAAGCTGTCGACGATGTCCCTGGTGTCTGCGGTGCTGCTCTGCTCGGCGACCGCCTGGTCCGATGGGGTGAGCGTGGTGCGGGGGCAGTTCACCGATCACGTGGTGGGAGGCAGGCCGCAGGGCGACGCGGCCTCGGCGGCGGCCTCGCGCGAGGTCGTGTACTGGATGGAGGTCGCCAACGCGGGCGCCCCCGCGGCGGTCACCGTGGTGTGGAAGGTCGGCGGGCGAGAGGTGCTGCGGCAGTCGCTGGACGTGGGCCGCGCTCCCCGGTGGCGCACCTGGGCGGCGCTCCGTCGCAACGGGGCGAGGGCTGTGGAGGTGCAGGTGCTCGACGCGGCCGGCGCCTCGCTGCACACCGACCGGTGGGCGGCGCCGTAGGACGCCGTGGGCGAATCGGAGGTATCGATAGGGCACCTCCAATGGGATCCCTCCTGAGCGCGTGCGTGTTCGGTCGCAACTTCACCTTCGGCTCCATCAAGGAGGTGATGAACAAGGCCAACGAGCTGCGCTCCGGGGACGTGCAGGCGGGCCTGAGCGCGGAGAGCGACCGGGAGCGGGTGGCGGCCAAGCGGGTGCTCTCGCAGCTCACCCTCGACGAGCTCTACGAGGCCCCGAGCGTCCCCTATGAGCAGGACGAGGTCACCCGGCTCTGCCAGGACTCCTGCGACGCGGGAGCGCGGCGGAGGCTCAAGGGGAAGAGCCTCGCGGAGGTGCGGGAGTGGATCCTCGACACGCGCACCAGCGGCGACGACCTGCTCGCGGTGTCGCCGGGGCTCACCCCGGAGATGGTCGCCGGGGTCACCAAGCTGATGTCCAACATGGACCTCGTGGTGGCCGCCCGGAAGATTCGCGTGGTGGTGCGGTGCAACAACACCCTCGGGCTGCCGGGGCGCATCTCGTCGAGGCTCCAGCCCAACCACCCGCGCGACTCGGTGGAGGGCATCCTGGCGGTGGTGCTCGACGGGCTCAGCTACGGCAACGGCGACGCCGTCATCGGGGTCAACCCCTCGACGGAGACCGTGGAGTCGACGGCGGAGATCCTCACCCGCACCAAGGCCCTGATGACCCGCCTCGGGGTGCCGACGCAGAACTGCGTGCTCTCGCACATCACCATCCAGATGCAGGCGATGCAGCGGGGGGCGCCGCTCGACCTGTGCTTCCAGTCGATCGCCGGCTCCGAGGGGGCCAACCGCAACTTCGGGGTGAGCGTGGCGCTGCTCGACGAGGCCATGGCCATGACCCGCGCGCTGGGCACGGCGAAGGGGCCCAACGTGATGTACTTCGAGACGGGGCAGGGCACCGCGCTCTCGGCGGACGCTCACCACGGCACCGACCAGCTCACCATGGAGGCCCGGGCCTACGGGCTCGCGCGGAGGTACGCGCCCTTCCTGGTCAACAGCGTCGTGGGCTTCATCGGGCCGGAGTACCTCTACGACGGCAAGCAGATCACCCGGGCGGGCCTCGAAGACCACTTCATGGGCAAGCTCAGCGGCATCTCCATGGGCTGCGACGCCTGCTACACCAACCACGCCGAGTGCGACCAGAACGACGTCGAGAACCTCGAGATGCTCCTCGCGGCGGCGGGCGTGAACTACCTCATGGGCATCCCCGCGGGCGATGACGTGATGCTCAACTACGAGACCACGTCGTTTCACAACAACGCGGCGCTGCGGGAGATCCACGGGCTGCGGCCGGCGCCGGAGTTCGAGGCGTGGATGGAGCGGCTGGGCCTCTGGCGCGAAGGGCGGATGACCGAGAAGGCCGGGGACGCGTCGCAGTTCCTGCGGAAGGAGGAGGTGCGCGAGGTGGTCTTCGGCGCTCAGCCCTTCCAGCGAAACCAGCCGTAGCCCGCGCGCTCCAGGGTCCCCTCGTTGAGGAGCTTCTTCACCTTCGCCTCGTTGTAGCCGAGCGCTCGAAGCTCCGAGGTCATCAGCTCCTGTCCGGGCGTGGGCGTCGGTGAAGGCGCAGGCGTCGGTGCAGGCGCAGGCGTCGGTGCAGGCGTCGGTGCGGGCGTCGGTGGAGGCGTCGGTGCGGCCTTCTTCTGCTTCGGTGCAGCGGGCTTCGCGGGAGGCTCGGGCGGAGGGAGCTTCGGGGCGGGCTTCGCGACGCCTTCGGGCCAGAGCAGCGCGACGTCGGGGGAGATGATCTCCGAGGCCATCACGGGCATCTCGCCGGAGGCGTCGTTCGCGGGCGGCAGATAGGCTGTCAGCGCGCCGCCGGCCTCCCACGACTGCGTCGCGAAGGCCAGGGCGCCCCGCTGCCCCGGCGTCAGGGTGGAGTCCCCCGGCGCCGCCCTCGGCACCACCACGCGCCGTGGCTCGTTCGTGAACTCGTCGTAGTCGTCGTAGCCGTCGTCGGGAGCGTTCGGCAGCAGCCACTCTTCGAGCATCGGCTTCAGCGCCATCGGGCTCAGCACGAAGCGCGGCGGGTCGGACGCCGTGACCGGGACCAGCAGCAGCGCCGCCTCGAAGCCTAGCTCCGGGTGCTCCTCGCAGAGCCGCTGGAAGGCCATCCGGCGCATCGCCGCGTGGGGGCACTCCGGCTCGGGCTCGTCATGCTTCAAGCGGCCGCGGCCGGGGAGGATGATCCCCAGCAACCGGAGGATCTCGGCCTGCTCGGAGTACTGGGTGTCCCTGTGGGAGAACCTCGGGTCGAGGGTGGAGCGCCGCTCGGCGCACACCGGGCATCGCGCGGTACGACGGGTGGTTCGCGACCGCGTGGAGCGCAGCCCCTCGAGCGCGGCGGCCGATAGCGGGTCGAGGCCCGGGTCGATCGACGCCGCGGAGGTGAGCAGCTCGGGGCGCGAGAGCAGCCCGTGGTCGACCAGCAGCGCGTGCAGCCCGGCGGCCACCACGTCCACCTCCCCGTCGAAGGTGGCGCCCTGGGCCAGCCAGTGTTCGAGCGGGTAGAGCGCCGTCACGTCCCGGGACCCGCCGGCCTTTTCGACGTCGGCCGCGGCGGCCGGGGTGAGCCGCAGCACCAGCGAGTCCCAGCGGCCGGTGGCCATGCTGCGCCGCAGCTTCGCCTCGCCGAAGGAGAGGCCCGTGACGACGTACTCCTCCCGAGGGGCGCGCAGGGAGATGCCCGCGATGCGGTCGAGGCGCTCTCGCAGCGCGTCGCTCATTCGCCCTCCTCCTTCGCGCGCTTGTCCAGCGAGAGGAAGGCCCGCAGCGCGCGGTCGTCCATCTCGGTGATCCACGACTCGTCGGCACCGCCCAGGATCTTGTCGGCCATGGCCCGCTTGGTCTCGAGGATCTCCGCGACGCGCTCCTCCACGGTGCCTTCGGTGACGAGGCGGTAGACGTTCACCCGGCGCGTCTGGCCGATGCGGTGCGCGCGGTCCGTGGCCTGGTCTTCGACGGCGGGGTTCCACCAGCGGTCGTAGTGGATGACCGCGGAGGCGGCGGTGAGGTTGAGCCCGGTGCCCCCGGCCTTCAGCGAGAGGATCAGCACCGGAGGGCCGTCCGCGCGCTGGAAGGCGTCGAGCATGGCCTCGCGCTGCGAGGCGCTGAGTCCGCCGTGGTAGAAGCCCGCGTCCAGCTTGAAGCGCGCGGCGAGGGCTCGCTGGAGGATGCGGCCCATCTCCACGAACTGCGTGAAGATCAGCACCCGCTGGCCCTCCGCGAGGAGTTCTTCCATCACCTCCAGCATCCGGTCGAGCTTGCCCGAGCGGCCGAAGAGGGCGTCCGGGCGCTCGGCCTCGAAGCTCTCCGGGTGGTTGCAAATCTGCTTGAAGCGCATCAGCGCCGCGAGGATGTGCGCCCGGCGCTGGATGCCGTCCTTGTCTTCGATGCCCTTGAAGGCCGCCTCGGTCATGGCCGTGTAGAGCGCGGTCTGCTCTCGGGTGAGCTCGCAGGAGAGGTCCTGCGCCTGGAGGGGAGGGAGGTCGGCGGCCACCGCGGGGTCGCGCTTGGTGCGGCGCAGCAGGAAGGGACCCACCCTGCGGGAGAGGCGCTCCAGGGCCTTGTGGTCGCCGCTGCGGGCGGGCGTCTCGAAGGTGCGGGCGAAGCGGGTGGAGCCGCCCAGCAGCCCGGGGACCATCACGTCGAAGATCGACCAGAGGTCGCGCAGGTGGTTCTCCACGGGGGTTCCGGTGAGGCCGAACTTGGACTCGGCGTCGAGGCCGCGGAGCGCCCGGGTCTGGAGCGCGGTGGGGTTCTTGAGGTTCTGCGCCTCGTCGACGATGACGGCGCCCCAGCGCACGGCGGCGAGCAGGGCCTCGTCGCGGCGGGCGATCGCGTAGCTGGTGACCACCACGTCGGCGGCCTCCACGGACTTCGCGAAGGCCGCCGGGTCGCGCTCCCTCCCGAGGCCCTGGTGCACATGGACCTTCAGCTTCGGGGTGAACTTCTTCGCCTCGCGAGACCAGTTGAAGACCACCGCCGTGGGACAGACCACCAGGTCGGGGCCGCGCGGGGGAGGGGCTCCCTTGGCGCGGCGGGTGGCGAGGAGCGCGAGCACCTGCACGGTCTTGCCGAGGCCCATGTCGTCCGCGAGGCATCCGCCGAAGCCCTGCGAGGCCAGGAAGGCCAGCCAGGAGAGACCGCGCTCCTGGTAGGGACGGAGCGTTCCCTTGAAGCCCGCCGGGGCCTTGAGCTGAGGCACCCCGACGCCGTCGCGCAGCCCGGAGAGGAAGGCCTCCCAGCGCGAGGAGAAGATGGACTCGGCCTGCGCGGCCTGCTCGGCGGCCCACTCGTCGTCGAGGGCCACGGCGCCGGAGTAGGTGATGCCCTTGTCGGCGCCCAGCTTGCGAAGGACCTTCTCCCGGGCGCGCAGCAGCTCGAGCGCGGCGATGAGGTCGGCCCGCGGCAGCACGTGGCCGTGCACCCGGAGGAAGCCGTCGGCGGTGTCCTTGAGGAGGCACTCGGCCTCGGCGCTCTCCAGCGCGTCGTCGCCGAGGGCGAGCTCCAGGTGCGGGACGAAGCGAGCGCTGTGGAGCCCCAGCCGAGAGGGGTCCTCGGGGTCGCCCGCGAGGTCCCAGCGGACGCGGACGCGCGCGGCGGAGGCGCTGCCCGGGGCGACGGAGAAGGCGACGAGGTCGCGCGGTCGGCGCTTGGGGCGGGGGAGGCCGGTGGCCTCGATCCAGGAGTCGAACTGGTAGTCTTCGAGGGGCACCGGGCGAAACGCGAGGAGCCGCTGCGCCGTCGCCTCGGTGATGCGGGCGTGGCCGGTCAGGATCTCCGGGCGGCACAGGACGCTCGCTCCGAGGCGGAGCACCACGGACCAGTCGCGCGCCACCACCGAGGCGGGGTGCAGGTAGAGGGCGTCCTCGTGCTCGACGACCTGGTCGTGGAGGGTCTCCCTGGCGAGGAGCGTGTCGAGGGGGAGGAAGGACTTCTTCCCCTGGAGGACGCCGAGGTCGAGGGCCCAGGAGTCACCCGCGGCGTCGGGGGCGTCGAGGGGGTGGACCCTGGCGTGGAGGTGGTCCTTCGGGGCTTCGGTGACGGGGGCGAGGAAGGGGTGCTGGGGATAGAGGCAGCTCCCGTGGGCGCGGTGCATCGGGGCCGCGTCGCCGCGGGCGACGGCGTCGCGGAGGGAGCGCACGGTGTCGGGGTCGGTGGGCACCTCGGGGGACTGCGCGGTGGCTGCGCCGAGGAGCTCGAGGAGGAAGAGGGCGAGGCGCGAGGCGCTGGGCTCGTTGCGCCAGCCGTAGGGGCCGCGGTCGTCGTCGGTGTGGCAGGCCGGGAGGAAGCGCGGCGCTCGGAGGGCGCGGTCGAGGTGGTTGAGGTCGACCAGGGAGACAGGAGGGATCCACGCCAGCGCGACGGCCTCCTCGGGCGACGGGACGTGGCCGCGGGGAGGGCGGACGGCGGCGTCGGTGGGGCTGAGCGTGGGGAGCAGCGGGCCGGCGGAGACGCGGGCGATGAGGTCGTCGAGGAAGGCGATGACCGCGGGGGCGTGCGGCGAGACGAAGCCCGCGCCGTAGCGGGAGGACCAGTCGTGGAGGAGCTGGCGCAGGGGGGAGAGGGAGAGGGAGGGCGGGACGATCCAGCCTTCGAGGGCGAACTCATCGAGCTCGATGGGGTGGTGGGCGGCCTTGAAGTGGTCGACGTCCCACGCGTGGACGAGGCCGGGCAGCGGCACCGGGCGGTAGTTGCCGAGCCTGGGGAGGACGGCGATGAAGCGGGAGGGCTTGAGGCCGCGAGCGAGGCACGCGGGGCGGCGGCTGTGGGGGACGATCGAGGGGTGGGGGAGGGGAGCGTCGCTGCGGGGCGCCCGGCCCTTCGCCCGGAAGGCGTCGGGCTCGCTCGGGCCCTCGAACCATAGGGCGAAGCGGAGCGATCCTCCGTGGCTGAGGAGGTGGACGTGGAGTCCGAGCGGGAGGGCCATGACCCGAGGGGCGGTCAGGGAGCGCCGGCGTCAGCGCCGAGGGCCATCGCGAAGCAGGGGGCCCACGCGGCCTGCTGGGCCGAGCAGGCGGCCGGGGGCGGGGAGGCCATCATGGCGCTGGGGCAGCGGTAGCCGTTGTCGGCGGCGCAGCGCATGAGGGCGAGGTAGGAGTCGTTGCAGGCGGGGGCGATGGCCGCCGCGGCCTGGCAGCGCTGGACGCAGCCGCCGCCGCAGTCGGGGCCGGAGCCGTTGCAGATCGACGCGCAGACCGAGCCCAGCGAGCCCCCGCCGGAGGGGGCGTCGGCGACGGCTCCGCTGTCGGAGTCGGTGTTGACGGAGCCGCCGGGGGCGTTGGCCGAGCAGCCGAGGGCGAGCGCGAGGAGCAAGGTGAGTCGGGGCGACATGGCGGGGCTGAAGCTGTCGGAGTGGCGGAGGGGCCGTCAAGAGGGAGTTGGGTTCCCGATAGGTTGCCCGGGCGTGGCGGCGGGGCGTAGCTTGCGCGGCGGCGATGGTACAACCAGCGGTTTCGAGCGGCGCTCCGGCGTCGGGCAACGAGCTCCGCGTCTGCGTGCGCTGCGGCATCATCGCGCTCAACGGCCAGGCCCGGTGCCACATCTGCAGCGAGCCCATGGGGGTGCGCGGCCACATGGTGCAGTGCCTTCTCCCCGGTCGCCCGTGGGCCCGGCTGGAGATGGTGCTCCCGTGCCCCCATTGTGGCGTCGAGTTCTCTCCTCGGCCCGAGGCCATCGAGTCTGCGGCGCACTGCCCGTCGTGCCAGCAGCCCACGGTCATCGAGCCCGCGTGGTGGGACGAGGCGGTGCACCTCGCGCACGCCGTCGTCGACCTCGCGCACCCCGACTTCCACCACCAGAACGAGGCCCTCGGCGCGTTCAACCCCTTCGGCGACGTGGGCCTCTCGCAGCCCTGCGCCAGCCTGCCCAGCGACCGCATCCCGATGCAGTCGATGTTCCGGCTGAGGGTGGGGCCGGGCGCGCCGCCGTGCCTGCGCTGCGGGACGCCCCTCATCGTGCGGGTGCTCACCCAGGGTCGGCAGACCACGGAGTGCCCGCAGTGCGGCGACCGAGAGGCCTTCGCGCTGCCGCTGTCGCTGGTGGGGAGGGTTCCGGCGATACGCGCGCTCATCGGCTTCGGCCCGGAGGCCGCGGCGGCGCAGGGGCGCATCGAGCCCTGGTGGCTGCTGATGGAGGGGCCGTCGACGCTTCGACCGCTGGTTCAGGCGCAGAAGGAGCAGGCGGAGAAGGACGCCGCCGAGCGCGCCGCCTGGGAGGCGTGGAACCTCCAGGAGCGAGAGCGCCTGGAGCGAGAGGCGAGGCTGGAGCAGGCGAAGGCCGAGCGCGAGGCCGCGGAGCGGGGCAAGCAGGAGAAGGCCGCGCGAGAGAAGGCCGAGCGGGAGCGGGCGGAGCGGGCGGCGAAGGAGACCGCGGCGGCGCTCAAGGAGACGCAGTCGCAGCTCGAGCAGTCGCAGCGGGCGCTGCAGGATGCGCAGTCGCGGGCCGCGCAGACGCAGCAGTCGATGGAGCAGTCGCTGCGGGCGGCGCAGGAGGCCCACCGCGCGGACGTCGAGCGGCTCCAGCAGGAGGCCTGGGGGCAGAGCGAGCAGCTGCGCGGGATGATGGCGCAGCAGGAGGCCATGTGGCGCGCGCAGGACGCGAAGCGCCAGCAGGAGATGGCCGAGCTCACGAAGCGGCACACGGTGCGGTGGCGGGTGGCCATCGGGCTGTGGGTGGTGGTGTTTCTGGCGGTGGCGGCGGATCTGGTGCTGGCGGTGAAGTAGCGCCGGGGGGGGGGCGGGGGCGGGGCGTGGGTTTAGGGGTCTTCGGGACGACCGCGAGGCCGTCAGCGAGGAGTCCCCGGTACGACCGCGAGGCCGTCAGCGAGGAGTCCCCGGTACGACCGCGAGGCCGTCAGCGAGGAGTCCCCGG
>SCUS01000001.1 GCA_004297725.1 Myxococcaceae bacterium | reverse complement strand
GGGAGCGTGATCCCACGAGGTCGGGTCGAAGAAGCACGCCGACGCGGAGCCACGCAGCCAGTCGCGGCCCGGCGTCGAGAGCCCGTCGGGCAGTGACGCGTCGAGGATCTCCCGGAGCAGCTCGCATCGCACCCCGAGCTCGTCCGGCCAGGGATCGGGGGCCTCCTCGGTCGTGAGCGTGACGCGCTCGAAGAGCCCGGCCCACTGCGGGCCGCAGCAGTCCTCGTAGCCGACACCCACCTCGGCTCCGCAGCGGGCGCACACCAGGTTGCCGTCGGTGAAGGAGCTGTGGGAGAGCCCGCAGCAGCCGACCGTGCGCGACCAGCTCGGATGGAGCGCGACGCGCGAGCGAGGCTGCGGGGCGATCCAGCCGTGAAATCCAGGCTGGTTGTCCAGGCCGGGAGGGACGAGCGCCGATCGCGCCGGCACGAACCCGCTCTCGCCCACGAGCCACGTGTGGCTCTCGTGGCGCGCGAGAAGTGAGGGCTCGTCCAGCACGCGCAAGGGCGCCGAGAGCGATGCTCCGCAGGCGTGGCAGGCGAAGCGGTAGAGGGGTGTCATCGTGGCCTCAGGTCGCGGGCGTCCTCGCGGGCGAGCGCGGACATCGCCACATGCCCGCATGGAGGACAAGAGGCGGGCCTGGGACGACCCGTTGGCCGCGCCGCGACGGTGTTCCGAGCACCCCCCAATCGGCTGGCGCTCCGCGGCGGTGCTGTCCTACACCGTCGGCCCGGGGGAACATCCCCCCACCAAAGAGGGACAGGCCAACCATGTCGATCGTTCTCTATCACCACCCCTATTCGCGCGCGGCGGGCACGGTCTGGGCGCTCGAAGAAGTCGGCGTCGACTACGAGCTTCGATGGGTCGATATCCAGTCGGGCGCGCAGAAGGCGCCCGAGATCGTCGCCCTCAACCCGATGGGCAAGCTGCCCTTGCTCACCGACGGCGATCAGGTGGTGACCGAGGCCGGCGCCATCGCCCTCTACCTCGCCGACCGCTACGCCTACGGCAAGCTCGCGCCCGCGGTCGACGACCCGGCGCGAGGGACCTATCTGCGCTGGTCGTTCTTCGCGCCATCGGTGATCGAGCCCGGCGCCATGGCGAAGTCGAAGGGCTGGGAGGCTCGGGCCGGTCAGGTCGGCTGGGGAGACTACGACTCCATGTTGAGCTCGATGGAGGCCGCCATCGGGGGACGGCAGTTCATCCTCGGCGACACGTTCTCCATGGCCGACGTCGTGTTCGGCGGAACGCTCCGCTACATGCTGCGCTTCAACATGGTGGAGCCGAAGCCCGCGTTCACGGAGTACAGCGAGCGGCTCGCCGCGCGCCCCGCGCTGCAGCGCGCCGACGCGAAGAACGCCGCCGTCATGAAGGCGCACGGGCTCGGCGGCTGACGCGCGGGCGTTCGATCGATCCCGCGATACGTCGTCGAGGAGTTCGAGGCTCATTCTCCGCGGCGCTGGCCTGCAGCCGACCTGCGCACTCGGTTTGCGGCGTGTGTGAGGGGCGACGCGTTGGCATCGTGCGCAACCTCGAGCACCGCGACGTTTCGACCGGTGGTGCCGCGGATGAGGCGCTCCCGTGACCTGCCAGCGAGCTCTCCAGCGGCCACGTCCAGACGCTCGACGTCCCACCAGCTAGCGCGAAAATCGCAATATGGTTATCCGGCAACCTGACCGGATGTTTGCCGTGATGGGTGCGGCGATGCGTCACCGATGCCCCGCCTGACGGAGAGACTCTCCTGGGCACTTCTTTCGAGAAGCCGTGGGTACTGGCGATGGGAAGAAGCCCTGGGCTCCTAGAGCGGTGGCCTGACGGGTTGAGTACGGCTTCGGAGGGCGCTTCCCCGGTACGACCGCGCGGTGTCGGACGACGGAGCCAGACCCCGAGCGTGAGCGAGGGGGAGGTGCGCCTTCGAGCGCACGTTGTCAGCGGGGGGCAGCACCCCGCCAGGTCCTACGCT
>SCUS01000048.1 GCA_004297725.1 Myxococcaceae bacterium | reverse complement strand
TGGGCGTCGGCGTCGGCGTGGGCGTGGGCGTGGGCGTCGGCGTGGGCGTGGGCGTCGGGGTCGGGGTGCGAGCAGGCGTGGGCGTCGGCGTCGCGGCGGGCGTCGGCGTGGGCGTCGGGGTGCGAGCAGGCGTCGGCGTCGCGGCAGGCGTCGGCGTGGGCGTCGGGGTGCGAGCAGGCGTGGGCGTCGCGGCGGGCGCAGGCGCAGCGGCCGGGGCCGGGGTCTCGCCCGGGGTGCGGTCGGTGGCGGCGTTCGAGGCCGCGGCGCTCCCGCGCATCTCCATGAGGTTCGGATCGCCGGTGCGCAGCGTCGCGGTGCTCGCGGTGTCGACCGCGGTCAGCTCGGGGCTGACGCTGCTGCCCGCCTGATCACTGCCATCGGCTGCCGGGGCGCAGCCCGCGGCGAAGGCCAGACCGATCACGGAGAGGATGCCCAGGGAGGAGTTGGTGGAACGCATGGGTTGCAGGAGAGCGGTCACCCCCTGAGCGGGCAACGCTGTTTTTCAAGGCTCCGCGCTCGCTACATCGGTGCGCCGTGTGCCGAATCGGGCGCCCCGGGTGCCGACGGGTGACCCCCATGCCCCGACGCACCCACCCCGAAATGGGACCAAGCCTGGAAAGTGTCAGGCATCGCGGGAGCGAAGCGGGAATGCACCCGCCCCGGCATGGGCCTACACAGGCGCGACGGGCCTACAGACGATTTCTGACCCCCGGAGGGGTGCGAAGGGCCCGTGGCAGGGGGGTGCCGCCGTTTTCGACCCCTGGAAAGGCCTGAAATCGGGGTGGGTCGATGTGTTCGACGGTGCCGCGATGGCGGACGATGACCCTTCGCGAATCGTTCTGGATGTCGGGGCTCACGCCGCTCCGACGCTGCGCCACGCCGCTCCGACGCTGCGCCACGCCGCTCCGACGCTCCGCCACGCCACTCCGACGCTCCGCCACGCCGCTCCGACGCTGCGCCACGCCGCTCCGACGCTGCGCCACGCCGCTCCGACGCTGCGCCACGCCACTCCGACGCTCCGCCACGCCACTCCGACGCTCCGCCACGCCTCTCCGACGCCCCGCCACACCTCTCCCCGGCTCCGTCACCAGGTGCAGCGCCCGCTCTGCACCCAGGGCGCCCCGAACGCCCCCGCTCGGAAGAGCAGGAAGCCCTTCATGCCGCCGGTGCAGCCTTCGGTGAGGATCGCGGTCGGGACCGTCACCCGACCGCCCTCGAGGAGGTCGACGCCGAGCCTGGTCGGCCCGCGCCTCGTCATCTGGACCGTGCGCACGACGCCCTGCATCTCCGTCGCAGGCCCCCGATCGAGCCAGGCGTTCGCGAGGTGGACGAGGGAGAGCGAGAGGAGGATGGGCGCGAGCGCGTCGAAGGCGCCGGCCTCGAGCGCCGCCCGGAGGCCGGAGGCTCGATGCCTCGATACGCCGACCGCGACGGCCACGAGGCCGAGCACCGCGACCGGCGCGATGAGCGTGTGGTCGAGCGTGGTCGACATGGCCCGCTCGCCCGCCCAGACATAGAGCGCGATCGAGAAGAGGAGCAACAACGTCTTCCTCATCTGCGCGGGGGAGAGCTTCTTCATGCGGGGCGCGAGCCTACCGGAGCCTCCTCGCCCGCGACGACATCCGAGCGCGACGGGGTGGTAGCGTCCGCGCGCCCCCGAGGACGGAGCCCCTCCCATGAGCATCGTCGAGCACCCCGAACTCCACCTCGCCTTCGCCGTCTTCGCCGTGCTCGCGGGGCTCGTCGCTCCGGTCCTCGTCCATCGACAGCGCTTCGGTCGCAGCCCGGTGGTGCTCTTCGGGGCCGCGGACTCGGTGCACCGTCGCACCGGCCTCTCCATCGCCGCGCTCGGGCTGGCGTGGGGCGCCGCGCTCGCCACCGCCGCGTGCTCGCCCGCCTTTCGCAACAGCCACAAGGGTGCCCCGATCGTGATGGTTCCGGCCGCCGTCTCGTGGTCCCTGGCGATCGGCGGGCTCGCGCTGCTGGTCGCCGCGCAGGCCACGATGGGCGAGGCCTGGCGCATCGGGCAGGACCCGGCGAAGCCCCCCGCGCAGCTCTGCACGGCGGGCCTCCATCGCTTCTCCCGCCACCCGATCTACCTGGGCGCGAGCGCGTGCCTGCTCGGCATGACCCTCTGGTGGCCGAGCGGCTTCCTCGACCTGTGCTTCGTCGCCATCGTGGTCGGTCTGCACACCCTGGCGCTCGACGAGGAGCGCTTCCTCCGCGGGCGCTTCGGCGATCGCTTCGCGGCCTACGCGCGTCGGGTTCCGCGCTTCGTCGGGCTGCCGCGACGGGCGCCGCTCCTGTAGCGAGCCTCCGCGCCGGGGAAGCGGGGATCGGGAGCTACGGGCTTCCAGACTGCGCGGCGAGGCCGGTGATCACGTCGTTGACGGGCGTGACGGTGCAGGTCGAGGCGGAGGTGAACTGAACCCGCGCGACGCGCCAGAAGTCGTTGGCGAGGTTGGTCGACGTCGGCCGCCCGGAGGCGCCCGCGCGCAGCGAGCGCGTGAAGGGCGGCGCCGCGAGCGTGTCGCCGCAGTAGATGCGCACCGTGACCCCGACGGGCGTGCCGACCAGCGCGCGGGCGCGGTCGTCCTCCCAGAAGTAGGTGCCTACCGAGTAGACCTGCGAGGTCGGGGGCGTGTCGACGCGGACGTTCTCCGGGCCGCGGCCGAGGAGGTTGTCCACGTCGAGCGCGGGGTTGTCCACCGCGCCCGCGGCGTCCCACTCGGGGTTGCGGTTGTTCCAGTAGCAGACGTTGGCGCTGCCCGCGGTGACCGCCCAGGCCGTCGCCAGGCGGTTGTGCACCTGGAGGTCCATGTCGACGCGGCTGGCGCTGTCGCCCGCGTCCCAGATGAGCTCCACGCGCAGCCCGTGGCCCTGCATCGTCACCGTGGTCATGCACGACGCCGTGCGCCCCGCGGCGTCCGTCACCGTGAACCGCAGCGTGTACGTCCCCACGATCACCGTCGTGAACGTCGTGCTCGGCGTCGTCGCCGACCCGAAGGTCGACGCCCCGCCCGGCGGCGCCGACACCACCTCCCAGCGGTAGCTCACCCCGCCCACCGGGCTCGCCGTGAGGTTCACCGTGCTGCCCGCCGGGGCCGTCCGCGGCGCCGGGCAGGTGACGGTCGGCCCGCTGCACGACAGCCCATCGTCCGCCGCGCCGTTGCAGTTGTCGTCGCGCGCGTTGCACACCTCGCCCGAGGGCAGCGTCTGCCCCGTGCAGGTGCCCCACGCGCTGCCGACGCCCCCGCTGCCGACCACGCAGCCCTGCGTCCCGGCGCGGCACACCCCGACCCCCGCCGTCCCCGCCGCGCCCTCGTAGCAGCCCCGCGTCGCGCCCGGCGCGCACGCGCAGCCCTCGTCGACCGTGGCGTTGCAGTTGCTGTCCGCGCCGTCGCAGACCTCCGGCCCGGGGAGCGTCTGCCCGGTGCAGGCGCCCCACGCGCTGCCGACGCCGCCAGCGCCCGCCGCGCAGGTCTGCATCCCGGCGCGGCACACCCCGACGCCCGCCGTCCCCGCCGCGCCCTCGTAGCAGGAGCGCGTCGCGCCCGCGGTGCACGCGCAGCCGTTGTCCACCACGCCGTTGCAGTCGTTGTCCACGCCGTCGCAGCGCTCGGCGGTCGGCGTCGCGTCGCCGGTGCAGAGGCCCCAGCTGGCGACCCCGCTCGTGACGGCGCACGACTGCGTGCCCGCCCGGCAGGCCCCGACGCCGGAGGTCCCCGCCGGGCCGCCGTAGCAGCTCCGCGTGGTGCCCGCCGTGCACTGGCACCCCTCGTCGACGCGACCGTCGCAGTTGTCGTCCATCGAGTTGCACGTCTCGACCCCCGGGAGCACCGCCCCGGCGCACGCCCCCCACGCCGTCCCGACGCCCCCGGCGCCCGCCGCGCAGGTCTGCGTGCCCGCCCGGCAGACGCCCAGGCCCGCCGTGCCCGCGGGCCCCGCGTAGCAGCCCCGGGTCGCGCCCGCGGCGCACTCGCAGCCCTCGTCCACGCGGCCGTCGCAGTTGTTGTCCACCCGGTCGCAGAGCTCGGCCCGCGGGAGCACCTCCGCCCCGCACGCGCCCCACGCCGCCGTCGTCCCGGTGACCACGCAGGCCTGGCTGCCCGCCGCGCATGCCCCGACGCCCGCGGTGCCGGCCGGGCCCGAGTAGCAGCTCCGGGTCTGCCCCCGGCGACAGGCGCAGCCGTTGTCGATCACCCCGTTGCAGTCGTTGTCGAGGTCGTCGCAGGCCTCCGCCGCCGGCACCACCTGAGCGCCGCACGGCCCCCACGCCGCCCCGCCGCCCGCCACCGTGCAGGTCTGCGTGCCCGCCCGGCAGGGCCCCACGCCGGCCGTCCCCGCCGGGCCCGTGTAGCAGCCCTGCGTCGCGCCGCGGCGGCACGCGCAGCCCTCGTCCGCCGCGCCGTTGCAGTTGTTGTCCGCGTCGTCGCAGACCTCCGCGGCCGGAACCCGCTGTCCCGCGCACGGCCCCCACGCGCTGCCGACGCCGCCGGCCCCGGCCGCGCAGGTCTGCGTGCCGTCCGCGCAGGGCGCCACGCCGCGCGTGCCCATGGGGCCCTCGTAGCATCCGCGCGTCTCGCCAGGGCGACAGAGGCAGCCGTCGTCGACGGTGCCGTTGCAGTCGTTGTCGATCCCGTCGCAGCGCTCGGCCGCCGGGAGCGACTGCCTCTCGCACGCGCCCCACGCCGTGACCCCGCCGTCACCCGCCGCGCACGACTGCGTGCCGCCCCGGCAGGTGCCCACGCCCTCGGTCGCCGCCGGGCCGCCGTAGCACCGCCGGGTCGCGCCCGCCGCGCAGCCGCAGCCGTCGTCGACGGTGCCGTTGCAGTCGTTGTCGACGCCGTCGCAGGCCTCGGCGGCCGGGCGCGTGTCGCCCGCGCATCCGCCCCACGCGCTGCCGACGCCGCCGGGGCCGGGGAAGCAGAGCTGCATCCCGTCGCGGCACGCCCCGATGTTGCGCGCGGCGGCGTCGCCCCCGAAGCACGCCCGGGTCTCGCCCGCACGGCACTCGCATCCGTCGTCGGCCACGCCGTCGCAGTCGTTGTCGGCGCCGTCGCAGGCCTCGCCCGCCGGGGCGACCGCGCCCACGCACTCGCCCCAGGTGCCGAACTCGCCCATGCCCCCGCAGCGCTGCTCACCGAACGCGCAGACCCCGACGCCCGCCAGCGCCGGAGGCCCGCCGAAGCAGCGCTGCGTCGTACCTGGGACGCACGCGCAGCCCTCGTCGACGCGCCCGTCGCAGGTGTCGTCGAAGCCGTTGCCGCAGGTCTCGGTCGGCGCGCACACCCTCGGCCCGCCGCCGTCGCCCGGCGCCCCCGCGTCGACGCGCGGCACGTCGAGGGGCAGCACGTCGAACACCAGACCCGCTTCGGTCAACTCGCCCGCGTCGGCGACGTCGTCAGGAGGCACGAGGCGCCGCCCGCCGTTGGCCTCATCGGTGACCGCGCACGCAGTGAGCGCGCCCCCCACCAGGAGCCCGAGCCAGGGTGCCGTGTGCCTGCCCGATCGACGCGTCATCGCTGTGGCTCCTGCGAGGGGTTCAAGCGTCGACGCTATACCGACAACGGAGCGCGCCGGGGGCCCCGAGGGCGATCGATCCACATGAAAATCATGGAGAGGAATTCCGCGCTGTGGGAAGCGTGCACAGGGGTGTGCAGGCTCTGCACGGAGGGGGACGGCGCGGCGTCGGGTTACCAGGGAAGGTAATGGCGCTTCCGGGGTTCGCCGGAGGGGGGCCGGGGGCCGGGGCGTCGGGCACGGAGCGTCGATCGGAGAGCGCGAGGACTCCGCGAGACGCGCGGCTTCGGCAGGGTGCGCGCAGGGCGCCGGGCCCCCCTTGGGGCGCTGCCAGGAGTTGCCAGCCGCCGCCCCGCCGTTGGAGAACGTGGGCGTCGCAGCGGCCGAGCGGGGCCTTAGTGGTGCGACGACGAAGGAGAACGCTGATGAGCACGACGCCGAACTACGCGCACGGGACCTTCACGTGGCGCGAGGTCATGACCACCGACGTGGCCGCCTCGAAGCGGTTCTACGGAGAGGTCCTCGGGTGGAGCTTCGAGGACATGCCGATGGGCACGACCACGTACACGATGATCAAGAACCAGGGCGTGGCCATCGGCGGGATGGCCCCGCTCGACGCGTCGAGGACGGTGCCCCCGCACTGGATCGGCACCGTCTCCGTGGCCGACACGGACGCCTCCGCGCGGGTCGCGCTGGAGGCCGGGGGTCAGGTCGCGGTGCCCCCGGGCGACATCGAGGGCTACGGTCGCTTCGCGGTGGTGATCGACCCGCTCGGCGCGCCCATCTCCCTGATGCACTCCTTCAACGGCGACCCTCGCGTCGCGCTTCGCCCTGGTCCCGGCGAGTTCTGCTGGGAGCACCTCGACACCACCGACGCCGCCGCGTCCAAGGCCTTCTTCCACAAGCTCTTCGGGTGGGAGGTCACCGCGATGCCCGGGGGCATGGAGGTCTTCTGCGTGGGCGAGCGCGAGGTCGCGTCGCTGTCGCCCGCCCCCGCGGGAGCGCCCACCCGGTGGCTCCCGTACGTCACCGTCGAGCAGCTCGCGAGCGCCCGCGCCCGGGTCACCAGCCAGGGCGGCCGGGTGATCAGCGAGGAGAGCCCCATCCCCGGCATCGGCGCGTTCTCGCTGGTCAGCGACAACCTCGGCGCCTCGTTCTGCCTCTTCCAGCGCCAGCGCTGAGCGACGCCGCTCAGCCCCGCGGCGAACCTGACAGCTCGCTCAGAGCGAGGCGATCGCCGCGGGCGAGAACAGGGAGCGAGCGGGGCTGCGAGTCGGCGACGGGACGAAGGGCCAGATGCCCCAGGCGCTCGCGATCGTGTCGCCGAAGTGTGCTGCCCGCCCGGACGTACCCAGCGGTCCGGTCATGGTGACGGCGACGACCGCGATGATGCCACCCACGCCGCCCCGGTAGAGGTACGCCCGACCCCGGAAGGTCATCACGGCCTCGGCACCGACCATCAGGTCGCTGAACCCGTCTCCATTGACGTCCCCTGGACCGGCGACGGCGCCACCGAAGTGGCCGTTCGCGCCGTCGGGGCCGATCAGCGTCGTCGGGGAGCTCGTGACGAGGCCGCTGCTGCTGCCTCGGTACACGTACGCGCGCTCGGGGTAGGGCATCCCCCCGGTCGTCCCGAGGACGATGTCGTCATAGCCGTCGCCGTTGACGTCCCCCAGGCCTGCCGCCGAGGAGGCGAATGAGTCCTCCGTCGCCGCGGGGCTGATGACACGAGCGGATGGAGTTCCTCCCAGCCCGGGCGTCGTCCCGAGGTACACGAAGGCCCGCCTCCCTCCCGCCCCCGCGCCCGAAGCTCCGATCAACAGATCGGGCAGTCCGTCACCGTTGACGTCCCCGGCGCCCGCGACGGGATAACCGAAGAAGCCAGAGCCTCCGTCGGGGTTGGAGAAGGTGAGGGCCGATGTCGGCGAGACGCCGCCGGTCGAACCGAGATGCAGGTACGCGCGACCGGCGTACGACATGGCACCGGGCGCCCCGACGACGATGTCCGCCAGCCCGTCACCATTCACGTCACCGACTCCGGCCACCGAATATCCGAAGATGGAAGACGGCCCATCCGGGCCCGTCAGGGTCGTGGCGGGCGTCTCTGCCAGGCCGGTCGCGCTCCCCAGGTAGACGTACGCGCGCCCGGTGGACGAGGCCACCTGCCGCGCCCCGACGACCACGTCCGCGAAGCCGTCACCGTTGACGTCACCAGCGCCGGCGAGCGCCAGCCCGAACTCGCTGCGCGCTCCGTCTGGACCGAGCAGGACCCGGCTCGGGGTGGTCACCACGCCGGATGCCCCCCCGAGATAGATGAACACGCGCCCTGGGCCCGTGCCTCCCAGAGCCAGCTCCGGCGCGCCTACCAGCAGATCGGTGTAGCCGTCGCCGTTGACATCACCGGCGTTCGCCACCTTCTGGCCGAAGCTCACGTTCGTCAGCGGGGAGTTCAGCGTCAGGGACGGGTCCGTCGTGAGACCCGCGGAGCTTCCGTAGTGAAGGTAGGCCGCGCCGCCGAGACCCCACGCGCCGATCACCACGTCGGCGAGGCCGTCGCCGTTGAAGTCCGAGACGCTCCCCGACGCTCGATCGGCGGGGGCGGACCGGCCCCCGACGAAGAACTCCCAGGTCGGGCTGACAGACGCGCCGATGGTCGCCCCGGAGCGGCCTGTCAGGCGCCAGAAGTGCGGCCCTCGCGAGAGAGCGCCGCCCGGCTGCGCGCTGCTGCCGACCACGTTGACGCTGTACTCGGGCAGGGTGCATGCGCGATCGCGACAGATCTCGACGCGCGCGCCGTCCCACGCCGCGCCGAGCGACCACCGCAACGTCGGGCGCTGTGAGGTCACGATCGACGACGAGAGCGGCGAGGTCGGACGGGGCGGGGAAGGCGACGGCGAATCCGAGGGAATCACGTCGCGACCGACGGCGTCCGAGGGGACCGTTCCGACGTCCGAGGCGACCCCCGCATCGGGCGCATCGGCACCGACCTCCGACATCGAGGAGATGTCGGGGACGTTGATGCCGACGTCGTTCAGCGCCCCGTCTGCCTCCTCCCGGACGTCAGCGGTCGTGTCAGCAGGCGTCGCGACGTCGACGGCGTCGATGCCGAGATCGGATCCAGCGCCGAGGTCGGATCGGGACGCGTCCGAGACATCGATGGCCTGCACCGCGACGTCAACGTCAGCCGTCGAGTCGATGGCAACATCGATGGTCGAGTCGATGGTCGAGTCGGTGGTCGAGTCGGTGGCACCGTCGATGAGGACTGCGCGGTCGGTGCGGCTGCCTCCGTCCGAGATCGGAGCGCTCGGGTCGTAGGGGACGAGCGCGGCGGCGGCCTCGGCGGCAGGCCGGCACGCCCCGGTCGAGACCTCACAGCGCTGCGTGGCGTCGCAAGGAGCGCCGCGACACGCGCTCGCCAGCAACAGCGGCAGCCCGAGGGTGCGATCTCGCTGGAACCGTACGACCGCCCGCTGCGCCACCACCGCCGTCGTCGCGTCACACCCTGTCGCCGCCGCGCAGCCGAGGGCCTCTATCCAGAGCGGAGTGTCGACGTCATCGGACGCAGCATCCGGCGTCACGCCGATCAGAACAGGCAGCGGTCGTCGCCCGGAGTCGAGCCCGAGCGCGGTCGTGCGCTGGTCGCGGAGCGCGCCCGAAGCGCCGCCCCGACGGACGCTGAGCACCACCGATTGGAGCGCGCGACCGACGCCCCAGTCGATCTCTGAATCGACCGAGATCACGATCTCCGTGCGCGGCTGAACGCATGCGGCGAGCGTCGCCGCGCCCAGCAGGAACGCCCTCCATGTGTGCATGCCGCGCACGATAGGTTCACCGTGTCGGCAGGTCTAGCGAGCGCTTCAGCGCACCGCCGTCAGGTCGGCCCGCGGCGCCCGGCTGAACACCGGCGGACGGCCGATGGGCGCCTCCACGGTGACCTCGCGCGGGCCCTCGTAGCGACGCGTCGGATCCCAGACGTCGAACCACGCGCCGGACGGGAGGTACACCGTGCGCGAGGTGGCGCCCATCTCCACGACCGGCGCCACGAGCAGCGCGTCGCCGAGCAGGTACTCGTCGCGCACGT
Source organism: Myxococcaceae bacterium (assembly GCA_004297725.1). Classification (GTDB taxonomy): domain Bacteria; phylum Myxococcota_A; class Polyangia; order Polyangiales; genus SCUS01. The sequence continues at coordinate 16,699 of SCUS01000048.1, read as the reverse complement.
CGTAGCCCCGGGGATCATCGGGAAACGCCAGCCCGAGCGCGCGCACGATGGGCATGCCGGTGCGCTGGTGCTCGTCGCCCGCGCGGCGGATCTCCGGAGCGAGGGCCCGGTGGATCCGCGCGAAGCGGGCGAAGTGCGTGGTGGTGTCGTCGTCGCGATCCCACGACCAGTTGGCGGCGCGCTGCAGGCCCTCGTGCGTGCGAAACACCGGCGTGAAGGCCGCGAGCTCGACCCAGCGCTGGTACAGCTCCCTGGTGCTGGGGCCGCCCGAGAAGCCCGCCACGTCGTGGGTGCAGTAGCCCACGCCGGCGATGCCCAGCGACACCAGCGCGGGGATGACGGTCTTCAAGCCGTCGTCGTCGTCCCAGGTCGCCTCCTGGTCGCCCGCCCACACCACCTGCGACACCTGCGCGGTGCGCAGCCAGCCCGAGCGCGAGAGCATGATCCAGTCGCCGTCGGGGTGCCGGGCCTCGAGGGCCTCGCGCGCGGCCCGCTGCCAGCGCTCGGGATATCGGTTGTGCGATCGCCGCGGGTCGCTCCCGTCGGACATCACCGCGTCGTGCGGGAGCCACTCGCCGAAGTCGTGCATCCAGCCGCTCAGGCCGAGGTCCATCGCGCGGTTGGCGTAGCCCTGAAACCAGCGCACCGCGGCGGGGTTGTTGATGTCCACCACGCCGCCGGAGAGCACCGAGATGGGGAACACGGCGGGCATCCCGTTGGCGCCTCGCACGATGTACCCGTCGCGCACGGCGGTGGCGTAGAGGTCCTGCTCGGGCACCAGGAAGGGATTGAAGTATCCGAGGAAGTGCACCGAGCTCGCGCCGAGCTCTCGAATGAGTCCCGCGAGGTCGGGATACCAGCTCTCGTCGACGGACCAGCGATACCGCACACCGACGTTGCCCGCGCCGAACTCGCGCCGACCGAGCCAGTCCTGCGACCACACCGCGCCCACCGGCACGTCGAAGCGCCGCGCCCGCTCGACCGCCGCCCGCACCGGCGCGGGGCCCCCCTGCACGCCGAGCCACACGCCCTCCACGGCCCACGCGGGCGGCGCCGCGGTGCGCCCCTGCAAGCGCGTCCACGCGCTCATCACTGCGGGCACCGTCGGACCGGTGTAGAGCCGCATCACGAGCTCCTGGGTGTCCTGCGCGGAGAAGGTCCACGCGGCGGGGTCGTCGGCGCAGAGGTCGGCCTCGGCGCGCGAGTCCGTGTCGAGCGCCACGCCAAACCCGCGCGGATCGAGGAAGAACGGCACCGGGAAATACGTGGTGGTGTGATCGCCCGAGAAGGCGTTGCGCCGCGCCGGCGAGCGCCCGATGCCCTGCTCGCTGACCCACAGCGGCACGTGCCGTCCGCGGTGGTCGACGGCGTTGTACTGCTCGCCGAAGCCGAGGAAGTGCGACGTCGGCTCGCACGCGAAGCGCACCCCGAGCTCGCGCGCCGGCGTGGTCGACAGCACCGTCACCCGCAGCTCGACCTCGTCCGCGGAGACCCTCCGCGCCCGCAGCGTGGAGGCGCCCTCGGGGCCGCGCGCCCGCAGCACCGCCGCGTCGCCCTCCACCGCGAGCGACACGCTGCCTCCGGGCCGCGCGACCGTCCTCCCGGGTTGATTGAAGGTCCACACGCCGAAGGCCGAGCGCACGGTCTCCTCGTACGAGACCGCGAAGGCCGGCGCGCCGTCGCTCCGCAGCAGCACGCGCCCGCCGACCTCGAGCGCGACGTCGCCGTCGCTCCAGGCGCGCAGCGTGAGGTCGCCCAGCACCGCGGGCGCCAACGCGACGCGTCCGCCGGCGGGCTCATCGGCCGCGCATGAACCACAGATCGTCGCCGCGAGCGCGACCCACCGAAGACGGAGCGAGTGCGGCATCGGCGCGCACTATGGTCATCGCGCAGAAACGGTGACAAGGGAGCGTTGTAGCCTCGGGCGATGACCGCACGGCCCTCCGGTCGCATCGCCCTCGCCTCCAACGCCTCGCTGCTCGTCGTGGCGGCGGCCTTCGTCGCGCTCCTCGGCGGCACCCACCCCTCCGACCGCGCGCGCGACCTCGCGCTCGCCGCGAGCGCCGCGCTCTTCACCCTGCTGAACCTCCCCGCCGCCCTGGCGATCGCCCGCCGACAGGGCAGAGCGGCGGCGTCGCTGCTCGCGCTGCTCGCGCGGGTCGCCTTCGCGGTCATCGCGCTCCACTTCGTACACGGCGTCTCGCACGAGGGGCGCCACGACGCCTGGCGCGCCTGCCGTACGCGCATCCGGCTCGGCGGCGAGGAGCGGTGCGCCTTCCTCCACCTGTGCGCGAACGAGGCGCCCCTCTCGGCCGCGGAGCGGGAGCTTCTCGCGCGACGCATCCGCGCGACGCCCGGCTGCGCCGACCCCTGAGCCCGCCTCAGAGCCCGTCTTCCGCACCCTGAATGTCCGCCCTCCTCGGGGTCACCGCTCGGTCGATACGGCGTGGGATCGGTCGCGTCTGGGACACGCCGCGCCGACCTCTCTCCGCGGCCGTGGCGAAGAATGAACCGCAAGGGCGCAAGGGTCGCAAGGGTGTGGCGCTCGGGAGGGCTGGGAAGACGCTGCGGTTCGCGCTCGAACGCACGCGGCCGACCGATGCCCCTCTCCCGCCTTTGCGACCCTTGCGCCCTTGCGGTTCACTCTTCGCGAAGGCCGCCGAAAACCGTGGTCGAAAAATGGACGCGGGTCTCACGCTCGTGGCAGGCCCACACCCGATCGTCCGTCCGCAAGTTTCCTGCGCAAACGGGTCGGACGTTCAGGGTGCGGAAGACGGGCTCAGAGGGCGATGAACTCCAGCCGGTTGCCGAATGGGTCGTCGGTGTGGAAGCGCCTCACCCCCGGCACCTCGTCGCTCCAGCGCACCTCGCAGCCGCCCTCCTGGAGGCGCCGCGCCAGCGCGTCGAGGTCGTCGACGAGCACGCCGGGGTGGGCCTTGCGGGCCGGGCGGAAGTCCGCCTCCGCGCCGAGGTGCAGCGCGAGGTCGCCCGCGCGAAACCAGCAGCCCCCGCGCGCGGCCAGCGCCGCGGGCTTCGGCTCCTCGCGCATCCCGAGGAGCTCGCCGTACCAGGCCCGCGCGGCCCCTTCGCCGCCCACCGGCATCGCGAGCTGCACGTGATCGATCCGCAGGAGCTTCACGCGGCGGTTGTACCACTCCCCCCCTCCGGGGCCCGCGGTCACCCGCCCGCGAGGAAGCGCTCGACGATCGCCACCGTCAGCGGCGGCGCCTCCTGCATCGGGTAGTGGCCGCTGTCGGCGATGGGCGCCACCACGAGGCGCTCGCAGAGCGGAGTGAGCAGCCCCGTCACCGACGCGCTCCGCATGACCGCGGCGTCCTGCTCGCCCGTGACGGCGAGCACCGGGCAGGCGATGCGAGCGGTGGACGGCGGGAGCCCGCGGCGGGCGAACATCGGGACGTACCCCGCGACCGCCTCCGGGTCGGCGCACGCGCGCCAGCGCTCGACCTTGAAGCGGATCCAGGCCTCCGGGAGGCGGTCGCCCAGCATCGCCCGCGCGCCCCTCATCCGCCGCTCGTCGTCGCCGCGCGCGAGCCCTTGCATGGCTTCGAGCGTGGCGTCGTCGACGCCGAAGCCCGCGGGCGGCGGCGGCGTCACCGCGACCGCGCGCTCGACGCGGTCGGGCCACTGCCGCGCCAGGTGCAGGGCGACGAGGCTGCTCATCGAGTGGCCGATCACCGCGAAGCGCCGCCAGCCCAGGGCGTCGGCCAGCCCGATCACGTCGGCGGCGGCCTCCTCCAGCGTGAAGTCGCCGGCGACCCCCCGCGAGCGACCGTAGCCCCGCAGGTCGGCGAAGGCCCAGGTCCGCCGGGCGCCGTCGAGCCAGGCGCGCGCCCCGTCCCACGTGGACGTGTCGCAGAGCCAGTCGTTGAGGACCACCACCGCCGCGTCGCCCGCGCCCACCGTCTCGTGTCCCATCACGTGCATTCGTCCCTCCGTCGACCGCGTTCTACCCGACTCGCACCGATCGAGCAGTGAGGTTTCGGTGAAGTCGCGCGGGCGTCAGCGCGCGTCGAGCCAGTCGGTCACGTCGCGCAGCACCGAGAGCGGAGCCCCCGACCCCGAGGCGCGGCGCGGACCCGTCCAGCGGGCCGGCGCCGCAGGGTCGCCCGCGTCGATGCGAAGCACCTCCGAGGGGTCGCGCGGTCGCTCGCGCTCCAGGCGGGCGGCCACGCGGAGCAGGCCCTCGAGCGCGGTGAAGAGGGTCTCCCCCGCAGGGCGATCGGTCGCGGCGAGGGTGAGGTTCATCTCGACGCAGGCCGCGAAGAGCGTGAGCCGCAGCGTGGGCTCGGGGCCGTCGTAGATCCTCAGCACGGCGAGGTCCCGCCGGGGGAGAAACATCAGGGGCGGCGCCGGAGACCATGCCTCCGCGGTCGCCGCGGCGTCGGCGTCGGTGGCGTAGACGCCGGGCGAGACCTCCTCGAGGGTCGAGGCCAGGGCGCGCGGCAATCGAGGCACGGCCCAGCCCCGTCGGGAGAAGAGCCGGGAGAGCGCGGGCGGCTCGAGCACCGCCGGCGAATCGCCGAAGGTCACCCGCATCCCCACGCGACCGAACGCCACGACATCGCCCTCGCGGAGCCTCTCGAAGTGGACCACCCGGGTGTCGTTGACGAAGGTGTCCGCCTCCGGCTTCGAGGGCCGCACGACCCACGCGCCGGTCTCGCTGGTCACCGTGGCGTGATCGCGCGAGACGGTGAGGTCGTCGAGCACGATGTCGCACCCGCGCCCGCGCCCGACGCGCGCCGACCGGGTGACCCGATGGAAGTGCGGCGCCGAGCCCTCCGTCGGCTCGAGGCAGAGCGCGCCGGGCAGCGTCGCGGCGGGGTGCTGCGCCTGCGGCGCCGGAGGCTCCGGGCGGGTCGGCGGGTACGGGCTCGTGCTGCGCGGGACGCCCGCGGTGCGCGGCGGCGGCGAGAGCGGCCAGGGCGGCGGGAGCGGCACGGGCGGGGTCGGCGCGGGAGGGACGTCGGGGGCGACCGCAGCCGGGGTGACGCCGAGCGCAAACGACCGGAGCACCGCGCCGAGGTGCCCGGCGGTGACGATCGTGTCGAGGTCGCCCCTCCCCCACTGCCCGAGGCCGAGCGCCGCGACGAGCGCCACGCCGTGGGGCGCGTGCGTCGCGTCGCGCACGAGGATGGCCGCGTGGAGGGCGCGAGCGTACCCGCTCCCGGCGATCGCGGCGACGGCCGCGCGGGGCTCACCGGCCACCGTGACACGGCCGGCCGGGAGCACGGCCTCGACGGGCTGCTGCAGCCTCGCGACGAGCCAGGCCGCGAGCGAGGCGTCGTCGTGCGCGGGGCAGGGCCATGCCTCGAAGGTGAGCGTCCCGCCGGGGGGGCCGCTGACGGAGAGGTACGCGCCAGGCACGGCGCCGAACGGCGGGGCGACGGGCTGCGTGTCCACGGAGAACGCGCAGGGCGGCAGGCCGAGCGCCGCGCAGCGGGCGGGGGTCATCGCGACGATCGAAGCGGGCGGCAACATCGGGATGGGCGCGAGAGTACCGCGCCACCCGTCGACCCGAGGAGCCCTACGGCGCCGGGCGCGGCTCGCTCCCGGGCGGCGGCCTCCCACGCACGGTGTAGCGGTAGCGTGCGACGAGCTCCGTCGGCCGCGCGACGGGGCGGAAGCGCGCGTGGCCGAAGCCCTCCACGAGGCACCGCAGCGCGGCCTCCGGCGCGCCCTCCGCCGCCACGCCCTCGACCGCCCCTTCGCGCGCCACGGTGAAGCGAACCGGCGCGTCGAAGGGCGTCGCGAGCCGCGCCCGCTCCAGGCAACGGAGGGCCCAACCGCCCGCCACCGCGAGCTGCATGCGCGCGTCGCCGAGGGGGATGCCCGCGAGGCGCTCGGGGTCGTCGAAGCGACCCTCACGGGCCGGCCGGCCGAGCGTGCCGGACGCCTCCGTGTCGCGAGCCGGCGGCGGAGCGCCTGCGGTGGTCGCTGCGCCCGCGAGGACTTCACGGACGTCCGTCGCGTCGCCCGCGGCCCCGCGGAGGAACGCCGCCGGCAGCCCCCCGTCGCCGCGGAACGGGTCTCCGCCCGGCTGCGCCCTCGGTGGGAGGATCCAACGGCGGGCGGCGCCAGCGTCTCGGCGGGGCTGGGCGTGGGCGTCGGCGCAGCCCGCGGCGAAGAGACCGAGCGCGAGCGCGGCGCCGAGGGTGTTCATGGGCCGCGAAGGTACACGGCGGCGACGGGGCGTGGGAGCCGGACGAAGCCGACGCGTCTCGCGCGGCCTCAGCGCGCCTGGATCAGCTTCCAGCCGTTGCCCGAAGGGTCTCGGAAGCCCGCGTCGACGCTGCCGAAGCGCTCGACGGGCTCCTGCGTGAACTCGACGCCGAGAGCCTTCATCCGATCGAAGGCCGCGCGCACGTCGTCGACGACCAGCACCAGCGGGGGCATCGCGCCCTTCGCCACCGCCTCGCGCAGCGACTGCGCGGTGGCCTCGTCGACCGCCGGAGCCGACGGGGTGAACAGCCCGAGCTGCAACGAAGGCTGCTCGGGGTGCTGCACCGTCAGCCAGCGGTAGCTGCCGTTGCGGGCGTCGGTGTGGACGCGAAACCCGAGCTTCTCCGTATAGAACGCGAGCGCTTCGTCTTGGTTGTGCACATACAGACCGACCACTCCGACGCCCTGACTCATGGGACCTCCGTTGTCATGGGGGCCTTCGTATCAGCCGCCACCCGGCGTCGCTTCTCCGAAACTGCGATCGTGAGGTGCGGGCGCTGGGCGGCGTGCAGGAAGCACGGAGGCACCGGCCGCGGGTCGTGGGACGCGGCCCTCTCGCGCGCACGGATCGCCCCGGGGCTCTCGCCCATCACGTCGCGAAAGGTGCGGCCGAAGGTGCCGAGGCTCTGCCACCCCGTCCGGAGCGCGATCTCCGTGACCGGCAGGTCGGTCTCCCGCAGCAGCGCCGTCGCCCGCTCGATTCGCCGGGTGAGGAGGTAGCGGTGCGGAGGGACGCCGAAGGCCTCCCTGAACGACCGCGCGAAGTGGGCCTCGGAGACGCCGCTCACCCGGGCGAGCCGCCGCACGGGCCACGCCTCGTGCGAGGCGGCGTCCAGGCGGTCCCTCGCGCGCAGCAGCCTCCGAAGGAGATCCGGGTCCTGCAGGGTCATGGTGCGAGACTACGCCCGCAGCGGGAGGGATGACGTTGCGAGCCGTGGCAGGTCCCGTCACCCTCAGCCCCCTAAGACCCGAGGCAGCCCGCATGACGACGAATCACCACCATGACCCGCGCGGTCGCTGGCGCGCGGCGCTCGCCGGACTGCTGATCCTCCCTGGCTGCGGCGCCATGGACACGCCCCCGTCCGACGGCGTGATCGACGACGCCTCGACGGACCTCCCACGCCCACCCGACGCGCCCTCGGACCTCGGCGCGCCTGCCCCGGACGTCCCCGCGGTCACGCCCGACGTCGCGCCGGTGATGGACGCCGCCCGGGACGCCGGGCTCGTCGACGTCCCGGCCGACGCCGTGGCTCCGCGCGACGTGAGGGCGGCCGACGTCGGGCGCGACGCGGGGGTGCCCGACCCGGTGCGGGGCTTCGCGGGCAACTACTCGTCGCCGTCCATCGTTCGGGTCGGGTCGACCTACCACGCCTACTTCGCGGCGCAGACCCTCGGCGGGCGCCGCTACCACACCCCGCACGCGACCTTCACCGCCGACGGGGACTTCGACTTCGTGGGCGAGGCGCTCCCGCACCTGGGGGCGCGCGCCGAGGAGGACGGCGCGGTCTGGGCGCCCGGCGTGGCCCGCATCGACCCCGACCACTGGATGCTCTACTACACCGGCCACCTGCTCGGGACGCCCGAGAAGAAGTGCCTCTGGCGCGCTCGCTCGGCGACGCCGCGAGGGCCCTTCGTCGACGACTTCGACGGGCCGATGTTCTGCGCCGAGGGCTCGCTCTGGGTGATCGACGCCTACCCCGTCGAAGACGCCCGCGGCACCTGGCACCTGAGCGCGCGCGTCGACCAGCCGGGCGGGATCAACACCATCCAGATTCGCGAGCTCGGCGCGCTGGGGCAGCACTTCGCGGACGGCTCGCGCTGGCTCGAGCTCACGCACAACGCCCCCTCGTGGTGGGAGCAGCCGGTGATGGAGAACGCTGGCATCGTCCGCCTCGCGCCCCCGTCGGGCGAGGCCCACTGGTACGTCTTCTACACGGGCGGTTCGTGGCAGGACAACCGCTACGGCGTGGGCTACGCCGACTGCGGCACCGGGCTCTCCGACGGCCCGTGCACCCGCGTCACCTCGACGGGTCCGTGGCTGGGCACCGACCCCGGCGAAGGGGTCTACGGCCCCGGGACGCCGACCTTCTACACCGACGAGGCGGGCCGCGTGATGATGAGCGTGCAGGCCTGGCAGTTCTCGGGCGGCACCAGCAACCCCCGCAACCGCGGCCAGATCATGCGTACCTACCGGGTCTCCATCGACAACGCGTACCGCCCCACCGCGACGCTGGTGCGCGTCGACCTGCAGCCGTAGCCGCGGCCCCCCCCCCGACTCCCCCAACCGGTGATCACCCCCGCGGCGGCCGGTCGCGCACGCTCGCCAGCACCGCCACCGCGGCGCTCACGCTGCGCGCCGTGGGCGCGAAGGTCCACCGCAGCGAGGCGAGGCCGTCGTCGAGGGTGAGCGTCGGGACGTCGTCGAGAGACACCACCCGCAGGCCCCGCTGAAGCTCCGGGCGTTGCAGCGTCGCGGTCGCCCCGGGCTCGCCCTCCCACACGAAGCGCCCGTCGAACTCCGGGTTGCCCGTCACCGCGCTGCGCCCGCTGCGCCCCGGCCCCGCGGCCCCGTCCGGGCGAAGCACGAGCCGCGGCGCCGACCTGCGCGCCGAGGTGAGCAGCCCCACCTCCACCCTCGGCCCCGACCAGAACCCCCCGCCCTGCGCGCTCCACACGTCGAGCACCATCGGCGCGCCCGCCACCCGAAAGCGCGCCCTCGCGCCGGGCAGGTGCACCGCGTCGAGCACCGCCCCCGGGTCGAGCGCGCGACCGATGTGCAGCACCCTCTCCGCGAGCGCCCGCCGCGCCTCGTCGTCGTCCTCCGCCGAGGAGACCTCCGCCAGCGACGCGTCGAGCGAGCGCATCCAGGGGAAGCCCACGGCGGGCCATTCCTTCGACGGGAGGTTCCAGGGGTGCGACGGGTCGTCGAGGGCCGCGAGGGCGTCGTCGATCGCGTCGCGGCATCGCTCGAGGGCCTCGATGGCCGAGAGCGCTTCGTCGGGGCCCGACGGCCGCCTCGCCCCCCGCTCGCGCAGCGCCTCCACCCGCCCGCGGGTCTCCCCCGGCAGGCAGCGCCACGCGCGCTGACCGACCCGCGCCAGCCGCTCGCGCACCTCGACGTCGAGTCGTCTCCAGCGTTCGATCATCGTGGGCAGCGCGTCGCGGTACATGGTCGCCCACAGGACTCGTAGCACGCCCCGCGGCGGCCCCGCGCTCAGCCCCGGAGCGAGGCCGACCTCGATCACGCAGCGGCACCTCACGCCGCGCTGGACCTTCTCGTCGCCACTCCCTCGTCGCGGAAGCCCACGGCCACGTCGCCGTCGTACGGAACCCCATGGGGAGACCTCAGGTGGCCTGTCTCTCCGTGGGACGCTGGTGTTCCGCCCGCCGCGGCCCGACAACGCGTGGGCCCCGACGGACCCTGACGAGGAGACACCCCGATGCCCCAGAGCCCCGATCGCAACCGCCGTATCGTTCTTGCCTCGCGCCCCCGCGGCGCGCCGACGCCCGAGAACTTCCGCATGGAGGAGACCCCGGTGCCCACGCCGGGCGACGGCGAGCTGCGCCTGCGCACGCTCTGGCTGTCGCTCGACCCGTACATGCGCGGCCGGATGAACGACGCCCGCTCGTACGCCGCCCCGGTCGCGCTCGGCGCGGTGATGGTCGGCGGCGCGGTCTGCCGCGTGGAGGCCTCGCGCCATCCCCGCTACAAGGACGGCGACCTCGTCGTGGCCTCGGCCGGCTGGCAGGACTACGCGGTCTCCGACGGCGCGGGGCTGATGGCGCTCGACCCCGCGATGCCGCGGCCCTCGCTCGCGCTCGGCGTGCTCGGGATGCCCGGGTTCACGGCGTACATGGGCCTGCTCGACATCGGCCAGCCGAAGGCCGGGGAGACCGTGGTGGTGGCGGCGGCGACGGGCGCCGTGGGATCCGTCGTGGGGCAGGTCGCGCGGCTCCTCGGGTGCCGCGTGGTGGGGGTCGCGGGCGGCGCGGAGAAGTGCCGCTACGCCGTCGAGGAGCTCGGCTTCGACGCGTGCATCGATCACCGCGCGCCCGGCCTCGCGGCGGCGCTGGCGGGGCACTGCCCGAAGGGCATCGACGTGTACTTCGAGAACGTCGGCGGCGCGGTCTTCGACGCCGTGCTGCCGCTGCTCAACGCGCGAGCGCGGGTTCCGGTGTGCGGTCTGGTGGCGAGCTACAACGCCGAGAAGCTCCCCGAGGGGCCCGACCGGAGCCCGCTCATCCTGGGCGCCGTGCTCACGAAGCGCCTTCGGATGCAGGGGTTCATCATCTTCGACGACTACGGTCCGCGGCTGCCGGAGTTTCTCCGGGCGATGACCCCGTGGGTCGCGGAGGGGAAGGTGAAGTACCGCGAGGACGTCGTGTCAGGCCTGGAGCGAGCGCCCGAGGCCCTCATCGGGATGCTCGAAGGGAAGAACTTCGGCAAGCTGGTGGTGCAGGTCGCCTGAAGCACCCGGCGCCTTGCTGCGCCCCGCGGTGCTCCCGATACTCCCTTCGATGCACCCGCACCGTCTCACCGCCGCCACCATCGGGTCGGAGGCCGCGCTCCGCGAGCTCCTCGGAGAGCCCACCGCGCTCGTGCGGGCCAAGCTCTCCGATCGGCTGAACCCCCTCACCCGGCCCTTCATCGAGCGCTCCCCCTTCCTCTGCCTCGCGACCGCCGACGCCGACGGGCGCTGCGACGTGAGCCCCCGCGGCGATCCCCGGGGCTTCGTCCGCATCCTCGACGACGTCACCCTGCTGGTGCCCGAGCGGCCCGGCAACCGGCTCGCCGACTCGCTGCGCAACATCATCCAGAACCCCTACGTGGGGCTGCTCTTCGTGATCCCCGGGGTGAGCGACACCTTCCGCGTCAACGGCCGCGCGACGCTGACCACCGACGCCGCGCTCCTCGCGCCCTGCGCCGTCGAGGGGAAGGCCCCGAGGCTCGGCATCCTGGTCGACATCGAGGCCGCCTACACCCAGTGCTCCAAGGCCTTCCTCCGCTCGCAGCTCTGGGACCCGGCCGGATACACCGACCGCGCCGAGCTCCCGACCAACGGCCAGATCGTTCACGCGCTGCAGGGCGACCGGGTCGACGCCGCGGCCTACGACGCCGAGCGGGCCGAGCGGTACGCGCGGCGCGAGGGCTTCTACTGACCGCGGCAGACCCCCACCACGCGCATCATCAGCGCCCGTCGCGCCAGCGCACGAGCGCCGCGGCCTCGCGCTCGGGGATGCCCGCCCTCGCTGCGATCTCGCGCGCGGAGAGCACGTACAGGTCGTCGCGGCGCAGCCCTGGGGCCTTCTTCACGCGGGCGACGCTCTCCGCCGAGAGCCCCGCCGCGAGCAGCGTCGCGAAGCTCTTGATCCTCGGGAACGGGCGCCTCGGCCCGTCGAAGTCCTCCGCCGCGACGGGGTGGAACCAGTAGCGCTCGACGCGCTCGGCGACCCCAGGCTCGCGGCGCACGAGCGAGAGCGCCTCGGCGTCGAGCGGCCCGGCGTAGTCCGCCTCGTGGTCGACGGCGCGGCGCGAGGCGCTGGTCGGGCCGACAGGCACCCAGTCGAGGCTGGTGTACGCGAGGTGGAACGCGACCACGCCGTCGGTGAGCGACCACGGGACCGAGCTGCGGACGGGGTCCTCGCGGCGGAGCCACTGGGCGACCTGCGCGGCCGGGCCGGGCGAGGTCGAGACCCAGGTGAGCACGTGGTCGCTGTAGAAGCGCAGCCAGCGGGTCGTGTCGCCGTCGTTGTGGAGGTACAGCCCGTCGGCGCGAGGCGCGGCGGATGTGGTCGGGGGGACGCTCATGCGGGGTTCTCCGCGCGCTCGGCGCGCAGTGGATGGGTACCCCGGCGCACCGTCCTCGCCCAGGCCCGGTCCCGGCGTACGAAGCTCGCGGTGTCCCGCGTTCCCGCGCGGACCTCCCGGCGTGGGCGTCCGGGTCGTGCGCACGGGCGTCCGGGTCGTGCGCATGCCCGTCCGGGTCGTGCGCACGGGCGTCCGGGTCGTGCGCACGGGCGTCCGGGTCGTGCGCATGGCCGTCCGGGTCGTGCGCACGGCCGTCCCGATGGGCGATCGTGCGTTTTGCCGAAACGCTTCTCCGATTCGGGTGACTCTCCCGCTCCACGGACCATCCGTACGGAGAGAGACACCCCCCATGGCGAAACCCAAGAAGCCCGCTACCCGCAAGGCCACCGTGAAGTTCACCCCCCGCAAGGCCGCCGCCGCCGCCGCCGCCGCGGCGACGCCCGCGGTGGCAGCGCCGACCCCTGTCGTCGCGAAGCGTCCCGACGCGCCTGCGGCCCCCGTGGCCAGGCGGCCCGATGCGCCTCCGGCCCTCGTGGCAAAGCACGCGCGCAGGCTCGCCAGCCAGGTTCGCGTCGACGTGGCGGCGCTCGCTCACGCCAAGGTCGCCGCGGCGGACGCCCACCGGCTGGAGACGCTGGCCGACGCGCTCGACGCCGCGCAGGAGGCGTGGCTGGTCATCCAGGACGCGCGCGCCGTGGGCGTCGTCGCGTCGACCCGCGATCCGGTTCGGGCCGGCCGCGACCACGTGTTCGCCGCGCTGCGCACCTTCGCCGACGCCAACCCGACGACGCAGTCGGCGCTCGACGACATCGGCGAGGTGCAGGGGGACGACGACCTCATCAGCGACACCACCCGCCTGCTCGCGCTCGCGAAGAAGCACCACCACGACCTCGACGGCACCGACCTCACCGACGCCCGCCTCGCGGCGATTCGCAGCGCGCTCGGCCTCTTCGCTGCCGCCCGCGGCGGCGCGCAGGCGGCCGCCGGCACGACCACCCAGGCCGAGGACGAGGCCACGCGCGGCGCCCGCCGGGCCCGCAACCGCGCGTTCTGGGCGCTCGCCGACCTCGATCGCCAGGTCGCCCGGCGAGGGCAGTACGCGTTTCGCGACGACGAGGCGAAGCGGGCGCGGTACGCGATGTACCGACGCAGCGCGCCCACCGCCGCGGTCGAGGGCGCGAGCCCCGAGCCGACCCCGGTGAAGTAGCGCGAGCCCCGCTCACGGCTTCGGGCCTGGTCCTCAGCCGGAGGGGAGAGGGACGAGCGCCAGGAGAGCCCGGAGACCGCGCTGCGCTGAAGGGGTCTGGCGAGCGCCTGCGGCGTCGCGCCAGGGCTGCGCGCAGTGCGGGAGGCGTTCAGGGCCACCCCTCTCAAGGTCTCAAGGGACACTTTGATCGTCGGTCACACCACTCATGCCTGGGGTCAGGCGCTGCACGACGATGCAGAGGCCGCACGCCGTACCCCAGGCATGAGTGGTCCAAGGTGTCCCTTGAGACCTTGAGAGGGGAGGCGTTCAGGGCCTGCACTCGGTCGGCAGGATGCGCCGGTACCAGATGTCACGGTGGCTGTACTGCTCGTCCTCCCAGGCCACGAGAAACTGCCCGCCGCCCCACACCAGCGCCGGGTGCTGCGAGGCGTCGGTGTCGTCGTAGAGGAAGGTCTCGACCCCGATGCGCGCGCCGGCCGCGCTCACCCGCTGGATCGCAAGGTCGCCGCCCGTGTGCGAGGGGCGGTCGTCCCGCCAGACGGCGAGGTAGTCGGTGCCGTTCCAGGCGAGCGAGGGGTGGCTCGCGGAGCCCGCCGGGAGGTTGGACGAGAGCCGCAGGTCGACCCCACCCGCGCGGCGCGCCCCCGACGCGTCGAGGCGGGTGAAGAACACCGCGGGCCGGTCGGCGACGCCTACCTCCGCCTCCCACGCGACGCCGTAGCCGGTGCCGTCGAAGGCCAGCGAGGGGTGCGCCGTCACGAAGGGATCGGTGGTCACCCGCACGTCCGCGGCGCCCGCCGGACGCGCGCCGCTGAGGGTAAGCCGCGCGAAGTAGAGGTCGGCGTCGGAGCCAGGGTCGCGCTCGTCGATCCACGCGAGGCCGAGCTCGCTGGCCGGGCCGTGCACCAGCCGCGGCCATCCGGAGAGGTTGTCGGCGTTGGTCACGCGCACCTCGGGCCCGACGCGCGCGCCCGCCGCGCCGAGGCGAGCGAAGTAGATCTCGGCGTTGTCCGTGGCGCGGTCGTCCTCCCACGCGAGCGCGAGCCCGCCGCCCTCGGCCGCGGGGATGGCGACGAGCGAGGGCCGCGCGGTGTAGCCCTGCGTGCCGGTGCTCACCGTGACGGGGGCGCCGACGTCCGAGTCGGTGGCGCTGGTCGGCGTCACCGACGCCACGCGGATCGACCCGGGCGCGCCGGAGAGCGTGCGGCTCCAGGCGATCCAGTAGCGGGTGCCGTCCCAGGCGATGGAGGGCTGCTCGTTGGAGCCCGCGCCCGAGGCGGGCTCGGTGGTGACGCGGGTGAGCGTCGGCAGCGTCACGCGCGGGGTCGTCGCGTCGCGGAAGCGAGCGAAGTAGATCTCCGCCGTGGGGTTGCGCAGGTCGGACCACGCGACGCCGAACTCGGTGCCGGTCCACACGACCGAGGGCGTCTGCGAGTCGGCGGGGTCGCTGTCGACGTTGTTGCCGGGGCTCCCCTCGCGGTCGGCCCGGCTGCACTCGCCCGGCGCCGCGGTGGGCGCTGGCGGAACGTCCGTCGGCGGGACATCCGCCGCACCTGCATCGGCCGCGACGGCGGTGTCGGCGACGATGGCGGTGTCGGCGACGACGACGGTGTCGGCGGTGTCGGGCGCGTCGCCTCCGGGGGCGTCCGCGACGGGCGCATCGAAGGGCGCTCCCGCGGTGTCCTCGACGAAGCGGTCGACGAGCGGCGGTGCGTCCATCGCCGCCACGTCGTCGGGCGCGCCGAGGTCGGCCGGGCCCGCATCGAAGCCGGCGTCGGCGGCCGCGGCGTCGCCGCCGTCCGTCGGAGCGTCCGCGCCCGGGTACAACGGGATCTCATCCTTGCAGCCCACGACCAGCAGACCGGCCAGAACCATCGAGCGACGCAGCATCACAGGGGCTCTCCTCGCGAGGACGACGACGCGTTGGGGAGGTCGTCACGGTCAACGGACCGCAGACCCTCCGTAGGGCGGCACCCCCCGGGCGTCACCGTCGCCGTCGCCGCACGCCATGACGGACGCCAGCGCCGTGGTCACCCCGGGCGGCCGCTGCCCGTCACCGAGCGTGCGCACGGCCGTCCCGATGGACGATCGTGTGTCTTGCGAAGTGCTTCTCGGAGTCGGGGAAGGTCACCCCCGGCCCCGCCGACTTTACTGCCGGGTGTACTCGTGGACCTCGTTCACCCCGGGCGAGATGTCGAAGATGCGCAGCGTGGTGGCGCTGGCCGTGTAGGGGACCGTCACCGTCGCGGCGCCGGGGCAGGTCACGTTGAAGACGAGGTTGGTGCCCGAGGTGGTGAAGGTGCCGGTGTTGCGTTCGATCGCGCCGGAGTCGGTCTGCCGCGCCGACTGCACGGCCCCCCCGGAGATCACCAGGGTCTCTCGCCGCCGATAGGCGTCGATCGACCCGGGCGGGTAGATGTAAAACCCGGTGAGCTGATAGGTGCCGTCGGCGAGGGTGCCTCCCGCGGGGGTCGGGAAGGCGCCGGCCCCGGCGGTCTCCGGGACGTTGCCAGCGCTCAAGGTCACCGCGTTGCAGCCGCCCGCGTCGGCGACCGCGCCCGAGTCCGTGGCCGAGCCCGAATCGGTCGGCGTGCCCAGGTCGGTCGCCGTGCCGGTGTCGGTGGGCGAGCCCGCGTCGGTCAGGGTGCCCGTGTCGCTGGGCGAGCCCGCGTCGGTCAGGGTGCCCGTGTCCGTACGCGAGCCCGTGTCGGTCACGGCGCCCGTGTCGGTGCCCGCGTCGGTCATCACGGCGGCGTCGCTCCCGGCGTCGGTCGGGGGAGAGGGCGCCGGGTCGGAGTCGCAGGCGGAGAGGAAGGCCAGGAGAGAGAAGCCCAGGAACGTTCGTCGAATCACGTCAGGAAGCCTCCGATGGAATGCCGTCCCACGATCGCCGCCCCGGAGGCGGGCGACGGCGGCGCCCCGGGGGCCGTGGTTCTTCCCTTGGGAAGACCGTTCGAGCGCAGGAGGTGAGCATCGGCGGGCCGACCGTCAAGAGCCGACGAGCTGGCGCCGGGCGGGCGCCGCGAGCACGCGCTCGAAGGACGCGCGAAGCATCCGGGCGGGGACGTTGTTCGGGTCGTCCGGGTCGTTTGGGAAGAGCTCGAAGATCTGCCTCCCGAGGAGCTCGTCGCGGCGTGAGGCCGTCACGCGCAGGTACTCGGCGTTGGCCGCCACGTAGCGGAGCTCGTGGTCGAGCACCATCAGCGCCACGGGCGTGGCTTCGAAGAGGCCCTGGAAGTCGATCGCTGCGCTCATGCGAAGGGGCGGTCGTCTAGGGCGCTGCCCACGACCCGTCAACCACCCTCTAGAGCGGTGGCCTGACGGGTTGGGTACGGCTTCGGAGGGCGCTTCCCCGGTACGACCGCGCGGTGTCGGACGACGGAGCCAGACCCCGAGCGTGAGTGAGGGGGAGCGCCCGCCCGGGCCATCGGTCAGCGTCCGGA
>SCUS01000006.1 GCA_004297725.1 Myxococcaceae bacterium | reverse complement strand
TCGCGAGGCCGCCGCCCGCGTAGTCGGGTAGGACCCAGCCCTCCCCGCCCAGGCGCTCGCGCAGCGTCGACACTAGCGAAGTCCCTCGCTGACGCTCGGGACCTCAAACCGTCCAGTGAGGTCCGCCGTGAACGAAAGAGGTCGGCAGCGATACCCTTCCGCGCTGATCAGAGCAAGGGAGGGATCACGATGCCGACCGCGAACACCATACTCGACGCGCACACCACGCTCCGGCTGCGCTGCCTCGACCGGCTGTATCTGAACGCGTACGTCCCGCGGCTGCAGCGCGCGCCGCTGGTCCGCCGCTTCCTCGAGCACAGCGGGAGCCCGATCGCCTCGCCCGCGCTCTTCGCGCAGCGCACCAAAAGGTTCGTCGCCGAGCTGCGCGCGTACGCCACCGCACACGGCGCCCCGTGGATCGCGCTCCAGCGGCACGAGCGCAAGGAGGAGCAGTGGCGGCCGCTCTGTCTGGCGGCCGAGGCCGCGGGACGGAGCGGCCTCGTCGCGGTCGGCGTGATCCAGGAGCGCGTGCGGGCCTGGCGCGCCGCGAAGCGGATGCTGCCACGCGGCGGCGTGGCCTTCGACTTCAGCCGCGGGTCGGTCTTCGTGAACCAGCACTACCTGTACATCGCCGACCCGGACGTCGGCCCCGCGTTCATCAAGCTCTCGGGCTACGCGCCTTGGGGTGGCCGGGTGTACGTGAACGGCCACGAGTGGCTCAAGCGCCAGCTGGCAAAGAGGGGCATCGCCTTCGGCGCGCTCGACAACGGCCTCTTCTCCTGTGACGACCCCGTGGCGGCCCAGCGGATCGCGGACAGCTTCGGACCCGACCAGGTCGACGCGTTCTTCGCACGCTGGATGCGCGAGCTGCCCTCCCCGCTCACGGCCGAGGACGCCGCCGCGGGATACGACTACGCCCTCTCGATGATCCAGGTCGAGGTCAGCGACACCCGCGTGTTCGACCGCCCGCTCCGCGCACGGCAGTACTTCGAGGCGCTCATCCCCGAGCACCTCGCGCTCTCGCGCCCCACGAGCCTCTCGCTCCTCGTCGACCGGCGGATCACCCGCGCCACGCCCGGCGACTTCCGCACCGAGGTCGTCACGCCTTTCACCCTCCCGACGCTGCGCTTCCGCTACAAGCACACCGAGATCAAGCAGTACCTGAAGCAGGGCCGGGCGCTGCGTACCGAGACGACCTTCAACGACAGCTACGACTTCGCCATCGGCCGCGCCATCCGCAACCTGGCGACCCTGCGGGAGAAGGGCGACGCCATCAACGCCCGGCTCCTGGAGGTCGAGCGCGGTACCGAGGAGGCGCGCCTGACGGGCCCCGAGCTCACCGACCTGGTGCTCCCCACACACGAAGACGGCCGCCGCGTCCCGGCCCTGCGCTTCGGCGACCCGCGGGTCATGGCGCTCCATGCGGCGCTGGTGGCCATCGCCCACCAGGCCGCGGGCTTCTCTAACGCCCAGCTCCGGCGACTCGTCGCCGCGCTCCTCGAGCCCGCCTGCGGGGAGTACTCGAGCGCCCAGATGACCTACGACCTCGCTCGCCTGGCCGGCCACGGGCTCGTCGAGAGGCTGCCGCGAACGCACCGTTACCGGCTCACCGAGGCAGGACTGCGCCAGTGCGCCTTCCTCACCAAGCTCGCCGACCGCGTGCTCGATCCGGGGATCGCGCGCTGCGGCGCCGCTCCACCACCGGACGGCGCGATCAGCTGGCAGCGCTTCGATCGCGCCCTCGCGGACATCCTCCGCCGAGCAGGCATCGCCGCTTGATCGCAGACTCCGCTCGAATGGTCAGATGTCGCCGACGGGAGCATGGCTAGAGCGCGTTCGCTCTCGGGGAGGCGTGCTCCGCGCCGGGATGGGCGAGGAGATGCCTCATCGCGACGACGAACTTCGGGGGGCGGTCCTCGGCCCGATGGCGCAGATCGGCGAGGAGCTGCGCCAGCCAATCCGGAAGCACCTGCTGCCACTTGAGCTCGACGAGGATGTTCGCCTCGCGCGCGAGGATCGTCCCGAGGGGGCAGGGGGTCGGGTCGGACGGGTCCGGACCCTCGGGGGCGTAGTACGTGAGGTCGTGGTCGAAGGTGATCCGGATGTCGTCGCGGCGCGACGCGTAGGCCACCCGGCGGCACTGCGTGACCACCACCGGCCGCGGTCCGCCGGCGAGCAGGTCGCGCGAGATCGCCGCCCCGGCCCCCGCGACCGCTTCCTCCTCGCCGCGAAGGAACGGAGCGATGTCGTCGGG
>SCUS01000047.1 GCA_004297725.1 Myxococcaceae bacterium | reverse complement strand
ACGCTGCCCACCAGCGCGAAGGGCACCGAGAGCAGCACGATCAGCACCTCGGTGAAGTTCTTGAACTGCAGGTACAGCAGCACCACGATGATCAGCAGCGCGAGGGGGATCAGGACCTTCATCCGCTCCTCCATCTGCGCGAGCAGCTCGTACTGCCCCGTCCAGCGCAGGTACGAGCCAGGCGCCAGGCGCACCTCGCCGCGCCGCGTGGCCGACTCCACCGCGCTCCGGGCGTCGGAGACGTAGCGGCCCACGTCGCGGCTGGTGTCGATGTCCACGTAGACGTAGCCCACCAGCAGCCCCGCCTCGTCGCGGATCATCGGAGGCCCGGTGACCACCCTCACGTCGGCCAGGGCGCCCAGCTCCACCTGGCGCGCGGCGCCGGCGGTGCGGGCCGAGGGCTCTCCCATGGCCCCAGGCGCATCGCCCGACGTCGGGAGGGGAATCAGCACCTCCCGGATGCGATCGATGCTCGATCGGAAGTCCTCGGCGTAGCGCACGTTGACGGTGAAGCGGTTGCGCCCCTCGACGGTGGTGGTCACCGGAGCGCCGCCGAGGGCCATCTCGATCACCTCGTTGACGTCCTCGACCTGCAGCCCGTAGCGAGCCAGCGCGCGACGGTCGGGGACGATGTCGATGTAGAGCCCGCCCACGGAGCGCTCGAAGAGCACGCTGCGGGTGCCGGGGACGGAGTGCAGCACGCGCTCCAGCGAGGTGCCGGTGCGCTCGATGGCGCCCAGGTCGCTGCCGTAGATCTTGATCCCCACCGGGGTGCGGATGCCGGTGGTGAGCATGTCCACGCGGTTGCGGATGGGCTGCGTGAAGGCGTTGGTCCAGCCGGGCATCTGGAGCCGCTGGTTCATCTCCTGGACGAGCTGCTCGCGCGTCATCGGCACGAACTCCGGCTGCAGCCAGTTCAGCGCAGGGCGGAGGAAGACCGGCGTACTTCCGATGTACCAGCGCCGCACGTGGCGGGTGCGCCACTGCGAGCGCGGCCGGAGCTTCACCGTCGTCTCGAACATCGAGAGCGGCGCCGGGTCCGTCGGGGTCTCGGCCCGGCCGGCCTTGCCGAGCACCCGCTCCACCTCGGGGAAATCGCGGAGGATGGCGTCCTGCCGCTGGAGCTGCCGCCGCGCCTCCTCGATGGAGATCGTGGGGAGCGTCGTGGGCATGTAGACCAGGTCGCCCTCGTCGAGCGGCGGCATGAACTCCGACCCGATCCTGCCGGCGATGGGGAGCGCGGAGGCGAGGGCCATGAGGCCGATGAGCACCGTGGTCTTCGGCTTGCGTAGCGCGACGTGCACGAAGGGCTCGTAGACGAACCGTATCGCGCGGGAGACCGGGTGCCGCGACTCGGCGTAGATCTTCCCCCGGATGAGGTAGTCGCGCAGCGCGGGCGCCACGGTGACCGAGAGCAGCGCCGCCGAGAGCATCACGAAGGTCTTGGCGAAGGCGAGCGGGCGGAAGAGCCGCCCGGCCTGCCCGGTGAGCCCGAAGACCGGGATGAACGACACCGCGATGATCAGCAGCGAGAAGAAGATCGCGGGGGTGACCTCGCGGGCGGCCTCGGCCAGCAGCCGCTCCCGCTCCTCGGGGGGGAGGTCGGGCGGGGTGCCCTCGAGCTTCTTGTGCGCGGCCTCGACCATCACGATCTCGGCGTCCACGGTGGCGCCGATGGCGATGGCGATGCCGCCGAGCGACATGATCGTCGCGGGGATGCCGAGGAGGTA
>SCUS01000046.1 GCA_004297725.1 Myxococcaceae bacterium | reverse complement strand
TGCACGGCGGCAGACCAGCACTGGCGGCGGGCGGGCCCATCGCAGCCCGAGGCGAAATAGGGCACCTCGTCGTCGCGGCACGGGCGGCCGACGATCGGCTCGGGAGGCCGCGGCTGCGCGCTGGCGGGGAGGTCCACGATGACGCCCACGGCGAGTGCGAAGATCCATCGGGTCCGCGGGGGTGACATCCGGCGCGCTCCGTCGCGAGGTGAAGGGGACTGACCGCGGAGGGTGCCACGATCCACGGCCCGTCAGGAGCCCCGCGGAGCAGCGCCGCAGGCGGCGAACGAAGGGTGCGACGCTTGAACCGGGTTTCGCCCTCACCCTCACAGCACCGTCACGAGCACCACCAGGCAGAGCGCGAGTGGCAGCGACGCGACCCCCGCGCAGAACAGCCAGATCAGGTGCTCGCGCAGGCCCCGGCCCCGCGCCCACAGCACGAGCCCCCACGAGGGCACCAGCCCCAGCAGCGCCGCCGCCACCGCGACCATCCCGATGGGGTTGTCGTCGCCCGGGCTCGTAACTACCCGCCAGAACACCAGTAGCCCGATCACCACGCTGGCGACACCGAACAGTCCGAACGCGAGGTGCAGCGGGGAGCGGCGCATGACCGGGTTCTACCCGACGCCACGCGCGATCAGGGATCTCCATGACACAAGTACCTCGCCGCAGGGGAAGTGAAGGGTTGGGTGGTCGAGGCGCGAGCACCGCAAGGCGCAAAGAGCGCCGCGTGGCAGAAGCCACGCAAGCGATGAGCAACGCCGCGGGGCGACGTGCATCGGCCGCTCAACCCTTCAAGTCCCCTGTGGAGAGGTACTAGCCGCTTGCGATGGTGCAGCCCCAGGGTCCTGTCCTCGATGGGGACGGGCCACGTCGGGCAGCAGCAGCCGCGCGCTCGACCCCCAGGCCTGCCGGAGGCGGAGCGTGACCTCGGTGAGCGCGCCGAGTTCGGGCCCGACCTGCTGATATCCTCCATGCATGGCCACCCTCCCCCCGGGTCCTCGCTCCTCCCTCGGGTTCATGGTGCGCTACCTCCGAGACCCCATCGGCTGCATGCTCCCGCTCGCTCGCGAGTACGGCGACCCGGTGCTCTTCCCCGGCAACCCTGCGGTGGTGTTCACCGGCGACCCGGCCGGCATCAAGGCGATCTACGGCGCCGACCCCGACACCTTCGAGCCCCTCAACCAGGACCTCGGCGTCTTCGTCGGCGCCAGGTCGCTGATCCTGCTCGGCGGCGCCGAGCACCGCAGGGCGCGCAAGCTGATGACGCCGCCCTTTCACGGGGCGCGGATGCGCGCCTACGGCGAGCAGATCGTCCGGCTCACCGAGCAGCGCACCGCGGCGTGGCGGCCCGGTCAGCGCGTGTCGATGCTCGACACCCTCCAGCACGTCTCCCTCGACGTCATCCTCCAGGCCATCTTCGGAGTGACCGACCCCGAGCGCATGGCCTCGCTGTCGAAGCTCCTGCTCGAGATCACCAACGGCATCTCTCCGCTCATCGCGCTGGTGCCCTCGCTACGGCGTGAGTTCGGCGGCGTCGGGCCCTACGCCTCCTTCATGCGCCGGCGCAAGCACCTCCACGAGCAGCTCGACGCCCTCATCGCCGAGCGGCGCGCCGCGGGGCCCCGCGAGGACATCCTCAGCCTGCTCCTCTCGGCCCGCTACGAGGACGGGCGGCCGATGCCCGACGACGAGGTCCGCGACCAGCTGGTGCTGCTGGTGCTCGCGGGCCACGAGACCACCGCCATCGCCATCGCGTGGTCGCTCTACGCGCTGCATCGCCCCGAGAACGCCGCCGTGCTCGAGAGGCTGCGCGCCGAGCTCGAGGGCGCCGACCCCGCTCCCGATGTCATGGAGAAGCTGCCGTACCTCGAGGCGACCTGCCAGGAGACGCTGCGGCGCTACCCCATCGCCCCGGCGCCGAGCCCTCGCAGGCTGCTGCGCCCCTTCGAGCTCATGGGATACACCCTCCCCGCGGGGATGGGGGTCTGCGCGGCCATCGCCCTCGCCCACTTCCGGGAAGAGGCCTACCCCGAGCCGATGCGCTTCAGGCCGGAGCGCTTCATGGAGCGACAGTTCTCGCCCTTCGAGTTCCTGCCCTTCGGCGGCGGGTCCCGGCGCTGCCTCGGCGCGGCCATGGCCAGCTACGAGATGAAGCTGGTGCTCGGGACGCTCCTGCGCCGCTACAGGCTGCGCCTCGACTCCCTGCGCCCCGACACAGGGGCCGTGCGCGCCGCCAACGCCGGCCCCGCCCGCGGCGTGAAGATGATCGTCGAGGAGCTCATCGCTCGACCGACGCGAGCGCGTTGACCCACACCGTGTGGCGCTGCTCCGGGCGGGCGTCGGGCGTCTCCCAGCACGTCACCGTCGCAAACCCCGCCGAGCCCAGCCGTGCCTCCAGCGAGGCCATCGTCTCGTCGTGGAAGAAGCGCCCTCCCTCGACGCGCTCGCCGCTCCCTCGCTTGTACGAGACGTACAACACGCCGCCGGGCGCCAGCGCCCGTGCAAGGCGCGAGAGCACCTCGGGCGTGCTCGTCACCGGCACGTGCAGCAGCGACGCGCAGGCCCACACGCCGTCGTAGACGCCGCGCTCGTCGAGGTCCTCGACGCGTGCCCGATGTACCGGAAACCCGAGCGACGACTCCGCGATCCTGGCGAGCGCCTCGCAGGGTTCGAGGGCCGTCACCCGACACCCCAGGCGAACGAAGGCGCGGGAGTCGCGCCCGCTGCCACAGCCGACATCGAGCACCCGGGCGCCGGCCGGGAGGCGCGCGACGAAGGCCGAGTGCAGCGCCGAGAGATCCACGGTGTCGGCCGCGGTCGCGAAGGTCGCTGCGTTGGCGGCGTACCAGTCGAGCGTGTCGGTCATGCGAGATCGAGCTCCCAGACGCCTTCCTTGGCGTGCCTCGGTGCATCCATATCGAAATGTCGATGAACCGATCGACTTATCGATATTCCGGAGCAGCCGCGTCAAGGCGGCTGAGCGCGACAGTCCATCGGAATCGCCATGATCCCGCCGCCCGCGAACTGCTGGGTGAAGCCCATGAAGACGAGCGCCCCCCGGCGCGTCGCGACGACCCGCGCGGCGTCCAGCGACCGGAGCTGCATGCTCGCGAGCTGCAGCCGCGGATCACCCCGAGGGACACCCCGCGCGTCGAGCGCCGCGAACACCGCGCGCCCCAGCTCGCCCCCTGGCGCCACGACCGTGAGCACCTCCGGGCCTCGAACGACGGCGTGCAGCCCCACGGCCTGGACCCCATAGGGGATCAGCCGTCCGACCGGCCCCGAGGGCGTGCCATCCGCCGACAACGGACGGACGAGCACCTCGCTGGCGCCGGGCGTCGCGTCGCCCTCCGACCGCCACACCGCGAGCAGGCCGCTCCCCGTCTCCAACACGCGGACGTCGCGAATCGGACCGACCGCCCGATGGACGATGCGGTCTTCTCCGCGGGGGTTGGCCGACTCGTCGAAGCGGCGCAGATGGAGCGCCCTCTCGCCGGGCGGATCCGCGCTGGGCTCGACCCACGTCGCCACGAAGCCGTCCGTCACCGCGCTACGGGTCACCTCGGTCTGCGGCGGCCGCGCGGTCATGGGAAGGGTCACCGATCCCGCGGCGCGTCCATCGTCGCCGAGGTGGATGAGGTCGGTGCCCCAGAGCGCGCGGACCTGCGAGGTGAGCAGGCTCCACCCCGTCGCGGTCCTCTGGAGCGAGCCGCAGCCCGCTCGGGAGAAGCCCTGCCCCACGGTCAGATCGACGGCCTGCCAGCGTTGCACGTCGCCCGCCCCGAACCCGGCAAAGGTGCACGGCCCGCGCTCGGTCGCGCCGCCGACGAGCATGGCGAGGCGATCCACGGCCCCGTCCCACGCCATCGAGAACTCGAGCGGGGCGTCGTTCGCGAGCGTCGCCACCGCGGTGTGGCTCCCTCGCCCCGGCGCCGACCAGTCGTGGACGGAGCCGTCGTCCCGCACTCGCCGCACGCGGAGCGCGTCGCTCGGACGCGCGAGACCGCGCTCACGCCAGGCCACCGCCGCGCCGTCGCCCGTACCGACCGCGTCGAGGAGTTCGAGTCTGCCTTCGGGCGCGGAAGTCACCGCGACGAGCACCATGTCCCCTTCGGACCAGCGACAGGGCCCGGCGGCGAAGGGCGCGTCCGCCGACGCGTCAGCGCTCGACGGGACGGCGGTCGTCGAGGAGGAGCACGCTCCGACCGGGAGCATCACGGCGAGCAGGGCGAGTACGTCCGCGCGAAACGAAGGCTGCCCGACGATCATCGCCCACCTCCTCTCAGCGTCCCGGTACGAAGGTCTCATAGACAGCATCGCGTCGAAGCAGAGCGTGAACAACGCTCAAGCCGCGAGTTCCGCTCGCAGCGCTCGGGCGAGCGGGAGCGCGCTCGCCGCATCCGGCAATCCCAGCGGACCGACGACCGCCGCTGGCGGAGCAAAGGAGAGCGTCGATTCGAGCTCGTCCCAGGCGCCCTCCAGGGCGGCCATCACCTCGCGGCGCTCCGTCGCATCGAGCCGCGCCATGGCCCAGCGGTGCAGCGCCCACGACAGGGCGGCGTGGCGGACCTCGTCGCGCGCGATCTCCCCCATCGCCGCCCGCACGTCCGCGTCACCAGCGCGCGTCGACTGGTGGAGCGCGAGCAGGGCGCCCCAGGTCTCCCTCGCGCAGCCCTCGACGGCGTTCTCCATGGCCACCGCGCGCAGATCACGGACGCTCGTCGGCGCCTCCTCCGCCTCCGTCACCGCGGCGCCTCGCGACTCGCACAGCGCTGCCATCGCCCGGGCGTGGGCGCGCTCTTCGCGGGCGCTGCGCTCGGCTCCGCGGACGAGCCCCGCCGGGGCACCGTGGGCACGCAGCTCGATGGCCATGCGCTCGAAGGCCCCGACGCTCTGCGCCTCGAGAAACGCCGCGCGCACCAGGTAGTCCGCCACGCCCGGGCCCGGGTCGAGGTCGCGCTGCCCGTCGGTGCGGCGGCCGCACGGGACATACGCCACGCAGCTCACCTCCGTCGCGCTCGCTCGCTGGCAGGTCCCCGGGGCGCCTCCCCCCGGGAGCCCCCCGTTGCCCCACGGGCGATAGATGCCCATCCCCGAGACCGACACGCTCTGGCAGGCCCGGTTGCAGTCGATCTCGCACGTCGCCGGGTCGGGGCCGCCGCCGTCCACGCTCGCATCGGTCGCGTCGCCAGCGTCTTCCAGGGCGCCGACGCAGTGCTCGGCGCGCAACGGTCCGAGGCCCTCCAGGCGCCCGGTGAAGTCGCACCCGCACATGCTGCAGTTGCGGTCGGGCGGGACGTCGATGGAGACGTCCGCGGGCGCGTCGGTTCCCAGGTCGGTCGTGACGTCGATGGGTCGGTCGAGGGGAGCATCGACGGCGGTGTCCGTGGGCGTCGGCTGGACATCGCTCCCCGCATCGGGAACGCTCCCGTCCGCGCTCGACGCCGTCTCTGCGCAGCCCACCGCGGTCATTGGGAGCGTGGACATCAGCACGGTGGTCAGCAGCCTTCGCAGGGAGCGGGTCTTCATGAGCGTCGCCCTGAGCAACTCCCATTCCTCAGGCACTCTGCGGCGTATCGAGCCTCCGAGGTGTGCCATCGGGTCGCCAGGGACCGGCACAACCGGCGACCACGCCCCAGCATGGCCATCGGAGTCATCGCGAGACCATCGCTACCGGGCGAGGGTCAGCGCCGCGCTGGCGGGCCCCCACAGCCACGCCCTCGGCGTCTCCCCGATGGGCCACGGCCCTCCGTTCAACACCATGATCCCCTGCTCCAGCGCGCGCGCGTCGGCACCTGGGCTGCTCAACGACACCACGAGCTCCGCGCGGCCGTCGCCGTCGAGGTCGCAGCCCTGCGTCTCGCCCCACCCGGAGAGCGCCCGGTCGTTGATCGCGAAGTACGCCGGAGCCCCCGCGTCGGACCCTGCCTCTCCGCCACGGAAGAGCTGAACGGCCACCCTCCCCCGCTGCGTGACGAGCACGGCCAGGTCGTCGCGGCCGTCGCCGTCGAAGTCGCCAGGGCTGACGGAAGACCCTCCCCCGAGGTTGCCCATGAAGGGCGTCAGGAGCAGCAGCACGGCGGGCGGGGCCTCGGCCCACTCGCGGGCGCCCCGGTGCAGATCGATGTGCGAGGGCGATCGCCCTTCGGAGTCCGGGCGCCAGCCGTTGCCGACCGCCACGTCGGCGAAGCCGTCGCCGTCGTGGTCGAAGGGCGCGTCGGGCAGCACGCCGTACCCGGTGTCGCTCCTCACCGGGCTCTGGAGCGTCACCGGCGAGCGGGCGAAGCCGTCGGCGCCGCCGAAGTACACCAGCACGCTGCCCGGAAGGATCGAGCCGTCCATCAAGAAGCCCGCTCGCATCACCACGGCCGCGTCCGCGAAGCCGTCTCCGTTGACGTCCCCGAGCGCCGTCGGCCCGCCGAAGCTGTTGTACTCGTTGCCGCCCTCGAGGGCCGTAGACTGGGTCAGCGGTCGATCGGCAGGACCTCCCAGGTAGAGCTCGATGCGACGGCCGAAGCCACCGCCGGTGCTGGCGCGCACCGGGGACTCGGCCAGCAGGTCGCCGTAGCCGTCGCGGTTGACGTCCCCGACGCCGACGAAAGGCCGACCGACGGTGCAGTTCGAAGGAGGCCAGGCGATCGACCACGACGGCGAGGGCGCTGGTCCATCGGGGCCGCCGCGATGGATCTCGATGCGATCGCGGCCCGGCTCAGCGCACGCTCGGCTCAGCGCGAGCTCGCCGTAGCCGTCGCCGTCGAGGTCGCCCACCGCCCTCACGAGGGCGTTGTCCGCGGCCGAGAGGGTCGGTCCCGGCGCGGGGAGGTCGCCTGCGCGGCCCAGGTAGGCGCGGGCGCTCACACCCCCCGCGTCGCCCGCCTGCGAGGTGACCACGAAGTCCGCGCGGCCGTCGCCGTTGAAGTCGGCGAGCGAGCTCCAGCTGGTGTCGGCCTCGCCCGAGCGGGCGGGCACGAGGAAGGGCCACACGGGGCTGCTCCCGCCTCCCAGAGAGAGGCGCCAGAAGTGGACGCCCGGCGAGAGATCGGCCGGCGGTCGCCCCTCGGACGCGGTCGACATCCAGCCGTGCTCGACGACGGAGCAGGCCCGATCGGCGCACACCTCGACACGGACGCCGGGCGCGCCGACAGGGAGCGTCCAGCGGAGGGTCGGGCGGCGCTGGGTGACGCGCGCGCCGGCGAGCGGGCCAACCTGCCGAGGCCACCCGACGGCGACGTCTGGTGCATCGGGGATGGTCGCGTCCGCGCGGGCGACCACATCGAGCGGTGCAGCGGCGTCACGATCGAGTCCGACGTCGGCGACATCGGGGTGATCGAACGCGACGACGTCCGCCCTGGCTGCGTCGGCTACGTCGTAGTCCGTCGCGGCGTCCGTCGCCGTGCTTCGGCTCCCGCATCCGACACTGCCGAGCAGCGCGACGGAGCCGACGACCATGAGCTGGAGAGTCGTCGGTTGGACCATTGCAGAAACGCTACATCGGTCCGTCGCTCAGGGCCGTGGGGGCGTCAGAACGTGTCGCCGCTCGCCAGCACCTCGGCCCTGGCGTTGTCGCCGCGGGTGGGGCCCTTGCCGCGGAGGTCCGCGAGCTGGGCGTCGAGCATGGCGCGGAGCACCCCGGCGCCCGCGTCGAGCTGAGGACCGCTGAGCAGCGAAGGCCAGTGGACGAACACCCGCGGCGCCTGGCGCAGGTCGCGGTCGAGGCGCACCGGGACCCGGTTGGGGACGCCGCGGCGGGCCGTGCTCGCCTGGAGCAGGGTGAGCGTGCGCCCGGGGTGGTCCATGGCGTAGTTCACCACGTAGCTGATGTTGTTACAGAGGTAGGTATTGCTGTCCCTGGGGAAGCCGCCGAGCTTGACCCCGGTGAGCACCTCCCCGAGGGAGCGACCGCCCGCCTCCACCCCGGCGCTCTCCTCGATGGCTCCCTGCGCCGCGGCGCGCACCACGTCCCAGGAGAGCAGCGATCCCCGAGCGCGCTCGGCGGCGGTCGCCGAGGGCACGAGCGGCGCCCAGGTCATCCCCGAAGGCGCCCTCGGAACCAGCAGGTCGGAGCCATCCCGCAGGGTCATCGCGCGGTTGACCGAGCCCAGCTCGATCCAGAGGTCCTGGGCGGGGCCGGCGATGCCGTTCATCACCACGAGGTCGGGCGCGAAGCGCTGGGCCTCCTTCAGCGCGAGGATCGCCGCGAGGTCCCAGTACACGGGCACGACCATGGCGCAGAGGTCCACCGGACCTACGGTCGGGAGCGTCACCGTCGCCTGGGCCACGACGGTCTGCGGCGCGGGGTCGTCGGGGCCCACCGCGGGCCGCCGGGTGATCGGGTAGCGCATCCCCGGGACGAGCGCGCTCACGACCTGGCCGCTGACGTTGACGCCGTTGTCGAGGAAGCGCCCGAAGCCGGTGAGCAGCACCCTCGGCCGCCCCGTCCCGGAGGGCGTGCACCGCGCCCGGTAGCGCAGCGCGAAGGAGACGTTGGCGTCGTACTGGGCCCGCGCCGCGGGGTCGCTGGTGTCGACGGTGACCGCGTCGGCCTCCGGGACCTCCTCGGCCGCGACGGGCTCCTCGGCCGCGCCGCAGCCGACCAGCGAGAGGGCGAAGGCCGCGGCGAGCGCGCGAGGGACGGTGGGCATGGCCGGGGTCATCACGGCCCTACGATACCCCGGCCGGGATTCATCCCGGAACAGCTGGTGCCCGCCGAAGGTACGCGTTCACCGCGCGCACGATGGCGTGCAGGTCGCACCAGTAGAAGCCCGCGCTGTTGAAGCAGTTGGTCTCCACCACGCGCAGCCCCTCCTCGACCTCGCCCACGTCGAGCACGAAGACCGGCGCCGGTGCGTACCTCGCGGCCATCTCCTCCGCGAAGGCCGTCACCGCCGGAGGAACCTCGCCGGTGACCTTCAGTCGTCCGTGGCTGCGGTACTGGCTCGACGCCACCACCCGGCCGTCGACCACGACGGTGCGCCACTCCGTGGTGATCGCGAGCGGCGGCGCGACCTGGATGCGCGTGTCCAGCCCGAGCGGACCGTTGCTCGACGAGAGGCCGTCGCGCCACCCGCGCAGCTCGCCGAAAGAGTGCACCGCGCCCTGGAACTCCTTGAGGTCCCCGGCGGGGCGGACGAAGAACTCCGCCTCGGGGTCGAGGTCGCGCGACACGAACTCCCCGACCGCGACCACCTCGCTGGCCGCGTTGAGCAGCGCGGGGCCGTAGCCGTCGCGCAGCGCCTCGAAGGCGAAGCGCGCCTCGTCGAAGAACACGCCGGGGTCCCATCGGCCATCGCGCGCGACGTTTCGCATCAGGGTGGTCGACCCGTAGAACACCACGGCCCCGTCGGCGGGCACGTCGGGCGGCGTGTCGTCGAAGGGGATCACCTTCAAGGGCACCCATGGGAGCCCGAGGCGCTCCAGGAAGGCCGTGAGCTTGGCGACGTCGTCAGCGCTGCCGAGGTTCGTCTGGACGGCCCAACGGATCGGTCTCATGGCCCGGCGGACCATGCCCGACCTTCGTGCCGGGGTCGACGGCTACATCCCCGGAACGAAGGACGTACACAGCCCGGCGCGGCAGTCGACGGCGATCACCGTGGAGAAGTTTCCGACGTTTCCATCGTCGGCGACCGGCGGGCGCGCGGGGCACCCGCAGGCCGGGTACATCGGCGCGCAGATCGCCTCGGCGGCCTCGAAGGCCGCCCGCTGGCTCACGTTCATCCCCATCGCGCGGGAGTTGCCGCAGCAGTCGGTCTGGTGCGTGCCGACGAAGCAGTCCGTCGCAGCGCGGCAGCTCCGGTCGAAGGTGGGGAAGCTCCCGACGCTGCCGCCGCACACGATGGGCGCGCCCGCGTCCACGCACGCTCGCAGCGTGCACTGCACGCTCCCGTTGGGACCGCACGAGCAGGTGTTGCAGCCGTCTGGAGACGGACAGCTCGCGCCGGCCGCGCAGAAGCTCCCGTCGGAGAGCCTGCACCCGGCGCCGAGGTCTGCCACGACGGGCACGTCCCTCGGCGCATCTGGCACATCCGCGACACCAGAGTCGGTGGTCGGCACGGAGACGGCGGTTCCGCCGCAGCCGGACGCGCCGCCGAGGAGCGTGAGCAGCAGCGCGAACGTGGTGAGCGGCAGCGGCAGCGGCGGGAGCATGCGAGGGGACATCACGAGACCTCCTATCGGTGGACACATCGCTCTGTGCAAGCCGGGCACCATGGATCGAGCGCGTGGTCGGAGGGTGTGGTGGCCCGCCGGTCCCTCCAGCACACCGGCTCTCGGCCCTACGACACCGCTCACCACCCCAGGGTGACGACCACCGGGCGGTGGTCCGACGCGTCGGTCGCCAGCACCTCCACCTGGACCGACGCCAGCGTCGCCGCGAGCCCTGCCGAAGCCCACGCGTAGTCGACGCGCGTCGCGAAGCGGCAGGTCTGCGCGAGCGAGGGCGGCATCGGCTGCGCGAGCTGCGCGCCGTAGCGCGAGAGCTCGCCTGCGAGCGAGAGGCGAGGGAGGTCGATCCATCCGTGGGCGTCGAGGGCCGCGACGAGCTCGCCGCGCGGCTCCTCCCAGTAGTTGCGAGCGCGCACCGCCGCGATCTCCGCCCAGCGGTAGCGCGCGTAGTCCGTCGGCCGCAGCGCGTTGAGATCGCCCAGCAGGATCGTCTCCGCCGGGAGCCCGGCCATCGCAGGGAGCAGCTGTCCGAGCTGCGCCATCCGGCTCTCCTCCTCCTCGTGGGCGAGGTGCGTCGCACAGACCCCGAGCGGTCCTCGCGGCGTGTCGAGCACCGCCAGCACCGCGCTGCGCAGCTCGACCCCGCGAAGGTCGAGTACGGCCGCGTTCGCCGACGTGGGTAGAGTTCGGGTCAACAGCGCGTTGATCCCCCACCCGGCGGGCGCGGTGGTGACATGCAGACCGAGGGCGCGGGCGACACGTCCGAGCTCGCCGCCGCGCGTCACCTCCTGGAGCGCCAGCACGTCGAGTTCGAGCGGCGCGAGCAAGCGGACGACGCGGTCGACGTTGCCGCGACCCTCCGCATCGGCCCAGCTGTGGACGTTGAAGGTACCGACGCGCACGGCCCGATCGTATCCCCTGTGTGCATCGGGCAGGGACGCCTCCTCCGCCGCGATGACGGCGCCGGTCCTTAGGGGGGCGCTCGACGGCTTCGCGCTCGTCGCGGCGGAGCTTCGCCGGTTCTGCCAGACTCCACACCCCATGATGGAACTCTGGCTCCCCGAGGATTTTCGCGTCTACGTCTCGCCGGATGGGGGCGTCGCCAACGCGCCCTTCGAGGGGGGCGAGGAGCGCGTCCTGGCCACCGTCAACCTCTACCAGGGCGAGGACGGCGGCTACGTCGCCGTGTACTCACGCCACGCCGAGGCGGGCGTCTACTCTGTCGGCGGAGGCATCTACGTCGTCGGACAGGTGCGGCTGCGGGGGCGCTACGTCGGCCGCGTCTTCCACCCCACCGGCTTCGAGCAGAGGGACATCAGCGCGGCATCGGAGATCGGCTTCGTGTGCAACCAGGCCTTCGGCGGCGGGGACTGGGAGTGCTGGGGCGGCGGCGACACCGGAGGCTGGTTCGGCCTCGAGGGCTGAGGCGACGCGCTCCGTCAGGGCCTCGCGGGGGTCTCCAGCGGGGTGCGCGCCAGCTCGATCCAGTCGGGCTCGAGCCCCGTCGCCGGGCGCACATTGGCGACGAGGCGCGACCACGCCTGCTGCTCGC
>SCUS01000045.1 GCA_004297725.1 Myxococcaceae bacterium | reverse complement strand
CTTCAGCGGTTGCAGGCCCGAAGGGCCGTCCGCAACCGCGGAGTCGGCGGTGTCTCGATGGCGTCCACACCAGAAACGCGCTTGCGCGCAACGCCGTGAACATTCCGGGAAGGATCAGGGTTTTCAACCCGCGGGCACAACGGGCCGCTACGGGCTCGTCCAGGGCACGCTCCATCGCACCTCCGCGCCGCCCCCGGGGCCGGGCACCAGCTCGAAGCGTCCGCCCAGCTCCTCCGCCCTGCGGCGCATGCTGTGGACTCCTCGACCCCCTCCGGAGGCGCGCGACGCGTCGAGCCCCGTGCCGTCGTCCCGCACGACCAGGGTGAGCCCCTCCTCGTCGGCGACGAGCTCGCAGGTGATGTGCTTCGCCCCGCCGTGGCGTATCGCGTTGCGAAGCGCCTCCTGGGTCACCCTCGCCGCGGCGAGGTGCTGGCTGCCCGACAGCCTGCGGGAGCGGTCGCCGGTGACCGTCACGTCGACCCGGAGCTGCCCACCGGCCTCGCAGCGACCGGCGAGGCGCTCGATGGTGTGGGGGAGCGCGTCGACCGTGGAGTCCTCCGGGGTGAGCGCGTCGAGGATGGCGCGCAGGTCGGTGAGCCCCTCCCTGCCCATCTCCTCCAGGGTGACGGCGATGCGGCGCATGGCCTCGGGCTGCGCGGCGTTGCGGCGGATGATCGTCGCGTACGACGCGGTGAGCGCCAGCGTGGAGCCGAAGCTGTCATGGAGGTCGCGCGCCATGCGCTCGCGCTCCAGGGCGTCGGCCCGATCGCGGTGGTGGTCGAGCTCCGCCTGCCTCGCGTCGCGAAGGGCGCGCCACGCGGCGCTGGTGGTCCCGAGCATCAGGTAGGAGAGGCCGCAGATCAGCGAGGCCAGCGCCGGGCCGACGATGGCGTGCGAGGCGGGCGCCCCGCGCTCGAGGAAGATGGGGATGGTGAGCAGCGGCCCGATCACATGGCAGGCGAGGCCGAAGACCGAGGCGTCGATCTCCTGCCACGATCCGGTCTTGAAGGCCCAGAGCGCCGGGGCGAGCCAGAGCGGGGACCACGGCTGGTTGGGGAGCACCACCAGGCCCAGGCAGAAGAGCTCGTTGTAGAAGAAGAGCGTGGCGATCTGCGCGTTGAAGCCGCGGCGGGAGCGCAGCGCCGCGGGGTGCAGCACCAGGTCGTTGAAGACCATCGCCAGGTAGTAGGCCCCGAGCAGCGCGATGACCGACGAGGGCGCCATCCCCGTGGCCCGGTGCACCGCGGGCAGCGAGAGCACCGCGGCGCAGAGCGCGAGCGAGCAGCCCATGTAGATCAGCAGCCGCGGGCCGCCTCCGCCGATCTCCACGGAGCCGGGGCGGTAGCGCGGCCAGAGGCGAAGCACCGGGGTCCTGGCGGTCTCCTCCACGGTTGAGGTCTATCGCCCCCACGCGCCACGAAGACAAGTCGCCCCGCGCATAAACCTGATCGCCCCCCCGGGATATCACCTCCGAGACTTCTCCGATAGCCCATGAAGATGCGCTCCGACGGCTGATAAGGTCGCCGCTCATGGCCATGCGACCGCTTGCCTTCGCCGTCGGGATCCTCGCGCTCGGCTGCTCGTCCCGCGCCCCGGCGCCCACGACGCCGCCCCCATCGCCCCGCCCGGCCCCCCTGGTGGTGACCCTCGTGGTCGATCAGTTCGCGGCATGGATCGCCGAGGATCGGCTGCCGATGCTCCCCGAGGACGGCGGCTTCGCGAGGCTGCGGCGCGAGGGCACCTGGTACCGCCATGTCCGGTATGGCCACGCGGCGACGGACACCGCGCCGGGGCACTCGTCGCTCTACACGGGACAGCCTCCGAGGGAGAGCGGGATCCTGGCCAACGAGGTTCCGGATGCGCGCGGGGAGCGGGTGTCGATCTTGAGGGACGAGAGCGCCCGCGTGGTGACCTCGGAGGGAGCGACCGACGCGGTGGGCAGCTCCATCGCGAGGCTGCGGGTCGACACGCTCGCCGACGCCCTCCGGGCGCGCTCCCCCGGCGCGGTCATCGTGAGCATCTCCCTCAAGGACCGCGGGGCCATCTTCGGCGGAGGCCGCCACCCGACGGCGACCCTGTGGTTCGACCCCTCGCGCGACGCCTTCGTGACCTCGACCGCCTTCGGACAGACCTTACCCTCCTGGGTAAACCGCGCCGGCACGCCCGCCGCCCTCCAGGCCCTGCGGGCGACCCCGTGGACCTTGTCGGATGAGCCCTGGGTGAGGGCCCACGCGGCGACCCCCGACGACCAGCCCGGAGAGGGCGACCTCGGCGGCTGGGGGAGGACCTTCCCCCATGACTTCACCCGGGCCCGACGGCCCGCCGGGGCGATGCGGGCCTCCCCGATGGGAGACACCGCGGTGCTGCGCCTCGCGGAGGACGCGCTCTCGGCGAGAGACCCGAGGGCCCCGATGCTGCTGGCCCTCTCGCTCTCCTCCAATGACTACATCGGACATCTCTTCGGACCAGACTCCTGGGAGGCCTGGGACCAGCTCCGCCGACTCGATGCCTCCCTCGCAATCTTCTTCTCCCGACTGGACGCCCTCGCGGGTCGCGACGGATGGACCCTGGTGCTCTCCGCGGACCACGGCATCACCTCGCTCCCCGAGGTGGCGAGCATTCCCGCGGCGAGGCCCTGGTGCGACGGTCCGAGGCAGCGCGGAGGGAGCGACCCCTACGAGCGACCCTGCGGGGCTCTGGGGAGGATCGACCCGGACCACGTCGCGACGGTGCTTCAGGCCGCCGCGGTGCGCCTTCTTGGCGAGGGGCGCTGGGTGCTCGGGGTGGCTGATCCGTATGTGTACCTGACGCCCGAGGCGGAGGCGCTGCCGGGGCCTCGGCGCGAGCTGCTTCAGCTGGCCCTCACGGCGACGCTGCGGCAGTTTCCGGAGATCGAGCGGGTGATCGACACCCGTACCGTGGCGGCCTCGTGCGCCGAGGGCGAGTCCGTCGAGGCGCTGCTGTGCAGGGCGATCCCGGAGCGCAACGGCGCGGCGCTCTATGCGCAGGCCAGGGCGGGTGCCTTCTTCGACTCGGGATATGACCTGGGCCGGGGGACCAGCCACGGATCTCCCTACCTCTTCGACCGGACCGTCCCGATGCTGGTGAGGGCGCCGGGCAGGGAGCCTGCGGGGCGGGTGGTCGATGAGCCGACCTCGTATACCGAGTTCAGGCGACAGGCCGAGCGGCTATTGGGGTTGTGACCCGAGCGCGAGCGGTCACTCCGCAGGGAGTCGGCTCAGCTCGGTGAACACCTGCTCGGCGTCCCTCATGTTGGGCGTGATGGTGTCGCCGTCGCGCACCCGGCGCAGGCCGTCGATGAGGATGCGCTCGCCCTCGCGGAGGCCGTTCGACACGATGTACTGGTGCGGCAGCTCCTCGCCGAGGGTGATCTCCCTCGCCCGCACGACGCCGCTCGCGTCGACGACGAACACGAAGGCCTTGTCGAGCACGCGGAAGACCGCCTTCTGCGGGATGAGCAGCGCGCCCGGCAGCGCCGTGGTCATCAGGATCTCGCCGGTCTCGCCGTGGCGCAGCAGGCGGTCGGGGTTGGGGAAGCCCGCGCGAAACGCGATGGTGCCCGTCTCGTTGTTGAAGTCGGCCTCGATCGTCTGGATCGTGCCCGGGTGATCGAAGATCTCGTTGTTCGCCATGCGAAGGCGCACCGGCACCGGCTCGCCTGGCGCGTGCGAGCGGCGAAACGCGAGGTACTCGCGCTCGCTCACGTTGAAGTACACCCACATCTGGCTGTTGTCGGCGAGCACGGTGAGCAGGTCACCCTCGCCGAGCAGGCTCCCGCGGCGCACCATCAGGCGCCCGACGATGCCGTCGAAGGGCGCGTCGAGCCTCGAGAACCGAAGGTGCGCCCGCGCCAGGGCGCGCTGCGCGGAGGCCCGGTTCAGCGTCGCCTGCGCGAGCGCGAGCTGGTTGGGCGACACGACGTTGCCCTCGCGGAGCATCCGGGTGTTCTGGTACTCGACCCCGGCGAACTCCACCTCCGCGTCGGCGCGCGCCACCTCGGCCTGGTAGAGCACCGGCGTGATCTGGAAGAGGCTCTGCCCCCGCCTCACGGTCTGGCCCTCGTCGATGTAGATGTCGCGCAGGTAGCCGCGCTCGAGCGCGCGCACCTCGATGTGCTGAAACGCCCGGATCTGACACACGTAGTCGTGGGTGATCTCCGTGTCCTTCCTGATCGCCGTGGTCACCTCCAGGCGCAGCCGCGCCTCGGCGTGGGGGTGCTGCTTGTGGCAGCCGCTCGCGGCGCCCACGGAAAGCAGCGCGACGACGAACCAACCTTGCGTGAGCGCCTTCATCGCGCAGCTCCTGCATCCGCGCTCTGTGGGCTGAGGGCGCGCGGCCCCGCGGGTCGCCAGCCTCCGCCCAGGGCCTGGTAGAGCGTCACCGTGGCCGTCAGCTGCCTTTGTTTGGTCTCGACAAGACTCACCTGCGCCTCCATCAGGTCGCGACGGGCCGTCAGCACCTCGAGGTAGTCCGCCCGCGCGGAGTTGAAGAGCAGCGTCGAGATCTGCACCGACTCGGTCAGGTGCTCGACCTGCTGCGCCTTGAGGGCGTAGCTCTGAGAGAGATTGCGGAGCATGTTCAGACCCGTGTTGACATCGACGTAGGCCGCGAGAATCGTGCGCTCGTACCGGAGAACCGCCTGCATCTGCCGCGAATTCGAGGAGAAGTACTCCGCCGTGATGCCGCTTCGGTTGAGCAGCGGCGCCATCACTCCAGCGAAGACGCTGTAGAGAATCGAGTCCGGCGTAGCGAGCAGGCGGCCGGCGTCGAAGGACTGATACCCGAGGCCCGCGTCGAGGTGCAGCGCGGGGTAGAAGCGCGCCCGCGCCGCCGCCACGTCGAGCGAGGCCGCCCGCAGCTCGAGCTCCGCGCGCCGCACGTCGGGTCGGTTCTCGAGAAGCTGCGCCGGCGCCCCCGCGTGCACCGCCGACGGCTCGCGCTCGAGGAAGCCCTCCGCGCGCCGCTCCACGTGCTGCGGAAAGCGTCCCACGAGGAGGTTGAGCTGGTTCTCCGTCTCGACGATGCGCTGGGTGATGTCGAACTGCTGGCTCTGGAAGGCCCGAAGCTGCGCCTCGAACCTTCGCACCGCGAGCATCGTGACCTGCGCCGCCTGCTGCTGGAGGCGCACCATCTCGAGCGCGCTCTGCTGGAGCTCGACGTTGCTGCGCACGATCTCGAGCTGACGGTCGAGGGCGATGAGCTCGTAGTATCGACTCGCGATCTCCGCCACGAGCCGGGTGACCATGAAGTTCAGGCCCTCCTGGCTCGCGAGGTAGCGGTACCGGGCCGCGTCGATGGAGTTGCGCAGGCGCCTCCAGATGTCGACCTCCCACGACGCGTAGAGGCCGAACGAGTAGCCCTGCAGGTCTGGCGCGACGCCGGTGTGCTCGTCGGCCTGACCCTGGCTGGTGTAGCGGCCCACGCGGTCGAGGCCGGCGCCCGCGCGGAGCCCGAGGCTCGGCAGGTACTCGCCGCGCCGCGACATGATCTCGTTGTTCGTCACGAGCATCTCTTGAACGTTGATGTTCAGCTCCTGGTTGTGGCTGAGCGCATGGTCGATGAGCGCCAGCAGGGGCGGGTCGGAGAAGTACTCCCGCCAGTCGACGAGGGCCGAGTTCTGCGGGTCGGAGGGCACGCCGAAGGAGGTCGGCACCTGCCTGTTGGGCGCGCGGGCGGGCCCGTGCGGGAGCGCCGGGACGCATCCCCCGAGGAGCACCGCGCCGACGATGGCGAGCGAGCGCCGCGAGCGGGGCTCAGTCACCGTTCTCGTCTCCCTCGGTGACCGGGTTCTCTTCCTCGTGCTGGATGAAGGTCCGCCCCTCGGCGAGCGTGCCGAAGATGTAATAGAGGCCGGGGATCAGCACGACGCCGAAGAGGGTGCCGAAGAGCATGCCGCCGAGCGCCGAGCCGCCGATGGTCCGGTTGCCGACGGCGCCGGGGCCGGTGGCGCGCACGAGGGGGATCAGCCCCGCGATGAAGGCGAAGGAGGTCATCAGGATCGGGCGGAAGCGCGCCCTGGAGCCCTGGATGGCGGCGTCGAAGACCGTCGCCCCCCGGTGGTGCGCCTGCACCGCGAACTCGACGATGAGCACGGCGTTCTTGCCGAGCAGACCGACCAGCATGACGAGCCCGACCTGGGCGTAGATGTCATTCGCGAGGCCGAGCATCTTCAGCACGAAGAACGAGCCGAAGACTCCAGCGGGGAGCGAGAGCACCACCGCCAGCGGGATGATGAAGCTCTCGTACTGCGCCGCGAGCACCAGGTACACGAAGGCGAGCACGATCGCGAAGATGTAGATCGACTCGTTGCCGCGGCGCGCCTCGTCGAAGGAGAGGCCCTCCCACGCGATGTCGTAGCCGCGCGGCAGCGTCCGCCGGGCCACGTCGCGGATCGCGCGGATGGCGTCGGCGCTGGTGTGCCCCGGAGCGGGCACGCCGCGGATGGCGGAGGAGTTGTAGAGGTTGTAGCGGGTGATCTCGTTCGGGCCGTGCGTCTCGTGCATGGTCATGAACGCCGAGTACGGGACCATCTCGTCGCGGTTGTTCTTCACGAACAGGTTCATCAGGTCGGACGGCATCCGGCGGTACTGCGGCCCCGCCTGCACGTAGACCTTGTAGAACCGGCCGAAGCGGATGAAGCCCTGCTCGTAGGTGCTGCCGATGAGGATGTCGAGGTTGTCGAGCGCCGCGCGGATGGAGACGCCCTTCTGCATCGCGAGCTCGTTGTCGATGACGAGCTCGTACTGGGGATAGTTCGCCGCGAAGAAGGTGAAGAGCCCGGTGAGCTCCGGGCGCCGCTCGAGGTTGTGCATGAACTCCCGGTTGACGCGGTCGAACTCGTTGTAGTCGACGGTCTCGCTCGTATCGATCAGGCGCAGCGCGAAGCCGTCGGCGGCGCCGTAGCCCGGCACCGACGGCGGCTCGAAGAACTCCACCGTGGCGCCGATGTTGCGCGAGCGCTCCTCGAGCTCGTGGATGATCTGGTGCACCGAGTGGGTGCGCTGCGACCACGGCTTGAGGTTGATGAGGCAGGTGCCCGCGTTGGAGCCTCGGCCCTCGGTCAGGATCTCGTAGCCGGCGAGCGACGAGATGGATTCGACGCCCTCGACGTGCTGGGCGACCTCCTGGAGCGTGCGCGCGACCTGGTTGGTGCTCTCGAGCGTCGAGCCGGGGGGCGTCTGGACGATGGCGTAGATGAGACCCTGGTCTTCATTGGGGATGAAGCCCGCGGGCAGGACCTTGTTGACCCCGAAGATGCCGAGTCCGAAGAGCGCCAGCAGGCCGAAGGTGACCAGTCGGCGGTTCACGATGAGCCCGAGGAGGCGCACGTACCGGTTGGTCACCCGGTCGAAGACCCGGTTGAAGAGGTCGATGAACATGCCCACCGGCGTGCGGCGCTTCGGCTTGCCGTGGTGGCTCTTCAGGATGATGGCGCAGAGCACCGGCGTGAGCGTGAGCGCCACCACGCCGGAGATGACGATGGACGACGCCATGGTGATCGAGAACTGGCGGTAGAAGACGCCCACCGGGCCGGTCATGAACGCCACCGGGACGAACACCGCCGTCATGAGCACGGTGATGGCGATGATGGCGCCGCTGATCTCGCCGATCACCTTCTTCACGGCCACGTATGGGGTGACGTCCTCCTCGTCCATCTTCGCGTGCACGGCCTCGACGACGACGATGGCGTCGTCGACCACGATGCCGATGGCGAGCACCAGCGCGAAGAGGGTGATGAGGTTGATGGTGAGGTCGAAGGCCTGCATGAAGATGAAGGCGCCGATGAGGGACACGGGCACCGCGAGCGTCGGGATGAGCGTCGAGCGCAGGTCTCCCAGGAAGAGGAACACCACCAGCGCGACGAGCACGAAGGCCTCGAAGAGCGTGTGCACCACCTTCTCGATCGACGCGTCGAGGAACTGCGACACGTCGTAGTTGATCGAGTAGTGCATGCCGGGCGGGAAGCGCGATCGCTGAAGCTCCTCGAGCCGGGCCTTCACGGCCTCGATGACGTGGGTCGCGTTGCTGCCGTAGGTCTGCTTGAGCACGATGGCCGCCGAGGGGTGGCCGTTGAGGTTGGAGTAGATGTCGAAGAACTCGCTGCCGAGCTGTACGTCCGCGATGTCGCGCAGGTGGAGGGTCTCTCCGTTGGGCGTCGCGCGGATGATGATGTTCGCGTACTGGTCGGGCTGGTTGTAGCGGCCCTGGTAGGTGAGCACGTACTCGAGCGACTGCGCGGTCTGGCCGGTGGCCTGGCCCATGCGGCCGGGGCGGCCGATGATGCTCTGGTCGCTGATCGCCCTCATCACCTCCTCGGTCGAGACGTTGTAGGCGCGCATGCGGTCGGGCTTGAGCCAGACGCGCATCGCGTACTGGCGGTTGCCGAGGATCGTCACGCGGCCGACGCCGGGGATGCGCTGAAGCTCCGCGACGAGGTTCACGCTCGCGAAGTTGTAGAGGTACGTCTCGTTGGCGTTGTGGTCGTCGCTGTACAGGTTCACGTACATCAACATGCTCGGCTGCACCGGCATGACGACGATGCCCTCGAGCTGAACCAGCTCGGGCAGAAGGTTTCTCACCTGGTCGACGCGGTTCTTCACGTTGACGACCGCGAGGTCGGAGTCGGTGCCGAGCTCGAAGACGACCTGGATCGTCGCCTCGCCGGCGCTCGTCGCGTCGGAGACCATGTACTTCATGCCCGGCACGCCGTTGATCGAGCGCTCGAGCGTGATCAGCGCGGAGTCGACGAGCACCGCCGCGCTCGCGCCCGGGTAGGCGAGCGTCACGGTCACCAGCGGCGGGGCGATGGCGGGAAACTGCGAGGTCGGCCGGCTCTTGATCGCCAGCGCACCGAGGAAGATCAGGATGAGAGAGACGACGATGGCGAGGACGGGGCGACGGATGAATTTCTGGATCATTCGGGTCGGTCCATGGAGTGGCCGCGAGGCCGCGCCCGGGTGGGAAGGGGGCTATGGAGCGCGCGAGCCGGGCGCCTCGTGAGAGGGCCCACGGGTAGAGGCAGCGGGCGTCTCCGGGCAGGGCCCTCCCCTGGGCAATGGCCATGCCGCAAGCGCCAGCGCGCTGCGCAGCGCGCTCCTACCCGGTGGGCGAGGCGGTACGGCTCCCCGAGGCCGAGGGGTGCCCCGGCTGCCCCATTTTTCCACGGCGTGGCGAAGTGCCCCACGGCCGCGTTCGGAGTCCGCAGCCCCCTCGAGCATTGTCGGGAGTGTCGCCCCTCGTAACTGCCGTACCTCCCTGGGAGTATCCCCACCGATGACCCTCCGGACCTCCTTCGCCATCCCGGCCTTCGCGCTCCTCCTCGCGGGCTGCGGCTCCTCCGGCTGCAACGCCTCCACCCCGACGCCCGCCCCCGCGCGGCCCGCCGCGACCCCGAGGGCCCCCGCCGAGGCCCCGGTCGCCGACTACCCGGTCGCCCCCGAGGGGGGCACCCGCGAGGCCGGTCCTCCCCCTGCGGGCATGGCCGTGGCGACCTTCGCGGGCGGCTGCTTCTGGTGCATGGAGGCCGCCTTCGAGCACGTCCCTGGCGTGCAGGACGCCATCTCGGGATACACCGGAGGCACCGAGCAGCACCCCACCTACGACGACGTGAGCAACCACCGCACGTCGCAGGCCGAGGCCATCCGGGTGATCTACAACCCCTCTCAGGTCACCTACGACCAGCTCCTCGAGGTGTACTGGCGACGCGTCGATCCGACGGGCGTCGACCGCGCCTTCTCGGATGTCGGCCACCAGTACCGCAGCGTCATCTTCGTGCACGACGCCGCGCAGCGAGAGGCCGCCACCCGCACCCGCGCAGGCGTCGCGGCGCTCGGCCACTTCACCGATCCCATCACCACCACCATCGAAGACGCCGGGGTGTTCTGGGTCGCGGAGGACTATCACCAGAACTTCTGGCGGACCCACCCCACGCACTACAGCGCCTATCACGACCACTCGGGGCGACGGGAATTCCTCCGGCAGCACTGGGGGCCCGACGCGCCGTACTGAGCGCCTGCTCCGCCGTGGTAGCCTCCGCGCGCGTTCAGCGAAGGGAGCCCACCACCACCATGCGACTGGTCAAGATCGGCCTCGGCAGCGTCAACCCCACCGTCGGCTCGGTGCACTCCAACACCGCCCGGTGCATCGCCGAGGCGAAGGCCATGGCCGCCGTCGACGTCACCGTCGCCGCGCTCCCCGAGCAGGTCATCGGCGGCTATCCCTCCGAAGACCTGGTGCAGTGGGCGGGCTTCGTCCGCGCCCAGTGGGACGCGCTCCAGCGCTTCGCCCAGGAGACCTCCTCGCTGGCCACGGTCTTCGCGCTCGGCGTCACCGTCGCCCACCAGGGGCACCTCTACAACTGCGCCGCCGTCGTGCACCGGGGCGCGGTGCTGGGCCTCGTCCCCAAGGAGAAGCTCCCCACCTACAACGTCTTCTACGAAGCCCGAACCTTCTCCCGAGGGGTCCCCGGGCAGCGCGACACCGTGGAGGGGGTCCCCTTCGGCGACCTCGTGTTCGCCTTCGACTTCGGCACCCTCGCGGTCGAGGTCTGTGAAGACGTCTGGTCGCCCGACGGCCCCATGCGCCGCCGCTGCTACGCCGGCGCCGAGCTGGTGCTCAACCTCTCCGCCTCGCCCTACCGCATGGGCGTCATGGGCACGCGCCGCGAGATGCTCTCCACGCGCTCCAGCGACAACCAGTGCACCCTCGCGTACGTCAACAGCGTCGGCGCCAACGACGGCCTCATCTTCGACGGCGGCGGCTTCGTCTTCCAGAACGGCCGCCCGATGGTCGAGGCCCCTCGCTGGGTGGAGTCCTGGGCCGCCGTGGTGGTCGACCTCGACCGCACCCGCCGGCTGCGCACCGAGGCCACCACCTGGCGCACCGACTGCCTCGACGCCGCGCAGTCGCCCATCAAGCCCACGCTGATCACCGCCCCGGGGAAGGGCTCGAGCCGCGCCTCGCTGCCCTACCCCGCCCCCACGCACGGGAGCTTCTTCCTGCCGGGCCCCCAGGTGCCGCGCAACGCCCGGGTGGAGTTCTGCGACGACCTCCTCGACGCCCTCGGCATGGGCGTCTGGGACTATTACGAGAAGACCCGCGCCTTCAAGGGATTCGGCCTCGCGCTCTCCGGCGGCCGAGACTCGCTGCTCACGCTGCTCGTCACCTGGAGGGCCATCCAGAAGCGCTTCGCCGACCTGCCCGACGAGGCCCGCAAGGCGAAGACGGGGGAGATGCTCAAGGCGTTCTACATGCCCTCGCGCTACTCCACCGATCACACCTCGGAGAGCGCTCGCATCATCTGTGAAGAGCTGGGAGTGCCATTCAAGGTAGTGGCCATTGAAGAGGCCTTCGAGCGAGAGGCCGAGGCCGCGAAGACCATGGTGGGCGGAGAGCTCACCGCGCTGACCATGCAGAACATCCAGGCCCGGGTGCGCGCCCAGCGGATGTGGAACTACTCCAACACCACGGGGATGCTCTTCCTCCAGACGGGCAACATGTCGGAGAAGGCCATGGGCTATACGACCATCGGAGGCGACCTGGAGGGCGCCCTCGCGGTGCTGGCCAACGTCCCCAAGACGGTGGTGATCTATCTCCTGGAGTATCTGTTGGAGAAGCACGGCTTCGAGGGCATCTGGAAGACCCTGTCGGCCCCCGCGGGCCCCGAGCTGGCGCCCAACCAGAAGGGCGAGGACGAGCTCATGCCCTTCAGGGTATTGGACGCGTGCTTCCACCTGTACGCCGCGGAGAAGCTGTCCCCGCCGGAGATCGTACAGGCGCTGGAGAGCATGTTCCCGGATGACACCGCGGAGGAGCGGGAGCGCTGGGTGGCGAAGTTCACCCGGATGTTCGTGCAGTCGATCTACAAGTGGGTGCAGGCGCCGCTCTCGCTGCACGTCGGCAACCTCGACCTCGACCGAGAGCGGGCCCTCCAGCTCCCGGTGGTCGAGACCACGGAGTGGACCCGGAAGGCGTAGTGCGGCCGTCTGGGATGTACCGTCACATAGTCAAGGCAGAAGCCGCT
Source organism: Myxococcaceae bacterium (assembly GCA_004297725.1). GTDB lineage: Bacteria > Myxococcota_A > Polyangia > Polyangiales > SCUS01. Next base: position 9,994 of record SCUS01000045.1, on the reverse strand, counting down.
GGAGAATCAGGCAGAAGCCGAGACTCGCGCGGCCCCCTTCCCCGCTGCCGCGCGCCCTACCCCCGCCTCGGGGGCAGGGCTCCGGCGACTGCCGACGAAAGGATCGTACTGGAAGGCTTCTGCGGTGCCGGTTCGAGCACGCGCCCTCGATCCCCGGAGCCCTGCCCCCGAGGCGGGGGTAGGGCGCGCGGCAGCGGGGAAGGGGGCCGCGCGAGCCTTGGCTTCGCAGCGGTACCCGGGATGCGCCCACGATGACCACGCCCTTCCGCACGCGCCCCGACGACGGCCCGCAGCTCAGCGCCAGCGAGGCCGTCCATGACGCCATCCACCAGATGGTGCGCCAGTTCGCAGACCCGATGGCGTGGCTGCGCGAGCTCGTCCAGAACGCCCTCGACGCGGGCGCCACGGCCATCAGCGTCCACCTCGACTACCAGCCCGACCGGGTGTCCGATCGGGGCACCCTCCTCGCCTCGGTCACCGACGACGGCCACGGCATGGACCAGGACACCATCGAGCGCTCCCTCGTCGTGCTCTTCCGCTCCACCAAGGACCGCGACCCCACCAAGATCGGCAAGTTCGGCGTCGGCTTCTTCTCGGTCTTCGGCGCAGGTCCCTCCGTCGTCACCGTCGACTCCGGCCGCGCCGACGCCCCCGAGGCGCTGCGGCTCAGCTTCCGACCCGACTTCACCTACGAGCTCGAAGCCATCCCCGCCCGCCGGGGGACCACCGTCACCCTCACCCTCCAGCAGTCCTCCGCCCAGGCCAGCGAGTTCGCCGAGCGCTCCCTCGCCGCCCTCTCCCGCTGGTGCCCCCACGTCGCCGCGCCGCTCCAGCTCAGCACCCACGGCATCCCCGCCGGAGACCGCGACGTCCGCATCGACCGACCCTTCGACATCGACGGCCCCGTCACCCTCACCCACCGCGTCGACGCCCGCACCGTGCTCGCCCTCGCCGTCGACCCGGTCGCCTCCGTCGCCTTCTACAACCGCGGGATCCTCCTCCACGAGACCACCGACACGCCCCTCCCCGGGGTGCGCTGGAAGGTCGACGCGCACGACCTCCACCACACCGTCTCCCGCGACAACGTGCGCCGCGACGCGGCCTTCGCCCGCGCGCAACAGCTCGCCGCCGAGCTCGCCCGCACCGCCCTCCGGGAGCGCTTCGTCGCCGCCTTCGCCGCCGCCTCCTCCCGCAGCGCCTCGGCCCGCCACGCGAAGCAGCCCCCGCCCGACGCGGCCCTCCTCGCGGCCTGGGCCCGCCTCGCGCTCGACGCGCCCTTCAAGCTCAAGCCCGCCGAGGTCGCCTGGCCCCTCGCGCACCCGCTCGCCTCCGAGCCCTCGCGGGTCACCGCCTCCTTCGCGCCGGGCATCCTCCAGCGCCCCGAGCGCCGCTACACCCTCGAGCCCTCCGCCCTCACCGCCGCCCTCGCCCGCAAGGACATCCCCGTCGTCGACCTCGGCGTCGCAGGCCCCGGCGCAGAGGCCCTCCTCGCCCTGCTGCGCGCCCACCACCACGAAGACCGGGTCGTCTCCGTCGACGCCCGCTACCTCCTCGCCAGGGCCCTCCATACCAACGACCTCGTGCCCCACGCCCGCAAGCTGCTCGACGCGCTGCGACCGCTGCTCCCCGCGCTCGGCCTGAGAGAGGTCTTCCTCGGAACCATCGACGGACACGGGCGCGACCGCGCCTTCGCGGCCTTCGCCCACGACCCGAGAGCCACGGAATTTCTCCTCGACGCCACCCGGGACGAGCCCTTCTCCCTCGAGGAGGGAAGGGCCCTGCTGCTCCAGGTGACGCACCCCCGCGTGGCCGCCGCCGTCGACGCCGCGCGCTCCGACCCGGCCCTCGCCGCCCTCGCCCTGCTGCGCGCCATCGCCCTCGACGCGGGCTCCCTCGACGCCCGCCGCGACCTCTCCCTCTTCACCCTCGCGACCCCCTCATGAGCGATCGACGCAAGGTCCTCTCCCGCGGCACCGCCCTCGTCGACCCTCGCGCCGCCGTGGAGCGCCTGCGCAGCTTCCAGCTCGCCGAGCCGCTGCTCTACGTGCTGGAGATCGTCCGCGCCGCGGTCGCTGGCGAGGCCACCGCGGTCGACCTCTACAACGACGCCGACGACCTGGTGCTCACCTTCGACGGCGCCGCCCCCTCCGCCGACGACCTCGCCCACCTCCTCGACCACCTCTTCAGCACCCAGCACCCCCGCCTCCGGCTGCTCGCCATCGCGGTCAACACCGCCCTCGGCTTCGGACCCCGCCACGTCGACCTCTACACCACCCGCGACGCCCCCGCGGGGCACTGCCACCGGGTGCGCTTCACCGCGGGCGTCTCCCACGACCCCGACGCGCGCGTCCCCGCGGCCCTGGAGAGCGCCCGCGTCGAGCTGGTCGCGCGCCCCGCCGACCTGCCCCCCGAGGGCGTGCGGGTGCACCTGAGGGAGTCCTTCGGGCTCCCGGTGGTGAGGGAGTGGTTCGCCCGCGACCCGGCGGAGACCGTGCTCCTCCGCGACCGCCTGGTGGCGCTCCCCATCCCGCTGCGCCGCGACGGCGTCGCCCTCGCCACGGGCTTCGCCCCAGGCCCGCTCGTGAGCGTCCCCCTCGAGCTCGGCGCCGGGCTGAGCGGATCGCTCCAGCTCATCAGCGCCACCCACGGCCATCGCCTCGTGCTCTCCGAGCTCGGGGTCATCCTCGAGGAGCGCGCCCTCTCCGCCGCGGCCGACGCCAACGTCCCCGGCGCCCCGCTGCGCCTCCACCTCGACGCCCGCTCGCTGCCCACCAACGCCTCCCGCTCCCAGGTCGACCTCTCCGGCGGCCTCCAGCACGCCCTCCGCCGCGCCTGGAACCTCCACCTCCCCCAGCTCCTCGACGCCGCCCGCGCCCGCCTCGACGACCCGCAGCTCCCAGAAGCCGATCGCGTCGCCCTCCACGAGGCGCTCCTCGCTTGGGTGCACCACTACCTCGGCGACGCCTGGTTCGCCCTCGGGCGCAGCGCCATCGCCACCTCCGACGAGACCGAGCTCGGCCAGTGCCCGCCCGCCGTGCTGCGCGCCCTCATGGCCCTGGAGCTCATCCCCACCGCCTCAGGGACTCGGCTCTCCGTCGCCTCGATCCTCGACACCGACCCCCGGCCCTCGCTCGTCTGGCGAGGCGCCGAGCCCGTCGCCGCAGAGCTCGCCCCCCACCTCGCCGCGGTGCTCTGGTGCCCTCCCCGGCGCCCCCGCCTCGAGGCCCTGCTGCGGCCGCTCTCGCTCCAGCCCGCCGACGCCGCCATCGCGATCGCCCGAGAGGCCCTCACCCGCCGCAAGCGCTTCCTCGGGCTCTCTCCCCGCGATCCCCGCGTGGCGCAGGCCGACGACGCCGTGCTGCGCGTGGTCTTCGGCGAAGCCTCCACCGAGGAGCGACCCACCCTGCCGGTCACCCTCCCGGGCCTTCGCGGGGAGCTGGTGCTGCGGGCGCGGGGCCTCGACGCCGCCGGGGTCTTACAGACCACCGTATTCATCGAGCAGCGGCCGCTCGCCGCCGAGGCGCTCGACACCGCAGGGGTGCCCGCGGAGGTGGCGCTGGAGTACGCCCCGCTCAGGGCCAACGAGGCCTTCCAGGGCGTCGAGCGGGACGCCGCGCTCGCCGACGCCATGAGGGCCGTGAAGCGGGTGCTGGCCGAGGCCCTCGCGGTGCTGGCCGACGAGCTCGCGGGAGCGCTCTCGCTCCATGACCCGAGGCGGCAGTGGCTCGGCCCCTCGCTCGACGACCTCTCCCCCGCCACCCGTCGCGCCATGGCCCGCGCGGCCTTCGACACCCTGCGCGGTGCCAGCGCCGCCCCGTCCGAGCCCCGCTCCCTCGGCAGCGATCTGCTCGAGCGCCACCCCGCCCTCGACGAGCTCCCGCTCTGGGCCACCACCGCCCCGGGGGTCTTCGCCTCGACCCGTGAGCTTCGCGCCATGGCCGAATCCCCCGTCGGGTGCGTGCTCTTCAGCACCGCGACCCGCTCGGGCCTCCGCGCCGACGGGCGCACCGTGCTGCTGCTCGACCCGTCGGCCCGGCGCTCCCTCTCGGCGCTGCTCCCGGCGTCCACCCGCTACGTCGACCTCACCGACGCGCTGCCCACGCGCATCAGCCCCGACCCCCGCGCCCTGGTCACCCTCGACGACCGCCGCGCCGTGCCCTGGATCGTCGTCGCCAGCGAGCACACCCGCATCGCCCTCGCCCCGTCGCCCTCCACGAAGGACACCCTGGTCCTCGCCCATGGCGGCCTCGCGCTCGACGCCCGCAAGCGCCGCAGCCGCTTCGGTCCGATGCAGGTCGTCGCCGAGGACGACCGGATCATCGTGCTGCCGGAGAAGAAGAGCGCCGCGCTGCCGGAGAGCGTCCCCGGGGACCTCGACGAGCTCGTGGCCGCGGCCGAGCTTACCCTGGCCGGTAAACTCTGCCTCGCCTGGCGGGGCGACGACGAGGCCGCCGACTCGCTCGGAGGCGACGCGGAGGAGATCCGCAGCGTCCCGGCGCGGAGGATGCTGCTCTCGGCCCTCGCGTACACGGCAGCGCACCCGGAGGACGCGAGCCTCCACCCGCTGAGGGAGGCCCTCGAAGGGACGCCGATGATCCAGTCGCGCAGGGTCGACGGCGCGGTGGAGGAGCTCAGCCCGAGGGCGCTGAGGGAGCGCATCCAGGCCGCGGGCGGAGGGCCCTACCCCTACCTGGCGGAGCCCCCGGCGGACCTCGCCGGAGAGGACTTCACCCCGCTGCTCGTGGCCGACCGCGAGCACCGCGGCCTCATCGAGCAGTCCCTCGGGGTGAAGCTCCGCAGCGCCCACGAGCAGCTCCCCGGCCTCCGCGAGGCCCGCGCCCGCCGCCTCGCCCGCGCCCGCCTCGCCGCCCTCCCCCAGGTGCGCCCCGACGACCTCTCCGGCTTCCCCTCCTGCTCCCCCGTTCGCACGCTCACCCAGCAGGACCTGGGCACCCTCCACGCCGCCATCGCCAGGGAGCTCGCCTCGGCCCGCATCGAGGTGATCGTCGACGGCGCGGTGGCCTTCACCCTCTCCGGCGAGGCCCTCCCCCTCCCGCTGGTGGGAAGGCTGGACGCCGACGCCGACCCCGCCCTCACCAGCGCCCTCGACGCGCTCTCGGACGCCGGTCGCAAGGGCCTCGACGCGCTGCTGCGGGTGATGGTCCCGGTGCTGCTCGAAGGGGCGCTGGAGGAGGCCGACGGGGGGAAGGCTCTGGCGGCGGGCGTGGCGACGCTCTGCCTGCGCTGGGCGCTCTCGGAGGGGACCCGAGGGATCGCGAAGCACACGGTGCTGCGAGAGCGGCTGCGGCGCGTGCCGATGTGGCGCAGTCCCTCGGGGGAGCGCATCTCCCTCTCGACGCTGACCCTCTTCACCCCGAGGCCCGCCTGGTGCCGCGAGCGCTCGACCCCGTGGATCGCCGCCGCCCCCGGAGAGGACCCCGACGTCGCGGCGGTGGTGCTCGATCACCCGGACGACGCGAAGGGGCTCGCGGCCCTGGTGGGCGAGCTCTCCGTCGACCGCTCCGAGGAGATCGAGAAGCTCCAGCGGCTGCGCTCGCTGCGGGCTTCGGGAGGCGCGGCGGTGCGCGTCCCGGGGGAGCCCGGGTGCCCGGCGCTCTCGGTGCGCATCGAGGCGGTGGCCCCGAAGATCGGCTTCGGGGAGCTGCGCCTGGTCGACGACGAGCCCGCCCTCACGCTGCGGGTGCACGCCCCGGGCAGCAGCGCCCGGGTGCTCACGCTCCCTGCGCCCTTCGCCATGGCGGCCGCGATCGCGTGCGTCGACCTCGACCCCTCGGACATCGACCGCTCGGTGCAGTCGCTGGAGCTGGGGACCCGCCTCCAGGAGATCGCCCGCGCGCTGCTGCTGAGGGTGGCGGGCACGAGCGACGCGCTGCCCCGGTGGAGCGACGCGGCGATGCGCTGGGCGCTGCTCACCACGCGAGGGGTCGAGGGCGCGGCGCTGGGTCGGGCGGTCTTCGCCGACACCGAGGCGAAGCCCATGTCCCTTGCGGATCTCCAGGCCCAGGAGGCGGCGCACCGCGCGGTGGGCTACTGCACGGTGGCGCCCGACGAGCCCTGCGCGCTGCCCGAGGCGGGCGTGAGGGCGGTGGTGCTCTCGACGCGCGAGGCGGGGTGGCTACAGACCCTGCGCAAGGGGCGAGACCTTACCGGGGCGGTAAAAGCGGCCCTGCGCGCGCTGGCCTGGGACCGGTCGCCGACGGCCTCGCGCATCGAAGCCCCGGTGGACGGCTCGGTGCGGGTGCGGGTGCGCAGCCCGATCAAGGCGGAGGGCGCGGAGGGGGAGGTCTGCTGGCTGGACAGCGACGCTCCGCCCGGGAGCACGGTGGCCTGGTACCGTGGGCGACGTCGGCTGGGGGAGAGCCCGATCGAGCTGCCGTGGCCCGCGCGGGTGGCGCTGGAGGCGCCGGAGCTGACGCCGGACGCGACGCGCAGCGGGCCGGTGCCCGACCTGGCGATGGCGCAGGCGAGGCAGCGCGCGGTCGACCTCGCGCTGGGCACGCTGCGGCGCACGCTGGGTCCGACGGAGAAGGAGGCGCCGCTGGGATCGGTGGCGGCCCACGACCCCAAGAGCCCGGCGTGGCGGGGCGGCGTGGCGCACTCGGCGGGCTGGCTCTGGCTGGAGCCCGACGGATCGCCAGGGTCCATCGAGGTGATGGCCGGAGAGCAGTCGACGCTGTGGAAGGCGCGCACCGGGGGAAAGCACGGTGGCGCGGCGCCGCTCTCGGGTCGGCTGTGGCTGCACCGGGTCGTGCGCGGCGGGAAGGAGCGCGACGAGCTGCTGGAGGCGGTGGTCTCGTGGGCGTGGCGGCGGCTGCTGGACGTGTGGTTCGGGGCGAAGGGAGTGAGCGCGGAGAGCGAAGGGCACGCGGTGCTGCTCACCCGCGCGGCGCTGGCGGGCGTGCTCACCGGCGCGACGATGCGCGACGCCTCCAGGACGCTGCGGCTGCCGGGGACCCGCACGACCTTCCAGCAGCTTCAGACGGCGAGGAAGGACGACCGGGCGCTGCGGGTGGTTCCGCCGGGTGATGGTCGGACGGAGAAGGCGTACTTCGTCCCGGAGGCGAAGGCGCCGTGGATGGCGGTGCTGCGAGAGGCGGGGATGCTCTCGGCGGACGAGGCCCCGGTGGTGACGGTGAGCGCTCCTCCCTCGAAGGCGAAGGAGCCCGCGAAGGAGAGGCCGCAGCCGTCGAAGCCGGTGGCGAGCGCGCCTCGGGCGGAGGCGGAGCCGAGGCGGGAGGAGCCCGCGGTGAAGGTGAGCGCCGCGCGCTCGGTGGCCTGGCCGTGGGCGTCGAGGGTGGAGGGCGAGCTGCGCGCGCTGGGCCTCGCCCCGGAGATGCTGCACACGCTGGAGGGGACGGAGGCGCCTCGGGGAGCCCGGGACGCGATGGTGGACTACCAGTCGGGCTCGCGGGTGGCGCGGGTGGCGGTGAGGCACCCGGTGGTGGCGCGCTGGCTGGCGGGCGATGCGCGGCGGGCGGTGACGCTGCTGGCGATGGCGGTGTACGGCGCGATCAACCGGGAGCGCGCCGACGTGACGGCGGCGGAGGAGTGCTCGGCGATGGACGCGGCGCTCGCGGCGATGGGTGAGAGGATGCGCGGATGACGATCGCACTGGTGGTGTGTGAGCGGTGTGTGCGGCACATGCGGGTCGATGAGCCCCGGTGTCCCTTCTGCGGCGCGGCCGTCCCTGCTGTGGGAACGCAGGCGCTGGAGCTGCCGCGGGGAGCGTCGAGGGCGGTGATCGCGGCCCTCGGGGCCACGTTGAGTCTCGGCGCCTGCCACGGCCGAGGGGAGGCCACCGTCGACGCGACCCGCGCCCGCGAGCCGCAGCGCGCCGAGTCGCACCCGCTGATCATGGCGCCCTACGGTGCGCCGCCGCCGCCGCGCGATGGCCTCCCTCCGGCGGTGCGAGACCTCCAGTGGTTCGTCACCATCTCGAGCCCCATCACGATGGGCGCGCGCGCCACGACGCCGCTGGAGATCTCCGCGAGAAACCATGGCGCCGCGGCGGTTCGCCCCCAGCGAGAGCGGCTGCGGCTGCGGGTCAACGGCGAGCTCTCTCCCGCCTTCGATCTGGCCTTCAACAACGGCACGATGCTGCCCGCCTGGAGCGAGCTCCCGACGGGTCAGGTCGTGCGCGACGTGCGGCCGATCGTGGAGGCGCTGATGCCGGGTCCCGGCGAGTACATGCTCGCGCTGGAGTGGGACGGCCACGTGGTGTCGCGACGCTCGGTCACCGTGCGCCCCTGAAGGGTCAGAGCGAGGCGCCGTCGAAGGTCTCGACCGGCAGCTCGGTCGCCTTCCAGGCGGGGACGCAGCGGAGGTTGACCGCGACGGTCTCTCCCCCCTCGGGGCTGGTCCCTCGGGAGAAGGAGCGCACGCCGCAGTGGCGGCAGAACCCGTGGTGCAGGTGCTTCTTGCCGAACTGGTAGTCCTGGATGGCGTCGGCGCCGGAGAGCAGCTCGAAGCGATCGGCCGGGACGAAGGTGAGCAGCCAGCCTGCGCGGGAGCAGATGGAGCAGTTGCAGGCGTAGGCCTTCTCCGGGCGGGCAGCGTGGACGTTGAACCGGACGGCGCCGCAGTGGCAGCCGCCCTCGACGGGGGCTTGGGTGGTCATGAGGGCCTTCGTAGCCGCCCGATCGGCCCCGGGTATTGTAGAAACGCGACGTGCCGCGCTCCTCGTCGAAGCCGCAGGGCCCGTCGCCGATCGACCGCCGGGGGATCCTCGCTCCCGATGGCGGCGAAGGGCGCTTCGCGCTGTCCCGCCACGCGCCCTCGGAGCGCCTCTCCCGCTGGATCGACCGCTACTGGGTCGTGCGCTGGGACCTCCGGGGCGCAGCCCCCTACGCGCAGGAGACGCTCCCCTTCCCCGCGGTGAACGTGGTGTGCGGAACCCATCGCCCCGGGGTGCACGGGGTGAACACCGCGCGCTTCGTCGCCCATCTCTCCGGGGTCGGCTGGGTGCTTGGCGCGAAGTTCCGCCCTGGAGGCTTCGTCCCCTTCCTCCCTCCTCCCTGGACGATGGCCTCGCTCAAGAACCGTGAGCTCCCCATCGAGGCGCTCTACGGAGAGGCCGGACGGCGCCTCGATGAAGCCGTCGCCTCCACCGACGACGACCGCGAGAGAATCGCCCTCATGGAGGCCTTCTTCACGGAGCGCGCCCCCTCCGGGGACACCGCTTCGGAGCCTCGCGTGCCCTCGCTGCTGGCGCTGCTCCAGGGCGATCCCTCGCTGGTGCGCGTCGACCTGCTGGCCGAGCGGGCGGGGCTCTCGATGCGCTCGATCCAGCGGCTCTTCCTCCAGGAGGTCGGCGTCCCGGCGAGCCAGGTCGTCCGCCGGGCGCGGGTGCAGGAGGCCGCCGAGCGCGTCGCCCGCTGGGGCGCCTCTCCGGGCACCTGGGCCGACCTCGCCGCGGAGCTCGGCTACACCGACCAGTCGCACTTCATCCGCGACTTCAAGCAGCAGATCGGCCAGACGCCGACCCGCTACGCCCGCCGCTGCGCCGGGCGCTCCTGATACTGTCTTCCTGTCGGTCTTGGCCGCTTTGGCGGGCCCCTCTCCCGGGATTGAAACACCGATCCTTCCCGGAATCCTTTGGTGACCTTGCGCAAGGTCGTCCTGGAGATGAGCGTCTCGTGAGAGAGCGCCCACTCCGCGGTTGCGGGCGGCCCGCGAGCGGGCCTGCAACCGCTGAAGTGGGAGCCTGGAGATGAGCGCCCTGCCTTCGCAGGGCTTCCTGCAGGAGCGCCGGTTGCTGGCGCAACCGTCGGTTGGGTCTCGACCGCCGCGATGGAACTCCCTGCGACGCTCAGCGCCTTGTCCCGCTGCTGCGCGTGAGCACCTACGTCCTCTTCATCGAGCGCTCCAGCGCTCGATGCGCCTGCAGAGAGTCCCGCGAAGGCGGGACGATCAGCGCCAGGATCCGACTTCAGCGGTTGCAGGCCCGAAGGGCCGTCCGCAACCGCGGAGTCGG
>SCUS01000044.1 GCA_004297725.1 Myxococcaceae bacterium | reverse complement strand
CGGCCTGCGTCGAACAAGGTGTTCGAGATCGACGCTCAGTCAGCGACGGTCACCGCGACGATCGAGGTCGGCCGCGGCGCTCACGGCGTCGTCGCGAGCGACGACGGAATGACGGCGTTCGTCACGAACGTCGCGGACAACACGGTCACAGTGGTCGACACGGCCGCGCGGCGAGCCGTGGCCACGATCGCCGTCGGCGAGGCGCCGAACGGCATCTCCCATTGGCACGTCACCGGAGGAATGCCGTAGCGGAGGGAGACCGGCGACCTGCCAGCACTTCCGGGATGAGTCGTCACGCCGTTACGTTGTGACCCGTCCGGTCACACCACCGTAACTGGGCTGACCGTCACGCATCCCGCCGCTCGCTGGTGTCAGGCACACGCGGATCTCGGATTCGCTCGCGGCACGAAGAGTGATGGCGGGTCACATCCGTGAACTCGCCGCGTACAGAGACCTCGCGGTCCTCCCATGGGCCATCAACGATCACGCGGGGGACAGGTTCGCAGCAATTCCGTGAAGGCCGCGTGGAGAAGTGGCCATCCAGCGCTGTGGTTTCGGGCGTCCCACTACGTTTTGCCATCGGAGGTGCGGGAGTTCCATGAGTGACGATCCCACTCGATGGAGTGATCCGCGCGGCGGGGCTCCCCGCGAGATCCAGCGGCTGCTCGAGGCCGCCCGAGGCGGCCCTCCGCCGATACCAGAGGCCGTCCGCCGCGCATCCGCGGCCGCCGTCGCGACGCCAGGCGGCGCAGCCGCGACAAGCACCGGCTGGTGGCCGGCGCTGGGGGTCGTCGTCGCGCTGGGCATCGTCGGCGTCGCGGGCCCCTCGGTGGCCCATCGCGAAGCACGCCCACCGACAATCTCGCATCCTTCGTCGCCGGCGCCGCCGTCGCCGACCCGGACTCCATCATCAGCCCCGGAGAGGAATTTGCCGATGCCGCTGGCCTCCGATGACGATGTCGCGCCCATCGAACCCGTCACCGCGCGGGTCGCGCTCGCCCACGCGTCCGTCGTGAGCGCTGACCCCGGCGATGGAGGGCCAGCGGCGCTCGAGCGCGCGCGACAACCGCTCGCGAGCGGGGAGACCGCCCTGTCCCTCGCCGTACTGCGCGACCACGCCCGGCGGTTCCCGCGCTCCGACCTCGCGGAGGAGCGGGACTACCTCACCTTCCGGGCTCGCGCCCGCGACGCGACGCGAGTCGGCGTCGAGCGCGAGGCCGACCGGTTCCTGCAGCATTACCCGGACGGCATCTACTCGCCTCACGTGCGTTCGATGCGCAGCGCTCGAGAATGAGGGCGCCGTGCGCCGTGCGCCCGCCCGGCGGTGCGTGATCCGAGCGCGAATCCGAGCGCGCAATCGGTGCACTTGAGAGCGCTTATTCGCGCAAGACGTCGCAAGAGATGACCCCTAATCGCGTGTATTCGACGGGCGCGCCTTTTGCTCGAGATCAACGTGCAGAGACTCCCCGCGGACGCCATCGCGAGCGTGTCCCACGCGCGGATGCGCACGTCACGTCGGCGGCTACAAGGAGGAGAGAGGAAGCACCGATGATCAGAAACCTGGGTTTCGCTCTGGGAATGTCCGTGCTCACCGCGTCGTGCGGGCTCGACATGATGTCCGATCACCTCGGTCAGTACGATCAGCGCATGGTCTCCGTGCGGGCTGAGATCGCCTCGCACGCGTCAGCCGCCGCGGGCGCCGAGGTCGCCGCCGTCGAGGAGGGTCACCTGACTCGAACGCTCGGCCACATGGGCGACATGCGCGGTGACGTGAGACAGATGATGGACTGTGGATCGATGGACGGCTCGGCGATGATGGGCGCGATGGACGACGTCGAACGGGAGTGCCGCACGCACCGCAGTTCGATGGCGGCCATCACGGACAGCGCGGCCCTGCGCGCGGAGGAGGGCCGCCACCAGCAGGCGATGGACGGCATGATGGGCCGCATGCAGATGCACAGCCAGTCGATGATGTCCGCGAGCGGCGGGATGCGCTGCGGGCACTGACGCGACGCCGTTCCCGTCGGAGCCTTCGACAGGAGAGTGCGCGATGGAGGGATCAGCACCAACTGCCGACGGCGGCGCCGACGGCGGCGGCGCCTCGATGAGACCGAGCACTGTCGGCAGGCGCTCCGGTACCGGGACGAGAGCTTTGCCGTCGCAGCACTTCGACGCCGTTGCGCCGTGAAGGCGATGTGACGCGATGCCACGGGGCGCGCTCGCGCCGACGGACCCTTGCTCCGCCACTTGACTATTCAAGCGTACGATTGAATATACGTCGACATGACGACCACCCACCGGCGCTTCAAGGACGGCATCTACGAGCAGCTCGCCCGCATCGGGAAGGCCACCTCCTCGCCCAAGCGCGTCGAGCTGCTTGACCTGCTGTGCCAGTGCCCTCGCACCGTCGAGGCGCTCGCCGGGCTGAGCTCCCTCTCAGTGGCCAACGCTTCCCAGCACCTGAAGATCCTCCGGGCGGCGCGGCTCGTCGAGGCCCAGAAGAAGGGCCTCTACGTCGAGTACCGCCTCGCCGACGATGAGGTGTGCCGGTTCTTCGTCTCGTTGCGGGGCCTGGCCGAGTCGCGCCTCGCCGAGGTCGATCAGGCGACCCGCGCCTACTTCGAGGGCCGGAGGGGCGCCGAGGCGATCGGGAGCGATGACCTGCTCGGAAAGGTCCGACGCGGCGAGGTCACCGTCCTCGATGTGCGACCCGTCGAGGAGTACCGCGCCGG
>SCUS01000043.1 GCA_004297725.1 Myxococcaceae bacterium | reverse complement strand
TGATTGCCAATCCGATTCGCAGCGACGACGGCATCCAGCGATTCCTCGCCCTCGGCCTGCAACCCCCGCCGCAGCGTCAGGCCGCGTGAACCAGCGCCCCCGCTTTCGCGGAAGAGCCGATTTTTCCCAGTGCTCATAGAGCAGGTTTACCGCAGAACCCATGGCCTCTTTGTCGAGTTTTCGATCACAGACGAGAAGCAGGAGATGATCGTCGTCAAGCTCGCGACGTTCTTCCTCAGGGGCGAGCATAAACCAGCGACGGACGGTTTCGTTTCTGGGCGCCGCTAAGTACGCCTCCGCGCACAAACGAGAGGTCTCGCGCTGGTTCGTAGGCGAATACTCCTCTGCGAGGTCGAGGAGAACTTGCGCGCGTTGCGAACGACAGCTCTCGTCGTAGTAGTGATCGGATAGCAGCTTCATAGCGGAAGTGATGCGCAACTCACGGTCCGGGGAGTGCCGCTGGAGCAACTCTAGCAGGTAGCGTCGGCACAGGATCGAGGTGTGTTCGCCGCCGGAAAAGTGACGACTCGCGAAGCGTATCAGGGTCTCGTGGACGTCCGGCGAGGAGGGAGGGCTAGCCAGCAACCACTCCTCAGCCAGCAGCCTCTCCATCCAATAGCTCGGCGCTAGACCAAGTATCGGGGAGTCCCCGTCGATGCAGGAGTCGCAGATGTCCATCGCTGACAGAAAGAAGGCGGTCCGAGCTTTCGCCGGTTGGATCTTATCCACCCGCACCTTGAACGTGAGAACCTCTAAGGCATCCGAGTGTCGACCATTCGAAACGAGAAGCCTTGAGCATTGCAGGGCCAGTTCTGGAGGCATCTCCGCGCATTGTGCCCACGCTTCCAGGGCCTCGTTCGGTCGCCATGCGCGGATGTGCGCATGGGCAAGCGCCATCCAGAGACGGTCCCGGGTGGCGACCGGAACGAAAGGGTTCTGCGCGCTCCTCTCGGCGATGGGTACTAGATCGTCGGAGATCCCAGCATGGGACTCCAGGAGTTCGGCGAGGATCGCGCACGCCGAAACGTTGGCGGAATGCAGATTGAGTGCAGAGGTGCACACGGCCGCCGCGCTCGCGGGATCCTGCCCTTGGTGGAGTAGCACATTCGCCCTCTCCACAAGGAGGAGCGCCTTTGCCTCGGGCGGCGCATCGCCTCCGGACTTCTCCGCGAGGAGTTCGGAGAGCACGCTCCAGTCTTCGGCCTGCCTCGCACGTTGGATGCGCCCGTCGACAGCGTGGAGATCGTCAACCTTCGGCGCACTGGCCACGTCTTCGATACCGCTCGAACCACTCGACTGCGTCGTGCGCGAAGGACCCGCCTCCACCCCGAAGAGGACGTAAAACAGCGCTGCTATCTCATGCTCGCCCACGGTGACGATCACCTTCTCGCCCTCCTGTGCAGCCTCCATGCGCTCCGCCGCATGCGACAGAGGGACGACCGTCACTCGGCATCCCTGAGGCACTCGTCGTAGGACGTCTTCCGGCGCATTCGTGGCAGGTACGACGAAGACCCTGCAATCGTCGGGAGCCTGCAGGAACGCGTGGAGTTTCTTTGAGAATCCATCCGCGTCGACGGCCGCGAGCTTCAACTCGGGGCGTTGGACGAGTCCGGTCATCCAGAGCTTGGGAGTACTCCTCCACGGCGATCGAAGCTCGTAGCGTCCGTGATCGAACGCGGCAGCGGCCAACATCCCTGCGAGGGTCGCCGACAGCCCTTCCACGGGGCGCCGCGTCTGAGCCGAATCAAGTCTGACGCTCCAGACTGCCTCCAATGTCCAGTCGGGGAAGAGAGAGACTACGTTCAGGCGGGCAGTCTGCAAACCAAGATTCACCTCTTGATCGTAGGTCAGCGGGACCCAATCCTTGCCTCCGCCGAGACGAAGAGAAACGAAGGACACCTCGTCCTTCTCGTCGACGCAGGGGAAGCCGATCGCTGTTTCCATCATGTCGAGCGGTCACGACGTGCGGGGGGATTCAGGACGATCTCGAGCCACCAGGGGTGTTTGGTCGGGACAAAGGGCAACTCCATCACGTCCAGGTCCCAGGTCTGCCAACCTGGGCGCGCGATATCAGCCTCGAACCACCGCTCGGTCGTCTGGTCGGACACAGTGCCGACGCCGATCCACACGTGCCCGCCGGCGACGTAGCGGTGGATGCGCCACCCAACGACGATCAGACTGTCGTTCCATCTGGCGCGGACATCAAACGCGTTTTTCCGCGAGTCGCCCGCGACGCTTTGGAACTGCCAGTCCGCGAGCGCGCCGGCTCGCTTGCCAGCGCCCACGGGAAGGACCGCCGTTGGATGCGGATAGGGTGTGTCGACGAAGTCCTCAACGGAGTAAGTCGGATGCCGATTTACCGGGATGATCCAATCCGTCGGCGGTTCAAACTTGCCGGTACTCATGATGACAGCAGCCTTAAGTGACGAGTGACCCCGTCGATGGCGCGCTTCATGTCCTCGTCGGCGACCTTTCCGATCAGCTGGGGCCAGATGGGTCCGTCGACGGCGCCATCACAGCACAGGCAATGCCCGTCGAGAGCCCCTCCCTCGATTCGCCACCGCTCTGGGCGATGGTTCTCGGGATCGTGACATCCGTAACATTCCTCGAACCATGAGACCGAGAAGGAGATCGTCTGGACGAGGCTGGGCCATAGCACGAAGGTTCCTCCGAGCGACTCTACCTCGACCGGGATGAGTCCCTCGGCCTCTGCCTGGGCACGATCGGCTTCGGGGTTCGCCAGGGGGGTCAGCGCTCCAACGATGATCTCCGGGTAGAAGTACGTTTGATTGAAAAGGGTGTTGGAAAGGACGAGGAAGCGGTTTCGGCCGAAGCGAGGGTGCGCTGAAGGCGGTTGGAAAACTTCGCCCTGCGCCGGAGCCTTCCAACCGCTTTTGCCGAGGATCTCAAAAGTGGCTTCGAGGTTGGCCTTGTGACGGTGTCGGTCGACGGGAGGTTTGAGGCGGCGCAACCAGCCCTGATCGGGACCCAACCTGGTCTTTGCCGGATGATTCTTGGAATACGGTGCGGATGGAGTGAAGATCGAGCGAAGCGTGCGGAGGTGCTGTTCGAGTTCTTGCCCACGCGCCCAGTTGCTGCGACGGGGCTCGTCTTCGCTCTTCAGGATCCGGATGTAGTTCATGAGGAGGCTGGGATTCGAGAAGCCCGGAAAGCTGCTGTCAACCAGCACCCAGCCCGGAAAGTTGTCCGGGTTCTTGTCTTTCACGCTGGTGGCATCCGTGCACTGATAGCTCACCGTCGGTGTTCCCGGGCGGCGAGTAGTCACGTGCTCGATACGAGGGTGATCGCCGTCCTCATCGAATATCCGAATAACTCTCCGCTGGACCGGCTCCATCGAGTGCTCCCTTCAGGTTCTTGGTTGGAATAGAAACGAGGAGCCGTAGTTGGCTCCTCGTGGGTCGGGCAGTGCAGCCCCGACCTGCTCTACTTCGCCTCTCGGTGTCCTTCCTTGCCATCGGGCATCTCGTCGTCGAAGTCGTCGAGGTTGTACGCCTCGTTGGCGTGGCTCGGACCCGATGCGAGGAAGGCGTCCACGGTCGCGTCGAAGAACGCGTTGTGACGCCGCCAGAAGGCAACACTCTCTGCGGTGGGCGTGAGTGAATGCTTGTCAGTCATGAACGCTCCTTCTGATGGGGTTGAAGGAGTCCGGCCTCAACGAGACGGAGGTCGCCGGAAGATGCCGCATGCACTCCGATACCTCATGTCTGGTCGAGACGAACCGCCCCCAGCCCGCGCGAAGACGTTGCTTCGCAGTTGGCGGGATGCGGACGGTCCGTTGGAGAGGACGATCGCTGACTGACATGGGCGCTGCAGGATGCTACCGCCGATCGGCTGCCTCGGATAGCGCGATCAACGAGCTACCCTACCACATCCACCTACATCAGTCAAGGCAGCGCGCTAGGCGGCTCGTTTTACCGCGTAGTCTAGCGAAAAGTCGACCGACTCTCGCACCCGCTGGCGGCGGTAGGCGAGGTTTCTGCGGCGGCAGGCGGCCCCTTGGGCACCTTCCTGCTTCCCCTCGTTCCCGTCCTCGTTCTCACTGAGCAACGTCCTGAGCAGGTTGTGGTCCCTTTCGCTGTCACCCCAGGCCGCGAGAGCGTGCGCGAGCAGCTCGCGCATCTCGACGATCTCCGATGGCGTGGGCCGGGACGAGGCGGGATCCTCGTCCAACTCCGGCGGGTCGTCGTTCCGGTCTGGGGCGTCGAACTGTTGTTCGGGTGGCGACTCCAAGGCGGCGAGGTGGGGGGCCTCCGCGAACGCGTGCTCACGCGTGATCCGGTAGGCCACGCACTTCAGCCAGGGCCACAACGCGTCTTCGCTTGTTGGCGCGTTCTCGGTCCTGCGGAGGGCGAGCTCGACATCCGCCAGCACCGTCTCGGTGATGTGCGGATCGTGCGCGAACACCTCTCGCACCCACGACGGGAGCCGCTTGCGCTCTCCTGGGGTCTTCGGTCGCAGTGGGACGATCCACACGAAGCGCCTCTGAATGAGCTTCGCGAGGCGCGTCTTGAGGTTCCGCGGGATGACACGAAGGGGCTGTTGGACACCGCTCAGGATCGGCATGGAGTTCTCCGCCACGGTTCACCGGCCGAAGCTCGGTGCTGAGGGGGCAGCTCAGAAGCGGAGGACAGCGTCTGCCGGTGACTATCCTGAACTGGTAGCGCCGAAGCGCGGCGGATCTGCGGTGGTCGTGTGCTCCGTGTGGGGGGGACTCGCGGGGGTCCGGCGTCGTGACAACGCGTCCGTCCGCAGGTTCCGGGAAGGTTCTCCGAAAAGCGTCGAGCGGGAACGTCAGCCCGTCGAGGCAGTGCGCGAGGGTGTTTTGTAACGGTCGTCTCGGTCCACCCACAAAGGTAGGTAGGCCGCTGCGAAGTCGTCCGCCGACGGGAGTCGGGGGCGGGGGCAGCGGCGTGAGAAGCACGGCACTTCCCGGTCCTGGCGAGTGGTTCGCCTCGGGATCGCGCGGAAGCGTCGGGGCCTCCCATCGCTGGAGGAGGAACGTCATGGCCAACGTGATCGCACGGACTTTGTTGGGGTCGACAGGCGGGCGGCGCTGCGTCGGGGACACGGAGTACGGACTCGCCGTCCGTTTCAGCACCGGGGGAAGGCGGGCGGGGAAAGCGCCCGGGGTCTGCGCTTCGCTCACGCTCGTCTCGCGGGCGCTCCGGCTCACGCTCGCCGTCGCCGCGGTCGTCCAGGCCGGCGTCGGCGCGGGCTGCAAGGAGCGCGACGCGAACGCCTTCCATCGGACCCTCACGACGCTCGGCGTCGAGGACTCGCCCGTGCAGGCCCCTCGCATCGTCCGCTTCCTCTGCGATCGGAGCGAGGTCGCTCCCTGCGACCACGGTCTGGCGCTTCAGACGGTCTCGGGGCTGGCTCACGAGGTCTACCAGCGCCCCGGGTCCCGGCTCGAAGTGCACCTGATGGGCGAGTCGGTGGCGGCGACGCGCCTCTTGGGCTCGGTGTCGATTCCCCCGCGGGAGGAGCGGGGAGAGCGCGCGGCGCGCGCTGCGGAGGATCGTTTCGTGCGGAGCATCCGTCCGACATTGTGTGCTCCGCTCGGGGCGGCGCTCGTCGCCGTGGCTCCCCTGCGGAGTCCGATCGCGGAGTCTCTGGACAAGCTCGCCCTGGGGCCCACCCGCGGGATCCCCGTCGAGGTCGTCGCCGCGACCGACCTCCGCCAGTTCTCCGACGTCGGGGACTTCGAGTGCGGTCGTCTGCCGACTCCGCAGGAGTTCGTGGCGCGCCTGAGGCGGCGGGGGCTCCTGGGTCCGGGCACCTACGCCAACACCCGCGTCCACTTCGTCGTGGGCGAGCGCGGCCCGATCGCTCGTCGCCACTGCCCCGTAACCATGGGGCGCGAGCGCGCCCTGATGCTGCTCTGGACGACCGCGCTCCGCGGCGCCGGGGCTCGTGAAGTCACGTTCCACACGGAGCTGCCCGACTTCGGCCAGCTCTTCGCCGACGTCGCCGACGCCGGCACGCCCGGTCCCGTCACCACCACTCCCAGCAGCACCACGAGGACTCGATGAACATCATTGGCAACCTGTTCGCCATGTCTCAAGCGAAGCGGCACGCGCGCGGTCGCGTCGATGGCAAGGACCGCTTCATCACCAACACGCTCGGGCTCCCTCCCGCCGACGTGGCCCGCGAGAGCTACGAGTACCGGACCGCGATCCGGCAGGTGGCGGACACCGGCCGCCTGGAGGAGCTGCGGGAGGACCTGCGCCGGGGCGAGGACGTCCAGGCCCTCGTCGGAACGCCCTGGCGATACACGGTGGGGCTCGTTGTCGTCTGGGGGCTTGAGGTGGCGGGCAGCTTCCTCATCCTCCGGGCCCTCGGGGTCCCCGCCGAGCACCGTCCGCTCCCGGCCCTCGCGCTTACCCTCGCGATGATCGGCCTCACCAAGGTCACGGTCGCCGCGACGTCGACGCCGAGCCAGCCGGCGGTACCGGTGCCGCCCGACGACGACCCCGAGCCTGGGGCTCCGGGCGCCGCGGCGAGCAAGGGGAGTGATCCCGTCGCGCGCCGCCCGCTCTCCGCGCTCGCGACCATTCCGTTGCGACGCTACCTGCTCCCCCTCGTGTTCGGGGGGCTCGTCGCCGCAGTGGCCTTCGCGCGCGTCATGGGGTCCGACGCCGCCGACGTGCCGCCGCTCGTCGCGTGGAGCGAGGCCGTCATCATGATCGCGATCGCGTGCGGTCCGTCGTTCGCCGCGGTCTGGTTGGAGGGCAAGCGAGCCCCCGCGCTCGAACTCGCGCGCCAGGTCGCCCTCGTCCGCGGGCGTCTCCGGGCGGAGCAGCGCCGCGTCGAGGCGGCCGAGCAGTTCCTCACGCGGTTGGATCGGGCCCAGGGCCGCTGGACGCGCGCGAACGCCGAGCTGCGCGCCGGGTATGGGACGGCTTACGAGCTCGCACTGGCGACCGAGCGTCCCGACGCGGGCGACGGCCCCCGTGGCGCCGGTGCCCTCACCCCCTCGAACGGACGCTGAAGGAGGCACCTATGGCCAGCACGAAGATCCCGGTCCGGTCCCGCTCGCGCAAGCGCCTCCTGAACAGCGGCGCGAACCGCGGCGCCCGCGAGAACCTCACCGCCTTGCAGACGTTCAACGGCACCTCGGTCGCCGCGGAGATCGAGGTCCTGTACGCCGACCCCGCGCCGGGCCGTGCGGAGGAGACCGCCGAGCTCGCCCGGCGGGGGGGCATCGAGGCGGAGGCGATCGAGGCACGCGCCGAGGACGTGCTCTCGGGTGAGGTGGTCGACGCGAACGTCTTCCACGTCGACAACGCGGCCACCCTCGCGAGCGGCCTCGTGGTCCTCGGACAGCGCCGCCTTCCCTCGCTCGGGTACCTGATCATGGTGCCCTCGACGGGGAGGATGCTCGGACTGCGCTTCGTCCTCCCGGCGGGGGAGGACGAGCGGCGGGCGGAGGCGCGGGCCTTCTTCGAGTCGCTCGCCCGGGTCACGGCCCGGTCGGGCTCCCGAGAGGTGTTCGGGGAGAACGCCCGCGCGTCCCACCAGCTCATGGAGCCGCGCCTGCGCGCGGCCTTCGCCCGTCACACGGGGGAAGAACTCGCCCGCCTCACGGCCGGGGTGTTGCCGGAGCACGCACCGATCGACGTGACCTTCGACGGCGAGACCTCGATGCCGCTGCTCATCGACGTGCGGGCCTCCTTCGGGGAGCCCGGCGCGGTGATCGAGGCGGTCGCAAAGAAGCCCGCCGTGCCGCTCCGCCGGGGGATGAACTTCCTCGTTGCGGAGGTGACGGACGGCGGGCTGCGGATCCACGAGGCCCGGCGGCGGCAGGTCGATGGGCGGCTCTCCTGGCGGGCCACGACCACGATCGACGATCGACGCACGCTCAGGTCGCTCCGCGAGCCCCCCGCGATCGTCCGGATGCTGGCCGAGCGCCCCGAACTCGCTCGTGGCAACGCGCTTGAGCTGCTCTTCGGGACGCTCCTGCGCGGGTCCGGCTCGTCGAACGGACGGGACGCGACGCTCGCGATCGACACCCTGCGCTCCGACACCCTGACCCCGACCTCGCCCGTCCTCACGTCGGACTGACACGCCCTCGCGGGGCGCCCTCACCAACAGGCGCGACGCCCCGCCTTCTCGATCGAACCGCCACTGGTGCTCCGGGGTCACGCGGCGCGTGCCCGGAGCGGAAGGAGTCGTGTGCCCATGCAATCGCTCGAAGGACTCTTGTGGAGTCTCGTCATGCTCATCGTCGCGGCGGGTGCGCTCGCACGCGTCGTCGGGTGGCGGGAGCTCGAAGGACTGGCCGCTCGCGCGGGGTCCGCGGTCGTGCTCGCCCTCGTGTGCCTTCCGCTCGTACGGCACGAAGTCGGGGCGGTCCGTCAGGGCATCGCGTCCGGTACCTCGGCTACGCCGTTGCCGCGGGTCGTGGTCGTCGGCCCCGAGCACCTCGCGAGCGGCGCCCTTGTCGTCGCGGGGCACGTCGCGATCGGCATCTGGCTCCTGCGCCGTCGTGCGCGCGGGGAGGAGGGGCGCCGCGCAGCGCAGCAGCGCGACGCGGATCGTCGCCGCGAGCGAGGGCGTCTCCCACCGCCGGATCTTGATGGAGGTGCGCTGTGAGCGGTCGCGTGACCCGCTTCTTCCTCGGTGTCCCTCGGAGCGAGGAGGTGCGACGCGCCCGCGAGCAGATCGCGCGCGACCGGACCCTCCTCCTCGGGGATCGAGATGCGGAGGACCACGCCTTCAGGGACGAGATGCACCGCCGCGCCCGTACGCCGCACGTGGCCTTCGGGGAGAGCCTCGACAGGGTGCCCTATCGGATCCCCCTGACGGATCTCGACGGAACACATGGGTTCACCAGCGGATCGACGGGTTCGGGCAAGACGCGTGCCGCAGGAGCACTCGTCGATTCGGTTCTCGAACACCTCGTGTCCGGCGAGCCCGTCGCCGTCATCGTCATCGCGCTCCAGGGGAACTTCGCCGACCTCGTGCTGCGTGCGCTCGGGGCGCGGCTACAAGGTGCCTCGACGGAGCGCCGCCGCGCCGTGCTCTCGCGGCTGCTCACGGCGCAGTTCTTCCGCGGGAAGACCTTGCCCGAGTGGAACATCCTTGCGGCGACGCCCCACGCGCCGCCGATCGTGCAGGCGGGCACCATCGCCGAGGTGCTGGAGAACGCGCTCGGGTCCGCGCTGGGCGGACGGCAGGAGACCGCGCTCACGATGCTCCTGGCGCTTGCCATCGAGCACGCGATGCCGATCAACCTCCTGCGCCTCTGCCTGCACGAGCCGACCGTGCTGCAGGATCTCGCGCGCCGCTCGAAGGAGCCGCTCGTCGCCTCCTACATCCTGCACCGCTTCTCCCGAGAGTCTGCGGCGACGATCGATGGCCTGGGAAGCCGCATCGAACGACTTTTGGCGCTCGATGCCGGGATCCGCGGCGCTCTCTGCGCGTCGTCCACGATCTCGTTCGAGCGCGCGTTCGAGCCCGGGTCGGTCTCGGTCCTCGACCTCTCCGGGACGCCGCTCGGCGCCGAAGGGGCGCGGCGGGCGATCGCGGCGCTGGCGCTGCAGTCGCTCTGCTTCGCCGCGCTCTCGTCGTCCCGGCAGATCCGCGGACACACCCTCGTCTTCCTCGACGAGGCGCAGCTCGCCTTCACGCCTGCGACGGTGCGGACGCTCGAAACCGCGCTGCCGACCGTGCGGCAGTTTCGGGTGGGCCTCCACTTCATCAACCAGTCGCTCGTCCAGGTTCCGAGGGACTTCTTGCACTTGCTCTCGACGAACCTCCGCTGGCGCTTCCTGGGACGCTCGGGTCGCGAAGACGCCGTGCTGTCCTCGGAGTTCCTTCCGCGGACCGGCCGCGTGCCGAAGGCCCGTCCGCCCTTCGGCCCGCCGCCGGAACGAGTGGAGTTCCTCTCGCGAGCGGAGGAGACCGAATCGAGGGTGACGTCGCTGGGGACGATGGCGGGCAGGCACTTCATCGTGACCGAGCGGACCGCGCCCTTCGGTCCGAGGGAGATCGTCGCGCGCCCCTTCGACCCGCCCCCATGGGACGCCCTTCCGGCGGGCCTTCGCGAAGCGCTTGAACGGGGCGCCACCGGCGTGCCGCGTGACGAACTCATCGAGCGCGCCCGGACGATGGAAGCCGACGCGATGGCGCGCTTCGGGGGCGACTCCGCAGACGTCGGAGACGGTGCCCCTGCGGCAGGGGGGCGCCGGCGCGGACAACCCAAGGGCACGGTGTCGCAAACCCCGGACGCGGTCGGGCGCGCGGCTCGCTGGGGCAAGCACGGCGGGGGTCGCTCGTGAGGCGGATCGTCACCGCCGCGATGTACGCCCTCGCGCTCGTCGCGTACCTCGCGCTGGGCTGGATCCCGGGTGTCGTGCTCGTGCTCCTCGCGCTCGTCGGCACGCTGCGCGCCCTGGCGTCGACCGCCCGCGAGCTCGCCCCCCACGCACTCTGTGGGCGCGGCCATGTGACGCCCACGTACGGGCTCGTCCGCTGCAGCGCCTGCGGCTTCACGGGGGAGGGCTCGGTGTGGCGATGCAGCCACTGCGACGCGGCCTACGGCCACACGCCCTGCTCGACCTGCGGCCTCTCGATTCGGAACCCCTCGCTGTGATGGAGACGACCATGGAAGACGCCCCCCGAAAGTCCGCGCGCCGCCGCCGGGATGAGAAGCCTTCACGTCAGGTCGGACGCCTCACCGACCGCGATCTCGCGGTGCTCGAACTCGTCGGTCGCTGCCGCGCGGTGCAGACCCCCATCATCGCCGCGCTCCACTTCAGCGAGCCGTCGACCTGCTCCCGCCGTCTCGCCCGCCTCGTCGGCGCCGGGATGCTCAAGTGCCACGTCGAGCACCTCAACGCGGCCAACTGGTACACGCTCTCCGAGCGCGGTGCGGAGGTTCTCATCGCCGAGGAGGTCGCGGAGGAGTCGCTCTTCACGGGCCGGCTCCCCAGTGCCGAAACCCTGCAACACCTGGAGCGTCTGAACGAGTTCCGCGCGGCCCTCACCCTGGCGTGCCGCGACGAGCGCCTTGGCGCGTCGACCTCGTGCTTTCTGGCCGACCACGACCTGCGCCGGCTGAGCGGCTCGAACACGCCCGACCTGGTGCCCGACGCGATCGTGCAGATCACCCAGCGGGGTCAGCCTCCGGTCGGTCTCGCGGTCGAGATCGACCTCTCGCACTACAGCCCGCGCATCGTCGGCAAGAAGGGACACGTCACGCTCGCGCTCCAGCAGGCACGAGCTCCGCTCTGGGGACTGCCGCACGGATGGCGACCGCTCTTCCTGGCGCCGTCGGTTGCCCGCCTGCGAGGCGTTGCGCGTGCGCTCGTCGACGAGGGGGCGGGGGACCTGTGGTGGGGCTCGTCGTTCGACCTCGTCGCCGCGCGCGGTCCCCTGGGCCCCGCATACGCCTCGATGACGGACATCGCCGGGACGCCGAGGGGCGAGCCTCCCATCTTCGCGCGAAGCGTGCTGCCGACCGCAGCCGGAGGCGGGGCATGACCTCGCCCATTGCATCGGGCACCTGGATGCGTGACGACCTCACGCTCCCACATGCCTCCTCCGACGAGGCAGCATCCGCGCGAAGGGTGCCCTTCACCCCCGCCCCAACCGCAAGGGCGGGGCAAGTGCGCGAAAACGGCTGGAAGGCAGGCCGATCGTGCACGCACGCGAAACCTGTATGTGTGGGGTTCGGCCTGATTGAAGGGGCTCACCCTTTCGGCTGCGAGGGCGCCCGGCGCCGTGCCGTCTCGTCGTCCACTTCGTCGGCCCCATGGGCCGGGAGGTCGTCGTATGTCATCGATCAATCGTCCGCTTCTCACGACCCGCGAGGCCGCCGCGTACTGCGGGTACAAGACGCCCGACGGCATCCGCAAGGCCGTATTCGACGGGCGGCTCGCCTTCGCGGGAAGGCGCGGAGGGCACGGCACGCACATGTTCTGGCGGGCCGATCTCGATCGCTTTCTCACGGGTCATCCGCCTGCTACATCGAGCGCGGGACATCCGGCTCTGCCCTCCGCCGAAGGAGGCGCACCCGATGAAGACGAAGCAGCAGAAGGCGACGTACGTGAACCGTTGGGGCTACGAGATCGCGCTCACCCCGGCCCTGCCGGGCGTGTGGCGCAAGAAGGAAGGAGGGTACCTGGTGCGGGGCCGCGCCACGGACCCGCGCACGAAGAAGCAGCGCGAGGTGATGCGCGCCCTCGACGGGGACGACCCCGCAGTGGCCTACAGCCACCTGCAGGAGCTGTTGCGGGCGGTGAGGAACCCGACCGTGGCGGCGCCGACTCCGTCGAAGGTGCTCTTCGCCGACTACGGGGTGTCCTTGCTCGCGCGGAAGATCGATCGCGGTGAGATCAAGTCGGCCAAGACGAGGCGGCTCTGGGGCGATGTGCTCGCCCAGCACCTCGTCCCGGCCTTCGGGACCTTCGCCGTTCATGAGATCCGCCGGGCGGACATCCAGAAGTGGCTCGACGCGCAGGCGACGGGCCTGCGGAAGCCGGAGGAGGAGAGGGTGCTCGTGGCGAACACCCCGAAGAAGCGATCGCGCGTGGCGAAGGTCGCGCCGCGCACGGTCAACATCCGGCTCGCGATCCTCCGCGTCATCGTGAACGCCTTCGTCGAGGAGCACGATCTCGACCGGAACCCGATGCGCGGCATCCACCCGCTCGATACGAGCGACCACCCCACCTACACCGAGGAGGAGCCCAACAGCCTCACGGTGGAGGAGGCGAAGCGGTTCCTCTCGAAGATGCGCGAGCTCTGCCCGCAGCACTTCGCGATGACCGCCCTCGGCTTCGCGACGGGGCTCCGACCCTCGACCCTCCGGCCCCTGCGCCGCAAGGGGTCGAAGGCCGACGTCCTGTGGGACGAAGGGGTGCTCCTCGTCCGCCGCTCCCAGACGGTGGGCGATGAGGTGATGAACACGACCAAGACGCGACAGCGCCAGCGGATCGCGATCCCCGAGGATCTCGTCGCGATCCTGCGCTGGCACGTCGACACGCTCCCCGAGGACGAGGAGATCGAGAAGAGCGAGCTGCTCTTCCCCTCGGACCTCGGCGGCTTCCGAGCGCCCTCGGCGCTCGACAAGCCCTTCGCCCTGGTGCGGAAGGCGCTGGGGCTTCGCAAGCGGATCACGCCGCGGGCGATGCGCCGGACCTTCCAGGACCTCGCCCGTGCCGCCGCGGTGGGCGACCTCGTCACGCGCTCCATCTCCGGCCACGCCACCGAGGAGATGCAGCGCCACTACTCGACCGTCGGCGAGACCGAGCAGCGCGCGAGCCTCGCGCGGGTGGTTTCGCTCGCAGGCTTCCGCGAAGCCCTGCGCGTCGACGAGTCGAAGGGAGAGGTGGTGGGAAAGGTGGTGGGAAACTCCCCCTGAACGACAAAGGCCCGTTGGAGTGTCACTCGCAACGGGCCACGATTCTCTAGAGGTTTCTCGGAGCGGGCGACCGGGATCGAACCGGCGACGTTCAGCTTGGGAAGCCGCCCGGAAAGCGTTTCGAGGCGTCACTTCCCGTTTCGATGACGGCACAACCCGTTTCTGAGGCGTACCCGGTCGTTCCAGCCGTTTCGTCTTCGAGGGGGGCAAAGTGGGGGGCAGCGCCACGTGCCGCGGACGGCAGCGGGGGGCTCGTGAACGTGAGGTCCATGACGTTGTCCGTCGAGCACCGATGGTACCGAGCGCGGGCACGCTCGCGTACGCGCCACGTCGGTCCTGGTGGTAGCCTGCGAGCGTCACGTCGGCCCGCGTTCCGGAGAGATCACCAATGTCCGAATTCCGCATCACCCTCGTCCCCGGCGTCTGTGGCGGTCGGCCCACCATCCGGGGTCTGCGCGTTGCGGTGGCCGACGTCCTGGAACTCCTCGCCGGCGGCATGACCACCGAGGAGATCCTCGCGGACTACCCCTACCTCGAACGCGAGGACATCGCCGCCTGCCTCGACTTCGCGGCTCGACAGGCGCGGCGCGAGGAGCTGCCCATCCGCCGCGACGCGGCGTGAAGTTCCTGATCGACGCGCAGCTGCCGCCGAGGCTTGTCGGTTGGCTCGTCGCCCGCGGTCACGAGGCCCGACACGTCGTCGACCTGCCGGACGGGTTGCGCCTGCCCGACGCTGAGATCTGGCGGCTCGCCGCCGAAGAGGGGGCCGTCGTCGTCAGCAAGGACAAGGACTTTCTCGACCTCGCGGCGGTGCGGGGCGCACCTCCGGTGGTGCTCCTTCTCGGTGTGGGCAACGCTTCGACGCAGACGCTTCTGCGACTCCTGGACGAAGCCTGGCCCGTGCTGGGCGCTGAACTGGGTCGGGACGACGCGGGCGTGGTGATGTTGGAGCGCGATCGCGTCGCGGTTCTTCGACGCGCCTGAGTAGTGCGTGCTCTCGGTGGCGCAGTCGCAGGGCTCAGCGGTTCCGCGCGAACCAGGGTGCGATGCCCCGCTCCAGGGCCGCGAGGGCGTCGTCGAGCGAGGGGTAGCTCGGTCGGCATTCCCAGATGAGCCCGCCCTCGTCGGGCGTCGCGGGTCTCCGCCCGGACGCGCGCGACCTCGTCGAGGCAGGTGGGCAGCGCTGTGGCATCGCCCTTCCGCGGGGACGCGAGGCGGCGCTCCATGCGCCCGACGGCGCGGGTCGCGAGGCCCTGGTCGTGCCGCCACTCGACCTCGGGAAGGTGCTGGGGACGTCGGTCGCGGAGGAGTCGGTCGCGCGAGGCCGCGGCGGCGAGGTGCACCAGAAAGTGCGCGGCGGCGTCCGCGTCGCGGCAGAGGGCCTTGAGGACGGTCAGCCGCGTGACCGGGATTCTTCCGAAGTCCGTGGTCTTCGCCTCGGCCGCCAGGGCGGCGAGGCGCCGGACGCGCGTGGCGAGTTCGCGCGGCGGTGCTGGAGGGGTTCGATCACGGCGCACGGCATGGATCTACCGCGCGAGTCCGCAGGTTCGGGGCAGTAGTTGCCTGATCTCCCAGCGGGGATGTCGCGCCACCCTCAGCCGGCCTGTTGGTCGCGAGAAGGTGCTCGACCCAGCCCGGGGAGGAGTCGCCGTAGGGCGCGAGGTCGGCACGCAGCCCCGCGTCGAGCGGCTCGAGATCGGTGTTTTCGTCGAGGTGCGGGTGCCGCGGGACCGTATCGCCGGGAGGGCATCGCCGCTGGTAATCATGGCGTCCTCGGCGAGGCGCGCGCGATCATCGCGACGCGTGTCGCTCGGCAGCGTCGACGCCGCGGGAGGCGGCGCACGCGGGGCCAGGCTCAGCGTTCCGGCTCCATCGGCTCGCGCACCTCGACCTCCGGTGCGACGTGGGTCGCGTGGGCATCCACGAAGGTCAGTCGCGCACCCCAGCCGGCGAAGGTGTTGAGCATCCCCAGAAACTCGGACACCGTGAGGTCGCGGCCATCGACGCAGACGCAGGGCTCGTCCGGGCCGGCGTCGCTCGTGCCGAGAATCTCCATGCGCACGACGTGGCCGCGCGGTACCCACTGGCGGGCGCGCGGGTGGAAATCGAGCTGGGGGCGCCCCAGGGGGATCTCGATCGTGGGAAGGTCCAGGGCGTCCGCGTAGTCCTGCTGCGCGGTCACGGACTCGTTCCACGCGGCGAGGATCTCCGCGTCGGTCATGCGCGCCACGCGCTCGGCGCCCAGGACGAAGCGGGTTGTTCCGACGGCCGCGTCCGCGGGCTCCAGGATCGCGGCGTCGCCGTCGCGACAAATCCGCACCTCGTCCGGGGACAACACCCGGATCGGCTTCGGCAGTGGCATGACGGAGGGACGTACACCGGCCCGAACGCGAGCGTCGAGCGCTCCGTGGGGCCGTAGTCCCCGAACAACCACTTCGAGGGTTCCCTCGCCGACGCGGGTTCCTCCCGAGTGACCTGGCACGCGCGCCGGTGAGGTGTGCGGATCCGCGTCGCCCCCTTGGTCGGTCGTCGTGGTGCCTGTGAGCTGTGTTGATGGCCTGATCGGTGCGCCGACAGCTGAACAGGCGGCGATCGTTCCGGGCAGCGGGGCTCCATCTGCTGGGTGCTTCGCGCGGCGACACCACGGGACTCGGGTCCGTGGCACTTGCCGATCAACGATCCTTCCCGCTCCCCATCACGCGGAGCCTCCGGACCTGGGGTCATTGGGGGCACCTACGGTCGCACGTACAACCCCGGCTGGGACCAACGCGACGCCACGCAAGTTGAGCCGCCGAATGACGCCGTGGCGGCCTCGTGACTTTGTGATCCCCGCGGGGCTCGTGAAGCTGCGACTCTCGAGGGCGAATGGTTCATCGTCTTCGATGGCTCGGTGACCCCTGCGAGCCTGACTCGGTGGTTCGCCTGCCCGCCGATTCCTATCGCGTCGCGGCAGCGCAGGAGGCCCACCGCGTGGCCGGGCTCCTCGCGCGCGCCGAACTGCGCGGAGACTCCAGCGACGCCGCGCGCCACGCTGCCGAGCTGCGCGCCCTCGCCGACGTTCTCACGCGCCCCGCGATGCCTGAGCGGAGCCTCGTCCGGGGCGAGGCCCTTGCGCCGTCGGTCTTCGCGGCGCGCGACGGCGCGCGGCTCTTCGCCGGCAACGCGCCGTCCTTGTGGGACGGCCTGCGTCCGCTCCTCGCAGAGGCGACCCACCTCGACGTGGTGGTCGCGTATGTCACCCGCGGCGGCGTCGCGCTCGTGCAGCGCGAGCTCCGCGACGCGCTCGACCGCGGCTGCGCCCTCCGCCTGCTCGCCGGCTGCTACCTCGGTGGAACGCGGCCCGACGCGCTGCACGCGCTCCACGCCCTCACCGCGCACTTCCCCCAGGCGCACGTGCGCTTCGTCGAGGACCCCGATCGGCACTTCCACCCGAAGGTCTATCGCATCGTCACGCGCGGCGGCTTCGTGAGTCTCTTCGTCGGCTCGTCGAACCTCTCGAGCAGCGCCCTCACGGGCGCTCACGACGCCCTCGAGTGGAACCTCGCCCTCGACGACGCAAGCGCGGCCTCCCTTCTCGACGAGGCGCGCGACCGCCTCGACGTCCTCTTCGGGCGCGAGGGCGTCCCCCTCGACGCCGCCGCGATCGCCCGGTGGGAGGCGCGGGCGCGCACCTTCCTACCTCCGGCGACGCTCCTCGACCCGGAGCCCACCCGCGACGAGGTCACCCCCAACGAGGCGCAGCGCGAGGTGCTCGCCGCACTCGCCGCGGTGCGCGCGCAGGGCTTCACGCGGGCGCTCGTGGTGGCGGCGACGGGACTCGGCAAGACGATCCTCGCGGCGCTCGACTCCCTCGTGGTCGTCCCGCCCGGCCAAGGTCGCGTGCTCTTCGTCGCGCACCGTCAGGAGCTGCTCGTGCAGGCGCGCGAAGCCTTCGAGCGAGTCCGCACGGGTACGCACGGCTTCGTGCACCAGGACGAAAAGTCCGTCCGATCCGACCACGTGTACGCCTCCGTGTGGAGCCTCGACGCGATCGACGACGCCACCCTCGCGGACTTCGCGTACGTGGTCGTCGACGAGGCGCACCACGGCGCGGCCGGCAGCTACGAGCGTCTCTTCACGCGATCGCGCGCCCGCTTCGTGCTGGGCCTCACCGCCACCCCCGAGCGCCTCGACGGCGCCAACATCTATCCCCTCTTCGACGGCGTAGTGGCCTGGGAGCGCACGCTCCTCGAAGCCATTCGCGTGGGCTGGCTCGTCCCATTCCACTACTTCGGCGTGCCCGACCCCGTCGACTACTCGAAGCTCACGGCCACCCGCGGCCCGACCGGGTACCGCGACGACGACCTCGAGGCTGCGATGCTCCGCGGCGCGCGGACCGACTGCGTGCTCGCGGCCCTCGCCGACCCGCGCCACGCGGGCACGCGGAGCCTGGTGTTCTGCGTGTCGATCGCCCACGCCGAGCACACCGCGAAGGCGCTGCGCGGAGCCTCGATGCGCGTCGCGTGCGTGCACAGCGGCCCCGGTGCGGCGGCGCGCGGGCGGGCCCTCGACGATCTGCGCGCGGGGAGGCTCGACGCGATCGTGGCGGTCGACGTCTTCAACGAGGGCATCGACGTGCCCGAGATCGACCGCGTGGTGCTGCTGCGCCCTACGGACTCGCCGACGGTCTTCCTCCAGCAGATCGGCCGCGGCCTGCGGCTTCACCCCGGCAAGACGGCGCTCACGGTGCTCGACCTCGTGGGCAACCACCGTCGCGCGCGGGCGCGTCTCGAGCTCCTGGGCGTCTCGTCGGACGAAATCGCGCGTGCCCCCCCCAACGCGACCTACGCGCGGCAATGGAACGATGGCCGCGAAGTCCACCTCACCCCGGAGGCCCTCGACGCCGTGCGGGCCATCGAGCGCGCTGCGCAGGGACCGCGGGCGCGCCTCGTCGCCGCGGTGCAGGCCCTCCACGCCGACGGAGGGCGCCCCTCGCTGACGGCGGTGCTCTCGCGCACCGGGCTCTCGACGGCGACCATCGTCAAGCTGTTCGGCTCGTGGCTCGACCTGCTTCTCCAGGCCGGGGTGGGCGACGCCGCCGACCTGCAGCTCGCCCGCTCCGCGTCCGCGAGGGAGCTGCTCGCCACCATCGAGAGCACGAACCTCACGGGACCGCACAAGATGGTGCTCCTCGGCGCCATGGCCGATCGGGGTGCCGATCGGGTTACCGTGCGTGAGGGCGCTGGGCTCTTTCGCGAACGGATCGCATCGCGTCACCCCGCCGTGGGGCGCTACTTCGTCGACCCGACCACCGGGCGCAGCCGACTCGACGAGGCAGACTCCACGGAGATTCCGCGCCGCTACCCGATGGCGGTGCTCGCCGAGGCGCACCCGCGGACCTTCACGCTGCGGGGCGAGGAGTTCAGCGTACGGCGGGCCGACGACGTCCCGGCGCCGGTCGTCTTCGGGGCGATGGTCGAGCGCACCGACGCAAGGTTGTATGAGTTCGCGCGTCGGCGACCGGGGCATGGCGAGGTCGTCGGCAAGGTGCTCGGCAACGGCGACGACCACCTGTGCCTCATGCTGGGTCCCGAGGCGCGCGTCTGCGGCGCGATCGGCGCGTGGGTCACGATCGCCTGGGAGTCGAAGCGCTACCGCGCGAAAGTCGCGAAGGTCGCGATCAACGTGATCCGCGAGGGCGACGGGACAGAGAACGTGGCGACGGGTGTCCTCCGTCTCGCCACGGGCAGCGACAGCGTCGGCGACGCGAAGGGCCGCAGCCTGCGCCTCCGGCGCGTCGAGGACGGCATCTGGGAACTTGAGCTGGCATGAACGACGTGCCCGCCTGACGCGGCGACGTTCGGTACCGCGTCCGGTACGGCGCCGATGGCGACACGACCGGCTCACCTGCGTCCTGCCCTCGGGCACTACCGCGACCACGGCGTTCCGACAGACAGCGGCGCGCTCGACCATGTCCCCCCGTTTCCACATCGACCGAATGGCCTTCCCTACCGGGATCCCGGAGGTGGAGTCCGACACCTGGCCGCGTCGACTCCCGCCGCCGACGACTGCGGGATCCAGGCGTGTATCGCCGAGAGTCGCCGGCGCATTGCGCCTGACCCCGGGGCCCTCGTGACAGCAATCTGCGCGGTCGAGGGCGCTCTCTCCGGCTGGACCCACCAGTGGACACGGGCGGGTGCGCCTCAGTTGCAGGACATGACGATGTCCCGCCACTCGGTGCGCTGCGCCGCGAGCCGAGCTCAGATGCGCAGGCGGCGAGGCGCGCGGCCTCGCGCTCGCGGTCGATGGTGGTGCCAGCGTGCAGCGCCTCGATCTAGTGGAGCTTCGACCGGAGCGTCGCCTCGTCCATCGCGGGCGACGCCGTAGCCCACCCCGAAGACGGACACGGCGAACCTGGAGCATCGGCGCCGGGCACGAGCGCATCAGGCCATCAAGACGCCCATCGCGGACGGGTTGCGGCTGCACGCGCGCCGCCCACGCGTCGGTGGTCCGCGACACGGAACCGATCGAAGTTGCCGCGCCTGAACGGATGGGATTGAATCACCCCGTGGAGAATCGTTGGTTCCTCAGCTCGATCGACATCCGCGGTGGCTTTCTTGAGGCTGTTTCGATTGAACTCCCCGAGGGCCTGACGTGCATTATCGGCCCGCGCGGGAGCGGGAAGTCGACGCTGGCGGAAGCCATCCGCGGCGGGCTCGGTGGCGTCGAAGGGGCCTCGCGCGACCGGCAGGAACTCTTCCGCTCGAACCTCGCCAAGTCGGCGATCACCCTGCGCGCTCGCTCGGAGCATGACGGTCAGACGTTCGTCGTCCGACGCGAGGGCCGCCAACCCGCCGTACTCACGACGGGCGAGGGCAAGGTCCTCTCGGCGGTCGCGCTAGATCGCGGCACGTTCCTGCCCCTGGATGCGTACACCAGCGCCGAGATTGAGACGATCGCCGACGAGACGCTTGGGCCCAGGCGCCGGGGCCTGCTCGACGAGTTGCGCGCGACGGACCTGCTGGAGATCCAAGGCGAGATCGCGGAAGCACGACGCGGGCTCGAGGCCAGCGCGGACCGCATCAGGGCGTCCCGCCGCGGGCTCGTCGACCTCACCGAGGAAGCGCAGGCGCTGGTGGACGCGCGGGACCGCCTCGCGGCGCTCCCGGTGGCGCCGGCCTCCGAGCACGCAGCTGCTCTCGCCACGGCGGACCAGCAGCGGCTTCACAACGAGGCGGAGCAGAAGCGTGCGCGTAAACTGTTCGACGCGCTCGCGGGCGTCGAGGCGGATTGCCTCAGGGTGGCGACCACCGCGGCGCGAGACGTGCCGACGGAGATCGCCGCGGCGCAGTCCGCGAACGCCGCGCTCGCGGCCTCGCTCCACGAGACGCTGGCCGTATTGCACTCCGCTGTCACCGAGCATGTCGCGGCGATCCAGGGGGCCATCGACGCGGCCCGCGTGGCGCTGCGCGCGTCGGAGGTATTGCTCGCCGAGGCGCATCTCGGTCAGGCCTCAGCCTCGGCACAGCTGCGTGAGCGGGACCGCGTCGCCGAAGCCGCTGTGCGAGAACGTTCGGACGCAGAGCGCGCGGTCCTTCGACTCGCGCAACTCGAGGCGCGACAGACCGCGGCACGGGGCGACGAGCAGGCGTTGCTCGTCGAACGCCAGTCCCTCAAGGCCAAGTATCTCGTGCTACGCGAGCGCGTTTCAGCGCTCCGCGAGGAGGTCGTTGGCGAGCTGATGGCTGTGGTCCCCGGCCAGGTCCGACTCGGCCTGCGTCGCAGCGCGGACACCCTCGAGTACCAGCAGCTGGTGAGCCAGGCGCTCCACGGGTCCGGGCTCCGCCAGCACGACGCGATCGTCGAGAGCGTGACGCGGTTTCGGCCCGACGAGCTCGCGCAGATCGTCCGCGCGGACAACCTGGGCGAGTTCGAGGCGGTTTGCCGCTTCGGCGCCGACCGCGCGAAGCGGGTGCTCGACGCGCTTCGCCAGGCGCTCGACCCGCTGACGTTGGAGGTGCTGCCGTCCGACGACGTGGTCTCGATCGAACTGAACGTGGGCACGCCCGACGACGCGATCTACCGAGACGCCGCTCACCTCTCGCGCGGCCAGAAGTGCACCGCGCTGCTGCCGCTCCTGCTCGCGCGTCGCCGCACGCCGCTCGTCGTCGACCAGCCCGAGGACAACCTCGACAACGCCTTCATCTTCCGCACTGTGGTCGAGAGCATTCGCCGCCTCAAGCCCACGCGTCAGCTGCTGTTCATCACGCACAACGCGAACATCCCCGTGCTGGGTGAGGCCGATTGCATCGTCGTGATGGACTCCGACGGCCGACGCGGATTTGTGCGAAAGGTTGGCTCTCTCGACGAGTGCCGCGAGGACATCATCGAGTTGCTCGAGGGAGGCGCGGCGGCGTTCGACCTTCGTCGCCAGCGCTATGGCCGCAGCTGACGAGGCCGACGCGACGATTCGGCAGCTCCGCGAACTCGCGTTCGCGGACCCGTTGGCCGCCAAGGCGCGAATCTCCGCGCTGCTCGACAGCGCGGCGCTCGGCCTCGTTCGGGAGGTCATGGCCCGCCTCCGCTCACCCGCCGACGGACGCCTGCGCCAGCTCGTGGCGCGCGCCCTCATGGGCCATCCGGCGCGCTCCAGCGTCATCGAGATCGTCGCCGAGTGGCGACGCACGGAGACGGACGAGTTCGCACTGCGCGCGATCCAAGCCGCCCTCGCGGAGGACGAACGCCCCCCCTCTTCGCGCCGGGGCCCTGCGGCTTCGCCGCCCTCGATCCTCGAGACGTACCGGTACGTCTCAGGGCGGCTCCAGCACCGCGTTCGCAACGGCCTCCCTCCCGCGGGACTCTCGGTCGATCGGCTGACGTCTGAGTTGCACGCGGCAGGCGGAGACCAGTTGCTGGCCCGCGTGCAGCCCTACCTTGCCGCGGTCAGGGACGCGCTTCGCCAGCTCGGACGCTCGATCGAGGTCGAGGAGGGTGACGAGTACTTCGAGGTACGGCCCGTTCGGCTCTGCGCCTGGATCGAGCAACACCTGCGGTCCTTCGCCGCCGCGTTCGGCGGCATGGGCTACGAGGTTCTCGCCGACGAGAACGCGCGCGAGCGTCGCGTTGCGTCAAGCGAGTTTTTTCTCGACACCGCGTTTACCAACCTCTGGCACAACGCCCGGCAAGCGGTGACCGGTCCCTGCCAGATCACCGTCTCGGTCGCCGCGACGGGAGGCTCGCTGCTGCTCACCGTGCTCGACAACGGTCCCGGCTTTCCGACCGCGGACGTCGAACGCGCGTTTGTCCTTCAGTTCAGCACGAAGGGTGGCCGCCGCCGCGGTCGAGGGCTCCTCGAGGTCTGGGACGCGGTCACGCGGCTCGGCGGGTCGGCCGAGCTGCGAGAGGTGCCCGCACGCCGCCATCGCGTTGTACTTTCCCTTCCGACCATCGAACGATGAGCTATCCGCGCGCACTCCAGTTGCTGGTGATCGAAGACGAGCACCGGATGGTCGAGGCATACCGGACGCACGTGCGTGTCCTCGAGAAGGACTTTCCCGGCATCACCGCGCGCTACGCAGCGACCTACGACGACGCGGTGTCCATCCTCGCCGGCCCGCAGATCTTTCACGTCGTTGTGCTGGACCTCGGGCTGCCGGAGTCGCGCGGCGGCGACGCCGAGGAGGGACAAGTACGGGGACTCGCACTCGTCCGCACGCTCGCGCAGCGGGACGAGTTCCCGGTGCCGGCTCTCGTGATCGTCACCGGACGGCTGAACCACGTCGCCAACCTGGAGGGCTTGGGGACGCAGTTGCGAGAACAGTTCCACTATGGTGCAACGCTCAACAAGGCGGCGGACAACCTGGACGCAGGGTTGCGAGCGGCGTGCGAGAAGGCCTGCGAGTATGTGGACGTTGGGGTTCACGTGCGCGAGAACGGGGACGAACCCCGCCCGACGCTGAGTCCCCGGGAGGACGACCTGCTCCGGCGATACGTCCTGACGCGCCGCGAGCAGATAGGGCTCGATCTGCGGTGGTGGAGCGCGACCCGGCCGCGCTCCGGTGCGCTCGCAGAGTGGACGAAGGTCTTCTTCGGACGCGTGCTCCTCCGCGATGGGTATGAGCGTTCCTGTTCGCGGTTCTTCAAGCTGGAACCGCGCGCGAGCGCCGACGTATCCGCCCTTGCAGCGAAGCGATCGGCGCAGAAGCTGCGCCATGTCAGTGTCGTGGGCAGCATCGGAAGCCACAGCCGGGGACTGCTCGTGACGGACAATGCGGTTCTCAGCGATCGTGAACCCATGCCCCTCCGCGATCTCCTCTCGCGCGAGCCTCGAGCTGCGTCGGAGGTGGACCAGCTTGCCGCGGACGTCGCGCAGCAGTTGGAGGGCCTGTCCGATCTTCGCCAGGAGGATAGGGCGGTTGCGTCCCTCCTCGCGACGCCGAACGGGATCAATCGTGAGGCGGACCTACGTCGCGCCGCGGAGGCGCTTCGCGTCTCCGACCAGGTCAACACGCTCATCGCCTTCTACGTTCGGCTGGCACGTGTCCAGGCTCGCCGACCGGTCCGTGCGCAGACCTACCACCATGGCGATCTGCACATCGACAACGTCGCGATCGACATAGATCCCGGGCAAGGCGCGCGGGCCTACGTCATCGACGCGGGTGGACCGAGTCCCGCGATCTACGGTCGCGACCTCGCGACCCTGGAGGTGAGCCTGGTGCTCCACCAGCGCTGCGACGGTGCGCAGAGCCTGGTGGAGTGCTGTCGGGATCTCTTCGATGGTCGCGACGTCGCCGAGGCCTCCGTCCCGCCCGGGCTCCCCGAGCAATACCTGTCCACCCGAGCGCTTGTCCGGGCCCTTCGGCGAGAGGCCCTGTCGAGATGTGACGGCGCCGCCTATGCCGTGCAACTGCTCGACGTTGCGTTGCTCCAGCTCGCGGGCCTGTCGTACACCCTCTCGCAGAACAAGATAGCAAACCCAGCGGACGCGCTCGTGCTGTGCGAGGTGCTCGCGACCTGGGTCGAGCAGGCCGTCAGCGTTCCGGCATAGGTGACTCGAGCGCGCACGGGTGCTCGGCGCGCTGATGCTCCGCACAAACTCTGGAAGAACCAAAGCTCGCGAGCGCTGAAGCCCTTGCCGGGTGGTCCGACGCACTTCGCCCACCTCTCCTGGCGCAACCCCGTAACCCCTGCGCGACGATCTGGAAGATCTGATCGACGACGAGGCGCGGCTCGGCTGGTGGCTTCTGAGCACGTGCGGCTCCGCATCATCCGCCAATTCCGCCAGGAGCGCCGCCGCGTCCCGTTCGTTGGCCCAGGACAACGCCCCGAGAAGCCGCCCCGCGCAACGCTCGGTGGCCATCCCGTTCACATCACCGCCGCGACGCGGCCGACGAGGAGATGCTCGTCCGTCGCTCCATCTCGCTGGAGGCAACCATGCGTGCCGCGAGCGCCGTCGTCTCACGCGGCGGCCAGCGTGTTTCGCGCGCAGGCAGAAAAACTTCGGGCTGCACATCGCGCGACGGAGCCGCTATCCTCTCGCCCCTGTCGATCGGCCTGACGGGGGGTGGAGCCACGATGAGCGCACAGAGTATGGACGTCTTCTCGCTGCGAGACACCGTCGTCGATGAGTACGAGCGGTTCGCGACGTCGTTCACCACCATCTTCGCGGCCGACATCCAGCAGCAGATCGACGCCATCTACGCCGGGGCGCGCTACTGGCCCGAACCGCTTCTGCAGATCAACCCGAACTACCGGCCGGGCCTCACCATCGACGCGCTGGTCGCCAACGGCGGGCTGCACCCGGGCTGCGCGGACATCTTCCGCGCGCCGGCCGCCCCGGGCGCGACACGCGGCGAGACGTTGCGGCTGCACAAGCACCAGGAGCAGGCCGTGGCGGTGGCCGCACGTGGTGAGAGCTTCGTCGTCACCACGGGCACCGGATCGGGCAAGTCGCTCTGCTTCTTCGTGCCGATCGTCAGCGCGATCCTCGAAGCCAGGTCACGCGGCGGCCCGAAGCGCACACGCGCCATCATCATCTATCCGATGAACGCGCTGGCCAACAGCCAGCTCGAGGAGATCAACAAGTTCCTGAAGAACGTGCAGGGCGATGCTCCCGTCAGCATCGCCCGTTACACGGGGCAGGAGAAGGACGAGGAGCGCAAGCGCATCGCGTCCGAGCCGCCGGACATCCTGCTCACCAACTTCATGATGCTCGAGCTGCTGATGACCCGGCAGGACGAGACCGACCGCCGCGTGATGGAGCACTGCGCGGGCTTGCGGTTCCTCGTGCTCGACGAGCTCCACACGTACCGCGGCCGCCAGGGCGCCGACGTCGCTCTGCTCGTGCGACGTGTCCGCGAACGCCTCTCGCCGGAGCGCCTCCAGTGCATCGGCACCTCGGCCACGATGGCCAGCGAGGGCACCCTCGTGGACAAGAACCGGGTGGTCGGGCAGGTCGCGACGAAGCTCTTCTCGTTGGCCATCGCCGAGACCAACGTCATCGCCGAAACCCTCGAGCGCACCACCGACGCGATGCAGACCGCGGAGTCAGTGCGCGGCGCCCTCGGTCCCGCCATCGACGAAGCCCTCGCGCCCAGCGTCTCCGATGCGTCGCTGCGCGTTCATCCGCTCGCGGTGTGGGTCGAGACGCGACTCGGCATCACGTTCTCGGACGCCGACCAGCGCTGGCTCCGCGCGCGCCCGAAGACCCTCACCCAGGCCGTCGATGCCCTCGCAGCCGACGCCGGGCGATCGCCCGATGCATGCCGCAAGGCACTCCGCGAGATGCTCCTCATCTCGAGCGTCCCCGAGATCGACCGCACCGGCGTCGACACCGCGAGCGGTCGCAGCTTCTTCCCGTTCAAGCTCCACCAGTTCATCTCCGGAGCCGGGCACGCCTTCTCGACGCTCGAGGCCCCCGGCCAGCGCGTGGTGACCGTCGATGGGCAGCTATTCTTGCCGGGCAGCCCGGAGAAGCGGCTCTACCCCCTGCACTTCTGTCGGGAGTGTGGCCACGAGTATCATCCCGTCCGCCGCCTCGACGACGACGGCACGCTGCGCTTCGTGCCTCGCGACATCGACGATAGCGTTCCCGAACGACCGGACAGCGACCCGACCGATCGCACCGAGCAGGGCGACTCGAGGGAGCGCTTCGGCTTCCTGACGCTCCACGGCGCCGACCCGGAATTCACTTTCGACGACCGCATCGAGGACTACCCCGAGGCGTGGGTGCAGTTCGACGCCGCGGGCAACCCCAAGCTCAAGCCCAACTACCGCAAGGCCCGCGCCGAGGCGTGCCGGGTCTCCCCTGACGGCACCGCACGGAGTGGTGCACGCGCGTGGTTTCTACCGGGGAAATATCGGTTCTGCCTGCGCTGCGGCGACACCGTCGGTACCTCCGCCCGCGACCGCAACCGGCTCTCTTCGCTCTCCGCGGAAGGGCGCAGCTCCGCCACCACGGTGCTGGTCGGCAGCGTCCTTCGATGGATGCATGGCGGAAAGTCCAAGCTCGACACCGACAAGCGGAAGCTCCTCGGCTTCACCGACAACCGCCAGGACGCGGCCCTGCAAGCGGGGCACTTCAACGACTTCCTGTTCGTGAGCCTGGTGCGCGCGGGCTTCCTCGGCGCGCTCTTGCAGGCGGGACCGGAGGGCCTCCGCAGCGAGCAGCTCGGCGGGGCGCAGCAGAAGGCGCTCGGCTTCGACCGTCGGACTGCGGACGTGCGCGCCGAGTGGCTGCACGAGCCCGACCTCAAGGGGCACAACCTCACCGAAGCCGAGCGCACGCTGCGCGAGGTGCTCGCCTACCGGGTCTGGTTTGATCAGCGCCGCGGCTGGCGCTTCACGAACCCCAACCTCGAACAGCTCGGTCTCCTCGCGGTCGAGTACGACGGCCTCGAAGCTCTGGCCGAGGACGAGGCGCTCTTCGCCAGCGCTCCGTCCCTCCTCCGCCACGCGTCGCCCACCGTACGGGCGCAGGTCTTCCATGCCCTCTTCGACCACCTTCGTCAGGGCATGGCGATCAAGAGCCTCGTGCTCGACGGGCAGGAGATCGAGAAGATGGCGGCGCGATCGCACAGCCGCTTGCGCTCACCGTGGGGCTTCGCTTCCGACGAGCACCCGCGGCCCGGGCGCTATCTCATGGTGAAGGCGCCCGCCCCCAAGGAGACCACCCTCCGCGACGAAGACCTCGTCGTGCGCGGCGGCACTCGGAGCGCGCTCGGCAAGCTCCTGCGGCGACCGAAGCTCTGGAGCACCGGCGCGATTCGCGACCTGAAGACGGCAGAGTTCGAAGCGCTCATCAACGCGCTCCTCGCGACCGCCAAGGAGCACGGGCTGGTATCTGAGGAGTCCACCCCCTTCGACGGGGCGCAGGGTTGGCAGCTCGTTGACTCGTGCGTGCTCTTCAAGGTCGGCACGCCCACCGACAAGGCCAACCCCTTCTTCCGCGACTACTACGCCAACCTCGCCGCGATGCTGCGCGCGCCCGTGCATCCTCTGTTCGGGTTCGAGGCGCGCGAGCACACCGCGCAGGTCGACGGTGAACGCCGCGCCGTGCGCGAGAAGCGCTTCCGCTACGGGACCGAAGAGAAGGCCGCCCTCGAGCAGGACAAGCAGCACCTACGCGAGCTGGGCGAGGCCGGCCGCTTTCTCCCCGTGCTCTTCTGCTCGCCGACGATGGAACTCGGCGTCGACATCTCGGCGCTCAACGCCGTGTACCTACGCAACGTCCCGCCGACGCCCGCCAACTACGCCCAGCGATCGGGGCGCGCGGGCCGCAGCGGCCAGGCCGCGCTCGTGCTGACCTACTGCTCCGCGCAGGGGCCCCACGACCAGTACTTCTTCCGCAATCCCAAGGCGATGGTGCACGGCGAGGTCAGGCCGCCGACCCTCGAGCTCGCCAACCGCGACCTCGTCGATAGTCACCTTCAGGCCGTGTGGCTCGCGGCCTCCGAGGAGCCCCTCGACGGCTCGATCGCCGAGCTCCTCGACCTGAAAGCCGTCGGGCGCCCGCTGCGCCCCGAGGTGCGCGCGCCCCTCGCGCGTCCTCGAGTCGCCGACGAGGCCGCCGCCCGCATGGGGCGCGTGCTCGACATGCTCACCGACGACCTGACGACCTCGGCCGCGCCCTGGTACACGGGGCGAGATCGGTACGCTGCCGACCTCGCGGCGCAGAGCCTCGGCCGATTCGAGCGCGCCTTCAATCGCTGGCGCGAGCTCTTCTCCGCCGCCGAGGAGCAGCGTGACGCCGCGCGCCGCACGATGGACGACTACGCGGCGCCCCCGCAGGATCGGCGGAGCGCGCAGGGGCGACACGCACAAGCGATAGAGCAGCTCTCCCTTCTCCAGAAGGACAGCGGCAGCTCGACGAACGACTTCTACACGTACCGCTACCTCGCCACCGAGGGGTTCCTCCCCGGCTACAACTTCCCGCGGCTGCCGCTCATGGCGTTCATCCCGAGCACCAAGGACAACCGCGGACGGCAGACGTACCTCCAGCGACCGCGCTTCCTGGCCCTCTCGGAGTTCGGCCCCCGGAGCCTCGTCTACCACGAGGGCCGCGCGTTCCGCGTCGCCCGCGCGATGCTCACGCTCGGGCAGCGCGATAGCTCCACAGCCGAAGCGCACCTGCCCACCAAGGCGGTGCGAATCTGCCGGTCGTGCGGCGCCGGACACTTCGACGAGGCGCCATCGGTCTGCCATGCGTGCGGCCTTCCGCTCAGCGAAGCCGAGCGCATCGAGAACCTCTACCGCATCGAGAATGTCGCAACCCAGCCGGCCGAGCGCATCACGGCCAACGTCGAAGAGCGCCAGCGCCAAGGCTTCGAGCTGCAGACGACCTTCGAGTGGGCCGTGCGCGATCACGGCCTCGACGTGCGCCGGGGCGCTGCTGCCGACCAGGACGGCGACATCGTGCGCCTCGCCTACGGCGCGGGTGCGAGCATCACCCGGGTGAACAAGGGCCTCCGGCGCCGGGTCGACCGGTCGAAGCTCGGGTACACCATCGATCCCATTTCGGGCTATTGGGCACGGGGCGAAGACGAGAACGACGAGGGGCCGCCCGACCCGACGGCGGCCGCACGGCAGCAGATCGTGCCGATCGTGCGCGATCAGAAGAACGCGTTGCTGGTGCAGCTCCCCGGCGCGACCCCCGCAGAGGCCACCGCGGCCACCGTGCAGCACGCGCTGCTTCGTGGCATCGAGTCTGTCTACCAGCTTGAGGAGGGCGAGGTGCTCGCCGAGCCCATGCCCTCGCGCGAACGGCGCAACGGCTTCCTGTTCTACGAGGCGACCGAAGGGGGCGCCGGGGTGCTCTCGCGACTGGTGGCCGAGCCGGGCGCGATCGCGTCGGTGGCGCGAAAGGCGCTCGCCATTCTTCACCTCGACGTCGAGGATGCCGCGCTCCCCGGATCGATCGAGGGCCTGGTCGATGAGCCCGACACCGCCTGCGTGGCGGGCTGCTACCGCTGCCTGCTCTCGTACTACAACCAACCAGACCACGAGCTGCTCAACCGGCGCGACAAGGCTGCGCGAGAGATCCTCCTGCGTCTCGCGCGCGCAACGATGCACATCGTCGCACCCGCCGGTGGCGACGGCGCGGCCCCCGCTGTCGTCGCAGCCAGGGACGGCCTCTCACCCCAGGGGGCGCGCTGGTTCGAGCAGGCGGCCGCGCTCGGCCTGCCCGGGCCCGACGCCCGCCCGATCGTCTCTGCGGCGGTGACCCTCGACCTCGTGTGGCGCAACCACTACGTCGCCGCCACCGTGGGCGAGGCACCCGCCGAGGCAGTCGCCGCGCTCGCGGATCAGGGGTTCGAAATCATTGCCTTTGCCGCGGATGAAGCTCGCTGGAGCGAGAGCTTCGCGGTGCTCGCGCGCCATCTCGGGAGAGCCTCGTGACGACTGCCCAGTTCAGCCCCGGCTCCCTCGTCCGCGCCCGCGGACGAGAGTGGATCGTCCTCAACGGCAGCGACGCCGAGGTGCTTCGCGTACGTCCCATCTCCGGGTCCGAGGCCGATCAGACGTTCCTGCACCTGGGCCTCGAGGTCGAGCCCGTCACCGACGCGACCTTCCCCCTTCCGACCGTCGATCAGGTCGCGAGCCACGGTGCCGCGGCACTCCTGCGCGACGCGCTCCTGCTCTCGTTGCGGCGGGGCGCCGGTCCCTTCCGTGCGGTCGGTCAGATCGCCGTCGAGCCGCGGGCCTACCAGCTCGTGCCGCTGCTCATGGCGCTCAAGCTCGACGTCGTGCGCCTCCTCATCGCCGATGACGTCGGCGTCGGCAAGACCATCGAGGCCGCGCTCATCGCGCGCGAGCTCGTCGACCGCGGCGACATCGACCGCTTCACCGTCCTCTGCCCCCCGCACCTCGTCGAGCAATGGACCGCCGAACTCGACGAGCGCTTCCACCTCCGCGCGGTACCCGTCACGGCCACCGGGGCCGCGCGCCTCGAGCGCGATCTGCCCGTCGGAGACAGCATCTTCTACGCCCACCCCTTCACCGTGGTGAGCCTCGACTACATCAAGAACGACAAGCGGCGCAGCGACTTCCTGCGGGCGTGCCCCAACTTCGTGATCGTTGACGAGGCCCACGCCTGCGCCGGCACCGGCCAGGGACAACAGAAGCGCTACCAGCTACTGGCCGACCTCGCGACCGATTCAAAGCGGCAGCTG
The DNA here is from genome assembly GCA_004297725.1 of Myxococcaceae bacterium. Lineage (GTDB taxonomy): Bacteria > Myxococcota_A > Polyangia > Polyangiales > SCUS01. The sequence goes on along the minus strand of SCUS01000043.1, from coordinate 5,290 downwards.
GTGCTGCTCACAGCCACGCCGCACAGCGGCGACGAGGGGGCGTTCTACCGCCTGCTCGGGCTGCTCGACCCGGCGTTCGCGACGCTGCAGGGCGCGCAGAGCGGAGCCCATCGCCAGCTCCGCGACGAACTCTCCAAGCACTTCGTCCAGCGCCGCCGACCCGACATCGCCGAGTGGAGCGAAGGCGAACTCTTCCCCCGGCGGCTCACCACGGAGCTCACCTACAAGCTCGGCGGCGCGTGGGAGCGCTTCTTCGGTGCCGTGCTCGACTACTGCGCGACGGTCGTCGCGGCGGCGGAGGGCGACGCACGCCGCCAGCGGCTCAACTTCTGGGGGACGCTCGCGCTCATGCGCTGCGTCGCCTCGTCGCCCGCGGCGGCCCTGCTGGCCCTGCGTACCCGCGCGGGAACGGGTACCGAGGCGAGTGAGGACGAGACCCTGGTCGACCGCGTGTTCGACGGGGCCGCCGATCGGCTCGACGACGACGACCTCGAGCCTCCCGTCGCATCCGACGCCCCCGCGCTCGACGCGCTCATCGCGCAGGCCGAGCATCTCGCCGGCACGGCGGGCGACCCCAAGCTCGCGCTGCTCTCCGACCACGTGAAGAAGCTCGTCGAGGAGGGCTTCAACCCCGTGGTGTTCTGCCGGTACATCGCCACCGCGCGATATGTGGCGAAGCACCTCCAGGAGCGCCTGAAGAATGTCGCCGTCGGCGTCGTTACCGGCGAGATCACCTCCGACGAGCGCCGCGAGAAGGTCGACGCGCTTGGCGAGAGCGAGCAGTCCCGCGTGCTTGTGGCCACCGACTGCCTCTCCGAGGGCATCAACCTCCAGGACGCCTTCGACGCGGTCGTGCACTACGACCTTTCGTGGAACCCCACGCGCCACGAGCAGCGTGAAGGTCGCGTCGATCGCTTCGGGCAGAAGAAGAAGACCGTACGCGCGACGCTCATCTACGGCGCGAACAACCCCGTCGATGGGGCCGTGCTCGAAGTGATCCTCCGCAAGGCCACCAAGATCCGCGAGGAGCTCGGCGTGTCGGTGCCGCTCCCTGACGACAACCACACGTTGACGCAGGCCCTCATGAAGGCCGTTCTCCTGCGCAAGCGCGGCGACATGCGGCAGCAGTCCCTGGACTTCGGTGCGAGCCCCGACGCCCTCACGCTCGACACCCGCTGGAGTGACGCCGCCGAGAAGGCGAGGCAGAACCTCACGATCTTCGCGCAGCGCCGCATGAAGCCCGAAGACGTTCTCGTCGAGTGGAAGAAGGCGCTCGCGGCGGTGGGTGGCCGCGCCGAGGTCGAGCGCTTCGTCGGAGCGGCCCTGGCCCGCTTCGGCGCGGGCCTCGAGGCGCTGCGCAGCGGCTTCAAGGCCCCTCTCTCGACGCTCCCCCCAGACCTCCGGGAACGGCTCGACGCCGAGGGGCTCGCGGGCACCCTCTTCATCGACTTCGCCTATCCCCCCCCGGCGCGTTGCCACGCGGTGCACCGCAGCCACCCGCTGGTGTCGGTGCTCGCCGAGGCCCTCCTCGAGCGCACGCTCGCTGCGGGCGCCGTGGGCGCTCAGGACGACCTCGGGGTGCTCGGCCGCGCCGGGTGCTGGGTATCCTCCGCGGTGACGAAGCGCACCGTCGTGGCGATCCTGCGGCTGCGCCACCAGCTCACCGTTCAGCGGGCTGGGGTGGTGAGCAGCCTGCTCGTCGAGGAGGCGGCCGCGCTCGCATGGGTGGGCGCCACGACGCCGCGGCTCGTCGAGGGCGACGCGGCGCTGGCGCTCCTCGTCCCGCCCCCAGCCGGCGACCTCCCGGCCGCCGCGAGAACCCGGGTGGCGTCCCAAGCCCTCGGCTTCGTCGGCGAGCGCACGGCCGACCTCGACGCCTTCGCCCAGCGCCGCGCTGACGCGCTGCTCAAGGAGCACCGCGAGGTGCGCGACGCCTCCGAGGCGCGCGGGCGGTACGGGGTGAAGGCGCTCCTGCCGGCCGACGTGATCGGCGTCTACGTCCTCATGCCCCAGGCCGGTGACCCCTCGTGAACTCACGTCGCAAGCCCTCTGCCCGCACCTCCCAGCTATCCTTCGAGGCGCTGTCCATCGAGGGCGGTCTCCTCTCGCCCGAGTGGCTCGCCCGCCTCGCGCAGCTCGACGCCGGGCAGCAAGCCGAGCCGGACTACCGGGTGCCTCGCGGACTCAACCTTCGCGACGAAATCGGGCGCTTCTGGCGCATTGCGCAGGCCCACTGGTCGGACTTCGATCACGGGCGCGCGCGCCACGCTGAGCCGGTCGCACTGGGCGAGCGCTTCGTCACCTCGCTGCTCAAGGACGTCTTCGGTTTCGGCTCGCTCAAGCCCTCAGAGCCCGTCGAACGCGAGGGGCGGCTCTTCCCGGTCACCACCTTTGCGCTGGGGACTCGGGTGCCCGTGGTCATCGCCGCAGCTGACTCCGGGCTCGACACGCCGTCGCCGCGCTTCGGCGAGGCCGGGCGCAAGCGGAGCGCCTTCGGGCTCGCACAGGAGTTCCTCAACGCCACCGACGAGGCCCTGTGGGGTATCGCGTGCGACGGCGTCACCCTGCGCATCCTGCGCGACAATGCGAGTCTCACCCGACCCGCCTGGATCGAGGCCGACCTCGGGCGCATCTTCGCCGAGGAGCGCTACGCCGACTTCGCGGCGCTCTGGCTCCTCGTTCACGAGACGCGCTTCGGCAACGCCGAAGCGTCTCCGCCTGACTGCCCGCTGGAGACCTGGCGCACCGCCGGCCGTGAAGAGGGAACCCGTGCCCGCGATCACCTCCGCCGCGGCGTCGAGGATGCGCTCCTGGCTTTCGGGCAGGGCTTCATCGCCCACCCCGACAACGCGGCGCTGCGCGCGTCCATCGAGGCCGGGACGCTCTCCCGCATGGCGTTCTATCAGGAGCTGCTGCGCCTCGCGTATCGTCTGATCTTCCTGATCACCGCGGAGGAGCGATGGGTGCTCCATGCTCCCGACGCCAGTGCCACGGCGCGCGCACTCTACGAGCAGGGCTACAGCCTCCGACGGTTGCGCGAGCGCTCGGTGCGCCGAAGCGCGCACGACCGCTTCACCGACCTCTGGGAGGGGCTGAAGATCGTATTCCGCGGGGCCGCGCGGGGTGAGCCCGCCCTGGCGCTGCCCGCCCTCGGTGGACTCTTCTCGGAGGGTCAGTGCCCCTCGCTCGACGGGGCGAAGCTCACCAACAGCCACCTTTTGCTGGGCGTCTTCAAGCTCTCGTGGCTGCTCGGGTCGACCGGACTCTCCCGGGTCAACTGGCGCGACATGGGACCCGAAGAGCTCGGGAGCGTGTACGAGAGCTTGCTGGAGCTGGTTCCGCAGGTGTCGCTGGAGGGGCGCCGCTTCAGCTTCGCGACGGGGGCGGAGACGAAGGGCAACGCCCGCAAGACGTCGGGCAGCTACTACACGCCCGACTCGCTGGTGCAGGTGCTCCTCGACAGCGCCCTTGAGCCCGTCGTGAAGGACACCATCGCGGCGAATCAGGGTGACCCCGTCGAGGCGCTGCTCTCGCTGTCGGTGGTCGACCCGGCGTGTGGTAGCGGGCACTTCCTGCTCGCGGCGGCCCGTCGACTCGCGGTCCACGTCGCCCGCCTCCAGGCCAGCGGAACGCCCTCGGCAGCGCAGTATCGCCATGCGTTGCGGCAGGTAGTCGGGCGCTGCATCTACGGGGTCGACCTCAACCCGATGGCGGTCGAACTCTGCAAGGTAAGTCTCTGGATGGAGGCCGTGGAGCCTGGACTGCCGCTGTCCTTCCTGGACTCACACGTGCAAATGGGCAATGCCCTCTTCGGGGCGACACCTGAGCTCCTGGAGCGAGGCATTCCCGACACGGCTTGGGCCCCCATCGAGGGCGACGACAGAAAGGTCGCTGCCGCTCTCAAGAAGCGCAACAAGGCACCCAATACACGCCAACTCGAGATTAAGACTGGATGGGTAGACTCCACAGATGCGTACAGCGAGCTCGCCCGTAATGTCGAGGCTGTCGACCGCTCCGCGGACGACGACCTCGACTCAGTCGTTGGTAAAGCGAAGACGTGGGGAGATGTCCTCACGTCGCCATCGTTCCGGCACCAGAAGTTCGTCGCCGACTCTTGGTGTGCTGCCTTTGTGTGGCCGAAACCACCACCGTCAGGCGATTCTATGGCGTTTCAGGCGATCAAGAGAGATTCTCTCGTGGAATCGGCCCCGACAAACGATCTGTGGCTGGCGATGCGCGACCAGCGACGAGTTGCACCGGAACTGACGGCCAGTACGACCAAGGATCTTGCGCAGGATTACCAGTTTTTCCATTGGCATCTCGCCTTTCCTCAAGTATTTGCGCGCGGCGGCTTTGATGTGGTGCTGGGCAACCCACCTTGGGAGCACGTCGAAGTTAAGGAGCAAGAGTGGTTCGCCGTTCTTTCTTCGGAAATTTCAGGCGCAACCAACGCAGCCATGCGGAAGCGCATGATCGACGCGTTGAAGATCAGCGATCCCGATCTTCATGCTGAGTTCGCGGCAGCGCTCCGCCTTGTAGATGGGGAGAATGCCTTTTATCGATCGTCGGGCAGATTCCCGCTGTGCGCACGGGGACGAATCAATACTTACGCGCTATTCGCAGAGCACAACCGCGCTCTACTTCGGGCTGATGGCCTTGCCGGTTTCATCGTGCCGAGTGGGATCGCAACAGACGACAACACAAGATTCATTTTCCAGTCGATGATCTCAGATCGGATGCTGGTATCGCTTTGGGAGTTTGAGAACGATGGGTTCTTTACTGCGGGCAAGGGGCACATGCTCCGATTCGCGCTGCTGACCGTCGCAGGTCGTTCCATCGTCGAGTGCGCGCCGGACTTCTTCTTTCAAGGCCATTCGGTGACCGAGCTTAGCTTGCCAAGCCGCCACTTCTCGCTCTCGCCGGAGGACATTGAGGCGATTAACCCGAATAGCCTTAACTGCCCGATCTTCCAGTTCCAGCGGGATGCGGCGCTTAATGCACAGATCTACCGGAGGACGGGGGTGCTTTGGCGCGAAAACGTTGCCGGAGGGAATCCGTGGGATTTGAGTTTCATGCAAGGCGTGTTCAACATGGCTTCAGACTCCGAGATATTCCGAGACCGGTCGCAGCTAGAGGCCCTCGGCGGGGACTTCGATTCCAACGAATTTCGGGCTCTTCCGCGAAAGCGGGGGCGCTGGTTTCGTAGGGTCCCGAGCGCGGCATCCTTGCTGCCTGCGGTTCGCCGCGTAGGGCGTCGGCGCCGATCGGCCCGCGTTGGGGCGGGCGACCG
>SCUS01000042.1 GCA_004297725.1 Myxococcaceae bacterium | reverse complement strand
GCGCCGTGAGCATCGAGAACTGCGCGCTCTCGGCGGCGGCGGGCGGCACCGGCGGCCGCGGCGGCAACGGCGGCGGCGGCGGCGGCTTCGGCGCGGGCGTCGGTGGCGGCGGCGGCTCCGGCACCGCGGGAAGCGGCGCGCCCGGCAAGAGCGGCGCGAGCGGCGGAGCGGGCGGCGGCGGAGCGGGCGGCGCGGGCGGCCCCTCGGTGTGCGTCTACTACGTGGGCGCCACCCCGACGCAGAGCAGCGTCACCTGCACCCGGGCCGGCGGCGGCGCCGGGGGACCAGGCGGATCGGGCGGGACCGGCACCGCCCCGTCGGGCCCGACCGGGATCTCCGTCGACACCCGCGGCGGCTGAGCCGACGTCCGCGGTTGCGACGCGCGGTGGTGTCCTTCACCCTCGCGCGTCGTGACCGAGGGCAACGATCCCAAGCGCGACGCCTGGCTGGAGGTCAGCCCCGACGCGCCCCCTCCCCTCGCTCCCTCTCCCTCCTCCGAGCCGCCGATGGCGTGGCTCCAGCCCGAACCCGAGGACGCACCCCGAGAGCCTGGCCGTAGGAAGGTCCGGGCCTCGGAGCGCGCGGCGCCCACCGCGGCGCAGGACGCCGCCTCGCTCGCCATCGTGGCGGCCCTTCAGCGAGAGCTCCCCCTGATGGCCGCGCTCTGGCCGGACGTGCGGCCCGCCGAGCTGCTCCGCTCGCCGCCTCCCGTCGAGGCCTTCCAGGCGCGCTGCGACTTCGCCCGCCGGGCCATCGACGCCGTCGGTCGGCGGGACGCGGAGGCGCGGTCCAGGGCCGAGCTCGCCCAGCGTCGGCTCTCGGACGAGCTGGCCCGGCTGGGTCAGCACGGATCGCCGCTCGACGCGGCGCTGGCGAGCCTCGAGGCGATGCAGGCCCGGGAGCTCCTCGACGCCGTGCGCACCCTCTTCCGCGACCAGCGCACCCTCTTCGCCGGCGACGTCGCCCGGGTCGACGCGGCGGCCGTCGAGGTCGGCATCACGCCGGCCAGGGCGCGGGAGATCCTCGCCGCCGAGGGCTTCACCCTTCAGTCCGTGGAGTCCCGGCCGTGGTCTCCCTTCGCCCAGCTCCCGGGCGCTCCGGCCACGATGGACCAGCTCGCCGTCGCGCTCATGGCGCACCCCGCCCAGGCCATCGAGCTCTTGCGCCAGGGCGCCGTGCTCGACTGGCTGCGCGCCAACGGGGCGAGCCCGATGGTGATCGAGCGCTCCCGGGAGGCCCGGATGTCCGCCGAGCGGGGCGCCTCGCCGATGCTGGCGGTGCACCTTCAGACCTGGGCCCTCGGCCGACGCGAGCTGCGCCTCGGCGACGTGGCGGTGCCCACCCCGGACTCTCTGGGCTCGCTGGTTCGCTCGGGCTCGCTCTCCCTCGACGCGCTCGCCACCGCGGCCCGGGAGGGCCTGCTGGCGACGTGGCTCCGGATGTCCGGCTGGATCGTCGCCGCGGGCGCCGCCGACCTCGTGGCCCGCAACGAGCCGAGCGGCCTGCGTCGCCTCGCGTGGTCGCTCGGGGAGCCGCTCTACCTGGGCTCCGCGGCCATCACCGACGTCTCCTCCCTCGCCCGGATGGTGCTCTCGCAGCCCTCGCTCCGAGAGGCCCTCCCGCCGCTGCTGGCCTCCGGGGACCTCGTGGCGTGGATGGAGTCCCTCCCCCCGCCCCGCCGGGACGACGCCTGGCTCGACGCGCTGCGACGCAGCCAGGGCGACCCCCAGCTCCGGGGCGACACCCTCGCCTTCTGGACCGGCGTGCACGCCCTGACCCGCGCGCCCTCGCTGGAGGTGCTCGACCGCCGCGGCGAGTCGCACGCCTTCCACAGCGTTCAGTCGCTCACGGTGACCGCCGAGCTCGCCGGGGCCTGGGACGGCCTGAAGCGCAGCTACCGCAGCGGTGAGCTCGTCGCATGGGTAGGCACCCAGCGCCCCGAGCTGGCGCTCCCCTCGCTCCCCCGGCCGCCGCGCGAGGACGAGGCCGAGCTCAACGAGTTCTTGTGGGCGCTCGGGCACCGCGGGCTGGTGCTGGAGTGGGGCGACCGCGACCTCGCGATCAGCGCGCCGACCGACCTCGTGAGGGCCTACCGGGACGACTGGCGCAACCTGGAGGCGCTGCTCTCCCGCGGCCACATCTTCGCGTGGATCTCCCGCTTCCACGGCGACCGGATGCTGGTCCCCCGCGACCGCGAGGGGCACGGGCTGAGCGTGGCCGAGGCGATGGAGGCCCTGCGCGCCGAGCTCCCCAGGCTGCCGTCGGGCTTCGGGGCGCTCAAGATCGCCCTGCTCTGCGGGCTGCGGGCGCTGCCCACGGACCCGTGCCGCCCCGGCGACGACGCCACCGTCGAGGGCTTCGTCGACATCACCCTGAAGCCCGACGGGGACGCCCGCGCCTGGGACCCCTTACGTGCCCATGTACTCCACGGCACGGCGCTGCTCTGGGTCGCGCTCGACCCCCGGGTGCGACGTCCGGTGACCCGGTCGCTCCTGCACGCCGCCTTCGCCGCATGGAACCCGGGCGCCGACCAGGTCGAGCACACCGAGCGCCTCATGGCGGGGCTCTCCCGCAGCTTCGGTCGGCCGGTGCCCTCGCCCGCGCTCGAGGCGAGGCTCTCCCAGACGGCCCGGGAGGAGCAGCGCTCGCAGGAGATGAGCCGCGAGCTGATCGACGCCCGCCGCGGTCGCCGTCGGCTCGGGGCGCTCGCGATCTTCTTCTTCCTGGCGCTCTGCGGGATGGCTGCGCTGCTGTTGCGCCCCGCGGCGGGCGTCGGAGCGCAGGACCCGGGGCCCGACGGCGACGCCCTGGTGCGCCTCCGGGTGGAGGTGACGATCCCTCGCGCGCAGCGCAACCACCCGTGGGACCCGGACGGTAGCGGCCCGGAGCTGCACCTCGCGCTGCAGACCCGCGACGGCCCGGTGGAGATCGGCCCCTGCGTGGCCGACCGGGAGTGCGCGCAGACCTTCGACAACGTGCGCCTCGCCGCCAACACCCCGCTGCAGCTCCTCGTCGACGAGGACGACCTGGTCACCCGGGAGCTGCTCGGTCGCATCTGGCTGCGCTGGCAGGGCGGTCGGCAGGAGACGCTGCGCAGCGTGGTGGGCCCCTGCGTGGTCACGGTGGAGGTGCGGCGGGTGCTCCAGCTCCCCTCGCCGACGCCCCCCGTGGTGACCCCTCCCCCGGCGCCCGCCGTCCGCGCCGACGCCGGAGCGCCCTCGACCACGCGCCCCCGTCGCTCGACCCGCTCCCCTCGTCGGCCGGCGCCGTAGCCTCCCCTCCGCGCCGTCAGGTCAGCCCGGGCAGCCCGAAGCTCGCCCTCAGCGCCGCCTCGACCGGCTTCGCCCGCTCGCTCGCGACCTCCACCGCCGTGATGCATTCCGCCGGAACCCGCCGGGCCAGCAGCACCCCGTTGCCGCTCCGGTAGACCCTCAGGCCGCTCGCCCGGAGCGCCTCCGGGTCGACCCCCAGCAGCACCGCCACGCCCGCGCGCTTGCCCACCCGGCTGTCCGTCGCCTCGGCCAGGTGGACGTGCGTGCGCTCTCCCGGCAGCAGGCCCTCGCGCGCGATGGACTCCGCCGCCTCGAAGGAGGTGCCGTGCCAGATGGTCGCGGCCCGAAGGTCCTCCTCCCAGGAGGCCTCGAGCGCCTCCAGGGTGACCGGCATGCCCGCGAGCGAGTGGCCCTGACAGGCGCGGATGCGACCGTCGCGCAGCTCAAGGCGAGACTTGTTGTTCTCTCGCACCACGACGTCGAGCAGCGCCCGGCTGAGGCGCGCGACGCGCAGCACCTCGTCGACCGACGCCCAGCCCGCGGCGTCCATGGCGAGCCCGGCGGCGCCGGCGCGGTGGCGGAGCAGCGCGCTGAGCGAGTGGCTGGCGCGGGTGATGTCCTTCGGGTTCATGGGCTTCTCCTTCGAGGTCTCCCGAGAGTCCTACGGCGGCGGAGCACTCACGCGGAAGACGCATCTCGTGATGCACCATCACGCGCCGTGATAGTGCTCCCCGGGCGATGGTGACGCCCGCGCCCGACCTCGACCTCTTGCGCACCTTCGCGGTCTTCGCGGCGCAGCTCAACTTCACCCGCGCCGCGGCGCTGCTGCACCTCTCGCAGCCCGCGGTGCACGCCCAGGTCGCGCGCCTCGGGGAGTCCCTCGGCGTCGCGCTCTACCAGCGGCAGGGCCGCGCGCTCGCGCTCACCGACGACGGACGCCGGGTCGCGGCCTTCGCGCGCGAGACCAGCGAGCGCACCGAGGCCTTCGTCGCGGCGCTGCGGGGCGACGAGGCGCCGCGGCCGGTGTGCCTCTGCGCAGGGGCCGGGTCGTACGTGCACCTGCTCGGCGAGACCCTTCGAGGGTGGATCGCCGGGAGCGCCGCCCCGACCCGCCTGCTCACCCGCGACCGAGAAGGGACCCTGGAGGCCGTGCGCTCGGGCGAGGCTCACCTCGGCGTGGCGCCCGTCGAGGCGCGCCGGGCGGACCTCTCCGCCGAGGTGCTCGGGGTCATCCCGCAGGTGCTGGCGATGCCTGCCGCGCACCCGCTGGCCGGGCGCCGGAGCGTGCGCCTGCGCGACCTCGACGGGGTGCGCCTCGTGGCCCCTTCGCCCGACCGGCCGCATCGGCAGGCGCTCGACGCGGCGCTCGCCGCAGGGGGCACCCGCGCCGAGGTGGCGGTCGAGGCCAACGGCTGGGAGCTCACGTTGCGCTTCGTCGAGCTCGGCGTCGGCGCGGCCGTGGTCAGCGGGTTCTGCCGCCTGCCGCCGGGAGTCGTCGCGCGCCCGATGCCCGAGCTGCCTGCGAAGACCTATCACCTCGTGCGGCGACGGAAGGGCGCGCGACGACCGGAGCAGGAGGCCCTGCGCCGAGCGCTTCTCGCCGGCTGCGCGACCTGGCGGCGGTGATGCCCGGCGCCCCGGCCGAGAAGAGCTCGGTCTTGATCACGACGTGCGTGTAGGCCGGCATCGTGAACTCGCGGGCGAACCAGTGCCGCTGCCCGTCGGGGCGCACGGGTGACACCGGCACCGAGAAGCCCGAGGGGTTAGCATTCGTTGCCGACAGGCAGTACACGTTCACCGCCCTCACCGGGACGCCGGCGCGCGTGAAGGTGCGCCCCCCGCTCAGTCGTCGATCGCCTGGTACGCCGAGGTCCAGAAGTCGCCGACGACGGCGGGCATGGCGAAGGCGTCGGGAACGCGCTGGCTCATGAGGATGCCGACCAGCGCTTCGCTCGGATCGACGTAGAAGGACGTGCCGAAGGTGCCATCCCAGCCGAAGCACCCTGGGCCGCGCGCGAGCTCGCTGCGCCGGGTGACGACGGAGAGGCCGAGGCCCCAGCCGAAGCTGTCCCAGAAGTGGGGGAAGAATGGCGAGGTGGCCTTCTGCTCCGGCGTGAGATGGTCCGTCGTCATCAGCACGACGGAGGGCCGAGAGAGGATGCGCTCTCGGCCGTACGCTCCCTGGTTCAGCAACATCTGGCCGAACGCGAGCATGTCGTCGACCGTCGAGACCATGCCCCCGCCGCCGGACTCGAACACGCGGGCCTGGGTGAAGAGCCCGCCGCGGGCGTCATCGTGGACCGCGACCTGACCGCTCGACGGGTCGGTTCGATAGCAGACCGTGAGGCGGTCGAGCTTCGCATCGGGCACGCTGAAGCCGGTGTCCTTCATGCCGAGCGGACCGAGGACACGCTCCCGGAGGAAGGCCCCGAACGAACGGCCGGAGGCGCGGGCGATCAGGACACCGAGGATGTCTGCGCTCATGTGATAGAGCCAGCGCTCGCCGGGCTGATGTGCGAGGGGCAGCGCGCCGAGACGCTTCATGAATTCGTCGGGCGTGCCGTCGAACAGCCACTCCGCGAGCGGGAGGCGCGCCTCCACGAGGGCCCGATGCATCGGGCATCCTGGCGCGCTGAAGAGCACCTCGCCGTAGCCAGACCGGAACGTCAGCAGATCACGGAGCGTGATCGACCGGATGGCCGGCACCGTGTCATCGAGCGGGCCGTCGAGCGTGCGCAGCACCTTGCGGTCCCTGAGCTCCGGCAGCCACTCATCGACAGGCTCGTCGAGCCTGAGCCTGCACTCCTCGACCAGGATCATCGCGGCGACCGCCGTGATCGGCTTCGTCATCGACGCCAGGCGGAAGATCGAGTCGCGCCGCATCGGTGCGCCATCGAAGGACTGTGAGCCGATCACCTCGACGTGCTCCGCGCCTCGCCGTGCGACGAGCCCGACCACCCCGGGCAGTCGGCCGCTGTCGACGTCGCGGCGCAAGACGGCGCGCATGCGCTCGGCCCGCGCCGGAGACAGACCGCCACCGGCGGGTCGTGCGGACCTGCTCGCTGCCGGTCGAGGCGCGCCCGAGGTTCCGAGCTGGTGCGATGTCATGGCGTCTGCTCCCGATGGGGTCTTGAGGGTCGTCAGGGACGAGCGACGGAGCCCACGCCTGCTGCATCGCTCACGCCACGACATCGCGCAGCGTGTTCCCTCGCTCACCGCCTACCACCGCGGGAGGACCGCGAACATTCGTGCGCGTGGGCACGCACGACCGTGCGCGACCGCGTCCTTACGGGGCCACGTAATCCGCGCCTTGCGCCAGCGGAGGGCGCCTCCGGTGGGAGCGGCTACTTCTCCACGGGGCAGGTGCTCATGCCAGCGAGGCGGTAGATCGGACAGAAGCCGAAGGCGCCTGTGATCAGGGGTACGAGCCCGACCAGGCCCCAGAGCGTGTGAGGGCCGACGAAGGTGAGCGAGAGCAGCGCGAGGCCGAGCGCGACGCGGGCGGCGCGATCCCAAGTGGCTTCATTGATCTGCATGGTGACGGACTCCTTGCGCAGTGGGAGCCAAGCCCTCGGGGGAAGGGTTCGGCCCGTCGCGACGAATCGCCGACCGGGCGACGGGGCCTCGGCTGAGCGCGCGCAGCGAGCGCGGCGTGAGCGCACGGCCTACTGCGGGCCGACGGGCTCGACGGTCGCCTCGGCGCGAAGCTCGATCGAGCGCACCTCGTCGGCGTCGCCGAGGGCCGCGAGCGAGCGCCTCGGGACGCGCACCGCGAGCTGCTCGCCGCCGGCCCCCGAGAGGACGACGCCCCCCTCGGCGAGCACCGAGCGCTCGACCGCGCGGCTCGGGCGAAAGAGCGTGAGCGACAACTCCGTCGGTCTCTCGGGGGCGGCGACGATCCATCGCGCGAGGGCGCGCAGCGGGGCGTCGGGGTCGGGGCCGCACGGCGGGGCGTCCTCGGCGTCGGGAGAGCGGGCGAGCGACTCCAGGCGCTCGTGGGGGCCGTACGCCGCGACGAAGGTCGCGCCGGCGACGCGTGAGGGCAGCGATCGCGCGGCCTCGGGCGTCGCGACGACGAGCAACGTGGCCGAGCCGAGGCTGTCGACGAGCTCGGCCCCGGCGGCGCTCAAGGCGCTCGCGAGCTCGTCGAAGGCCGTCGAGGACGCGCCGAGCTGCACGAGAAACACCGTCGGCGCGCGCGGCGCGTGCCACGGCGGAGGCGGCGCTCGGCGAACCCGGGCGGGCTCGCGACGCAGGTCGGCGCAGCGGAGGCGGTCGACCCCGTCGCGCACCGCCGCGTCGAAGCCATGCTCCTGCAGTGCGAGGAGCTGCGCGTCGGTGGCCCTCGCCCAGAGTTCCGACGACCCGGAGGCGACGACGCTGGACACGAGCCGCGCGGCCGCCTCGCGCCCGATGCGGTCGGCCGAGGTCCCGAAGCGGATCACGACGGTGTGCACCGCGCCCTGCGATCGGCCCGCGAGGGGATCGTCGTCCGTCGCGGGAGCGGCCATCGCGGAGGCGGCGCCCCCTCCGACGAGCTCGCGCGCGCCGCCCGCGCTCGTCTCCGAGGGGCAGGCGGGGACCGGCAGCGAGCGCACGCACCCGGCCTCGTCATCGGTGAAATAGACGTTGCCCGCGGCGGTCGTCACCGCCCCGGCGCCGCCTCCTTCGGCGATCGGCACGCGAGCGCCCCTCGCGCGCTCGAAGGCGACGACGCCGCGCGCACCGCCCGCATACACGAGGCACCCGTCGACGTGCAGCGCGGCCACGCGGCCCTCGATGCGACCGAGCTCGACCGCGCGCCCTCCGTCGCGGGGAACGCGCACCACGAGGCCGCCGTCGGTGCCGACGAAGACGTCGCGCGCATCGACGGTCATCACGCTCGGAGCGGACGGGAGCGCCGAGAGCCTCCGCGGGGCGGCCCCCGGGCGCACGAGCACGACCGCGTCGGCCGTGGCGAGGTACACGTCCCCGTCGATCGCCGCGAGGTCCACCGCGCCCGGGACGTGCGTGAGCCCCTCGGCGAGGTCGCGCGCCCGGTCCGGGGCGACGGCGCGCCCCTGGGCGTCGAGGCGCGGAACCCGCCGCAGGTTCGGCGCGTTGGCCGAGAGATAGTAGAGGTGCGTGGCGTCGCGGGCGATCGCGTACACGGGCTGCGACGAGACCAGGGGCGTGTGCATCCCCGCCGCCGTCACGTGGAGGACCGCGTCGGAGTACGGCGCGATCCACGCGTCGTCGCCGTCGGCGAGGAGGCGCCTCGGGTAGAAGCCGACGCCGCGCACCACGGTCCTGGGTGAGTCTCCGCGCAGCGGCAGCAGCACGAACGAGTCGCTGGTCGTCTCGGGCACGATGAGGCGGTCGGAGAGGGCGAGCAGCGCCGTCGGCTGGATCACGCTCGCGACGACCCTCGCGCGCGGCGCCTCTGGCGCAGGGCGCTCGGTCGGGGACGGGGTCGGGGTCGGGGTCGGGCGCGCGGTCGGCGGCAGGACGCGGGGATGGCAGGCTGCCACCAGCGCGAGCGGGAGCAGCGCGGCGCGCACGGCGAGGCGGGACCACATGCGCCGACGATACCGGGTCGGTCGGCGCGAGCGAACCGGTGGCGCCCCTCGCGTCCGGGCGCGCTTCATCGGACACTCCGCCTCGATCCCCCCGATGGACCGTCGCACCTTCGTCCGATCGCTCGCTGGCGTCTCCGTGCTCGCGGCCGCGCCGCGGGCCTTCGCGCAGCGCCCCGCGGGCCCGATCGCGACCGTCGCCCTCGCGCCCCTCGGGGCCTTTCCCCCGTCCTTCCTCGCCGAGATCGAGGCCGGGCTGCGCGCCGAGCTCGGCGTCGCCGTGTTGCTCCTGCCGCCCTCACCGCTCCCTCGGGCGGCGTGGTACCCGCCGCGCCGTCGCTACCGCGCCGAGCGGCTCATCGACTTCCTCCGGCCGATGGTGCGGGCGCCCGCCACGCGGGTGCTGGGCGTCACCCAGGCGGACATCTCGACCACCGCGCACGGGGTCCACGACTGGGGCGTGCTGGGCCTGGGCGACCTCGGGGGCCTCGGCTGCGTCATCTCGACCTTCCGCTGCCGGATGAACTCCCCGAGCGAGGCGCAGACGCACTTCCGCATGGTCACCACCTGCATCCACGAGATCGGTCACACGCTGGGCCTGGAGCACTGCCCCGACACCGCCTGCCTGATGACCGACGCGCGAGGGCTGGTGCGCACCGTCGACCACACCACGGGGCACCTCTGCGCCCGCTGCCGCTCTCGCCTCGGCCTGCGCTGAGGGAGCCCCACCGCTGGTACAGTCCGCGCCCTCAACCCCATGACCCACGCGATCTTCAGCTCCGACGGGAGCGCACTCCTCTTCGCCGACGTGTTCGGCGTCACCCGCTTCGCCCTCGGCAAGACCGTGAAGGCGAAGCACACCGCGAAGGTCTCCTCGGCCGTGGGAGACCTCTCGATGAACGCCTCGGCGACGCTCGCCCTCGTGCGCGGCCGCGTGCAGACGGGCGCGTACGGGAGCACCGCCGTGGTCACCGTCGGGCTCCCGGCGCTCGGCATTCGGGACAAGCTCGCGGCGAACCACGACCCGCACGCGATCACCACCACCGAGGCCGGCGACCGCGTCGTCACCCTCTCCTCGAACGACGCGCTGATCGTCTACGCGCTCCAGGGGGGCGCGCTCTACGAGGAGCGCAAGCTCGACCTCGCGGCGAAGTCTGCGCGCTCGCTCGACGCGAAGGCCGTCGGACCGCAGGCCGAGGGGCACCCCCACAACGCGCTCTACGTCGCGCCCGACGGGCGCTTCGTCGCGCGCGGCCACAAGGCCGTCTTCGCGGGGCGCGTGGGCGCCGACGACGCCCGCGACGAGGTGTGGTGGCGCCTCCCCCTCTCGGCGCATTGCAGCGCCGAGGTGACGCTCTCGATGGCGGGCACGACGGCCTGGATCTTCGTGCGCGACGCGGCCGCCGAGCTCGTCTACGCGCTCTCCGTCGAGCGCGACGGGACCGTGCGAGAGATCACCCGACCGAGCCTCGCGGCGCCCGCGGTCGACGACGCGGTGATGCTCACGCAGCCAGACAGCCACACCGTCGTGGCGCGCTCGCTCACCGACGGGAGCGAGCAGCGCTACGAGGTCACCGCCTGGAACGCCCACCCCGCCGAGGAGCCGGAGAGCAAGGCCTACCCGCGGGGCGTACCTCCGATGCCGACGCGCTTCCCGGGGGTGCTCGCCGTGCGAGGGGCTCAGCGGTGGTTCGTGCCGTGGCACCGCGAGTTCGCCGTCGACCTCGGGCGCAGCGCGTCTCACCCGCGCGGGCTCGACGCCGCGGCGGGGCCCTTCCGCCGGCTGCTCCTCGAGCGCTACGCGCAGCTCAACGAGTCGCTGCGCGCGATGCACATCGAGGTGTGCCTCTCGGCCTTCGAGCGCCACCCGAAGGAGCCGCGCGTCTCGCTCTCCGGGTGGAAGCCCCCGCTCCCGACGGGCCTCGCGGGGCGCGTCGCCGAGGCCCTGGTGCAGGACCTCTACAACCGCGTCGAGCTCCACACGCACGGGCACCGGTGGTCGTCGTTCGGCAGCGAGGGCGGCTACTCGCAGGACTCGGGCCCCGCGTCGCTCGACGAGGTGCGCGCCCTGCTCGCGTGGATGATCGCGCACGACGTGATCCCCACGGACGTCGCCGGCATGCTCGGGAGCGCCTACGACAACGGGCTCGGCATCCCGAGCGCGCCGCGCCCCAACGCGTTTCCCTTCGAGGCGGAGGGGGAGCGCATGGCGCTGCGGGCGGCGCTCGAGACCCTCGCGGCCAACGGCTGGGCCGTGACGTCGATCCCCGACGCGTGGCGCTCCGAGCCGATCACCCTCGACCACGCGCGCGCCGCGCTCTCGGGGCGCGAGGCCTTCACGCGCTACCGCAACCGCGACACGTCCCACATGCTCTCGAAGATGATCGCCCGTCACCTCGACGCCGAGGGGATGCCGCTGCTGCTGGCGTTCTTCGAGTCCGCGGTGGCGGCGCCCCTCGCGCACGACGACCTGCGGCGCTTCGGCGAGGCGATCACCTGGGTGGCGCACCACCACCCCGAGCTTCGCGACGAGGTCCTCGCGCGCATCGACGCGTGCCTCGCTCGCGGCCACTCCGGGCAGCACGACGCCCGCTACGACCTCCAGCTCACGCGAGAGCGCGTGGCCCGCGGCGCGAAGCACTTCTGGTCCAACGCGTAGCCGGTCAGGCCCTCGGCAGCACGACCCGCACCGTCGTGCCCGCCCCCGGGGCGCTGGTGACGTCGATGCGGCCGCGGCTCTGGGCCA
Source organism: Myxococcaceae bacterium (assembly GCA_004297725.1). Taxonomy (GTDB): domain Bacteria; phylum Myxococcota_A; class Polyangia; order Polyangiales; genus SCUS01. The sequence goes on along the minus strand of SCUS01000042.1, from coordinate 61,540 downwards.
CGAGGTCCCGCACCGTCGCCATCCCCACGCCGGAGCCGTGCTCCCTGGTGGTGTAGAAGGGCTCGAAGATCCGGGCCTGCACGTCGGGCGTCATGCCCGCGCCGGTGTCGCGCACCTCGAGCGAGACCTCGTCGCCCGCGGTCGCCGTCGCGATGGCGAGGGTGCCGCCCTCGGGCATCGCGTCGCGGGCGTTCATCACCAGGTTGACGACGAGCTGCTCGACCTGGTGGCGGTCGACGAACGCGGGCGCCGGCTCGTAGCGGGTCTCCAGCACCACCGAGGGAGGGACCGCCGCCCGAAGCAGCGGGGTCATGGCCCCGATCACCTCGGCGAGGTCGAGCTCGGCGAGCTGCGGCGCCTGCTGCGCCCCCAGCGTCAGGAGCTGGCGAGTCAGCGCCGCGGCGCGGGCGCTGGCCAGGTGGATGTTGGTGACCAGCTCGACCAGCGTCGGCTCGGCCCCCACCCGCTGCGACAGCGCGATGCTCGACATGTCCACGATGCTCAGGAAGTTCTTGATGTCGTGCGCGACCCCGGCCGCCAGGCGCCCGATGGCGTCGAGCTTCTGCGTGTGCAGGAGCGCCTCGCGGGCGCGCTCACGCTCCTCGTGCGCCTCCTTCAGCGCGGTGATGTCGACGACCGAGCCGCTCATCCGCGCGGCCTGGCCCCCCGCGTCGCGCTCGATGGTCCCGTGCGAGGCGACCCAGCGCACGGTGCCGTCGGGCCACCGCACGCGGTGCTCGACGTGAAACTCCGTGCCGCTCGCCAGCGCCGCGTCGAGGCTCGCCTTCACGGCGGCGCGGTCCTCCTCCGCCACCCGCGCGAGGGCGTCGTCGTAGGAGCTGCCGAAGCGCTCCGAGGTGACGCCGTACAGCGCCTCGAAGCCGGGCGACCACTGCACCCGGCCGCTCGCCCGGTCCCAGTCCCAGAGCCCCACGCGCGCCGCCGCCAGGGCGCGGAAGAGCCACGCCTCGTTACGGCGAAGGTCCGCCGCGGTCTCGACGAGCTCGGTCAGGTCGAGGCAGGTGCCGAACATCTCCCGCGCGACGCCGAGCTCGTCGACGGAGACCGCGGCCCAGGAGTGCAGGTACCGCACCTCGCCGCCGGGCCGCACGATGCGCTCGCCGAAGGACGCCGCGCGCCGCTCGCGCAGCGCGCTGGAGAGGATGCCCCGCACGCGCTCGCGGTCGTCGGGATGGACGCGAGAGAGGTAGCCCTCGAAGGAGGCGCCGAACTCGTCGGGGCTGGTGCCGTAGATGCGATAGAGCTCGTCCGACCAGGTCACGTGGTTGGAGACGACGTCCCAGCGCCAGAACCCGAGGTGGGCCATGCGCTCGGCCTGATCGCGGGCCGCGGCGAGGTTGCGCTCGGCGAGCTCCGCGAGCCTGCGCTCGGTGACGTCGGAGAAGAAGATCGCGAGGCCGTCCTCGGAGGGGCAGATGCGGTTCTGGTACCAGCGGTTGCGCGGGGCGTAGAAGGCCTCGATCTGCCGGGGCAGGAGGTCGGCCATCGAGGCCTCGTAGGCCCGGCGGAAGGGCTCTCCCACCCCATCGGAGAACTCCGCCCAGATCGGCCGGCCCACGAGGTCGCGCGGCTCGCGGCCCAGGAGGGCGCCCGCGCGCTGGTTCACGTAGGTGTAGCGCCACGACCGGTCGAGCATGACGAGCGCCTCGCTCATGCTCTCGAGGACCCGAACCACGAGCGCATGATCGTCGGCGTTGCCTTGGGACATGGGCACGGTCCTCGATTGACGGAGGTCGCGGGACGCCCCACCCGAGGGAGCGTCGGGCGCATGAATCTCCCCTCAGGAGAGACGCTCCGAGAATGATGGGACCGGGTCCCGCGACTCCGCAAGGAGGGCCCCGCTCAGCGGCGGCTGGGGGCGTTGGGCTCGCCGGAGAGGCGCTCGCCCGGCTGCGAGAGGCGCTCGAGGGCGTCCTGGTCGACGTCGACCTCGGTCTTCTTCACCGTGTCGCGCACGGTCTGGGTCCGCTGGCGCACGTCCTTGTTGACCACGACCTCCTCGACCACCCGCGCGGTCTTCGCCACCACGGGCTCCTCGACGGTCTCCTTGAACTCCATGGTCCCCTCGCGGAAGGCCGACTGGTCGGCCGCGTTGAGGGGCCGGTCGACGGCGCGCCGCTCCACCTTCACGCGCTCGTCGCGCAGGCTCACCTGCAGCTCGACGGGCTGCTCGACCACGCGGCTCGACACGCGCACGCCCCCCCGCTCGACCTCCCGCTTGCCGACGGAGAGCCTCTCCTCCACCACCGGGATGGCCACCCGGCCGCGGTCGAGGTCGCGGTTGGCGTAGAGCGCCCGCTCGCGCCGGATGTCCTCCGCCGTCAGCGCCGGGGCGCTCGCGTCGAAGCCCTTCCAGCCGCTCTCGCGCCACTTCGCCGCGCGGTCGCTCACGTTCACCGCGTGGTAGCGGGTCATCACGTCGCTGACCCGCTGCGCCAGCACGTCCGGCGAGCTCACGGTCACCAGCGTGCCGCCGCGGCGCACGCCCTCGGCGTAGTGCTGCGCGTGCTCCTCGGGGACGCCCACGTGGGTGAGCGCGCCGATCACTCCGCCGGTCACGGCGCCGATGCCCGCGCCCGTGAGCGCGGCGGCGATGGGGCCCGCCGCGATCACCGGCCCGAGGCCCGGGATCGGCAGCGCCACCAGGCCCACGATGAGCCCGCCGATGCCGCCGGCGACGGCGCCGATGCCAGCGCCGGCCATCGCGTCCTCCCCGGTGGTGGTGACCTCCGGGGCCGTGTCCCTCGTCAGCGCATCGCCGCTGCGGTTGGCCATCAGGCTGATCTGGTCGCGGTCGATGCCGAGCTCGCCGAGCTCGCGCACCACCGCCTGGGCGTCGGAGGCGTCATCGAACAATCCAACGATCGTCTTGGCCATGGGGCTTCTCTCCTTCGTTCGAGTCGTTGCGTTGCGAACCACCGCCGCAGCGCGCGGCGGGGGAAAGTCCTTCGGGGGGGGATCCTCCCTGAGGGCGCTCAGTGCGGCAGGGAGGGGCGGCCCGCGTCGGCGTCGCCGTCGCGCTCCACCACGATCTCCTCGCGGCGGAGGGTCACTCGCTGGGGCGCAGGCTCGGTCACCCGCGTCCGCACCACGCGCACCTCCTCCTTCAGCACGAGGCGGCGCTCGACCACGAGCACCTCCTCCAGCACCGGAAGGATGAGCGTGTCGCCCTCCTGCCGCGGCGCCACGGGGCCATCGACCACGCGGTTCACGGGCACCCGCTCGACGCTCACCGTCTCGCGCGTCACCGGCTCGTCGACCAGCTCTTCGCGCTCGTGCACCACCTTGCGCAGCCGCACGGTGCCCGTCTCGGTGACCTTCCGCCCGACGTCCAGCCGCTCGGCCATCACCGGGATCACCACCGGCGCCGCCTGGAGCTGATCGCGCCCGATGGGCAGCAGGTAGCTCCCGTCGGGCCCGGCGCGCAGGGCGCTCGCGGGCACCCAGAGCCGCTTGCCGTCATCGAGGAGGATCAGCGCCTGCGCCCCGTGGCCCTGGTCGGCCTGCCAGGCCTCCACGCGCCCGCCGACGCCGTCCTGCAGCAGCACCCTTCCGTCCTTCTGGATCTCCATCGGCTGTCTCTCCTCCCTCCGCACCACCGGCCCTCTCAGGCCCACTGCCGGATCGCGAAGATCGCGAAGCCCACGAGCGACAGGAGCAGCCCGAGGAGCAGACCGATGTGCTCGCGTGCCCAGGCCGTGCGCGGTCGCTCGTAGACCCCGACGCCGCCGGGCATCGAGACACGGCCCGGCGTCGCTCCCTGGGTCGAAGGCGCTGGATCAGCCATCGCGTGATTGCTCCCATCGCTGCGGCGGTGGCTCCCTGCGACCGCCCAGAGCCAGTTTGCAGCGATCGGGCCGACGCGACCGGCGCGCGAATTGGCCTTGTTCTACAGGCAATCACGAGGGTCACAGCGCCGGCAAAAGCGCCACAGGCTGTGACGTCACCGCGCACGCCGACGTGGCCCCGCGCGGCGACCGCGGGCCCCTCTCTCAGGGGGCGAGGGACCTGAGCACCTCGGCGCGAGGCGCCCGGCCCGGGCGCTGGTGCGACGCGGCGTCGAGCAGCGCGCGGGTGCGGCCGAGCAGCTCGTCGGAGGCGAAGGGCTTCTGGAGAAACTCGCGCCTCCCGGGCAGCAGGAAGTCGGGAGTGACGGTCTCGGCCGTGTAGCCGCTGCAGATGAGGCACGGCAGCGCGGGCCGGTCGACGGCGAGCGCCTCGTAGAGCTCGCGCCCGCCCATGCGCGGCATCACCGCGTCGGTGATCAGGATGTCAATCGCATCGGGCGCTGCGCGGAAGCGCTCGAGCGCCTCGAGCCCGTCGCCGCACGCGATCACGCGGTAGCCGGCGTCGGAGAGCATCGACTCGACCACCTGCCGCACCCGCGGCTCGTCGTCGGCCAGGAGCACGGTCTCGTCGCCGCGCAGCGCGCCGCCCGCCGTGGCCACGCGGGCAGCGGCGCGCATGCGCTCCTCGCTGAGCGGCAGGAACACGGACATCGTGGTGCCCTCGCCCAGCTTGGACTCCACCTCGATGGAGCCGCCCCACTGCGCGACGATGCCGTGCACCACGCTCAGCCCGAGCCCGGTGCCGCGGTCGGGCCCCTTGGTGGTGAAGAACGGGTCGAAGATCCGCGCCCGCTGCTCGGGCGTCATCCCCACGCCGTCGTCGCGCACCCGGATGCACGCGTGGGGCTTCTCGACCCCGTCGGCGCCCCGTCGCGGCGAGAGCGCGGTGCTGACCTCGAGCGACCCGCCGTCGGGCATCGCGTCGCGGGCGTTGACGCAGAGGTTCATCAGGATCTGGTCGAGCTCGTACGGAGCGCCCCACACGGCGATGGGCTCCCCGGCGCGCTCGACGCGCAGCGCGATCGACGCCGGCAGCAGCCTGCGGATCAGCGTCAGCGAGTGCTCGGTCGTGGCGTTGAGCTCGAAGACGTCACGGTCGGCGACCTGCTGACGGCTGAACGCGAGCAGCTGCCGGGTGAGCTCGGCCGCGCGCCGCGCAGAGCCCTCGATCGCCGTGACGGAGTCGGCGAGCTCCGGCGCGTCGCCCGGAAGGCGCCGGCGCATCCCCTCGGCGTGGCTGAGGATCACCAGCAGCAGGTTGTTGAAGTCGTGCGCCACCCCGCCCGCGAGGGTGCCGACCGACTCGAGCTTCTGCGCCTGCTGGAGCTGCGCGAACAGCGCTCGCTCCCGCTCCAGCGCCTCGAGCCGCTGCGCGTTCTCTCGCGCCAGCGCGTCGAGCAGGGCCTGGCCTCCCAGCATCGCGCTCTCGAGCTTGGAGATCAGGAACGCGACGCACACCACCGTCGCGCCCGTCACCGCGGCGAAGGTGGCGATCACCCGGATCCAGTTGCCGGCCTCGAGGGGGTTGACCATCCCCGGGTCGGGCACCGTGTAGCCGCTGGTGAAGAGCGCGGCCATGACGCCCAGGGCGACCACGCTCGCGGCCAGGGCCATCCAGGCGGCGCGCGTGCCCAGCCCGAGCGCGAGCAGCACCACGACCATCATCAAGCCGAGGAAGGCGTTGGGCGCGCGCACGCCGCCGAAGGACACGGCCCCGATGCACGCCGTCACCATGCCGAGATAGAGGCCCAGCCCGCGTACGCGCAGGTCGAGCTGCCGCAGCCACGCGGAGAGCCCCACGACCATCCAGGCGCCCGTCATCATCGCCAGCACCGTCCACTGCCCGGTCTGCAGCGCCCGAGGCAGCATGAAGACGACGACCAGCGCGAGCGTGCCCCATACGGCCCAAAGCACCCGCTCGAGCATCACGCGTCGCCAGACCAGCACGATCTCGCGGCTCGGCTGTTTGACCGACGCCCGGCTCTCGTCGCCAGCAACGGGGAGGGCAGCACTGTCGTGCCCCGAAGTCATGCCCGCATTCTGCCACGAGCAGTGCACCGCACGGCGCCTCACCGGCGCTTGCGCTGACCGCGCAGGTCTTGCACCGACCCCTGACGACGTCCCAGGTCGGCGCATCACTCTCACTTTCTATTTTCAGTGACGGAGCGCGCGCCACAGCCGAGGCGCGAACATTGCTCAGCGCCCGCACACCGGCGTCCGGTGGTGGTGACGGTGGTTGTGCCTGGCGCGCGACCGCTCGGGTCCCGATTGCGCTGGCAATGACTCCTTCCGCTACGAGGCACTCCCTTGAAGACAATCGCACTCGTCCTCTTCGCTGCTGGCATCGTCGGCTGCTCGGATCCCAGCCCGACGGTCGCGGCGGTCACGGACCCGATCTGCTCGGCCATCACCGCGCGCTGTCACCCCTACGCGTCGATTCCCGGGCTACCGACCGAGTGCCACGAGGTCGGTGACTCCAACAACGCCACGACGTGTCGCGCCCGCCAGGCCGAGTGCTTCGCCGCCTGCGTGCCGCCGACCGACAGCGGCGTGACCGACGCCTCCGTGGACGCCTCCGCGGACGCCTCCGCGGACGCCGCCGTGGACGCCCCGCACCAGGACATGGCCGACGCTGCGGCAGACGCGCACCACGGGCACTGAGGTCGCCGGGGCGACGGTTCCCCGCGCGGAGGCAATCGAATGGACCAGCTCAAGGCGCATGCCTGCATCTCGTCGGCGCTGATCGCGGCACTCGTACGGCAGCGAGCGTGGTTGCTCGCGGTGCTGTGCCTGGCTGGCCTCCTCGCACCGCGCCCTTCGGAGGCGGTCCCGGCCTTCGCGCGTCGCTACGGAACGAGCTGTCAGACCTGCCACGTGGTGTTTCCGAGGTTGACGCCCTTCGGGGAGGCCTTCCGACGCAACGGCCACCGCTTTCCGGGCGGGCAGGACGAGGACTTCCGACGTCAGGAGCCCCTGGCCCTGGGCGCCAGCGCATACCGCGACCTCTTCCCCAACTCGGTGTGGCCGGGCGAGATCCCCAGCGCGATTCCGCTCGCCGTCTTCATGTCGTCCACGGCCTCCTACGACCGTAGCGACCCCGCGAGGGCGAGCTTCGCCGGGCTCGGAGGCACCGTCCGCGTCACCGCCGCGGCGAACCTGGGAGAGCGCTTCTCGGCCTGGGCCGGGGTGAACGTCTCGGCCGGCACCGGCGAGACCGCCTCGGTCTCGTTGGAGCGCGCGTTCCTCTCGGTGACCCCCTTCCGCAGGCCGTACCTCAACCTCCGCGTGGGGCGCTTCGAGCCTGGCGTCTTCGGCTTCTCGATGCACCGGCTCCCGGGCCCGATGCCCTGGATCGTCGGGACCCCGGTGCGGGACAACCAGTTCACCCTCGAGCCCACGCAGCTCGGCCTCGAGGCCTCCGGCGTCGCGGTACGGGGGCGCGGCACCTATGCGCTCGGGCTCGTCGAAGGCGCGGGCAACCAGCTCAACCTCCCCAAGGACGTCTACGGGCGCCTCGGCTACAAGTTCGGCGGGCTGCGCCTCGACGGGATGAGCTCCGCGGGCGACGTGGACATCGCCGCCCCCCAGCCATGGAGGGAGTGGAGCATCCAGTTCGGCGTCTTCGGATATCTCGGACGGGCGCTCATCGGCAATCCCGCGGCGGCCACGCAGGAAGACCGCTTCGTCGTGGCGGGCGCGGACATCAACGCCCACCTCGGCGACCTGATCCTGATCGCGGCGTACTCGATGGGTGGCAACTCGCGCCCCTCGCTGGCCGACCCGACGCTCTCGCCCACCACCCACCACTGGATGGCCCAGGTGGACTACGTGCTCTTCCCCTGGCTCGTCCCGGGCATCCGGGCGGAGCAGAACTACGTCGACGGGCACGCGCGCACCCGACTCATCGGACAGGTCTACGCGCTCGTCCGGGCCAACATCCGCACCTCCGTGACTGCCATCTTCGAGCAGCCCAGCGAAGGGCACCTCGACTTCACGGCGCTCCAGGGAACCGTCGCCCTCGGCTTCTAGAGAGATGGAGAGCTATCCGATGAACCGCTTCGCACACTGCATTCTCGCCCTCTCCGCGCTGCTCCCTGCGTGCGGCGAGGAGCCCGTGCGGCGTCACGTCCAGCTCGCCGCGGAGGAGGGCTGGCCGCGCGCTCAGACCAGCTATCTCAACAACGCCCTGCGGGTCGAGGTCGCCCACATGGAGCCTCTGGGCGCGAGCGCCGCCATGCACGCCTGGCTGCACCTCCACGACGGACGCGTGGTGCGGGGGGGCGAGCTGTCCGCTGCGGCGCCGAGCTTCCTCGATGGCAGCGCCCTGGGCGTCGACTGGGCGCAGGTCCACGAGGTGGTGATCACCGAGGAGAGCGCGGGGGCGACGCCCGCGGCGCCGTCGATCCACGTGCTCTTCCGAGGCGCTGCCGGCGCGACGCTCGCCGCCGCCGTCGAGGGGAGCATCACCGGGCTCACGGCGACCGCCGAGCTTGCGGACGGCACGCTCACCCTCTCGGCGCCCTCCCTCCCGCTGCTGGGCTCGCGCATGTTCTACGGCATCTGGCTCATCGGGTCGCACGCGCCGGGCGACGCGGGCGCCGGGGCGACCTTCGTCGGACGCACCTACGTCCGAGGCACCGTGTCCTTCAGCAACCTCGGCGCGACCGCGCTGCGCCACGAGGTGGCGGTGACCGTGGAGAGCGAGTCGGGCGCGGACGCCCCGACGCTTTCCGCCGTGATCCTCCGGGGTGTGGTGCCCACGAGCGCCGCGGCGCCGACGTCGGCGGGGAGCGCCCCCGCGGAGGCCGAAGCCCCGAGTCACGTGCACTGATGAGGGCGCCCACTTCACCCGCCACCCGGTCATCCCCATGGCGCTCGTCGACGACCTAGAGCATCCCCCGACCTCGCAGGAGTCCGCGCGACGGCGCTTCCTCGCGGCCGTCGGCGGCGGGGCGCTCGGCGTCGGCGCGCTCGGGGCCGCGATCACCACGCTGCGCTTCATCGAGCCCAGCGTCGTCTACGAGGAGGACAAGCGCATCGCCGTCGGCAGGCCCGAGGAGATCGCGGTGGGCACCGTGCTGGTGCTCGCCAGCGGGAAGGTCTACCTGCTGCGCACGGAGGCCGGCTTCATCGCGCTCTCCACGGTGTGCACGCACCTGGGCTGCATCGTCCGCCCGGAGGCCGGGTCGGGCGGCTTCGCGTGCCCCTGCCACGGCAGCCGCTTCCGGGCGGAAGGCACCGTGCGCCTCGGCCCGGCCGTTCGTGAACTTCGCAGACACCCCATCTCCGTCGAGGATGGACTGCTGATCGTCGACGCCGGGGCCTTCACCGAAGACCGCGCCGCCTTCACGGTGCCCGCATGAGCCGGCTGCTCGACGCGCTCACCCGCAACCGCGTCTGGAAGTCGATCGTCCGGCACGGCTATCCCGACACCAACAAGAACCGCACGCTCCTCGTCTTCTCGAACTTCTTCCTTCACGCGCACCCCGTGAAGGCGCGGCTGCGGGCCTTCGCGTTCAGCCGGACGCTCTACCTGGGCGGGCTCTCCATCGGGTGCTTCGCGCTGCTGATCATCACCGGCACCCTGTTGATGTTCTTCTATCGTCCGGCCGTCCCGCAGGCCTATCACGACATGAAGGACATCGAGTTCGTGGTGTTCACTGGAATGTTCCAGCGCAACCTCCACCGCTGGGCCGCGCACGCGATGGTCGCCCTGGTCTTCGCCCACATGGCCCTGACCTTCTATCGGAAGGCCTATCGACCACCCAGGGAGTTCAATTGGGTCATCGGGGTGCTCCTCTTCGTGGGCACGGTGCTGCTCTCCTATACCGGGTATCTCCTGCCGTGGGATCAGCTCGCCTACTGGGCAGTCACGGTCGGCACCAACATGGCCGGCGCCACCCCCTTTCTCGGCGACTGGATCAAGCGGCTGCTGCTCGGCGCCGGGCGCATCGGCGAGAGCACGCTGATCCGCTTCTATGTCCTCCACTGCGTCGTGCTGCCCCTCGCGGTCGGCTTCGGCATCGGCCTGCACATCTGGCGCATCCGCAAGGACCGCGGGATCTACCTTCCCCCGCGCCCGGGGAGCGTCGAGTCCTCGGGCGACGAGCCCGCCGACGAGCCCACCGCGATGACCTTTCCGCACCTGCTGCTGCGGGAGGGCGTCGCGGGCGTCGCGCTCACCCTCGCGCTGAGCCTCGGGGCGCTGCTCGCCGACGCGCCGCTCGAGGACATCGCCAACCCCGACCGCACGCCCAACCCGGCGAAGTCACCGTGGTACTTCCTCGGGCTCCAGGAGCTTCTCCACTACTGGCGCCCTTCCATCTCCGGCGTGCTGCTCCCCGTGCTGACGCTGGTCGCGCTCGCGGCGATACCGTACTTCCAGATCAACCTCGATCGGCGACCGCTCTGGGAGTCTCCGCGCAGACGCACGCTCGCCCGACTCTGGGCCGCCATCGCGCTGCTCACCGCCCTCTTCTGGAAGTCCGGAGCGCACCCGGTGTGGGCCATCATGGTCCCGCTCTGGGGCATCGGCGTCGTGATGAGCCTCGGCGCCTTCGTGCAAGGAAAGCGCGGTGCGGCGAGGGCGATACGTGAGCGCAGCCTCCCCTTCTGGATCTTCACCTGGTTCCTGGTGATCGTCGTGGTGCTCACGGTGGTGGGCACCCTCTTCCGAGGACCAGGCTGGAGCTTCGTCTACCCCTGGCGCAGCGGGCTGTACCTGTGAAGAGCAAGGCCCCAACCGCCGGACCTCCGCTGCACTTCACGGCGCTCCTCGCGGCGCTGGCGATCCTGTCGGTGCTGCTCGTCGCGACGCTCGCGCTGGCCCCGGCGCGCAGCTACTTCACCGGGTGGCGCCGGATACAGCGGCGATACAACACGCTCGTCGCCCGCACCCACGGGCGACCCGTCACGGTGGGCATCAAGCAGGTCTGGATCCCCGAGCGCGGCGTCGTCGATCGCTGCCCGACCTGCCATCTCTCCGCCGGGGTCGCGCGCCCCATCGAGGGCGATCGCCTCTTCGCGGCGCACCCGGTCATCCCGCACGATCCGCGCAAGCTCGGCTGCACGCCATGCCACGGCGGCGAGGGGCGCGCGACCAGCCAGCGCGAGGCCCACGGCGAGGTCCGCTTCCGCGGCGAGGCCCTGCTCGCCCGGGCCGACGTCGAGGCCGGGTGCGGGAGCTGCCACTCGCACCTCCCCACGCCGAGCCGCGCGGCGGCCGAGCAGGGACGGCGCATCGTCGAGGAGGTCCGCTGTCGCGACTGCCACTCGGGCGAGCGCGACCTGCGGAGCGTCGGGCTGCGCGGGGTCCCCGCCGACTGGCACGCGACCCACCTGGGCCGCACCGTCGGCGACGTCTCCTTCGGACCGCTCGCCGACGAGGAGATCGCGCCCGTCACGGCGTGGCTCTCCACCCTGGTCGGGGCGCCCCGTCTCATGGCGGCGAGGATGCTCGCGGCGGAGTCCGGCTGCCGCGGCTGCCATCGCATCGAAGGGGTGGGCGGCGACGTCGGACCCGACCTCACGGGCGAGGGCCGCCGCCCCATGGAGGGCCTCGACTTCAGCGCCGTGCGAGGGCCGCATACGCTGCCAGGCTGGCTGCGCGCGCACTTCCTCGACCCGCAGTCCGTCGTGCCCGAGAGCGCGATGCCCGGCCTCGGGCTGTCCGACGAGGCCGCCGGGCTCCTGACGACCTATGTGCTCTCGCTCCGCGCGGCGACGATGCCCCTCGAGCAGGCGCCGCCCGACCGCGTCCGGGGCCTCGGGCTGCGACAGCGTGACTTCGCCGCGGATGGCGAGTCGCTCTTCGGAGTGTTCTGCGTGGGCTGTCACGGACGTCGCGGCGAGGGATCGAAGCTGCCCACGCTCGCGTCGCGCGTGCCCCCCATCGGCGACCCGGAGTTCCTGGCCATCGCGGAGGATCGCTACCTGCGAGAGAGCATCGCCCGCGGCCGACCGGGTCGGCTGATGCCCGCGTTCGGCTCGACGGACACGGGGCTCCGTCCCGCCGAGATCGACGCGCTGGTGGGCTACCTGCGGGGCTTCATGCGCGCGAGCCCGGAGCCCGAGGCGGTGCTCGCGGAGCCGGTCGACGAGGCCCTCGGCCTACGGCTCTTCGCGGAGAATTGCGCGGGATGCCACGGCGATCGCGGGGAGGGAAACCTCATCGCGCCTCCGCTCGGAGCGCCCGACAACCTCACCACCCGCGCGGACAGCCCCATCCTCGGGACGCTCACCAACGGCGTGAACGACACGGCCATGCGCTCGTTTCGCCACCTCGACGCGAGGAGCCTCCGGGCCCTGGTGGCGACGGTCCGAGCGCTGCCGCCCCCGCCGATGGCGCGCACCGGCTGGACCCGGCGGCCCGGCGACGCCGCGCGCGGCGAGGGCCTCTTCGCGACGCACTGCGCGACCTGCCACGGACGACGCGGCGAGGGCGGCCGGGGGCCCTCGCTCCGCAACGCAGGCTTCCTCGCCTCCGCGACGGACGACCACCTCACGGCGTCGATCGTGCGGGGCTTCCCCGGCACCGAGATGCCCCGCTTCGGCACCGGCGACGCGCTCCGCGCCCGGCTGCTCCCGGCCCAGGTCGCCGACCTCGTGGCCTTCCTCCGGGGGTGGGCGCCCTCCCCTCGCACGCCCATCCACGGTGCGCGCCATGCACGCTGACTCCAACGGCCCTTCCACGCTTCGAGAGGTGTAGCCATGACCGACCGCTCCATTGATTCCTCGACCGACCGTCGCTCGTCCGCGCTGCTGGCGGCCGCGTGTGCGCTGGGTGTCTTCGCCCACGCGTCCATCGCTTCGGCGCAGCCGAGCCCTCCGAGCGGGGCGCTCCATGGCACCGTGGACGCCCGCCCGGCCGCGGCCCGCGCCTCGGCGGTGGTCTACCTCGAGACCGTCCCCGGGACCTTCCGCCCGCCCCCCGCGCACGCCCGGGTCGATCAGCGCGGGCTGCAGTTCATCCCCCACGTGCTCGCCGTCCTGCGAGGCACCACGGTGGATTTCCTCAACAGCGACAACGTCCGCCACAACGTCTTCACCCCCGACGGCACCCGGTACAACCTGGGCTCGTGGCCGCAGGGCGAGGTGCGCTCCACCCCCTTCGCGCAGGTCGGCGTCTTCCGTCAGCTCTGCCAGATTCACCCCGAGATGCAGAGCTTCGTCGTGGTGCTGGCGAATCCCTACTTCGCCGTCACCGACGCCGAAGGGGCCTTCCGCATCCCCAACGTCCCCCCGGGGACCTACACGCTCAAGGTCTGGAGCGAGCGACTGCCGACCACGTCGCAGCAGGTCACCGTGACCGCAGGCGGCGACGTCGAAGTGCACCCGACGCTGCGTCGAGCGCCGTAGCCACCCGGCTGCCCCCACTCCTCTCCCGGTGGTCACCGGAGCCCCATCGATCGGAGGCCCCGAGGGAGCCCACGCTGACCATGCGCCCCCAGCGCGGACCCTCACGATCGGCTGAAATTCCCGTAGGAGTCCGTGCTCTCCGAGGGTGGTACGCCGCTGGCAGAGCGGGTGCCCGAGACGGTCCGCTCGTCCACCCGAAGAAAGCCGCCATCGATGACCGCCCAGGCCCATCCCCTCCGCACGACGATGCAGCGCCTTGCGCTGGTGGCCGTGGCCTTCTTCGCGGCGTGCGCGCCCATCGACGACGACGGCAACATCGACACGGACATCCAGGGGCTCACCGGCGCCGCGCGGCGCCCGAGGCTCCAGCGCATCCGCGACGTGGCGGCGGCGGCGGGGCTCACCAACGGGGTGCTGCTCGCGGGCATCGCGCAGGTCGAGACGGGCCTGTCGCACTGCTGGTCGGAGGCGACCTGGGCGTGCCGCGGGCCCAACTCGACGAGCTGCGGCGGCGGCCCGGTGATCGCTGGCGCCTCGGACGGACCCTGCTCGGCGCAGCAGGGCGGCCTGGGGATGTTCCAGTTCGACGGCGGCACCTTCTCGCAGACGCTGGCGCGCGACGGCCGAGACATCCTCACGCTCGACGGCAACATCCGCCACGCCGTGGACTTCGTCGTCAACATCGTCGACCAGGAGGTCGCCGGGGTGGACAACCGCGCCGAGGCCCTCGCGTGGATGAACGGCATGACCGTCGCTCGCACCGACGCGCGCTTCACCCGCTGGGTCGCCATCCTGGCGTGCCGCTACAACGGCGCCTGCGGATCGGCCTCGCAGGCCGCGCGCTACCGCGACGCGACGCTCTCGGTGCAGAGCGAGGTGGGGGCGGCCTTCTGGCGCATCTGCGCGCCCTCCGCGGAGGTGTGCAACGGGCGTGACGACGACTGCGACGGCCGGGTGGACGACGGCATCGCGGCGGTGAGCTGCGGGGTGGGCGCGTGCCGGCGCACCGCGAGCTGCACCGGCGGACGCATGGCGACGTGCACCGCGGGCCGGCCCGTCGCGGAGCTGTGCAACGGGGTCGACGACGACTGCGACGGCCGGGTGGACGACGGCATCGCGGCGGTGAGCTGCGGGGTGGGCGCGTGCCGACGCACCGTGAGCTGCGCCGGCGGGCGGATGGCGGCCTGCGTGCCCGCGGCAGCGCGCGCAGAGGCCTGCGGCAACGGGGCGGACGACGACTGCGACGGGATGATCGACGAGGGCTGCGCGGGCGACGCCGGGGCGCCGCTGCGGGACGCCGGGACCTCGGTCGGCGACGCGGGAGCGCCCGCGGACGACGCGGGTACGAGGGACGGCGGGCTCGCTGGCGACGACGCGGGCGTGAGCGACGACGCGGGTGCGAGCGACGATGCGGGCGAGAGCGGCGACGGCGGCGCGGAGGAGGACGACGCCGCGGTGACCGACCCCGACGGGGGCGAGCCGTCGGTCGAGGAGTCCCTGGTCGACGTCGCACCGACGGAGGTCACGACCTGCGACGTGGGCGCGGCGGGCGCCCGGGGCGGCGCGCGGGGGTCGATCGTGGCGGCGCTGGTGCTCGGCGCGGTCGCCACGCAGCGCTCACGGCGACGCCGACGGTAGCGGCCTGGAGCCACCGCCCCGGCGCGACGTAACCGACCGCGCCCCTCGCGACGTATGGACGCGCGAACGCTTTCCGCGAAGGGGTCCAAGCACGCATGTCATCCGAGAGCGCCTCCAGGAGGCCCGTAGTCTTCGTTCATGGTCTCTGGCTCCACGCCGAGTCGTGGAGCCCCTGGGTCAGGCTCTTCCGCGAGAGCGGCTACGACGCCGTCGCGGCGAGCTGGCCCGGCGACTCGGAGACCACCGAGGCCACGCGCAACAACCCCGGCGCGCTCGCGGGCTACGGCGTCGCCGAGATCGCCGACCACATCGCCGGGCAGCTCGCCGGGCTCCCCCAGAAGCCCATCGTCATCGGCCACTCCTTCGGCGGACTCCTCGCGCAGAACCTCCTGGGTCGCGACCTCGCCGCCGCGGCCATCGCCATCGACCCGGCGCCCATCAAAGGGGTGCTCGAGCTGCCCGCCTCGGCGCTGAGAGCCGTGCTCCCGGTGGTGGCCAACCCCTTCAACTTCAACCGCGCGGTGTCGCTCACCGAGGCGCAGTTCCGCTACGCGTTCACCAACGCCGTCTCCGAAGCGGAGTCCCGCGAGCTCTACGCGAGGTACGCCATGCCCGCCCCGGCGCGCCCGCTCTTCCAGGCCGCCACCGCGGCGCTCAACCCCAACGCGGCCACCCGGGTGAACGTCGCCAACGCCAGCCGCGGGCCGCTCCTGCTGCTCGCTGGAGAGCTGGACCACACGGTCCCCTCGGCGGTCGTGCGGGGGGCGCTGAAGCAGTACGGGGCCTCTCCCGCGGTCACCGAGTACAAGGCCTTCGAGGGGCGCGGCCACTCGCTCGTCATCGACAGCGGCTGGCCTGAGATCGCCGCGCACTGCCTGAGCTGGCTCCGCGGCCGGGGGCTCTGAGCTCGCAACGGGCCCCTCCGCCGGCCGGGTCCGTTGTAGTCTCGCGCGCCCCTCTCCCAACCCCCCCTACTGGCGCCCACGACATGTCCGGCCGCATCCAGACCCTCGCCACCGCCACCGCGCGAACCCTCGCCATCAGCTTTCCCACGGTGCTCGACCAGCTCCTCGGTCGCACCAGCATGGACGCCTGCGACCGCCGGCTGAAGAGCTGGTCGCGGGCGCTCCTCGACGACGTGGGCATCCGCATCGAGGCGCAGGGCTTCGAGCACCTGAGCCCTCGCTCGCCGATGATCGTGATGTCCAACCACCAGTCGCTCTACGACATCCCGGTGATCTTCCAGGTGATCGACCAGCGCCTGCGCATGGTCTCCAAGGTCGAGCTCGCGAGCGTTCCCGTGTGGGGCGCCGCGATGCGCGCCTCGGGCTTCATCTTCGTCGACCGCCGCAACCGCGAGGCCGCCATCCGAAGCCTCGGCGAGGCGCGGGCGAAGCTCGACGAGGGCGTGCTCGTCTGGATCGCCCCGGAGGGCACCCGCAGCCGCGACGGCTCGCTCCTGCCCTTCAAGAAGGGAGGCTTCGTGCTCGCCGAGGAGATGAACGTCCCGGTGCTCCCCATCTCCATCCACGGCACCTCCACCATCCTCCCGGCGCGCACCTGGGACCTCCGCCGCGACCAGGGCGTGCGCGTCACCATCCACCCCCGCATCCGCCGCGACGCCTTCGCGACGCGCGAAGACTTCATGGCCGCCGTGCGCGACGCCATCGCCTCCGGCCTGGGCGACGCCCCCACGCGATGACCGCCACCGCGTTCACTCCCGCGCGCGAGGAGGCGCGGGTCCAGGCGCTGCTCTCCGCCGTGCGCTCCCGCGGGCTCGACGGCCCGCTCTGGCTGCTCTGCCCCCACGAGGGCCGCCGGGGCGCGCTCCTCGACCACATCGCCCGCGCGGGCGGCGGCTGGATCCACCCCCTCGACTGGCACGGCGCGCTCGACCTGATGGAGCACCGCCTGGGCCTCGAGTCTCGCCCGCTCCTCGCTCCCTCCGACCGGCTGCTGGTGGTGGAGTCCGCCCTGGAGCAGGCCGCCGCCCACGACCGCGCGCTCACCGCCGCCCTCCGGGGCAACGCCCTCGACGTGGCCCACGCCGTGGCCGGGGTCATCGACACGCTCCGCCTCCACGGCTGGGACGGTGAGCTCCCCTCGCCCGCCGACGCCCACGCCGCCCGCGTCGCGCTCGGCCACCTGGGCATACTCTCCAAGGTAAACGTCGCCCTGTCCGCGCACCTCGCGGCCACCGCCTCGACGGACCTCCCCGACCGCCTCGCCCGGGTGGCGCTCGCTCCCCCCCGCCCGGCGCTGCGCGGCGTGCTGCTCTGGGTCGACGGCACCGACCGGCTCTCCCCCCGCGAGCGCCACGCCCTCACGCTGGCTGCGGCCTGCGGGGCGACGGTCTCGCTCCCTCCCTGGATCGACCAACCGGTCGACCCGCTCGACCCCGACGCCACCGCCGCCACGCTGCTCGATGCGCTCCGCGAAGGCGCCGCGAGGGCGGCCACGGACGACGGCTCGCTCTCGGTGCACCTGGCGACCGATCCGCTGGAGGAGGCCGAGGCCGTCGCGGCGCTCATCGACGCGCACCTCTCCGCGGGTGGGACCGCGGAGGACGTCGCCGTGGTCTGCGGGCCCGAGTGCGGCGCGTGGCCTCGCGTGGCGCGCGCCCTCGACCGATGGGGCATCCCCTGGAACGGCGGCGGATCGCTCCCGGTGCAGCAGTCGCCGCTCTGGCAGATCGTCCGCGCCTCGCTGCGCCTCGCCTGGAACGGCCCCGACGCCATCGACCTCGCCACGGTCCTCGCCGCTCCGGGCTCTGGCATCTACGGCTCCGACCGGGACTACTTCCTCTCCCAGCTCCGCCGCCGGGTGCCCTCCACCTGGGCCGAGGTGCGCGCCCTCCTCGACGAGTCGACCGCCGTCGAGGACGCCACCATCGGGGCCGACCCCTCCAACGCCGCGCCCGACCCCTCGGACGCCGAGCGGCGCGCCCGCGGAGAGCAGATCCGCAAGCGCGTGGGGCCGCTCTTCTCCGCCTGGGAGGCCGCGGGGCCCCTCCATCGCCGCTCTCCCGACGAGCGCGCCGACCTGCTCCCCGAGGTCATCGAGGGCGTCGTCGTCCCGCTGCTCGACCCCGAGGCCATCGCCCGCGCCGTCCACGACCCTCGCGCCTGCGCCGTCTGGATCGCCGCCGCCGACGCCATCCGCTCGGCCCTCGACCTGGTGCGCCGACGCCTCGCGAGCGCCCCCCATCGCTCCCGCCGCCTCCACGACGTGGAGCGCCTGCTCACCGACCTCGAGGCCACCTTCCCCGTACTCCGCGACAGCGCGCCCGCCGCCCGCCGCGACGGCGTCGCGCTCCTCGGCGAGGACTCCTGGCGCTGCGACCACCCGGGCGTCCTGATCGTCACGGGCTTCCTCCGCGGGCGCCATCCCCGCATCCCCGGCCCCTCGCTGCTCCTCGGGCCCGCCGAGCGAGCGCTCCTCGCCACGCTCTCCGACGACCTCCGGGCGCTGCCCGACGAGGAGGTGCTCCACGCCCTCGCGCGCCGCGCCACGCTCCGGATGCTCTCCTCTCCCCGCCGTCGCCTGGTGCTGCTCTCCCCCCGACGCACCGCCGACGGCGACCACGGCGAGGTGGCCCTCGCGCTCCGCGACCTGCTCGACCGCCTGCCCGACAGCGCCACCCCTCCGCGGGAGCTCCCCTCGTCCGCGCCCCGCTCCCGCGCCGCCGCGACCATCCGAGACCTCGGCCGCGGGGACCTCTCCGCCGCGCTCGCCTCGGGCGCCGAGCTCGCCCGCTCGGACCTCGCCTGGCGCGACCTCTTCGCCGCCCGGCTACGCCCCGACCGGAGCTTCTCCGTCGGGGCGCTGGTGCGCTCCCTGGTGCGCTCCCGCCTCCACGACGCCGCCGACCTCGAGTCCCTGCTCACCTGCCACTACCGCTACCTCATGACCTCGCTGCTCGACCTGCGCCCCGCGCCGCTTCGACGCCGTCCTCGCCTCAGCGAGTCGGTGCGCCACGTGGTCGGTCGCTCGGTGCTGGCCAGGCTCGACGACGCCCTCGCGGGCTCTCCCTCGGTGCCCCGCAAGGCCATCGAGGAGGCCGTCGAGTCGGTGGTGCAGCAGCACGCTCCCTGGTCCGAGCGCCCTGACCAGCGAGACCTCCGACGAGCGCTCGTGGCCGACTGCCTCGACCTCGCCGACCGCTACCTGGAGCTGCGCCACGCCGTCGCCGGCGCCACGGTCGAGCCCGTCGCCGAGGCCTCCCCCCGGCCGCTGCTCTCGCTCGACGACGGATCTCCCCTGCTGGTCGAGATGCCCGTCGCCACCACGCTGCGCGTCACCCACGAGGGCGGCGCCGAGACCCCGGTGCTGGTGCAGCTCACCCGCGCCAGGGCCTCGTCGCTGCCGTCGCGCCGGGACGTCGGGCTCGACGTGGAGGGAGCGCTGCTGGCGCAGGGAGCGGGCGCCGTGATGCGCCTCAACCTCTCCTCGTCGGCGGTCGACGTGATGACCGCCGAGGAGGCGCCGGACGCCGACGCGGTGCTCGACGCCGTGGTCTCGGGCGCCGTGCGCAACGAGCTGATCCACAAGGCCCAGCTCACCCTCGACGACCACGCCACCGCGGCGAGCGCCCGCATCGCCGAGGCGCTGGCCACCATCGACGAAGAAGAGGGCCTCTTCGCCCCCCTCGACGCCGACCGCGCGGAGAGCCTCGAGAAGGTGAAGGCGCTCCCCTGCCCCCGCTGCGACGCTCGGCTCGGGTGCCGCGTGGGCCTCGCCGGAGGAGCCTCGTGAGCACCCTGCGGCTGGTCTCCGCGGGCGCCGGGAGCGGCAAGACCTGGCGCATCGTGCAGGAGGTCGTCTCCCGCGTGGAGGCGGGCCTCGCGCTCGACCGCATCGCGGCGGTGACCTTCACCGAGGCCGCCGCCAGCGAGCTGCAGGACCGCATCCGCGCCGGGCTCCAGCAGCGGGGGCTCACCGCCGAGGCCGCGAGGGTGGAGCGCGCGAACATCTGCACCATCCACCGCTTCGCCCTCACCCTGCTGCGGCGATTCCCGCTGCCCGCGGCGCTCCCGCCCGACCCGATGGTGCTGGAGCAGGACGAGGCCTCGGCGCTCTTCCACCGGGCGCTCCAGGCCGCCCTGCGCGCCGACGGGGCGGAGCTCGAGGAGGACACGGCGCAGCTCATCGCCACGCTGGTCGAGAAGGCCCGCTCCCTCGGCAAGGACGACGAGGACCTCCGACGCGAGGCCCCGCTCGCCGCCGCCTGGATCGCGAGCGCCTTCTCCCCACCGCTCGACGGCGCGACCCTCGACGCGACCTTCCGCGCCGCCCTCGACGAGGCCTTCGACTGGCTCGACCTCCGCGCCAAGGCCCGCGTGGGCGACGACGGCATCCGCCGGGAGCTTCGCCTGCTGCGACGCAACATGCCGGGCGACCTGCTCGACGCGGCGATCCGAGTGCTGCGGGCCGCGAAGCCCACCAAGACCTTCTCCAAGGAGCTGCCCGCGCTGCTCCCCGCGGCCGAGGCGATGGCGCTGCTGCACCCCGACGCCCGGGGCCGCATCGACGCCGCGGTGCAGCGCCTCTTCCACCTGGGCGCCGCCGCCGCGAAGGGCTACGGCGACGAGAAGCAGCGCCGCGGCGCGCTCGACTTCGAGGAGATGCAGCGGCGGGCGCTCGGGCTGCTCACGGAGCCCGACGACCGCTACGCGCGCTCCGTCGTGGCGGAGCTGCCGTACATCGTGGTCGATGAGTTCCAGGACACGAGCCCGCTGCAGTTCAGGCTCTTCGAGGTGCTGCGCTCGGCGGGCGCGGAGGTCTGCTACGTCGGCGACCTGAAGCAGGCCATCTACGGCTTCCGCGGCGCCGACTCCTCCCTCTTCAGCGCGCTCCTCACCTGGTCCTCCGAGTCCGGAACTCCCCCGGAGGTGCTCGACCGCTCCCGCCGCTCCCGCCCGGAGCTCGTGCGCTTCGCCAACGAGCTCTTCTCCCGGGTGCTCCCTCGCCAGGGCATCCCCTTCGACCCGCTCACCGCGGACAACGACTACACCCGCGCCGACGCCCCTCCCAGCATCGGTGCCGTGGAGCTCCTCCGCGTCCCGTCGAGCCACCGCAACGGCCCCCGCATCGACCTCGGCGCCGACCGCATCCGCGACCTCCTGCGCTCCGGCCTCACGGTGCTCGACCGCTCGACCCGCGCCTTCCGCCCCGTCCGCCCTGGCGACATCGCCGTGCTCGGCCGCCAGCGCTCGCAGCTCTCCCAGTGGGCCGAGGCGCTGCGGGCCCGAGGGCTCCCGGTGCTCCAGGAGTCCGACGGCCTCTTCGACACCCTGGAGATCCGGCTGGCGCGCGCGTGGCTGGCGATGCTGGCCTCCCCGCGCGACCGGTCGGCCAGCGCCATGGTGCTGCTCTCCGAGCTCTACGGGCTGCGCCAGCGCACCGTGGTCGCCCTCTCGGTGGAGAAGCTCAGCGGCTCTCCCCGTCGCGCCCTGGAGCTCGCCACCAGCGAGCCCGAGCGCCTTCCCCTCACGGACTTCGAGCGCCGCGCCCTGGAGCGCTGCGACGCCGACCTCCGGCACTGCCGCGACGCGCTCCGCTCGCTCCCGCTGGGAGAGGCCACCGAGCTGGTGCTGGAGCGGGTGAGCCTCCGGGAGCGCCTCGCCCTCCGCTGCGACGCCGCGCAGGCCGCGCAGCTCGGCGCCAACCTCGGCTGGCTGGTGGCCGAGGCGCACGCGCTCGGCGGCCGGCGAGACCACGCGCTGGAGCTCGGCGGTGCGACCGGCGCCACGCTGGAGAACCTGCTGCTGCACCTCGACGCGCTCTCCTACGAGAAGCCGAGGCAGCCGGTCGCCCTGCACGACGACGTCGACGCCGTACGGCTGATGACCCTCCACGGCGCCAAGGGGCTGGAGTTTCCGGTGGTGCTGGTCGACCTGCTGCACACCGAGCTCAAGGTGCGGGTGCCCCGCGTCGACGTGCTGCGACCGACCGACGCGGCCGCGCTGCTGCGACCCGACGCGCTCCGTAGCTTTACCGTGCGGTGTATCCCCGAGACGGGGATGCCCCCGGTCGACGAGCTGCTGCGGGTGCGCCTGGGCGACCTCGCCGAGGAGCTGCGAGAGTCCCTCCGCCTGCTCTACGTGGGCGTCACCCGGGCGCGCGACCACCTGCTGGTGACGTGGCCCACGCTCGCAGCCAGCAGCAGCCGCTACCTCCTCCGCGACGCCCTCGGGCCGATGCTCCCGGACCTCCCCGAGGGCCGTGCCGAGGGCGTCGACGCTCGCTGGATCGACGCCGCCGTCCGGGTCTTCACCGCCGCCGAGGCGGGCCCCGAGGCGCAGCCCGCCGCGCCGCCTCCGGTCGACCTCGCCCCCTGGCGGGCCCTCGTCGACGACCCCTCGGCGCCGACCGCCGCGGACGCCCCGAGGAGCACGGTGGCCCTGCTCGCCCGGGTGACGCCGACGGATCTCTGCAAGGTCGCCGACTGCCCCGAGGTGCTGACCCTCGCGAGGGTGCATCACGGCGAGCACCTGATGGCCCGGAGCGAAGGGGCCGAGGTGCTGCGGGTGGGCGTCCCCAACGCGTATGCGTCGCGGCTCGCCATCGAGCGCGACCAGGTGGCTCCCTCCCGCGTCGGTCTGCTGGTGCACGCTGCGGTAAGCAAGGCGAGCCTCCTCGCGCCCAGCGCCTACGACCCCACGGACGAGCAGCTCGCCGACGCGGTGCTCACCCAGCACGGGCAGAGTGAGCACCGGGCCGCGCTCTCGCTGCTCATCGTCGACACGCTGGTGAGCCTGCGCGCCTGCGTGAACAAGCTGCGCGCCGTGGCCGAGCCCGCGAGGGAGATCCCCTTCGTGCTCGACCTGCGCGGCACCACCCTGCACGGCATCGTCGACCTCGTGGTTCGCGCGGGCGACGGGCTCCACGTCATCGACCTGAAGACCCACCCGCTGCGCAGCGCCGACCTGCCCCGCTGGGCGGGCTACTACCGGCCGCAGCTCGACGCCTACGCGCTCGCGCTCCACCGCCTCACGGGGATGCCCGTGCTGGGCCGCCACCTGGCGATCCCCGCGGCCGGGACGCTGCTGACGCTCACCGACCCCTTCGACCCCGAGGCGACCCACGACCGCCTCGCCGACCTCGCCGACGCCATCGCCCGCGGCGACCGGGGACCGTCCCGCGACTGCGCCCGCTGCGGCTGGAAGGCGAAGTGCTCCACCGGGCATCGGCACCTCCGCGCCCTTCCTGTCGTCGGGTGAACCCCGCGGTGCTCGCCCGGCGGTAGAGTGGGCCGCCCATGATCCGCATTTCGGTCCCCTGCTCCACCAGCAACCTGGGCCCCGGCTTCGACAGCCTGGGCCTCGCGCTCTCGCTCTCCCTCGACGTCGAGCTCCGCCCCTCGGAGGCGCGCACCGTCACCCGCCACGGCGACGAGCTCTTCTCCGCCGTGACCGACGCCGACGACCTCTTCCTTCGGGCGCTCTCTCACCGCCGCAGCGCCCTCGGCCTCGCCGACGACCCCTTCGCCGCCACGCTGCGCAGCGCCATCCCCACGGGCCGCGGGCTTGGATCGAGCGCCGCCGCGGTGGTCGCCGGCGTGATGGCCGCCGACGCGCTCGCCGGGCGCGCGCACGACCCCATCGACGTGCTCCGCGCCGCCACCCGGGTCGAAGGGCACCCCGACAACGCGGCGCCGGCGATCCTCGGGGGGCTGTGCTGCGCGGTGGTCGACGAGGACGTCCACGCGGCGTGCATCTCCAGCCTCGCGGACGTGCGCGCGGTGGTGGCCTCCCCGGAGGGGATGTTTCCCACGAAGGCCTCCCGGGGAGCGCTCCCGGCGACGCTCGACCACAAGGCCGCGACGGCCAGCCTCGGGCGCGCGGTGTTTCTCTCCCACGCGCTGCGCGACGGGCGCACCGACGGGCTTGCCTGGGCCTTCCGCGACGCGTTCCACCAGCCGTACCGGGCGCCCCTCCTGCCGGGGCTCCCCGAGGCGATCTCCGCGGCGCAGCAGGCGGGCGCCATCGGGGCCTTCCTCTCGGGCGCGGGCTCGTCGTCCATCGCGCTGGTGCGCGACGACCGGGAGCGCGTGGCGAAGGTCTCGGCGGCGATGCGCGCGGCCTACGACCGGGTGGGAACGGCCGTGACGATGCGCGCGCTCACGGTGCACGCGCGGGGCGCGATGGTGTCTCGGTAGTCGAGGGACCGAGCGGCGCCGCCCCGGCGGGACGGACGCCGCGCTCGGGCAGAGGTCACGGGACGAAGCGCATCGCGCGAGCGGTGCTGATCCCCGTCGGGTCGTTGAAGGAGTGCTGCCGTCCCGCCGATCCGTCCGGCGACTCGATGCCCACGGTGGCCGAAGACCCCGTGGCGCGCGGAGCGTCCGCCCCCGGCGTGATGGAGCAGTAGTGGAGCTCGATGGCTCCGGCGCCCTCGAAGAGCTTCGCCTGGAAGGTCAGCCGCGCCCGCTCGTCGCCGTAGATCGCGTACTGCGTCCACTGCACCACGAAGCGGCGGTCGGGCGCGACGCCCAGGGTGCGGGTCAGCACGCGCGACCCCATCACCGGGAGCAGGTCATCCCAGAACGCCGCGATGAACCCGTTGGGCACGCCGCGATCGGGGATCGCCGTGTTGCCGTAGGAGTTGCTGGGCATCGCCCCGGTGATGGCGGGGAAGAGCTGCAGCAGCCCGTTGGACGAGACGCTGTACTCGAGCATCCGCTGGCCGAAGAAGGTCACCGGGAAGGGCAGGTCGACCGCGGGGGAGACCGTGTCGTCGCCGGCGATGCCCATGACGGGGACCCCGGCGGCCATGTCGTCGCAGGCCGTGACCACCACGGACTCCTGGTACTGCCGCGCGATGGACACCTCCAGGTCGAAGAGCCCGTTGGTCGCGTTGGTCGCGCCGCCCACGGCCAGCAGCACCGTCTGATCGCCCGCGGTGGTGTTGGTGTACTCCCCCCGCTCGGCCGCGCGCGCCGCGCCGGTGTTGGCGCTCGCGAGGCAGGTCGTGGCGCCGCACGCGGACAGCACGCGCACCACCGCGTCCATCGCCCCGAGCGGCGTCGCGCGGGCGGTCAGGGTCTGCCCTGCGGGGACCACCGCGCGGTACCAGAGCGCCGTCCCCGTCGCGGCCGGGAGGCAGGCCCCGGTGGCGTTGTCGCTCGCGACGGCGGCGTTCTGATAGGTCAGCCGCGCCCCGTTGGCCACCACGGCGGCCGTGGCGCAGCTCACGTTGGACGGGGCCGGAACGATCGTCGCGCTCAGGTCGAAGCGGCCGCCGTTGGAGGGCTCCAGCGAGCCGACGGCCAGCACGATGTCGCGCGCGGTGGCGTCGGGGTTCACCCAGGTGAGCGTCTCGGGCTGGTCGGCGCCCGCGGTGCTGGACGACGCCGCGCACGACCGGGAGTCGCACGCGTCGAGCGCGCGGACCACGGGGTTCCAGCCCCCGCGCGGCGTGGCGGTGACCAGCGCGGTCGCCCTCGAAGGCACGCTCAAGCGATAGAAGAGAGAGGCCCCCTGGGCCTCCGCGACGCACACGCCGCCGAGCCGCGCGGAGGCCAGCGAGGCGTCCTCGCCGGTGAGCGTCGCCCCGGCCGTCAGCACCCTCGCCGACGCGCACGCGGCGTTGGCAGGGGCCGCCGGAGCCGGCTCGAAGGCGAGGCCGAGGGAGAAGGCGCCGCCGGAGGTTCCGCTGGTGCTCGCGACCGAGAGCGAGAGGTCGACCGGGGCGGCGGTGCGGTTGTCGTATCGGGCCACCGCAGGGGCACCCGCCGTGGGCGAGGTCGCCGCGGCGAGGCAGGCGTTCGCCGCGCATCCGGCGCGGGCGCGCACCACGGCCGACCAGGCAGGAGCTCCAGCCGGGGTCGCGGTCACCACCGCGCGCTGCCCGGCGGGGACCCGCACCGTGTAGAAGAGCTGCGGCCCCCACGAGCCGCCGAGACACGCCGTGCCCGAGGCGCCGCCGGAGGTGGAGTCGCCCATCACGGGGGCGCCGGCCGAGAGCGCGACGCCCGCCGCGCACTCCGCGTTGTCCGCGGGCGTATACGAGCGGAGGTCGAGGGAGTACGCGCCGCCCGTCCCCGTGGTGGGGCCGAACTGATCGACCAGCACCGAGTAGTCGCCGGGCTCGAGCACCCGACGGAGGAAGGCGTTGTTGCCTCCGGGGACGTCGTCGTTGCAGGCGACCTCGCTCGTCGGATCGGCGCACACGCGGCGGATCGAGAGCACCGAGTCGAAGGGAGCGTTGACCGCGAGCTGCACGCCGGTGCGGGCGGCGACGCGGAGCGGATAGACGTGCTCGGGGCCACCGGACTGGGCGCACATCGCGGTGAGCCGACCGGCGCCCGAGGTGGTGCCCATCGCGCGGTCGGCGGGGAGCGAGAGGGCGCGCTGGAGGGGGACGCCGCAGCTCGACACGGGCGCATCGACCGGCACGACCGGGACGTCGTCAGGCGGGATGGGCGCGTCGGTCGGAGCCACGACGTCTTCGGGGGTGACGGGCTTGTCCGTCGGCGTCACGACGTCGTCGATCGTCGCGTCGGGAGCGCCGCCCCCGTCCTCGTCGCTGGCGTCGGGGAGCACCTTGCCGGCGTCGATCTCCGTCGCATCGACGACGGGGCGATCGAGGCGCGCCGCGTCGATCGAGCCCGCGTCGACCCCCGGCGCGTCGAGGACCCCGGGGGTATCGGCGACCGATCCATCCGGGGTGGGAGGGCCGCTGATCACCGTCGGCGCACACGACGAGAGGACACCTGCGAAGAGGACCTTCAACGCCCGCGCACGGGCACCACGCTCACTCATGCCTCGACGCTATCACCGCCATCGGGCTCGCCGTGATGGGCGATTGCGTCCGGTGGCGCCAGGTCTTGCAGCTCGACCGTCGGCGAGCGACGCAGCGCGTGCCCGGCGCCCAGCGTCGCGACGAAGAACAGCATCGAGTTGGCCTGATGCAGCGACGCGAGAGCGATCGGCACCGCGAGGAGCAGCGTCGCGACGCCGAGCGAGAACTGGGCGACGAAGGTCGCCATCACCAGGTGGCACCACCGCCGGGAGCGCCGGTCGATGGGCGCGCGGAGCGAGGCGATCCAGAAGCCCGGCACCGCGAGCGCGAGCACCAGGGCGAGCGCCCGGTGGTCGAACTGCACCGTGGTCACGTCGAGCAGCGCCCCGAGGTACCAGGGCTGGATCGGGAAGAGCCCCGCCGGCACCAGGCTCCCCGCCATCAGGGGCCAGGTGTTGAACGCGAGCCCCGCGTGGTTGCCCGCCACCAGCGCGCCGGAGAGCGCCATCACGAAGACCGTCGCCGCGAGGACATCCGCCGAGCGCGACAGCGCCGACGGAGGCTTCGGCGCATGGGCCGCTCCCTCACGCACCGTGAGCGCCGTGCGCACCAGGAGCCCCACCAGCACGAAGGCCAGGCCGAGGTGCAGCGCCAGGCGCACCGGGCTCACCCTGGGGTCGTCGACCAGCCCGCTCTTGACCATCAGCCAGCCCATCACGCCCTGCGCCGCGCCGAGGGCGAAGATCGCCGGGAGCCGCACCCGAAGCGCCGCCGGGAGCTGACCCTTGCGCCAGAACCAGAGCAGCGGGAGCGCGAACACAAGGCCCGTGACCCGCCCCATCAGGCGGTGGATGTACTCCCACCAGAAGATGCGCCGGAAGCCCTCCAGGGTCATGTGGGCGTTCTCGATACGAAACTGCGGCGACTGCCGGTACTGCTCGAAGAGCACGGCCCAGTCGCGCAGATCGAGCGGCGGCACGGCCCCGGTGACCGGGCGCCACTCGACGATCGAGAGCCCGGAGCCGGTGAGCCGGGTGAGCCCGCCGATCACCAGCATGAGGAAGCACAGGAGGGCGCACGCCAGGAGCCAGCGGGCGATCGCGACGCCCTGCGACCGCAGGCGGTCGTGGGCGGTGAGGTGCATCGGAGGGGGGTTCATGCGCGCGGGCGAGAGCCTTGTTGCAGGTAGCGGTTCACCGTCGACACCGTATACGCCCAGATGGCGATGCCCCAGACGATCACCAGCGGAAAGGCCTCGACGAAGCGCCCGAGCAGCAGCGACGCGGTGAGCAGCATGAGGATGTTGTCGCCGCCGACGAAGCCCACCTTCCAGAGCAGCGAGCGCAGCGCGGGGTCGTCGCGCTCCGCGGCGTCCTGCACCGCGCGGCCCAGCGGGGTCATCGAGTGCCCGGCGCTCGCCCGCTGCCACGGAGCCGTCGGCGGGCCGAGCACGCACCACTGGAAGCCGTCGACGATGCGGCTCATCTGGAGCACGGCGGGAGAGCGCGCGTCGGAGGAGCGCCGCAGCGCCTGGTGCTCCTCCGCGGTGGTGTCGTAGCCGCAGGTGAGGAGCGAGGAGAGCGAGCGACGGAAGTAGTCCCAGGCGGCCGAGCCGCTCGCGGCGATGAGCGCGGTGGCCAGCACCAGCACCGCCGCCGCGGCGGGGCCGTGGGCCCGAGACAGGCACACGAAGCCGCCGATCATGAGCGACGCGAAGCCGATGGTGTCACCGAGCTGATCGAGCGCCCGGCCGGCGGGGGAGCAGAGCTTCTTCGCGCGGGCGAGCTCGCCGTCGAGGCAGTCGAGGATCGCCCTGCCCTCGAAGAGCAGCCCCGCGACGAAGAGGGCCCGCGGGGTCCCGAGCGTGATGATGCCGCCCGCGAGCACGGCCATGATCGTGTGGAACACCGTCACGTGCTTCGGGGTGACGGGGGTGCCCATGAGGGGCCCCACGAGCAGGCGGCTGATCGGGTAGCGCCAGAGCCGATCGGCCGGGCACGTCGCCAGGTCGAGCAGCTCGTCGGCGTGGGCAGGATGGCTCATCGCGTCGCCTCGCTAGAACTGCACCGTCCGCGCGGCGTAGTCGGAGTTCTGGATCGAAGGGCGAGCCCGGTAGAACTCGCGCCAGAGGTGGAGGTAGCCCTCCAGCAGCCGCTCGGGGCTCATCTTCGCCGGGCGGAACACCACGTTGGCGTCGTTGTACTTCGACCAGTCGCAGTGGAGGATCCGCCCCTCGGCGCGCAGGCGATCCCACGAGGGGGTGCCGGGGTACGGGGTGAAGATCGCGAACTCCGCCTTGCGCACGTTCGCCGCTTCGGAGAACTCCAGCATGCGGTCGAAGACCCCGTCGTCGTCGCCCTCGTTGCCGACCATGAACGACGTGTACGGATCGATCCCGTGGTCGCGCGCTCGCCGGATGGCGTCGACGGCCTTGCGGTAGGCCACCGGGTCTTCGCCGCTGAAGGCGCGGCGGGTGATGGGGTCGAAGCCGCCCACCAGGTAGAACATCCGTACGCCCGCGTTGCTGAGCTTGTCCCAGAGCCACGACGGCGTCGCGAGGAGCATGGGCATGCTGGTGCCCACGTAGCTCACGCAGCGCAGGTCCTCCGAGGCGATGGCGTCGAGCACCTCGCCCAGGTGCTTCTGCGCGCCCGCGACCGGGAGGAAGCTCGTGTCCTCGGTGAGCGACCCGAGGCGCCCTCGCTCCGCGATCTGCCGGAGCTGACCGAGCACGTGCTCGATGGGCAGGTGGCGCATCGGCCGGCCCATGCTCGTGGGCAGCACGCAGGCGTCGCACCGCAGCGGGCAGCCTCGGGTGAGCTGCACCGGGAAGTCGTCGGGGTGGTAGCTCTCGGTCTCGCGCCCCCAGTAGAGGTCGAGGCGCGGCACCGGCAGCTTCGAGAGATCCGCCGGGGTCTCGCCGTTGTATCGCGGCTTGAGCGCCTTGCGGCGGAAGTCCGAGAGCAGCTCCAGCCACGCGACCTCGCCCTCGCCGGTGACCACGGCGTCGGCGTGCTCGCCCGCCTCCGCGGGGCGCATCGTCGGGAAGATTCCCCCCATCACCACGGTGCGGCCGCGGGCGCGGAAGCCGTCGGCGATCTCCATCGCCCGCTTCGCCGAAGGGGTGAAGCAGGAGATGGCCACGAGGTCGACGTCGTCGTCGAAGCCCACGTCGTCGACGCGGTCGTCGCGGAAGTCGAACTCCCAGTCCGGCGGAGTGACCGCCGCGAGGCTCGCGATGCCGAGCGACGGCGGGCCGAAGTACTCGTTGGCGGAGACGAAGGTACGAAGCTCCGGATGCGCGTCGGCGTGGCGCTCGAAGCGGGCATAGACGAAACGAATCTTCACGCAGACCTCCCGCTCGCCCAGGGCGAGTAAGAACGCTTGGAGAGCGAGGCAGCGGCCCGCTCGTCCTCTTGGATGAAACGCAGCGCGTCGAGCTGCCGATGGCCCTCGCGGGTGAGCTGCTCGACGGCGAAGGCAGCGAGCTCGGCGCTCTCCGGATCGGTCGCCGCCCGGTCGAGCGAGGCGCGCGCGGCCAGGGCGCACACCTCCGCCCGCGCCAGGCGCGAGGTGAGAAGCTGCCGCTGGGTGCCGCGAATCCCGAACTCGGCGCGGTTCTCCGCCACCAGCCGGGAGAGGCGCCGCTCGAACTCGTCGAAGGCCGGGTGACCGCTCGACGGCGCCTCCGGGCGGGCCCTGGCGACCAGAAGCCCGGCGCCCAGGTGCACCAGCAGGACGTCGTTGGCGCCCTCGAAGATCCGGGTGATGCGGCAGTCGCGCAGCGCCCGGGCGACGCCCGTCTGCTCGAGGAAGCCCATGGCCCCGTGGAGCTGCAGCGCCGCGTCGCAGATCGCGAAGGCCCCTTCGGAGCAGAAGACCTTCGCGGCCGCCGAGAGTCCGGTCAGGTCGCCTCCGGCCTCCGCCGCGCACGCGGCGCGGTCGGCCAGCGACTCCATCGCGAAGAGCGTCGCGGCCATGGTCGACACCTGCATACGCACGGCGTCGAAGTCCCCGATCGGCCGGTGAAACTGCCGCCTGGCGGTCACGTGCGCCAGCGTCGCGTCGAGCGCGTACCGGGCGGTGCCGGTGCAGCCCGTGGCCATCACCACCCTGCCCCAGCCGAGGGCCTCGTGCGCGAGGTCCATGCCCGCGCCGGGTGCGCCGAGGAGGTGGTCGCTGGGCACGTAGACGTCGTCGAGCCGCACGGTCACCGTCGACGAGGCCCGTATCCCGAGCTTGTCCTCCTCCGGGCCCACGGAGAGCCCCGGGGTCTCCCGAGGGACGCACACCATCGAGAACGATCGCTCGCCCCCGAGGCCCGGCGTGCGCACGAGCAGGGTGTAGAGGCCCGCGAAGCCGCCGTTGGTCACGTACGACTTCTCCCCGTCGATGCGCAGTCCGGAGCCCTCCGGGCGGGCGACGGTGCGAATCGCCTGGAGGTCCGATCCAGCGCCCGCCTCGGTGGCCCCGAAGGCGCCGACGCGCTCCCCCTCGGCGAGCGCGGGCAGCCAGCGGGCGCGCCGGGCGTCGCTGCCATGGACGACCAGCGAGCGCGTGCCGAGCCCGGCGTGCAGGCCCACCATGGTGGCCACCGAGCGGTCGACCCTCGCGAGCTCCGCGACGATGGTGCCGGCCGAGCGGAGCGGCAACCCGAGGCCGCCGTGCGACTCGGGGAGGGTGAGCGCGAAGAGGCCCGCGGAGGCCGCCGCGGCGACGACGCGATCAGGGATGCGGCCGCTCGCCTCGATCGCGGCGGGGTCGACCTCACGCGCGAGGAAGCGACGGGTCTCCTCGATGAGCAGGCCCATGACCTCGCCGTCGGTCGGGGCGTCGGCCGCGACGTTCACAGCGACCCCCGCACCCTCTGGGTGACGAGCGCCACCACCTCGTTGAGGGTGGTGAGCCCGTAGGTCTCCTCGACCTCCAGGTCGATGTCGAACTCGTGGCTCAGCGACGAGAGAAACTCCAGCGCGCTCAGCGAGTCCATGCCGAGGTCGGCGCGGAGCGAGTGCGCCTGCTGCACCGTCTCGGGGTCGCGCTCGAGGATGGTCGCCAGGAGATGGACGGCGCGCGCGCGGATCTGGTCATCGGACAGGACGGCACGGGCTGCGGGGTCGACGAGCAGGGCGTTGGTGGTCATCGGTGCGATCGCGCTTTCATGAGGGTCGTTGGGAGAGTTCGAGCGCCGCCGGATGCGGCGCCGGGGACGGCAGGTGGCCGGTGCGTCGAAACCAGGCGACGGACGCGTCGAGCGCCTCGTCGAGCGGGCGCGGGTCGAAGCCGAGCTCGCGCCGGGCGAGGTCGTCGGAGACCGGCGCCCCGGAGAGGGCGATGTCGACGAGCTCGCGCGGAAACACCACGCGGCCTCGAACCGGGGCCGCGGCGCGCTCCTCGTCGTCAGCGCGAGCGAGGGCCGCGTCGGGAGCGAGAGAGCGCTCGGGCACCGCGCCGCCGTAGCGCTTCGCGATGCCGCGCAGGAGCGCGGAGACCCGCACTCCGTGGCCGGCGAGGTTGTAGGTACGCTGCGCAGGCGCGACAAGCGCGGCCACGTGGGCTCGCGCGACATCCCTCACGTCGACCATGTGCACGAGCCCGTCGACCCACCAGGAGACCGCGCCGCGGACCACCGCCACCACCACGCCGCCGGTGCCGACGTGCATGTCCCAGGGCCCGAGACACCCGCCCGGGCGCAGCACGACGACGTCGAGGCCACCGCGCCGGGCGTCGCTCACCGCGCGCTCCATGTGCCACTTCACCGCGCGGTAGACCGAGCTCGCCGGAGCCTCCGGGGAGACGTCGTCCTCCGCGGCGGCGGCCCCGCTGCCTCGCTCGAGCACGCCGATCGAGGACGTGTAGACGACGCGCCGCACCCCCGCGGACTTCGCGGCGTCGAGCACGTTGCGCGTCTCCCGCAGCGCCGTCGCGATCGCTCCGACCCGGTCGAGGGAGTAGCGCGGGTAGTGCCCCGCCGCGTGAAACACCACGTCGCGCCCGCTCATGGCCGCGCGCAGCGAGCCCGGGTCGGCGAGGTCCGCCGCGACCGTCTCGTCGAGGCGCCCCCGGACGAAGAAGGCCGGCGCGCGTCCCCGGTAGGCCCCGGCGACGTGGTGCCCCTCCGCGCGAAGGGCGTCTGCGACGTTGATCCCGACGAAGCCGCTCGAGCCAAGAAGGAGCGCGCGCGGCTTCGAGATCCGGGGCGTAGGGCTCATCGCGCCGGATGCTGCTCCGGCCGCCCGCATCCAAAATGACGATGATCAAGCGCCGGGTACGGCGCGTCGCGCGCTGGACACGATCTCCCCGATCGGGGTTCGGTGCTGCCGCGGGAGCTACGCGACGCGCCGGAGCCGTCGCGTCAACCGTCCCACCAGAGGCGGGGGCGCACGCCCGCCGCGACGCCGTCCACGCGCACGACCACCACGCCCGAGCCCTGCGCCGACGGGGCCACGACGCGCACCACCCAGGCGTCTCCCTCCCTCGCCGCGGGCGCCGCGAGCCGCCCCGCGCCGTAGACCAACTCGGCCTCGACGCGGGCCTCGGTCCTCACCGAACCGTCGGGAGCCCGGGGCGTGATGCGCAGCACCGCCTCGGAGCGGCCGTCCGCGGGCAGGTGCCTCGTGGACGGGGTGATGTCGATGAGCCGTGGCTCCTCGACGAGGTGCACCGTGCCTGCGCGCAGCCCTCGCAGCTCCTGCACGGTGCCCGAGGGCCAGGTCACCCTCACCCTCGCCGCGGCCCTCGATCCGCCGAGGCCGACGAAGACCAGCGGGTCGGAGACCACGTAGGGCGACGCGCTGCCTCCCACCGGGTACGACTGCGAGGGCCCCGCCTCGGACGGCCAGACCGTCACCCTCGCGCCGATCCCGAGCGCGTTGCTCGTGGTACCCCGCAGCCTCAGCGCGAGGCCCGCGTTGCCGGTCGCGATCGCGTTGCGATAGACCCTCGGCGCCTCGCCGAGCCCGCCCACGATCAGGTCGGCGTCGCCGTCCCGGTCGAGGTCGCCCACGAAGAGCGAGCGCCACTGTCCCCGTCGCCCGAGGTGCGAGAGCGCGGTGAGGTCGGCGAAGTGGAAGTCGCCGCCGTTCCAGTGCACCGTCGCGTGCTGCGGACCGACGAAGGAGGCCGGGTTGGTGGCCGACTCGTGGTCGTCGCCGTGCACGGCCACCACGTCCGAGCGGCCGTCGAGGTCGAGGTCGATGAGCGCGGTGCCCCAGGGCTTCATGGCGCGACCGCCGTCGGCCCTGATCGCCTCCATCGCGGTGCCCGCGCTGCGGTCGGCCATGAGCCACTCCGGGCCGCCGCGGAAGAAGGCCTGGAGGGGGTCGAGGCTGACCGTGAGGTCGAGCTGGCCGTCGCCGTCGAGGTCGCCCCACGCCGCGCCCATCGGCGATCGGCAGTCGATGGAGGGACACGGCCGCTCGGCGCTCGCCTCGTGGCGAAACACCGCGTCGGGCGGGGTCGGGTCGAAGGCCGAGAAGCGCGGCAGACCGTCGGCGCCCAGCGACGACGCCCGGAAGAAGGCCGGCGGCCGCTCGCCGCAGCCGTCGCCGAGGGCGCCCAGCATCCGGCCGCGGGCTCCGAGCGTCGCGGCCATCACGGCGTAGAGCCCCCCGACCGGGTTCTCGAGGACGAGGTCGGGGCGATCGACGAAGGCGCGAGGACCGGTGCGCAGAAAGGGGTGCAGCGCCTGGCAGGTGGGGCAGCACCGCGCGTTGCCCAGCAGCACGTCGAGCCAGCCGTCGTCGTCGAGGTCCTCGAGCGCCGCGGCCGCGATCGAGGTGCCGCCCCGGACCAGCGAAGCCGACTCGAGCTGCGTCGAGGAGCCGAAGGCGCCGCCGCGCTCGCCCCACACCACCCGCGGATCTTCCATGCCGGTGAGCAGGTCCGCGACGCCGTCGCCGTCGAGGTCCGCGGCGGCCAACACCAGCGACCGGTCGGAGAGGGGCACGCTCGGGCCCGGCACGAAGCGGGATGCGGCCTCGTCGAAGCGGTAGACCAGCGCGGTCCCCGAGGAGGGAGCGCGGTCGTTGGCGACGGAGAGCAGCAGCTCGGCGAGGCCATCGCCATCGAGGTCGGCGAGCGCCCCCGCGGTGCCGATGGGCTCGTCGTCGCGGCCCACCGCGCTGGGAAAGCCGGGCGGGAGCGCAGGGGTGATGTCCACGAAGCCGTCGCCGAGGCTCGCTGGCGGGCGCAGCGCGGGCTCCTCCTCGGAGCGACAGCCCGCGAGGGCGGCGCACAGCATCAGGCTGCGGGCGATCGCCCACAGGCCGCGACCCCGACCGCGTGATGGGCTGCGCATGGAGCACTTTCATACACCAGGGCCAAGGCGGACCGCCCGCCGCCCGTGCGGCGCAGCCCACGCAGCACGCCCCGTCGAGCGCCCCTTGACGGGCCTTCGAGGGCCTTCGCGGGCCTTCGCGGGCCTCTGGCGGTCGCCGCGGTGGTCGTAGAGACCGCTGGAAATTCCCTCCGCCCCCCGCCGAGGAGCATCTCGGCTATCCTCCCGCGCCGAGCGCACGGATGGAGCAAGAAAATCACTGCGAGCACTGCGGCTTCGACCTGAGCCGCCTGGAGATGACGGTGCTCTTCGCGCGCAAGGGCGCCGAGCCCCGCAAGCTGCACTGCCCGATCTGCCGCAGCGACCGGGTGAAGATCCGCGCGCTGGAGCGGGTCTTCCCTCGCGCCGACTCCGGGCGCTGGGTGCGGTGGCGCGAGGGCGGCGTCGCCGGAGCCGCCAACGTCATCACCGTCGGCCGCCTCAAGCTGCGCGTCGAGAGCGAGATCGAGTCGCTCTCCAAGGAGCAGATCTGCTTCCGCTCGGTGCCGGTGTTCATGTCCGGCGGCGAGCGGCAGATCCCGGTGCTCCCGGTGATGCCCGAGTACCTCGACTGCCTCGACCCGGCGCAGGTGCGCCTCGCCCGGGAGAAGCCCCACCTCTTCGGCCGGGTCATCCAGGAGCGCGGCAAGTCCCGCTACCAGTGCGTGCTCCCGCTGCGAGGGCTCAAGCAGACCGAGTGGCCCACCTACGAGTGCGACCTGCTCCCGGCCAACCCCTTCTCTCCCAACGCGGGCGACGTCGACGCGGTGGCCTTCCGCGGCGTCACCCTGCGCGTGTGGCCCAACCTCAAGCGCCCCACCAACGCGTGGCGCTACTACGTGGTGGGCATCCAGGCGGCCACCGAGGAGGGCATGGCGCTCTTC
Source organism: Myxococcaceae bacterium (assembly GCA_004297725.1). GTDB lineage: Bacteria > Myxococcota_A > Polyangia > Polyangiales > SCUS01. The sequence goes on along the minus strand of SCUS01000042.1, from coordinate 25,730 downwards.
TCCCAGGGCAGGATGCTGCGCGCCCGGATGCTCGTGCCCCCGAGCGACGTCGACGGCCGGCCCACCAGCGAGACCCGCCTCGACGTGGTCGCGCTCGACCAGGAGGTCGGCCGGGAGGGGGAGAGCGGACCCACGGGCTACGTCGGCGCCACCCGAAAGGGACGCCCCTCGTGGGTGAGCGTGGAGTTCATGCAGGCCACGCAGGGAGGCGGCGCCGAGGCCGTCGGCGGAGGGCTCTTCCCGCTCGCTCCTCCGGGCGACGCGCTCCCGAGCGACACCTGGTCCTTCGGCGTGGACTTCGGAACCTCCAACACGGTCATCGCCGTGAAGCGGCGCGACGGGAGCCTGCAGTGCGTGGCCCCGGAGCGCAGCCGCGACCGCACCTCCACCACGCTCAACCTCCTCGACGGGGGCCCGCCCACCATCCACCGCGGCATCGACCTCTGGCCCGGCGGCGAGTGGTCCGGCCCCTCGCACGACCTGCTCCCGAGCGAGCTCGGCTGCGTCCGCAAGTGGACCGACGTGGCCTCCGAGTCGGCCATCAACGCCCTCTCCTTCGGCAAGGACTTCGGCGTGCCCCTGCGCGGCGCCTCCAGCGCGGTCTCGTCCGAGCACACGGTGAGCGAGTTCAAGTGGCTGCGCGCCGTGGAGAAGGACAAGAGCGCCCTCGCCCGCCGGGAGATCGTGCAGGCGCTCCAGTCGCGCTTCCTCGAGGGAGCGATGCTGATGACCGCCGCGTCGCTGCTCTCCGAGGAGGAGGCCGCGCCCCGCACGGTCAACGTCAACTACAGCTTCCCGCTGGCCTTCGACGAGGGCGACCTGGAGACCCTGCGCCTCGCCGCCGAGGAGGCAGGGACTCGCCTGAAGCAGCTCACCGGCGCGGACTTCGTCTTCCCCGCGACGCCCCTCATCGACGAGGCCCAGGCCGCCGCGGGGCACGCCTCGTCCGACAAGATGTTCCGCGTCTACCTCGACCTCGGCGGCGGATCGCTGGAGGTGCTGGTCGACGACACCCTCGCCCGCACCAACAGCCAGGGCCACTCCGGCTTACACCCCCACGTATTCAGCTCCTCGATCTTCTTCGGCGGCAGCGTGTACCTCCGCTCGCTGGTCGGCGCCGGCGAGGGCGACCGCCGCGGCGCCTGCGTGATGCCCGGCGTCGGCTCGTACACCCGGCTCGCGAGCGCGGTGCGCCAGAGCCAGTCGGCCAAGGCGCTGCTGGAGTCGCCGCACGTCATCGCCGAGGCGCGCAAGGCCACCGCCGAGCGCCGCGCCCGGGTCTTCATCGGTTACATCGTCGAGTATGTGGCGCGCACCCTCGCGGGCGTCTGCCTGGAGCACGGGCGCACCGCCCAGGGCGCGCTCGACCTCTCGCACAACCGCCTCTTCTCGCTCTCCGGATCAGGCGCCCAGCGACGGTGGATCCTCGGGATCAACAAGGGCCCCCAGCAGAAGCGCGTGGTGGAGTTCTGCCTGGTGCTGCTCGGCAACGGCTGGGGCTTCGGAGACATCGTCCGCGACGGCATGAAGACCGTCGAGCAGATGATGGCCCACCGGGTCTACGAGCGGCTGCTCGACCTGCTCCGCGAGACCGACATCGCCGGGGAGATCAGCGACGGCGACATCAGCCTGCTCGACCCGAGGCTCACCTTCGACATCTCCTTCGTGCTCCCCGCGGAGGGGTCGCACCGCAAGGCCGCCGTGGCCCTCGGGCTGCTCGGAGCCCACCACAGCACCGAAGACGCCGCCCGCTTCTTCAAGAACCGCGCGCCCGAGCGTCACGGCGTGCTGGGCTTCGACCTCTGGCTCAACGACCAGAGCCGCCGCGTGCCCTGGTACCGCCCCTTCGGTCCGCCCGCGCAGGACGACCCGAGCCAGTTCGAGGTCTTCGTTCCGCCCGCGGAAGCGCCCGTCGCGCCGGTGGCGGTGCCCGCGATGCTCCCCCTCGCGATGCCCTCGATGCCCACGATGCCTGCGATGCCCGCGACGCCCGCGATGCCCGCGGCGATGCCCTCGCCCATGGGGGCCTTCCCGGGCTTCGCGATGCCGATGGAGATGGTGGCCTTCGCGCTGGTGCAGCAGTGGCCGATGCTCGCGGCGCAGGCCGCGACGATGGGGGTCACGGCGGTCGAGTTCGCGCAGCGGCAGCTCTGGCAGCAGGTGGTCACGCAGGCCGCCCAGTCGGGTCAGTCTCCCGAGCGGATGCTGGCCGCGCAGCAGTGGCAGAAGCTGATGCAGACGATGGTGATGCCGGGCATGACCCCGGAGCAGCTCGCCTGGGTGCAGAACCAGCAGATGACCTTCGTGTCGTCGCAGGCGACGCAGCGCGGACAGACCGCGGAGGTCTTCCTCGCCGGGCAGCGATGGGAGCAGCTCACCGCCATGCTCACCCCGCCGCCCGACCCGACCCCGGGCGGCATGCCCCCCATGCCCGGGATGCCCCCCATGCCCGGCATGCCACCCTTCGGAGGAACCCGATGAGCCAGGACTCGAAGACCCCGCCGGTGATCGGTACGCGAGCGCACTACCGCTTCGGCGAGGAGCCCATCGCCCAGAAGGTCCAGGTGGGCATTCTGGAGACCCCGAAGCTCCCTTCGGAGCTGCCGTCGCCCTCGAAGATCGACCCCGGTCTCGAGGCCACCAAGATGGCCCTCGAGGCCCAGCTCGCCAAGAACGCCATCGCCCCGTTGCCGCTCGTTCCGCCCGGGACCACCCGCTGGCTTCGCTTCTCTCCCCTCGAGCTCTTCATGGAGCACGTGCTCGCCCGCCGCCTCTGGACCATCGAGTAGACCCAATACCGCCATGGCACGCCCACTCCGCGTCTCCGTCCGCTGCCCCCACGCCAAGCCCGAGGACCTCTGCTCCCTCCCTCCGGGCGTGCGCTACTGCCTCTGCTACGCCGACCAGCACCGCGAGCCCGTCGGGCAGGTGAGCATCCAGCACGGGCAGATCCTCTGGTCGGTGCTCGTCGGCGGCCGCGCCCGAGGCCACTACTCCTACGTGGCCGTCGTGCGGCAAGGCACCCTGCTCGCCCCGGTCGAGCTGCAGGACGAGGTCTCCGTCCGCGAGACCGTCGAGAACGGCCGCGCGGTCTACGTCGTCCGCGGCCCGCGCGACCAGCGCCTGGAGATCGAAGCCGCCTCCCTCATCGAGGCCGCCGTGGAAAACCGCGAGTACGTCGATGCCGCCGTCGTCACCTCCCACTGACGCCCGGGTGCTCGCCGCCCGCCCCCTCGCCGCCGCCGCGCTCCTCACCCTGGCCGCGTGCAACCCCTCCCGCTCGCCCTCTCCGGCCCCCGCGCCCTCGCCCGCCGCGCCCTCCGTTGTCGCCCCCGCCGCAACCCCCGCGGCGCCTCCCGGCCGGGGCGCCCAGGTCTTCGTCGACGTCTCCGAGAGCATCCGGGGCTTCACCTCGACCCGCTCCACCGCCCTGCAGACCCTCCACGCCCAGGTCATCGAGGCCTCCCTCTCGGCGCTCCAGCTCAACAACCCCTTCCAGCGCTGCGCCGTCGACACCGCCGTCCACTGCGAGGCCCCGCAGCTCACCGCCCAGCAGGCCCGGCTGCCTGCGACATACCGTGGTGGGTATTCGGCGCTGCACCTCGCGCTCCGACGGCCGCCGCGCGCCCCGAGGCCCGACCTCCAGCAGCCCGACCCCCTCGACCCCTACAACGTCACCGTGCTGGTGACCGACGGCTTCCAGAGCACCAGCACGCCCTTCCAGCCGGGGGCGAGCGGCGACGTGGCCTGCACCGCGGGCGCCGACCCGAGCTGCCTCGCGGCCCTGCTCCGCCAGCGCGTCGAGGAGGGCTACGGCCTCTGGGTGGGGCGCCTCATCCTGCCCTTCGACGGCCGCTATTTCGCCGAGCGAAGGCTCGACCCGCCCATGTGGTCGCGCATCACCCAGCACGTCGCCGCCCTCAACACCGACCCCGAGTGGAACGGCGTGCGCTTCTCCGCCAGCTCTCCGGCCATGAACGGCGAGTCCGGCGCCTTCCGCTGGCAGGGCGCCCGCCCGCTGCTGCTCTTCGTGCTCACCCGGGACATCCCCCGGGGGCGACAGCTCGTGGGCGAGATGCAGCGCCGCCTCTCCGTCGAGCGCATCACCCTGCGGCAGTCGCCCGCCGACATCGCCTTCAGCGAGTGGTCTCCCTTCGAGGGGCTCACCGCGCGCGTGCTCAACGCCGTGCGCAACGAGAGCGGCGGCGCGGCGGACAGCGTCCTCGTCGACCGCCCGGTGCGCCAGGGCGAGACCCTGGTCATCCCCGCCCGCTGTGATGTCCACGGCCAGGCGCGCATCCGCCTCGACGGCGTGATCCAGTTCGGCCCGATGCCCCCGCCGCCCCTCGCGACGGTCTCGCTCACCTGGCAGTCGCCCACCCCCCTCGACGGCTTCTTCCTCATGCCCCGAGAGGCCATGCGCACCCTGCCCGGACCCTTCACGGTGCGCACCGGCATCGACTGCCGGCAGCTCCCTCCCGGCACCCGCGACTACAACTTCGGGCTCTACGGACGATGGACGGTCAACCCCGCCGCCATGGCCTCGGAGTGGTTCACCACCGGCAGCGCGGAGACCTCCTACGACAGCCCGGAGAAGGTCTTCGGGCTCGCCGACCTGGCGCGCACGGTCATCGCCGCGGGCGTCAACCGACAGGGCTACCTCGACCGCGTGACGCTCCGGGTCACCCGGCAATAGGCCCCCGGTAGTCCCCAGTGGCGGTCTACGGCATCGACCTCGGAACCACCTTCTGCTCCGTCGCCTATGTCGAGCGCGGCCAGCCCCGGCTGGTCACCCTCGAAGGCGGCGGCCCCACCCTCGCCTCGCTGGTGCTGCTCACCTCCCGAGGCGGCCCCCGCGCGGTCGTCGGATCGCGCGCCCCGTCGGCCTACCGCGAGCTCGTCGGAGAGGCCGAGAGAGCCCCCGGCGACGTGGTGCTGGTGCGCGGATCGAAGAACCACATGGGCGTCGGAAGCTCGGTCTACGCCGGCCCTCCGTGGCGCCTCGGAGAGCGCGAGCTCTACTCCACGGACATCGCGGCGGTGATCCTCCGCACGCTCGCGGAGATGGTGCGCGCGCGCCCCGCTCTGCCCCCGCTCGACGGCGTGGTGGTGTCGCACCCGCAGCGCTTCCGCAACCGGGAGAAGCTCGCCACGGGGCAGGCCGCGAAGATGGCCGGGCTCCCGTTGTGGGGAATGATCACCGAGCCCGACGCGGCGGGCTGGGCCTATGGGCTCCACGCGAGAGCCGTCGGCGCTCAAGGGACATCGCAGACCTTCATGGTCTTCGACTTCGGCGGAGGAACCCTCGACGTCACCCTGCTCCGCCGCGAGGGGGGACCGGGCGTGGCGCAGCTCCACGCGATCGACTCCTACGGCGTGCAGCTCGGCGGGCTCGCCATCGACCAGCGCATCCGCGACGCGCTCGTCACCCAGTACGCCGAGCGCGCCTCGGATCATGCGTTCAGCCTCGCGGCGGTGAACGAGTCCACCCGTGAGCGCCTGCTCGAGCTGGCCGAGTGGTTCAAGATCTCGCTCAACACCGACGCCGGAACGGACCCCTCACCGCTCTCCCGCTCGCGCCGCCGGAAGTTCACCCCGGTCTTCGATCAGGACACCGAAGGCGAGGAGGTCACCCTCGAGCTCTCCCTCGCCGAGCTCTCCCGCTCCATCGGCGGCGAGCTCGACCGCGCCATGGCCTGCGCCGAGGAGGCCCTCCGCCGGGCCTCGCTGGACTGGAGCTCCCTCGACGAGGTGTTGCTTACGGGCGGCTCGTCGCTGCTCTGGCCCCTCCAACAACGGATGCGCGAGCGTTGCCCAAGGGTGCGTATCCACGACGATCCCGGTCACCCGCTGAACCCGCTGACCATCGTCGCCTCGGGGGCGGCCATCCACGGCGCGGCCCTCGCGGAGGGGGGCGCCCGGGTGGGCGTCGCGCTGAGCGGCGTGGTGCCCGACACCTTCTCGGTGCGCGCCTGGGAGCCCTCCCCGGAGTCCCCCGGCGGGCGTCGGGCGGTGCTGATCCCGCTGGTGCCCGCGGGGACGGCGACCCCCTTCGTGGGGCGACGGACGTTCAGCGTCCGCGGCGGGTCGAGCGTGCTGCCCGTGGAGGTCTTCGAGGGCCGCAGCGAGCGCGAGGCGACGAGGGTGGGCGAGTACCGGATGACCTTCCCCCAGCCGATGCCCGACGGCGCTCGCGCGGAGGTGCGCCTCGACGTGCGCTCCAACGGGGTGCTGGTGCTCTCCGTGGTCGACGCCGCCACCGGGACCATCCAGGAAGCCCGCCTCGACGACGCGCCGGGCCTCTACTCCGATGAGGTGCTGGCCGCTCGCGCCTCGTGGCTCCAATCCCTCCGCGTCGACTGGAACGGCTGAACCCACTTCCAAGGAGCACCGTCATGCCTGAATTCCCCGAGGTCCATCGTCAGGTCGTCTGGCTTCGAGAGCGCGTCACCGGCTGGGTCATCGAAGACCACGGCCACTTCGGCGGGCACTTCCCGGAGATGAAGACCGACCCCGAGCGCAAGGCGAAGCTCGACGCGTTCTTCCGCGGCGCGACGCTCTCCTCGGTCACCCAGCGGGGCAAGCACATCGTGATGGCCCTCTCCACCGGCACGGTCACCTCGCACCTGATGCACGCCGGGCGCTGGACGATGTCCGATGAGCCCTATGTCTCCAACTATCGACACCACCTGTCGCCACCGGACAAGAAGGCCAGCTCGTTCTGGCTCGTGGCCCGTGGCCGTCGGCTGGAGTTCAACGAGCCCGAGCGCCGCGGCAAGGTGCACGCCTTCCCTGGGATCACCAGCGCCCTGTGCGAAGAGCTCAAGGCCCTCGGCCCCGACGTGCTCATCACCGAGGAGTCCGACCCCGCCTACCGACAGGTCTGGACGGTGGACTCGCTACGAAGATCGCTCTCGGGCTCTCGAAAGGCCGTGAAGGAGATACTGCTCGACCAGGGTCACCAGGCGGGCATTGGCAACATGTACGCGTGCGAGGCGCTCTACCGGGCGAAGATCGCCCCCAACCGGGCGGCCAACGCGGTGACCCCCACGGAGGCGGCGGTGCTGCACGGCGCGGTGGTCGACCTGATGGCCGCGGTGATCGCCAGCGACCTGGACTACACCGACGTGATGAAGGTCTATCGGAAGGAGAGCGACCCGGCGGGGCGCGCGGTGCAGGTCATCAAGATCGGCGGGCGGGACACGTACTGGGTGCCCGAGGAGCAGCGCTAGCGGGTGAAGCTCAGCGTCATGCGCTGACGGGTCGGCGTGAAGGTGTTGTCGGTCTCCCCGTCGGCGACGCGGTTGGCGTCATGTCCGCGCTCCCAGGGGAGGTCGACGCGCATCGAGCCGAGGATGTCGGCGTAGGAGCGGAAGCGGCCGTCGAGGAAGGCCACCGCGAAGAGCCCCGCGGAGAGCCCGGAGCCCTCGAGGTAGACCGGGAGGCCGTTGGTCACGGTGTCCAGGTTGGCGGTGCCGCCGGGGTGCATATCGAAGTACGCGTTGTAGTAGTTGAACGACACGCACGAGTTCACCATCAGGATCTGATAGCGATTGGGGAAGCTCGCTGCGCTGTAGTTACGGGCGTCGAGCGGGCCCGACCCGAGGTGCGAGTGCCCGGTGTACTGGAAGACGTCGACCTCGCGGAAGGCCGCCTGGTAGCGCTGCACGGCGCCGGAGCTGAAGCTCTCCTCGTCGCCGTAGAACACGCGGACCTCGGCGGTGCCGGCGCGAGCGGCGCCGTTGATGGACACGCTCACCGGCGCGGCGAAGGTGATGGTCTTGTCGCGCCACTGACGAATCACCGCCAGGCGGAAGGCGTCGCGCATCGCGAACGGCACCTGCGCGGGGTAGTTGCTCTTGTCGACGATCCACTGGGCGACCTGGAGGGGCGTGACGTTGCTGATGGTCGCGCCGCCGAAGGAGACCGTGGTGAGGTCGGTGCCCGGCGCCGAGGCCCGCAGCTCGGGCCGCGCCTGGAGCACCGCGCGAACGTACTGGAAGAGGTTGCGCGCGCCGTAGTCGTTGGCGTCGTCGTGCTTGTCTTCCCCGAAGTACGCACCGATCACCAGACGACCGTCGTCCCAGAGGCGGTGGTAGTCGGGGTACTTGGTCTCGGTGCGGGAGATCGCCGTGAGCTTGATGGTGATGGGGGTGAACCAGCGGGTGCTCTCCCCGACGGTGATCTCGCGGTCGCCGTTACGGAGGCGACGCCGCTCCGCCGCGAGCCGGGTGACCTCGGCGTTGATGAGCGACTGACACGCGCTCAGGTGCGGCTCGAAGTTGTACCAGATGCCCGACGCGCCCCAGTCCTGGTGCTCGCTCTGGCACTGCTGGACGATCTCGCTCGCGTGCGAGCTGTAGTCGCCGAAGAGCGAGCTGGTCGACCAGGCGCGCCGCGACTGGTGGCGGAGATTGACCACCGCGCGATCGCGGTAGGTGAAGCGCACGCGCTGCATCTGCGAGACGCGGGTCTCGGGGTGCGCCGGGTCGATCACGTCGACGGTGTCGCGCACGAAGGTGCTGGCGTCGATGAAGCTCGTCGCGGTCGGGGAGTCGAGCCGGTTGCCGAGGCCGATGTCGTGGGCCTTCATGGCGCCGAAGAGGGGACGGAGCTGCTGCACCGCCGCGCGCTGGATCTCGCTGTCGCTCGCGCCGACACGCACCAGCACGTAGCTCTGCACCGTGGCGTTGCGGCCCACCGCGTTGGCGCCGGTGAGCTCGCTGACCGTGAGGTCGGTCGGCGACTCGGTGTCGTCGCCCTCCAGCAGGGCCTCGTCGGTGGCGCACCCGGAGAGCACCAGCGCCACGCAAGACACCCCGTAGCCGAATCGCTTCAGTCGAGCTCCCATGACAGCACCCACCGTTCTTTAGGGGCGCGCGACCGAAGTGGCCGCCGCTTGCGGCGCTTTCTAAGGCATGGTGCCGATGTAGGTCAAGCACCGATATCGCCAATGGAGGGGGAGCGGCGGGGCGCAGGGCTTCGCCGGTGAGCGCGTTGCGCTCGGGGGTGCGACTCCCGGATACTCGCCCGCGAGGAGCTCATCCGCCCATGCGCGTCGCCTTTACCCGTCGGTGTATTTTCTCTCTCGCCGCGTTCGGACTGCTGGGCGGGTGCGCGGAAGAGGCGTTGACCCTGCCCCCCGAGCGCGTCGACGCCGGCGCCGACGCCCGGGTGGACGCCGGGCCCGACGCCCGCCCGATGCCCGCCCCGACGCTGGTGGGCGTGCAGCCAGGGCACGGCTCCTTCCTCGGCGGCACCGAGGTCACGCTGCGCGGCTCGAACTTCACCGAAGACGCCGTCGTGCGCTTCGGCGGCAACCTGGTGCAGCCCCGCTACACCACCTTCGTCGACCGCAACCGCATCACCGTGCGCACCCCCGCCGGGCGCGCCGGGGAGGTCGACGTCGAGGTCGAGATCGCGGGCCGCACGGGCACGCTCCCCCGGGGCTACCGCTATGACAGCTTCTACGTCGACCCGCCGCTCGGCCCCACGACGGGCGGAGCGAGGGTGAGCGTTCACGGCCTCGGCACCCACTTCCGCGACGGCATGCGGGTGACCTTCGACGGAGCGCCCTGCACCGGGCTCATGGTCACCGGGCCGGAGCTGCTCTCCTGCCTCACGCCCGCGCACCCCGACGGCCGCGTCGAGGTCGCCCTCGACAACCAGGACGAGCAGCTCTCCATCACCGACGGCTACACCTACGCCGACAGCGCCGACAGCGTCGGCGGCGGCCTCTCCGGAGGGACGCTCGCGGGCAGCATCACCGTGACGGTGCTCGATGCGATGTCCGGCGACCCGGTGCCCTCGGCCTTCGTCTTCCTCAACAACGAGCCCGGCGCCGTGCCGCCGAGCGCAGGCCAGACGAGCGCTCGCGGCCAGGTGACCCTCTCTCCCCCGATGCTTCGCCCCCCGGTGACGGTGACCGCCTCGGAGCGCTGCCACACCACCACCACGATCCAGTCCTTCGACGCCCGCAACGCGACCATCTACCTGCAGCCGTTGATGATCCCCGGCTGCGGCAGCCCCGGGATGCCGATGGGCATGCCGCAGCGCCCGGTCTACCCCGCCACCATCTCGGGCGAGCTCGTCTGGACGGGCTCCAACGAGTTCGGCCCCAACCCCTGGTCGAACATCCCGGAGCCCCGCGAGGGCTTCCGCCGGGTGGCCTACGTCTGGGTCTCCCGCCCGGACATCTTCACCGCCGACCCCACCGGCGCCGCGCTCGCGCAGCAGCGCGATCAGGTGCTGGAGATCGTCCCCGCCACCGGCGGCGGCCGCGGCTATCCCTTCCAGCTCCAGGCGCGCCCCGCCGCGGTGGCCGTCTACGCGCTCGCGGGTCTGGAGAACGTCGTCCCGGCGGGCTCCATGACCCCGGTGCGCTTCACCCCGTGGGTGATGGGCGTGGCCCGCAGCGTCCTCGGGGCTCCCCGGGCGACGATCGAAAACGTCGTCATCGACATGAACATCCCCCTCGACCACGAGACCCCGCTCGAGGTCGCTCCGCTCGAGGGCACCGACGTCGACGCGCCCGACCAGTTTCACGCGAGCGCCTTCATCGACCTCGGCGGCGAAGGGGTGATGCCGATGCCCCACGCGACGGTCACCGGGCTCGACAGCGGCGCCTATCGCCTGTCGGGTCTGCCGGCCTTCAACCGCAACCTCGCCGACGCCCGGCTCACCATCCACGCCCGCCTCGCGTCGGGCGCCGTCACCGGCCCGACGGCCTTCCAGGACACCCCCGCTCCCTGCACCGGCCTCGTGCTCTCGGGCATCACCTCGCCCGACGAGACCGTGCGGGTGCGCGGCTGGCTGGGCATCCCCCGGATGACCGCCCCCACCGCGGGCGCGCGCCTGCCGACCGACCGCACCGTGCGCGTGGCCATCGAGGGCTCGTCGCCCGACCTGCTGCTCTTCACCATGCAGTGGGCCGGAAGCTCCTGGCAGCACATCGCCCCTGGCGCCGAGCGCACCTTCCAGTACCCCGACCTGTCTTCGTTGATGGGATTGAGCGACCTGCCGAGCGGCTCTCCGCTCAACCTCTCCCTGGTCGGCCTCCGCCTCAACGGCTTCGACTTCAACCGCTTCACGTACACCACCATCGGGCAGCAGTACTGGAGCGCCTACGCCGGCCGGGGCACCTACCTCACTCGATGACTATCGCCTTGCCGCCCTCCCCCCCGGGCGGCAGAATTTGCTCCGCGGCTGCTACCGGGCCGCTGGAAGGAGGGGGGCTCATCCAGTGACCGATCTCCCATCCATCGGGCTCCCGCGGCGTCGGCCTGGACGCTGACGCATCCACTGGCTCTTCGCCCTCGCCGTGCGAGGGAGAGCGGTCGCGGGTGCATGGCTTCGAGCTGCGTTCCGCGGTGACGCGGAGCGTTGGGTTCTTTTGCTGCCGTCTTCTCAACTCGGCGCGGGTCGTCGCTGTGGAGAGGATGGCCAAAGGAGAACGTCCTATGGGCACGCAGAGCAACAAGGCCAATGTCTACAAGGAAGTCGAGAGCATGTTCGGCCAGGTTCCGACCTGGGTGAAGCAGCTCCCCGACCCGGCGCTCGACGGCTTCTGGAGCCTGATGCGCGACTTCTACCTGGCGGAGACGAAGATCCCCGCCAAGTACAAGGAGCTCATCGGCATCGGCATCGCCGGGGCGACCCGGTGCCGCTACTGCGCTCTCTTCCACACCGAGGCGGCGCGGCTGAACGGCGCCACCGATGAGGAGATCGCCGAGGCCAGCATGATGGCGGGCCACACGATGATGGCGAGCACGTTCCTCAACGCGCAGCAGACCGACTACGAGGTCTTCCGTCGGGAGACCGCGGAGATGGTGAACTTCGCGAAGCAGCACCAGGCTGCGGCCTCCAACGTCGCGCCCACCAAGGGCCGAAACGCCTCGCCGACGCACTGACCGCGCGGCGCTCCTCTCCCCCCCCTTCCGCGGGACCGCGCCCTCTCGGCATGCGGCCCCGCGGAGGCGTCTTCGCTGGTCGCCAGTCAGGCCGGGTGCGGCTCCATCGGGGGCTCATAGCCCGAGGCGCGGCGGTAGTGGTCCACCGAGAGGCGCCCCGAGCCGTTGATGGTGAAGAGCACCAGCAGGAACAACACGAGCAGCGTGAGCTCCAGCGACTGCCCCGGCGCGAAGAGCCCCTCGCGACGATGGACGAAGAGCACCGCCCCGAGGAGCACCGGGATGTTCGCCGCGGCGGCCGCGCGGGTCGCGATGCCGAAGAGCAGCATGATGCCGCCGGCGAGGTGGGCGGTGACCACGTAGTGAAGCAGCCCCACGTCGCCGAAGGGGATGTGCGAGGCGGTCATCGTCTCGCTCAGCGCCGCCGCGTTGCCGACGAAGACCATGCCCTTGATGAAGAGCGCGGCGCCCAGATAGATGCGCAGCAGGTCGAGCCAGAGGTCGCGCCGGGACTCGATCCAGGCGAGGGTTGATTGATTCTCCATGACAGCACCTCCGAGGAGTCGGTCGGGCCTACCGGGGGGACACGGAGCGGCCCCCCTTGGTCCGTCCGGTCGAGCTCGACTGGAATGTACGACCGCGGAGCGAGCGGGGCGAAGCTACGGCACGGACTCCGGAACGATGCGCCTCAGCGCCGCCTCGTCCCCCCGCTCCATCGCCGCCTCGGCCTCCAGGGCCACCTTGTCGCGGCCGATGGTGGCGACCGCCAGCGTGCGACCGCCCCGCCGGAAGGCGATCGCGGCGTCCCTCGCGTCGAGGCTCCCGTCGAGGTCGATGCGATCCCACGAGAGCGCGTGGCCGACGTAGGAGATCGTCATGTCGTAGTGGGCGCTCCAGAAGAAGGGCACCGCGTCGAAGCGCTCTCTCGCGCCGAGCAGGTTGCGTGCGGCGACCTGGCCCTGCCGCTGCGCCACCACCCAGTGCTCGATGCGCACCAGCTCTCCGCTCCGCCCCTCCGGGAAGCGCGCCACGTCGCCCGCCGCGTAGACCAGCGGCGCGCTGGTGGCGAGGTAGCTGTCCACCAGGATCCCGCGGTCGACGGACAGCCCTGCGGCCGCCGCCAGGGCCGTCGAGGGACGCACCCCGACGCCCAGCACCACGAGTTCGGCCGGCAGCGAGGCGCCGCCCTCGAGGAGCACCTGATCGGCCCCGATGCTCGCCGCCGTCTGCCCGAGGTGGAACACCACGCCGTGCTCCTCATGGACCCTGCGCACCAGCGCGCCGACCTCGTCGCCGAGCACCCGGGCCAGCGGCGTCTTCTCGGGCGCCACGACGTGCACGGCGACGCCGCGGGCGCGCAGCGAGGCCGCCACCTCCAGCCCGATGAAGCTCGCCCCGAGGACCACCGCGGTCTTCCCCGTCGCCGCCGCGGCGATGATGGCGCGGCTGTCGGCGAGCGTCCTCAGGGTGTGCACGTGCGGCGCGTCGGCGCCCGGCAACGGAGGGCGTATCGGCTCGGCCCCGGTGGCGAGCAGCAGCGCCCCGTAGTCGAGCGACGCCCCATCGGAGAGGGTCACCCGCCGGGCGAAGATGTCGATCGCGGTCACCCGCGTCGACAGCAGCAGCCGGATGCGATGCGCCTCGTAGAACGCCATCGGGCGCAGCGGGATCCAGTCGTCCTGCGCGTTGCCAGCGAGGTAGTCCTTGGAGAGGTTGGGGCGGTCGACGGGGACATCCGAGTCGGCGCTCACCATCGTGATGGGCCCCTCGTAGCCCTCGCGCCGCAGGGTCTCGGCCGCAGCGTTCGCCGCGGCGCCGCCGCCGACGAGGACCACCGACGACGGGGACTCGACCGGGCAACCGCTCTCCGGAGCATCGAGGAGGCTCGTGACTCGGAGCCGGTCGCCCTGCCGCTCGACCTGCCAGCAATCTACGGGGTCGCGGGCGGGAGGGCGCTCCGCGGCGCCGTTGCGGAGGTTGAAACACGCGTGGTGCCAGGGGCAGCGCACGGTGTCGCCGACGACGATCCCGTCGACCAGCGGACCGCCGTAGTGGGTGCACGTCGCGCCGATCGCGAACACCCCATTGGGCGAGCGGAGCAGGAGCACGGCCCTGCCCTTCGCGTGGCCGAGCAGCTTCGATCCTTCGGCGAGGTCGCTCTCGGCGATCCCGGCCTCCAGGTCAGGGCCCGTCAGCTCATCAGTCGTGTTGCCCATTGCGAGGTGGACTTCTCCTTTCGAGCGCGATGCGATCGCAGACCCGGAATGGGGCCGGAGTGCACCGAGCGGGAGTGTCCGGGAGGCCCCCCGATTCCTACGCGGGGGATCAGGGAGCTGCGGTCGAGGGCGTCACGGCGAGGAAGTACATCCCCCGGGCGGTGGTGTAGAGGCCGCTCACGTGGACGTAGTAGTCCCCGGGGCTGAGGGTGAGCTCCAGCGACGAGGAGAGCCCGATGCCCGGGCCGTCGTCGTTGCACGTCACGCCCGGCAGCGCCGAGCCGGGGCAGGCGTCGGCGCGGGTGACCCAGAGCACCGTGTCGAAGGAAGACCCCTCGGTGGAGAAGAGCACCCGGCCCGAGCGCTCGACGCGATAGCGGTAGACGGCGTCGCCGGCCATCGAGCCGCTCGCGCAGGGGTAGGTGTACTCGTGGGCCATCATGGAGGTGTCGCCCGAGTAGAGCCCGCCGCCGGTCGGCACCGCCTGCGCCGTCTCGCAGGTCTCGTTGGCCGTGACCGCGGTGGGCACGAGCGCGGGCCGGGTCTCGAGCAGCAGCTCGTAGTCCACCGGGCGGGTTCCCCGGAGGACGACGAAGTACCGCCCGGGGTCGAGGCCGCGCAGCGTGAGCCGGGAGGGCGCTCCGCCGCGGCAGCCGCGCTCGCTGCTGCGCTCGCCGCACGTCGTCTGGAGGGCCAGGTAGAAGTAGTCGCCGCTGCCGCCTCGCGCGGTGAGCGTGACGTCGAGGCGCTCGGTGAGCTGGAAGGCGTAGACCACGTCGCGCGCCGAGCCGCTGTTGCAGGAGATGGGAAGGTCGCTCTCGAAGGGCATGAACGAGCCGCGCGCGGCGGTGCCCGCGGTGAGCGGGAGGGGGCTCGCGCAGGTGTCGCCCGGGGGCGGCGACGAGGGCGCGGCGGTCTCCACGGTGAGCGTGTAGGCCGGGAGGCCTCGGCCCTCTACGGCGATGAAGTAGGTGCCCGCGGGGAGCGAGCGGGCGATGAAGGAGGGCATGGTGCCGCTGTCGCAGCGGAGGGTCATCGGAGAGCGGGTGCACTGGTCGAGCAGGGAGACGGTGACCGCGTCGGTGGAGCTCCCGACCGCGCGGGCGATGAGGTCACGGGGCTCGGTGAGGGTGATGCGGTAGAGCACGTCGGGGGTGGTCGAGCCGCAGCGGGTGCTCACGTCGTCGGTGACGCCGATGAGGTCTCCGCGGAAGGTTCCGCCCGCGGCGGGAATCTCCGTGGGGGTGGAGCAGGTGTCGTTGGCCGCGGGCGCGACCGGGTCGCTCAGCTGCACGTCGACGAGGACGTCGGCCGCGGCGCCGGTGCTTCCCGCGGAGGTGCCGAGGAGGAAGAAGTACTCGCCGGCCGGGAGGCTGTGCGTGCGCCAGACGGTGGGAAAGCCGAGGAGGCAGTCGCGGGTGTCGGCGGCCATGGTCGAGCCGCAGCGGTTCTGGATCATCAGGTAGACGAGGCTGAAGCCCGTGCGGGACTGGGCCGTCACGGCCACGTCGCGAGGGCTGGTGAGGTTGAGCCGGAGCACGGCGTCCCTGCCCTGCGTCCCTCCCCCGCAGCGGAACATGTAGTCCCCGGTGGTGCCCGCCATCGCGACGGTGAAGCGCCCTCCGGCGGAGACGTCCAGCGGGTCGTCGCAGCGGTCGTGCGGCGGGCGCACGCAGCCGCCGGGCTCGCGCGTGTCGACCATGCCGTTGCAGTTGTTGTCGACGCCGTCGGCGCAGATCTCCGGGAGCGTGCCGCTCACCCGAGGGTCGCGGTCGTCGCAGTCCGAGCCCACCCAGCAGAGCCCGGCGTCGTCGCCCGGCGCGCCGCCGTCGGGGCACTGCGTGGAGCGGCAGCCGATGTCGGGGTCTCCGTCGCGGTCGAAGTCGCGAGGGCTGTGCTGACAGGCGCGGGTCGACTCGTCGCAGCGGTCGGTGGTGCAGGCGTCGTTGTCGTCGCAGGCCAGCGGAGCGCCCCGCACGCAGCCCCGGCGCAGGTCGCAGGTCTCCAGGCCGTTGCAGTAGACGTTGTCGTCGCAGGCCATGGTGTCCGGCACGTTGGCGCAGCGCCCGTCGGAGGAGCAGTAGTCCATCGTGCAGGGGACGCCGTCGTCGCACTGCGAGCTGCGGTCGCACACGCGACCTCGCGCCTCGGGGACGTTGACGTCGTTGCGGCTGGTGAAGACCTCCGCCTCGGGCGCGTCCATGGTCCCCGCGTCGACGAAGACCGGCACCTCGCCGTCCGAGCAGCCGACCAGGGCGAGGAAGACCAGGACGGCCGGAAGCAACGAGAGGCGGGGCATCGCGGAGGCTCCTTCGTGGGGATGCAGAAGACCGCGGAGTATACCGACGAGGCCGCTCGGCCGATGCGCGGATGAGCTTTACGGTCCGTTTACATTGAATGGGCCTACAAGGGCGACGCGATGAAGCGAGTCGAGGCGATCATCAAGCCGTTCAAGCTCGACGAGGTGAAGGACGCGCTTGCGGAAGTAGGCGTGCAGGGCATGACCGTCACCGAGGTCAAGGGCTTCGGCCGCACCGGCGGCCGCAAGGAGGTCTACCGGGGCAGCGCCTACGTGGTGGACTTCGTCCCCAAGGTGAAGGTCGAGGTCGTCGTCACCGACGAGCAGGTCAACGCCGTGATCGACGCCATCGAGCGCAGCGCGCGTACCGGGCGCATCGGAGACGGCAAGATCTTCGTGGTGCCCATTGAAGAGGTCGTGCGCATCCGCACCGGCGAGCGCGGCCACGACGCCATCTGAAAACAGAGGAGCTGACGAGACTGCTATGACGACGAAGAAGCACAAGGAAGCGATCGCCCTCGGCAAGGACGGCGGCGCGGTGATGGTCGACCTCAAGTTCTGCGACCTGTTCGGTCAGTGGCAGCACACCAGCGTCCCGATGCACCGCATCACCGAGGAGGCCTTCGAGGACGGCTTCGGCTTCGACGGCAGCTCGATCCGCGGATGGCGCGCCATCAACGAGTCCGACATGCTGCTGCTGCCCGACGCGTCCACGGCGGTGATGGACCCGTTCATGGCGCGTCCGACGATGTCGATGATCGCCAACGTGGTCGACCCGATCACCCGCGAGTCCTACGACCGCGACCCGAGGTTCATCGCTCGCAAGGTCGAGCAGTATGTGCGCTCGACGGGCCTGGCCGACACCATCTACGTCGGCCCCGAGGCGGAGTTCTTCGTCTTCGACGACGTCCGCTACAGCACCTCGCCGCACCACAACTTCTTCCAGATCGACTCCAAGGAGGCCCACTGGAACTCCGGCAAGGAGATCGCCGGCGGCAACCTCGGCTACACCGTGCGCTCGAAGGAGGGCTATTTCCCCGTCGCCCCGCACGACACCCTGATGGACCTCCGCACGGAGATGGTCGAGGCCATGGAGGCCGCGGGCATCGAGATCGAGACCAGCCACCACGAGGTCGCGAGCGCGGGTCAGTGCGAGATCGACATGAAGTACGACTCGCTGCTTCGCATGGCCGACAAGACCATGTGGTTCAAGTACATCGTCAAGAACGTCGCGAAGCGTAACGGCAAGTCGGCGACCTTCATGCCGAAGCCCTTCTTCGGTGACAACGGCTCGGGCATGCACTGCCACCAGTCGCTCTGGAAGGACGGCAAGCCGCTCTTCGCCGGCAACGGCTACGCGGGCATGAGCGAGATGGCGATGTTCTACATCGGCGGCATCCTCAAGCACGCCAAGGCGATCAACGCGATCACCAACCCGACGACCAACAGCTACCGCCGACTGGTGCCGGGCTACGAGGCGCCGGTCAACCTCGCGTACTCGTCGCGCAACCGCTCGGCCTCCATCCGCATCCCGATGTTCTCGCCCTCCCCGAAGGCCAAGCGCGTCGAGGTGCGCTTCCCCGACCCGAGCTGCAACCCCTACCTCGCCTTCGCGGCGCTGGTGATGGCCGGCATGGACGGCATCGAGAAGAAGATCCACCCCGGAGACGCGCTCGACAAGGACATCTACTCGCTCTCCCCCGAGGAGCTGCAGAACGTCCCCCACGTCGCCGGATCGCTCGGCGAGGCGCTCGACTCGCTCGAGGCCGACCACGAGTTCCTCCTCAAGGGCGATGTCTTCTCCAAGGAGATCATCGAGACCTGGATCTCGTCCAAGCGCGAGAAGGACGTCGACCCGGTGCGCCTCCGCCCGGTGCCCTACGAGTACCACCTCTACTACGACGTCTGATTCCTGCGCGGCGCGCGAGAGTCATCTGTTGACCCCGCTTCGCGCGGCATTCTAGGCTCCCCGACGCGTCGACGACGCGCAGAGCCCAATCCTGATGGTTCCCCTCCGTTCGCGCGCCGCCGCCTCCCTCCTGCACCTCCTCCCCCGAGGGCGCATCACCCGCGCGCTCGGGCGCTTTACCGAGGCGCGTATCCCGCGGCCGGTGCTGCGCCCGGTGCTCGACCTCTACTCCCGCGCCTACGACGTCGCGCTCGACGAGGCGGTGGTCCCCGAAGGGGGCTTCCGCAGCTTCAACGAGTTCTTCACCCGTCAGCTTCGCCCGGGAATCCACACCGTCGACCCCGATCCCGCCACGGTGGTCTCCCCCGCCGACGGGCGCCTCGACGACAGCGGCCCCGTCTCCGCCGACCGCCGCTTCACCGTGAAGGGTCAGTCCTACGACGCCGCCACGCTGCTCGATGACCCCGCGGCCGCGCGCGCCTACGAGGGCGGGCATTACTTCATCGTGTATCTGTCGCCTCGCGACTACCACCGGGTGCACAGCCCCGTGGCCGGGCGCGTGCGCGAGGTGCGGCACATCCCCGGCGACCTCTTCCCGGTCAACGAGATGGGCGTGCGCACGGTGCCCGGGCTCTTCGCGCGCAACGAGCGGGTGGTGGTTCACGTCGACACCGAGCTCGGCCCCGCCGCGGTGGTCTTCGTCGGCGCCTTCGTGGTCGGCAAGATCACCCTGACCATCGAGGCGCCGCCGCGGCCCGAGCTCGGGGGTCGCTCGGCGGTGCGCGCCTTCGAGGGCGACGCGAGGCCGACGCTGGAGAAGGGCGACGAGCTGGGAGCCTTCCAGCTCGGTTCGACTGTGGTGGTGCTCCTCGGCCCGGCGGCGCATGGTCGCTGGGAGGCCGCGCGGGGTGTCGATCCGACGCCGGTGCGCGTCGGGGACGCGGTGGCGCGCGCACGCGATGGAGAAGCGTCCTGATGAATGAGCGCAGCCTCGATCCGCCGAATGGCCCGGACTCTGAAGCCCCCCCGGCCGACGGCGAGCGGCGCCTGCGCAAGAGCCGCCGCGGGCTGCGCATCCCGACCGGGACGCACGGCGCCCTCTCCTCGGCCCCTCCGCCCTCCGAGCTCGACCTGCCCGACCTCGAACACGAGCCGCTGCTCTCTGACACCCCGGTGTTGCTCGACACGGGCAGCGACGTGGAGATCACCGCCAGCGACGAGGTCGAGGTCTCGGTCTCGGAGACCGAGTCGGCGATGATCACCATGCCGCCGCCGCCCGTCGCTCCGGTCGCGCCGATCGCCGCGGAGTCGAGCATGCGCGTGGTGCGTCGACGCATCCGCAAGGTCGGCTCCGACGCGCCGCCGCCGTCGTCGTACGACGCCTTCGATACGCCCCGGGCCGCGATGGTCCCCTCGCCCGCCCGGTCGCCCTCGACGCCGCCGCCCGCGCCCCCGACGGAGTCCGGCGTCGCCGTCCGCCCCAGCCGACCGCCCCCGCCGCGCGCTCCCGCCCGCCCGGCGATGATCTCCGCCAACGCCGCGTCGATCTTCACCGCGCCCACCATCCCCCCGATCCCCGACCCGATGCCGCCGCCGAGCATCGCGGTCCCGCGCGCGCCCGCGGTCCCGCAGGCCCTCGTCGCCGCGGTCCCGCCCTCCGACGACGCCTTCGAGTTCACCATCGACCCCGACGACGAGATGCCGACGATCCGGTCGAGCGACCCCTCGCTGGCGCTGCTCGACGACCTCGCCGACCTGCCCATCGGCCAGGAGGCGCACGCCCCGCGGGTCTCGCCGAGCCGCATCCCGCCGCCGCCGCCAGAGCCGCCGAGCCGCTCGGTCCGCCCGCCCGCGCCGCCGCCGCCGCCCCTCGCCGCCCGTCCCCTCGCGGTGACGGTGCCGGAGCAGCCCCGGCGCCGCCGTCGTCACTGGTGGGAGGAGCTCTTCAACGACGACTACCTCCGCACCGTCACCCCGCTCAACCCTGCGCAGATCGTCGCAGAGGCCGACTGGATCGAGCACGCCCTCGGGGTCGAGGGGGGCGCCGCGGTGCTCGACGTCGGCTGCGGCGTGGGCCGCCACGCGATCGCGCTGTCGCAGCGCGGCTACGACGTCACCGGCGTCGACCTCTCGCCCACGATGGTGCAGCGCGCGCAGAGCCACTGCCTCGGCGCTCCCCGACAGCCCGCCTTCTCCGTCGTCGACATGCTCGCGCTCGACTACGAGGAGTGCTTCGACGCGGCGTTCTGCGTGGGCTCGTCGTTCGGCTACTTCGACGACCAGCGCAACGCCGACGTCGCCACGCGCATCCACCGCGCGCTCAAGGACAACGGCACCTTCCTCCTTCAGGTGATCAACCGCGACCACGCGATCCAGTCGCAGCCCGCGATGGCGTGGTTCGAGGGCGACGGATGCGTCTGCATGGAGGAGAGCTCGGTGAACTACATCACCTCTCGACTCAACGTGAAGCGCACGGTGATCTTCGACGACGGGCGCCAGCGGGAGATCGAGTACTCCGTGCGGCTGTACTCCCTGCATGAGCTCGGGCAGCTGCTGCACCAGTCGGGCTTCCGCATCCTCGAGGTGAGCGGCCACGTGCGCACGCCGGGCGCGTTCTTCGGCCCGTCGTCACGCGAGCTGATCATCCTGGCGCAGAAGCGCGGCGCCGAGGTGATCGACCTGCACGACCACGGCGACCACGCCAGCAGCGACGACTGAGCCGACGGCGCCTCAGGGGCCGACGCGGGTCGCTTCCATCCGGTAGCCCACGGTGCAGGGCAGCGCGAAGGCCTGCCCCCCGCCGACCCCGATCAGCGGCGAGCAGTCGCCGCTCTCGGTGCCGTAGGCGATGGTCTCCTGGGCCTGGAAGCCCGTGAGCACCGTGCCGGCGTCGACGTTGGCCATCGCGCCCGCATCAGCGCTCGACGTGACCGCGCCCTCGATCACGTCGACCCGACGCAACACGCAGCCCGGGAACTCCCTCCGGCGGTCGGGCGCGATCATCTGCGTGGAGGCCTCGACCGCGATGCGGAAGGTGCCCTGGAAGACGTTGTAGGTGCCGCTGGCGGCGTTTGCTCCCGCGGGGGTCCACTGGAGCACGCCCTGCCGCAGCGACAGCACCACGTTGAACTGCGCCCGCTGGACCTTGCCGGACAGCTGCGATCCGCAGGTGTCCTGGGTGCGAGTGGCGATCACCGAGTAGACGCCCAGCCGCTCGCCCTCCGTGGCGTCGTCGCAGCCGCCCAGGAGCACCGTCGAAAGGAGGAGACCGAGCGCGCGCCGCATGGGTGCCGCGGTATCCGACCCGGCGGGCGAGAGGCAAGTTCCTGGCTGGAGGGGAGCGGAGGGACGGGGGGGCTAAGGGGTCGCCGGCAGGATGAGGAACTCCACGCGCCGGTTGCGCGCACGGCCCGCATCGCTGCTGTTGGACTCGATGGGCCGGGCCGGACCGAACCCGCGCGCCGTGATGCGACCGGCCTCGATGCCGTGCTCGACCAGCCAGCGGCGCACCGCCTCGGCGCGTCGCTCGGAGAGCGCCGTGTTGCGCTCGGCGTTGCCGACGTTGTCGGTGTGCCCCTGCACCTCGACGCGCGCGATCTCCGGGTGGGTGCGAAGGATGGTGAGCACCGACTCCAGCACCCGGAAGCTCTCGTCCCCTTCGATGCCGTCGCGGGAGCGGGAGAAGTTCACCGTACCCGTCACCTGGATCTGGTCGCCGACGATCTGCGCCAGCGAGGGCGCGGCCTGCTCGGGGCAGCCGTCGGCGTCGTCGACGCCGTTGACGGTCTCCGCCTGCTCGGGGCAGCGGTCGCTCTGGTCGGGCACACCGTCGCGGTCACGGTCGGCGGACTGCGCGGGGCAGCCATGGCCCGAGGCGGGGCCCGCCTGGTCGCTGCACTGGTCTTCCGCGTCAGGGATGCCGTCGCCGTCGTTGTCCGGGTCGGGGCA
The DNA here is from genome assembly GCA_004297725.1 of Myxococcaceae bacterium. GTDB lineage: Bacteria > Myxococcota_A > Polyangia > Polyangiales > SCUS01. The sequence continues at coordinate 3,449 of SCUS01000042.1, read as the reverse complement.
GCCGTCCTCGTCGCGGAAGCCATCGGTGTCCTCCGGCTCGCCGGGGCATCGGTCGCGATCGTCGGGCACGCCGTCGCGGTCGCGGTCGTTGTCGGGGCAGCCGTCCTCGTCGTGGTCGCCGTCGCGGTCTTCGGGCTCCCTCGGGCAGGTGTCGTACCCGTCGGGGACGCCGTCGTTGTCGTTGTCGAGGTCGGGGCAGCCGTCGGAGTCCTGGAAGTTGTCGCGGTCTTCGGGCTGGTCGGGGCAGCGATCGGCGGCGTCGTGGATGCCGTCGCCGTCGTTGTCCACCTCGGGGCAGCCGTCGTCGTCCTCGTAGCCGTCGGCGTCTTCGGCCTCGGTGGGGCAGCGGTCGACGTTGTCACCCACGCCGTCGCTGTCGTTGTCGACCCGGTAGGGGGCCCAGGAGACCCCGAGGAAGGCCCGCGCCACCGGAGAGCCCGCCCCGCGCAGCACGCCGCTGCCGCCGCCCGCGGTGAAGGTCAGGTCGTTGAAGCGGTAGCGCGCGCCCGCGAGCACCTCGGCGTTGTTGTTCTGCAGCGCGCTGCTCAGGTCGGAGGCGCCGAAGCCCTCGGCCATGACGGCGAGGCGGGTCGAGATGTCGAAGCCGACCGCGGCGCCCCAGGTGAGCCGGGTGCCGACCTCGGTGGAGAAGAGCGTGAGCGTGCTGGGCCGACCGAGGGCGCCGAGGTTGAGCGCGACGGCGAAGCGGCCGCGGCGGTACTCGCCGATGAGCCGACCCCCGAAGGTGGCGCTGTGATCGGCGACGAAGTGGTCTCCCGCGCCCGCAGACTGCCCGATGGGGACGGTCACGAATCCGCTCACCGCGAGCCCGGCGCCGGTGAGGCCGGAGCCCGCGAGGCGCACCTTCGCCTCGATGCGGGGATCGCCGAGGCCGCCGGCGCTCTGGGACTGCACGGTGCTGGAGGCGTCGAGCACGGGGCGGCCGCTGCTGCGCTCCACCGCCTGCCCGGTCTCTACGGTGAGCGGCAGGTCGACGGAGAGGAGGATTCGGTTGGCGAGCGTGACCCCGACGAGGAGGTTGAGCGTCGCGAGGTGCTCGATGGGGCGAGAGCGGACCGCGCCGATGGTGCAGCCCGAGTCGTTGACGGCGCTCGGGCAGTTGGCGTCGAAGATCGTCAGCGGGCGGTAGGCGTAATTGGCCCAGGCGCCCAGCGAGAGCGCGGTGCGCCCCTCGACGCGGCTGCCCTGCACCGTGAAGAAGTTGTACGGCCCCGGCGCAGGGCGAAACTGCTGGAAGTCGATATTGGTGTCGTAGGGAGCTGAACCTGTCTGAGCGCTCGCGGGAAGCGCCATGAACAGCGCCGCGAGACCCGACACCATCGCCAATCGCCGCTTGGGCATGAGACGTCCTCCAGAGGGTGCGCCGCCACCGTTGAGCCGCCGGCGCGCCGCGTCCAGTGTCGCCCGGAGCGACGGCCCGACTCAAGCGCGAAGCGCGAACGAGACCGGGCGTTACTCCAGCTCGAAGTTGAGACGGAAGGTGGTCACCGTGGAGACCGCCCGGCCGTCCCTGGAGCGGGGCGTGGTGGCGCGACAGCCGTTCATCACGGCGCGCTCGGCGGCGCGGCCGAGCCCGAAGCCCGGGTCTTCCATCGCCTGCGCGCGGGTGATGTGGCCGCCGGCGTCGACGCTCACCCGAACCCTCACCCGCATGCCCGTGAGCCCGCGCTCCTGGGCCTCATCGGGGAAGAAATTCCGGAGCGAGTCTTCGTCGCACTCGATGCGGGGACGCTCGCTGAGGTCGGTGTCGGGCACCGTCGACGGGGGGGCCGGTCGGGTGCCTGTTCCGCCGGGGACCCCGTTGGGGTCGGCGTTGCGCACCGGACCCTGGTTGGCCACGCCGTTGTTGGCGATGTCTCCGCCGCGGAAGTTGGTGTTGGTGCCGGTGGCCACGGTGTCCGTCGACGGCTCGTTGGACTGCTCCTCGGCGACCATCAGCGGAGGCGGCGCGGTAGGCGCAGGGGGCGGCGGAGGGGGCGCAGGGGTGGGCGCGCGCGGCGCAGGAGCAGCCCTCGCCACCGGTGGCGGCGGAGGAGGCTCGGCCGCTGGAGGCGGAGGCGGCGGAGGCTCGGGTGGCGGAGGCGGAGGCGGAGGCGGAGGCGGCACCTCGATGTCGACCTCGGAGACCACCGGGACAGGGAGCTCATGCGGACTCCCCATGCGGCTGAGGGCCACCAGCAGCAGCGCCAGAAGCCCGTGCAGCGCCACCGCGCCAGCCAGGGATCCGGGCAGCCTCTGGGGGCCCTCGAACCCCCGGGCGACCCTGGACCGCGGCGCGTGCACCGGGCCGAGATTCACGGCGTGACCTCGGCGTTGCCCTCGGCCTGCGTCTGGATGGCGAACTTGGTCACGCCCGCGCGCCGCACCAGGTCGATGACGTGCACCACGCGGCCGTGGGGCACGCGCTGGTCGGCGGCGATGATGGCGCGCACCTCGGCGTTGTCGCGGTGGCGCTCTCTCATGAACGCGATGAGCTGCTCTTCGGTGACGGGGCGCGTGTCGGCGAAGATCGCCCCGCTGGCGTCGACGCTCACGGCCACCGCCACGCTGACGGCGTTGCTGGTGCTGGCGCGCGGCAGGTCTACCGGAATGGCCTGCGGGGTCACGATGTACTTGGCGGTGACCATGAAGATGATCAGCAGCACCAGCGCGATGTCGACGAAGGGCGTGACGTTGATGCCGGTGATGGCGCCTTCGTCTTCCGACTGTGATCCGCCTCCCATGGTTGGTTGCTCTCAGTCCTTCTTCGAGGCGGGCGCCGCCGCCAGGCTCGCGGTCACCACGTGGGAGAGCGTGTCGCTCGAGGCCACCAGCGACTTCACCCGCCGCTGGAAGTAGTTGAAGGCCGCGACGGCGGGGATCGCCACCAGCAGCCCGATGGCCGTCGCCACCAGCGCCTCGGCGAGCGTGCCCATCACCGCGCCAGTGTCGAGCGTGGGGGCCATCGCCCCGCCCGCCTGGGCCGCGCGTCGGGCGGCGTCGCGCGCCGCGGTCTCGCCCGCGCGCAGCTTGTCGAAGGCCTGGATGATGCCGATGACGGTGCCGAAGAGTCCGACGAAGGGGGCGTTGTTGCCCACGGTGCCCAGGAAGCTCAGGTAGCTCTCGAGGTTGAGCCGCACCCGCACCGTCGCGCCCGCCATCGCCTCTTCGGCGCTCTTCAGTCCGCTGTCGAACTCCGCGAGGCCCGCCAGCGCCACCGCCGCGGCCGGCGAGGGGGACTTCTCCAGCCGGGCCCGCGCGCCCGCGAGGTCGCCCTTGCGAAGCAGCCCGCGCACCTCGTCGCCCAGCTTCTCGAGGTCGTCGTCGAGCGAGCGGTAGTACCGGGCGCGCTCCAGCATCAGCGCCACCGACGCCACCGAGAGCGCCACCAGGACCCACATCACCCACTCCGCCCCGAGCATCGCGAAGGAGGTGAAGAGACGGATGAG
>SCUS01000041.1 GCA_004297725.1 Myxococcaceae bacterium | reverse complement strand
AACGCGCTCGACCCCGCGGGCAACGGCTGGGTGCCGCAGGTCGACCCGGCGCGAGACTGCGGCTCCACCGCGGCCAACCCCCGCTACGGCTGGGGCTGCTTCGGCGAGGGGCGCGTCCCCGTCGTGGTGCTGGCCTCCGACGCGCCCTGGTACGACGGGTGTTTCGCGGGAGACGCGGCGACCTACCGGTCGACCCAGGGGCACAACTGCAACGACGTCGTCACGGCCCTCAACGCCCGCGGCGGCTTCTTCGTCGGAATCGACGTCGGCGCCGGCATCGGCGGGGCGACCTACGTCAACTCGCAGATGCTCGCGACGCGCACTCGCACCACGGACGCCTCGGGCAACCCGGTGGTGTTCGGTCCGGGCCGTGCGGTCGGGGCCGTGGCGGCGCAGGTGGTCGACGGCGTCACCCGGCTCGCGAGCGGATCGCGGCAGGACGTCACGTCGCGCACCGAGGGCGCCCCGGCCGCGGTGGGCATCCCCACGGGGCGCACCACGGCGGATTTCGTCCGCTCGGTGGTACCGGCGCGAGGCATTCCAGACGCCCCGACGGGCTACGAGCGGCGCGACGCGACGACCTTCTACAACGCGTCGCCCTCCACCCAGGCGGTGTTTCGCGTCGACCTCCTCAACGACTTCGTCGAGGGCGCCGACGCGCTCCGCGTGTACCGCGCGACGATCAACGCCACCGGCCGCGGAGGGACGGTCCTCGACTCCCGCGTGCTCTTCGTCGTCGTGCCCGCGCGCGGCCACGGCCTGCCCGTCACCCCGTAGCGGCCGGCCTCGACCGACGCCGCCCGACGGCGCTCCGTCCCCACGCATGGCGAGATGCGTAGAACCGAGGGCTCGTGCCTCTACTCCGTGAGCCCCAGCCGTGAACTGCCCCGCTGTCGAAGGTCCATTTCGTCCGGACGCTAGAAGGACCTCGCGGAGCGCCCGCGCAGTAGCGGACTCCCGAGGCTCAAGTCACGGCGCAGGTACCACCAGCGGAACGCCACGGGCGACCAGGTTGGCCGCGCGCAAGGTGCCATCGGCTGCGGAGAGCGCGTAGATCTCGCGCGGGCCGAAGGGCTCGCCCACGCCGAAGCCCAGCGAGCGCGGGCCGTGCACGTCCATCAGCAGGCGCACCGACTCGCCCCCGGCGAGCGGAACCCGCCAGATGCGGTCGGTGATCTCGTCGGCCACCAGCACGTTGCCGCACTCGTCCTGGGCGAGGCCCGACACGCGGCCGAAGCCGCCGACGAAGACCGTCGCCGCTCCGATCGCTCCGCCGCTGCCGAGCTCGAGGCGCATCACGCTGTTGTTGTACGTGGTGGCCACGACGAGGTAGCGCCCATCGGTGTCGACGAGCAGATGCGTGGGGCTCGGCACGTCCGTCACCACTGCCTGCGCCGCGGCGCCGACCGCCGGCATCCGATAGACGGTGTTCATCGCGGTGTCGCTGAACCAGATCCGGTCCATGGCGTCGACGGCGAGGCCGCCCGGCTGCCGCAGCCCCGAGTGCCGTAGCGTCGGCGTCGTCGACCCGGGGGCGAGCACGTAGATCGCTCCGCTCCCAGCGCCCGCGTCCGTGTCGTTGAGCACCGCCAGCGCCAGGCCCGAGGCGCGCGTGTAGCGCAGCGCGATCACCTCGCCCGCCATCACCATCGTGACCGGCGTGGTCTCGCCCGCGCGCCGCAGCACCACCGCGCTGCCCTGCGCCACGGCCACGCCGCCACGCCCGTCGAACACGAAGTCGCGCGCGCCGGTCAGGCCCTCGAACACCATCCGTGAGCTCACCCTCGTCGGCGCGATCTCGCACGCCGGGCCCTCGATGACCGGCCCGGAGCAGACGCCCGCCCGACACATCTCTCCGGTGTGGCAGACATTGCCGCAGCGCCCGCAGTGGGCCGTATCGGTCGCGAGGTCCCGGCAGGCGTCACCGCACAAGACCCTCCCCGGCGTCTCGCAGGCGCAGGCGCCGCCCGCGCAGATCGTCCCGCTGCCCCCGCTCGCGCAGGCCAGCGTCGCCGCCGCGCCGTCGACGAGGCCGTCGCAGTCGTCGTCGACGCCGTTGCACCGCTCCGCGGCCCCCAGGAACACCTGGGCATTGCCATCATCGCAGTCACCGCCGCCGCAGACCCCGGGGGAGTGACGGTCCCCGTCGCCGTCGAGCGTGTCGGTGCGACAGACCCGCGCCGCGGAGTCGCACCGCTCGTTGACCGTACAAGGATCGGTGTCGGCACAGTCACGATCGAGCGTGCACCCGGTCGCAGCTCGATCCATGCCGAGGACGAGATCCTCGGTAGCCTGCCGATCGGACGACGCAGAATCCGTCGCGGACGACGAGGCGTCCGGAGTTACCGAGACGGTCCTCGCCCCGCCGCAGGCCGACGCCAGGGCCCCGACGGCCAGGATCAAGAATGGCCTGCAGATGCCGCTGTACATGAACCTGTCTCGCTCGATCGCACCGGGCCTCGGCGCGGATGGTGCGCGCGTTTCCACGGTTCGTTCTGCCACGGTTACAGCGCCGCGGTCCGGCGGACAAGAGATCCGCTGGGCGAGCCAGGATTGCGGGCTCTCGGACCAGCGACTCCCGGTTGTTGTTGAAGGCCTCGACGCGACCGGCGCCGGGGCGGCGTAGCGGACCTTCATCCGTCGCGACTCCTTCGCCTACGATCGGCCCTCCCCACGATGACCACCTTCGACGACTTCCTCCACCCGATTCCCTCGCGCGCTCCCACGGGAGACGCCGCGCTCGACGAGCTGCTCGGGCGCGTCGAGGCCGCCGGGGACCCCGACGCGCTCGCGGTCCTCTCCGCACGCGCCGGGGCCGGTCCCGCGGTCGCTCGCCGCCTCGGGGAGCTGGCCGCGTCGATCGGCAACCTGGGCGTCGCCTCCCGGGCCGAGCGGTCGGTCTACGAGGCCGTCTACGCCGCGCAGCACGAGCGCCTGCGGCTCGTGGGCGACCTCGCCATCGCGGCCGCCGCGCAGGGCCTGGAGGAGCCCCTGCTCGACCTCTTCGAGTCGCACCCCGACCCGGGCGTGCGCCTCGGCGTCGGCTCCGCTCTGCTCGCCGCGAATCCCTCCCGCGCCGCCCTCGAACGCATCGCCCCCGCCATGGACCTCGCCGACGACCTGATGGTCTGGGTGCGCGACCTCGGCACCGCCGCCGCGGTGCGCCTCGACCCGGCGACCGCCTTCGAGCGGCTCGGCCCGCGCTTCGAGCGCGAGTTGGCGCTGCCCCACAGCTACCTCGCGCGAGGCCTCTTCCACGCGCTGCACGCGAGCGCTCCCATCGACCCGCGATGGTTCGCGTTCCTGGTGCGCTTCTACGAGAAGGCCGATGCGGTGGTGCTCGACAGCGTGCTCTGCGCGCACCCCGACCCGGCGGCCGTCGAGGCCCTCGCGGGCTTCGTCCGCGACCGGGCCCGCGCGGGCCTCGACTGGCTGACCTACGCGGGCTTCACGCTGCTGAAGTGGGGCCCTTCGGGGCGCTCGGCGGCGCCCGCCGTCGTCGAGGCCGCGCAGGCCGCGCTCGCCTCCGGGGCGAGCGACTACCGGCTCACCATGCCCCTCGACGTGCTCGTGGCGATGGACGACCAGGCGGTGATCCCAGCCATGGAGGCGCTGCGGCCGATGGCGAAGCGCAAGGCGAAGACGGCACTCGAGGAGGCCCTGCGAAAGCTCGGGGCCGAGTCCGCTCCCGCCGGGAGGAAGCGGTCGCCCGCGAAGGTCGCACCGGGGCGAGAGGGCCTCGCCGCCACGCTCACGGCGGCGGGCTTCTCCGCGGCGCGCGTCGCCGAGCTGGTGAAGATCGCGAGGCGGAGGATCGTGCTCGAACCCGTGGAGGGCCCCGCGGGCGCGAGCCGCCTCGGGGGCCTGCCCGACTTGGGCCCCGACGCGCCTTGGCCGGTCGTGCGCCTCCCGAAGCGGACGGCGGCCGAGAGGCTCCCGCAGGGCCTCGAGGCGACGCCTCACACCGTCGAGGGCGCGCACGTGGTGGTGCCGCTGGGCTTCGTGGCGCAGCTACGGCTGGAGGAGCTCGCGCCGCACGACCCCGAGGGCAGGCTCCCTCCGAAGGGGCTGCTCTCGTTCTTCGCGCGGCAGGACGTGGAGGCCGGCGAGCACGGCGAGCTCGTGCGCATCGCGGCCGCGGTGCTCTTCCACGAAGACGGCGAGCTCGCGCCGAGGGAGCCGCCGCCGGAGCTACCGGAGTCCGAGCGCAGGAGTGCGAGGGGGTTGAGGTTCCGCGGGGAGGTCCCGCTGCCGGAGCCGCAGTTCGCCTACAAGCTGGGGCTGCTCGAGGAGGAGACGACCCGCTACGACGCGCTGCCCCGCGAGGTGCCCACCTACGCTTCGCTCGGGTACGCGTCTGCCGCGTACTACCAGGGCCTCCCAGGACGGCGAGAGACCCTGCTTCTCTCGGTCGGCAGCGACGACTACTGCTGGGGCGACGCGAGCTCGGTGTTCTTCCTGATCGCCGACGCGGCGCTGGCGGCGCGCGATTTCTCCAAGGCCGTCTGTGTCGCCGACGAGTGCTGACCGCAACTCCCCTCCCACCCGCTGGCCCCTCAGGCTCTCGCGGCGCTACCGTTCCCCCATGAGACCAACCGCGTGGGTCCTGCTGGGCGCGTGCATCCTCGGCTCCCCTTCGGCCCTCGCCGTCGGCTGGGGCACCACGCCCGTGGACATCCCCCTCGGCGCCGACGTCTCCGTCCACCGCGAGCCCGTCTCCTACTTCGCCCCGCTCGGCTTCCGCACGCTGACCCCGACGGTCACCTGGAGCTACCGCGGCCTGCTCCCGCCTCCCTTCGGGACCACCCAGATCCACAACTTCGCCAGCTCGGGCGCCCGCATCTTCGCGGCCCTCGACGACGGCGTCGTCTTCACCGACGACCGCGGCGCCCACTGGTCCCGCGCCTCCTGGGACGGCTCGCAGGCCCCTCGCGCCATGGCCTTCGACGACGCCTCGGGCTTCGGCGCAGCCGTCGGCACCAACGGCACCGTCTGGACCACCACCGACCGCGGCCAGAGCTGGCGCACCCGACGTGACGTGGGCGACGTGCTCGTCGACGTCGCCGTCCTCGGCCACGTCGTCGCCTGGACCTCCATCCGCGGCCTGGTGCAGGTCTCCGCCGACGGCGGCACCTCCGTCCGCACGCTCAGCGAGCGCGCCCGCGGCCCGATGCCCGTGATGTCCACCTGGCAGTCTCAGCTCTGGATCCGCGTCGACGGCGCCCGCTGGTGGCGGGTCGATCGCGAGGGCGCCGCCGAGCGCGCCGACCGGTCTCCGTGGGACGGCTGAAGCCCCTCCGCGCCATCGCCCTGATCTCCCTCGCGGCCTCCCCGGCGCTCGCGCAGGAGCGCACGCCCACCAACGACGACCCGCCCGAGGCCACGGTGAGGGCGAGGGCGAGGGCGAGGGAGATACAGCGCCGCGAGCTCAGCGCCGCGGAGATGCAGCGCATGCCCGGAACCCGCGGCGACGCCCTCCTCGCCGTGCAGAACCTCCCCGGCGTGGGCCGTCCCCCCTTCGGCCTCGGGGCCTTCATCCTCCGCGGCTCCGACCCCTCGGACTCCCTCGTCACCCTGGAGTCGCAGCCCTTCGGACTGCCCTTTCACTTCTACGGCCTCGCCACCACGCTCGCGACCGACCTCATCGACCGCATCGAGGTGCTCCCCGGCAACTTCTCCGCCCGCTGGGGACGCGCCGCGGGCGGCGTGGTCAACGTCACCCTCCGCGCCCCCGCGAGAGACCGCGTGCACGTCACCGCCGACGTCGACCTCGTGGACGCCGGGGCCTACGCGTCGGTCCCCATCGGCCGCAGGGGAGCGCTCGCCATCGGCGTGCGCCGCAGCTACGTCGACGCCTGGATCGGCCTCCTCGGCGCGAGCTTCACCCGCCTCCCTCGCTACTGGGATTACCAGGCCGTGTATGACGTCGACCCCGGTCCTTCGGACAACGTGCGCGTCATCGTCTCCGGCAGCGACGACGCGCTCGGCTTCTCCCTCGACGCCCCCGACGCCAACGATCCCAACCTCCGCGGCAGCTCCGGCAGCGCGGCCTCCTTCCGCGGCGCGCAGGCCCGCTGGCGCCACCGCTGGGGAAGCTCCGCGCAGCACTCGCTCTCGCTCTCCGGCTCCACGCAGGACGCCGACCTCACCGCGGGCAGCACGATCCGCTACCTCATCACCACCCGTCAGCTCTCACTGCGCGACGAGCTCGAGCTGCGCCTCGGCCCATGGGCGCGCCTCTTCGCGGGCATCGACGCCATCCTGGGCGAGACCGACGCCACGCTCGCCGCGCCGCCGCTCAGCGCCACCGGCATCACCGACCCCACCGGCGCCACCGGCCTCGCCCGCTACCAGGGCACCACCGGCTTCCTCAACCCCGCCGCCCACGCGGAGCTGGAGCTCGACGACCAGCGCCGCTGGCGCGCCCTGCTGGGCGTGCGCGTGGACCGCTTCTCCCGCTCCGACTCGCTCACCGTCGACCCTCGCGTCTCGGGCCTCTGGCGGCCCCACCCCCGCCTCGGGGTGCGCGGCGCCATCGGGTCGTACAGCACCATCCCCCGCGGCTACGTGGTGATCCCCGGCTTCGGCAACCCCGACCTCGGCCCCGAGCGCTGGTGGCACGGCACCGCGGGCTTGCAGATCGAGGTCCTCCCCGGGGCGCTGGAGCTCACCGCCGACGTCTTCGCGAAGTGGGGCGACGGGACGGCGGCGCCCACCTCCCGGACGGTGCTTCGCGGCGGCGTGGAGACCCCGGAGCGCTTCGCCAACATCGGCTCGGCGAGGGTGCTGGGCGCCGAGTGGTGGCTGCGCCTGCGGGCCGGTCGGCTGCCCCTCTACGGCTGGATCTCCTACACCTACCAGCGGGCCGAGCGACGCGACGCCGCGGGCCTCTCGTGGCAGCCGTCGACCTGGGATCAACCCCACCTGCTGTCCCTCATCCTCGGCGCGGCGCTCCCTCGGGGCTGGGAGGTGGGCGCGCGGCTGCGCTGGGCGTCGGGCCTGCCGGAGCCCGTGGTGACCGGCGCGCTGGTCGACAGCGACCACGACGTGGCGCTCACCTGGGTGGACGCGCGGCGCAGCGGTCGGCTGCCGGACACCTGGTCGCTCGACCTGCGCGCGGCGAAGCGCTTCCGCTGGGGGCCGCTCCGGATGCAGTTCATCGCGGAGGTGCTCAACGCGACCAACCAGGCCAACGCCGAGTCGCGGCTCTACGCCTGGGACCGCCGACGCAGCGCGTACGTCACCGGGCTGCCGATCGTTCCGAGCGTGGGGCTGCGCGCGGAGTACTGATCTCGCGACGAGCCCCCCGCGCGCGTGCTACTCGTCGGCGCCATGAGCGTCTTCTTCCGGACGACCGGGACCATGGGAGGTCCCGAGTTCTTCGTGCGGCCCTCGTCGCACTCGCTCCGGGCCGTGCGCGTCCCGGTGATCGTGGCCGTCCTCGAGCGCCCCGACGGCCTCTTGCTGATCGACACCGGCTGGAGCCGCCGCACCTGCGCCTTTCCGCACGACGATCCCGGCCTCGCGCACAGCCTGCTGCTGGGCCTCTCGGTGAAGCCCGAAGACGCCCTCGCGTCGCAGCTCATCTCCCAGGGCTACGTCCCCTCGGACGTGCGCCACGTCGTCGCGACGCACCTCCACGCCGACCACGTCGGCGGCGTCGTGGACTTCGATCGCGCCACCGTCCACGTCCACGACCGCGAGCTCGACGCCACCTCCCGGGGCCTCCGCGGCGGCTACGCGTCCTCGGTGCGCTCGTTGCCTCGCGTGGCGCCGTACACCCTCGACGGCCCTCCCGCGCTCGGCTTCCCCTTCTCCCGTGACCTCTTCGGCGACGGCTCGGTGCTGCTCCTCGACGGCCGCGGGCACACCGCCGGGTCCGTCGTCGTCGCGGTGAAGCTGCAGGAGGGGTGGGCCCTCCACGCCGGCGACGCCGCGCAATACGTGGGCGAGTATCGCGCCGACGACGCCGCGCCGCCGAGCCTCTACGCCCGCGCCATGAGCTGGGACCTCTCCGAGCAGCGACGCACCTACGGCCTGCTGCGCGGCGCCGAGGCGACGCTCGACGCGCGCGTGGTGGTCTCCCACGACCCCGACCTGCTGAGCACCCTCCCTGGCACCAAGGAGGCCGCCTGGCCCTGCTTGTGGGACCGGCGCAAGGGCGCCTCGAAGCCGAAGCCCAGGGGCTGACGCTCAGCCCGCGGGGGAGTGCTCGCCGAGGAAGGCGAGCAGCGCCGAGACCAGCGCGTCGGGCGCCGTCCAGTGCACCATGTGACCCGCGTCGGGGATGTGCACGAAGCGCGCGTTGGGATAGCGGGCCGCGCGCTCGGCGAGCTCCGGGAAGCCCGCGAGGCTGCCGCCGTCGATCATCAGCACGGGGCAGGTGATGCGGGGGAGGAAGGCCTCGAAGGCCTCGGCGTCGTAGCGCATCGGCGAGATGGTCATGTGCAGCGGATCGAAGCGGAAGGTCAGTGCCCCCTCGTCGACGACCCGGGTCGCGCGAGCGGCCATCACCCGCAGCGTCTCCAGCGGGACCGAGGGGTGCGAGACGCGCATCCGGGCGACCACCTCGTCGAGCGAGCGCATGGTGCGGGGAGCGCGTGCTCGGGCTCTCTTGAGGCCGTCGAGCCAGGCGGTGGTGCGGTCGGGGGTGACGTCCGCGGGCATCGACGGAGGGCCGACGCCCTCGATGAGCGAGAGCGTCTCGACGCGGCCGGGGCGGGCGCCGGCGTAGCGGGTGGCGACGGTTCCGCCCATGGAGTGGGCGACGAGGTGGACCCGGTCGAGGTCGAGCGCGTCGAGCAGGGCGTCGAGGTCGGCGACGTAGTCCATCGCGTGGTAGTAGGCCCCCGCGGGCGCCCGGCCGGTGTCGCCGTGGCCGCGGAAATCCGGGGCGATGACGCGGTAGCCCGCCTCGCCGAGCGCCGCGATGACCTCCTCGAAGGAGCGCGCGAGGTCGAGGTAGCCGTGGAGCAGCACGACGGTTCCGCGGGAGCCGCCGGGGTGCTCGACGAGGTGGTGCTCGACGCCGTTGGCGGTGACGAAGCGATCGACCAGCGCGCTCATCGGTCGAGTCCCCGGCGGAAGCGATCGGGGCGCAGCGCGCCGAGCTGCGGGTGGCGTCGACCGTGGACGACGAGGTCTCGGACGATCTCCGCCGTGATGGGCGCGAGGAGCACGCCGCTGCGGTGGTGACCCGCGGCGACGAAGAGCCCGGAGACGCCGAGCTCGCCGACGAGGGGGAGCCCGTCCGGGGTGCGTGGTCGGAAGCTCGACCAGGAGCGCGTCAGACGCGCGCCGCCCAGGGAAGGCACGGCGTCGATGGCGCGGTCGAGGAGCGTTCGCTGCCCGGCGGCGGTGGTCCCTCGCTCGAAGCCGACCATCTCCAGCGTGCTGCCCACGCAGACCCTTCCATCGGAGCGCGGCAGGAGGTACCCGCCGCCCGCATAGAGCACCGGGCTGAACGGCACCGGGCTCATCGCGAGCTCGAGGAGCTGCCCCCTCGCGGGCCTGATCTCCTGGGGATCATCGAGCGCTCCCCCGACCTGCCCGCTCCACGCGCCCGCGCAGAGCACCACCACCTCGGCGCTGCGCTGCGACAGTTCGGTGCGCACCCCGGTGACCCGCCCTCCGCTCGTGGTGACCTCGCGCACCGCGGCCCCCTGCTCGAAGCGCACGCCTCGCCGCGAGGCCGCCTCGATGACGCTCGCCACGAGGCGAGGCGGGTCGACCGTCGCGTCGTCGGGAAAGTAGATCCCGCCCGTGTAGCGGGCGTTGAGCCCCGGGGCGATGGCCCGCAGCGAGGCCTCGTCGAGGGACTCCACCGGCAGCTCGCGCGAGCGCTGCCACGAGCACGCGGCGAGGCGAGCCTCGTGGTCGAGCTCGGTGGTGGGCTCGAGCGCGCCGTTCTTCCGGTACCCGCTGCCGTCGCCGGTGAGCTCGATGAGCTCGCGGTGCAGCGTCGCGTGGAGCGCACGGCTCGCGAGCCCGAGCTCCCACGCCGCCCCTGGAGCGCTGGCCTCGACCTGCGCCGCCAGGATGCCCGCCGCGGCCGACGAGGCCTCCGCGCCGGGCCGGTCGCGGTCGAGCACCCGCACCGTCTGCCCCGACTCCGCGAGGCGCAGCGCGACGAGCGCGCCGACCAGACCTCCTCCGACCACCAGCACCGTCTCGCTCATCGCAGCGCTCCTCCGCGCGGCACCCCATAGGTCAGCGAGGAGCCAGACGCAAAGCCCTGCCGACCCCGACGGACCGTCGCGGCGCCGCGATGCATCTCACCGCACGGAGCGAGGTGGTATATGCACCGGCGATCCGGCACGGAAAGGACGACATGAGCGAGAGCCAGTACGGTCGCGCAGATCTCGGGAGCCTCCACGTCGAGGCCCGGTCACCGCTTCCCACACGCCACGGCAGCTTCGAGGTCTACGTCTTCCGCTACGACGACGAGCCCGAGAAGGAGCACCTCGCGATCGTCTCCGGCAACCTCCGCGGCGCGAGCGACGTGCCGCTGCGCATCCACTCCGAGTGCCTCACCAGCGAGGTGCTGGGCTCGCTCAAGTGCGACTGCCGGGAGCAGCTCGAGTTCGCGCTCGGCTACATCGCGAAGCAGTCCCCCGGCGTGGTGCTCTACCTGCGCCAGGAGGGCAGGGGGATCGGGCTCACCAACAAGATCCGCGCGTACGCGCTGCAGTCGCAGGGGGTCGACACCGTGGACGCCAACCGCCAGCTGGGCCTGCCCGACGACTCGCGCCGCTACGAGAGCGCCGCGGCGATGCTGGAGCACCTGGGCGTGCGCTCGGTGCGGCTGCTGACCAACAACCCCGAGAAGGTCGCCGCGCTCCGTTCGCTGGGCGTCGCGGTGCGGGGGCAGGTGCCGGTGCTCATCGAGCCCAACATCCACTCTCGCGGGTATCTGCGCACCAAGGTTGTTCGGATGAATCACAGCCTCCCGCAGGTCGCGGGGGCCTACACGGACGCGGAGTGAGCGATCACCAGTCGGTGGGCTGACCCTGACGACCGTCGTGGGGGATCGGGACCTGCGGCGTCGGACCGGCGAACTGCTGGTCGTGCTCGGAGAAGCTCGCCGCGGCGTTGATCTGGAAGTCGTCGCGCCCGACGTTGCCGGACGCCATGCCGCCCACCCGCTCGTCAGCGATGCCGCGGGCGACCGCTGAAGCGAGGCCACCGCCCTGGGAGCCGCTGCCACCGCGCGCCTGGCCGGCGCTGGCGAGCTGCGACGCGCGGGTGCTCGCGCATCCCGCCGAGAGGCACGACGACACCGCGATGAACCCGAGGGCGTGGGAGAGCTTCATGGTCACGCATTGTCCTCATGCGCGGAACCCTTGGCAAGCCCGTACTCCCTCACAAGTTGCGAGAGCCTCGGGCGCTTCATCCCGAGGAGGGTGGCGGCGCGGGTGATGTTTCCTCCGGCCTCGTCGAGGGCCTGGGCGATGCAGCCGCGCTCGATCTCCCGGCGCATGTCGAAGAGGGCCACGCCCCCGGCCCGGATGCGGCGGTAGACCAGGTCGACCTCGTTGATGGTCGAGGTGGGCGGAGGCGGAGGCATGCTGGGAGGCCCCGGGGGGGAGGTGACCCTCGTCACGTCCGGCAGTCCCTGGAGGTCGTCGGGGCTCAGGTCTTCGGTCTCGGCGAGGAGGGCGCTCGCCCGGAGCACGTTCTCCAGCTCGCGCACGTTGCCGGGCCAGCCGTGCTCGGTCAGCCGCCGCAGCGCCGCCGTGGTCAGCCTCCGCGGCCGGGTGCCCGACTCCACCGCCGCCCGCTCCAGAAACCACGCCGCCAGCGCAGGCAGGTCGTCCCGGCGCTCGCGCAGCGGGGGGAGCTTGATGGTGAGCGAGCTCAGCCGGAAATAGAGGTCCTCGCGGAAGGTTCGCGCGGCCACCATGGCGCCGAGGTCGCGGTTGGTCGCGGCCAGCACCCGCACGTCCACCCGCAGCGTCTCGTTGCCGCCCACGCGCTCGAAGCAGCGCTCCTGCAGCACCCTCAGCAGCGCCGCCTGCGTGGCCGGCGACACGTCGCCGATCTCGTCGAGGAAGATCGTCCCGCCGTCGGCGATCTCGAAGCGCCCGCGGCGTCGACGGTCGGCGCCGGTGAAGGCCCCGCGCTCGTGGCCGAAGAGCTCGCTCAGCAGCACGCCCTCCGCGAGCGCCGCGCAGTTCACCTTCACCAGCGGGCCCTCGCGCCGCCGCGACCCCCGGTGCAGCGCCTCCGCCACGCGCTCCTTGCCGGTGCCCGACTCGCCCTGGATGAGCACCGTCACGTCCTGCGGCGCCACCCGGTGGATGCGCCGCCGAAGCTCCCGCATCGCCGCGCTGTCTCCGATGAGCCCCGTGGGCTCCATCGCCGGCGCCGCGATGCTCGGCCGCGGGCTGAGGGTCGTCACGCTCACCGGCGCGGCGTAGGTCTCGAGGCGCGCCTCGAGCTGAGCGATGCCCGTGCGCTCGAGCTGCGCCCCGAAGCCCACCCGCAGCGCGTCCGGAACCGCCCCGAGGATGGCCGCGCGCAGCGACGCCGCCCGCTCGACGTGGCGCCGCGCGGTGAGCACGTCGCCCCGGTGCAGCAGCGCCGTGGCCACCAGCACCTCCGCGCGAAACTGCAGCTCCCGATCGCCCACCGCCTCGGAGCGCTCCAGCGCCAGCCTCGCCGCGGGCAGGCCGTCGTGCCCCCGGGCGCGCTCCCACTCCGCCTCGTAGGCCGCGCGCTCGGCCCTCGTGCGTGGCGACACCTCCTCGCCGTCGGGCACCTCGCTGAGAAACTGCCCCGCGCGCGCCACGTCGCCGTCGAGCAGCGCCGCCCGGGTCAACAGCAGCCGCGCGCCCGCCAGCCGCTCCGTGTCCCCCGCCGCCGCGAAGTGCCTCGCCGCCTCCCGCGCCGCCTCCGCCGCCGCGTCCGACCGGCCCTCCACCAGCTCGACCTGCGCGCGGAGCATCCGGGACTCCGCCGCGAGCGACCCGGAGAGCCCGCGCGCCACCCGCGCCGCGTGCTCGCAGAGCCGCCGCGCCCGCTCGCCCGCGCCGACCTGCGCGTAGAGCTCGCCCAGGTTGTTGGCCACCCTCGCCACGAAGCGGCGATTACCCACCCGGGTAAGAATCTCCAGCGCCTCCTGGTACGACCGCAGCGCGTCGCCGTAGCGGCCCTGCAGGTGCGCCACCACCGCCTCGTTCTCCCGCAGCACCCCCTGGAGCATCATCGAGCCGCCGCGCACCGCGACCGCGCGCGCCTCCGCGAAGCGCCGCTGCGCCTCCTCGAGGTCGTCGCGCCAGATCGCCACCACGCCCAGGTTGATGAGCCCCCGCAGCAGCTCGTCCTGCGAGCGGCGGGCGCGGGCGAGCACCAGCGACTCCTCGGTCCACGCCTGGCCGCGGTCGAAGTCGCGGCGCACCAGGAGCACCTTGGTCACGACGTTGCGCGCCTCGGCCACGCGCCTCGGCTCCGCGGTGCGCGCGAGGGCGTCCAGGGCGAAGCGCTCGGCCTCCTCGAAGCGCCCCTGCTGGTACCGGAGCTCCGCGCGGCTGAGGAGCACCATCGCCCGCTCCTCGTCGTCGCCCGGGGCGAGCGTCGCCTCGGCCTGCTCCAGCGCTCGCTCGGCCCTCGGCAGGTCGCCCTCGCTCAGCGCGATCACCGCCTCCAGCCTCGCCAGCTCCGGGTCGTTGGGGTTCGCCTCCCGGGCGCGCAGCACGTGCCCTCGGGCCTCCAGCTCCGACCCCGCGGCGCGCGCGGCGGCCATCGCGAGCGTGGCGACCTCCTTCAGCGCGGCGGCGTCGGCCACCTGGGCGCACGCCTCCAGCAGCGCCAGCGCCGAGGCCGGGGCGTGCCGCTGCAGCAGCGAGCGCGCGACCTCGATGGACTCGCTGACGAGCCCCGCGCCGGTGCCGCCCGCGAGGCGATGGAGCACCACCTCCTCCGGGGTCGCGCGCCCCCACTCCGCCAGCGCGACGCCCAGCCTCGCGCGGATCGCCATGCACTCCGAGTCGGCGTAGCCCGAGAGCACCCGCGCGCCGTCGTCGTGCCGCGCGAGGCCCACCACCACGTCGCCCACCGTGGGGTCGAGCGTGCGCCGCGCGAGGTCGGCCCCCACCAGCGGCGGCACCGCCCGGTGCACCGACGGGGCATCGACGCCGATGGCCGCGGCGAGCACCAGCACGGGCAGCGGGCGGTCGGCCAGCGCCAGCGTCGCCACCACCCGCCGGGGGACCTCCCCGAGCTCGTCCATGCGGGAGCGCACCTCGTCGCCTCGGGACGACGGAGGGCGCCCGAGCAGCCCGAGCAGCACCGCGGGGTTGCCGTCGGTCGTGGCGTGCAGCCGCTGGAGCAGGCTCGGCTCCGTGAGCAGCCGCCCCAGCGCCTCGGCCTCCAGCCCGTGGATCGGCAGCATCTCGGCGCGCGCGTGGTCGAAGGCCGCCGAGGGCTCCCGCTCCCTCGTCGAGGCGACGAGCAGCGCCGAGGCCGCCCCTGGGGTGGGCTCCCCCGCGGGACCTGCGGCGTCGAGCAGCGCACGCACCAGCGCCGAGGAGGCCTCGTCCATGCGCGCCGCGCCGCGGATCAGCACCAGCACCGGGCGCTGTCGGCCGACCGCGGAGAGCAGCCGGCTGACCGCCTCGGTGAAGCCCGCCGCGGCCTCGGTGGCGTCGACGTCCTCGCGGCCTCGGGGGGCGCGGGCGCTCACCAGCGGGGCGAGCGCCTCCAGGTGGGCGGGGCTGAGCAGGTGCTGCTCGTCGCGCGCCCGGAGCAGCGCCAGCGCCTGCGAGGCGATGGCCAGGAAGGGCGCGAAGGCCGCGTGCCGGATGCACCAGCCCTCCAGCACCGGGAACGACACGCTCCGCGCCTGGTCGCGCAGCTCGTCGAGGAGGCGCGACTTGCCGATGCCCGACGGGCCCGACACCAGCACCGCGGCGGTGCCGTTGGCGCTGGTCGCGTCGAGGCGCGCGGTGATCCAGGCGAGCTCGCGTTCACGGCCGACGCAGGCGGGCACGGCTTCAGTTCTCCGCTCTCAGTCCTCGCCCGGGCCGCCCGGCGCGGGGCCGCCCTCACGCTCCAGGTAGCGGAAGATGGTGCGGGGGTCGACGCCGAGGTCGCGCGCGGTCTTGGTGCGGTTGCCGTTGTTGCGCTCCAGCACCTCGAGGATGTACCGGCGCTGGAAGTCTTCCTTGGCCTTCTCCAGAGGCACGATGGTCTGCAGCGCCTCGGGGTGCAGGTCGAGGTCCTCCGGGCCGAGCAGCGAGCGGTCGCAGAGCACCAGGGCCTTCTTCACCCGGTTCTCGAGCTGCCGCACGTTGCCGGGCCAGTCGTACTTGCGGATGGCGATGAGGGCGTTGGGCGTGAAGCCGCGCACCGCGGGGTTCATCTCCGGCCCGTGCTTCTGGAGCAGCAGCCGGGCGATGACCACCACGTCGTCGCCGCGCTCGCGCAGCGGCGGCAGGAAGAGGTTCACCACGTTGAGGCGGTAGTAGAGGTCCTCGCGGAAGCCGCCCTTGCGGATCTCCTCCTCAAGGTCGCGGTTGGTGGCGGCGAGCACCCGGATGTTCACCGGCTCGGGCTTGCTGTCGCCCACCTTGGTGACCACCCGCTCCTGAAGCGCCCGCAGCAGCTTCACCTGGAGGTTGAGCGGCAGCTCGCCGATCTCGTCGAGGAAGAGCGTGCCCCCGTTGGCGCTCTGGAACTTCCCCATGCGCGTCGACACCGCCCCGGTGAAGGCGCCCTTCACGTGCCCGAAGAGCTCGGACTCCATGAGGTTCTCCGGGATGGCCCCGCAGTTGATCACCACGAAGGGCCCCGTGGCGCGCGACGAGCGGTTGTGGATCTCCCTCGCGATGAGCTCCTTGCCGGTGCCGGTCTCGCCGGTGATGAGCACCGAGATGTCCGTGGGCGCGACCTTCGACACCTTGCGGTACACGTCGAGCATCGACGCGCAGCTCCCGATGATCTCCCCGAAGCGCTGGCTCTTCAGCTTCTTCTCGAGCTCGGCGTTGTCCGTGCGCAGGGTCTCCAGCAGCAGGGCGTTCTGCAGGATGAGCGAGGCCTGCGAGGCGAAGACCGAGAGCACGTCCATGGTGCGCGGCTCGAAGAGGTTGGCGACGCGGTCGTTGCCCAGGTAGATCAGACCTAGCAGGTCGCCGCCCGCGATGAGCGGCGCGCACATCACCGAGCAGAGCCGGAGGTTCATCACCGACGCGGCGGCCTTGAACATCATGTCGTGCGTGGCGTCCTGCACGATGAGCGGACGCTTCGACTCGATGACCCGCGCGATGATGCTGTCGGAGAGGTGGCGCACCGCGTCCGGGAGGTTCTCCTGGCGGAGGTTTCTCGCCGCGCGCACCTCGGTCTTGTCGTCGCGCAGCAGCACCACGAAGCCCTTGTCCGCCCCGGTGGCCTCGATGGCCCCGTCGAGCAGCGCCTCGAGCAGCGCCTGCACGTCGCGGGTCACCAGCAGCCGCTCGCTGAACTGAAACAGCTTACGCAGCCCGGTAAACTCCGCGGTCGCCCCGCCGTCGCCGGGCGTCTTCGACGGCGCGTCGGACTCCTCCAGCAGCGAGAACACCAGCTCGGCCTCGCCCAGCATCAGCCGGTCGTTGTGGCTGAGCCTCGCGCGCCGCTTGCGCTTGCCGTTGATCTGGATCTCCGCCACCGGGTCGCTCTCGTCGAGGGAGAAGTCCCTCCCGTCGAAGACGATCTGGGCGTGCCATGGGGCGACGCCGGGCGCAGGCAGGAGCACGTCGTTGCCCCCCGCGCTGCCGACGGTGGTGATGGACTTGTAGATGGGGAAGAGCTGGCCGCGACCGTTCGGGCCGATCCAACGGAGGCATGGCATCAGGACCTCGCTGTACGCACAGCGGCCAGCATACCCTGCCGTGCCTCGACCCGCGATGGGATGGAGCTCGCCGGGAAAGTTGGCCGCCCCGTCGCGCGGCCCCCATGCTTGCGCCCGTGCGCCTCTTCGTCGCCTCGCTGCTTCTCTTCGCTTCGTCGGTCGCGTGCGCCTCGTCCCCGGCGGTCTTCGCCGACGGGATGACGGTGCCCGTCTCGCTGGTCAACCGCACCGGCGAGACCATCTGCTTCCTCTACCTCTCGCCCATCAACGACGACTCGTGGACCGGCGACGTGCTGGGGAGCGCCACGGTCCCGGAGGGCGCGACGCGCACCATCCGCGTGCCGCCGGGCAACTGGGACGTGAGGATCGAGAACTGTCAGCACGAGGGTGGGAGCATCCTGCGCGGCGCGCGCATCGCGCGGGGCAGCGCGCTGGTGCTCCAGTGAGCGCAGGCGACCGCTAGCGCACGGCGTGGATCGAGCGGAGGAAGACCATCACCCTCGCCAGGTCGGCGTCGGAGAGCTTCGTCGGCCGGATGGGCCGCATGTGCTTGGTGCCCTCGCGGACCACCCTGGTCATCTCCGCGACGGTGAGGTTCTTGTTGTGGAGGTCGGGGCCGTCGTCCTCGTTGCCGTCGGGGTGGCAACGGCCGCAGGTGCGGTTGAACTGCGGCACCCCCTCGGCGCTCTGCGCCTGGGCGGGCGGCGCGGTGACCGCGAGGAGGGCGAGGGCGAGGGCCATCGAGCCGAGGGCGCTCGCGACGAGGATCCAGCGACGACCGGGACGGGGAGTGTTCTGCACGTCAGTAGAGGGCCTTTCTGATTCCATGGATCGCCCGTGGGACGCAAAACCTTCAAGCGAAGATTCAACGACGCGCGTCGCGCGTCAGAATGTGCCGAGCAGCGAGGCCCCGAAGCCCCCGGGGTGCGCGGAGAACTGCAGCCCCTGGAGGCCGGGCGGCAGCGGGCGCGGCACCCGGTTGATCACCCTCTGCGGGACCCAGGCGTCGTTGGCCTGCCAGATGCCGATCGCGGTCGTGGCGACGAAGGCGCTGAGCAGCGTCCAGTTGATCACCCGCATGGCGAAGGCGATGTTGGCCCGGCGGTCTCCGTCGGTGTCCTGGACGAAGACGCCCGCCTGGGTGGTGGTGGACTGCACCGACTGGTCGACGATGGCCGTGGTCACGCTGCCGAGGAGGAAGGTCGTCTCCAGCGACAGGAAGAGGGCGCCGAGGCCGCTCTGTCGGTTGGCGAACTGCCCGACGCCGAAGGGCACGAAGGTCTGCCAGCGCGGCACGACCTCGACGCGGGCCTCGGAGCCGAGCAGCTCCAGGGCGAGCGCGCGCCGGGCGTCGCGGGTGTTCTCCTCCAGCCTCCGCGCCTGGGCCCGCTCGACGAGCAGCCGGTCGAGCTCGGGCTCCATCGTCCTCACGACGTCCTCGAAGAGCCGCACGAAGCGCGCCTCGAAGGAGGCCGGGTCGAGCCTCGCGCGAGGGTCTTCGCGAAGGAGCGTGGCGATCTCGGCCCTGGCCTCGGGCTCGTGGCGCTCGGCGAAGAGCGAGGCCGCGAGGTACTTGCGCGCGGCCGACCGGACCAGCGAGAGCTGCGGGGTGCTGGGGCGGCCGACGAGCTCCTCCAGCTCTCGGGTGGCGCGGGCGTACTCGCCGTTGATGTAGGCGTCCCGGGCGGTGATGAAGTCGTCGAGCTCGTCGGCGCGCGCCTCGACCGCGAGCGTCAGCGCCGAGAGGAGGGCGGCGATCAGGGAGGCGCGGCGGCGCGGGTGCTGGTGTCGCCGGGAGGGCTCAGGGCACGCAGCCTCGGACGCACCTCGAGGCGCCCTTCGCCGGGCGGGATCACCTCCGACCATTCCAGCGGCTCCCGGCCTGGACCGATGAAGCGAACCGTTGCGCGTTGACCGACGGGCAGCCGCAACGGCGGGTCGGCAGTGCTGTACTCGACGAACGATCCACCGGGGCCGATGGAGTACATCACATTGAGCGGGGTTGGGTGGAACTTCACCTCCCGCATGACCACCGCGGGCGGGGCGGGGGGAGGCCCGACGGGGCCATGTCGCTCGGGAGCCCGCGCGGCGGTGCGAGGGGCTCCCGGTTCGGACGCCGGGGCGGGCACGTCGTCGGGGACGAGCGGGCGTGCGGTCTCGCTGACGCGGAGCGGGGGCATCATCACCGGGCGGCGCTGCGGGTCGCCAGCGGGCGGGACGGTGAGGGGAGCGACCGGCGGGGGGATGAGCACCGTGAGCGCGATGCCGAGGAGCGTGGAGGTGAGCGCGGCGATGGCGACGATGGACACCGAGCGCACGGTGCGACGGCGGCGGTGGGCGAGGGCCGCGCTGCGCACCATCGAGAGCACCCTGGCGTTGCCCGGGTCGATGGCGAGCGCCCGGTTGAAGTAGCCCATCGCCTCGGGGAGGTCGCCCAGGCCGCGCGCCGCGAGGCCGAGCGAGGGGAGCTTCGCGATGAGGGTCTCCTGCAGCCTCGCGGTCACGCCGTCGGGGTCGGCGAGGTAGCGGTTGAGCTCGCGGGCCGGGTCGTCCCAGCCTACCTCGGCGCAGAACGCGATCAGCGCGTCGCGCATGGAGGCCGCGTCCGGGAAGCGGTCGTCGGGGATGCGCGCCATCGCGCGGCGGATGATGGCGGCGAAGCGGTGCCCGATCTTCGGCGACGAGCGCAGCGGGTCGGGGTAGTCGCCGTCGAGGATCTTCCGCAGCAGGCTGTGGGGGTTGGGGCCGTCGAAGGGGAGGCGCCCGGTGGTGAGGACGTAGAGCACGGTGCCCGCGGCGAAGATGTCGGTGCGCGCGTCGACGAGCGTCCCCTCGATCTGCTCGGGTGCCATGTGCGCGGGCGACCCGAGCACCTGGCCCGTGGCGGTCATCTCCCGCTGGTCGGCGACGTGGGCGATGCCGAAGTCCGTGAGCTTGAGGCGCCCCTTGGACAGCATGAGGTTGTCGGGCTTCACGTCGCGGTGCACGACGCCTTGCGCGTGGGCGCAGATCAGCGCGTCGCAGAGCACGACGCCGATGGCGGCCGCGATCTCCGCGGGGATCTCCTTGCGGCCTTCGAGGAAGCGCCGGAGCGTCGGGCCCTCCAGCAGCTCGGTGACCATGAAGGAGGCCTCGTCGCCCCCTTCGGAGAACTCGTAGACCTCGACGATGTTGGGGTGGCGCAGCCTCGCGGCGGCCTTGGCCTCGCGCTCGAAGCGCATCCGGCTCTCGGGGTCCTGCGCCAGGTGCGGGTGCAGCACCTTGATGGCCACCTCGCGGTCGAGGGTGGGGTCGTGCGCCCGGTAGACGACCGCCATGCCGCCGTGGCCCAGCTCGCCGCGGACCTCGTACTTGCCGATGAAGCGAAGGGGCTTCTCGGGTGCTGGTTCCACGTTGGAGGGCACTCTAGGCATCGGAGAACTGATACGGCAAGGGATGGCGAGGGCCGCGGTCCGGGCGCCGCGCCGCTCAGACCTCGGAGTCGTCGTCGGGGCGGGGGGGCGAGCCGTAGCGGGTCGAGATGCTCCCGCCCGGACGCTGCGACGGAGGAGTCGGACGGGGAGGGTCGAGCCTCGGAGGAGGGAGACCGTAGGCCGGGGCCGCGACCGGGTGGTGGTTGTCGGGGCGCGGCCTCACGACCTGGGGCGCGGCGGCGTCGACGGCAGGCGCGCCGGCGTCGACGGGGGCCGCCACCGGCTCGGGGGGCGTCGGGGGAGCGAGCGGCGGAGGAGGGCCGCCGTAGATCGTCTGCATCATCCCGGAGTCGGCGGAGGAGAAGGGCGACGGGGCCTCCCGTGACGGACACGCCGTGGACAGGAAGGCCGCCGCGAAGGCGAGCACACCCGCCCGGCTCAGGCGCTGCTGGGGCTCCGGAACGATGCCTTCCGCGGAGACCTCGGAGAGCGGGTGCGCGCAGAAGGGGCACGCCGGCTCGTGGGCGTGGACGTGGCGGTGGCATCCCTCGCAGGGGACCAGCGTGGCGGTGCTCATGCGAGGAATGACACCACGGGGCCGAGCGTCCTTGGAAGAGCCGTCTCGACGCTCCTCCCCCCCCGGCGGGGCGGCGGCCGCGGGTGACCCACGGCGCGGTCGCGTGGTACGTGCTCGCGCATGGCGATGGAGGAGAGCTTCCTCAAGTCCGTGTTTCACGGCGCGATTCCCGAAGAGATGGTGTTCCCGTACCCGGAGCCGGGCAGGGAGCAGAGGGAGCACATCGGGCTGATCCTCGACGGCGTCCGGAGCTTCGCCCGCAAGCACGTGGACGCGGGCGCCATCGATCGCGAGGCGGACATCCCCGAGTCGGTGCTCCAGGGCATGCGCGACCTCGGGCTCTTCGGGCTCACCGTTCCGACGGAGTACGGAGGCGCGGGCCTCGGGGCCACGGGCTTCGCTCGCATCATCCAGGAGCTCGCCGGCTACGACGCGTCGCTCGCGGTGACCGTGGGGGCCCACCTGTCGCTGGGCACCTCCGGGCTGCTGCTCTTCGGCACCGAGGCACAGCGCCGTCGGCTGCTCCCCGGGCTGGCGCGCGGCGAGCGCATCGGCGGCTTCGCGCTCACCGAGGCGGGGGCGGGCAGCGACGCCGCGGGCATCCAGACCCGCGCCGAGCTCGACCGCGCCGGAGAGACCTGGACCCTCGACGGAACCAAGGCCTGGGTGACCAACGGCGGGCGGGCCGGGCTGATCACGGTGTTCGCTCGCACCACGGCCTTCGACATGCGCTCCAAGCCCCGGCTCACGGCCTTCCTGGTCGAGGCCGGCGAAGGGGTCGTGCGCGGCCCCAACGATCTCAAGCTCGGGCTGCGCGCGACCTCGACCCCGTGGGTGCGCTTCGAGGGCGCGAAGGTTCCGTCGGAGAACGTGCTCGGCGAGGCGGGGCGCGGGTTTCGCGTGGCGATGGAGGTGCTCAACGGCGGGCGCCTCTCGCTCGCGGCGGGCTGCGTGGGGATGTGCCGCCGGCTCATCCGACTCTCCGTCGACCGGGCCCAGGAGCGGCGGGCCTTCGGGCGCACCATCGGCGAGTTCGGGATGATCAAGGACAAGGTCGCCCGGATGATGGCGGAGACCTTCGCGCTCGAGTCGATGGTCTACCTCACCACCGGGATGGTCGACGCCAAGGTGCCCGACTGGTCGCTGGAGAGCGCCATCTGCAAGGTGTTCGGGAGCGAGGTGCTCTGGCGGGCGGCCGACGACGCGCTGCAGATCGCCGCGGGCATCGGGTACCAGCAGCCGCACCCCTGCGAGCGGATGCTCCGCGACGCGCGAGCCAACCCGATCTTCGAGGGCACCAACGAGGTGCTGCGGGCCTTCGTGGCGCTCAGCGGGATGCAGGGCCCGGGGCGCAAGCTGTCCGAGGTGGTGCGGGCGATCCGCGAGCCCATCAAGGGCATGGGGCTGATGTACGAGTTCGCGATGCAGCGGGCCCGCACGACCTTCGGGCGAGAGCGGATGAACCGCGCGCACAACACCCTGCGCCGCGAGGTGGTGATCTTCGAGGAGTACGTCGCGCACTTCCAGAGGAGCATCGACAAGGTGCTGCGCCGTCACGGCAAGGACATCGCGGAGATGCAGTACACGCAGCGCCGCGTGGCCGACCTCGCGACGGACCTCTACGCGATGGCGGCGGTGATCTCTCGCACCACGCGGGCGATCGAGCGCAAGGGCGAGGAGGGCGCGCGCCGCGAGGTCGAGCTCACCATGGCCTTCTCCAACATGGCCGAGCGGCGGATGGCGGCGAACCTCGCGGACTTCGACGACAACGACGACGAGCAGCGCAAGGGCGTCGCGGAGCAGGCCTACATCGACGGCGGGTACAGCTTCGACGTGGTGTGACCGCCGGCCGAGCGGGCGACCTCGCGCACTGTGCCCTGATGTCCGCACTTCGCGGCGTAGGGGGCGTGCGCTAGCGTCGCCGCCGTGAACCTCCGACACGCCGTGCTTGGGCTTCTCCTCTCGACCTGGTCGATCGCCGGCTGCGACGACGCGCCGGTCACTCCGCCCGCCGACGCCGCCGCGCAGGACGTCGCCTCGGAGGCCGGCGCCGACGTCCCGGCGGTGGTCGACGTCGGGCCCATCGTGCCGGTCGCCGACCGCGCGCCGGGCGAGCACCGGGCGCTCTCGCTGGGCTGCGACCCGACGGACCCTACGCGCTGTCTCCTCCCATGGCCGTCGAGCGCCTTCACGCAGTCCGACGACTCGCAGGTGACCCGGCTCAGGCTTCAGGTGCCTCCCTCGGGGCTGGTGAGCGGCGACCGCGTCGAGGGGCTCGATCGCGCCGACGGATTCTCCCGCGCCACCCCGCTGCTGGTGGCCTTCCCTTCGCTGCTCGACGAGGCCTCGCTCGGAGACGGCACCACCGGGGCGGTGCGGCTCATCGTCGCCGAGGGCGCCACCCGAGGGACGCTGGTCCCGCTGCGGCCGCTGATGGTCGCTCCGCAGGACGTGAGGGAGCCCGAGACGGGCATCGTGGCCTACCCCCGCACGCTGCTCGCCCCCGCCACGGAGCACGTCGCGGTGGTGCTCGACAGCCTGCGCGCCGCGGGCGGCGGGGCGCTCCAGGCCAACGACGAGACCCGCGCGGCGCTCGGGCTGCAGCCGCCTCGCACCCCCGCGCAGGAGCAGCTCCGCGCCTGGCACGCGCCGACCCGCGCGCTGCTCGCCCAGGCGGGCATCGACCCGGCCAGGGTGGTCCGGGTGTGGGGCTTCGTGACGCGCTCGCGGGAGCAGCCGCTGGTGGCGCTGCGGACGATGCGAGCCCGGGCGATCGAGGCGCTGCGCGATGGGACGGCGACGGTGCAGGTCGACTCGGTGACGGTCCCGTCGCTCTCGTCGGCGGCGCTGCTGGTCAACGGGCACATCCGGGGGCTCCCCCGGTGGGTGACCTCCGAGCGCCTCGTGACGAGGCAGGCGCAGGGGCCCGTGGCGATCGCGGGGATGACCTACGACGCTCCCTTCCGGGTGCTGCTCCCGCGAGGAGGGACGGGCTCCTACCCCGCGGTGGTCTTCGGTCACGGGATGGGCGGCGAGGTGACGGACTCGTCCTTCGACGGGCTGCTCGCCGGGGCGGGCGCGGCGAAGATCAACATCCGCTTCGACGGCCTCACCGAGACCGAGATGGCCAACACCTTCCTCGGGTTCCTGAAGATGAACCTCGGGGTGGAGCAGGCCACCAGCGTGCTGCTCCAGGCGCTGGCCGGGGGCATGGCGGTGATCCACTCGATGCGCGGCGTGACCCCGGAGGGCGTGGCGCTGCCGGCGGCGTCGAACCTGCGCGACGTGCTCGCCGCGCCGATGGTGGGCGCGATGGTCAACCCGCTGGCCGGGCGGCGCGCGGACCCGGCGACGCTCACCTGGGCGGGAGGGTCCCTCGGCGGCACTACCGGGCTCACCATGGTCCAGGCCGAGCCGATGTTCATCGCGGGCGTGGCCAACGTGCCGGGCTCCGCCTGGTCGCACTACCTCCTTCGATCGGCGCTCTTCGACATCGTACGCACCGGCCTCCAGCGCATCTACGGGAGCACCATGGACATCCACCTCCAGCTCGCGATCAGCCAGACGCTGTGGGACGAGGTCGACGGCGCGGCCTGGGCCGACGCCCAGGAGCACCCGCGGCCGATGCTCATCCAGCAGTCCATGGGCGACACGGTGCTGCCCAACCTCGGCACCGAGTTCGCCGCGACCGCGCTGGGCGCCGTGCAGATCGGCGCCGTGCTCAACCCCATCGTGGGGGTGCCCACCGCGACCTCCGCCGAGGGCCGCACCGCCATCACGCAGTACCGGGTGCCGCCGAGCTTCACCAGCGCGGCGGACATCCACGGCTTCGCGGCGCGCAGCGGTCCCGTCACCGAGGCCGCGCTCGAGCAGATCCGCGTCTTCCTCACCGGCGCGTGGATGGGTCGGACCAGGGTGATCCTCCCTGCGAACTGCGTGATGAACACCCCGGCCGGGAGCTGCGACTTCAGCGCAGCGCGCTGATCACCGCGGCGGCGGTCGCGTCCGGGGCGTCGACGTGCACCCAGTGCCCGGCGCCAGGGACCACCACCACCTCGCAGCCACCGCGCGCGGCGACGGCGTCGAGGCGAGCGAGCTCCGCCGGGTCCATCACCCCCGACGCGCCGCCCAGGATGAAGGTCGTGCGGCGCTGCGGAGGGGAGGACTCCACCACGCTCCAGAGGTCGGCCACGAAGTACCCGTCGAGCAGCGAGCGGATCGACGCGACGTCGATGCGCAGCCGGAAGCCATCGGGCGCGTGCTCGAGGTTCATCGCGAGCCAGGCGGCCATCGACCGGTCGTGACCGTCGGCCATCACCGCGGCGAGGAAGGCCTCTCGCGTAGGCCACGAGCGGCCGATGGCCTCGAGGGTGTCGAGGGCGCTCAGCGACGCCTCGGAGCCGCGGCGGTCGGGGCGTGCGCCGGGGTTGGCGTCGACCACGATGAGGTGCGTGAGCGAGGGCGTTTCGCCCGCGAAGGAGAGGCCGACCTTCGCCCCGAAGCTGTGCCCGAGCACCCCTCGCACCGGGAGCGTCAGGGCGGCGCAGAGCTCGGTGAGGTCGCGCGCGGCGGCGGCGAGCGAGTGCGGCGGGGGAAGGCCCTGCGAGGCGCCGTGCTCGCGCAGGTCGACGAGCACGAAGGCCCAGTCGGGCCGCGCCTCGGCGAAGCGGCGCGCGAGCGAGCGCCAGTTGGTCTTCGAGCCGAGGATGCCGTGGAGGACGAGGCACGCTCGGGTGGGCGTGGAGCCCGCGGCGGTGACGATGGCGTGGGACAACATCGGGAGGTGTGCGTCGCCTAGCACGACCGTCGACGGGAGAGGGGGAGGGAGGCGTGTTAGAACGCAGCCCGTGATCCGCCTCAGTCGACCGCTCTCGCTCATGTTCTGTCTGCTCGGGCCGCTCTCCT
Source organism: Myxococcaceae bacterium (assembly GCA_004297725.1). GTDB lineage: Bacteria > Myxococcota_A > Polyangia > Polyangiales > SCUS01. The sequence goes on along the minus strand of SCUS01000041.1, from coordinate 240,012 downwards.
GCGCCTCCACCGGCACGCCCGCGGTGGCCGCTGCCGAGGCGCCGCGGCCTCCCGACATCCACGGCGAGCCGCTCGCCCTGCTGCCGCCCGGAGCGGTCGCGTGGGGGCGCTTCGAGCTCGCCGAGGCCCGTCGCTCGCCGCACTTCGACGGGGCCCTCGAGCTGGCCTCGTCGCTCGGCGCCGACGTCGCAGGCGTGCAGCGCGAGCTGGGCTTCGACGCCCTCCACCGGGCCGAGAGGATGGCGTTCGGGGTCTATCTCCCGCCAGGCACCGGGGGCAACGCGGGCTGGCCCGTGATCGTCGCCCGGGGAGCCTATGACCGCGCGGAGGTGATCCGGGCGGCGCGGGTGGCGGCGAGGGACGCGGCCCCGGAGGAGGGCGCCGAGCAGGGCGTGCGGTACACCGTGGTCGGGACGAGGGCGTACATGTTCCCCGCGGCGGACGTGGTGATCGTGATGGAGCGCTCGCTGGTGCGCCGGGTGGCGGCGCGGCTCGTCGGCGTGGAGCGGCGCTCGGTGCGCGACGACAACCGCTTCGACGACCTCTGGGCGCTCGTCGACGGGCAGCAGGGGGCGCTCCAGGTGGCGGCCGACCTCGCGGCGATCAGGGCGAGGGTCAACCTCCGGATGCGTGGCGTCGGGCGCTCTGGCGACGGGCTCGACCGGCTGGTGGCCCGCGGCGACGTGCCCGGCGACGTGAGCGCGAGGGCGGCGGGGCAGGCGCACACCGAGGCCGCGGCGAGGGAGATCGTCCGGCTGGTGGACGCCTCGACGAGGCAGCTCGCGGGGCAGATCGCGGTGAGGCTGCTGGGCCTCGGGCGGCTGCTGCGCGAGGGCGTCACGGCGCACGCCGAGGGCGACCGGGTGACGCTGTCGGTGCAGGCCAGCTCCACCGAGGCGGGGCGGGTGCTGCGCATCAGCTCGGCGCTGCAAGAACTCGACGCGGCGGAGTAGCGATCGCACGTCGGTGCGGTCGAAGCGGCCCGGGCGGTGTAACCTCTGCCGCCGTGGATCGATCCGCCGATGCAGCCATGAGGGTACAGACCGTGGACCCGGCCACGTCGACCGTCGACGACCTCTCGCCGGGCACCCTCTTCGGCGGCTACGAGATCGTCCGCAAGCTGGGCACCGGGGCCTTCGGGGCGGTGTACGAGGCGCTGCGGCTGCCGCTGCGAAAGCGCACGGCGCTCAAGGTGCTGCACCGGGAGTTCGTGCGGTACCCCGACGTGCTCAAGCGCTTCCTTCGGGAGGCGGAGATCGTCGCGCAGATGGAGCACCCGCACATCGTCGGGGTCTTCGACCTCGGGGTGCACGAGGGGCAGCCGTACATCGCGATGGAGTTCCTCGACGGCGAGACGCTGGCCGACCGGCTGGAGCGCGAGGGGGTGATCCCCGCGGCGGAGGCGGTGGACGTGATGCTGGCGGTGATGTCTGCGGCGGCCTCGGTGCACGAGCGCGGCGTCGTGCACCGCGACCTCAAGCCCGACAACATCTTCCTCGCCCGCACCGCCACGCGGTCGATACAGCCCAAGCTCCTCGACTTCGGCGTGGTGAAGGTGCGCGAGGCGAGCGGCGCCATGACCATGACCCGCGCCATGGTGGGCACGCCCTCGTACATGTCCCCGGAGCAGGCCCGCGAGGCGAGGGACGTCGACGCGCCCAGCGATCAGTGGTCGCTGGCGGTGATCCTCTTCGAGTGCCTCACCGGGAAGTGCCCCTTCCGCGGCGACAACCTCCTCGACATCCTCAACGCCATCACCACCGGCCCGATCCCGAGGCTGCGCGAGGTGAGCCCCACGATGCCCGCGGGCCTCGAGGCCGTGCTCTCCCGCGCGATGCAGCGCGACCCCGCCGCGCGCTGGCCCTCGGTGCGGGCCTTCGGAGAGGCGCTGCGGCCCTTCGCGTCGGTGGGCGGTCAGGCGCTCTGGGAGGCCTTCTACACCAACGAGATCGCGTACGTTCCTACGCTTCACCAGTGGGGCGTCGCGCCGACGCCGCCGCCCAGGGCCCAGCTCGAGCTCCACGACGTCGCGGCCACCTTCGCGGCGCCGCCGACCGCGGCTCCGATGGCGCCGATGCCTCTCCCCGTGCCCGCCAGCGCTCCCACCCGCCGAGGGCTGATGGTCGCTGGCGGAGCGCTCTTCATGGGCATCCTCCTCGCGGGCGGCACCCTCGCGCTCTACTCCTCGCGCCTGCCGTCGCCGGTCGCGGCGCCCTCGATCGCCCCGGCGCCTGCTCCGCTTGCCGCTCCTCCTCCTGTGACGGTGCTCCGTCCCCCGGCGGCCCCGCTCGCCGCTCCTGGCCCGGTGCATGTCTTCATGCCGCCCACGCCCCCGCAGCCCGCGCCCCCGCAGCCCGCGCCTCCTTCGGCGCAGGCTCCGGTCGTCGAGGCTCCGGCGCCGGCCCCGAGGCCGGTCGTTCGCGACGAGCCGGCCCCGGTCCGAGCGCTCCCCCGACGGCATCCTCGCAGCCGAGCCAGCGACTTCAACACCCTCGGGTACTGACCCGCTGCGGGGGCGCGGCGTCCCGCGCGAAGGGTGGGCTTCTGTTAGCCTCTCGGGATGGACGTTCGCATCGAGCTCATCGACGAGGCCGACGGCAAGGTGATCGCAGACTCGGAGGTTCCCCTGGAGAGCCTGCCCGAGCGCTTCGCGGGCAACGAGGCGACGCTCACCTTCGGCGACGCGGAGTACCTCGTGGTGCGCGCCGAGCCCGCCACCCGCGACACCATCGCGTCGCTCGGCTCGGGCCGTCTCACGCTGCGCAGGCTCGACGCCGTGCAGCCCAAGGCGATCCTGTTCAGCCTGCCGTCGATCGAGAACGCGCTGCCGCGAACGGTGCCCATCGCCCCGGGCGTCGAGGTGACCGTGCGCATCCCCGACGACGCGTGGCGGCAGGTCGAGCTGGTGCATGTGTCGGCGATGGAGGCGATCGACGCCGAGCTCGCCGACGTCCGCCGGGTGATCGCGGAGCGACAGCTCGGCCCGGGCTTCGTGGAGTGCCACCTGCGTCATCGGCTCCCCGATCCGCTGGCGGGCGCCCGCGTCACCCTGACGGCGCTGGCCGCGGCACTCGGCGTCGAGGCGCGTCCCTTCGGCTTCCGCGGCGACGCGGGCATGGTGGAGGGCGGCTTCTCGTTCCCCTACTCCGACGCGGTGGTCTACGGCATCGAGCGCGACGGCCTGGTCACCGCCCTCGGTGTGCACGGCTTCCTCGAGGACATCGTCGGGGGTCTCCACGCGATCGCGCTGGAGCAGCGCCTCGTGCTGGTCGACTGGCGCAAGGCCGAGAAGCTTCGCGCCGTGGACGAGGGCTTCGCGGTCTGACCGCTCAGCGGGAGAGCACGAGGTAGGCGGTGAGCACGACGTTGCCGTAGCCCGCCATCGAGGTGATCACCCGGTTGTCGACGGTGGCGGTGTAGCCGAGCTCGTTCTCGGCGCCCATGCGCAGCTCCGAGGTCACGTCGATCACCACCGGGCGAACGTCCCAGCCGGGGCACCAGCCGCCGCGGCCGAAGTACCAGGTGCCGTGCTGGTTGGGGACGACGCCCTGGTCGACGCGGTCGGTGCAGCCGTTGGGGGAGCGCGCCTCGGGGAAGTCCACGAGGTGCTCGTTGCCGTTGAGGACGAAGTGGTGCCCGTGGTTGCAGAACTCGGCGCACTGGCTGGTCTCCGCGCCGTGGCCGGTGACCAGCACGTAGAGCTCGGCGCGGCGGGTGTCGGCGGGGACGGTGAAGCGCTGAGGGGGGTGGCGCGCCGCCCAGGTGGCGTTGAGCGCCCCGCCCTGGAAGAGCAGCCGCGTCTCGAAGGGGCGCACCTCGCGGCGGCGGTTGCCGAAGCGCAGGGCGAGGCTCGCGACGTAGGGGGCGGGGCGCGGGTCGAACTGCCGCGACGCGTACCAGCGCAGCCGCTGCCGGCCGCCGTCGCGCAGCAGCGGGAGCACGCCGGAGATGTCCGTGACCCAGCGGCCCTCGCGCCAGTAGGTGGTGATCCAGCGGGCGAGCTCGGTGTCGCAGCGAAGCGCGGGGCCAGCGTCGGCCGCGGGGGCGCCCGCGTCGGCGGAGGGGGCCACCTCGGAGCAGAGCCAGAGGTGCGAGAGGTAGTCCCAGGCGCCGCAGTCGCCGTCGCGGTGGTTCACGCACTCGGTGCGAAGGTCGACCTCCAGGGTGTCGAAGCCCGCCATCGCGCCGCGGTCGGGGAGCATCGCGTCGATGTCGACGTTGTCGACCACCCTCGCGTTGTCGAGGAGCGTGACCGTGGTGGCCGGGTGCGAGGCGAACTCCCGCTCCCGCGAATACTCGAAGTTGTAATACTTCGCCTCGTTGGCGAGCAGCGGCAGCTCCAGGCGCAGGCCGGAGCTGGCGAGGCGCCCGAGCTGGCCCACCTCGCGGATGCGCTGGAAGCGGTCGACGGCCCACTGCATCGCCTCGTAGCGGGGGACCATGTTGGTCGTGCTACGGCGCGAGCGGTAGAGCTGGCCGAGCCAGGTCTGGGTGGTGTTGAGGTCGTCGGTGACGAAGTGCAGCCGCGCCGTCCACCAGTCGCGGTCGGCCTCGCTGAGGCCTGCGAGGTCCTCGTCGACGCGCTGCCGCAGCGCCGCGAGCTGCGTCGAGCCGTTGGCCGGGAGGAAGAAGTAGTGGACGTTGCGCGGCGACGCCTCGAGCAGCGCGCCGACGCTGCCGCCGAGCAGGCTGGTCGAGTAGCTCGACGGGTTGACGACCAGGAAGACGTAGCTGTCCTCGCCGGTGAAGTGCTGCTCGAAGGTCCACGGCCCGGCCTGGGTCATCACCGTGAAGGGGCCCGCGAGGTCGCGCGGCCGTAGACCGTAGGGACCCGGAGCGAAGGCGCTCGCGTCCGGTGCGTCGACCGCGGCCCCGGCGTCGGCGACCACGTCCTCCGCGGCCGGTGCGTCGGAGGCGACGTCCATCACCGTCGCGTCCAGGGGCGCCGCGGGCGTCGCGGCGTCTTCACATCCCGTCGCGCCGAGCGCCACCGCGCCGACGCCCATCCACTGAAACCACCGCATCGGCTATTTCCTCCGTGGCAGCGGTTGTATCAGCACCCTCGCGCAGTCGTGACGACGTCCGGTCGATCGTGTATGCCGCCGCGCATGCGCCGCTGGATCGTCCGCCCCGCGACCCGTCCCCTCCGCGGCGCGTTCCGCGTTCCCGGGGACAAATCGATCTCCCACCGCGCCTTGATCCTCGCCTCGCTGGCCGAGGGGACGAGCGTGCTCCGCGGGCTCTCCCCGGGCGACGACGTCGCTCGCACCCGCGCCATCATGGCCTCGCTCGGCGTGACCATCGAGCACCTCGACGAGCGCTCGGTGCGGGTGTCTGGCCGGGGTCTCGGCGGGCTCCGCGCACCTTCCTCCCCGACGCTCGACTGCGGCAACGCGGGCACCTCGATGCGGCTGGTCGCCGGCGTGCTCGCGGCGCAGGGCTTCGACACCACGCTGCTGGGCGACGCCTCGCTCTCCCGCCGCCCGATGGGCCGCATCACCCGGCCGCTTCGGGCCCGCGGGGCGCTCATCGAGGGCGCCATCGACCCGGTGCGACGGGACGAGACCGCGCCGCTGGTGATCCGGGGGCTCACCCACGGAAAGCGTCTCTTCGCCAGCGAGGAGTCGCTCTCCGTGCCGAGCGCCCAGGTGAAGTCGTGCCTGCTGCTGAGCGGGCTCTTCGCCGACGGGGAGACCTCCGTGCGAGAGCCCACGCTCTCCCGCGACCACACCGAGCGGATGCTCCTCGCGATGGGCGCCCCGTTGCGGACCATGGGTCCGGTGAGCCTGCTCGACCCTCGCGGCTGGGACGGCGTGCTCGCTCCGCTCGACCTCGACGTGCCGGGCGACCCCTCGGCGGCGGCCTTCTGGGTGGTGGCCGCGCACGTGGTCGCGGGCTCCCGGGTGCAGGTGCGGGGCGTCGGCATCAACCCGACCCGCACGGGATTTCTCGAAGCCCTGAGAGACCAGGGCGGGGGCGCCGGGGTGTCGCCGAAGGGAGAGGCGGGCGGCGAGCCCGTCGGTGACCTGCACGTCGGCGTCGGAGGCACCGGAGCGCTGCGCCGCGGTGCGAACGTGGCGGGTGAGCTTACCACCCGGTGTATTGACGAGATCCCGGCGCTGGTGGCGGCGGCGGCGGTGTCGCCGGGCGAGAGCCGCTTCGACGACCTCGCCGAGCTGCGGGTGAAGGAGAGCGACCGGGTGGCCGCGCTGGCGTCGATGCTCCGGGCCTTTGGCATCGGGCACGAGGTGTCCGGCGACGGGCTGACGGTGGTGGGCGGCCGGCCGAGGGGCGGGGCGGTGATCGACACCCGCGGCGACCACCGGATCGCCATGGCGGCGGCGGTGCTGGCGCTGGCGGCGGAGGGCGAGACGACCATCGACGACGTGGGCTGCGTCGACACGAGCGACCCGGGCTTCGCGGAGATCCTGAAGGCACTGGGCGGGGACATCGAGGTGAGGGGATGAGCGGAGCGCGAGGGATCGTGGTGGCGATCGACGGGCCTGCGGGCGCGGGCAAGAGCACCGTGGCGCGGCAGGTGGCAGGAGCTCTCGGGTACACGCTGGTGGACACCGGGTCGCTCTACCGGGCCTCGGCGCTGGTGGCCGAGCGGGCGGGCGTCTCCATGGGAGACCAGGCGGGCGTCGAGGGGACGGTGAGCGCGGCGGTGGCTCGCGGGGCGCTGCGGCTCGAGGCGGGCGACGCGGGGCTCACCCGGGTGCTCGTCGACGGGGAAGACCCGGCGGAGGCGCTGCGGACCCCGGCGATGTCCATGGGGGCGAGCGCGGTGGCCGCCTACCCGGGGGTGCGCGAGGCGCTGCTGGAGGCGCAGCGGGCCTTCGGGCGCGCCGGGGGGGTGGTGCTGGAGGGCCGCGACATCGGGACCGTGGTGTTTCCCAAGGCGGAGCTGAAGGTGTTCCTGACGGCTTCGGCGGAGGAGCGGGCCCGGAGGCGCTGCGACGAGCTGCGGCTGCGGGGCATCGACGCGGACTACGCGGTGACCCTGGCGGAGGTGCGGCAGCGCGACCACCAGGACGCGAGCCGGGAAATCGCCCCGCTCCGCGAGGCCGACGACGCGGTGAGGGTGGACAGCAGCAACATGGAGCCCCAGGCGGTGGTCGACGCGATCGTCGCATTGGCCAGGGGGCGCGGCGCGGTTTGACAGGTTTTGGGGTTTGCTCTAACAGACCCCGCACTGGCCCTAAAGGGTTTCACCGACCCATCACTCTCCTCGGGCTAAGTTTTACAGTGCCTTGTATCCGTTGGGTGTCTCGCGCGGCGATGGTCGTCGTGGCGGACTCTCAGGGTGTCCAAGCAGGGCGCGCGAGGGGGAACAGGTCAGAGAACGACTGCATGACAACCAACGAGACGCAGGCTACCGGCACGATGGACATGGATAGCTTCGCGGCGCTGTTCGAAGCGACGAGCGCGGCGAGCGAAGTCAAGGAGGGCGAGATCGTCCAGGGGACGGTCCTCCGGGTCAGCAAGGAGACGGTCGTCGTCGACATCGGGTTCAAGTCCGAAGGGGTCATCCCCCTGTCGGAGTTCACCGGCGCCAACGGCGAGGTCACCGTGCAGGCGGGCGACCGCGTCGACGTGCTCGTGGAGAGCCGCGAAGACGAGAACGGCCTCGTGCTCCTGTCCAAGGAGAAGGCCGACAAGATGAAGGTGTGGGACGAGATCTCCGCCGCGTGCGAGCGCGACGAGATCATCGAAGGCACCATCTCCGCCCGCGTGAAGGGCGGCCTGTCGGTCACCATCCGCGGCGGCGTGAAGGCGTTCCTGCCCGGCTCGCAGGTTGATCTGCGCCCCATCCGCAACCTCGACAAGATGATCGGCCAGGGCTTCCAGTTCAAGGTCATCAAGTTCAACAAGAAGCGCGGCAACATCGTCCTCTCGCGGCGCGTGCTGCTCGAGAAGGAGCGCGACGAGCTGAAGCGCGACACCCTCGAGAAGCTCTCCGAGGGCATGGTCACCAAGGGCATCATCAAGAACATCACCGAGTACGGTGCGTTCGTGGACCTCGGCGGCATCGACGGCCTGCTGCACATCACCGACATGAGCTGGGGCCGGGTCCAGCACCCGAGCGAGCTCTTCCAGGTGGGCGACGAGGTCACCGTCAAGGTGCTCAAGTACAACGCCGAGACCGAGCGGGTCTCGCTGGGTCTCAAGCAGACCATGGAAGATCCCTGGAGCCACGCCGAAGAGGCCTTCCCGCAGGGGAAGAAGGTCCAGGGCAAGGTCGTCTCGATCACCGACTACGGCGCGTTCATCGAGCTGGAGCCGGGCGTCGAGGGCCTCGTGCACGTCTCGGAGATGTCCTGGACGCGCCGCGTGAAGCACCCGAAGAACCTGCTCAACGTCGGCGACGACATCGAGTGCCAGGTGCTCGAGGTCGACGCCAAGGCCAAGCGCATCTCGCTCTCCATCAAGGAGCTCGAGCCCGATCCCTGGACGCTCTTCGTCAACGAGTTCAACCCGGGCGACAAGGTCGAGGGCAAGGTCCGCTCGATCACCGACTACGGCATCTTCATCGGCATCCGCGACGGCGTGGACGGCATGGTGCACAAGTCCGACCTGTCGTGGACCCTCCGGGTGGTCAACCCGTCGGACCTCTACCAGAAGAACGACGACGTCGAGGCCGTGATCCTCTCCATCAACCACGATGAGAAGAAGGTCTCCCTCGGCATCAAGCAGCTCTTCGACGATCCGTGGTCTCACATCCCGAACGACTTCCCCCAGGGCAAGCCGGTCGAGGGCAAGATCATCAACATCTTCGACGGCGGCCTGTTCATCTCCATCTCGCCCGGCATCGACGGCTTCGTGGCCAGCCACGACTACCCGGCCGACGTCACGGACGGGACGCGCAAGCTCAAGCGCGGCGAGGTCATCCGCACCGAGGTCTCCGGCCTCGACATCGGCGACAAGCGCATCCTCCTCTCCATGCGCGGCGGCTCCGCCCGCAGCGAGAGCACCGCGACCGGCGAGACCGGCCCGGCTCCCGAGCGCATGAGCGGCGGATCCCCGAGCGTCGCCCCGAAGGAGTCGCGCCGCGGCTCGACCCTCGGCGACCTCATCAAGGAGAAGCTCGGCGACCTCGGCGATCTGCCGTCGAAGTCCTGAGCTCCGCGCCTCTCCCTCCTCGCTAGTCCCCTCACCACCATCCCCTGAAGCCCCTTCGCGCGGCGCCCCTCTCGTAGAGATGGGCTCCGCCGCGGAGTTGGGTTGCGTCCCGCGCGCCCGCGGGCGAACCTGCGCCGCCATCGTGAGCAGCCCAAGTGACAAGCCCGGACGGCTCTGGGCCCCGTGGCGGATGGAGTACATCCGCGGCCCCAAGGAGCCTGGATGCATCTTCTGCCGCTATCCCTCGGAGGACCCTGCGCGCTTCGCCGAGCGGCTGGTGCTCTGCGTCCGCCGTGACGCCTTCGTGATGCTCAACAAATACCCCTTCGCGTCGGGGCATTTGATGGTGGTGCCCACGCGCCACGCGAGCGACCTCGGCGAGCTCAGCCCCGAGGAGCACGCCTCGCTCTTCGAGCTGGTGCGCGCCTCGGCGTCGGCGCTGAAGGTCGCGGTCAACGCCGAGGGGCTCAACATCGGCATCAACCTCGGCTCGTCGGCGGGCGCGGGCATCGCCGAGCACCTGCACGTGCACATCGTCCCGCGGTGGCGCGGCGACATGAACTTCATGCCCGTCGTGGCCGACCTGAGGGTGATGCCCGAGGCCCTCGACGCCACCTGGAACCGCCTCGTCCCCTACTTCCGGCCGCTCGGCGACTCTCCCCCGGACGCCCCCGTCGCCCGGCGCCGCGGCCCGAAGAAGGGCGGGCCGAGCCGATGATCGACGTCGTACGCCGCCGCAGGGTGATCTTCGCCGTCGTCTCGCTCGCGGTCATCGCCGCCGTGGTCGTGGCGTCGCGGGCGGTGCTGCTGCCCTTCGTGCTCGGCCTGCTGCTCGCGTACGTGCTTCACCCTGTGGTGGGCTCCCTCACGAGGGTGAAGTTCGGCGGCCGCGCGCTGCCCCGCTGGGGCGCGGTGCTGGCCATCTACGTGACGCTGGTCACGACCATGGTGGTCACCCTGCTCGTGGTGACGCCGAGGGTGGTCTCCGAGGCGCGCTCCTTCGCGGTCCACGAGCTGCCCGCGCTGCGGCATCGGGCCGAGCGCGACTGGATGCCCAGGGTGCGCTCGCTGGTGGCGAGGGTGCAGGGCGCGGTGGTCGCGACGCCGCCGAGGGAGGAGCCCGAGGCCCCCTCGAGCGAGCGGACGCCGGACGACGGCGCGCTGCGGGTGAGCCCGGAGCCCGGCGGGGTCTACCGGGTGACGCTCCCGCCGGACGGCGTGGTGATCGAGCGGGTCGACGACGCGCACTGGGCGCTGCGCCCCCGGCCGAGGGTGCAGGGCGAGGGGGCCACGCTGCAGCGGGAGCTCCAGAAGCTGGGGCAGGGCCACGTGGCCGACGTGCTGCGCGTGGGCCGGGGCATCATCGGCGGCGTCATCGGCGGCATCTTCAACTTCTTCATGACCCTGATGGTCAGCGCGTACCTGCTGGTCACCGAGGCGCGGGTGCTCGGCTTCCTCCGCTCGCTGGTGCGGCCGGAGTCTCGCGCCGCCTTCGACAGCCTGCTGCGGCGCCTCGACCGGGGGCTCTCCGGGGTGGTGCGGGGGCAGCTCATCATCTGCCTCGTCAACGGCTCGCTGAGCGCCGTCGGCTTCGCGCTGGCCGACCTCAAGTACTGGCCCACGCTGGCGGTGGTCGCGACGGTCTTCTCGCTGATCCCCATCTTCGGCACCGTGCTCAGCTCGATTCCGGCGGTCGCCCTCGGGCTCACGCAGGGCTTCGGCACCGCGTTCTTCGTGCTGCTCTGGATCATCGGCATCCACCAGCTCGAGGCCAACCTGCTCAACCCCAAGATCATGGGCGACCAGGCGAAGATCCACCCCGTGCTGGTGGTGTTCTCGCTGCTCGCCGGAGAGCACGCCTTCGGCATCCTGGGCGCGCTCCTCGCGGTGCCGGTGATGTCCATCGCGCAGACCCTGTTTCTGCACTGGCGCGGGTACGCGCTGGGCTACGGCGAGCCGGCGACGGACTCGGTCTCCTGAGGAGCGGCACCGATGAGCGACCGCGCAGCCCTGCTGGTCCTCACGGCGCTCTCGACGGCGCTGCTGTCCTGCGGCGCGAAGACCGGGCTCCTCGTGGACGCCAGCGTCGACGTCGTCCGCGTCGACCGGCCCGACGCGCCCACCGTCGACGTGTGCACCCCGCAGGTCGTCGACGCCACGCCCTCCTCCGTCGAGCTGCTCCTCCTCGCCGATCGCTCGACCTCGATGGAGCGCGACCTCCTCGGCGGCTCAGGATCGCCCCGCCGCTGGGACGTCCTGCGCGACGCCCTCGCGGCCACGCTCCCCCGCTACCAGGACCGCATCGCCATGGGGCTGCAGTTCTTCCCCGGCATCGGTGGCACCGGCATCTGCGCGGTGGGCGCGACGCCTGACCTCAACCCCGGCCTCTCGCAGGCCCTGCCGGTGCTGATGCGCTTCAGCCGCACGGAGCCCAACGGCCGCACGCCGACCTGGCTCGGGGTGCAGTCCGCCGGGCGCTACCTCCTCGGCCGCGCGGCGCCGCGGAGGTTTCGCGCGATCCTGCTGGCCACGGACGGCGCGCCCAACTGCAACGGCGCGCTCGACGGCGCCCGCTGCACCTGCACCGCCCTCGGAGGGACAGGGCAGCAGCAGTGCGAGGACGACCCCTCCCTCTGCCTCGACGACGGCCGCACCGTCTCGGAGGTCGCCCGCCTCGCGGCGCAGGGCGTCCCCACCTACGTCGTCGGCATCGATGGCGACAACCAGCCCGAGCTCATCACCGTGCTCTCGCAGCTCGCGGTGGCCGGCGGTCGGCCCAACCCCGCCACCGCGACCCGGCCCTACTACAGCGTCCGGCGGCCGGCCGACCTGCTCAGCGCCTTCGACCAGATCCAGCGGCAGGTGTCGCGCTGCGTGTTCGGGGTGCCGTCCGCGGTCCCTCCGAGCGCGACGGTGAGCGTCACCCTCGCGGGCGCGGCCCTCGCTCGCGACCCCGATCGTCAGAACGGCTGGGACTGGACCGACGCGGAGCGCACCACCCTCACGCTCTTCGGCGCGGCGTGCGACCGCGCCTCCTCGGGCGCGACCTCCGTGCGACTCCGACTGGGCTGCGACCCGGCGCGCTGATCAGCCCGTCGTGACGGCGGCCTCGCGCGGCCTGAACACCAGCCCCGCGATGGCGCCGGTGAGGGCGCCGCCCAGGTGCGCGGAGAGCGCGGCGCCCGGGTCGGTGAGGTCGGCGAGCAGGTGCGCGGCGACGAAGACGGCGAGGGCCGTGCGGCCGCGAGAGGGCGCGCCGGAGAGCTGCGCGAGGGTGAACCCGAGGAGGCCGAAGCTGCCGCCGGAGGCGCCGACGATGAGCGCGCCGGAGGGGGCGGTGGAGGCCGAGAGCAGGCCGCCCGCGACGGTGGCGAGGGTCCATGTGGCGGCCAGGCGACGGCGGCCCACGCGCTGCTCGATCCACGGACCGAGCAGGAGCAGCGGCACGAGGTTGAGCGCGAGGTGGATCGCGTGGACGTGCAGCCACCCGTGCGCGGCGAGGCGCCAGGCGTCCGCGAGGCGATGCTCGCCCGAGCGGATCGCGCCCCAGCGGACGAGGGCGTCTGGCCCCGTGTGGTGGGCGAGGCGCCGGGCCACGTGGGCGGCCACGAGCGCGACGCCGAGCGACCAGGTCACAGGGGATGGGGTGGTGAGCGGGGGCCGCATCGCGAGCTTCGTGGAGGCACCGTAGCGGGGGCGGCGCAGCGGCGCGGAACTTTGGGGCAGCGGAGGGGGGGTGAGGGCGGCGCGAGGGGAGCGGAGCTCTCAGGCGGCGAGGGCGGCGGGGTTGCAGCGCTGGCGCACCTGGGCACGGATGCGGTGCGCTCGGGTGTAGACGGTCTTCTCCGATCCGCCGCAGGAGCGGGCGATGTCGTCGACCGAGGCCTCCTCGACGTGGAGCATCAGCAGCAGCCGCTGGTCGTGCGGCGAGAAGGTGCGGAGCGCGTCGAGGGCGCGGCCGCAGCGCTCTCGGGAGGCGGTGTCCTCGAAGAGGTCGCGCTCGTCGACGCGGTCGACCTCGCCGGTGGCGCTGAGCGTCGCCGGGCGGCGGCGGTGGGCGCGAAGGAAGTCCCGCGCGGCGTTGCCCGCGAGCAGCGCCACCCAGCTCGAGAGCTTGAGCCCGCGCGTCGGGTCGAAGAGCCGGAGCTTGCGCATCTCGCGGTCGACCAGCGAGAGGTAGAACTCCGCGCGGATCTCCTCCATCTCGTCGCTGCCCAGGGCTCGCGCGAAGCCGCGACAGACGCGCTCGACCTGCCGCCGTACCAGGCGGTCGAAGCGCACCTGGAACTCCCGCCAGCCTGCGGCGTCGCCGCGCAGCAATCTGGTGATGAGTTCCCGGTCGGTCTGCGTAGTCTCGTTGGTCGGTTGGGTCATTGCGCTCGTCGCCTCCGGGAAGGCGATAGAGCAGCCGTCGTACCAACAACGAAGACCCACAAAATCAGCGGCGGGAGCGAAGAGAACCCGCGCGGCTGGCGTTCAACCGCGGGGCCGTCGCGGGCCCCTCGCTCGTGGACGATCGTTCACAGCCCGGTGTGAGCGGAGCGCCGCGAGCGAGACGTCACGCTCCGGGCGTCAATCGCGATTCACACCGTCGACGGCGGAGCGCGACCGCGAGGCCGAGCAGGGCGAGGGCGATCGCGCCGGGTGCGCCGCGAGGGCTGCGACCGACGGCGCAGGAGACGTTGTTGGGGCCGACGACGGTGGCGCCGCCCGGCGTGGTGGCGAGGCCGCCGTAGGGGACGCCGATGCAGCGCCCCGGCGGGGTCGCGCGCTCGGGGTAGATGGCGCACACGCCGGCGGAGTCGTCGCTGTTGAGGTCGCTGCGGATCTCGCCGAGGCCCGCGGTCGGGTACATCACCGCGCGGGAGATGTCGGAGTGGGCGAGGCCGAGGAAGTGGCCAAACTCGTGGGTGAGGATCGTCTGGAGGTCGCACTCGTCGGGCTCGGGCATGCGCCCCGAGGCGAAGACGAAGCCCCCGGGGTTGGCGCTGGCGCGGCTGTTGAGCTCGATGTCGGCGTCGAAGATCTCGCCGGTGAGCGAGTCGAAGGTGACCACGGTGATGGCGATGGTGCCCGGCCGGTGGAGCGCGTCGTCCTCCCACCTCGGCCGGAAGGCCACGGTGTTGGAGTTCGATCCGAAGGGGTTGTAGCCGGTGGGGTTGGAGGTCGTTCCGTTGGGGACGATGCGGTAGTACTGGGGCTCTCGGCCGTTGTCGTCGCAGGCGACGCGGCCCCAGGCGCCGGTCGACGAGGCGGTGATGCGGTCGAGGTCGGGCATCGTCAGGCCCATCGGCAGGTTGGCCCGGTAGAGCGCGTAGCCCGTGCAGAGGTTTCGCCAGGAGAGGGCGACGCCGTACATCGGGCACTCGCCCTCCTGGGCGCGGACGCGGGAGGTCATCGTGCGGCAGAAGGCCTGCGCGGGGGACGCGGCGCCGAAGGAGGCGAGCAGCGCGGCGGTCGCGACGAGGCGCCTCAACGGGGCACCGCGCGGACGAGGTCGAGCATCGCGGGCAGCGGCATCGGCGGCGGCGCGACCGGGGTGGGCGAGGGCTGCGAGCGGTCGACGAGGAGCGACGAGGACGGCCGGGCCACGAGCTCGCCCCGGGCGGTGGACTCGACCGGAACCACCGCCGCGGTGAGGTGCGCGAGGTAGCGCACCTGGCCGACGCCGCCGGAGAGGAAGAAGAGGTAGCTGCGGTTGAGCTCGAGCATCGGCGCGTCGGGGACGGTCTGCGCGATGCGGCCCACGACGCCGCCGGGGGTGCGGACGAAGACGGTGCTGCGCACGACGGTGCGGCCGCGGATGGAGGCCTCGACGACGAGCTCGTGGTCGGTGACGATCAGCCCGCGCTCCCAGCGGGAGGTGGAGGCGCGCACGGTGGCGACGAGCACCTCGTCCGAGCGCCGGGTGAGCTCCTCGGTGGTGATCGGGACGATGGTGGTGGCCGAGGCGGCGGCGGGAGCGAGGCCCAGGAGCAGTGCGGCCAGGGCGGCCGCGCGGGCCCGACGGGTCATGCGTCCTCCAGGGCGTTGGGGTCGAGGTCGAGGCGGAACACCTCGGTGGACTCGGCGGTACGGCCGACCCCCGGAGAGGCGCCGGAGAGCGCGGGGTGCGGGTCGTACCCGATGGCGACCGGGAGCATCGACGGGAGCGCGGGCTCCGGGGCGGGGGCGCTGGCCCACGCGGCGGCGAGGTAGGCGTCGGCGAAGCGCAGCGCGCGGTCGGCGGGCTGCTCGGCGCCTGCGAGGACGAGCTTGTGATAGACGAGCAGCTCGCTTCGGGCGAGGGAGGCGAGCACGGTGCGCAGCGCGTTGGCGACCTCGATGGCCCCCTCGCGGGTGGGCTGGTCGCCGCGGTCGAGGGCGATGCGCAGCGGGTCGAGGTCGATGTTGATGACGATGGGGCAGGCCACCAGGTGGAAGGCGCCGTCGACGTCGGAGAAGCGCGACTGCGGCGTGCGGTCGATGGTCGCGACGCCGTGGTCTTCGAGGCACTGGTAGGCGATGCCGAGGTCGCGGACGATGGGCTCCAGGCGCTCCATCTCGTCGTCGATGGCGAGCGAGAGCCCGCCGGAGAGGTGCGACGGCCAGCGGTGCACCTCCGCGGCGGCGTGGACGCGGAGCAGGCCCAGCAGGGCGTCGCAGGCTTCGATCTCGATCTCGAGGGCGCGTCGCATGATGTCCTACACTCTAGCCTGTACCGTCGGAGATGCGCGACCGACCCTGACCTCGCCGCCGAGCTTGCGTTCGAGGTCGTTGCGGAAGGCGAGCACCATCACCCCGACCACCAGGAGCAGCCCGAGCACCGAGGCCACCTGGCGCACCCGCAGCGGGACCGGGCGGCGCATCACGGCCTCCATGCCGAAGAAGAGCAGGTGGCCGCCGTCGAGGGTGGGCACCGGCAGCAGGTTGAGCAGGCCCAGATTGAGGCTGATGAGGGCCATCAGGCGGAAGTATCCCCAGACGCCGTCGACGGCGACGCTGCGCGAGGCGTCGTAGATGGCGATGGGGCCGCCCACGCTGGTCACCGGCACGCGGCCCTGGAGCATGCGCACGATGCCGAGGCTGAGGAAGCGCATCGCCTCGGCGGTCTCGGAGAGCGCGCCGGAGAGGGCGTAGCGGACCGGGGCGGGGTTGGCGATCGGCGGGTCGGAGACGATGGGGCGCCAGCGCTCGAGGCCCGTGCGGAGGTGCACCGAGCGCTCGCCGAACTCGTCGGTCATCACCACCGGGCGGAGCGAGAAGCCGCCGACGGCCTCGTGGCGGTCGATGGCGAAGCGCAGCGTGCGGAGGCGGGCGGGGCCCTCGGTGAGCGCGGCGATGAAGCGCTCCCAGGAGGGAGGGACCGTGCCGTCGAGGGAGATGACGCGCGCCCCGCGGCGCAGCCCCATGAGGGCCTCGGGGCTGTCTGCCGCGACGTCCGAGAGGTAGAGGTCCGAGGGCTCGATGCCGGTGCGGGTGGTCATCTCGCCGGTGCCCGCCTCGGGGGCGATCTGCGCGAGGCCCGGGTCGAAGACCTCCAGGTCGACGAGGCCCCCGAGCGCCCCTTCGATGGCCCTCGGTCGGAGGAACGCGAGCGGCACCGTGGAGCCGTGCGAGCGCGTGAGGGCGGCCTCGAGGTCGGCCCAGCGCCGCACCGGGGCGCCCCGGTACATGGTCACGGTGTCGAAGGTGCGCAGTCCCGCGGTGTCGGCGGGCGACGGGGAGCGCACCCCGACGACGGGCAGCGGGAAGCCCGGCGAGACGCCCAGGAATCCAGTGGTCACGCGCTCGTTGAAGGGCAGCGCGGTGGTGACCGCCTCGGGGGTGACGCGCACGGTCACGGGCTGCCCGCCGCGTTCGACGTCGAAGCGGAGCGCGTGGCGGGGAGAGCGGGCGATGGCCTCGCGCACCTCCTCGAAGGAGCTCACCGCGGCGCCGTCGATGGCCGTGACGCGGTCGCCCGGGAGGAGCACCCCGGCGGCGGCGTAGCCGGCGGCGACGGTTCCGATGACCGGGGCGGTGAGGTCGCTGCGCCCGAGGAGGGCGACGAAGTAGAGCAGCACCGGGAAGAGAAGGGACATCAGCGGCCCGGCCAGGACGACCACGAAGCGCCGGGCGAGGGGCTGGGCGTGGAAGGCGCGGGGGAGGTCTTCGTGGGGGATCTCGTCGCTCGGGTCTTCGCCGAGCATCTTCACGAAGCCGCCGAAGGGGACGAGGCCGATGCAGTAGTCGGTCTCCCCGTAGCGGATGCCGAAGATGCGCGGCCCGAAGCCGAGCGAGAACTTCAGCACCTTGATGCCGTACGCCTTCGCCCACGCGAAGTGACCGAGCTCATGCACGAACACGAGGGCGCCGATCAGCGCCAGGAACCTCACCACGTTGCTCAACACAAGCGTCGGCCGGGACGCTAGCACGCGCCCGCGGGAGCTGTGCGATGGTAGGGCGACGATGACGAGCAAGACAGCGAGGCCCACGCACGTCGACGCCTCCGGCGCGGTGCACATGGTGGGGGTGGGAGAGAAGGTCGAGACGGCCCGGCGCGCGGTGGCGAGGGCCCGGGTGCGGATGCTCCCGGAGACGGCGGCGGCGGCGCGATCGGGCGACGGGCCGAAGGGCGACGTGGGCGCCACGGTGCGCCTCGCCGGGATCATGGGGGCCAAGCGCACGCCGGAGGTGATCCCGCTGTGTCACCACGTCGCGCTGACGGGCGTCACGGTGGCGCTGAGCTGGGTGGACGAGGGGGCGGAAATCGTCGTGACGGCCGAGGCCTGGGACCGCACCGGGGTGGAGATGGAGGCCATGACGGGGGCGTCGATCGCCGCGCTGGCGCTCTACGACATGGTGAAGGGCCTGGAGCGGGGGGTGGCGATCACCGAGGTCGCCCTCCTCGAGAAGTCCGGCGGACGCACCGGCACCTGGCGTCGGGAGGAGTGAGGCGGTGTTCGAGCTGTCGAGCGAGGCGCTCTCCGTAGAGCGGGTGATCGCGGCGGTGTCGCACCCCACGGCGGGGGGCATCGACGTGTTCGTGGGGGTGGTGCGCGACCACAACGAGGGCCGCGCGGTGACGCGCCTCGACTACGAGGCCTACGCGACGATGGCGGTCGCGGAGATGCAGCGCATCGGGGCCGAGATCGCCGCGGCCAACCCGGGCGTGCGGCTGGCGGCGCTGCATCGGGTGGGGACGCTGGGCGTCGGAGACGCCGCGGTGGTCTGCGCGGCGAGCGCGGTGCACCGGGGCGAGGCCTTCCGGGCGTGCAAGGCGCTCATCGACGAGATCAAGGCGCGCGTCCCGATCTGGAAGCGGGAGTACGGGCCCGACGGTCCGTACTGGGTCGGGTGGGTCGACGCGCGCTGCCACGACCACGACGAGGGTCACGGTCACGGTCACGGTCACGGATGATCGGCGAGCTGCTGATCGTCCTGGTGCTGATGCTGCTCAACGGGGTCTTCGCGGCCGCGGAGATCGCGGTGCTCTCGGTGCGCAAGACGCGCCTCGCGGAGCTCACCGCGGAGGGCCGCCGGGGCGCCGGGGCGGTGCGCTGGCTGCGCGAGGAGCCCGAGAGGTTTCTCGCGACGGTGCAGATCGGGCTCACGGTGATCGGCACGACCGCGGCGGCCTTCGGAGGGGAGTCGCTCGCGCACCACGTCGCCGACGCGCTACGCGGGGTGCCGGGGGTCGGCGCCTACGCCGCGACGCTGGGGCTGGTCGTGGTCATCGCGGGCATCTCGTTTCTGGAGATCGTCGTGGGCGAGCTGGTGCCCAAGTCGCTCGCGCTGCGCATGGCCGAGCGGTACTCGCTGCTGCTGGGGCCCGCGCTTCGGGCGATGGCCTCGGTGGTGAAGCCCCTGGTGTGGGTGCTCACCGCGGCGTCCAACGTGGTGCTGCGGCTCTTCGGGGACAAGACGAGCTTCACCGAGGCGAGGCTCTCTCCCGAGGAGATCCAGGAGCTGGTCGAGGAGGCCGCGCGGGTCGGGTCGCTCGACAAGAGCGCGAGCGAGATCGCCTCCAGGGCGATCGACTTCCAGGGGCTGCGCGCCGTGGACGTGATGGTCCCGAGGGCGGTGGTGGTGGCGGTCTCGAAGGACGCGTCCGTGGAGGCCCTGGAGCGGATCACCCGAGAGGCGCGCTTCTCCCGGCTGCCGGTGTACGACGGCACCCCGGAGAACATCGTCGGGTACGTGACGCTCCGCGACCTGCTGGGCCCGGCGCTGCGCGGCGGCAACGTGTCGCTCGAGGCGCACCTCCGGCCGATCAAGTTCTCGCCGGGCAACGCCCTCGCGGTGGCGCTGCTCAAGGAACTCCAGTCCGACCGGACCCCGCTGGCGATGCTGGTCGACGAGATCGGCACCGTCATCGGGCTCGTCACCGTCGAGGACCTCGTCGAAGAGCTGGTCGGGGAGATCCTCAGCGAGAACGACCCGGCGCCGATCCAGGTGAAGCGCGAGGACGACGGGAGCTACCTCGTGGTGGGGAGCCTGCCCATGCACGAGGTCAACCGCGCGATCGACTTCGACCTGCCGGAGAGCGAACGCTACTCGACGCTGGCGGGGCTCTGCATCGTGCTCGCGGGGCACATCCCTCAGACCGGCGAGCTGATCGCGGTCCCCAGCGGCGCGGTGCTGGAGGTGGTCGAGGCGAGCGCTCGACGGGTCAAGCAGGTGAGGGTGCGTCGGCCTCCGCAGGCGTGAGGGTCGTGAGCGCGAGCGCGTGCACCCGCGTCTTCAACTCGTCCTCCAGCAGCGCGTAGACCTTCCGGTGCCGGGCGACCGGCCCCATTCCCTCGAAGGCCGAGCTGACCACGGTCACCCGGTAATGCCCGCCGCCGTGCTCCCTGGCGCCGGCGTGGCCCGCGTGGAGGTGCCCCTCGTCCTCGATCTCCAGCCGCTCGGGGCTCAGCCCCACGGTCAGCTTCGCCTTCAGCAACCCGGTGGTCTCGGTCATTTCGCTGGCGAGCATAGGCCCTCCGCGGTCGCGGGGCCTGGGATATCCTCGGCAACATGGGACGTCCTCTGCTCTTGTCGCTCGGGGTTTCATTTCTCGTCGCCTGCAGCGACGACCCGCCTTCGGTGCTCGACCCGGACTCCGGGTCCGCCGATGCGGGCGAGCTGTCCGACCTCGGCGTCCCCGACGTCGTAGACGCCGGGGGAGACACCGGGGCGGACGTTTCGAGGGACGTCGCCTCGGACACCGCGAGCGACGCCGCCGCGGACGCGGGACGGGCGTGCCGCACTGCCGACGACTGCACCGCGCCGGACCTCTGCGACAACGCCCAGGCGTGCCGCTTCGGGCACTGCGTGGTGGTGGGCGGTCCGGCGAGCTGTGACGACGCGGTGGCCTGCACCGACGACGCGTGCGACCGGGCGATGGGGCGCTGCACGCACGTCGCCAACGACATGCGCTGCCCGGGCGACAACTTCTGCGCGCTGGGCAGCGGCTGCGTGCGGGAGCTGCCGTGCGAGATCGGCGACGCGACCTGCGCGAGGCTCAACGGCGACCCCTGCACCGGGACCTGGAGCTGTGAGCCGGCGCGGCTGCGCTGCGTGAGGAGCGCGGCCTACAACTGCGACGACCGCGACACCTGCACCATGGACGTGTGCATGGTGATGGGCACTGCGCCGACCTGCGCGCACCGCGGCCCGGACTACCAGACCGACCCGATGAACTGCGGCACCTGCGGCACGCGCTGCACGGCGGGGATGAACCAGACCGCCGCCTGTGTGATGGGGAGCTGCTCGCTCACCTGCGCCGCGGGCTTCGTCGACCTCGACCGCATGTCGGCCAACGGCTGCGAGTGCAACGCGATGGAGGCCGACGCGCCGGACCTGATGTTCCGCGACAGCAACTGCGACGGCATCGATGGCGATGCGGGCCGCGCGGTGTTCGTCTCTCCCCGAGGCGACGACGCCAACCCCGGCACCATGGCGATGCCCAAGCGTACGCTGCCCGCTGCCATCACGGCGGCCAGCGCCGGAGCGCCCGCGCGCCCGGTGTACGCGGCGGCGGGGCTCTACCTCGGCTCGGTGCAGCTCGGCTCCGGGGTGAGCATCTACGGCGGCTACGACGACACGATGGGCTGGGCGAGGGCGCGCTCCAACGCGACGGTGATCCAGGGCGACGCGACGGCGGTGCTGGCGCAGAACCTCACGGTCTCCACGGAGCTGCAGCTCGTGACGGTGCAGTCCGCGGCGGCGACGGCGCCGGGAGAGAGCAGCTACGGGGTGAGGGCGTTGAACTCCCTGCTGACCTTGCGAGGCTGCACCATCGTCTCGGGGGCCGGGGCCAACGGAGCGCTCGGCGCGGACGGCGCCGACGGGGCGATCGGACGCAACGGCACCAGCGGCGGAACGCCCGGCGGAGGCGCGGCGGGATCGTCGAGCTGCGGCGCGAGCGGCGGACAGGGTGGGGCCTCCGCGAGCGGCGCCAACAACGGCGCGCCAGGCTCGGTGGGGTCGGTCGCTCCGGGCGGCGCGGCGGCGGGCAACGGCGGCGCGGCGGCCGTGCGCACCGGGACCTGCGTGGGCTGCGTCGGCATCTGCGCGGGCTCGGCGGCGGTGAGTCCGCCTGGCGCGGGCGCGGCGAGCGCGGGCGCGGACGGCCGCGGAGGGAGCAACGGACGCAGCGCCCCGACCGTGGGCACGGTGCGCAACGACACGGGGATCTACATCGCGCCGGTGGGGCTCCCGGGCACCGACGGCACCGCGGGAGGCGGCGGCGGCGGCGGCGGCGCGGGGACCGGGGGGAGGACGTACCAGTTCCCGTTCTCGTGCAACGACTACAACGGCGGAGGCGGCGGCGGCGGCGGCGGCGGCGGGTGCGGCGGCGGGGCCGGGCGCGGCGGCTCCGGGGGCGGCGGGTCGTTCGCGGTGATGAGCGTCTCGTCGACGCTGCGCATCGAGGACTGCCAGGCCAACACGGGCCGCGGCGGGCGCGGCGGCGACGGCGGCGACGGCGGCTCCGGCGGCTCCGGGGGCAACCCGGGCAGCGGCGGCGGGGCGACCGGCAACGCGGGCAGCGGCGGCGCCGGGGCGCGAGGCGGCAGCGGGGGCGACGCGGGCAGCGGCTCGGGCGCTCCGGGCGGGCCGTCGGTGTGCGTCTACTACCTGGGCGCGGCGCCCATGATCTCCGGGCTCACCTGCATGCGAGGCGGCGGCGGCGCGGGGGGCGGCGGAGGTCGCAGCGGCACCCTCGGCGACGCGCCCAACGGAGCCACCGGGCTCTCGGAGGACGTGCGCGCGGGGATGTGATTCGGGGAGAGAGGGCGAAGGGCGAAGGGGGGGAGCCCTCCGCCCTTCAGGGTCGGTCAGCGCTTGGCGGTGCGCGCCTTCAGCAGGTCGCCGAGGGTTGCGCCGGTCTTGCCGGGGCCCTTGGTGGAGCGCTGGTAGCCGTCGTAGGCCGCGCGCTCCTCGTCGACGCCGATGGCTCGGATGGAGAGCCGCAGGCGGCCTTCGCCGGTCTCGAGCACCTTGGCGGTGACGGTGCTGCCCTCGGGGAAGTGCTTGCGGAGGTCGGCGCCGCGGGGGATGCCCAGCTCGGACATGGGGATGAGCCCGCGACCGGCCCGGCCGCGAGAGCCTTCGACCTGGACGAAGACCCCGAAGGTCTCGTGGCGGTCGACGGTGGCCTTCACGATGGTTCCGACCGGGAGGGACATCGCCTGCGCGGCGGTGCCCGCGGAGGCGCCCTCGGGGGCGAGCGCGAGGGAGATCTTCTTGGCGCCGCGGTCGACGGAGCGGACCACCACCAGCAGCGCCTGACCCTCGGCGAGCACCTTGGAGGGATGGTCGACGCGGCCCGGGAGCTCCGACACGTGGAGCAGCCCCTCGATGCCGTTGCCGAGGCGCACGAAGGCGCCGAAGTCCGCGAGGCGGGTGACCGCGCCGGCGACCACGCGGCCGACCGGGGCGACGACCTCGATGGCGTCCCAGGGGTCGCCCGAGAGGGCCTTGAGCGACAGGGTGATCTTGGTGTCGCGACCGCTGCCGCGGATCTCCTTCACCTGCACCTCCATCGCGTCGCCCACGTGCACGATGTCGGCGGGGCGGACGTGGGAGTCGTGGGAGAGCTCGCTCGCGGGCACGAGGCCCTCGACGCCGCCGAGGTCGACGAAGGCGCCGAAGTCGCGGACACCCGTGACGGTGCCCTTCACCACGGCGCCCGGGGCGAGGGTGGTCAGGAGCCGGTCCATCGCCTCGCGCGACTCGACCTCGAGGTGGGCGCGGCGCGACAGCACGATGCTGCGGCCGCCCTCGCGGACCTCGGTGACCTTGAACTGCAGGGTCTTGCCGATGAAGGTCGTGGGGTCTTGCACGAAGCGGTTGTCGAGCTGCGAGGTCGGGCAGAAGGCCTTCACGCCGTGAAGCTCCACCTCGGCGCCGCCCTTGTTGATCGAGACGACCTTGCCCTCGACGGAGATGCCCTGCTCTCGGGCGAGCTCGAGGGAGGCCACGTCGCCGCCCTTGCCGAGCGTGCGGCCGAGGCGCACGGAGCCGGACTTGCCGTCCATCTCCAGCACGTGGGCGACGAGCTTGTCGCCGACCTTCAGCGTGGGCTGGCCGTCGGGGCCGAGGATCTCCGCACGGTCCATGTACGCCTGGCGCTTCTGGTCGAGGTCGACGAAGACGGCGTCGCGGGTGATCTGCACGATGACGGCTTCGACGCGGGCCCCCACCTTCACGGCGGGACCGCTGCGCTTCTGCACGCCTCCGGACTGTTCGAAGAGGGCGGCGAAGTCGTCGGTGGGCTTTGAGGGGTCGCTCATGGGAGCGCCGCTCTTATCACACTCCGGCGATCCCGGAAGTCGGCCGGGCGAGCCATTCCGCCGTCGGCTCGAAGACCCTCGCCTCGGCCTCCCTCGACAGGAACAGGTCGGCGTGGGCGTGCGGGAGCTTCTCGTCGCCCACCTCCAGCAGCGCCTTCAGCGCGGCGCCCGAGTGGAGGTAGGGGGAGCGGGCGGTCTCCGCGGGCACGATCCCGTCCTGGCGGGCCACGACGCAGAGCAGCGGGTTGCCGAGGCCCTCCACCGCCTTCGTGATGTTGGTGCCCTGGAGGGTCAGGTCGCGGTCGAGGATCCATCGGGCGATCTCGCCGTTGATCTGGGGGATCGGGTCTTCGACCGTGGCGATCATCTCCCTCCAGCGGCTCATGTCCGAGCTCTGGGGGTTGAGGTAGATCGACATCAGCGGGGTCTTGAGCAGCAGCGGCAGCGCGAGCTCCGCCATCTTGCGCGTCCCCTTGAAGGGCAGCGCCGCGGCGAGCCAGGGAGAGCGGAAGGCCAGCGCCACCAGCGGGTGCACCTGCGCCCAGCGGAGCGGGCCGCCGAAGGCGACGAGCGAGCCGAGGCGCTCCCGGTCGCCGAGCACCGCGTGGGCGAGCATGATGGAGGTGCCCAGCGAGCAGCCGATGAGGTCGACCTGCGAGGCCCCGGTGTCGGTGCGGTCGAGCACGTGGGCCACCGCGGCGGCGGTGTCGATGGTGGCGAGCTCGTCGAGGCCCCAGCCGGTCAGGGCGCCGCCAGTGGAGCGGGAGCGGCCCTGCGCGCGGAGGTCGACGCTCCAGACCTCGAAGCCTCGCCACGCGAGGTGGTGCTCCAGCGAGCGCCCGGTCGGGTGGAAGCCGAAGATGAAGGAGTTCATCCCGTAGCCGGGGACGATGAGCACCGGGCGCCGCGGGGCCTCGTCGCCGTGGGGGCGCGGGCGGCGGGCGACGGTCTTGCGGAGCGAGAGCATCCAGCCGTCGCGGTTGGGCGTCGTCTCGTGGGTGATCTCCAGGGCGTCGTCGGTGCTCATGCGGGAGGATGCCTTTCGTCGCTTACTTGTGCACGTATGCCGCGGCCGCCTCGCCCAGCTCCTTGGAGCGGCGCGTGGCGGTCTCGACCGCGGTGATCAGCGTCGTGCGCAGGCCGCCCGCCTCGAGCGTGTGCAGCCCGGCGATGGCGGTGCCGCCGGGGGAGGTCACCTGGTCCTTGAGCTTGCCGGGGTGCTCGCCGGTCTGCAGCAGGAGCTGCGCGGAGCCCATCACCGTCTGCGCCGCGAGCTCGAGGGCGACGTCGCGGGAGAGGCCGACCTTCACCCCGGCGTCGGCCAGCGCGTCGATGATGAGGAAGATGTACGCCGGTCCGCTGCCCGAGAGCCCGGTGACCGCGTCGAGGTGCACCTCGTCGACCACCACCGTGCGCCCCACGCGGTCGAAGATCTCCTTGGCGACCTCGAGGTCGTGCTCCGTCGCGCTCGACCCGGCGGAGATGGCCGTCGCGCTCTGCCGCACGAGGGCCCCGGTGTTGGGCATCGCCCTCACCACGCGCTGGCCGGGCGCGAGCTGCGCCTCCATGGCGGCGGTGCCGATGCCCGCGGCGACGCTGATGACCAGGGCCTCACGGGGGATGTCCCGGCCCACCTGATCGAGCACCGGGCGCAGCACCTGGGGCTTCACGCAGAGCATCACCACGTCGGCCCCGGCGACGCACTGGGCGTTGTCGTGCGCGGCGGTGATGCCGAGGCGCTCGGCGGTGCGCTCGATGCGGTCCTTGCGGCGGCCCGAGGCGGTGATGTGCGAGGCGGGGACGGCGCCGGAGGCGATGAGCCCTCGGATGAGGGCCTCGGCCATGTTGCCCGCGCCAACGAATGCGAAGCGACGATCGGTGAGCATCGCGCGCAGTGGAACCCCATCCCCAGCGACGGGTCAACGCGCTCCAGCGCACGGCCTCAGGGGGCCGCGGCCCCGGATCGGAAGCTCCGTGAGTCGTAGGGGATCTTGATGGTGAAGGCGGTGCCCTCCTCCGGCGAGCTCGTGACCGCGACGCTGCCGCCGTGCGCCCGGGCGCAGCTCTGCACGAGGGTCAGCCCGAGACCCCAGCCCTCCTGCGCGCCGCCCTCGTCGCCGGTGCGCTGGGCGAAGGGCTCGAAGAGGGTCG
This sequence comes from Myxococcaceae bacterium, assembly GCA_004297725.1. Classification (GTDB taxonomy): domain Bacteria; phylum Myxococcota_A; class Polyangia; order Polyangiales; genus SCUS01. The sequence continues at coordinate 213,997 of SCUS01000041.1, read as the reverse complement.
TGCGATCGGCCTCGCTGATCACCGGACCCTGGTTGCGCACGGTGATCTCGGCCCCGTCGTCGAGGCACCGGACCGTGACCTCGACCGGGGTCTCCGGCGAGCCGTACTTCACGGCGTTGGCGCCGAGGTTCCAGAGGGCGCGGTGGAGGGCGTCGGCGCTCCAGGTGCCTCGCACCGGCGTATCGCCGTGGAGCACGAAGCGGTCTCCGTAGACGTCGGTGAGCTCGCGGCAGGCGCCGCGCGCGACCTCGAGGAGGTCACACTCCGCGAGCGTGAGCGGGAGCTCGTGCCCCGCCCGGATGCGCAGCACGTCGAGCAGGTCGCGGATCATCACGTCGGCGCGGAGCGCGTTGCGCAGGACGCGGGCCGGGAGCTCGCGGAGGTCGCCGAGCATGTCGGCCTGCTGGTCGAGCAGGTGGGCGGCCGACCGGATGACGCTCAGCGGGTTGCGGAGGTCGTGCGCCAGCACCGAGATGAAGCGCTCGCGGAGCACCTGGTCGATGCGCAGGTCTTCGACGGTCGACTTCAGCCTGGCGTGAAGCCGGGCCTGCTCCAGGTGCTGCGTGAGCTGCGCTCCGAAGGACTCCAGCCGCTGCACCTCCTTCAGGGAGAAGGGCCGACGCTCGGTCATGCCGATGTACAGCACCCCCAGCAGCGGGTGCCTCGCGGGGAGGCGCACCCCGAGCAGCGAGTGGATGCCGCTCTGCCGCAGCAGCTCGCTCACCTCCAGCTCGGTGGTCTCCGCGTCGAGCACCTCCGTGGTCTCGTCCCTTCGGCCGGCCACCTCGGCGACGAAGGAGCCCGAGCCGGGGTCGGTGACGTAGTTCATCAGGGGCTCTTCGACGAGGCCGGCGGAGGCCGCCACCCAGAGCACCTCGCGCTCCTTGTCGTGGAGGAGGAGCGCCGCGGTCTGTCCCCCGACCGCCTCCATCGCCAGCTCGAGCACCTCCCGGAGGTGATCGGTGAGCGCGCCCCCGCCCTCGCGGCTGAGAAGCGCGTCGCTGGCGAGCGACTGCAGGCGTCGGAGGTACTGCTTCTCCACCTGCACGTCGTTGAGCAGGTAGCGCGTGACCACCTCGATCGTCGCGCCTGCGTCCTCTCGGAGGGTCGTGTGGAGCCGCGCCAGCTCCGTCGCGTCGACGCCCTCGTCGCCCCCGGCGGCGGTGACCTCCAGGGTCACGCAGGTGCCGAGAATCATCAGCTCTTCCAGGATGTCGTTGAGCCGATAGCCCTCGCGGAGGCGGGCCGAGAGGTGGTTGGTGAGCTGGCGTCGCCGCTCCCCGGTCGGGTCGTCCCACCGGCCCAGCAGGTCAAGGTAGCGGGAGACCTTGTTGCTCAGCTCGAAGGACGACAGCCCGCGCGCCGCCGAGGCCGTCTTCGCGTCCTCCGCCCAGCGACGGAGTATCGCCGCCCTCCGCTGGGCGATGAGGCTCGCCACGGTTGCCATCACGACCTCCCCGGTGGCGCCGCGGTGCGTATCTCGGGCGACATGCGCACATTCATGGTGCCTCCCCGCCCAGCCGCCATGGCTCAGCGGGCCGAAGGAATCTCTCGGAACACCACGATCCCGAGGATGCGCCCGTCCCGGATGCCCTGGAGCGAGATCACCGGGTACTGCGGGAAGCCGTTGCGCACCGGCGTCCAGGTCACTAGTTGCACGTCGGTGGCCGCCTCCGAGACGAGGCGGGCGTAGGGGCCGAGCGCGGCGCCGAGGTCGGCGTTCTGGCCGCTGATCAGGCTCTCGAACTGCACAGCGCATCTCTCCGTCTGGCCGCGCTCGCACTCGACGGTCTCCGCCAGGAGGTGCGCCGCGTCGACGCCCGAGACGATGGCGACGAGGGTTCCGACCGTGAGGAAGAGCCCGACGCCGTCGCCCACTTCGAAGGCGGGCACCGCGAAGGCGGGGCCGCCGGACGCGGCGCGCTCGACCCCCACCCGGAAGGCCTCGGGCTCGGTCGAGAGCCGGAGGGTCGCCGAGGGGAGGTTGGGGGCGCTGGTGGTGGCGGTCCCGATCGGGCCGAGCACCGTGAGGGTCGGCGTGGGGAGGAGGTCGGCCCCGTCGGGTGCGCCGGTCGCCTCGGCGCATCCACCGACGAGCGCCGCCATCGCGACGAGCAGCCATCCACGGGCATGGAGCGACTGGGAAGCGCTGGGAATGTGCATGACGGACCTCCGCAACAGGTGCCTGGCGATGTCTCAGTGATCAGAGCAGCGCCCATGCCACCCGGATCGGCGCGGCGCGGTGTTGCTTCGCAGAGCGAAGGGGGCCCTGGCAGTCATGCCCCACCGGGCGCCTGCGCACACACCCGCCAGAGGTGGGTGGTGGCATATGCTCCACGCCGTCTCGTCGACACGACGCGGGAGCCGTGACCCATGAGCCTGCCCCTCGAAGACGTTTGCTTCATCACAGCCCACATCCCCTCCGGTGCGGTGGGGCACGGCGCCGCGCTGAAAGGGAGGATCCTGAACGCGGGGCTGCGCATCGTGCGCGAGCACCCCGACGGGTACATGGTGGCGCTCACCGGCTCGCTCGACGCGCTCGCGGCCCAGGGCTTTCGTGCGCGCCTGCTACGCGACCGCAACCTGCTGCGGCTCGCCTCCGTGACGCTCGATCTCTCCCAGCCCATCCCGGAGCCTGCGCCCGAGCTGACCGTGCCGCCGTCGCTCGTCTCGACGTGGCCCCATTGGATCATCCAGCTCGAGGGTCCGCTCACCGCGTCGTGGCTCGACGCGATCCGCGCCGCGGGCGGCTCGCAGCTCCACCCGATTCCCCCGTACGGCCTCTGGGCGATCCTTCCCGCCGACTCGGTGGCGGTGGTCCGCAGCCTGGACTTCGTCGCGTGGTGCGAGCCCATGCAGCCCGCCTACCGGCTCCACCCCTCCCTCGACGGGGCGAGCGGCGAGCGGCGGCTCCGGGTCGAGGTGCTCCCGGTCGAGGCCGTCGATGCGGTGCTCGGGCTGATGCTGGAGTCCCACGACGCCGACGCGGCGGCACCGTCGATCGTCGGTCCCGGCTTGATCCAGGCGACGGTCGACCTCTCACGGTTGCCGCGCATCGCGCAGCATCCCGACGTCTTCATGGTGGAGGGCACCGGCACCGACGTGCCCCTGGACGAGCGCTCGGCGTCGATCGTCGCCGGACGGCTCGATGCCACGCCGCCGCCGGACACCCAGCCCGCCGTGGGCTATCGCAACCTCCTGACCTCGCTCTCGCTCGACGGTGCGGGCGTGCTCATCGGCTTCGTCGACTCCGGGATCGACACCAACCACGACCCCACGCTCCACCCCGCCCTCCGCGGTCGCGGGGTGTTCTTCGAGGACCTGACCGGCGGGGCCTTCGCGACCGACACCTATGGACACGGGACGCACGTTGCAGGCGCCGCGGTCGGCAACCCCGCTGTCGCAGACGTCGACGCCGACGGCTTCCTCTACGGCCTCGGGGTCGCGCCGGGCGCGTCCTTCGGCAGCCTCAACCCGATCAACACAGGCGACCCCGATTCCTCCGACGATTCCCGCCGCGTCAAGCGCCTGGGAGAGCTCGCGGTGACGATCGCGAACAACAGCTGGGAGGTGAGGGAGGATAAGCGGGCGGTGTTCAACGTGGGCTACACCAGCCGCTCGGAGACCTACGACCGCGCCGTTCGCGACGCGCTCAACGACGACTCGGGGGTGCCGCTGGCCATCGTCGCCGCGCTGGGAAACAACTACCCGACGGAGGGGGCGTCGGGCACCGTCTCTACGCCCTGGGAGGCCAAGAACGTCATCAGCGTCGGCGCGTCCGTCTCGGGGCGCCTGGGCGATAGCGAGCACTCGCCGGACATCCGGTCGCTGGCCGCCAGGAGCAGCGTCGGTCCCGCGAAGGACGGGCGCCTGTTGCCCACCGTCGTGGCGCCGGGGATGAACATCAGCACGACGCACTCGACGTCCGCGTCGTCCGTCGGCATCCCGCTCTACCCCGGGAGATACGCTTCGGCCTCGGGAACCTCCCTCGCGGCGCCGCACGTGAGCGGGCTCTGCGCCCTCTACGTTCAATGGTGGCGCCAGCGCACCGGCGGCGTCGACCCCAGCCCGGCGATGCTGAAGGCGCTGGTCATCAGCGGCGCCGTGGACTGCGTCGGGGGCACGGTAGGTGTCCCCACCGCGTCGGTCATCGGGCCGGTCCCCGACCGACACCAGGGCTGGGGCCGGGCGACGCTCCCCACCGTGGTGCTCCAGTCCCCCGGGTCCGATCGAGGCCCGCGGCTCTTCGTCGACCAGGGCGTCGCCTTCGTGGCGACCAACCAGACCTTCCGGATGCGAGTCACCGTCGTCAACGAGGGACAGCCCCTGCGGGTGACCCTGGTGTACACCGACGCGCCGGGCTCCCCGGTCGCCGCGATCGCGCTCGTCAACAAGCTCTCGCTGGAGGTCGCGAGCGACGACGGAGCGGCCACCTGGCGCGGCAACCAGTTCAGCGGCGGATGGTCGACGCCGACCTCGGGCACCGACACGCTCAACAACGTCGAGTGCGTCTACCTCCAGTCCGCGCATGGCACCTACGAAGTGACGGTGGTGGCGACGACGGTCACCCACCACGCGAAGCTCTCGAGCGACACCAGCCCGTGGCAGGACTTCGCCCTCGTGGTGGAGAACGCGCAGCCGGTCGCGACCGAGCCGGCGCAGGTGGTGCTGACCCTCGACACCTCGGGCAGCATGGTGACCGCGGGCTACGACCAGCGGACCCTCATGGTCGCGCAGCAATTCATCGACCTGTTTCGCCCGGGCGATCGCATCGGGCTGGTCGACTTCAACTCCGACGCCACGGTGCGCTATCCGGCCGACGACACGACGACCCTCGCGACCGTCGACGGACAGGCCGTCCTCGACGCGGCGAAGGGGCGAGTCTCGGCCCTGGGGTTCGGCGGCTGCACCTACATGGCCCGGGCGATCGAGCTCGCGGGAGGTCTCTTCGGGGCCGACGACCACGACCGCGCGGTGGTCTTCCTCTCCGACGGCGAGGACAACAAGGGCTGCCGCCGCACCGACGCGACGCGGAGGTGGGGCGTCGAAGCGGTCGAGCTGCTCCCTGACGACGTGCGGGTCTACACCTGCGCGCTGGGTCCGCTCTCCGGCGGGGCGAAGCTCGCGGAGATGGCCGAGCTCTCTGCCGGGCGCTTCTTCGCGGCGCCGACCATCGACGACCTGGGCGTGGTGTTCGGCTTCATCCGAGGCGCCATCACCCACGACGGGGTCATCGCCAGCGAGTCTTCCTTCGCCTCGTCGAGCCGCGTCGGAGCCTTCGTCGAGGAGGCCGCCACGCGGGCGTGCTTCACCTGCGCCTGGGACGACCTCTCGCTGCGCTTCGCGCCGGGCGCTCCGCTGTCGTCCGATGACATCTCCGTGCGGCTCCGGCACCCCGACGGTCGGCTCGTCCACCCGGACGCCTCCTTCGTGCGCCGCGTCGTCGCGCGGGGCTACGTCGTCTTCGACGTCGCCGACCCTGCGCCAGGGCGCTGGTACATCGAGGTCGCCACCACGCGCGCCGGGCACTCCCGCTACACCGCGGCGGGCTTCGTCTCCTCGCCCCTCGTCGTCGACGTGAGGACGCCGAGCGCTCGACTCGTCCCGGGGGCTCCGCTCGACATCCTCGTGAGCGCTCGCCTTGGCGGGGCCGTGGTCGATCGGCTCGGTGCGCGCGCCACGGTCAGCGCTCCCCGCACCGGCGTCGCGGCGCTCCGTCGTCGCTTCGCGGTCGAGCTCGACGCGCTGAGGGAGGCCTTCCCCTCGGGCGAAGCCGACGCCGACCCGAGCGCAGCGGCGCTGCTCGAACTCGATCGTCGCTCGGGCGGTGAGCTGCTGCGGAGGCGCGTCTCGCCGGTCGTTCTCCGTCCGCACTCCGGCGGGCTCAGGGCGCGCGTCGCCACCGGGGTGCCGGGCATCTGTTGCGTGCGGGTGCTGGTGCGAGGTCGCGCCGGAGGTCAGCCCTTCGAGCGGTGGGCGCTGGTCAGCGCGGCGGTGGGCTGAGCGGGATCAGAACGGGGCGTTGGTCGCCTTGATGAAGACGGTGTTGCCTGGGCCCCAGATCGCGTCGCACTTGTCCTTGAAGGTCGTGGGCGAGGTGATGGCCGCGGTGAGCGTCGCGCTATGGTCATACTTGTACGTCATGGTCGTGCCGTCATCGGGCCAGGTGTAGGACGGCCCGAGCCCCCAGTACTCCTTGGTCTTGGTGAGGTCGTTGTAGGGGTCGGTCACGTACAGCAACGCCACCACGTTGGCTCCGTCGAAGACCTCGAACACCCCAATGTCCCACTCGGAGCCGACGTCGCTCGAGCCCGACGACTCGCTGTATTCGATCACGGCGGCCCCGAAATCGAAGATGACCGACTTCGGCACCAGCACGGGAGCCTTCGGCTTCTTGAGCGCCTCCTTGATCGCCTCCATCACCGTCTTCCCGGTTCTCGGCTTCTTGCTCTTGTTCTTCGGCTTCGCCATCGTTGGTTCCTCGTCTCTTCCTGGGAGCTTCATCCCACTTGCACGCGGCCACGGAGGTGGCCGAGGGCCTCGTCGGTCGACAGGATCGCCGCCCGCTTCATCCACGCGTCCGTCGGCACCAGCGCCGCCAGCCGCGAGACGTCGTCCGCGTTCACCGCGCCCACCGGCTGCAGCCCCACCGCCAGCAGCGCCAGCACCTGCAGCCCCGCCGTCGGCACCGGGCACGCGAGCGCCTCGCGCGTGAGCGTCGTCGCCTCGTCGGGCTGCGCCTCGGCGCCGCACGCCAGCGCCAGCGAGCGCGCCATGTCCGGCGCCCAGCGCCTGCCCGCGGCGCTCCACTCCCGGTACGCCGCCATGGCGAGCTCTCGCGCGGCGCGGGCGTCGCCGCCTCGCCACGCCACCGCGGCCTCGGTCAGCGCGGCCATGGCGTAGAGCCCGCCGACGCCCACCGCCCGCACCGACTCGACCAGCGCGAGGTCGGGCGTCGTGGTGCGGTCGAGGCGGTAGAGCGCCGCGCGCTCGATCCAGCACGCCCTGGCTTCGAGGTAGGTCAGCCGGGACTCCGCGGCGATGGCGCGGGCCTGCGCCGCGAGCTCCAGCGCCCGCTCGGGGTGGAAGCCCTCCAGCAGCGCCGAGGCCGCCGCCACCATGGACGAGAGCCGCGAGGCAGGGAGCCGGTCGAGCTCCACGGAGGTGAGGTGCCGCTCGGCGGCCTCGACGTAGAGGCCGCGGCGGTAGAGCGTCCACGCCTCCCAGCTCGCGAAGGCCGCCTGGTCCTGAGGGTCGGCCGACGGGGCGGACCAGGCGCGCAGCGACTCCACGGTCTCCCGCTCCCGGTCGAGCGGACCGGCGCGCGCTGCCTGGATGCGCACCGCGTGGCGCCAGCGCTCCAGCGCCGGCTCGGCGAAGGCAGGCAGCGCCGAGGCCTCCTCGAAGGCGCGCGCCGAGGAGCGATGGATCACCACCGCGGCCTGCAGCAGCGCCTCCAGGTCGGCGACCGGGGCGACGTAGCGGGCGCGGGCGAGCTCGTGCAGCGCCCGGTCGATGGCGGCGGGCGTGCCGTCCACCAGGCTCAGCTCGGTCCAGAGCGCGAAGAGCTCGCGGAGCACCTCCTGGGGCACCGGCTCGCCGACGCGGTTGGCGGTGAGCCAGGCGTCCGCCAGGGCCGCGAGCCCGCGACCCGTGTGCCCGTCGGAGAGCGACCGGCGCGCCGACGCGATGGCCTCGACCACCACGTCCGCGAGCCCGCCAGAGCGCCCGGTCGGCAGCGCCCGCATCAGGTGCGCGAGGCGCCCCGGCGTGCCGGGCCGCAGCGTGTCCGCGGTGGCCGCGTGGGCCCACGCCAGGGCGTGCGCCTCGGTGCCGAGCTCCGCCGGGCTCACCCGCGACTCCGGCTGGATCAGCCGGTCGACCGCGGAGCGATCGAGCACGATCCGAGCGCCGTCTCGACGAGCGAAGCCCACCCGCACCCAGGAGTCGATCTCGGATCGGACCTTCTCTCGCTCGCCGCCGGTGCGAGACCAGAGCACCGCCGCGGCGTCCTCGGGGATGTGGAAGATACGATCCGGCCCGACGATCATCGCTCGGAGCTCGTCGAGGCTCCACGGGTCGCCACCACAGGGGACGAGCGCTCGGACGCACGAGGCGTGGCCCGCCAGGCGGTCGAGCACCTCGCGGGCGTCGCGCGGTCGCCTCGCGGGGTCGCGCTGGATCATCTCCTCGACGAGCTCGACCACCGCCGCGGGGGCGTCGGTGGCGCAGCTCCCGAGCGGGATCGGGGCGCTGATGCACCGCGCGAACATCATCTGGTACGCGGTCTCGCAGTCGAAGGGCAGGCGCCCGCTCAGCGCCTCGAAGAGCATCGTCCCCAGTGAGTAGAGGTCCGTGGCCGACGAGAGCACGCCGCGCTCGACCTGTTCCGGGGCCATGTACGCCGGCGTCCCGGCGCGGTCGCCGCCCTTCACCTCGTCGTAGAGCCCGCCCCAGGCCACGCCGAAATCGAGCAGCGTCGGTTGGCCCTCGTGCACCAGCACGTTGCTGGGCTTGATGTCCTGGTGCACCACGCCCGCGGCGTGGACCCTCGATAGAATCTCGAGCAGCGAGCGGGTGAGCTCGGCGATCTCTCGCCACGACACGGGCAGCGCGACCCCTGGGAAGGGTGCGCCGCGGATGAGCTCCATCACCAGGTAGCCGCGGCCGCCCTCGCGTCCCTCGTCGAGCAGTCGCACCACGCCCGGCACCTGCACCGCCCTCAGCGACGCGATCTCGCGGCGGGTCTGCGCCTCCTGCGCGCCGCCCGTCGGGTCGAGGAGCTTCACCGCGACGTGGTCGCCGGTGATGTGATCGTGCGCCCTCCACACCTCGCCGTTGCCGCCCCGGCCGAGGACGTCGAGCAGCGCGTAGCGCCCGCCCACCTTCACGGGCGGTCGAAGCCACGAGTCCGTCGTTCCGCTGGCCCACCCCATCGCGGGAAGCGATGTTCCGTCTGCCGGCTTTCCATTGTCAATGGATCGCGGTGGGCCGCAGCGCGGCGCTACAGCTCCGCGACGAGGGCGTAGACGTGCGATCGGGCTCGGCCCCGACGCTCGAAGCGCACGGTGAGCCGGTCGGCGGCCCGGAGCCTGGCGTAGGCCTCGAGGCAGCGGTCGGGCGACGCGACCTCGATGTCGTTCACCCGGAGGATCACGTCGCCATCGGCGAAGCCCAGCGAGGAGAGCGGGTCGCCCGGGCGGATGCCGAAGACCCTCACGCCCACGGTGCGCCCGTCGCGTATCTCCGGGAGGATCCTGGTGCGGCGGGCGAGGTCTCCGTGGCCCTCGAGCGCGCCTTCGATCGCGCGCCGTGAGACGACGTAGACGCCGCGACCGAGCGGGCGCACCCCGGGGGTCGTCGCTCGTCGCTCGGGCGCCAGAGGTTCGACCGGGGAGACGGCGGCAGCGAGCCCCTGGGCGGTCGCACGGAGCTGGTCCTCGGCGACGAAGGGGCGAGGCTCCGGGGCGCAGGTGAGCGCCCGAGGCGTCGCGCTCGCCGTCGCGAGCCGGGCCACGGAGTACGAGAGGTGGAGCGAGGTCAGCGTCGCCATGAGCGCGCAGGCGGAGAGCACATGGCTCGCGAGCGCGCTCCGAGGGGGAGGGGGCTCGACGGGGAGGGGCGGATACACCCGGTAGGGGGAGGAGGGCGGGGCGTCGCCGGGAGATGGAGCGTTCATGCCGCGGGCAGAGAGCAGCCCACGTGCCGACCTTGATTTCCGCGGGTTGCGCTCAGCGACCCGGTGGGGGCCGAGGACAAATCGTCAGCGAGCCCCCCGGGGGTCGGTGCCTCGCTGGCTAGCGAGCCTTCGTCGCTCGCCGCTTGCGCAGCCGCATGATGGCGTCGAAGAGCTGCAGGTACGCGGGCGTGGCGCTGTGCTCGTCCTTGGGCTGGTAGCGGTCGACGACGTAGGGGACGTACATGCTGCGCCGCAGGCCCTTCCAGCCGGTGTAGGGCGAGCCCTCGACGCGGTGCCACATCCGTCCGTCGTGCACCGTGAGGTCGCCCGGCCAGGTCTCCACGGGCACCTCGCGCGCGTCGCTGCGGTTGGAGACGAAATGGACCTTCTTCAGCAGCGTCGACCCGACGCCCTGGGTGTGCGTCCCGGGCAGCAGGCGGAGGCCGCCCTCGTGGGAGCGGATGCGGTCGAAGTGCAGCCCGATGTTGAGCATGGGCCCGGGCATCTTGCGGTTGTAGAACACGTCGCGCAGCGCGTCGGTGTGCCACGCGAGGTCCGGTCGCAGGCTCCCCTCGGCGCGCACGTAGCGGTTGAACACCACGCCGTCCTTCTCTCGCTCGCCGATGCGCGCGTCGTCGCCGATGAGGCGTCGCACGGGCTCGAAGCGGGCGTCGTGGACGAAGCGCGAGAGGTAGGGCGAGAGCACGCTGGTGAAGCCCATGCGAAACAGGTAGTCGTGGCCGTCGGGGTCGAGGCCGAACCACACGGGCACCCCGTGGATCTTGCGGCGCCCCTCGGCGAGCAGCTCTGCCTCGACGCGGTCGACCTCGGCCAGGATGGCGTCGACCTCGCCGCGCGACGCGACCCGGTCGTAGACCAGGTAGCCGTGGAGGGAGAGGAAGGCCCGCTGCACCGGGGTGATCTCCTCGCGAAGGCCGAAGCGCGTCGTGAGCGGGAGGCGCTCCACGACGCGGGCCGCCTCCGTGGGGGAGAGCGAGAGCAGGGCGTCTTCGTCGAAGGGAGGAGGCGGCGTGTCGGTCGCGTCCCAGCGCGGCGGGTGGCGGGGAGCGGGGGGAGCGTCGGTCGAGGCGTCGGGCGTGCTCATGGGGGTTCGTAGGGGCCGCGAGTCTATCCGCGCGCGCGACGGTCCGACAGATGGGGCCGCGGAGACCTTCAGGGCGGGACCCGCCAGCGGCCGGAGATCCAGGCCCAGGCGAAGCCGCTCCAGCGCCAGAACCCGGGGACCCAGTCGGCGTGCACCGAGGGCTTCGGGGGGCGCTCCTCGACACGCGGCGCCGGCGGCGGCCCGTCGGGATCGCGGGGCTGCGGGGCGGCCGGCTGCGGAGCGACCGTCGCGACGGCCTGGGGGCCGGGCTCTCGCAGCCTGCGCACGTGGGCGTCGTAGCCGCCGGGGCCCCAGCAGTCCTCGTCCTCGTGGTGGGCGGCGCAGCGCTCGTTGCGCTGGTGGTACTCCGCCTGGGCGCGCGCGTCGTTGCGCTGCCGCTGCGCGATGTTGGCGCGCAGGTGGGCGGACCACTCGGCGTCGCTCACGTTGGGGGAGGCGACGAGGTGCTCCACCACGAAGAGCACCCCGTCGAGGTCGTTGGGCTCCGGGAACCACAGCCGCACCCGCAGCCTGGCGCCGGGCTGCACCGTCGGAGGGCGATCGGGATCGGAGGTCTCGGTGGCCCAGCCGGTGATGGCGATTCGCCAGAGGCTCGCGTGGGTGCGGATGGTCTCCGTGACCTCGTCGGCCGGCGGCTCGACGAGGCGCACGGCGGGCGTGTCGACCGTGGCGGGGACGGAGGGAGGGCTCGCGGCCCCGGCTCCGGTGGGCACCATGCCGCCGGGGAGGGCGGAGCCCGAGGAGAGCTCGGCCGGGGTGGCCACGCAGCGGGCGTTCTCGGGGTGGTCGTCGGCGCGGGCGATGGACTCCGAGCGACCGCTCACGCTGACGGACTGGATGCGGGTCTGGCCGAAGGGGACATCCTGAGGAGGGCCGTCGGAGGTGAGGATGGCCGCGCGACCGAGGACGGCGCGAGGCGACCATGCGCTGACCTCGATGCGCTCCCCCCAGCGCGCTCCGGCGGCCGGGAGGTCGAGCACCAGCGGACCCTGGGTGCACCGCTCGGAGACCGAGAAGGCGCGGGTCGCATGGCCTCGCCAGCGGAGGTGCGGGCCGCAGGCGGGGACGAACACGAGCGCGAGGAGGAGGGCGAGAGGAGTGTGTCGCGACATGGCGGTGGGGTGCGCCATCGTACGCCGCGCTCGTGTCAGAGCTGCGCGCTCAGGTCTGACGCTTGCCAGCGCGCATCGGGCTCGGGAAGGGCTCGCGGTTGGCGCCGGGGATGTTCGAGGCGTCGGTGTTGCGGGCGAACTCCGTCGAGCCCGATGTCTCGACGAAGGGCCCTCCCGACTCTTCGGGGACCTCCCGGTCGAGCTCGTCGGGAGCCACGTCTTCGGCCGACGTCGCCGACGAAAGGAACTGCTCCGCCAGGTTCTCCGCGAGGTCGTCCCTGGTGTGCGCCGGACCGCTCCCGGGGTCGCGGATGAACGCATTGCCGTCGTCCATCCGCTCGCCGACATGCAGCGGCGCGGTCTTCGTCTTCGTCTTCGCTGGCTTCATGGCTTCATTCCCTCTCGAGTGATTGCGTGCACTCCTCAAGCCACCGGGAAATGTACGCCCTCCTCCTGGGAAGGTCACCCGTCGCGTGGGTTGCTTCGTCGCTCCTCGGCGCCTCACGGTGGGGCGCGATGGTCGTCGCCACGGCTGACCTTCACCGTCCCGCCATCCCATCAACCCCGCCGCCGTGGTACCCGGTGGGGTGTGTCGCGGCCCCACGTTTTCGCGCTGAGCCTGCTGGCCTTCCTCCCCGCCTGCGCGGGCGGATCGTCCGAGCGTCCCTTCGTCGCCCCCGCGGACTCCGGGGCGCTCGACGCGGCCCCGCGCGACGTCGCTCCCGAGGACCGCGGCGCCCCCGAGGTGGCCGTCTATCCCGACGTCCCGATGCTGCCTCGGGACGTCCCCACGGACCTCTCTCTCGGGGCCGACGCGGCCTGCTCTCGCAGCAGCGTCGCCGCGCAGGTCGAGCGCCTCCCGGTGGACATCATCTGGATGGTCGACAACTCCATCAGCATGGCGCCCGCCATCGATGAGGTCATCCGCGGGCTCAACACCTTCGCGGCGCTGGTGGGCTCTCGGGGCCTCGACTACCGGGTGGTGATGCTGTCGCTGCGCAACGTCCAGCGCAACGTCACCGTCCCCGAGGGGAGGCGCTACGCCGTGTGCATCCCTCCGCCGCTCGCGGGCGACTCGCGCTGCGGCAACGGCCCTCGCTTCTTCCACTCCTCGGTCGACGTCCGGAGCACGCAGCCCCTCGAGCAGCTCCTCGGGACCCTCGGCCAGACCATGGGCTACACCGCCGCCGACCCTCGCGGCGGCGAAGCATGGCGAGACTTCCTCCGCCCCTCCGCCACCAAGTCCATCGTGGTCGTCACGGACGATCAGTCCCGCCTCTCGGCCGATCTGTTCGAGACATTCCGCGGCGGCACCAACCCCAACTCCCGCACCTTCGACCTCCCTCCGGGCCTGCTCGATCCTTCCTGGGAGGGGCTCTTCACGGGCTACTCCTTCAGCGGCATCTACGGCTGGGGCGACGAGAGCAACCCCGCGGTGCGCTGCACCTACCCGGGCGGCTCCTCCCCGTCGGCCTCGGGCTCGGTCTACACCACGCTCGTCAGCCGCCGCGGCGGAGTGCGCGCCCGCATCTGCGACGGGTCCGCCGCGTGGGGGCCCTTCTTCGACCGCATCGCCACCGCCGTCGAGCGCAACAGCCGCATCGCCTGCGACCTCGCCATCCCACCGCCTCCGGGAGGCTCGGTGCTCGACCCGCGCCTCGTCAACGTGGTGGTGCGGGGCGCCAGCGAGACCCTCATCGGCAAGGTCGCCAACGCCGCGGCCTGCCGCGCCACCGGCGGCTGGTACTACGACAACGAGGCCCGCCCCACGCGGGTCAACCTCTGCCCGGCCTCGTGCGAGCGCGCCAACGCCGAGCTCCGCGCCGGCAGCGCCGCCATCGAGGTGCAGTTCGGCTGCATCACCATCCCGGGCTGAGGTCGCCCGTCACCGACCGGCGTCGGGGCACACCCAGCCGCCCGCCGTGCAGGTGCACGCGCCCGGCGGACGACCTACGCAGGCGCAGCTGGTGATGGGGATCATCCCTTCGGGGCAGCGCCACGCACCACCGACGCAGTCCGGAGGGACCAGCGCGTCGCCGCACGTTCCCCCGGCGGTCCCGGACACGCACGCGGCGGGGCGTCCGACGCACTCCCCGGCGGGCGCGTCGTCCGTCGAGGGGGCGTCCTGCGCCGCGGGCACATCGGCCCTGGGCACGTCGGCCGAGGGCACATCGGTCGTGGGCACATCGGTCGTGGGCACATCGGTCGTGGGCACATCGGTCGTGGGCACATCGGTCGCGGGCACATCGGTCGCGGGCACATCGGTCGCGGGCACATCGGTCGCGGGCACGTCGGTGGATCCCGAGTCCGGGCGGTCGGCGGCGCTCACGTCGGCGGCGGCATCGGGAACGTCCGTGGTGCTGGCCGCGGGCGCGGGGTCGGAGCAGGCGGAGAGCAGGGCGAGGAGAGGAAGAGAGCGAAGAAGGATGGGGGAGCGCATGGCCCATGGGTGCCCTCCGGGCGCCGGGGTCGTCAAGCGCGCTAAAGGGGTCGCGCGGGGGGTGAGACTGTGCTTGATAGCGCGCCATGATCGGCACCTCGAACATCGGCAAGTCCTGGGGCGACCGCGTCCTCTTCGAGGGCGTCACGCTCAAGCTCAACTCGGGGTCGCGCTACGGACTCGTCGGGGCCAACGGCTCGGGCAAGACCACGTTCATGAAGATCCTGGCGGGGGACGAACCCGCCACCGAGGGGATGGTCACCACGCCCCGCACCGCCCGCGTCGGCGTGCTTCGGCAGGACCGCTTCATGAACGACAGCGACCGCATCATCGACGTCGCGATGATGGGCGACGAGGTCGTCTGGGGCGCGCTCTCCGAGCAGCGTCGGCTCTCCGACTCGGGCGGCGACCTCGGCCGCATCGCCGACCTCGAGGACGTCATCCGCGCCCACGACGGCTACACCCTGGAGGCCCGGGCGAGCTTCATCCTGGAGGGCCTCGGCATCCCGGTTCCGCTTCACAAGCAGGAGCTCGCGACGCTCTCCGGAGGGTTCAAGCTCCGGGTGCTGCTCGCCCAGGTGCTGCTGGGCGGCCCCGACGCGCTGCTGCTCGACGAGCCCACCAACCACCTCGACATCCTGTCGATCCGTTGGCTGGAGAAGTTCCTCGCGACCTACAAGGGCTGCGCGCTGGTGATCTCCCACGACCAGCGATTCCTCGACAACGTCGCGACGCACATCCTCGACGTCGACTACGGGACCATCACCATCTACACGGGCAACTACTCCGCCTTCGAGGTGGAGAAGCGCCTCGTGCGGGAGCGCATGGAGGCCCAGAAGGAGCGGCAGGAGAAGATCATCGCGGAGAAGCGGGCCTTCGTAGACCGCTTCGGCGCCAAGGCCACCAAGGCCAGGCAGGCCCAGAGCCGCTTGAAGCAGATCGAGAAGATCGAGGTCGTCGAGATCGCGGAGAGCTCGCGCCAGGCGCCGGTGTTCAGGTTCGTTCCGCTGCGGCCGAGCGGCAAGGACGTGCTCACCGTGGTGGGGCTCTCCAAGGCCTACGGCGACAAGCAGGTGCTGAAGAACGTCTCCGTCGCCGTGCGCCGCGGAGAGCGCCTCGCCATCATCGGCCCCAACGGCCTCGGCAAGTCCACGCTGCTCAAGATCGCGATGGGCCGACTCGACCCGGACGTGGGCCGCGCCGAGTGGGGCCACGAGGTGCGCCCCGGCTACTTCGCGCAGGACCACCGCGACCTGCTCGACGACGAGAGCACCACGCCGTTGAAGTTCATCGAGGCGGCCTGCCCGACGGAGTCGCAGACCTATGTGCGCGGCCAGCTCGGGCGGATGCTCTTCTCCGGCGACGACGCGGGCAAGCGGGTCTCCACCCTCTCGGGCGGCGAGGCCGCGCGGCTCATCTTCTGTCGGCTGATGGTCGAGCGGCCCAACGTGCTGGTGCTCGACGAGCCCACCAACCACCTCGACCTGGAGAGCATCGCGGCGCTGGTCGAGGGCCTTCGCTCCTTCGAGGGGACGGTGATCTTCGTCTCGCACGACCGGTGGTTCGTGTCGGCGCTCGCGACGCGCATCCTGGAGGTGACGCCCGACGGGATGCGCGACTTCCCCGGGACCTACCCCGAGTACCTCGCGCGCTGCGGCGACGACCACCTCGACGCCGACACGGTGGTGCTCAAGGCGAAGAAGGTGGCGAAGGACGCTTCTCCCTCCGGGGCCCCTGTGGTGACCGCGCTCTCCTGGGAGGAGAAGAAGAAGCGCCGCAACCGGGTGAAGGACCTTCCGCAGCGGCGCGACAAGGCCCTCGCGGGCATCGAGGCGGCGGAGGCGAGGCGCAAGGCGATCGCGGACCTCTACGCGGGCGAAGGCTTCTACGCGACGGCCACCCGGGAGGAGCTCGCGAAGCTGCAGTCGGAGGACGAGTCGCTCGCGAGGAGCATCGAGGCGCTGATGGCGGAGTGGGAGCAGATCGAGCGAGAGCTCGCGGCCTTCGCCGAGCAGGACCGCGCGGAGGACGCCGCCGCGGGGCGAGGATGACGATGCGCCGCGGGCCGGTCGTCGCGGCGATCGTGCTGTCGATGTTCATGTCGGCGATGGAGGCCACGGTGGTGGCCACCGCGATGCCCACGGTGGTCGCCGACCTCCACGGCATCGAGCTCTACGGCTGGGTGACGGCCATCTACATGCTGGCCAGCACCGTCACCATCCCGCTCTGGGGCAAGCTCGCCGACCTGCGCGGTCGCCGCCCGGTGATGCTCGCGGGGATGGCCCTCTTCCTCGTGGGCTCGGTGCTCTCCGGGGCCGCCGGGGGGATGGTCGCGCTCATCGCCTTCCGGGGCATCCAGGGCGCCGGGGCGGGGGCGCTACAGCCCGTCGCGCTCACCATCATCGGCGACCTCTTCACCATCGAGGAGCGCGGCCGGATGCAGGGCATCTTCGGCGCCGTGTGGGGCCTCGCGGCCATCTCCGGGCCGCTGCTCGGCGGGCTCATCGTGCACACCCTCGGGTGGCGCTGGGTGTTCTTCGTCAACGTCCCCTTCGGCCTGCTCTCCGCCGTGATGCTCGTGACCTTCTACCGCGACCCCGAGCGCTCCGCCGCTCCGGGCCGGCTCGACGTCGCGGGCGCCGTGCTGCTCACCGTCACCGTCCTCGCGCTGCTCGCGGGCGTCGGGGGGCGCTCTCCGGCGGTGGCGCTCCCCATCGCCGCCCTCGGGCTCGCGGCCTTCCTCGCGGTGGAGCGCCGGGCGTCCGAGCCGATGATCCCGCTCTCGCTCTTCGGCGACCCGGTGATCGCCACGGCCAGCGTCGCGGGGGCGCTCATGGGCAGCGTGATGATGGCCTCGCTCACCTACCTCCCGCTGCACGTGCAGGCCGTGCTCCGAGGCACCCCCACGGCCGCCGGCACCGCGGTCGCTCCGATGCTCATCGGGTGGCCCGTGGCGAGCGCCGTCGCGGGTCGGCTGATGGCGCGCACCAGCTACCGGGTGCTCGTCCGCACCGGGCTGGTGGCGGTGGGCGTGGCGACCTTCGCGCTCTGGCGGCTGCTGCACGCGGGCGCAGGCACCTCCGCGATGCGCGCCGTGATGCTGGTCTTCGGCGCGGGCATGGGCCTCGCCAACACCGCCCTCATCGTGATGGTGCAGGAGCGCGCGGGCTTCGCGATGCGGGGCGTGGCGACCGCGAGCACGATGTTCTTCCGCACCATCGGCGGGGCGGTGGCGGTGGGGGCGCTCGGGGCGCTGCTCGCGGGTCAGGTGGCGGGCGACGTCCCCGAGGCGGTGCTGCGGGAGATGCTCGGGCCCGAGCACGGGGCGGGCCTCGACCCGGCGGTGCTCCACGCGGCGGGGGGGCACCTCGCCGGGGCGATGGTGACGGTGTTCGGGGTGATCGCGGTGCTCGGTGGGCTCGCGGCGCTGACGGGGCCGTTGTTCCCGGCGGTGCAGCGGCACGCGACCAGGCCGAGGGACGTGGTCGCCGCGGAGTGAAGGGGGAGGGTCAGAGACGGCCGATGACGCAGGTCGCGGGCCGGTCGGCGTAGTAGCGGCGCTGATAGACCGTGAGCGCGCCCGAGGAGGGGCAGGTGAAGCGGGCGAGGGGGCAGGTGCCGCAGGCGTCGTCCTCGCTGTAGCCCGTGAGGGTCAGGCTGGGCACGCGCGTGGCGTTGGAGCACTGCGCCGACGAGCCGGGGCAGACGCGCATCATGGGGTCGCCGCTGCACGAGCCCACCCGGCCGACGCAGGAGCCCGCGTCCGCGCCGCCGGTGCAGCCCAGCGTCACGATCGAGCTCGGGGTGCAGGAGTACGTCTGCGCCAGGATCCAATTGCACTCGCTGTTGGGCCCCTCGGCGTCCTCGGCGCCGGTGCAGGTGTGCGTGAGGTTGCTGCTCGACCCGGCGTCGGGGGTGCCGGTGTCGACCACGCCGGAGTCGACGGTGCACGAGGTGGCGTTGCGCACCCAGCCGAGGCCGAAGACGCTGCACGCGGACGTGACGCTTGGGCCGCTGGCGGTGCCCCGCTGGCAGGCGCCGTCCAGCGTGCACCAGCCGCAGGCGGGGTTGCTGGTGCAGGCGCCGCACGACCCGATGGCCGCGCAGTTGGCCGGGCAGGCCATGCAGTCGGCCGGGCAGGTCGAGCAGGTCTCCGCGCCGTTGCAGGTGCCGTCGCCGCAGACCGGAGCGCAGGCGCCGCAGTCGCGGGAGCAGGAGGTGCAGTTCTCCGTGCTGGCGCAGGTGCCGTCGCCGCAGACCGCAGGGCAGGCGCCGCAGTCGGTGGGGCAGGTGGTGCAGTTCTCGCTGCTGGCGCAGGTGCGGTCGCCGCAGGTGGGGGAGCAGGCGCCGCAGTCGCCGGGGCAGGTCATGCAGTTCTCGGCGCCGTTGCAGCGGGCGTCGCCGCAGGTCGGGGGAGTGCCCACGTCGACGGGCTGACCGAGGTCGGTCGGGGGGACGCCGACGTCGACCGGACCCTTGCCCGTGTCCGTGGGAGCGACCCCGTTGTCGAGGGGGGCTACGGGCTGATCGAGCGGAGGGAGCGCGTCGCCGGGGGCGGCGGAGTCGATGGGGGCGGCGGAGTCGCTGGGGGCGGCGGAGTCGCCCTCGGCGCCGGAGTCGAAGGAGGTGGTGGTCCCGCCTCCGCCGCGCGCGCTACAGCCCAGGGACAACGAAATCAGGACGCCTGCGGTGAGCCAGCGCGAACTCGAATGCATGGAGCTTCTTCCCTCGAACGGTTGAACACGTGACACCCGCGATGACCTCCGCGGGTTAGAGCACCGGAGGGTCGTAACCGACCGCTTCGCATTGTCAAAGCTCCCGACGGAGCGGCAGTGTCGTAGTCAGTCCATCGCCCGCGGGGATGAATGCCACGAGGCGTCGACGCACACCGCGGTCAGCGCCAGCGGAGGATGCCCAGCACGTTGGAGAAGTCGTCGGTCCAGGCCCTGGAGGTCGCGGCGGTGTCGACGCGGCGCCATCGAGGGTCCGAGGAGAGCGCTCCCAGGTGCGAGGGATCGCGCGCCAGCACCACCCAGGTCGTGGGGATCGGCCCCTCGGGGCTCGCGGCGGTGCCCCGGCCCATGAGGGCGATGAGCCCTGCGTCGCGGGCCAGCGCGGCGACCACGCCGTCGAGCGCGACGTGGCGGTTGGTCACATGGAAGGCGATCACCCCGCGGGGGTCGGTGCGAGCGAGGTAGAGCGAGAGCGCCTCGCGGGTGACCAGGTGCGTGGGGATCGCGTCGGAGCTGAAGGCGTCGAGCACCAGCAGCCCGTGCCTCGCGGCGCGGTCGCGGGCGAGGGTGCGGCGCGCGTCGCCGGTGACGACGGTCCACGGGGCGCGGGCGTCGCGGAGCCAGGTGAAGTGGCGCCGCGCGATGCGCTCGACCTCGGGGTCGAGCTCATAGAAGGTCCATCGCTGCGCGGGGCGGGCGTGCGCGAGGAGCATGCCCACGCCGAGGCCGACGACCCCGACGGTGCGGCCGTCGAGCGAGGGGCCGAGGGCGGCCATCACCTGGCCGATGGGGCTCCCCGGGGCGTAGTAGGCGACCGGCTCTCCGCGGCGCTTCTCGGAGAGGTACTGGAGCCCGTGGAGGGTGGTCCCGTGGAGGAAGCGGCGCACGCCGCGCACGTCGTCGACGCGCATCACCCCGTAGAAGGTGCGCGAGGCGTCGACCACCGAGCGGTCGAGGCGACCCGCGGCGAGGATGGCGATGAGCCCCAGCGCGAGGCGCACCCGTCGGCCGATGGCGGCGAAGACCAGCACCATCAGCGGCAGCCCGAGGCGCACCAGCGAGGGCGTGCGGGTCATCTCCGGGGCGCGGAAGAGGGCCACCGCGAGGGCGCCCACGGCGAGGGGGACGAGCGCGTCCGCGGCGCTCCAGCGGGGGGGCGGGCGGCGAGGGGGGCGGGGCGCGAGGACGGCGTCGGGGTCGACGCCCATGGCGCGGAGGAAGGCCTCCTCGCGGTCGCGCTTGTCGGGCAGGGCGGGGGCCTCGGGGATGAGCAGCACGGCGAGCGCCATCACCAGCGGGTACTCGGTGACGCGCACGAAGAGGCGCGGCGCGAGGAGGGCGTTGAAGGCCCCGCCGAGGGCTCCGCCGAAGGCGAGCGCGAGCTGGAAGGAGGTGACCGAGCCCGCCAGGGGGCGGGTGCGCGCGAGCTCGCCGTGGAGGAGGTACGCGGTCGCGGCGAAGAGGCAGAGGTGCGCCACCGCGAGCGGCAGCCGCGTTGCGACCTGCGGCGCGGTAAAGAGGAACATCATCACCACCAGCGACAGGTACGGGGCCGCCACGCGGGGAGACGGGGCCTCCGGGGGTCGGGCGAAGACCACGACGAAGCTCGCGAGGTAGATCGCCAGCGGCACGACCCAGAGCAGCGGAAAGGATCCGACGTCGGTGGAGAGGTGCGTGGTGACGCCGAGCATCAGGCTCGACGGCACGAAGGCGAGGGCGACGAAGCGCCACCAGACGGCCCGCGGGGTCGGGCGAGCGGGCTCGACCGGGGCGGAGGGCGCGGCGGCGCGGGCGCTCCAGGCGGCGAGCGCGACGAGGGCGACGTAGAGGGCGTAGCCGACGGAGAAGACGCGGGCCTGGGCGGCCAGCGGGAGCAGCGGCTCGAGCACGAGGGGATAGGCGAGGAGCGCCGCGAGGCTGCCGACGTTGCTGGCCGCGAGCAGGGGCCGAGGGTCGGCGCCGGAGGCGCGGACGAGCCATCGCTGCAGCATCGGCGCGCCGGTGGAGAGCAGCACGAAGAGGGGGGCGACGCGCAGGGCGAGGGCGACGAGGATCCAGCCCGTGAGGTCGCCGTCCGGCGGCGGCGCGAGGCCCGCGAAGGAGAGCGGGAGCGAGAGGAGCGAGAGGGCCAGCAGCGCGACGTGGAGGGCGGGCTGCGCGCGCTCGCCGACGAGCGAGGGCGCGAGGTGGGCGTAGCCGTAGCCGGCGAGCAGGGCGCACTGGAAGAAGACGACGCAGGTGTTCCAGAGCGCGGGGACTCCGCCGGTGAGCGGGAGCAGGGCGCGGGCGACCATGGGCTGCACCGCGAAGAGCAGCGCCGACCCCAGGAGCGTCGCGAGCGTGTACCGGCGCAGCACCGCTCGTGTCTCTCCCGAGACGGGCCTCGACCGCAACGGTGTCGTCGCAGGGATCGGGGCTCCCTCAGGGGGCGCGAGCGCTTTGCCCCGCCGGGGAGGACAGCGGACACTCGCCCGCGCCATGCGAGGACCCACGCTCCGTCTCGTCTGCGTCAACGACGTCTACTCGCTCGAGAACCTCCCGCGGCTGCGCACGCTGGTGCGTCGGTGCACCACCGAGGAGCCCGCCGACATGCTCGTCACCACGCTCGCCGGGGACTTCGTGGCGCCGAGCCTGCTCTCGAGCCTCGACCGCGGCGAGGGGATGATCGACTGCCTCAACGCCATCCCCATCACCCACGTGTGCTTCGGCAACCACGAGCTCGACGTGCCCGCCGAGGCGCTCGCCGACCGGGTGCGCCAGTTTCGCGGCACCTGGCTCAACACCAACGTCCCTGGCTACGTGCCCTCGCTGCCGGCCTCGCAGGTGCTCACCGTGCGGGGCGAGGGGACGCGCCCGGTCCGGGTGGGCCTCGTCGGGGTGCTCACCGAGGACCCGTCGCTCTACCGCCCCGGGGTCTTCGGGGGGCTGCCGATCCTCCCGGCCAACGCCACGGTGCTCGCCGCGGCCAGGGCGCTCGTCGAGGAGGGCGGCTGCGCCTGCGTGCTGGCGCTCACCCACCAGTCCCTCGCGCGCGACCGGGCGCTGGCGCTCTCGCAGGGCGATCCGCCGGTGGCGCTGATCGTCGGCGGTCACGAGCACGAGCCGTACATCGAGCAGCTCGGCAGCGCGTGGCTGGTGAAGGCGGGCACCGACGCGCTCTACGCCGCCGTGGTCGACCTGGCCTGGAGCCCCGTCGCTCCCTCCTCGGGCCCCGACCTGCCCGCGGTGACGGTGCGCCTCGTGCCCCTGCGAGAGCTGCCCGAGGACGAGGCGATGCGCGAGCTGGTCGACCAGCGCACGGCCCCGGTGCGGGCGCTACACGTCGCGACGCTGCTTCGGCTGCGACCGGGCGAGGTGCTCTCCTCCGTGGGGACGCGCATGCAACAGACCTCCGTCGGGGCGATGATCGCCACCTGGGTGCGCGACGACCTCGGCGCCGACGCGTGCCTCATCAACGGCGGAGGCATCCGCGGGGCGCGGGAGTACCGGGGCGCGTTCACCTTCGGCGACCTGGAGACCGAGCTGCCCTTCCCCAACGAGGTGGTGGTGGTCACGATGCCGGGGCGGGTGCTGCGCGACGCGGTGCTGGGCTCTCGCTCGAACGCTCCGCGGCCTGCGCCGGGCTACCTCCAGGTCGACGAGGGCCTCGGCGTGGACGCCGATGGGCGCGTCACCACGGTGCGGGCGGAGGCCTTCGACGAGGCGAGGGAGTACCGCGTGGCGACGGTGAGGGTGCTCTTCGACGGGATGGACAACGTCGCCGCGCTCACCCGCTTCGCGCAGGAGCACCCCGAGCGCATCCCGCCGAGGGACAGCGGGAGGGAGCTGAAGATGATCGTGGTCGAGGCCCTCTCGCTCGCGCTCTGGAGGGAGCTCGGCGGCTTCGAGCGGTGCGACCTCGACGGCGACGCGAGGGTGTCCGTCGACGAGCTCCGGCGCTCGATCGAGAGGGCCTCCGGGGAGAGCGCCCCGACGCTGCTGGTGGAGGGCATCCTGCGGGCCCTCGACGCCGACCGCGACGGATCGATCTCCGAGGAGGAGGCGCGCGCCAGGGCGCTCGTCGGGGATCGCCTTCCCGGCTGAGCGACGCGCCGACGGTTCAGCCCAGCGGGCGGAGGTACTCGAACTTCGGCGCCCGCAGGTCTTCCGCGGTCAGCCCGAAGGTGTCGTCCCTGGGGATGAGGTAGATCACGTCGGACTTCACCGAGGCGAAGCTGATCATCCCGATGCAGTTGAGCAGGTGGGCGAAGGTCGCCCGCTTCCAGAGGTCGACCTCGGCGATGTTGCAGGCGTGCGCGAAGGCCCGCTCGCTGGGCGTCCCGTGCTGCAGCAGCAGCGACATGGTGAAGGTCATGTAGCGGTGGTCGCCGCGGTAGGGGTCCGCGATGCCCGAGGCGGTGCGGCGCGCTCCCTCCAGCGTCGTCATGCCGCCGGACCACATGTTGAAGTCGGAGAGCGCCCGCTGGTCGTCGTCGAAGAAGTCCCAGCACCCGCTGATGGCGTAGCCGAGGCGGCTGGTGAGGAGCTGGGAGACCTCGCGGTAGAGCCTCCACTTGTCCTTCGGGGTCGACCACGCGGGGTGCTGCTCGATGAGCCGCTGGAGCGTCGGCCGCAGCGGGTCGCCGGGGACGAGCTGGAGGCACAGCTCGAGCGCGAAGATGGAGTGGGTGAAGCTCATGGGATCAGCCGCCGCCCCACGATCCGGACGAGCGGTTCCACGAGCCGCGGCGGTCGAAGGCGACGCCGAGCACGGAGGCCCCGGCGACCACCAGGGGCACCGTGGCGAAGCCCGCGGGCGGGGCGGCGCGGGAGAAGAGCGTCGCCCGGCGGGCGGGGTGGTAGCTGCGGGGGATGGCGTTGACCTGCCAGGCGTCGATGGCCTCCGGGGCGGCGGGCGCCCAGGGGTAGTGGCTCCAGAAGCTCTCGTGCGTGGAGGGGTCGCCGCCGTAGTAGACGCGGCCGTCGGAGAGGGCCAGGGAGAAGGCGTCGAGGGCGAGCGAGGACACCGCGATGCCCGCCCGGGTGAGGTCGACCATGTCGTCGTTGAGGTCGTCGAGCTCGGGGAGGTTCGACGCCGTGGCCACCACGTAGAGCAGCCGGTAGACGCCGCCCCCGCGCAGCGCCGCGGCGGAGGGGAGCGAGGCCATGTAGCGGTTGTCGAAGCGCGTCTGGTGGTCGACGGCGTCGGCGAGGCGGTTGCGGTCGAGCACGAAGCAGGGCAGCGCGGGCCGCGGGCGCTCTTCACGGCCGCGCTGGAACTCCGGCTGGTGATGGGCCACCGCGGCGAGGGTGAGGTGCGCCGGGACGACGCCCAGCGGGTGCGGCCAGTTGGCGATGCCGAAGACCGGCTCGAGCACGCTGGCGGCGCCCGCGGCGAAGGCCACGGACTCCGGGCCGGGGAGGTCGACCACGAGGCCGGCGGCGGGGGTGCGGCCGCGGAAGAGGCTGGCCACGGCGACGCCCACGTCGAAGGCGCGGCGCATGGCGGGGGTGACCATCGCGCGGAGCTGATCGCTCAGCGGGACGAAGGGGACGTTCTCCTCGGCGAGGTTGGCCGTGGGCATGGCGGCGGGCGCCTCGAAGAGCGTGCGGTCGTGCAGGTGGCCCCAGGTGTGGGGCAGCGTGTCGACGATGAGCGAGGAGAGCATCGAGGGCACCTGGAGCTGCAGCGCGAAGCCCTCGTAGAGCAGGGCGCGGTCGCGGGCGCCGAGGTTCCACCCGTAGAGGCGCTGCGCAGCGAGCGAGGCCTGGAGACGCTCCTCGGTGTCGGGCTGCACGCTCGCCACGATGCCCACGCCGCAGGCCGCGACGGCCCCGAGCACCCCGGCGCCCACCAGGAGGTTGCGCATCGCCGAGCGGCGCGACATCGCGGCGGCCTCGTCCTGCAGGGCGCGGTTCCACCATCGGGCGCCGACCAGGCCGGGCTCGGCGATGGCGACGTCGCGCTCGAAGGCGGGCTTGTGGTCGTCGTTCACTCGTCGCCCCCGAAGTCGCGCGTCAGCGTGGCCAGAAACTCCTCGGTGAACTCGCCATCCACCCGGATCGAATACTGGAACGCGGGCGAGGCCTCCACCCCGTGGAAGTCGAAGTCATTGAACCAGTACACCAGCGCCTCCACGGGGCACCGCTCGCGGCGCTCGGCGTCCCAGAGGTAGAGGGCCTTGCGGCCCGATGGACAGAAGGAGATGAACTGGTCGGGGCTGAGCTGCTCCGCCGGGTCGCCGTCGCGGTGCACCGTGCCGTGGTCGTTGCTCTCCAGTCCCATCAGGTTGCACCGCCCGATGTGCTTGAAGGGGAGCGAGCGCACGAAGGCCACGGTCTTCGGCAGAAGCGTCTCGGCGAGCCGGGTGAAGCGCTTGCCTGTCGGGTCGGCCTTGTCGCCCCACCATCGGTTCGGGATCATCTCCACGTAGGCCTTCCACGGGAAATACACCCCGTGGCGGTACTTGAGCCAGTGCATCTGTCGCCGCGAGAGCGGGTGCTGGCGCTCCTCGCCGAAGGTCTCCTCCCTCCGCTTCGCCGGGTCGATGGACCTCGGGTCGTCGGCCAGGCTGCGAAACACCGCGAAGCCCTCGTCGTCGAGGGCCCGGATCACCTCGACGTAGTCCGTGATCGCCTGCGCCTCGGTGCCGGGGGGCATGATCCCCATGGAGCGGTGGCTGCCGCCCGTGTAGTCGACGGGCATCTGGGCCAGCGCGAGGCAGGCCTCGTCGTGGAGCGCGGGGAGCGCGCTCAGGTCGATGTAGCGATCGAGCGGGATGAACGCCCGCCCCCAGAGACCTCGCAGCCCCGTCCCAGGGACGCCGCGCAGGATGCCTCGGGTGTTGTCGGCCGCGCCTTCCACAGTCGCCGCGATACTGCCATCACACGGCCCACCCATGGGAGCCCGAGTCGCAGTACCCTGCGCGGCAATTCCATGGAGCACGGCACCCTCTACGTCGCCCTCTTCGGTGCAGGCACCATCCTCGTGATGCTGGGGGTGCTGCGGATCATCCAGCGCGTGCGGGAGCGCTCGCTCCCGGAGGACCAGCGCGCCAACGCCGCGCGCCGGCTGGTCTCGGTGGGCGAGGTGTTCTCTACCTTCGCGGTGGGCGCCTCGGTGGTGAAGCACAACGTCCACGGAGAGTCGCTCAGCGCCGACCTCGCGTGGACCGTCGCCTTCGCCGCGCTCGGCCTCGCGATGGTGCAGGGCGTCGGAAGCCTCTCCATGCGCACGCTGCTTCGGGCGCAGCTCCCCAGGGAGCTCGCGCGGGGCAACGTCGCCGCGGGCCTCGCCGCCGCCTCGCACCTGGTCGCGACGGGCCTGCTCGCCTCCCGCGCGGTCGCCGGTCACAGCCTCTACGCGCTCGGCCTCGCCATGGCCTTCTTCGCCCTCGCGATGGTCACCCACGGGCTCTTCGTCGCCCTCTTCCGGGTGCTCACCAGCTACGACGACGCCGAGCAGATCGACGGCGAGAACCTCGCCGCGGCGCTGAGCTACTCCGGGGTCACCATCGCGGTGGCGGTGCTGGTCGCTCGCGGCCTCGAAGGGGACTTCGCCGGGTGGTCGGCCTCGCTGCGCGGCTACGCGGGCGTGGTCGCGTGGTGCCTCGCGCTCTACCCCGTGCGCCAGCTCGTGGTGGAGGGCCTGCTGCTCGGCGCCCGCCCCTCGCTGCGAGGCGGGGCCCTCGACCGCGCCATCGGAACCGACCGCAGCGAGGGCATGGCCGCCCTCGAGGCGACCGCCTACCTCGGCACCGCCCTGGCCATCGCCCGCCTCGCATGAGCGCCGACGAGCGCTACGACCGCTTCGCCGCGCGCCTCACCGATGGGGCCATCATCACCGACCCGTGGCTCGACGGAGCGCCCCGCTTCCGCGCCGACCCGGTGGTGCTCCCCGCGGCGCGATGGCGCGCGCTCGCCCGCGCCGGGGAGGAGCTCGCCGCGCTCTACGACGAGCTCTGCGCCATCGTGGCCGACGAGCCCTCGCTGCTCGAAGACTTCTTCGCCCTCACGCCGGTGCAGCGCGCCCTCTGGCTCACCTCGCAGCCGCTGTGGCACGGCATCGCCAGGGCGGACGTGTTCGTCACCGCGGAGGGCCTCGCGGTCACCGAGCTCAACAGCGACACGCCCACCGGAGAGCCCGAGGCCGTCGAGCTGGGGCGCCTCGCCCACGAGGATCATCCCTCGATGGGCGATCCCAACGCGGGGCTGCGAGGGCGCTTCGTGACGATGGTCGAGGCGCTCACCGCCGCGCTGGTCGACGCGTCCTTCCCTCGCGTGGCGGGCATCGTGTACCCGACGGAGTTCACCGAAGACCTCTCCCTGGTGCGGCTCTACCGCCGGTGGCTCACCGACGCGGGCTGGGAGGTGGTGCTCGGCTCGCCATACAACCTCGGCCGCGACGAGGAGGGACGGGCGACGCTCTTCGACCGCCCGGTGTCGCTCCTCCTCAGGCACTACAAGACCGACTGGTGGACCGAGCGAAGCTCCGCCTGGAGCGACGAGACCATCCCCGACGCGGCCCCGCTGAGCGAGGCGCTCGAGGCCGCGCTGGGCGCGAGCGTCGACCGCAAGACCGCGGTGCTCAACCCCTTCGGCTCGGTGCTCCCGCAGAACAAGCGCGCCATGGCCTTCATGTGGGAGCACGTCCATCGGTTCTCCCCGGCGTCGCAGTCGGTGATCGAGCGCATCGTCCCCTTCACCTCGCGGCTCGAGGCGCTGCACCCCGAGCAGCTTCGGACGCAGCGCGAGCAGTGGGTGCTGAAGAGCGACTACGGCGCCGAGGGGGACGAGGTGGTGCTGGGCCGCTCGGTGACGCAGGAGGAGTGGGAGAAGAGCCTCTCGCTCGCCCGCCCCGGTCGGTGGATCGCGCAGCGCTACTTCGAGGCCGAGCAGGGCGACGGGGGCGAGACGATCAACTACGGGGTCTACGTGGTGGCGGGAGAGGCGGCGGGGCTGTACCTGCGCGCCCAGCCCGGGGCGACGGACGTCCACGCGCTCAGCGTGCCGGTGCTCGTCGCGGAGTGATCGGGCGCGCCGGTGCCTCTCCTACTTCGGGAGGCCCATCGCGTTCGAGGCGTCGACCGCGAAGAAGGTGTTGCTGCTGCTGCTGCCGACGGTCTTCTCGACGAGGGAGCGCACGGTGTCGACGCCGTCGGCCTCCCAGAGGCAGACCGCCGAGGCGCCGTCCGCGCTCGGGAGCATCTGATGGACCCTGGTCCCCTCCGGTGGCGCGCCCGCGGCGCGGAGATCACCCCAGAAGCGGCCAGCGTCACGGATGGCGTGATTCACGATGATGAACATGTCGTGCTCTCCTCTGCGGACCATTGACTCCACCCAAGAGGCGGTCCGCGCGGCGAGTGTCGTCAATCGATACGTGGCAATCAAGGGCCAAGAGCGCTGTGCTCCAGTCGACTACCTTCCGATACTCCCGGTTTTCAATCCCCTCTATCGCAGGCGCTGCCGGCGCCTCGCATGATCATGGGATGGCCGCGCGCCTTCGCTCGCCGCTACCGTCCATTGAGTCGATGTCGTCGGGGAAAAAGGGGCCCGTGTGGGAACCAACGGACCCCGGAAGGAGTCACGTCACACCGTGATGCGAAGAAGCACTGCAGCCCTCTCGTTTCTCTCGATGACCCTCGCCGGGACGACGGCCTTCGCGCAGGGGGCGAGCATCGAGTTTCTCGTGGAGCGCTGTCACGCCGGGGACGTCGCCTCGTGCGCCCTCGCCGGGGCGCGCTACCAGCTCGGTCGAAACGCGCCGCAGAACGTCCTCCTCGCCGGCGAGCTCTACACCCGCGGCTGCGACGGCAACTCGCCGACGGCGTGCGGGCTCCTGGGCGGCCTCTACTCCGAGGGCCGCGGCGTCACCCGCGACGACGCGCGCGCCGTGCTGCTCTTCCGTCGAGGCTGCGCCGGGGGCCACACCTTCTCCTGCGGGCAGCTCGGGCTGATGATGACCGCGGCCCGGGGCACCCCGCGAGACATCCCCGGCGCGGCTCCCTATCTCGAGCGCGGCTGCAGCGTGAACCACAACGGAGCCTGCGAGATCCTCGGTCGCATGCTGCTCCGCGGCATCGGCGTCCCGAGCGATCCGGCGCGAGGCCACGCGCTGCTGCAGGCCGCGTGCGCCCGGGGCTCGCAGTCGGCCTGCGTGGCCGACACCGGGGGCACCACCTTCGCCGCGCCGCCTCCGGTCACCGGTGGCGCCGACTTCGCTGCGCCGCCTCCGGTGGTGGCCGCGACGCCCACCTACGCCGCGCCGCCGCCGGTGGTGGTGACGACGCCACCCCCGCCGCGGGTCGCGCCGCCCCCCCGTCCCCGGGCGGTCTACACGGCGCCGCCTCCCCGGCCCACGTACACCTATCGTCGGCCGGTCGGCGAGTACGGCTCGGCTTCGTCGTCCTCGTCCTCCTCGGTGGCGCTGCTCGGCGGCGACCTGCGCGCTTCGATGTTCTTCGTGGGCTACGAGTTCACGCTCTCGCAGTCCGACAACGCCGGGCGAGCGGGCTTCTTCGGCCTGGGCTTCCGCCTCGCTCGCGGCCCCATCGAGTTCGGCATCGACGCGCGCTACGGCGGCGGCACGCTCGCCCCCTCGGTGGCCTACAGCTCCGAGTGGGACGCCTTCGTGCTGGGCGCAGGCCTCGGCGCCAACCTGCTCTCCTGGCCGCGCGCCGACCGGGAGAGCTTCTCGATCATCAACCTCTCCGGCGGGCTCAACACCAGCGTCGCCCTCGCGGACACCCACGGCGGCAGCGCCTTCCGCCTCGGCGGCTACGTGGCCAACACCATCCACGTCTTCTGCTCCATGGGCGTGCGCACGGAGTTCACCGGCTCGCTCGTGGGCGCCGACACCTGGGGCCACTCGCTCTACGTCTCGCTCTACTTCGGCGGCCGCCCGTCGTCGCAGTGCCGCTGAGCCACTACCGCCCCTTCGCCTGACGGACGCGGCGCTCCAGGTCGCGCACGAAGCCCGGCTCGAACACCCCGTCGACCCGCAGCGAGTAGCGGAAGAACGGGTCGGCCAGCACGCCGTGATAGTCCATGTCGTTGAACCAGTAGATCGGCCGGTCGACCACCACCGGCTCCGCGTCCTCGCCGGGCTGGAGGTAGAAGCGCTTGCCCGGGCGCGGCGCGAAGTTGATCGACTGCGCGACGCCCAGTGACTGGCCCGGCTCGGTGTCGCGGTGAAGCGGCGCGTGGTCGTGGGCCTCGACGCCGAAGAGCACGCAGCGCCCGATCTCTCGGAAGGGGAGCGAGCGAACGAAGTCCACGGTCTGGGGGAAGACCGACCGCGCCTCCTCGGAGAAGGCCTTGCCGGCGCCCGAGTGCTTGTCGTCCCAGCGGTCGTTGGACAGCAGGTGGTAGCAGCACTTCCAGGGGAAATAGACCCCGTGACGAAGCGTGAGAAGCCGCTGCTGGGCGCGGGTGAAGGCGCGGTCGGTCTCGTCGCCGAAGTCCTCCTCGTGGCGGCGCGCGCGGTCGATCGCCTCGGGGGCGTCGCCCAGCGAGACGAAGTCCTCGAAGTCCTGGTCGCTCATCGCCCGGATGGCCTCCATCGCGTCGCGGTGGCCGTCGTCCATCATCCACGGCGCCACCACGCCCATCCATTTCAGGGTCGCTCCGGTGCCCTCGGTCTCGACCTGGGAGAGCCCGAGGGTGAGCTCCCGGTCGAGGGCCCCGAAGCACGACGTGTCGATCACCTCGCCCAGGTCGACGAAGGGAGCGCCCCAGATGCCCCACGGCCGGGCGCTCACGGCGAGCGCTCCCCGTCGAGGCGCGAGGCGACCCAGCGGTCGAAGGCGCGCGTGCCGTCCTCGCTGGTGGCGTAGACCCCGCCCTCCCAGCGAGAGGCCATCCCGAGCTGCTGGCGCTCGCAGACGGCGCGGTCCTCGGCGTTGGTGCGGTCCCAGAAGGCGAAGACCTCGTCGAGCCCGGCGTCGTCGGGGGTCGCGCGGTGCACGAAGACCTCCCCCACCACGCGGGTGCGGCCGGGGGAGAGCGGGTGGAGTCGATACATGAGCAGGTAATCCGGCTGCAGGCTGGTGAGCAGGTTGGGGGCGATCCACGCGTCGTGCACGAGCCGGCGGAGGGTGGCCGGGACGATGGGGCGCCGCCCCCGGAGGAGCCCGGTGGTGGAGACGGTCTCGACCTCGTCGCGGAGGGACATCACCCCGCCGAGCCAGCCGTCGTGCTCGACGAGGCTGTGAGAGTCCTGCCACGGGGTGAGCGCCTCCAGGCCCGGGTGCACCGTCGGGAAGTGATGGGACTCCTGGAAGTTCTCCACCAGCAGCTTCCAGTTGGCGTCGACCTCCCAGGAGAGGCGTCGGGCGCGGCGCAGCGAGGCGAGCTCCAGCGAGGCGAGCCACGGTGGCAGCGACGGCGCCGTGGAGGGCGCCGCGGGGTACGCGAAGAGGCTGGTGAGGCGCGGGGCGACGTGGCCCGCGCGGAGGCCGTGGTCGGCGTGGTCGAGCCCGTCGGGGGCGCCCGGGGCGCGCAGCAGCGAGCCCGAGAGGTCGTAGCGCCACGCGTGGTAGGGGCAGGAGATCTGAAGCGACGAGAGGGTTCCCTGGTCGCCTTCGAGGAGGGCCACGCCGCGGTGGCGGCACACGTCCCTGAGCAGGTGCAGCGAGAGGCCCGCGTCGCGCGCCACGACGAGGCGGTCATCGGGCATCGGGACGCGCACCCAGGCTCCGGGGCGGGACAGGTCGTCGGCGCTGGCGGCGGCGTAGCCGTGGGCGCGGAAGAGCCGGTCGAGCTCGCGAGCGAAGCGCGAAGGGTCGGTGTAGGCCTCGCGGGGGAAGGGGGAGACCATCAGAACCAGAGCTCCCAGACGCCCGGGTCGACCTCGACGCCGTGCGCGGTGATGGAGATGCGGTCGATCCTGCCCGTGAAGGGGCGGATCTGGTGCAGGCGGTAGGAGCTCAGCAGCACGGCGTCACCGGAGCCCGAGAGGACGTCCCGCCGGGGCGATCGCAGCGCCGAGGAGGAGGGCTCGTCGCGGCCGTCCCAGCAGGCGTCCCAGAGGCGCAGGGCGCCGCCCTTCGAGGGGGGCTGGAGCATGACCACCAGGGAGAGCGCGTCGCGCTGCCGGGAGAGGTGCTCCGGGGCGAGGCCCTCGACGTCCCAGTGAGGAACACCCCCGCGACGAGCGACCTTCGAGCCTGCGGGGAAGACATGCACCCCCGGTCCGCCGAAGCCGCGTCGGGCTCGCACGCGGGCGCCGACGAGCTGCGCGAAGAGCGCACGGGTGGCCGACTGGGCGCCGGGGAGCACCGACTCCACCAGCGCGTCGGAGGCCGCGCAGCGGGCGAAATACTCCGCCGCCCGGCCGGTCTCGAGGTGCGTGTAGAACGCGCTCCCCAGGGAGAACTGCTCCCCGCCGAAGTCGGAGGTCCAGCGCTCTCGGGCGGAGAGCACGGCGTCGGCCATGGCGGCCGAGTCGCTCGCGGACCACGCCGAGCGCAACGCCACGGCGCAGCCTTCGTCGAGGTGGCCGCGCAGCGCAGGGCGCTCCGCCGAGGACCACGCGGTGGCCGCGATCTCGACGACGTCGGGGAGGGAAGGGGGGGAGGGAGCTGGGAGCGAGGTGGGCCGCACGGCGCGGCGGAGACTAACCCCTGTTACGGGGCGTTGGCGGCGCCCGGAGTCGGGGTGGCGGAGAGGCGCCAGTCGGTGTTGGCGTCGTCGGTGTCGCTGCCGTTGGGGAGGCGGGCGATGGAGTTGGGCATGGTGTTGGAGTCGGCCACGGTGGCGGCGAGGACGGTGCCCTCGACCAGGCTCACGGTGCCGGTCACGCCGGTGATGGTCGCGGCGCTCATCGGACCCTCGTAGCAGAGGGCGTCGATCATGGTGCCGGTGGCCGTGTTGATCAGCGCGACGCCGTCGGGGGCGCCGTTCTGGAGCGAGTCGTTGGCGATGCTGAAGCGCATCACCCCGGCCGGGACCATCACCCCGGCGTTGGCCACCACGGCGTAGGCGCCGGGGGCGAGGGTGCCGGAGAGGGCGACGCGGGCGTACTCGCGGCTGGTCGATCCGTTGACCATGACCAGCACCACCGTGGAGAGGTCCGCGGGGGTGAGGGCGCCGTTGTAGATCTCCACGAACTCGCCGCTGTCCGAGCCCACCTGGTCGTAGTCGACCTCGTTGATCACCAGGCTCCCGATGGGGGCCTCGGTCACCTGCACCATCGCGGTGCGGGTGTCGGCGCCGAGCGTCGCGGTCACCGTCGCCATGGCGGCCGAGGAGCCGCCGGTGAACACCACCTCGGCGCTGAGCGCGCCGGCGGGGACGAGCACCATCGCAGGGATGGTCCCGCCCGCGGTGGTGGCGAGCGTGACGGAGGTGCCGCCCGCGGGGGCGGGCAGGTCGAGGGTCACCGTGAGGGTGGTCGTGGTGCCCGGTCCCACGGTGCTCATGGCGGGCGTGAGGCTCGCGAGGCGGGGCGCCTCGGTCGCGCCGAGGACCCGCACCTGCGCCGTGCGCACCGAGGTGCCGAGCGTCGCCGTGAGGGTGTACGGCGTCGCCGAGGGGGTCACGCCCATCACCGGCACCACCGCGCGCGTGCTGCCCGCGGGGATCACCACGTCGGCCACCACGAGGCCCGGGTCGCTGGAGCTCATGGTGACGGTGGTGGCGGTCGCGACGGCGCGGGTGAGCTGCACCGCGAGCGCCGTCGGGAGGGTCGGGCCCGCCGCGCCGACGCGAGCGAACAGGGTGCCGGCCGGGAAGGCCGCGAGCTGCGCCGCGCCCGCGACGAGGTCATCGGCGGAGCGCGGGTTGAGCTTGGAGTTGGAGCGCGAGAGGAAGAGCACCCCCGTGATGGAGGCGAAGCGCTCGTCCATCACCGGGAAGGGCGAGGTGACGTAGAAGCCGTCGTCCACGCGCAGCCCGCCGGTGACCTCGAACTCGTTGGTCGGGGCCGTCTCGCCGCCCGCCGGAGCGGGGGAGGGGTTGGTCACGACCACGTCGGAGACGCGCACGACCACGCCCTCGAGGGCCGCCGCGCGAGCGCCGCCGGTGGTGACCTCCGCGGGCGTCGCCGTCACCGGCGGAGGCAGCGCCACGCCGCGGGCGGTGGTCGTGACGGTGGCGCCGGAGAGCTGGATCTGCCCGAAGAAGTCGGCGATGAGCGCGTTGCCGAGGGTGACCCGGTCGCCCGCGACGACCATTGGCGCGGTGCCGGTGAAGACGAAGATGCCGGAGTTCTCCGGGGCGGTGTACGCCGGGTCGCCGGGGGCGACCTGGACGTAGAACCCGTTGCGGTTGACGGCCGTGACCACCGGGCCGGTGACGGTGACGCGCGATCCCATGGCGACCATCGCCGACTTGATGGCGTAGACGGTGGCGGGGCAGGCGGCGCCGCTGGGGTTGGCCGCGTCGGGGCAGGCGTCGCAGAGGTCGCCGCGGCCGTCCATGTCGCGGTCGGACTGGTCGGCGTTGCGCGCGTCGGGGCAGTTGTCGCGCTCGTTGGCGGTGCCGTCGCCGTCGCGGTCGTTGGGGTCGGGCGCCGAGCACGAGGTGGTATCGGGGTTGAGGGGGCAGGGGTCGCAGGCGTCGCCCACGCCGTCGCGGTCGGTGTCGCCCTGCGCGCCGTTGTCCACCGGGCGGATCGGGTTGAACACCCGCGGGCAGTCGTCCATGGCGTTGGGGACGCCGTCGCCGTCCATGTCCATGGCGCTGGAGACGCCGGAGTAGCGGGTCGACCCGCTCACCACGGGGTTGGGCAGCGAGCCCATGGCGTTGCGCTCCGGCAGGCACGACGGCTCGTTCATCGGCTCGCCGCAGAAGAAGAGGGGGTAGCGCCCGGAGTTGGCGCTGGTGAGCGCCGGGAGGCCGCGGCCGCCGAGGTCGCGGGAGACGCAGACGCGCTTGTTGACGCCGCAGACGTCGAGCGGGTCGCACATCGCCCCGCCCGGGAGCGCCGACACCAGCGTGGCGTCGCCGTAGAGGGTCGAGCCGCCGCGCATCACCAGGGTGACGTCGCCGGGGGCGGCGTCGATGACGGCGCGGTGGTCGCGGTGCATGGCGCCGTTGAAGATCGCGAGGTCGGCCACGCGCCCGGTGGCGATCACCCCGACGGCGTCGTCGACCGCGAGGGCGGCCGCGGCGTCGCGGGTGGCCATGAGCCAGATGGCCTCGTCGGTGAAGAAGTCGCCGTAGAAGTTGGCGTCGAGGGAGTCGGCGCAGCGCAGCTCGCGGAGCATGTTCATCGAGCCGCTGATGATCCAGTCGGAGCCGAGGGCGATGGGCACCCCGAGGCGGGCGTACTCGGTGACGTGGGCGGTGTCGCCGTAGAGCGTCACGTTGGAGCGCGGCGACCAGATGAGCGCCGTGCCCTGCGTGGCCATCTCGGAGATGTCCGGGGGGAGGAGCCCGACGCCGTGGACGAAGGCGCTCTGCGGCTGCACGAGGTCGGTCGCGCCGGTGCGGATGCAGAGGAACTCGTTGCGCGCCTCGACGCCGATGCCCTCGGCGACGTGCGGGGTGTACGCGTCGGCGCGGGCGATCTCCGCGGCGGTGTCGATGGAGGGGTAGCCGCACCCGGTGGCCAGCAGCGCGCCGCTGGAGTCGCCGAGGGGGAAGGTCTCGTAGCGCACCACCGGCTGGCCGAGGCCGTCCATGGTCCCCCGGTCGAGGTTGCGCAGGAAGCCCGCGACGCCGCCCGATCCGTTGACCGAGGTGGCGCCGCCGAGGACGAAGCGCAGCTCGCCCCAGGCGACCTGGTCGTTGCTCGCGCTGCCCGCGGAGGAGAGGCGGGTGTGCCCGCGGCCTCCGCGGCGCCAGTCGTGGCGGTGCTCGTAGCGCTCGGCGGTGCGGGTGTACGGGGCGTTCTGCGCGAAGGTGAGGTGGTCGTGGGCGTTGATGAGCCCGGGCGAGACGACGCCGTCGGGGCAGACCACCCGGGTCGCGGCGGCCGCGCCCTCGGCGGCGCTGCAGTCACAGCCCACGCAGCGGATGATGCCCGCCGGGTCGACCAGCACCTGGCCGCCGCGGAAGACCTCCCCCGGGGTGAGCACGTCGCCGGTGATGAGCGTGCCTGCGGTGCCTGCGGTGACCGAGCAGGTGCCCGAGGCGAGGGGAGGGAGCGAGTCTCCGGGGCAGGTGGTGATGCGTGGACCGCGCGCGGGACCGCCCCCGTCGGGGACGTCCGTCGAGGGCGCGTCGGTCGGCGGCGCATCCGGGAGCGCACCATCGTGGGCACCATCCGCGACGGGCGTGTCGGAGACGGAGCCGTCGGCGGTGATGGAGCCGTCGGGGAGGGGGTTCGGGATCGGGTCGCTCGAGCACGCCGCGAGGGTGATGAGCACGAGGGAGAGCGGGCGAATAGGGCGCATCGGGACTGTGTGGCCTCCGGCCGTGGGGCGGGGGAAGAGAGGCGCGCACGCTAGCACCGACCCGCCGGCCAGGGAGCCGCGACTCGCACCCTCCCCGGGGCGCCGTCAGCGCGAGGCGGAGCGGGAGGCCGCGTTCGCGCGACGCTTGAGACCGCGCTGCTTCTTCCGGCTCCGCTTCTCCTCCGAGGGCTTCGCGTCGCTGCGGTGTAGCAGCCTCGCGACCTCCTCGTGAGCGCGCTCCTCGGCGTAGCCGTAGGCCTTCACGACGCGGGCGCGGAGCTCGTCGAAGCGGCCCTTCACCGACTCCACGTCCTCCTCGCTCAGCTTCTCGAAGACCGTGCGCGCTCGCGCCTTCAACGAGTCCCACTCGCGCGTGAAGCGCTCCTTCACCTCGTCGACGACGGCCTCCACGCCCTTGTGCTCGACCGTGGGTCCTGGGGCCTCTTGCTGCTGTGTGCTCAATGGATCCTCCGCTTCTCTCGGGGGCGGTGATTCGCCTCCGCCCACTCGCAGAGCACACACGGTGCCGCGGCCCCATCCCGTGCGTTGGACGCATGCCCACTGAGGCGATCTACCCCAGGCGGGCGGCGACCCTGTGGCGTCAGCGCGCAGTCGCGACGCGAGGCGCAGCGACGCGCGGCCCTTCTACCGAGGAGCGCAGCGCGGCACGAAGGTTGAGAGCAGGGCGTCATCCCGTAGGAGGGACAAGACTCATGAAGACGCTCACTCGATGGATGATGTTCGCCTCGCTCGCGCTCGTCGGCTGCGGCGGCACCGCGGCGTCCACGGCGCGGATGGGCGCGACGCAGGCGGCGATCCGCTCGGCCGGCGAGGTGGGCGCGGAGCACGAGCCCACCGCCGCGCTCCACCTCCAGTACGCCAGGGAGCAGTTCACCCAGGCCGAGCAGCTCTCTCGCAGCGGCGAGGGCGAGCGGGCCGAGCGGGTGCTGGCTCGCGCCGAGGCCGACGCCGAGCTGGCCCTGGCGCTCTCCCGTCGCTCCGCCTCCATCGCCGCCGCGAGGCAGGCCGCCAGCGAGGTGCGCGACGCGCGGTCGCAGCCCCCGCCGCCCACGGCGCCGACGCCGCCGCCGGCCGCCCCGCCGCCCACGCCCTAAGCGCAACCGGAGCCCCTGGAGAATCACCATGAAGTACATCGCATTGACCACCGTGCTCGGCATCGCCTCCCTCTCGGGTTGCGCCTCCACGTCCGCCCCGCCGCGAGAGCTCGTCGAGGCCCGCGCCGCGTTCAGCCGCGCCAGCCAGGGGCCCGCGGCGCGCCTCGCGCTCGTCGACCTCCACAACGCGCAGGGAGAGCTCGAGCGCGCCGAGCGCAGCTTCACCGAGGCCCCCAGCTCGGACGTCACCCGCGACCTCTCCTACGTGGCGCTGCGCCGCGCGCAGACCGTCGAGGCCCGCGGCGATACGCTCCAGGCCGACCAGGAGCGAGAGCGCGCCGAGCAGGAGCGCGCCGCCCTCACCGGGCAGCAGCTCACACAGACGCAGACGGCCCTGCAGCAGTCGCAGCAGCAGCTACAGAACACCCAGCAGACCGTCGCCATGACGCAGACCCAGCTCGCCGCCGAGAGGCAGCGGCGCATGGAGGCCGAGCGCCAGGCGGCCGCCGCGCTGGAGAGCCTCCGTCGCGTCGCGGCGGTGCGCGAGGAGCAGCGAGGCACCGTCATCACCCTCTCCGGCGAGGTGCTCTTCGCCACAGGTGAGTCGGCGCTGCTGCCCATCGCCCAGCAGCGGCTCGACCAGGTGGCCCGCGCGCTCATCGACCAGGGCGCCCGGCACCTCGTCGTCGAGGGGCACACCGACTCGCGGGGATCGCCCGCCGCCAACCAGCAGCTCTCGCTCGCTCGCGCCCAGTCGGTGCGCGCCTACCTCATCAGCCGCGGCATCCCCGAGGGCCAGATCGAGGCGAGCGGCCTCGGCCCTTCGCGGCCGGTGGCGCCCAACGACTCCGCCGAGGGTCGGGCCAACAACCGCCGCGTGGAGATCGTGGTCTCCCCCGCCGCCGCCACCGCCGCCCGCTGAGCCCTGCTCTCGCGGAGGGCGCCTCGCGGGAGATCGGCTATGGTCGATCGCACCCACTGCGATGGCCCTGTTCAGCGAACGACTCGCTCGCCTCTCCCTCCACCTCCGCGGCTGGCGAAGCCGCTCGGTCGACACCTGCACCGGCCCGCTCCACTGGGTCGAGGCGCCCGGCGGGGGCGCCCTCCCGACCACGGTGCTCCTCCACGGCTACAACTCCTCCGCGGGCTACAACGCCCCGCTGCTCCAGGCGCTGCGGCCTCACGTCCGCCGGCTGATCGCCCCCGATCTGCCCGCGCACGGCTACAGCCACGCGCCGCCCCACCTCGACGGATCCCTGCTCTACCAGGGCCTGCGCGACGCCCTCGACCACGCGCTCGACGGCCCGGTCATGCTGGTGGGCAGCTCCATGGGCGCGGCCCTCGCGCTGCGCTACGCCGTCGATCGCCCCTCGCGCGTCCAGGGCCTCGCGCTCGTCTCTCCCGGAGGGGCTCCGCTCTCGGCCTCGGAGCTCGCCGCGCTGCAGCGCACCTTCACGCTGCGCACCCACGCCGAGGCCGAGGACTTCATCGACCGGCTGCTGGTGCGCCGCACCGCCCTCCGTCCCATCGCCGCGGCCAGCCTGCGACGTGGCTTCGCCCGCCCTGCGCTGCGACGGCTGCTCGCGGGCGTGGGCCCGGCCAACTACCTCACCGCCGACGAGCTGCGCGCCCTCACCATGCCCGTGCTGCTGCTCTGGGGCGCCGAGGAGCGGGTGCTGCCCTCGACGGGTCTGGACTTCTTCCGAGAGCACCTGCCCCCGCACGCACGCATCGAGGTGGTCGCCGGGGTCGGTCACAGCCCGCAGGTCGACGACTGCGACGGCACCGTGCGGCGGCTGCTGGACTTCCTGCGAGAGACCGAGGGCGGAGGGCCTACGCCAGCAGCGCCAGCAGGTCGTCGCGGGTGAGCGAGGCGCTCGGGTCGCCGCCCGAGAGCGCCGCCTCGGCGAGCGCCCGCTTGCGGGACTGGAGCGCCACGATGCGCTCCTCGACGGTGTCGCTCGCCACGATGCGGTAGATGGTCACCGGGCGCTGCTGGCCGATGCGGTGGGCGCGGTCCGCGGCCTGGTCCTCGACGGCGGGGTTCCACCACGGATCGAGCAGGAAGACGTGATCCGCCGCGGTGAGGTTGATGCCCGTGCCGCCCGCCTTGAGCGACACCAGCATCACCGGCGGCCCT
Source organism: Myxococcaceae bacterium (assembly GCA_004297725.1). Taxonomy (GTDB): domain Bacteria; phylum Myxococcota_A; class Polyangia; order Polyangiales; genus SCUS01. The sequence goes on along the minus strand of SCUS01000041.1, from coordinate 174,334 downwards.
CCCTCCGACTGGAAGCGCCCCACCACCTCGGCCCGGTCGCGCGTGGACCCGTCGAGCCTCGCGAAGCCGATGCCCGCGGCCTCGAGGTGCGGCTCCACCCGGTCGAGCAGCGAGGTCCACTGCGAGAACACCAGGGCCTTGTGGCCGTCCGCCGCGGCGGACTCCAGCGCGTCCACGAGGCAGGTCACCTTCGACGACGAGTCCGCGCTCTGCCCCGGAACCAGCCCGCTGTGACACGCCGCCTGCCTCAGCCTGAGCAGCGCTTCCAGCGCCAGCAGCGTGCTCCCGCCCTCGCGCAGCGCCTCCACCACGTCGCGCTGCGAGGCCGCCCTCACGGCGTCGTAGACCTCGCGCTCGCGCTCGTCGAGGTCGCAGTGCAGCACCGCCTCCGTCCTCGGCGGAAGCTCCGGCGCCACCTCCCGCTTCAAGCGCCTCAGCAGGAAGGTCCCCACCCGCTGTCGCAGCCTCGCCATGGCGGTGCCGTCACCCTCCGCGGCGGGCTTCGCGTAGCGCTCGTCGAAGTCGCTCCGCCCCCCGAGCAGCCCCGGGTTGGCGAAGTGCATCAGGCTCCACAGCTCCTCGAGGCGGTTCTCCACGGGCGTGCCGGAGAGCGCCACGCGGAAGCTCCCCCGTAGCTGGTAGGCCGCGCGCGCGGCCTGGCTGTCGGGGTTCTTGATGGCCTGCGCCTCGTCGAGCACGACCGCGTCCCAGGGCTCCCTGGAGAGCGCCCCGGCGTCCAGGCGGAGCACCGCGTAGGTGGTGAGCGTGACGTCCGCGCGGCGATCGATGGCCCGACCCGCGCCGTGGTAGACCGCGACCGAGAGCCCCGGACGAAAGCGCTTCACCTCGTCGGCCCAGTTGTGGAGCACGCTCCTCGGCGCCACCACCAGCGAGCGCCCCCGCAGCGCGCAGATGGTCTGGAGCGTCTTGCCGAGGCCCATGTCGTCGGCCAGCACCGCGCCCATCTGCGCGTCGCGCAGGAAGCACAGCCAGTCCACGCCCCGACGCTGGTAGGGCCGCAGCGTCGCCGTGAGGTCCTCCGGGAGCGCCGCCGGGGGGATCGCCTCGAAGCCCTCCGCCAGCGCCCGAAGCCCCTGCAGCTTGGGGGGAGCGGGCGTCTCCAGGGCCTCGCAGAGCTGCGCCAGCGCGGGCAGCGCGGCGCGCGTCACCTCGCCGTCGTCGCCTCTCGCGGCGAGCAGGTCGGCCACCCGGTGACCGTGCGCCCGCAGCCACTCGACCGGCAGCGGCGCCCAGGTTCCGTCGGTGAGCGGCACCACGTCCAGGCCCTCGCGCCACGCCTGCATCACCGTCGCCGCGTCGGCCTGCCTCGGCGTCGCGCCCTCTCCCTCTCCGTCGCCAGGGAGCTCGAAGGAGAGGTCGAAGCCCGTGTCCCGCACGGTGAGCTTGGGGGCGACCGGGACGCTGCCGAAGAGCGACGCCGTGGCGCTCCCTCCCTCTGGCGACCAGGCCTTGAGCTTCGCGAGAAAGCGCGCCGCGTCCGCGCCCCGGTACGCCGTGCGCACCCCCGGTACCAGCCCCAGCTCGTCCCGCAGCCGGTGCACCTCCCGCACCTCCGCGCCTTCGTCCCGCAGCGGCAGACCGCCCCGCAGGTGCACCATGCGACCTTCCTCGATGCGAGCGATCGGCGGGTCGCCGTAGGTGAGCGAAGGGGTCACCGAGAGCGCGTGAGAGAGCAGCGTGACGTCCATGGTGATGCGCGGCCGAAGCCCCTTCACCAGCGGAGGGAGGCGCTTCGTGCGCAGCTCCACGGGGAGCCTCGCGGAGAGCTCGGGGAGGGTCTTCAGCACCAGCTCGGAGACCTCGGTCGCAGCGAACACCCGGGTGCGAGGGAGCTTCTCCAGCAGCGGTCCGCTGAGGTCGGTCGCCCCCATGGGGCGGAGCACCCCGCCCGCGTCGGCGACCCCCGGCGAGAGCACCGCGGTCACCGCCGGGTCGCGCTCGATGCGCAGCGCGAAGCCCTTCGGGTGATCCTCCACCCACGCCTTCGGGAGCACCTCCTCGGTGGAGACCCTCACGGCCCGCCCGTCGAGGCTCACGTCCTCGCAGGACGAGAGGGCGGTCAGGAGCGCCGGGAGGTCCTGCGCCGCCACGAGCCCGCCGCGCTTCAGGTCGCACAGCCGGTCGACGGCGAGGTCGGCGTCGCCGGTCGAGAGGGCCACCCCGGCGTCCGAGAGCGCCCCCTCCAGCGCCCGCTCGTCCCCGCCCGGACCGGTGATGTAGCGGGCCACCCGCAGCCCCTCGCGCGTCGCGGTCAACGCGTAGCGCAGCCGCGATTGCACGCTCACCGCCGAGGGGAGCGCGACCCCCGTGCGAAGGGCGGTCTCCAGGGCCGCGGCGGCCGCGACGACGTGGGCGCAGGGGTCCGCTCCGCCGCAGTCACACGCCCACTCTCCCTCCTCGGGGTAGAGCATCGCCGTCGCCGGAACCGACCACCCCGGCACCTGCACCAGCAGCATCGCCTCGTCGTCGGTCTCTCGCTGCGAGAGCACGTTGCCGGGTCGGGCGAGCTCGGCGGCCTGGGCGAGGCGCATCGAGGGAGAGCGCCTCCGGACGTTGGCGAGCAGGGCCTGGAGCGAGGCGAGGTCGACGGGCATCAGCGCAGGCGCCGCGGAGCGAGGGAGGGGGTCATGGCCGCGGGACTTCTGGCATCGCGGGCGCGTTGGCGCAATCCGATCGGGGGCGCCTCCACCCCGCCTCGACGGTTGTCCGGTAGTCTCGGCCGTCGTGCTGGCAGAACTGACCTCGGGCGTCGGCCGTCGCGCTCGCCTCGACCTCGCGTACTGGCTGCTCGCCGCGATCAGCATCGGGCTGATTCCGCTCGGGCCCTTCCACGGGCTCGCCCTGGTGCGCATGGCGCCCACGGTGGTGCTGGCCTTCTGGGCGCTCCCTGCCACCCGGCCGGCCTTCGGCGCGACCATCGCGTACGGGCTCCTCGCGGGCGCCATGGGCGACTACTTCCTCAACACCTTCGACCCCGACCTCGCGGTGTTCGGGGTCCTCGCCTTCCTGATCGGCCACGTCTTCTACATCGCCGGCCTGCGCCGCGCGGGCTGGTCCGCGAGCGCCGCCCGACGCAGCCTCGTCACCGGCCTCGCGACCTTCGGCCTCGGCTACGGCGCCGTCATCGCGTGGGTCAATCCCCTCCAGCCGGTGCGCTCCATCGGCTGGGTGACGGTCGACCCGCCGCGGCTGGTGCCGGTCTCGCCCGCGCTGCTCGCCTACATGCCGCTGCTCATCGGGATGGCGAGCGTGGCGGTGATGCGACGCGGCTCTCGCGTGCTGGCGCTCGGCGCGCTGGTCTTCGTCGCGAGCGACTCGATCATCCCCCTCAACCAGTTTCTCCTGCCCAGGGCGCACCCGAGCGACCTCTACGCCACCGAGGCGCTGCTCTACCCGGGCTACATCACCTACTACCTCGCGCAGTACCTCATCGCCCGAGGGGCGATGGCCGAGGCCGCGGCCCCGGCACCCACGACCTGATCCGCAACGGCTGGTGAGCCCGCGCGCGATTTGGTACTCCCGCGCCCCACCGACCATGGCCACCGTCGACCCCGCCTCGCTCGACCGTCTGACCCCGCTCCGCCGCGCCCGCACCGTCGTCGTCAAGATCGGCACCGGCGTGCTCACCGATCCCCGCGGGGCCATCGACCGCGCCGTGCTCGACTCCCTCGCCAACGAGCTCGTCGACCTCGCGGAGACCCCCGGCCGCCGCGTCGCGCTGGTCTCCTCCGGGGCCATCGCCCTCGGCGTCGAGGCCCTCGGGTTCACCGCCCGCCCCCGCCGGATGGACCAGCTCCAGGCCTGCGCCGCCGCGGGGCAGGGGCTCCTCATCCGGCTCTGGTCCGAGGTCTTCGCCCGGCGCAAGCGCGTGGCCGCCCAGGTGCTGCTCACCCACTCCGACTTCGCCGAGCGCGGGCGCTACCTCAACGCCCGCGGCGCGCTCGACGCGCTGCTCACCCGCGGCGCCATCCCCGTCATCAACGAGAACGACACCGTCAGCGTCGAGGAGATCGCCTTCGGCGACAACGACTCGCTCTCCGCCCAGGTGGCCAACCTGCTCGGCGCCGAGCTGCTGGTGATGCTCTCCGTCGCCCCGGGGCTGCTCGACGGCGAGCGCAGGGTGCAGGTCGTCGCCGGCGGCGACCGCAGCGTCGACCGCTTCGTCCGCACCGACGTCTCCGGAGGCGGCAAGGGAGGCATGGTCACCAAGCTGAAGGCCGCGAGGGCCGCCACCGCGGCCGGGGCCACGGCGGTGATCGCCCCGGGCCGCCAGCCCGGCGTGCTGGCGGCGCTGATGCGGGGCGACGACGTGGGCACGGTCTTCCTCCCGATGGAGCAGCGGGTGTCCGCCAGGGCCCACTGGATCGCCCACACGCTCCGCGGTCGCGGCACGCTGGTGGTGGACGAGGGCGCCCGCCGCGCGGTGCTGGAGGGCGGCCGCTCGCTGCTGCCCTCCGGCGTCGTCGAGGTGCGCGGCACCTTCCGTCGCGGCGACCCGGTCGACCTCGTCACCGCCGACTCCGCGCCCTTCGCCCGGGGGCTCTCGGCCTTCTCCAGCGCCGAGCTGCACGTCATCCGCGGCCGCAACTCCCGCGAGGTGGGCGATCTCCTTGGCGCGCCGCACGGCGACGAGGTGATCCACCGCGACGACCTCGTGGTGATATGAGGCGCTACGCGCTGATCGCCGACACGCCGGAGACCGGGGGCGGCGGCGGCGGCGGCACCGAACTCTCGAAGGCCCCGGGGCGCTGGGTGTCCCGCCGGGCGCCCGGCATCCTCGGCAGGCGCACCACGAACTCCGTGCCCTCGCCCTCGTCGCTGCGCACGGTGATGGTCCCGCCGAGGGCGTGCACCACGCGCCAGGTGATGGTGAGCCCCATGCCCATCCCCTTGCCGGCGGCCTTCTTGGTGAAGAAGGGCGTGAAGACCCGGGCGATGTCGTCCTTGGGGATGCCGTGTCCGTTGTCGCTCACGGTGAGCGTGACCTGCTCGGCGGTGCCTTCGCCCACGATGGTCACCTTGCCGGAGTAATCCTCCACGGCCTCGATGGCGTTCTGCAGCAGGTTGGTGAACACCTGGTGCAGCTCCTCGGGCACGCACTCGATGACGCCGTCGCCCCTGAACTCCGTCTCCACCGCGACCTCGCGCCCGATCGCCGGAACCACCACCCGCACCACGTCGCGCACCGCCTCGAAGACGTCGTGCCCACGCGACACGCGAGAGTACCCCTCGCGGCTGTACCGTCGCATCACGTCCACCGTCTCCCGGATGCGCGTGACCCCCGAGCGCGCCGTCTGGAACATCCGCTCGGCCCTGGTGTTGAGCCTGGCGATCTTCGCGTCGGCCTCCGGGGTCGTCTCCCGCGACAGCCGGTGGATCTCCTTCACGTCCGACTCGATGCGCGCCAGGGCGTTGGAGATGTAGTTGAGCGGGTTGTTGATCTCGTGGGCCATGCCCCCGGCCACGACCTCCAGCGAGTCCATCTGCTGCGCCAGCACCATGTCCGCCGTGGCGTCCTGCAGGTCGAGCAGCGAGCGCACCGTGGAGAGCAGCTCCCGCGGCGCGAAGGGCTTGGTCATGTAGGCCGAGGCGCCGGTCTCGATGCCCTTCAGCCGGTCGTCGAGGTCGCCGCGCGCGGTGAGCATCAGCACCGGCGTGTGCTTGAAGCGGGCGTCCGAGCGGAAGCGGCGGATGAACTCCAGCCCGTCGATGTCGGGCATCATCAGGTCGGTGATCACCAGGTCCGGCAGCTCGCGCTGCGCGATCTCCAGGCCCTGCAGGGCGTGCGTGGTCGCCAGCACCCGGAAGTGCTGCCGCAGCACCGTGTGCAGCAGCCGCAACACGTCCGGGGTGTCCTCGATCACCAGCACCGTGCGGGCGTGCGCTCGCTCGCCGGGGTCGCGCTCGACCACCCGTCGCTCGGTCACCTCGGCCACGCCCAGGAGCTTGAACTCCGGGCGCGTGGACACCTGCACGGTCCACTCCTGCACGCTGCGGTCGTCGTCGCGCCTCGGGTCCGGCAGCTCTCGCTGCCCCGGGCGGTGGTCGAGCGCCTCCTCGCGGAAGTGCTCCCGGTCTCGCGGCAGCACCACCGTGAACAGGGCCCCGCGGCCCGGCTCGCTGAACGCGCTGATCTCCCCGCCGTGCAGCACCACCAGCTCGCGCGCCAGGGCCAGGCCGACGCCCGCGCCGCCGTAGCGCCGCGAGCCGGCCATCTCGACCTGGAAGAAGCGCTCGAAGAGCCGGTCGGCCATCTCCGGGGCGAAGCCAGGGCCGTCGTCCTGCACCGCGATGGTGGCGGTGCGCTCGTCGTGGGTGACGCTCACCGTGATGTGGCCGCCGGGCGGCGTGAACTTCGCGGCGTTGGAGAGCACGTTGATGAACACGCGCTCCAGCCGGTCGAGGTCGCAGTGCGTGGGCACCGTCTCCGCGTCGGCGTGGAAGGTGACCTCGATGTTCTTGCGCTGCGTGAGGGTGATCACCTGGGCGACCAGCGCGCTCAGGAACGCGACGAGGTCGTGCTCCTCCACGCGCAGCCGAAGCCGCGACTCCTCCAGCCGCGACAGGTCGAGCAGGTCTTCGATGAGCCGCAGCAGCTTGACCCCGTTGCGGAAGACCGTGCGCAGCGTGGTGCGCTGCGACTCGGAGACGGCCCCCATCTCGCCGTCGATCATCAGCTCGACCGGCGAGAGGATCATCGCCAGCGGGGTCTTGAGCTCGTGGGTGATGTTGGCGAAGAAGTGCGACTTGAAGCGGTCGAGGCGCTTCAGCTCCTCGTGCGCCCGGCCGAGGCTGTTCGTCGCGCGCTCCAGCTTGATCTGGTTGACCACCTGCTCGTAGGCGCCGCGGAAGGCGAACACCTGCGCGGCGCTCACGACGGTGGCGGTGGTCACCAGGAAGAACATGTTGGTGATCGCGTCGCTCACCTGCGCCCCGGTGGCGATGAACGCGTTGGGCACCAGGAACATCAGCACGATCGCGACGTGGTAGGGCACGGCGATGCGGGCGGGCCACATGAAGAGCAGGCCCGCGGTGATCATCGCGAGGTTGAGTCCGGCGTAGTACACGGAGCTGTAACCGCCGAGGACGAAGACCATCACCGCGATGCCGGCGCCGACGCAGAGCATGTAGACCTGCGTGAGGCGCGCGGCGTGGCGCTCGAAGACGGGCCGGCGGGTGGCCACGAACATCGCGACGGTGATGGCCGTGACCAGCGCCCGGCTGGGGTAGAGGATGTGCAGGTGCTGGCGGGCGACGACGTAGTCGAGCACGCCGAAGAGGGGATAGAAGACCCCGACGAGGAGCAGCACGGTGCGCGCCGCGCGGCGGTTGCGATCGATGAGCCAGCGGCTCCACTCGGCCTCGATCGCAGCCTCGATCGGAGCCGCGGCGCTCACGGCTTGCGCATGGTGACGAAGGGGTTGATGCCCGTGCCGTCCTCGAGGATGGCGACCTCGGCCTCAGGGGCCGCCGCGCTCGCGTAGGCCATCATCTCCTCGCGGGTGCGCAGCAGCAGGAACCACTCCAGGTGGTGCTCGAGGAACCACTTGCAAGGGTTCTCCTGGACCATGTTGCCGACGAACGCCATGCCACCCGGGTTGAGGTTGTCATAGAAGTTCCGGCAGAGGTTCACCGCCGTGGGGAATCGCAGGTAGTCGAAGAGCCCCGCGCAGAAGATCATGTCGAAGGGCCCGAAGCCCTTGAAGAGCGTCGGGTCGTGGAGCAGCCGCTTGATGGAGTCGTGGAGGAAGACCACCTTCACCGAGGGGTTGTTGGCGATGTGCCGGGACATCCGCCCCTGGGCATACGAGAGGGCCAGCGGGTCCTGATCGAAGAGGAGAAACTCCACCGGCGGCGTCGGCCGGTGGCGCTGCGCGAGCAGCTCGACGATCTCCTGCGCGGGCCCCGCGGCCACCGAGGCGATGCGGATGGGACGGCCGGTGACCGTCGGGTTGTCGAGCATCGCGTCGAGGCGGGCCCGCACCACGTCCTTGCGGCACCGCACCGCGTGGGCCCCGCGGGTCCACACCACGGCCAGGTGGAGCGCCCGGCCGAAGAGCGTGGCGCCCTCGAACTGCCGCTCGTAGATGTACCGCATGACCTCGTAGTCGCCCGGGTATCCGAGCGGCTTCGTGCGGCACCGGTGCATGAAGGGCGCGCGCATGAAGTAGTCGTGGAGCATGCGCAGCGAGTAGTCCTTGAGGGGCGCCTGCTCGGCCTCCGGGACGCTCCGCAGCGCGGCGTCGATGGCCTCGGAGTAGCGCACGAACTCCGGGACGAAGTCGCGCCGGAGCTGGTCGATGAGGGCGTTGCGCGCGGCGGTGTGCATCTCGCCGGTGAGGAGGTGCGAGGGCAGCCGGGCCTCGAGCGCGGAGAGCCTGGCGTCGGAGTCCTCGAAGAAGAGCCGCAGCTCGGCCACCAGCGACTTGAAGCGCTCGTGCCCCTCGACGAACCACGGCCGCGAGCGGGCGAGCAGCAGCTGCGCCTCGCCTTCGCTCCAGAGGCGCACGTCGCGCAGGTGCATCACGTCGTCGATGTTCATCAGCGACTCGCTGAACGACGCGCCCACCACCACGCGCCCGTCGAGCTCGCGCACCGTCGTGACCTGCGCCGCGCCGCGGTAGACCGTGTGCTGGTCGAAGCTCACCGCGAGGCGCTCGATGGCGTCGCCCACGGAGACGTGCGTCGACACGGGCCACACGAAGGCCACGCCGTTCTGCGAGACGTCCTGCAGCTCGCACGGGTGCGTCACCCCCGCGTGCGTGACCTCGATGACCGGCTCGATGCCCTCGAAGTCCTTCGGGCTGTATCGCCGCGGGCGGAAGAACACCTCGCGCCCGCTCGCGCCCTCGAGCGTCTCGTAGTCGCGGCCGCGGCCGACGTCCGGCGAGCTGATGCGCTCCCCCGGCGGCGGCACGCTCGGGCGCTCCCCCGGCGGCCTGCTCTGGCGACCACCGGGGACGAAGAACTCACTCTCTCGCGCGACCGTCGGACGCGTCGACTCCTCTGGGTTGGACATGGCGGCGACTCTCTCAATGCATGGCGGTGGTGTCCATGACCCGCGCGGAGCCCGATCTCCCACCGCGACGACTCACTCTCCGCGCTCGATCTTCTCCCTCGCCGCGGTCGCCATCGCGTCGACCCGCTCGTTGAGGGGGTGCCCGTTGTGGGCCTTCACCCACTTCCAGGTCACCTGGTGCCGCTCCGCCACGCGGTGCAGCCGCTGCCAGAGGTCCTGGTTCTTCACGGGCTGCTTGGCGGCGGTCTTCCACCCGCGCTTCACCCAGTTGGGCATCCACTCGGTGATGCCGTTGCGCAGGTACTGGCTGTCGGTCCAGAGCGTCACCACGCAGGGCTTCTTCAGCTCCTCCAGCGCGGAGATCGCGGCCATGAGCTCCATGCGGTTGTTGGTGGTCTTCGGCTCGCCGCCGGAGATCTCCCTCCGCTGGTTTCCGCTGATCAGCAGGGCCGCCCAGCCTCCAGGCCCGTCGGGGTTCGGCTTCGCGCCGCCGTCGGTGTAGATCGTCACGGGGATCGGTGCGGAAACAGGGGCTTCGTCGCTCACGGGACATGGATCGTACGAAAGCCCGACCCCCGACCGCGAGGTTTCGTCATGTGGGCGTTTCCGGCCCCCGGCATCGCGCGCTAGGTTCGCGCCACGACACGATGAAGACACGCACGCTTCGATGGATGGGCGCCCCGCTGGTCTGGCTCGTGAGCTGCACCCCGGCCGACCCGGTGCTGGTGGGCGGCCCCGGCGACGAGATGGACGCGGGCTCCACGCCGGTGAACGGCGACGCAGGCAACGGCGTCACCGACCGGGGTGGCACCCCCCCGAGGGACACCGGGCCCGCGTCGATGCGCACCGACGGCGGCGGCGTGCAGGTGTCCGCGGGCAACGCCTCGGCCTGCGCCCGCCGACCCGACGGCACCATCGGCTGCTGGGGCAACAACCGCGGCGGCATCCTCGGCGACGGCACCACGATGACCCGCGCCGCCGCGGTGAGCGTCGCGGGCGTGAGCGACGCCGCGCAGGTCTCCGTCGGCAGCTTCCACGCGTGCGCGGTGCGAGCCAACGGCCGCGTCGTCTGCTGGGGAGCCAACCGCAACGGCCAGCTCGGCGACGGCACCCTGCTCGACCGGCGGATGCCCGTCGAGGTGGTGCAGATCGACGACGCCACGCAGGTCTCGGTCGGAGAGACGCACACCTGCGTGCTCCGCCGCTCGGGCCAGGTCGCGTGCTTCGGTCAGAACAACCTCGGTCAGGTGGGAGACTCCACCCCCTCCGACCGGCAGCGCCCGACCACCGTGAGCGGCGCCGACGACATCGTGAGCATCGCCGCGGGGCGCCAGCACACCTGCGCGGTGCGAGCCAACGGCGGCGTCCTCTGCTGGGGCGCCAACGACAAGGGTCAGCTCGGCAACGGCACCATGGCCAACAGCGCGACGCCCGTGTCGGTGGGGGCGCTGGTCGACGCGACGGGCATCACCGCCGGGCTCGCGCACTCCTGCGCGGTGAGGGCGAACGGCGAGGTGTCGTGCTGGGGCAACGGCACGCTCGGGCAGCTCGGAGACGGCGCGACGAGCGACCGCAGCAGCCCCGTCGCGGTCGCGGGCCTCGGCAACGTCGCGGAGGTCGCGGCGGGCGGCCGTGAGACCTGCGCCCGGCTCCGCACCGGGGTGGTGCAGTGCTGGGGGCAGGGCACCGCGGGGCAGCTCGGCGACGGGACCACCGCCGACCGTCCGAGGCCCGGTCCGGTGACGGGTCTCGCCAACGCGTTTCAGCTGAGCGTCGGCGCCGACTACGCGTGCGCCGTGCGCGGAACGGGCGAGGTCGTGTGCTGGGGCGGCGACCAGAACGCGCAGCTCGGCCGCGGGGAGATCACCACCGGCGGGGCGGGGCGCACGCTGGCTCGGGTGGTGGGCTTCGACCCGATCCCCGGCGGGCCGACGGTGACCGACGGCGGCGTGCCCACGGACACGGGCACCGGGCCCGGCACCGTGCCCGGTCGCTGGGCCGTCGTGCCCACCCGCGCGACCGAGACCTTCACGGGCATCTGGGGCAGCGCGGGCAACAACGTCGTCGCCGTCGCCCCTCGCACCCTCGCCCGGTGGAACGGCTCCGCCTGGGCGCTCACCCCCTATCCGCTGATCCTCCGCGGGGTCACCGGGGCAGGGACGACGGTCTTCGTCTCCGGGCTCACCATCCCGACCAACGGCTCGGCCAAGCGTGGCCTCGGGATCTTCCTCCAGGGCAGCGGCGCGATGCTCGCGCAGTCGATGCCTCTCCCCGCGCTGGAGCTCGTCGCCATGTGGGCGCAGGGCCCGGGCGCGGTCTTCGCGGTGGGCGTCGGCGCGGCCGCGCGCTTCGACGGAACCCGCTGGAGCAACGCCTCCGCCGGGCTCCCGATGGGGCAGGAGCTCTACGCCGTCTGGGGGAGCTCGGCGACGGACGTGCGCGCCGTCGGGGCGGGCGTCTACCGCTACAACGGCACCGCCTGGGCGGCGGAGCCCGCGGCCGGCTCGTCGGCCTACTTCGGCATCTGGGGCTCCGGGGCCAGCGACGTCTGGCTGGTGGGCCGAAGCGCCGCCCGCCACTTCAACGGCACCGCCTGGTCGAACGTGCTCACCGGCTCGCTCTCGACCCTCTACGGCGTCTGGGGCGCCGCGCCCAACGACGTCTGGGCCGTGGGCGAGGGAGGCACCATCCTCCACTGGGACGGCGCCCGCTGGTCGAGCATCCCCTCGGGCACCACCGCGACGCTCCGCAGCGTGTGGGGCGCCTCGGCCGGCGACGTCTGGGCCGTCGGCGACAACGGCACCGCCGTCCACTACACGCTCTGAGACCCTTCGCGCTCCCCGCGCGTCTTCAACTCTCCATGAAGACCCTCGCGCTGGCCCTCGGCCTCTCGCTCGCACCCGCCCTCTCGCTCGCCCAGACGCCCCCGGCGCCCGCCGCGCAGCGCCGCGCCGCCGAGGCTCCTCCGGTGGTGATCCACGTCGATGGCGTGGTGCCGCGCCCCTACTACTGGATCCAGTCCCGCAGCGCGCTCCACTACCAGGCCCCGGAGCCCCGGCGCGCCTTCGTCCCCACGGTGGTGCGCGCCGTCCGCCAGGCGCCCTTCTGAGCTACGCCTTCTTCTTCGCCGTGGTCGCCGCGGCGGGCTCCCGCTTCGGTGCCTTCACGCTCGGCTTCTTCACGGGCTTCTTCGCGGCCCCGGGCTCCGAGGCCACCCGGCGGCTGAGAGGGCGCGGCGGCAGCAGCTCCTCGTCGTTGCTCACCCGCTTCGCCATGAACACCGCGGCGTCGAGCTTGGTGAAGTGCCTGCCCCGATAGAACTGCAGCGCGTTCTTGTTGTTCTCCGCGACCTCCAGCACCAGGTGGGTGCAGCCCCGCACGCGGGCGAGGTGCTCCAGCTGCTCCAGGGCGAAGCTCCCTACGCCGCGGCCCTGGTAGCCCGGGTGCACCGCGAGCTCCTCGACGAACATCGGCCGCATGTCGCGCCGGGTGAAGAAGCTCTCGTTCATCCAGTTGTCCGCGCCGGTGATCTCGAAGGCGCACTCGGCGTACGCGACGATCTCCGTGCTGTCCTCGCTGGCCACCTCGAAGAGGAGCTGCTCGACCCCTTCCTCCTCGTAGACCTCCAGGAAGCGCTTCTTCGAGCGGGGCCGCTGGTACTCCAGCGTCTCGCGGTTCACCACCCGAAAGCACAGCTTCAGGAACTCCCAGACCTTGTTCAGGTCTCGGCGGTGAATCCTCCGCACGAGGATCGAGGGCTCTTCGGGGGCCGCACCGTTCGGGGCGTCGACGTCGCTCATCGCTCCGCATCGTACCGCACGAAGCGCCGGTCGATGGTGCTACCTTCGCCGGGTCATGGCGACCCTCGACGGCCTACTCTCCGACGCCCGCACCGCCCAGCGCTCGCTCGCCCGCAGCACCGCCTCCGAGCGCACCGCCGCGATCGAGTCCGTGGCGCGCAGCCTCGACGCCCACCGCGACGCCATCCTCGCCGCCAACGCCGAAGACCTCCGGCTCGCCCCGGAGTCCCTCGGGGCCGCGATGCGCGACCGCCTGGCCCTCACGCCCTCCCGCCTCGACGGGGTCATCGCGGCCGTTCGCGAGGTGGCCGCGATGCCCGATCCCCTCGACGAGGAGCGCTCGCTCGGCACCCGCCCCAACGGCCTCCAGATCGCCCGCCGTCGCATCCCCCTCGGGGTCATCGCGGTCATCTACGAGGCCCGCCCCAACGTCACCGCCGAGAGCGCCGCCCTCACGCTGCGCTCGGGCAACGCCGTGGTGCTCCGAGGCGGCTCCGAGGCCCTTCGCAGCAACGCCGCCCTCGCCACGGCGGTGCGCGCCGGGCTCTCTTCGAGCGGCCTCGACCCCAACGCCGTCAGCCTGGTCACCGACCCCGACCGCGCCCGCGTCACCGAGCTGCTCCAGGCCACCGGCCGGGTCGACCTCGCCATCCCCCGGGGGGGGCCCGCGCTCATGGCCTTCGTCGACGCCAACGCGCGGGTGCCGGTGATCCGCCACGGGGCGGGCGTCTGCCACGTCTACGTCGACCGCGCGGCCGAGCTCCCGATGGCCGAGGCCATCACCGTCAACGCCAAGGTGCAGCGCCCCGGGGTGTGCAACGCCGCCGAGACGCTGCTGGTGCACCGCGCGGTGGCCGACGCGCTGCTGCCGTCGCTGGGCCGTCGGCTCCACGCGGCGGGCGTCGAGCTACGCGCCGACGAGACCGCGAGGGAGGTGCTGCGCCGGGCGGAGGTCCCCTCGGCGGCGGCGACCCCGGAGGACTGGGACACGGAGTACCTCGGGCTGGTGCTGGCGGTGCGGGTGGTCGACGACCTCGACGCCGCGATGGCGCACATCGCCCGGCACGGCACCGAGCACAGCGCGGCCATCGTCACCGCCGACCGCGAGGCGGGAGAGCGCTTCCTGCGCGAGGTGACCGCGTCGTGCGTGCTGCTCAACGCCTCCACGCGCTTCAACGACGGCGGAGAGCTCGGGCTCGGCGCGGAGATCGGCATCTCCACGAGCCGCATGCACGCCTTCGGACCCATGTCGGCGCGCGAGCTCACCACGGAGAAGTTCGTGGTGCGGGGCGCCGGGCAGGTCCGAGGCGCGGTGTAGCTCGGCCCATGGAATTCCGCATCGCGACCTTCAACTGCCGTGACTTCTTCGATGACGCGGTCCCCCATGTGATCGGCCAGCTCGACCGCGAGGGCTTCGGCATCTGGGCCCAGCGCCGGGCGCGCACGCTCTTCCATCGCAAGCTCGAGGCCGTGGCCACGGCGGTCGCCCGCACCGACGCCGACGTCATCGCCTTCCAGGAGATCGAAGGCGCCCACGTGCTCGACGCCCTGCGAGGAACGCTCGCGGACGGCCGCTACCTCCCCGCGGTCGCGGGCGTCACCGACAGCCGCGGCATCGCGTGCGGGCTGCTCTCGCGCTTCCCCATCTCCGGGGTCGAGACCCACGGCGCGGGCGAGCTGGCCTTCCCGGTCTTCGCGGAGGGCGACCCGAGGCCCTTCGGCTCGCGCATCCAGTCCAAGCGGGGCGTGCTGGAGGTGACCGTCACGCTCCCCGACCAGAGCTCGCTGGCGCTGATGGTGGTGCACATGAAGTCGCCGCGGCCGGTTCCGCGGGTCGACGCCGGGGGCGAGTCCACCGGGGAGAGCGGCCACTACGCCGCCGCGGAGGGGGCGGCGCGGGCCACGGTGCTGCGCCTCGCCGAGGCCCTCTACCTGCGCTCTCGGGTCGACGCCCGGCTGATGCGCGACCCTCAGGCGCAGCTCGCGGTGCTGGGCGATTTCAACGACGGCCCGGAGGCCTCGGTGGTGCGCTCGGTCGCGGGGGACCTCGCGGACATGCCCAGGGGGCGCCACGCCGACCTCGAGCTCACCGCCTCGCTGGAGCGAGGGATCCTACAGCACTGCGTCAAGGCGGTTCCGCCCGGGCAGCGGCACACGATCCTGTATCGGGGGGTGGGGCAGCAGGTGGACCACATCCTGGTGAGCCGCGCGCTCTGGCGGCGCTTCCGCGGGGCGAGGGTGCTCAACGAGAACCTGCGCGACGGCACGGGCGAGGGCAGGGAGGACGTGGAGTCCGACCACGCCGCCGTGGTGGCGACCTTCGGCTGAGCGGGAGCGACGGGACGGCGAGCCCAAGCCTCGGCCCGGCAGGCAGGCAGGCCCGTGCAGGGCGTGCGAACAGGGGTGCGCCGCCCGCACAAAACGTCCTCGCCGCATCGCCGACGAGGGCGGTGAATGCCTCGATTCCTGCCGGGGATTTCCGAGGGGCACGTCTGCTGCAGCCGAGCCTCGTGGCCCGAGCCCGAGAGCGGTGGATCGTGCGGATCATCTCTCCGTCGTCCGCCGTGGTGCGCGGGTCTGAACGGAGGATGTAGCCAATGACTCAACACCGGAACAATCGAGCCCGCGAGAGTCTCGCGCGCGGTGGGCGACGGCTGGCGGCCCTCATGGTGGCTTCACTGTGCGCATGCGCACCCGATGGCCTCGACCCTGCGCCGCGGGGAGGCCAGCCGCTCATCTCGGAGAACGACGATCGCAAGGAGGTGTTCGAGCACGAGAGCGCGTGGATGCGCAGCTACGCCGAGCAGGCCACGGTGGCGCTGGTGGACGAGTCGTTCATCGGCAGCGATGCCGATGGCCTCCCGACCCTGCTCGACGGCCCCACGCTGGGAGAGTTCCTCAACCTCTGCCCCGGAGAGCGCTTCGCCGAGCAGCGTCGGCACGCGTTCTGTTCGGGCACGCTCATCGACGACAACCTGGTGCTGACCTCGGGCCACTGCGTGCCCGACGCGGCGACCTGCGCGCGCACCCACTTCGTCTTCAATGACCACTACATCGCGCCCGGCGTGCGGCGCCCGCTCTCCTATACCGATATCATTCCGTGCCGGGAGGTCGTTGTCATGCAGGCCGGAGACCCCGACCTCGGCGAGCCCGACTTCGCGATCCTTCGCACGGCCGGCCGCGTGACCGGGTGGCACCAGCCGGCGCCGGTGCGCCGCGAGGCGGGGCTGCTCGACCCCGGACAGCACGTCAAGGTCGTGGGCTTCCCCTACGGCATCCCGGCGAAGATCGACATGGAGGGGAGCGTGGTGAACAACTCCCACCGCACGAACTACTTCGTGTCGTCGCTCGACACCTTCGTCGGCAACGCGGGCTCCGGGGTCTACGAGAGCGACGGCTACACCCTCGCGGGCATCCACGTCGGACGCACGCTCCTGCCCGGAGAGAACCTCGACTATCACCCCGTCGCGCGGCCCGGCGGCGGCACCTGCAACACCGCGACGGTGTGCTCCACGCCGCTGTGCGGCACCTCCGTGTCGATGTACGTCCGCCCCGCGCTCGACGCGCTCTGCGCCGACCCCTCGCGCAGCCAGCGCCTCTGTGGCACCGGCGCGCCGCCCAACGACGCGTGCGCGTCGGCGACGGGGCTCTTCACCTGGCTGAGCCGACAGCAGACCTTCTCGGGGTTCACCACGGCCGCCGAGCACTCCATCACTCCGTCGTGCGGCCGCAGGATGGCCGCTGCGCCCGATGTCTTCTATCGCTTCGAGCTCACCAATCCGCTGCTCTTCTACGCCGACGCGTTCACCTCGGACTACCCCGCGATGCTCTTCCTCATGAAGGACACCTGCGCCGCGTCCGCCATCGTCGCGTGCAACGCCGGAGCGTGCGGCACGGGGCAGGGTCAGATCACGCGCCGCCTCGACCCCGGAACCTACTTCCTGGGCGTGAGCGGCAACGGCGGGACGCGCGGTCGCTACAACGTCCATCTGCAGTTTCTGCCCGCGACGGATACGGCGGTGGCGATCCCGTCGAGCGGGACGCGTACCGTGACGGGCACGACGGCGGGCGCGACGAACTACCGCGACGCCACCTGCGGCGGCGGAAACTCCCCGGAGACGATGTTCTATTTCACCACCTGTCCCGACTACCGCGGAGGCACGCTGCGGGCGTCCACCTGCAACACCGCGACGGTCACCCGGGCCACCTGGGACACCGTGCTCTACGCCCGCCAGGGCAACTCGCCGACGGAGTTCTGCAACGACAACGCCTGCGGGCTCCAGTCGTTGCTCCCCGCGAGCCGCCTCTCGCCGGGCTCGGGCGTGCGCGCGATCTACGTCGACGGCGCCGAGACCGGCGAAGGGCCGTTCTCCATGCTGGTCTCCCTCAGCTCGCCGTAGGCGTCACCCCGGCGTACCTCGCTCGGAGTCGGCGCTGAGGGGGCCGCCCGAGCTCCCGCCCAGCCCCCTCCAACCCGCTGCCACGATTCCGCCACGAATCCTCCCGACGACCTCCTCGGGCTCGTCCGGTCTTCCTCCACATTCGCGGGCGATGGTTCTCCCCGATACGGCGCGTCGCCACGACGGCGGCGCTCCCCCCATCCGAGGAGCCACCATGACCATCACCGCCTCCCTCGCACCCCCGCCCACCGCGCAGCTCCCCCTCTCCCGCAGCCTCGCCCTCGGCCTCGCCGGGGCCGTGGCCTTCGGTGCTGCCGCCGGCCTCGGCCACGGCGCCGCTGCCATCCTCCGCGGCGCCTGGATGTCCCCCGCGCTCTTCGTGGGCGGCGCCCTGCTCGCTCTCCCGCCGCTCTACCTCGCGAGCTCCTGGTCGGGCTCCCGCAGCTCCGCCGAGGAGCTCGTCTCGGGCGTCGCTGACGTCCTCGGCCGCACCGGGGTGATCCTCCTCGGGCTCTCCGCCCCCGCGGCCTTCTTCTCCGCCACGCTCCGCACCCCGAGCGCCTGGGCCCTGCTGCTCGCCGCCGTCGTCTCCGTGGGCGCCGCCGCGGTGCGCTCGGTCTCCGTCCGCGCCCTCTCCGAGGGCCTCGCCGCCGCGTGGATCTGGTCCGCCTTCGCCGTCGCCCTCGGAGTGCGCCTCCTCGTGGCGCTCGCCCACCACCTCCCGCTCACGGTGACCCGATGAACGCCGACGCCGCGCTTCCCTTTCCCGCTGTTCCCGCGGTTCCCGCCGCTACCGTCGTCGCCCCGCGAGAGACCTCCTTCACTCCGCCTCCTCCGGTCGACCTTCCCCCGGGCCCCGTCGCCCGGCTCGAGCTCCTGCTGCGCGACCCCGACGGCTTCCTCTCCGGGCTCGACCGCGCCACCGCGTCGCCCGACGGGGGCGTCGTCATCGCCTCGCTCACCCGCACCCTGCTCGGCGCCGTGGTCGTCGGCGCGGGCCTCTTCGGCAGCGTCATCGGCGCCCACCGCGGCGGACTCCAGGTGCTGTATTGCACCGTGAAGGTTCCGCTCATCCTGCTGATCACCCTGGTGGTGTGCGCCGCCCCCTTCGTGGCCTTCGCCCGCGCGGCGCGCCTTCCGCTCGGGGCCCGCGAGGTCGTCGCGCTCGCCCTCGCGTCCTGCGCCCGCTTCGCCCTGGTGCTGCTCGGGCTCGCGCCCTTCGTCTGGCTGATGGAGGGCTGGTCGCTCGGCTACCACCGGGTGATCCTCGCGGTGGTGGGGGTGTGCGTCGTGGCGGGCACCGGCGCCGGTCGGCTGCTCTTCTCCGGCCTCGCCCGCAGCGGCCCCTCGGGCACCCGGGTGGGCCTCGCCTTCGTCGCCGTCTTCGCCCTGGTGGGCGCCCAGACCTCGTGGATCCTCCGCCCCTTCGTGGTGCGCCCCCGCACCGAGCAGGTGCCCTTCGTGCGCTCGCTGGAGGGCGATTTCCTGGGCGCCCTCGGCACCACCACGCGCTCCGCGATGGACCCTCGCATCGACATCCCCTCCGCCCCTCTGGTCCGGACGGTCCGCTCCGCCCCGAGCGCCGCCGACGTCCCCTGCGAGGGCTCGTCGTGCGACTGATCGACCTCGCCGTGGCCTACCTCGTCGTGGGCGCGGGCTGCGCGTGGGCGCTCCGGTCGAGGCGCTCCGAGCAGGCCTCCCGGGGCCTCGCCGACGCCCTGCTCACCCTCACGCTCTGGCCGCTCTACGTCCCGGTGCTGCTGGGCCCCGCGCGCACCGACCGACCCTCCGCGGCCCGCTCCGCGTCGCCTCGCATCGAGCGCGAGCGCGCGCTGCTCCACGCGTCCATCGAGGCCGCACAGTCGCGCCTCGGACCCGGCGCGCTCACCTCGCTGCTCCCCACGGGCGCCCAGCTCACGGCGCTCATGGCGCACCTCGAACACCTCGACGCCAAGGTGCAGGAGCTCGACGAGGTGCTCTCGGGCGAGGAGTTCGACCCCGCCCGGGCCGAGCGTCGGCTGAGGGAGAGCGACCGCGCGGGCGTCGGCTCCGCGGCCGCGGCGGTGGAGGGAGCGCGCAGGCTGGCGGCGCTGAGGGAGCGGGCGGCGAGGGAGCGCGACGAGCTGCTCGGCCTCTGCGCCCGG
Source organism: Myxococcaceae bacterium (assembly GCA_004297725.1). Lineage (GTDB taxonomy): Bacteria > Myxococcota_A > Polyangia > Polyangiales > SCUS01. The sequence goes on along the minus strand of SCUS01000041.1, from coordinate 154,950 downwards.
CTGCGGATGCAGGTGACCGTGCTGCGCTTCACCGAAGGAGCGCCTGGCGAGAACCTGGGCGAGCTGGTGGGCGAGATCCTGGCGCGCATCGAGGGCGTTGGGGAGGCGCTCGATCCTGCGGTAGCGTCCGCGCCGTGAAGCAGATCCTGGTGGTGGACGACGACCCGCACCTCCGCGACGTGGTGGTCTACACGCTGCAGCGCGAGGGCCACGGGGTGACCACCGCGCACGACGGCCGCGAGGCGCTGGCGGCGCTGCTCCCTCCCAGCCCGAAGACCTTCGACCTGGTGGTGCTCGACATCCTGATGCCCGAGGTCGACGGGCTGGAGGTCTGCCGACGGCTGCGGGCCTCCGAGAGACGGCACGTGCCGGTGGTGTTCCTCTCGTCGCGCGACGAGGAGATCGACAAGGTGCTGGGCTTGGAGCTCGGAGGCGACGACTACGTCACCAAGCCCTTCTCCCCCCGCGAGCTCGCCGCGAGGGTGAAGGCCGTCCTGCGCCGCGCCGACGCCGTCGCCTCGATGGCCTCGCAGCCTCCCCCCGAGGCCCCGCGCCCGCTGCGCGTGGGGCCGGTGGTGCTCGACCTCTCCCGCCACGAGGTGCGCTGCCACGACGCCGCCTTGAAGCTCACGGTGACGGAGTTCGGCCTCCTCGCTTCGCTGATGGAGCGCCCCGGCGTGGTGCTCTCCCGCGCTCAGCTCATGGAGCGCGCGTACGCCTACGACAACCTCATCACCGAGCGCACCATCGACACGCACGTGAAGCGGGTGCGACGGAAGTTTCGCGACGCGGGCCACGACCCGATCGAGACCGTGCACGGCGTCGGCTACAAGCTCCGCGAGGCATGAGCGCCGACGACGCCCGGGCGCCCCGCTGGCGGCGGGAGCTTCACTCCATCCGCGCCCGGCTGCTGCTGGTCAACGCCTTCCTGGTGATCGTGCCCATCGCGGGCATCTCCTTCGCGCGCACCTACGAGCGAGAACTCCTGCGCGCCGAGGAGGAGGGGATCATCGCCCTCGCCACCACCCTCGCCGCGACGGTGCCCGACGGCGACCCGGTGGTGCTCGCTCCCCCGGCGCTCGCCGCTGCGTCCCGCGCTGCGGCCGCCCAGCTACGCGCCCAGGTGAGGGTGCTCGACCCATCGGGCAGGGTGGTCTTCGACACCGGCCCCGAGGTGGTCGACCTGCGCACCCGCGGTCGACGGCTGATCCCCGCCTCGCTCGACCGCCGCGCGCCTCGCCGGGTGGCCGTCGTCGACGACCCGCCTCCCTCCGACGAGCGCTACGCCTCCCGCCCCGAGGTGGCCTCCGCGCTCGCCGGTCGCCCAGGCCGCTTCGCTCGCGCGGTGACCAACCTCCGGGGCTTCCGGCTCTTCGTGGCCGAGCCCATCCGACCTCGCCACGGCGGCCCCGTGGTGGGCGCGGTGTACGTCACCCGCAGCACCTACCCCGTGCTGCTCTCGCTCTACTGGGCCCGCAACGCGCTCATCAAGGTCGCCCTCGGCTCGCTCGTGGTCGGAACCCTCGTGGCGATCTTCCTCGCGCTCACCATCTCCCGCCCGCTGCGGAGGCTCGCCGAGGCCGCGGGGCGCATCGCCGCGGGCGAGCGCGGGGTGTCGCTCAACCTCGGAGGGCGCGACGAGATCGGCCGACTCGCGAGGGACTTCGACGCCATGGCCCGCGCCCTCGACGCACGCCTCGCATACATCTCCGAGCTGGCGGCCAACGTGTCGCACGAGTTCAAGACGCCCATCGCGTCGATGCGAGGGGCGGCCGAGCTGCTGCGCGACGGGGCGGCCGACGAGCCGGAGGCCCGGCGGCGCTTCCTGGGCAACATCCTGGAGGACGCCGAGCGGCTCTCCCGGCTGGTCACGCGCCTGCTGGAGCTGTCGCGCATCGAGTCGAGGGTGGAGGCGCGGGTCCCCCTCGACTACCGCGCCCTGGTGGCCTCGGTGGTCGAGCGCTACCCCACCGCGGCCCTCACCTGGAACGCCGCCTTCGACCACCTCCGCGCCTCCCCCGAGCAGGTCGAGACGGTGCTCACCAACCTGCTCGACAACGCGGTGCGCTTCTCCCCGGACGGCGGCGCCATCGCGGTGAGGGTGGAGGGCGACGCGCACGGCTTCCACACGACGGTGAGCGACCGGGGTGTGGGCATCTCCGAGGCCGGCCGGGCGAAGGTCTGGGAGCGCTTCTTCACCACGGCCCGCTCGACCGGCGGAACGGGCCTGGGGCTGGCGATCGTGAGGGCCATCGTGGAGACCCACGGCGGCGAGGTCGGGGTGGAGGCTCGCGAGGGGGAGGGGAGCGCGTTCTGGTTCACGCTCCCGAGGCGGCTGTAGGGAAGAGGGGCCCCGGCTCAGGTCGCGGGCTGCGCGGGCGCCTCGTCGGGGTGGGTCTTCTCGTAGAGCGCGGCCTTGCGACGGCCGGCGATGAGGTGCCAGGCCACCACGCCCATCACCGTCGCGGCGAAGAGGGCGACGTAGTACGCCGCGGGACGGGGGTAGCTCGTGATGGTGAAGTTGGCGATCTCGCCCCGACCGAAGACCACCGGGGTGAAGGCGGGGACGCGCATCGGAGCCGTCGGGTCGAGGTTGTGACCCATCTGGTAGAGCTTGAAATAGAAGCGCCCGAAGGCGAAGCCCAGCACGTAGGTCATCAGCACCGTGAGGTCGACCAGCGAGCGCACGCTCCCGATGGCCGCCACGCGGAGCGTGAGCATCGCCAGCACGCCGAGCGCGAAGGGCATCCAGTCCAGGTCGGAGAGGGCCTCCCGGTCGATGCGGTGCATCCCGATGTAGTGGTTGATGGTGTTGATCTCGGTGAGGTGCTGGCCGTGGTTACCGCCCTCGACGGTGTAGGCGAAGATGTCCACCCAGAGGCCGTCGGGGTACTGCGGCGCGATGAGGGTGATGCGCCAGAGCGGCGCGGTGAAGGCCAGGACGAGCGGCACCACCGCGAGCGCCAGCAGCACGCGACCCCACGGAAACAGCGGCCGGTCGAGGAACTCGTAGAACTTCTGGATCGGGTTCTTCATCGATGGTCTCCTAGACGGCGTCGCCGCGGCGGAAGCTCTGGAGCGCGAAGGCCCACGCCCCGACGCCCACGGTCAGCGGCCACGCGACGCCCACCGCGAACAGCTTCGCGGGCCCCAGCCGCGTCGCGAGATAGAAGCCTACGGGGCCGAGCGTGCCGAGCTCGGGCTCCAGGCCCGAGAGCAGCCCGAGGCGCGCGGCCTGCACCGGGTTCATCGCCGCCAGCAGAAACACCACCCGGGGGTTGAGCTGCCACTGGAGCATCGCCCCCACCAGCGCGAAGTCGAGCAGCGCCACGCCGAGGGCCCACAGCACGAGCCCGTAGACCAGCGCGCGCGCCTGGTCCCTGGTGGCCGCCGAGACCGCCATGCCCGCGCCCACGCTCGCCCAGAGGAGCGCCGAGCACACCGCCAGCGCCCGCACCCCGAAGCGCAGCGCGGCCGCCGGCTCGGAGAGCCACGCGCCCGCGACGACCATCACGGCGATGAGGCCCGCAAGCGGCGCCAGCAGCACGAGAAGGCGCGTGGCGGTCACCCCCACGAGGTAGCTGGCGCGAGAGAGCGGGTGGCTGAACAGCAGCTCGAGGGTGCCGTCGTCGCGAGCGCGGTTGACCACCTGGCAGGTGGCGCTCAGCGCGAGCAGCGGCAGCACCAGCAGCAGCGCGTGGCTCAGGGAGAGGAGCACCCGGTCCATGCCCGTGAACTCCACCACCGACGACTCGCGCAGCGCGGCGATCACGAACACCACCGCCAGCAGTCCGTAGACCACCGAGGCGAAGGTCAGCCAGCGCGAGCGCCGCACCTCCGCCAGGTCGAGCCGAGCCACCGCCGCCACCTGCTTCCATCGGATCATCGCGGCGCCTCCCCCCTCGCCGTCACCCGCGCGAAGGCCTGCTCGTAGCTCATCGCTCCGGGCGCCCCGCGCCGCGTCGCCGCGATGCCGTAGCCCATCGGCGTCGGCGCCATCGTCACGAAGCCCACCTCGTCGCGCGCCCACCAGCGGTCGTCGCGCACGTCGTGGAAGTACATCGCCCGCACCCGGGGGCGCCGCTCCTGCGCGTAGCGAAGCAGGCACCCGGGGTCGTCGAAGTTCAGCACCTCGCCCTCCTCGGTCTGGAGCTGCGCCGCGAAGCGCGGATCTCCCACGTGCATCCGGCAGTGGGCGCACGCCGCGCGGTCCCACGCGACGGGCTCCACGCCCGACGGGGCCTGCTGCGCCCTCGCCAGCAGCGCCCCCAGCGCGGCGAGCACCACCGCCGCGACGGCCGCGACGCCCCACCCGGAGACCCTCCCTCGCACCGCGTCGGCCATCAGCTCCGCGCCTCGGTCGCGGTCGCCCTCGCGGTCGCCTCGACATAGCCCGCGGTCGGGCCGTCGTAGTCCACGACGCCGTCGCGCAGCACCACCACGCGGTCGACGAGGCCGCGCACCTCGTCGATGCGGTGCGAGCAGAAGAGCCGCGTGGCGCTCCCGGCCACCTCGTCGAGCAGCGCGAAGAAGCGCTCCCGGGCGGCGGCGTCGAGGCTCGCGGTCGGCTCGTCGAGCACGAAGAGCGACGCGCCCGTGGAGAGCGCCACCGCGATCAGGAGCTTCTGCTTGGTCCCCCCGGAGAGCTCGCGGAAGGAGCGCGGCCCCAGCGCGTCGAGGTCGAGGTCGAGGCGCCTCGCCATGGCCGCCACGGCGGAGGGGTCGAGGTCCCGCAGCGACGCGACCGCGCCCACCACGTCGGCGACGGCGGCCCCCCACTGGGGTGCGAACTGAGGCACGTAGGCGAGGCGTCGCGCGACCTCGTCGCGGCGCTCGAAGGGCGACGCGCCGTCGAGGAGCACCTCGCCCTCGCAGGCCACGAGGCCCATCACCACCCGGAGCAGGGTCGACTTGCCCGAGCCGTTGGGTCCCACCAGGCCCACCCGGGCGCCCTGCGGGATCTCGAGCGTCACCCCCCGGAGGGCGGCGACGTTGCCGAAGCTTCGGGCCACGTCTCGGAGCTCGATGCGCATGTCAGCGTCCCTCCTGCGCGCGTATGCGGGGGCGGCGGTCGACCAGGATGGTCTGTGGGGAGAAGAGCGGCGCGATGTGGCTCGCCGCGTCGACCAGGGCGAGCACCGGGGTCGACGCGAAGAAGGCCAGCGCCGGGTGCCGCGAGGTGAGGTCGCTCGAGAAGCTGCGCACCTCGTAGGGGACGTCGCCCACGCCGTCGCCGTCGAGGTCGTAGCCGCGGTAGTCGTCGAAGGAGTTCGACTCCCAGCGGGTGCCGAGCGCGTCGCCGCCGCCCTCGACGGCCACCTGCACCCGGTTGTCGCGGAAGCGGTTGCCGAGAAACGAGTTGTTGCGCTGGCTCGCGTGGAAGACCACCGCGGTCTGCGCCAGCCGGAAGTCGTTGTCCTCGAAGGTGTTGGCCTCGTCGTCGCCGTTGGGGCTGCCGTCGAGGTACACCCCCGCGGTGACCCGCGCGAAGGTGTTGCCGCGCGCGGTGATGTTCCCGGAGTCCTTGAGCCCGAGGCCCATGCCCGCGGCGCCGGTCGACTCCGCGATGACGTTGCCGCGCAGCAGCACGTCGTGGGTGTACATCACGAACACCCCCACCATGTTGTCGACGTAGCGGTTGCGCTCGACCGTGCAGTGGGAGCTGTACATGAGGTGCGTGCCGTAGCGGCCGTGCGCGACCCGGTTGCCGACCACCACGTTGTCCGGCGAGTACCAGATCACCACGTCGCGGCTCGCGCTCACGGAGTTGCCCTCGACCCGGGAGTCGCGCGTCTCCCACAGCCGTATCCCGTCGCCGCGGAGCCCGAGGGCGGGCTCGCCCGTTCCGACCACCACGTTGCCGCGGACCAGCACGCGCCGCGCCCTGGAGACCAGCACGCCGTAGACCGCGCGGAGGATGCGGAGGCCCTCGACGCGCACGTCGTCGGCCTCGACGGCCACGGCCGCGTCCTCGAGGTCGTAGCGCCCGCCGGAGCCGTCGACCGTGAGCCCGAGGAGCGCCGCGCCGCGGCCGGAGAGGCGCACGGTGGTCCCCTCGCCGCGAGAGCGGATCACCGCGCGCCCGCTGCCCCACACGGTGATCGCGCGGGGCACGCGGAGCGGTCCGAAGTAGGTGCCGTCGCCGAGGCAGAGCGCGCCGCCGTCGGGCACGCGATCGACCGCGGCCTGGAGGTCGGCGCCGGAGGTGACCTGCTCGCAGCGCTGGGGTCGCGCGACGGGCAGCGGGACATCGACGGGGGAGATCCTGGCGCCGCCGCACACCCGGGGGCCCACCATGCCGCCCGCGGCGATCGCGCCCGCGACGACGGCGATGACCGTGGCTCTCTGGGCGGTGGGGCGCATGGGTGGTCTCCGTGGGCTGCGGCGGCGACGGGCTCAGTGCGCGGGTGCGGGTGTGGGTGCAGCCGCGGCGGGTGCGGGTGCAGCCGCGGCGGGTGCGGGTGCAGCCGCGGCGGGCGCGTTGGCGGGCTCTACGAGGAGGTAGCCCGCCATCTCGAGGTGCAGCGCCGAGCAGAACTCGGTGCAGTACACCGGGAAGACCCCCGGGTGGGCGGCCACGAAGTCCACGTTGGCGTGCTCACCGGGCTCCAGCGAGAGGGCGATGTTGTACTCGGAGATCGCGAAGCCGTGCGTGGCGTCGCGGGCCTGCTCGATGTTGGTGATGTGCAGGTGCACGTGCTCGCCTTCCCGCACCCGGAGGGTGTCCGGCGTGAAGTGGCTGCGCACCGCGGTCATGTAGATGTGCACCCCGTCGGCGCGGCGCTCGACGCGCTCTCGACCGCCCTCGACCGCGTTGGGGTCGTGGTGGCCGGTGATCGGGTCGTGCCCCGCCGGGGTGTACACGTCGATCGGGTGCAGCAGCGACGAGCGGATCATCTGGGTGTAGTGCGGCTCGCCCAGGGGAATGGGCAGGTCGTAGAGCAGCTCCATGTTCGGCGTGGCGATGTCGATGAGCTGGAAGTTCTGCGGCAGCAGCGGGCCGACGCGGGCGAAGCGGTCGATGGACCACTTGTTCATGGCGACCAGGAAGTTGCCCTGCGGGGTGACGGTGTCGCCCTCGACCGTGGCGAGGTGACCGATGTTGTAGTGCACCGAGATCTTGTCGCGCAGTCGCAGGTCGCGCACCGACCAGCGGGCCACGCGCGACTCGAGGAAGAGCGAGGTGTAGGCGTTGCCCTGGTTGTCGAACTGCGTGTGCAGGGGGCCCAGACCGAGCTCCACCTGGCCGCGAATCGCCTCGCGAAACGGCAGGATGGGCACGCCGTACGGATCGCGTCCGTCGAAGCGGCGCGCGTTGATGAGCCGCTGGATGTTCGCGAAGCTGTAGACCGTGACGTGCGTGTCGAGCTTGCCGCCGACCGCGAGGTCCGCGCCGTCGGGGGTGACGTCGACCCCGTGCGGGCTCTTGGGCTCCGGCACGAAGTACAGCAGCCCCTCGTCGATGGCCGTCTGGAGACGGATCGTGCGCATCCCCGAGATGGTCTCGGTGCGACCCGCGCTGGCGACCTCCGCCGCGCGCCTCCAGTTGATCACGTGCAGGTAGTCGGTGTCGTTGCGCGACGCGCCCGACTCCAGCGGCGGCCGGCCCTCGGCGTTGCCGCCGTACGCCCGCTCGGTGTTGAAGGAGTTGAGAAACAGCCAGCCGTCGGACACGAGCTTCCCGGCGTCGGCGAGGTCTTGCATGTACGGCGGGAGCTCGATGGCGAAGGACTGCGCCTCGTCGATGCGGCCGCGCTGGCGGTCGAACTTCCAGAGCACCACGACGCCGCGGTAGTCCTCGTTGTAGCGGGAGAGGTCGGAGTACTGCCCGTTGAGGGGCATCGGGTACTGCGAGCTCTCGATGATGTAGTCGGTGTTGGGCGTCACGAAACAGCCGCCGTGGTCCGAGCGCATCAGGCCGGTGTGGACGATCTGCGTGGTGACGAAGTCGCGCAGGTTGACCACCGCGACGCGCGCGTTGGCCTTGTCTCCCACGAAGATGAATTGCCCGTCGTACGAGCCGTTGGTCTCGCTGAGCGCGGGGTGGTGCATGTCGCCCCAGCTCTGGGTCTGACCGCCGCGGTTGCCGCTGGCGAGCAGCGCGTTGGTCTGGTCGCCGTAGCCGTAGCCCTGCCAGGGCTCCGGGGTGAAGACGGCGACGTACTTCAGGATGCGCATGCTCGGCACGCCGATCACGAGCAGGTTGCCTCCGTGGCCGCCTGAGCCGAAGAGGAGGTACGGGTCGGTGCGACCGGTCGGCGTGTAGGTTCTCAGCGCCGCGCTCACGTCGCGCTCTGTCAGGTTGCGCGCCCTCATGAGCTGCGCGACCGAGGGCGCCGTACCGTCGGACCCTTCCTTCTTGCAGGCGGGGCCGATCACGACGGCGCCCATGACGAGCATCGCCGCCCCCAGAATCAATTTCTTCAACCGGGAACTCATCGCAGTCACCTCCTCCTTCGCCGCCCCCCTTCAACGGGGCGGACCTCTGCTTCGCGGAGCGCTCAAAGGTGGCGCTCCGACCTCTCGCACCCGCCGCCCGTCACCTCAGGGCCTACTGTCGAAACGAGCGCACGTGCTCCCTCAGCGCGGCCACCACGGCGGGGCGGTCGTTGAGGTCGGGGTTGGCCGGCATCGTGGGGCTCTTGCCCACCGCGGCGCCGCCGTACTGGATGATCCGCTCGATGTGCTCGTCGGTGACCGAGCTCTGCCACGTGGCGTCGTGGAAGTTGCGAGGCCTCGGGCTCAGGCTCGCCGACGCGGGGCCGTCGCCTGCGCCCGTCGGTCCGTGGCAGGGCGTGCAGCGCAGCGAGAAGATCTGCGTGGCCTCGGCGCGAGCCTCCGCGGTGATGGTCGCCCCCCCGCTGGCCGCCGGGGCGGCCGTGCCGCTCGGAGCCCGGTCCTTACAGCCAAGGATGGGCCCCACGGCGAGGGCGAGAACCGCAATGATGTTTCGCGTGGCAATCGTCATCATCAATCCTTCCCGCGGGTCGGCCGCTCAGGTCGCCCGCAAAGCCTGACGGCCGCACGTCCCCGAAGGGAGTCCGCGCCTCCGTCCTGGCACCATCGAACCTTTGAAATCCCTCCGCCGTTGCCGCCCCCTGCGCATGAGTCGTGCCGTATCGCCTCGGCAGTCGAGGCTGGGCATCCCATGAGCGTGCGGGCTCACGCCTCGTACGGCGATGAGGCGCACGTCGCGTGCTCGGCCGTGCGCGACGTGCACCCCGTGCGTGCGACCATGCGGGATCTGCCAGCCATACGGTCTGGCAGGTGCCGCGCAGTCACTCGAGACAACGGTGTTCGATATCGTCTGGCCGTATCGCCATTAGCGGCGGGTGTATGTCCACCCGACCCGGGCACAACTGACCATGGTCAAAGGTCGAAACGATTGTGATGACGCGAGGGATCGTTGGGGCCCCCCGGGGGTCGGACTCTCCGGCGAGCGGACGAGCGACGAGAGGCTCATGAGGGGTGATCGGGGGGGGAGTGGAGATCGGAGACCGGCCACGCGTCGGCGGTCGCTCGCATCGAGCCGGATCAGTACCCGTAGGCGTCCATGGCCGACGAGCGGTTCTGGAGCGAGGCGCCTCGCACCGCGGCGGGGGAGGGGGCCGAGCGTGCGCGGCGGGCTGCGCTGCGGCCCGCGGAGACCCCGGCGGCCTGGCGGAGCAGCTGGCCCTGCACCCGCTCGTCGCTGAACTGCACGCTGGCGGCGGCGCGCAGCCGCTCCTCGGCGCGCTGCAGCTCGGCCTCAGCGCGCTCGGCCTGGCCCTCGTTGATCATCTGCGCGGCGCGCATCTGCGACTGCGCGGCCTCGAAGCGCGTGACCATCGCCTGCACCCGCTCATGGGCGCTCGCGGCCGAGCGCGCCTCGTCGCTCACATACTCGACCTCCAGCGCGACCTCCCGCGAGCGCACCGGCGCCTCGACGTGGCCGGGGCTCTGGTAGACGAGCTGCGCGCGGCCCAGCGAGCGGTTGCCCTCGGCGGCGCCGCTCACCCTCGCACGCAACAACACCTCGCGGTGCTGGGCGGAGTACAGGCTGCCGACGGGGATGCGCACCCGATCGCCCGCGCGGTCGAGCCGTAGCTGGTCGGTGCCCTCCACCACCACGCCCTCCGCAGGAACAAACTCGATCACGGCGTTGGTGGCCACCGTGCGGGAGAGCATCTGCAGCTCGTCCTGGAGGATGGCCGCCATCTGCTCGGGCTGCTCGAGGTGGTAGAGGCGCCCGGCGCTGCGCACCGCGAGCGCGCCGAGGGTGTTCTCGTCGTAGTCGAGGCCGACGCCGATGGCGGTGACCTGCGTGCCGTTCTCCGTGGACGCGGCGGCGAGGTCGCCGAACTCCGAGGCCGAGGAGGGGCCGACGTTGGCGCGGCCGTCGGAGATGACCACCACGCGGCGCACGGGGTGCGAGGCGGGCGCCGAGGCGGTGGCCGACTGAGCCGCGCGGAGGCCACCCCAGAGGTTGGTTCCGCCGGAGGCGTAGAGGTGGCGCACCCGGTCGAGGAGGGCCGCGCGGGTCTGGTCGTCGACGAGCACCGGGGGAGAGAGCTCGCGCACCTCGCTGGAGAAGGCGTAGAGCGAGACGATGTCCCCCTGGGCGAGGTTGTCGATGAAGCTCGCGGCGGCCATGCGGGCAGACTCGATCTTCGCGCCGCTCATGGACCCGGAGGTGTCGACCACCAGGGCCACGTCGAGGGGCAGCCGATGGCCGCTGGGCTCGACCGGCGGCGCGTCGATCCAGAGGCCGACGTAGGTCTCGCCGTCGGCTCCGACGACCACCCGGGAGCGCACCGGAGCGGCCTGGAACCACTCCGTTCCGGCGGCGGTCATCGCGACCCCGGTGGTGTTGGCGACGGTGGCGCGGCGGCCGACGAGCACGGCCTCGCGAGGGGTCGCGACGGAGGCGCACGCGGGCGCGGCGAGGGAGAGGGCGAGGAGCAGGGTGGACGATCGGGCCATGGGAAACGCCTCCAGCGGGTGGGTGGTCGCCGCTGGAGACGCGCGAGGCGGGCGATCGGGTCTACGAGCTCAGAAGCAGATGCCGAGAAACGGGTCCCACTCCCAGCGGCCCGAGCGGCAGGCGCGGTCGGTGGGGCCGCCCGAGGTGCCGGTGTGGCAGGTGCCCGAGTCGCGACACCAGCCGCATGAACCGCGACCGACGCAGCCGCTGCAGCTCGAGCTGCTGCGGCACGGGTCGGTGGGCAGCGCCGTGCACTGGCTGCTCAGATAGGCCCAGCTATCGCACGTCCCGTAGGTGGGGTTGGGGCCCGTGGAGGCGCCGGTCATGCAGCGCCGGGTCGATCGGCACCACCCGCACGACAGCACCGCCGAGCAGGCGCCGCAGTCGGTGTGGACGGCGCACGGATCAGGAGGCGCCGCGGTGCAGGCCGCGATGCTGCCCGACCAGGCCGAGAGGCACACCCCCGAGGCGGGGCCGGTGCGGGCGGTGTTGGCGGTGACGCAGCGGTTCGAGGCGCCGCACCAGCCGCAGCCCGCCTGCCCGGCGCAGGCGCCGCACGAGGTCGAGGCGCTGCACGGGTCGACCGAGACGCAGGCGCTGGCGGTCCAGGCCCATCCGAGCGCGCAGGTCGCGCCGCCGAGGGGGCCCGTCGAGGAGCCGTCCATGCAGCGGGCGGTGAGGCCGCACCAGCCGCAGGTCGACTGCGCGGTGCACGAGGCGCAGGAGGTCTGCGAGGCGCAGTTGAGCGTCGTCGGGATGCCCCGGTCGGTGGGGAACACCCCGCGGTCGAAGGGCACGATGCCGAGGTCGCGGGAGAAGCCCACGTCGGCCTGCGTCATGGGGCCGGTGTCGAGCGGGGCCATCCCCACGTCGGGCTCGACGGAGACGGGCCCGCTGTCGGGGACCGCGACGCCCTCGTCGGGCGGATCGACCGGGATGTCGAAGGTGGGGACGCCCGCGTCGTCGGCGGACGGGGGAGTGTCCTGCTTGACGATGTCGGCGTCCTCGTCGCCGTAGCCGCTGGCGGCGTCCTGCACGGCGCAGCCGCCGAGCAGGAGGAGGAGCGCGAGGCCTGGGAGGAGTCTCGACGGGTTCATGGAGGTGTCTGGTGGGGATCGGCGCTCCGATCCGCCGCGACGATGCTGGTTCGCGACCGCGTCCGCAAGGACCACCGCCCCCTACGGACAGGTCAGCGAGCGAGCGCTCTCGCCACGAGCAGCGCCCCGAGAGACAGCACCAGCACCGACGAGAGCACCGGCGCGAGCAGCAGGAGGCGCGGAGCCCGAAGGTCTCGCGCGACCCGCCGGTGGGCGTAGGCGATGCCCAGCCCGATCGCGGTGAGCACCGAGGCGAGGCCGAGCGAGAAGGCCACCAGCAGCGCGAGCCCGAAGGCCACCCGGTGGAGCGCCACGGCCGTGAGCAGCACCACCAGCGCGCCGGGGCAGGGGACGATGCCGCCGCTCACGCCCATCGCCACGATCGAGCGCGCCGAGGGGGCCACCGGGAGCGACGGGGCGGCCGCGGGCTCCGGGGCGATGGGCCCCTGCCTCCAGCGGCGCCAGCGACCCGGGAGCTGGGTGAGCGCGAGGCCCAGCACCAGCGATCCGGCGACGAGCTCCAGCGTGCGCAGCAGCTTGTCGCTGCCGATGGTCGCCTCCAGCGGCAGCACGAAGACGCCGAGCAGGAAGACCGAGAGCGTGTGCGTGGCGGCCATGGTGAAGCCCAGCACCACGGCGTCTCGGGGGCGGCCCCGGTCGCCGACCATCCAGGCCGCGACGAGGGTCTTGCCGTGCCCCGGGGAGAGCGCGTGCCCGGCGCCGAGGCCGAAGGCGAGCGCGAGCGCGAAGAGCACGAAGCCCCACGAGCGATCGACCGAACGCAGCAGCCCCGCGAGCCTCCGCCCGCTCGCATCCCCCGCCGCCTCCGGGGCGCTCGGACGCCCGGCCCCCCGGGTCGCGCCGCCGGTCGGAGGGTGGCGCTCGAAGACGAAGGTCGCCTCGTCCTGCCGGAGCATCCGGGCGCGCGCGGCGAGCGGGTCCGACGGATCGACCGGGTAGGCCAGGCCGGGCCCCGCGCTCGGGGTGGAGGTCGGCAGCGACGAGGAGCGCAGCGTGGCGGCGTCCGAGGGCAGGGCGCCGAGCTCCCGCCACCCGTCGCGCGCCGCGAAGAGGCCATCTCGAATACGCACCGTGGTATTCACCGGCCCCCGCACCGCAGGCAGCGGCGCCCGGAACTCCAGCGCCACCCGCAGGGTGCTCAGCCCGCTCTGCCCCGGCGGGGCCTCGAGGTTCTGCCCGGCGGGCGTGAGGGTCACCGCCGCGCCGTCGACGGTCACCTCCGCGGAGGCCAGCACCTGCGCCACCACCTGCGCCAGGTAGCGGTCCCGCTCGGCGGGCGTGACCCGCTCGTCGTGGTCCCCGTCGAGGCTCTCGATCTCGCGCCAGGCGGGCAGCTCGGCGAAGTCCAGGAGGTAGTCGATCTCCAGCGCGCCGGCGTGAAGCCGCACTCCCGCGTAGCGGTTGATCGACGCCATCCCCAGCGGATGAGCCTCCGGAGCCGAGGCCCGGAGAGAGAGCGCGAGCGCGAGCAGCGCCGTCCAGGCGAGGCGCCAGCGGGCGATCGGGGGAGCGGGTACGACGCGGCGGGTCATTGGATTTGGTGGCCGAGAAGCCGTTGGCGTTTGCGAGCCAGTTCGTGAATCATAGCGGTACTGGAGCGCACGCCATGTCTCCCAAAGAACCCCACGACCGGGACTCCGCGGAGCTCGACGTTCGAGCGCAGATGACTCGTCCGCTGCTTTCGGCCGCCCATGGGGCTGCCGACCGCATCTCCTCGGAGGTGCGCGCGATGGGCGGCGACCACGGCTCGTCCTTCGTCCCGCTGCGCGAGGCCGTGCGCTCGCTCCACACCGCCCTCTTCCACCTTCACGCGCTCTACGGGGGTGTGCTCTCCCCGGCCGCCGCGCAGCCGACCTCCATCGACGCCGTCGCCCTCGCCTGGAAGCTCGCCGACGAGTACATCGACGGAGCCATCCGGCTGAGGGTCGACTGCCGGGTGCCGTCGGCGATGGTGCTGGTCGAGGGCGGGCGCCTTCGCAGGGTGCTCTGCTTCATCATCGAGCGCGCCGCGGCGGCGCAGACCGACGGGCGGGTCACGCTCCGGGTGCGCATCGAGGCCGAGCGCATCGGGCTGGAGTCCGCCTGGGACGACGACACGACCAGCCTCGCGGTGCTCGAAGAAGAGCGCCGGTGGATCACCCAGGAGACCGCCCACCTCGGCGGCTCCGCGGCCTTCGAGGCCGACACGGTCACCGTCTGGCTGCCGCGCGAGGCCGCGCTCGCCGACGCCCAGGCCCCGGAGGTGCTGGTGCGCGAGGTGCTCGACCTGCGGCGCGAGCGCGACACCTTCATCCACCACGTCGAGCGCGCGACCAGCGAGCTCGTCGCGATCCAGAACGAGACCGACGACCTGCGCCGCCGCATGTCGCGCATGGAGCGGAGCATGGCGGGCGCGGTCAACGACCTTCACCGCACCTTCGAGTCCATCAACGCCCTCGCGTCGATGGTCAAGGGCAACTCCACGCTGCGCAACGAGCTGCTCGCTGCGAGCGCGCTGGGCGAGGCGAGGGTCGATCAGTTCCTCGATGAGGTCGAGACCGTGACCAGCGCCGGCGCGCTCTCGCTGGTGCGCGACGGCACCGAAGACCCGCGCGACGAGACCACCTCCCTCGCGGCCCCGCGCGTCGCGGTCTTCGACGACGAAGAGCCGACGGCGGTGCGCGCCGTGGTCGGCCGCGGGCGTTGACCGGGCCCGCCGAGCTCCGGGCGAAGGCCCTCTCCCTCGGCTTCCATCGGGTCGGCTTCACCCCGGTCGGGCCCCTCGACGACGACCACGCCCGCTACCTCGACTGGATCTCCCAGGGCCGCCACGGGGAGATGGCCTGGCTCGCGGACAACGCCGAGGTGCGACGCGACGCGCGCGGCCCGGGCATCCTCGACGAGGCCCGCTCGGTCATCGTCTGCGCGCTCTCCTACCACCGCGGGGCCGAGGGCTCTCCGATGCGCGGCGCCGCGGTCGCCCGCTATGCGCGCGGCGGCGACTACCACAACTTCTTCCGCAAGAAGCTCCGACGGCTCGCCGCGTGGATGCGCCGAGAACTCGGCGCCGAGGCCAGGCCCCTGGTCGACACCGCCCCGATGCTGGAGCGCGCCTGGGCCCGCCGCGCGGGCGTGGGCTTCGTCGGCCGCAACGGGTGCATCATCGCCCCGGGACTCGGCAGCTACCTGCTGCTGGGCGAGATCGTGACCGACCTCGCGCTCCCCCCCGACGAGCCCATGGAGGAGCGCTGCGGGAGCTGCGTCCGCTGCCTCGCCGCGTGCCCGACGCAGGCCTTCGTCGCCTCGCACGTGCTCGATGCCCGGCGCTGCGTGAGCTACCTCACCATCGAGCACCCGGGGCCCATCGACGAGGGGCTCCGCGCGGGGATGGGCGATCGCCTCTTCGGCTGCGACGACTGCCAGGACGTCTGCCCCTTCAACCGCACCGCGCCCCCGCCTCCGGAGGAGACCGCCGGATTCGCGCCCGACGCCCGCTGGAGGGACGTGACGCCGGAGGCGATCCTCGCCATGGAGCCCGAGCGCTGGGAGGCCCTCGCGCAGGGCTCCCCCCTGGCGAGACCAGGGTGGGAGCGCATGGCCCGCAACGCCGCGGTGGTGCTCGGAAACGTCGGAGGGAGAAGGCATCTGCCGGTGCTGCACGAGCACGCGGAGCGGGTCTCCGGCAGCTCGCGCGAGGCGGCGGCGTGGGCGATCGCGGAGATCACCCGCCGGGGCTGAGCGTCCCTGTGAGGGCTCCGACTACGGGTTGCCGGCCTTCTTGCCGCGGCCGCCGTGCGAGGCGAGGCCTCCCTTGCGACCCGCCTCGCGAGCGCTGGAGGCGGTCCACTCGTGCCCGGTGCCGTGCGCGTGAGAGGCCTTCCCCCCCTTGCTGGCGATCGCCTTTTGCTTCGAGGCGTCCATCGCCGCGAATCCGCGGCGCTGCTTCTTCCGCGGCGCTACCTCTACGACGGCGACTGCTACCGCACCCTGGCCGATCGAACCACCGCCTGACATCTCACCGCTCGACATCGAACAACCTCCTTCGGGGGACGTGGTCTCTCCCAGCCACACGGCGCTACGCGCTCATTGAGCTGTTTGAAGATGGTTTGTAGATGCTCGGCCATGGGGCCCGGTTGCAGCCCAGGTCGAAGAAATCGGACGTCGGCGAGAGTTTGTTCAGCACCCCTCCGGGGCGCCGGCCCCGGCGTCTCGGGAGCCCCGTCGTGCTTGATGGTTCTCGCCCGCCGGTGCTATCCCGCGGGTCTCGCGCGGCAGGCGCGCGGTGCTCGAGAGAGGTGAGGCAGCGGTGGTCAATCGACGAATTCGCACGAGGGTGGTGACGGGCCTGGCCGCCGGGGCGATCGCCTTCGCCGGAGCCGCGACGGCGCAGGAGCTTCCGGTCCCGGTGCAGGTCGAGCGGCTGGAGAACGGGCTGCGGGTGGTGATGAGCCCCGACCACACCTCCCCCACGGTGGCGGTCGCGGTCTACTACGACGTGGGCGCGCGGGTGGAGGAGCGGGGCCGCTCGGGCTTCGCGCACCTCTTCGAGCACATGATGTTCGAGGGCAGCGCCAACGTCGGCAAGGGCGAGCACTTCCGGCTCATCAGCACCCAAGGGGGATCGCTCAACGGCACCACCTCGGAAGACCGCACCAACTACTTCGAGACGCTGCCGTCCAACGCCCTGGAGGTGGGGATCTTCCTCGAGGCCGACCGCATGCGCTCGCTCGCCATCACCCGCGAGAACTTCGAGAACCAGCGGCAGACGGTGATGGAGGAGCGGCGTCAGTCCTACGAGAACCGCCCCTACGCACTCTCCTTCATCGAGCGAGACGCGCTCACCTTCCAGGGCTACTGGCCCTACGAGCACAGCGTCATCGGCGACATGGCCGACCTCCAGCGGGCGTCGCTGGACGACGTCCGGGCCTTCCACGACCGCTACTACGCGCCCGACAACGCCGTGATCTCCCTCGCTGGAGACTTCGAGCCCGCGCAGGCGCTGGCCCTGGTGAGGCAGCACTTCGGAGCGATCCCCGCGCGGCACGCGAGCCCGTGGGTCGACCCCGGCTTCACGGCGCAGGCCGCCGAGCGCACCGGCAGCGTCGACGACCGCCTCGCGCCGCTGCCCGCCTTCCACATCGCCTATCACATCCCGCCCCGCCGCACGCCGGACCACTACCCCCTCGACATCCTCGCGACGGTGCTCGCCAGCGGGGAGAGCTCGCGGCTCTACCAGGAGCTGGTGAAGACCCGGGAGATCGCCAGCGAGATCTCCGTCGACACCGAAGACCGCCGGGGCCCCGACGTTTTCACCGTGTGGTGCGTGCTGGCCAGCGGCCACCAGCCGGCCGAGGCCCGCGAGGTGATCTACCGCCAGCTCGAGTCCATCGCCCGACAGGGCATCACCGCCCAGGAGCTCGACAAGGCCCGCAACCTCTTCCGTCGCGCCTTCGTCTTCGGACTGCAGAGCAACCTCGCCCGCGCCCGCCGGCTCGCCGAGTACGAGCTCTACGACGGCAACGCGGCCCTGCTACGCACCGAGCTCGATCGCTACCTCGCGGTGAGCGCCGCCGACGTGCAGCGCGTCGCGGGCCAGTACTTCCGCCCGGAGAACCGCACCGTGCTCGACGTGATCCCGCGTCGCGCCGCCCCGGCCGCGCCCGCCGCCGCCGCCACCCCCGCCGCGCCCGCCACCACGCCCGCCCGCCGCTGATCGAACGAGGAACCACCCGATGCGCCGACTTCCCTTCGCCCTCGCCCTCGTGCTCGCCGCCTGCCGCAGCACCCCGACCCCCGCGCCCGTCGCCCCGACCCCCACGCCCGTCGCCGCGGCCGATGCGGGCGCCCCGGAGGCCGCTCCCCCGCGCGTCGCCGTGCCCACGCCGGGCCCCGCGCGCGACGTCCACCTTCCCCCGGTGCGCGCCACCACCCTGGCCAACGGGCTCGCGGTGCAGCTCGTCGAGTACCACACGCTGCCGGTGCTCCACCTTCGGCTGGTGGTGGGCGCCGGCTCGGCCACCGACCCGGCCAACCTGCCGGGCCTCGCCTCGTTCACCGGCGACATGATCCGCGAGGGCACGACCACCCGGTCGAGCGCCCAGATCGCCGAGGCCATCGAGTTCGTCGGCGGCAGCATCAGCGTGTCGACCAGCGCCGACGTGACGGTGCTCTCCGTCTCGGTGCTCCGCGACCACGCGGAGACGGCCCTCAACCTCCTGGCGGACGTGGTCGGGCGACCGACCTTCCCCCAGGTCGAGATCAACAAGCTCAAGCGCCGCGAGAACGACCGGCTGCAGCAGTCCCGCAACGACCCCGGATGGCTCACCCGGCGGGCCTTCTACCAGGGCCTCTACGGCGAGGGTCACCCCTACGGCCGCATCGACACCACGACGCAGGCGCTGGCCCGCCTCACCCGCGCCGACCTCGTCGCGTACCACCGCGCCCGCTACGTGTCGGGCAACATGTTCCTGACGGTGGTGGGCGACGTGCAGCCCGCGGCCTTCGACGCGCTGCTCGGTCGCACCCTCGGGACCCTCCGCCGCGGCACCGCCACGGCGGCCCCCATCGCGGCAGCCCCCGCCGCCGCCGCGCGCCAGATCGTGCTGGTCGACCGGCCCGAGTCCGCGCAGAGCGTGATCCGCATCGGCAACGTGTCGCTGCGCCGCGCCGACCCCGACTGGGTGCCCTTCACGGTGGCCAACCAGCTCCTCGGCGGCGGCGTCTCGTCTCGGCTCTTCATGGACCTGCGCGAGCTTCGCTCGCTCTCCTACGGCGTCTACGCCCGCATGGGAGAGAACGTCGGCGAGAGCCAGTGGTTCGCCGGCGGCCAGGTGCGCACCGCCGTCACCGGCGACGCGCTCCACGCCCTCTTCCGCCACCTCGAGTGCCTCACCACCGAGCCCGCGCCGGAGCCCGAGCTGGCCATGACCCGCTCGTACCTCACCGACAGCTTCGCGCTCTCCATCGAAACCCCGGGCAACGTCGCCGACCTCATCTCGGGGATGCGCATCTTCGGCCTCCCGGCGGACTACTACGACACCCTCCGCGCCCGGGTGACCGCGGTCGACGCCGCCGCCTCGCTCGCCACCGCGCGGCGCTACATCCGCCCCGACCGCTCGCTGGTCGTGGTCGTCGGGACGGCCTCCGCGCCCGTCGAGGTCGGGCCCCGCTGCGCGGCCTCCGCGGCGCTCCCGGCGGATGCAACCTTCGCCCAGCAGCTCCAGGCCTGCCAGGCCCGCGTGGAGGGCGCCGCGCCCCGCGAGACGCAGCCCCTCCAGGAGGTGCTCCGCACCTTCGGTCCGGTGCGCGTCGTCGACCTCGACGGCCACCTGGTGCGAGAGCTCACCGCCACCGCCCCGAGCGCCCCGCCGATCCGCGCCCGCTGCGAGGAGCTGTCGACCCCGGCGCTCCAGGCCGTGGCGCACTCCGGCCAGCACTGACCCGAGCACATCACCCTGGACGAACCCCGCCCGCGGGGGTTCTGCTCCGCCCACGATGCAGACTCCCTGGCTGGCGCGCTTCTCGGGTCGTACCGCGGGCCTCGGGCTCTTCGTCGCCGCGCTCCTCTCCGCCGCAACCATCGCCTCCCTCCGAGGCCCCAAGGGCTGGCCCATGGCCTCCATCGCCCTCGGGCTCGCGTGGGCGCTCGGGGTCTGGTCCTCCCGGCCCGACCGCGACGGCGCCGAAGCCCCCGCCCGCACTGCCCTCGCGGCGGTGCTGCTGCTGTCCGCGACGACCTTCTTCGCCGCCTGGCACTCTCAGCCGACGGTCACCGTCAACGACGGCTACGGCTGGGACGGCCTCCAGTACCACGCGATCTACCAGTTCATCGGCACCGGGGAGTTCGCCCAGCGCCCGATCTTCCCCTTCCATCAGCGCCTCGGCGTGCCCGCCATCGCGTCCTTCCTCCCGCTCCCCGAGCGCTCGGCCTTCCTCGTCCTGGGCTTCGCCTTCTACGCCTCGGCGCTGGGCCTTCTCGCCCGCTTCTGGCTCGTGCGCCGCAGCCTGCGCGCCGACCTCGTCGTCGCCGCCTGCGGCTGGCTCTGCCTCCACTGGATCTCCCCCCTCCGCGCCGGCGTCTGCTACCCGATCAACATCGACGCCTCGACCCTCTTCTTCGACGCCGCGTTCTTCGCGATGCTCTGGTCGCCGCGCCTGGTCCGGCTGCTCCCGCTGGTCGCGCTCGTCGCCGCGCTCTTCAAGGAGTCCGCGCTCCTCACCGCAGGGCTCTGGCTCGCCTCCACCGCGATCCTCTCCGTCGTCCGCGAAGGACCTCGCCGCGACGCCCTCCGCCGCCGCCTGCCGGTGCTGCTCGCCGCCGTGCTCGCGGCCCTCCTCGCCAAGACCCTCGCCGGCTCGCTCATCACCCCGCGCCTGCTGGTCACCGAGTCCAGCGCCGCCACGCTCGCCCGGTGGATCCAGACCCGCGCCGACCATCCCCTCCAGCTCGTGCGCCTGCTCTCGACCTTCGTGAACGCCTACGGCGGCTGGCTCCTCGTCCCGCTCGCGGCGCTCTCCGCGAGGCCCTCCGTGGCGCCCGAGGCCCGCTCCGACGACGACCTCGACGACGGCCACCTCCTGCTCTGGCTCTGCCTCTTCGTCGGCGTCACCTTCATCTCCGGCAGCGACCTCTCCCGCTTCGCCTGGCAGGCCTCGCCGGTGGCGCTCACCCTCGCGCTCTCGACGCTCCACCGCCGCGCGCCGCGCAGCGCGCTCGCCCTCACGCTCACCAGCCTCGCCTTCGTGCGGCTCTTCACCGCGGTGCCTTCGCCCTCCGAGGGGCACCTGATGCCCGCCGACGATTACGAGGGCGCGTATTCATGGATGATGGAGACCGCCCACTACTCGCTCGTCGCGGCGTGGGCGGCCTTCGGGGTGGTCTACTGGCTGGTGGCCGAGCGGGTGCTCTCCCGTCCGAGAGAGCCTCGCGGCTGAGCCCCCGCCGGGGTCACTTCCGCTTGGCGAAGGCCTCCGCGAAGGTCGTGTCGTAGGCGCCCGCGCCGAACTCCTCGGACTTCAGCACCGCCTTGAGGAAGGCCAGGTTGGTCACCAGCGGGGCGACCTCCACCCCGGCGAGCGCCTCGCCCAGCTTCGCGATCGCCTCGGCGCGCGTCGGGGCGTGGGCGATGAGCTTCGCGATCATCGGGTCGTAGTAGGGCGTCACCTTCCCCGGGGCGCGCACGCCCGCGTCGATGCGCAGCGAGCCCTCCTGCTCGGCGGGCCAGTTGAGCGTGGCGACGTCTCCGGGCTTCGGGATGAAGCCCTTCGCCGGGTCCTCCGCGTAGAGCCTGGCCTCGATGGCGTGGCCGCTCGGCGACACCGCTCGCATCGACGGCGGCAGCGGCTCTCCGAGGCTCACCCGGAGCTGCCACTCCACCAGGTCGAGCCCCGTCACCATCTCGGTCACCGGGTGCTCCACCTGGATGCGGCAGTTGACCTCCAGGAAGTAGAACTCCTTGCGAGACTCGTCCCAGATGAACTCGCAAGTGCCCGCGCCCACGTACTTCGCCGCGCGCCCGATGCGCACCGCGGCGTCGAGGATGCGCTCCCGGTACACGTGGCCCTCGTCGCCGTGGAAGGCCGGGGCGGGCGACTCCTCGACGATCTTCTGGTGCCGGCGCTGGAGCGAGCACTCCCGCTCCCCGAGGGCCACCACCTCGCCGTGCGTGTCGCCGAAGATCTGCACCTCGATGTGCCTCGGCCGCTCGACGAAGCGCTCGACGTAGACCCGCGCGTCGCCGAAGGACGCCGCCGCCCGGTCGCTCGCGGACTTCATCGCGCGCTCGATGCCCGACGGGTCGCGCACCACCTGCATCCCGATGCCGCCGCCGCCGCCGACGGGCTTGACCAGCGCGGGGTAGCCGATGCGCGCCAGGATCGACTCGGCCTCGGCCACGGACTCCACCGGCGCGTTGGCCCCGGGCACCGGAGAGACGCCCGCGGCGATGGCCGTGGCGCGCGACAGCATCTTGTCGCCGAGCGCGTCGAGGGCCTCCGGGGAGGGACCGATCCACACGAGGCCCGCGTCGATGACGGCGCGGGCGAAGTGCGACTTCTCGCTGAGGAGCCCGTAGCCGGGGTGCACCGCCTGGGCGCCGGTGCGCTTCGCCACCTCGAGGATCGCGGCGACGTTCATGTAGCTCTCCCGCACCGCGGCGGGGCCCACGAGGTGGCTCTCGTCCATGGCCGAGGGGTGCAGCGCGTCGGCGTCGGCCTCGGAGTGGATGCCGACGGTGGCGACGCCGAGGCGGCGACAGGTGCGGGCGATGCGCGCGGCGATCTCGCCCCGGTTGGCGATGAGGATCCTGGTGAACATGGCGGCTATATAAACGCAGCCGCCGCGCGCTGGGATAGGCAACCTCCGATGGACCGACGGAGGGCGCCGGATTGCCCTCCCGGGGGGTTGGCGCCCATGTTCCAACTTGAAACACCATGGACCACGAACCCGAGACCTGTTCGGTGTGCGGGCTCGACCCGGTGGTCGGCTCACCCGCCCGGCCCTCCCGCATCGTCGCTCGCAGCCCTGCGATGAGGGCGATGCTGTGTCGCGCGCGCCTCTTCGCCGACACCAACGCCCCGGTGGTGATCCTCGGTGAGAGCGGCTCGGGCAAGGAGGTGGTCGCGAGGGCGTTGCACGGCAGCAGCCGGCGGCGGCAGGCGCCCTTCATCGCCGTGAACGTCGCGGCGGTGCCGACCGAGCTCCTGGAGTCGGAGCTCCTGGGCCACGCCCGCGGCGCCTTCACCGGCGCCTCGACCGCCCGGCGGGGTCTCTTCGAGGCCGCGCACGGAGGGACGCTCTTCCTCGACGAGATCGCCGAGATGCCTGTCGCCTTCCAGGCCAAGCTGCTGCGGGTGCTCCAGGACGGGGAGGTGCGCCGCGTCGGGGAGACCCACTCGTCGCTGGTCGACGCCCGCATCGTCTGCGCGACGCACCGCGACCTCCCGGGCCTCGTCGAGCGCGGCCTCTTCCGCGAGGACCTCTTCTACCGACTCAACGTCCTCCGGCTCCGCGTGCCTCCGCTGCGCGACCGCCCCGAGGACGTGCTCCCGCTCGCTCGCGCCTTCCTCGCCGCCGAGGGCCGGGCCGAGCTGGTCTTCTCCCCGGCCGCCCGGAAGGTCTTCGCGAGGCACCGCTGGCCGGGCAACGTCCGCGAGCTGGCGAGCGCGGTGAAGCACGGGGTCGCCCTCGCTCGCGGCGGAGTGATCGACCTCGAGCACCTGCCCGACGAGCTGGCCTCGCCGAGCGCAGCGCCTGCTCCGCGCCCTCAGGGCGTCGACCTGCGATCGCTCGCCGAGGTCGAGCGCGAGCACATGCTCCGGGTGCTGGAGGCGTGCGGCGGCTCTCAGGTCGAGGCCGCCCGCCACCTGGGCATCGGCCGCAGCACCCTCTGGCGGAAGCTGCGGGAGTAGGGCCCCGCCCGCTCAGCCCTTGCGGGCGAAGTCGATGACGATCTCGCCGGGGGTGCGCGAGACGTAGCTGATCTCGACGCTCGCGCCGTAGCGCGTCCGAAGCTGCTCGAGCAGCGGCAGCGGGTCGTGGTCGTTGCAGAAGCGCATGGTCTCGCCCGGGCGGAGCGAGTCGAGGGCGCCGAAGATGGCGGAGTGACGGAAGCGCCGGGCCACGCCGCGCGCGTCGAAGGGATAGAGCTGATCGGCCTGAAGGTGCTGGTGATCGTGTGCCAAGGGGAGACTCTCCTGTCCGTGTGTGGCGTCGCTCCGACGGGGAGCGCGCACGGGACGGTGGAGAGCACCCTCCATGCCGCGGCGGTGATCGGGCGATTCGCTCGCTTCGGAGGGCCGCGCGGGTCAGGGGGACGGTGTTTCATTCCGAAACGATGGCCCGGCGGTCTCGCGTGCTAGGAGCTTCGCGGTGCGCACGGTAGCGATGCTGACGACGAGCCTGCCGCACGACGGCGACCCCTCGGCGGGGGCCTTCGTGCGGGAGATGGCCATCGCCCTGGCGCGGCGGGGCGTGCGGGTGAAGCTGCTGGGGAGCGTCCCTCGGGGGCGCGTCGCGCTGCCGGCGGAGGGCGTGCGCATCGCCTCGGTCGAGGACGTGGACGGCGGGGTCTTCGCAGGCGGAGGAGCCCCGGAGCGCCTCCGCCTCGGGGAGGGGAGAGGGCGGCCTCGGGTGTGGGCCCGGGCTGCCCGCACGACGGCCTCGCTGGCCTCGCTGGCGGCGCGTCACTCGCGCGAGGTCGACGGCTGGGTGAGCCACTTCGCGCTGCCCTCGGCGCTCATCGCCGGCTCGGTGCGGGGATCGCGGCCTCACCTGGCGATCGTCCACGGCACCGACGGGTGGCTGCTCGAGCGCCTGCCGACGCCGCTCCGTCGCGCGGTGTTCGCGAGCGCCACGCGGTGGCGTTTTACCTGGGACGGTATGTTGCCCGCGGCCGCGGGGGTGCGCCTGGCGCGACCGCCGGAGGTGGCGCCGATGGGCTACTGGCCCGCGGAGGCGCGGGACGTGGCGCGCGACGTGGTGCTGAGCGTCGGGCGCCTGGTGCCGGTGAAGCGGCTCGACCGGGCGCTGTCGGCGCTGGCGGAGCTGAAGGCGCAGGGGCGAAGGCTCCCCTGGGTGGTGCTGGGCGACGGTCCGGAGAGGGCGCGCCTCGAGGCGATGGCGTCGGCGCACGGGCTCGACGCGCGCTTCGAGGGCGCCGTCGACGCGGCGACCAGGGACGCGTGGCTGCGGAGGGCGAGGGTGTTCCTCCACACCGCGGGGCGGGTCGCCGGGGGGAGGGGCGAGGGGGCTCCGGTGGCCTTGATGGAGGCGATGGGCGCGGGCGCCGCGGTGGTCGCGACCGCGAGCGGAGCCGTGGGCTGGATGGTCGGCGAGGCGGGCCGGGTGCTCGACGGAGAGGCCAGCGCGGCGGAGATCGCGGAGGCCGTGAGGGCGGCGTGGGAGGAGCACCCCACCGGGTCGCCCTCCGCGAGGGAGCGGGCGACCCCGTGGCGATGGGAGGCTCAGGCCGAAGGCATCGAGCGGGCGCTCTGGGGGTGAGCGCGACGGGAGGAGGGGAGGCTCAGTCCCCGCGGCACATCCGGCGGCCGTCCTTGGTCTTGCAGAGCAGGTGGTCGGAGCAGTCGCCGTCCACGCTGCACGGCTGCCAGCAGATGCGCCCCTCGCAGTAGGTGCCTCCGGGGCAGTCGCGGTCGCTCGAGCATCCGGCGGTGCACATCCCCCGGCCGCACTTGCCCTCGGTGCAGCAGTAGAGCCCGCCGGCGCAGCCGTTGGTGTCGCTGCGGCAGTCGTCGCCGAGGCCCGCGGTACAACCCGCCAGCAGCGCGCACCCGAGAACGAAGGCCGCAGCCCTCCAGGATCCGGTCATCGTCTTCATTGCCTACTTCTTCCTCCTTCGAATCGCGAACAGGAGCGCTGCGACTCCCCACCATGCGGTCGACTTCGAGGCCCCAGGGCCCGCCGCCCGGCAGCCGCAGCCGCTCTCCTCCGCGGTCATACCACCGCCCGGCGCTCCGGCGTCGGCGGAGCGGGTCACCCCGCCGTCGTAGGCGCCGCACTGGTTGCGATAGCAGGTGGTGCCCGCCGGGCAGGTTCGGGTCGCGCACTCGTCGCGCACGCAGCGCCCCGCCGAGCTCTCGTCGCAGAACTCCCCCTCCGCGCAGGTCTGCCCCAGGCAGAGCGGGACGCAGAAGGGCTCGCTGTCGATGAGCTGGCAGCTCGTGCCCTCGCTGCTGCAGATGAAGCCCAGCTCGGGATGGTAGGTGCAGCGCTCGGTCACGCAGACGCCGGCGATGCAGACCCCGCCGGGGCACTCGCAGCCGGCGTCGGTGCCCGGGGGAGGCCGGTCGGTCGCGAGGGGGCGATCGACCGCAGCGCCGTCGGGGCTGACGCCCGCGTCGGGGACGCCCGGACGATCGGGGGAGACGACGTCCGCCGGGGGCGCGTCGGAGGCGGGCGCGTCGAGGGACATCAGGGGCGCGTCGACGCGGGGGTCGGCGTCCGAGGCGACGGGGCGGTCGAGCCCGATGGAGACGTCCGCGGGGCGGGCGTCCATGGGAGGGGAGGAGACATCGGCGCCGCCGAGGTCGCTGGTCGAGGCGTCGAGCACACCCCCGTCGCCGCCGCCGGGGACGCGGACGCAGGTGCACTCTCCGCTGCAGGAGACCCAGGCCGAGTTGGGGCAGGTCGCCGCGCGGGTGCCGCAGAAGGGAGCGAAGCCCGGGTCGCATCCGGTGGCGCTCCGCTGGACGCACTGCCCCGGGTACTGGTGACAGCCGCTGTTGCAGGAGCAGCGCCCCTGGGCGGCCGAGACCGAGGGCAGGGCGAGCAGCGAGAGCAGCAGCGAGGCGGCGAGGAGGAAGGGTCGGACGAGCGCGGAGCGATGGGAGAGACTCATGGGTTGGGACACCTCCGGGCCGTGAACACGAGGGTGAAGTTGCGGGAGGCGGTGGTCATCCGACCGCAGCGGTCGGTCGCGGTGACCTCGAAGCGCCAGGTCCCGCGGATGCCGAAGACCGCGAGCGGGGGAGCCCCGGTGGTGGGGCCGCCGACCTGGCGACGGAAGATGAAGGGCGCGGCGCTGAGGGCCGCGGCGGGCGGGGCGGCGGCGCCTTCAGGGGTGATCCAGCGGGCGGAGACCTGCTGCACGCTGGAGCCTGGAGCCACCGAGGCGACGAAGTCGTAGAAGACCGCCGCCTCCGAGGCCGAGCAGGTCTCGATCATCGCGTCCGCGGCGGGCGCGGTCACCGTCACCGCAGGCGCCGGGCCGTCGCACGAGGCGCCCGTGTCGGGCGACGCGCCGACGTCGGTCGCACCCGAGTCTGCGCTGGGACGGTCGGCGGCCCCGGCGTCGGGCCGGGAGACATCGGGGGCAGTCGCGTCCGGGGAGGAGAGCGCGTCGACCCCCGGGGCGTCGGCGGTGACGACGGGCGGAGCGTCGAGCGCGGGGGCCCCGGCGTCGGGGGAGGGGGGCTGATCGGTCGCGGGGGCGTCGGCGCCGAGGCCCGAGTCGGGGCCCGAGGCGTCGGCGACCCCGCTGCCGCCGTCGATCGAGACCAGCGAGGTGTCTACGCCGTCGGAACAGCCGGCGGCGAGGATCAACAGGCATGAGAACCTACATGGTCGCTGCATTCATCACTCCAGATACGTCGCAGTTACCAGTCATTGTCGACATCTCAAGCGATATCCCATGCAACTTGGATAAGTCACGTCTTCAATCGATATTTTTCATACGACAAGCCGCCGAGGTGTGCGTGTCCGTGCACCCGAGCCCCGCTCTCCCTGCTCTGGAGCACCAGGCCCCGAGGAGACGAGAATTCACGGGAAACGATGAGGATTCTGGTGGCGACCGGGCCCTCCCGGCGGCCGCAGGGAGCGGGCTGCGCCGGGTCATGTGCGAGGGCGACACAGGGGCTGTGCAGCGACGGGGCAGCCCCGCGGTCTTTCCATATATGGGCGCTTTGTGTGTTGGAAAATGCCCGATTCGATAACGGTTCCATTGGCCACAAGGGAGACCGGTCCGCTCTGCCGGGGAGCGGCGAGCGGGCTAACGGTCGGTTGGGCGGAGCGGGGTTATCGGGAGTCGGGAGGGGGGATCAGTCGGCGCGGCGACGGCGGCGGCGCAGCGAGGCGGCGAGCCCGAGGCCCAGCAGCGCGAGGCCGCCGCGGGCTCCCGTGGGCGCGCTACCGGCCGCCCGGCAGCCGCAGCCGTCGTCGGGGCTCGGGGGAGCGGCCGCCCCGCCATCGGCGCTCGCGTCGGCGACGACGCCGGAGTCCTCCGGGGAGGTCCCGGCGTCGGGCTCCGGGGGGACGGGGCACTGGATGGTCCCCGCGTCGCCGGTGGTGCGCACGCCCTGGGTGAGGGGCGTGCCGTAGTTGCCGGTGTTGCGGTTGTCGTGGCGGAAGCTCTCCCACTGCACGTTGGCCGTGCGGTCGTCGGCCTGGGTGCGCCACGCCCAGAGCAGGCCGCCGCGGGTGCCGCTCACGACCTCCATCCGGTGGTCGCCGTCGAGGTCCCCGAGGGCGGGCGACGGGATGATCCACTGGCCGGTGAACTTGGGCCAGCCCGCCGGGGTGCGGCCGCAGGCGTCGAAGGCCTCGAGGAAGTAGCCGCCGGTGCCGACGATGAGCTCGGGGTAGGGGTCGCCGTCCACCGAGGCGATCGCGGGGTTCATGAAGAAGGTGTAGTCCTCCAGGAGCTGCGGATAGCCCGGGAGGGGGTAGCCGTCGCGGCCGCTGAAGGCCCCGACCAGGTGGTAGAAGGGCCGCGCCCGACCGCCGCCGCCCAGGTTGATGGCCAGGTTGAGCTCGGCGCCGGAGATCACGTAGTCGGGGGTGCGGTCGCCGTCCATGTCGCCCCAGGCGCCCATGCTGAACACGTTGGCGAACGACACGATCTGCGTGGTGTTGTTGGTGAGCGCGCCGCGCCGCGAGGTCTGCGCCAGGGCCACGCGGTTGAGGGTGTTGAGCGCCGGGCGGCGGCCCATGGCCGACTGCTCGCCTCGCACGAAGGCGATGGTGGGGAGCGCGTTGCCGGTGAAGGCGATCTCGTCCCGGCCGTCGCCGTCGATGTCGGCGATGGGCGGCGCGCCCGACACCCCTTCGCCCACCAGGGGGAAGAAGTTGAACGAGGTCACCGCGATGGGCCAGTTGGGGTGGAAGGCCCCGCCCGCGTGGTTGTTGCCGTCGCCGTGCACCAGGTAGATGGCGCCGGTGTTGTTGTCCCCTCGGAGCTTCTCATTGGAGACCACCACCACGTCGGGGATGGTGTCTCCATTGAAGTTGCCGACTCCCACGTTGCCGAACACCCGGTTGTACTCGGTGCCCGCCTCGGGGAAGTGGATCACCACGGGATAGCCCGGCTTCACCGCGGCGGTCATGGCGTCGAGCGCGTAGAGCTTGCCGTCCATGGCGCCGAAGAGGATCTCCGGGCGCATGTC
Organism: Myxococcaceae bacterium; assembly: GCA_004297725.1. Taxonomy (GTDB): domain Bacteria; phylum Myxococcota_A; class Polyangia; order Polyangiales; genus SCUS01. The sequence goes on along the minus strand of SCUS01000041.1, from coordinate 125,991 downwards.
GCCGTCGAGGTCGGCGATCACCGGGGAGCAGAAGAGGCCCCGCTGGAGGATGCGGTCGGGGGCGGTCATGGCGCTGGGCACGTCGGGCAGCGCGTAGGGGAAGCCGTGGCCGTAGCTGGTGCCGTCGGCGCGGAAGACGTGCACGGTGCCGTGGTAGCTGTTGACGACGATCTCCGGGCGGCCGTCGCCGTCGAGGTCGGCGACGGCGGGGGTGGCGACGATGGGGTCGAAGACGCGCCCCGGGTCGATGGCGGGCGACTCGCCCGAGTAGGCCGCGCTGCCGACGTAGTTCGTCGCGTGCGACGAGCGCATCCCGAAGAGCGGAACCGTGTGCGCCGGGAAGCCCGGCATCTCGGTGCCGTTGGCGCGGTAGGCGTGCAGGTCGCCGTCGGCGGTGCCGTAGATGATCTCCCGCGACCCGTCGCCGTCGAGGTCGACGGTCTTGGCCGAGCTCTCCCCGGAGCCGCCCACGTCGATGGGGAAGTTCGGGAGCACGCTCTCGTCGCGGTGCACGTAGAACGCGCGCCGCACCTCGCCCGGGACGTCTCCGACCGGGGCGTCGTAGTGGGCGACCGCGCGGATGCGCACGGTGAGGGTGTAGCGGTTGGCGCGCTCGCCGGGGTTGTTGACGTTGAGCGTGCGCAGGTCGATGTCGGCGAGGCGGTCGGTGACCGCGGCGGTGACGTTGGTCTCCCGGCGCACCATCACCCAGGCGGTGTCCGCGGGCTCGACGCCGGTCGCATACTCGACGGTGTAATCGAAGCGCGGCGCGCGGGCGGCGGCGATGCGGCCCTCGATGCGAAGGGTCTGCTCCGCCGGGCGGCCGGGGTTGAGCACCGTGAACCAGCGCGGCGAGGTGACGTCCACCTCCGGCGGGATCTTCCCGTCGCGCAGCCACTCCATGGCCCGGCGGGCGTTGGTGCGGCCGTAGCCGAAGCGCTGGTCCCAGCCGGGGAGCGACGGGTACTTGGTGTCGTCGAACATCGGGTGCCCGGGCTGGCTCTCGGGCACGTTGATGTCGTCGGTGGTGCGCGCGAGGAGCTGGTAGATCTCCTCGGCGGTGAGCGCCGGGGTGAGCGAGTGCTCGAGCGCGTAGGACTGCATCAGCCCGGCGTGGCCCGCGGTGTGGCCCGTGGCCTCGGAGGAGCACCCGGTGCCGGAGACGGAGAGCACGAGCTGCGCGCCGTAGTTGGTGCAGTTGTTGAAGTTGAGGAAGGTCGTGCTGCGGGTGAGCGTCTCGGTGTCGTAGCGGATCGCGTGCACCACCAGCGTGTGGTTGTTGGTGCCGGGGACGTTGTGGTGCCGGGAGTTCTCGTCCGCGGCGCTGGCGATCACGGGCACGTTGTGCGCGTAGGCGTAGTCGATGGCGCGTCGCGCGAAGGTGCTGTTGTCGAGGGTGCCGAGGGCCTCCTGCACCACGCGGGCGCCGCGGTCGACGGAGTACACGACGCCCTGCGCGAAGTCGTCGACCTCGCCGATGAAGCTGTCCGCCGCGCGGATGGGGAGCAGCATGCAGCGGGGGCAGTCGCCGGCGTCGCCGATGCCGTTGTTGGTCTCCGCGGCGCTCCAGCGCATCTCGCCGGTGCCGTGGCCGAAGCGCGTGGCGTCCGCGGGGTCGTTGTCGTCCTGGAAGAAGTCCCAGCCGGCGATGTCGTCGACGTAGCCGTTGCGGTCGGCGTCGGTGCGGTCGGAGAAGACCCGGATGAGGTCGCCCGGGTCGAAGACCCCGTTGCCGTTGGGGTCGTTGGGCATCCCGTCGGCCCCGCGGCACTGCCGCGGGTTGCGCGCGCTCGCCGGGCCGGTGCCGCAGGTGACCCGCGAGTCGCGCAGGTAGTCGACGATGTTGACGACGCCGTCGCCGTTGCTGTCGTAGCTCGTCGCGCCCTCGGGCATCGGGAGCTCCGCGGTGTTGAGGGCGATCTTGTTGACGATGTCGTCGTTGTCCCAGTTGATGCCCGAGTCGAGCACCGCGATGATCACCCTCGGGTCGCCGGTGGAGATGGCCCAGGCGCGGTCGGTGTTGTTGCCCGCGCCGAGCGCGGCCTCCTCGGTGCGGAAGTTGGGCACCGTGAGGTTCATCCCCGGCACCCACGACCAGTGCTCCCACTGGCCCGCGTAGCCCGGGTCGTTGGGCCAGTTGGCCATCATCGCGAGGTCCGCCGACGTCATCTCCGGACGCGGCGGCCAGATGGCCTCGGCGGGCCTTGGGGAGTTGAACAAAGCCCCGAGACCGAGCGCGAGGCCCAGTCCGCGAGAGAACCAACGGTGGGTGTGTCGCATCGGGCGCGGATGCTACCGGAAGGGCCTCCGAGGGCGCGAGGGGCGTCGAACGGGAGCTGGTGGTTCGGTGGGAGGAGGGCGCCGAGGGGGAGGTGATCAGCGCGGCGGTGGCGTGAGCGTCGCGCAGAGCGCCAGCGGCATGCGGACCGCGACCGCGGCGCCGCGAGAGAGGGGATGGCGGGGTGCGGGCGGCACGGTCCCTTTGGGGTAGAAGATCCCCATGACCAGGGGCGCGCGCATCTTCCTCGTCCTCGCGGTGGTCTGGCTCGGCCTCTGGGGCATGGGGAGCGTGCTCTTCTTCAAGGGCTCGCGCGCGCAGTCCGCGCAGGCGGCGGAGTGGGCGCTGCCGGCCACCGGGCTCGTGCGCGGCGGGGACGTCCGCTTCGAGGGCGTGGTCGACGGCCGCAACCCGGTCACGGCGCCGCTGTCGCAGCGGCCCTGCGCGGCCGCGCTGACCCACATCTATTACGGCACCTGGTATTACGATGGCCAGGGAGAGCGGCAGCTGGGCGCCCTGCGCATCGCGACCCGCCGGGCCCCGGAGGCGGTCGGCATCGTCGTCGGCGCCGAGCGGGTCGATCTCCCGCTGGACCTGTGGCGACCTCCGACGGCGAAGTCCGCCGACGTGAGCGAGAGCTTCGCGGAGCTGCCGGCGCGGCTGGCGGTGCCCGCGGCCGACGTGGCGAGCGCGAGGGCGAGCGCCCGCGGCACCTTCACGCACTTCAGCGCCGACGAGTGGCGGCTGAGCGGCGGCGAGCGGGTGTTCGTCGTCGGCCACGTGGAGGAGCGCGACGGCCGGCTGCGGCTCGCCCCGCACCGCGGGCTCGGGCGGGTCGACGTGTTCCGAGGCTCCCAGGCCGACGGCGTAAGGGACCTCCGATCGGGCTCGTCGGGGCTGCGCATCGCCGGCGGGATCTTCGCGGCGCTCGCGGTGCTGCCCCTCCTCGGCTTCGCCATCGCGCAGTTGCGAAGGCGCCGCGCTCACGGCTGACGCCCGACTCACTCGGTCCGGGGCGTTGTCCGACGAAGGGGGCCCGCGGAGGTGTGGTCGCGGCAGCGCCGATGAGCCCCTGAACGGACCCGGCGCTCAGCCGCGCGGCACCACGTTGTGCACGGGGCGTAGCGTGCGGAGGTAGCGGTAGATGGCGCGCAGGTCGCCCTCGCTCATGCCCGCGTACATGCGCCAGGGCATGAGCGTGTTGCCGCGGACGAAGGCGTTGCGCGCCGGCCGCGGCACCTCGGCCTGCTCGGGCGGAGTCCGGTAGCTGTGGAAGCGTTCCACGAAGGCGTCCTCGCTCATCGCCCCGATGCCCGTCGGGTCGGGGGTGATGTTCGCCGAGCGAAGCACGTAGCCCGGGAGCTGAAACTCCTGGCCCCCCGCGAACTCGCGCCCCGCGATCGCCTCGCCGCGCACGCTCGGCGTGTGGCAGTCGGCGCAGCTCGCGAGGGTCACCAGGTAGCGCCCGTACGCCGCGTCGACGCGGGGCGCCGGGGTGGTCACGCGGCCGTCACCACGCGCCCCCGCCGGGGCGGGGATGGTGCGCACCAGCAGCGACAGGGGGAAGTCCATCTGCGGCTCGGCCTGCCGGCGCGCCACGGGCGGCAGCGAGCGCACCCAGGTCACGACCGCGCGCACGTCGTCGTCGCCCATGGAGCGGAAGTGCTCGTACGGCATGATGGGCGCGAGCGGCCTGCCCCCGCGGTCGACGCCCTCGCGGATGGCGCGCACCAGCTCGCCGTCGCTCCACGCCCCCACGCCGTCGACGGGGTGCGACGTGATGTTGCGGCTCACCACCTCGCCCGGGAACCCGATGTCGTGGCCGAAGCGCGTGCCCCCCGCGCCGCGGGTTCCGCGGATGATCGGGCCGGCGAAGCTCGTCCAGTCGCGCTCGCTGTGACAGTCGGCGCAGACCGCCACGTGGTCGGCCAGGTAGCGGCCGCGCGCCAGCCGCTCGGGCGTCGACTCGATGCGCTCGGTCCACATGGGCGATGTCTTCACCGGCCGCAGCCGGATCGTCGCCGCCAGGCCCGCAGGCACCGCCACCACCGCCGCCGCAAGGGCGAGCGCGACCCTCTTCCACCGTGTCTTCATGCGACGGCCCCTGTGCAGCGAGGGTGCCATCCGCGCGACGCCGCGGCTCCGCAGCGCCGGGTGTCACAGCGCTGAGCAGGATCGGCGCGATCCGCCCGCTCCCCCGTCGCAGTTGCGCAGAGCCGGCGCAACCGCAGGGCGCGGGATCTCCGGCGCGACCTTGCTGGACTCGGCGAGCTCGCGCGTCACGGCGTCGAGCATCCGCGGACCGGTGACCGACGCGGACTTCGCGTGCAGCGAGCACGGGGTGTACGACGCCCCGCATGGGGTTCGCGCACGACTACGGGGCGGTGGAGCACGAGGTGATCGACGACAAGCTCGAAGCGGCGACCATCGAGCCGACGGGCCACGTGGTCTTCGCGGCCTTCGACCTCAACCCGGCGATGGCCGTGGGCGTGGTGTTCAGCGAGGTGCCCTTCGACGAGCTCGTCGACGCGCCGACCCCGCGCTGTCTCCCGGCGCTCTGGCTGCGGGCGGCCGAGCGACTGCGCGCGCTGCGCAGGCCGGGCGCCACGTCGTGCGTGACGGTGCAGCTCGCGGCCCTCGACGGCGCCCGCATGTGGGCGCGCCCGTTCCAGTGGACGCTCGATGGAAGGCCGGTGAGCGCGCCGTTCGTGCCGGGTCCGTCGTACGCGGGCAGCCTCGACGAGCGCCCCGCGCTGGAGGCCCCGGGCGTTCCCTACGCCATCGCGGTGACGCCGGGCGCCCACCGCCTCGAAGGTACTGTGCGGCTCCTCGCGGAGGGGCTGGCGCCGCGCGATGAGTCCTTCGCGATCGACGTCACCGTGGCGCCGGGCGAGCGAGTCGCGTTCGAGCTGCGACGCGGGGCGGACGGCTCGCTCTCGGGGCATCGGCCAGCCAGCTCGCGCCGCGCCTGACGCACCGCGAAGAGGAGGCAGGCGGCCACGTCCTCGCGTTCGAGATCTTAGGGGTGGTCGTGAGACCCCATCAGCGTGCGTGTGATGGGCCCTCGTGGTCCCGCGGACCATCACCGGACCGGTGATCGGATTCACCGGTCCGGTGATCGGGGGGGGCGGCGATCAGGCGGCGGTGCGGCGGCGGCGACGGACGGCGAGCATCGCGAGTCCGATGGCGAGGAGTCCCCCGCCGGGGGCGCTTGCGGGCTGGGTGCGGCAGCCGCAGCCGTCGCCCTCGACGGTCGGGGCGCCGCCGTCCGCGGGGGCCCCGGCGTCGGTCACGGTGCCCGCGTCGACGACGGCAGTGCCCGCGTCGGGCTCGACCGGCAGCGGGCAGTCCAGCGGGCCGAGGCCCGGCACGCGGCGCACGCCCTGGTTGAGCGTGGTGCCCCAGTTGCCGGTGTTGGCCTGGTCATGGCGGTGCGTGGGCCACTGCATGCTGGCCGTCGCGGCCTGCGAGGTGGTGCTCCACGCCCAGAGGTAGCCCGAGCGGGTGCCCGAGACCACCTGCTGCTGGCCCATGCCGCGGAGGTCGCCGACCGCGGGGTTGGCGATGATCCACTGGCCGGTGAACTTGGGCCACGCCTCGGGCTCGCGGCCGCAGCCGTCGAAGCCGTGGAGATAGTAGCCGCCGGTGCCGATGAGCATCTCGGGGTAGGCGTCGCCGCCCACGTCCGCGATCGAGGGGTTGAAGAAGAAGGTGTAGTCCTCGACCAGGCGCGGAAACCCGGGGAGGGAGTTGCCGTCGGCGCCGTTCCAGGCGCCCGCGAGGTGCTCGATGGGGAAGGCCCGGCCGCCGCCCGCGAGGTTGATCGCGAGGTTGAGGCTGGCGCCCGTGATCACGTAGTCGGGCACGCCGTCGTTGGTCATGTCGCCGAAGCTGCCCAGCGAGAACGCCGGGATGAACGACACCTGCGACGTCTCGACGTTGGTCAGCCGGCCGCGCATCGCCGTGCGGATCGCCACGCCCTGGGCGAGCGACTGCGGCGACGGGCGCGCCACGTGCGCCGGCTGCACGCCGCGCGCGAGGGTGATCACGGCGCTGCCGGTGCCGACGAGGGCGAGCTCGTCGCGTCCGTCGCCGTCCATGTCCGCGATGGCGGGCGACGAGGAGACGCCCTCACCGATGAGCGGGAAGAAGTTGAACGACAGGTACGGGATGGGCCAGTTGGGGTGGAAGGGGCCGCCCGCGTGGTTGTTTCCGTCTCCGTAGATCACGTAGATGGCGCCGAGGTTGTTGTCGCCGCGCAGGCCCTCGCTCGACACCGAGACGATGTCCGGGCGGCGGTCGCCGTCCATGTCGCCGATGCCGACGCTGCCGAAGACGCGGTTGCGGCTGGTGCCCGGCTCGGGGAAGGTCACCACCACCGGGAAGCCCGACTTGACCATGCCGGTCATGGCGTCGAGCGCGTAGACCTTGCCGTCGAAGGCGCCGAAGACGATCTCCGGGCGCATGTCGCCGTCGAGGTCGGCGAGCACCGGGTCGCCGAACATCCCGCGGGCCTGGATGGCCTGCGGCGAGGTCGCGCTGCTCGGCACGTCCGGCAGCGTGAAGGGGAAGCCGTGGCCGTACGCGGTGCCGTCGGCGCGGAAGACATGGATGGTCCCGGCGTAGGTGCCGACCACCACCTCGGGGCGCATGTCGCCGTCGAGGTCGGCGATGGCGGGCGTGGAGAGCACCGCCTCGCGCACCACCGTCGGGTCGATGGCGGGACGGCCGCCCGGGGTGACGGGCTGGAAGGCCCTCGCGGCGAGGTAGCTCGGGCTGCGAGCCGGGTCATAGCCCTGCGCCACGCGGGTGAACGCGGGCCAGCCGGGCAGGTCGGTGCCGTCGGCGCGGAAGGCGTGCACCTCGCCGTCGGAGGTCGCGTAGATGATCTCCCTCGCGCCGTCGCCGTTGAGGTCGACGAGGTGGGGCGAGCTCTCGCCGCCGCTGCCCAGGTCGAGCGGGAAGCCCGGGAGCACCGTGGGGTCGCGGTGCACGTAGAACGCGCGCCGCACCTCGCCCGGGACGTCGCCGATGGGGGCGTCGTAGTGGGCCGTGACGCGGATGCGCACGGTGAGCGTGTAGCGGTTCTCCACCTCGCCGGGGTTGTTGATGGTGATCGCGCGGAGGTCGATGTCGGCCAGGCGGTCGGTGACCGCGGCGGTGACGTTGGTCTCGCGGCGCACCATCACCCAGGCGGTGTCCGCGGGCTCGACGCCCGGAGCATACTCGATGGTGTAATCGAAGCGCGGCGCGCGGCGGGCGGCGATGCGGCCCTCGATGCGCAGGGTCTGCTGCGCGGGCCGGTCGGGGTCGAGCACCGTGAACCAGCGCGGCGAGGTGATGTCCACCTCCGGGGGGATGCGCCCGTCGCGCACCCACTCCAGCGAGCGCCGGGAGTTGGTGCGGCCGTAGCCGAAGCGCTGGTCCCACCCGGCGAGCGACGGGTACTTCGAGCGGTCGAACATCGGGTGCGTGGCCTGGCTCTCCGGCACGTTGACGTCGTCGGCGGTCATCGTGAGGAGCTGCTTGACCTCCTCGGCGGAGATCGCCGGGTTGAGGTTGCGGCCGAGGGCGGCGGAGTAGATGAGCCCCGCCATGCCGGAGCTGTAGCCCACCGCGGCGGACGAGCAGCTCATGGCGCCCACGGAGAGCACGAGCTGCGCGCCGTAGTTGGTGCAGTTGTTGAAGTTGAGGAAGGTCGTCGCGCTGTTGATGTTCTCCGAGTCGAAGCGGATCGCGTGCGTGTAGACCGTGTGGTTGGCGGTGCCGGGCATGTTGTGATGCCGGGAGTTCTCGTCCGCCGCGCTGGCGATGATGACGACGTTGTGGCTGTACGCGTAGTCGATCGCCGCCTGGGAGAAGCGGGAGTTGTTGAGGGTGCCGAGGGCCTCCTGCACCACGCTCGCGCCCCGGTCGACGGCGTAGACCACGGCCTGGCCGAAGTCGGTCACGTCGGTGATGAAGCTGTCGCCCACGCGGGTGGGGATGAACGTGCAGCGGGGACAGCTCCCCGCGCCGCCGCGGCCGTTGTTGGCCTCGGAGGCGGAGTCGCGCGCCTCGCCGGTGCCGTGACCGAAGCGGGTGTCGTCCGCCGGGTCGTTGTCGTCGTGCATGAAGTCCCAGCCGGCGATGTCGTCGACGTAGCCGTTGCGGTCGGCGTCGGTGCTGTCGGAGAAGACCCGGATCAGGTCGCCGCCGTCGAGGACGCCGTTGCGGTTGGGGTCGTTGGGCATCCCGTCGGCGCCGCGGCAGGCGAACTGGTTGCGCGGCATCCCCGTGACGCCGCAGGTGATGCGGGTGTCCTGGAGGTAGTCGGCCACGGTGACGACGCCGTCGCCGTTGCTGTCGTAGGCCGAGGCGCCCATCGGCATCGGGAGCTCGGCGGTGTTGAGCGCGACCTTGTTGACGAGGTCGTCGTTCTCCCAGTTGATGCCCGAGTCGAGCACCGCGATCATGACCCGCGGGTCACCGATGGAGAGGCCCCAGGCGCGGTCGACGCTGTTGCCCGCGCCGAGGGTGAGCTCCTGCGCGCGGAAGCCGGCGACCGCCCGGGTCGCCATGGGGATCCAGCTCCAGAGAGACCACTGACCCCCACCGCGCTCGGTGTAGGCGTAGCCCGGGTCGTTGGGCCAGTTCTCCGGGCGCGAGAGGTCCTCGGCGCTCATCTCCGGCGACGGGGGCCAGATGGCATGCGCGCGAGGCGCGAACAGTGTGGTGGCCAGTGTGGCCGTGGCGACGAAGGAGCGCAGTCGGAGCAGACGCATACCCGATCGGGTATCACAGTCCGCCGGGTGGGCGCGCGGGGCTTCTCAGCCGCGGTACGCTTGGGGTACATCCGTCACCCGCTGGAGAGGAGCGGCACCCCCGATGGTTGATTCCGACCGCAACGCGCAGGCGAGGTTCCTGGACGCCCTGAAGGACAAGTCGCTCCAGAGCGCGGTGGACATCCTCGAGGGCATCCACGACGGCAAGGAGGCCCTCAACCACGCGGCCCGCGCCGCGGAGGCCAGCGGATCGCCCATCGCGCCGCTCATCCCCAGGATGGGCGACGTGCGGCGCGTCAGCGAGCTGCTCTTCGACGTGGCCCGCCTCCAGGTCGACGCGCTCGACAGGCTCTTCGGGCTTCGCAGCAAGCACACGAAGCACCTGGAGGAGCGCATCGGCGAGGCGATGGGCTTCCCGCTGAGGGGCAACCGCTCCGAGGTGCTCGACGTGGTGATCCCCGTGCAGGCCGTGGAGGCCGACCGGAGGGAGCGACCCTCGGACGGGGAGAGCACCCGCTACTGCGAGATCCACCGGCAGTTTCGGGTGAGGAACCTCACCGGGAGCGAGTGGCCCCCGGGGCCTGCGGCGACGCCCGTCAGGCTGAGCTGGAGCCGCGAGCCGAAGATCGATCGGGACGCGCTGCGGGTCGAGGTGCTGCGCGACCCGGCGAGCACCGCGAAGCAGGCCGTGCTCCCGCTGCGGGTGCGAATCCGCTGGAACCCGGGCGCCCTCGACGACATCGACCCCGCCGCCGTGGCCTCCGGGCGCTACGAGCTGGAGGGCCCCGACGGTCATCTGGCGAAGGCCATCGAGCTGGCGCTGCGCTTCGATCCCTCGCCGGGCTGAGCCCCTCCCAGCTTCCATGAGCGACGAGGGACCGGTGTTCGAGGCGCGCGAGGAGGACGGACTCTTCGCGGCCCTGCGCCAGGCGCAGGCGCTGATCGTGCGTTACCCGGTGGCCGCGCAGGCCCTCTTCGCCGCCGCGGTGGCCGAGGGGCGGGCCTACTCGGCGACCCCGGAGGGAGCGGCGCTGAGGGAGCGGCTCAAGGGCTCCGAGCTCATCCGCCGTGGCAGGGTGGTGTGGGAGGTCGGGACGCTCAACGTGCTCGAGGAGGAGCCCTCCACCATCCTGCCCTCGAAGGTGATGGACGCGCTGGCCAGGGCCGCGACGGTGCCCGACCTCGAGCCGATGCTCACCCGGCTCTTCGGCGTTCACCCGGGCGACGACGGGACGTGAGCCGCGCCACCGAGACCCAGCGTCACGGCGACGAGTTCACCGAGCGCAACGCCTGGCTGCACCTGCTGCTGGGCCTGGAGTCCTGGGGCCTGCGCCTCGACGCCCTCCTCGACGCGTACGCGCCTCCCTCGTCGCCCGCCGCCGGGGAGGAGAGCGCCTCGGACGATCGGCTCATCGACTTCGTGCTGGGCCTCGCGTCGATGAGGTCCACGCTGCGCCGCCACCTCGCCGCCGCCGCGGCTGCCGCGGGCGAGGCCGACGCCTCCGCGAGCTCCGATCGCCCCTCGAAGTCCGAGGGGTGGCTGCGGTGAGCCCCTTCGACAAGGCCATCTCCGACACCGACTGGCTGCGGCGCTCTCCCTCCTCGAGAGGGGGCGCCGGGGGGCACAAGGAGTGGTGGCACTTCTGCGTCTACGCTCCCGGCGTCGACGTGCTGGTGAACCTCAGCCTGGTCGACGACGTGAGGGAGGGCGCCCCGCCGGGCCAGGAGTTCGCCCGCGTGGTGGTGCTGGTGAGGGAGCGGGGGTGGGACGGCGACGTCGAGGTCTTCGAGGCCCACGAGGTCGAGGCCCCTGGCGGCGGGTTGCAGATGCGCTTCGGCGACAACCGGGTCGCCTTCGAGGGCGGGCGCTACGTCATCGAGGTGCGGCTGCGGCGGCGTCCCATCGCGGTGTCGCTGGTGCTCGAGCCCGGGTGCGTGCCCTCGCTGGCCAACAACATCCGGCTCGACCCGGGGCCTCCCATCAACTGGCTGGTGCTGCCGCGCATGGTCGCGAGCGGAACGCTCCGGCTGGGCGACCGGGTGGTGCAGGTCGAGCGGGCGCGCGCCTACCACGACCACAACTGGGGGCACTTCGCCTGGGGGCGGGACTTCGCCTGGGAGTGGGGCTACGGGCTGCCCGAGGAGGAGGGAAACCCCTGGAGCATGGTGTTCGTGCGGCTCTCCGACCGGGCCCACGCTCGGACGTACATGCAGGCGCTCTTCCTCTGGCGAGGGGCTTTACAGCACCGGGTATTGCGCGCGGCGGACGTGACGGTGGAGCGGGTCGGGCTCCTGCGGGCGTCGAGGGTGTTCAAGCTGCCGAGGGCGATGGCGCTGGTGGCGCCGGGGACGGTGACGGACGTCCCGAGGGCGCTGGAGGTGACCGCGCGCGGCGACGGCGACGAGGTGCGCTGCCGCTTCGAGGCGGAGGACGTGGCCGCGGTGGTGATCCCCAACGACCACGACCCGGGGGTGACGGTGATCCACGAGGTGAGCGGGGTGGTCACCGTCGAGGGCCGGGTGCGCGGGGAGCGGGTGGCGATGCGGGGCCGGGCGATCTTCGAGTTCCTCGGGGCCTGAGCGGGGCGATGGTGGGCGTGCGGAGGATGCCGTTTCGGGGATGGGTGGGCCGGGGGCTGCGGACGCTGCTGCGCGAGCTCCCCTGGGCGCACGCGCGGATGGCCGCGGCGCTCGGGGCGCGCGAGGTGGAGATCACCGTCGACGGCGAGGTGGTGGCGGTGGAGAGCGACGGAGAGCGGGTGTGGCTGCGCGACGAGCCGGGCTCGCCGTCGGTCACGCTGCGCACCACGCGTCGGGAGATCGTGGCGCTGGCCGAGGCCGAGCGCTCGCTGGTGAGCTCCGTGCTGCTGGGCGAGACGGTGCTGCGGGGGCGCGTGGAAGACCTCGCGGCCTTCCATGACGGGCTGCTGGAATTTCTCCGGGGAGCGGTGCGGAGCCCGTCATTTCCGGGCTTGATGGACGCGTTCGGACGCGAGGTTGTATCTAGCGACGCGGAGAGGGAGGCAGCGAGCGGATGAGCGACAAGGCGAAACCAGAACCGACCCCGGTGATCTGGGTCTTCGGGGGCGGCATCACCGGATTGACCGTGGCCCACGAGTGCATCGAGCGCGGCTACGACGTGTATCTGGTCGAGCCCTCGGAGGACTCCTGGGAGGCCCACCTCCCCGCGGTGGGCGGCGTCGCCCGCACCCAGTGGGCGTACATCCCGAGCGACGAGGAGGCCGACGCGCCCGGAGGCCCGATCACCCGCGCGCTGCCCTTCGTGCGGCACCCGGCCTTCGACTACACCGAGAGGGAGGTGATCGATCTCGCCGCCGCGCTCCCTCGCGGGGCCGGGGCGACCGGCTGGAAGGAGGTGAAGGAGTCGCTCGCCAGCTTCTCCAAGCGCCTCATCGCCGCGACGCGAGGCGCCGGGTACCAGAGCCTGACGGTGGCGCTCACGGCCCCGCTCCCGAGGCTGGTCGAGTCCGAGGCCGGGGCCACCATCGAGCCGAGCGACGCCGCCATCGAGGCCGCCGGGAGGGTGCGCGCCGCGATGGCCGGCGAGCTCCACGCGATGCTCGATTTCGCCAGCGAGGAGAAGGACATCCTGCGCGTGGAGGGCATGTCGGGCTTCCGCTTCGAGGTGCGGGTGAAGGGGCGCGGCATCGTCCCGGGGGAGCACGGCTTCCGGTACTTCCCGGGCTTCTACCGGCACCTCTTCGACACCATGCGCCGGACGCCGGTGCTGCAGCGGGGCGACGACCGCTTCGGCGCGGCGCTGCGCACGGTCTTCGACAACCTGGTCTCCACCGAGGCGACCTGGCTGGTGGTCAACCAGCAGCGCACCGGCAAGGACGGCAAGCCCGAGGAGGTCGAGCGGCTGGTGAACTTCCCGCGCCGCCCGCCGCAGTCGATCCAGCAGACGCTGACGCTGCTCGAGAGCTTCGTGCGAGAGCTCGGCTACGGCGCCCAGGACGTCACCCGGCTGAGCACCCGGCTCTTCCAGTACATGACCAGCAGCACCGAGCGCCGCGCCGGGGAGTTCGAGGACCTCACCTGGTGGGACTTCATCGAGGGCGAGCGCTTCAGCGACGTGTGCCGCAAGCACATGGAGCTCGGCCCCGAGGTGCTCGGGGCGATGACCGCGAGCGAGAGCGAGGCGCGCACCCAGGGCAACTGCGTGACGCAGCTGCTCATCGACCAGCTCTCCGGGCGCAAGCTCACGGACGCGACGCTCAACGGCCCGACCTCCGTGGCGTGGTTCGACCCGTGGCGCGACTACCTCGTGTACCGCGGGGTGAAGTTCATCCGGGGGAAGCTGGTGGACTTCGAGCCGCCCTCGTCGGACGCGGAGCTGCACCGCCCCGGGGTGCTGCTGCCCAGGGTGATCGTCGACGGCCACACGATGTCGAAGGACAACTTCGACACCGGGCTGCGGCCGCACTTCTTCGTGGTCGCGGCGCCCCTCACCGCGATGCTCGACGCGCCGGAGTTCAACCTCACCGCGAAGGAGCTCGACTGGGGGATGCACGGCGAGGTCGACGTCCCGGAAGACCGGCTGCAGCACGCGGCGCCTCACGTCGGCTACGGGCTCGCGCGGAAGTTTCGCGCCGCCCTCGACCGGGTCCCCGACGTCGCCGACTCGCCGCAGTTGAAGCTCGCCAGCGACGTCGACGCCCTCAACGACTGGCAGAAGCGCCTGGCGGACTCCGAGACCGGGCGCGACGTCGGCCTCGGGCCGCTTCGGCACCTCACCGGGGTGCAGTACCTCTTCGACACGAACATCCAGTTCGGCCAGGAGCACACGCTCTACATGGACGCCCCGTGGCGGCTGTCGTCCATCTCTCAGGCGCACTTCTGGCGGCGGCGTCCGACGGGCATCCACGGCTACCGGGGCATCGTCTCGGTGGACATCGGCTCGCTGCACCGCCCCACGAAGGTGACGATCCGCGAGGGGGTCACCGACGAGCTCCCGGGGTGGCAGTGCTCCCCCGACCAGATCGCCTCCACCGTGTGGGAGCAGGTGCGCCGCAGCGTCGCCATGGACACCCAGCGCTCGCGGCGCAGCAGCCGGGAGACGCCCCGCGACGCGGCGCAGGTCTCGCCCGCGGCGCAGCGCGGGATCGACATCGAGGACAACGGGGAGCTCACGCCGAGCTGCTACCACCTCGACCAGAACATCGTGTTTCGTCGAGAGCTGCTGAGCGAGGAGGCCGAGGGCCGCCGCGCTCGCCGAGCGCCGAGGGACATCGCCAAGAACCTCTCGCCCTACCTCATCAACCGGCCCGGCGAGTGGAAGCTGCGCCCGGGGCGGCTCCACGACCCCGACCATCGCCACGACGGCTACGAGCTGCAGAACGGCGCGTGGATCCTCGCCGGGACGTACATGAAGACCTTCACGCGGCTCACGACCATGGAGGCGGCCAACGAGTCGGCGCGCCACGCCGTCAACGCCGTGCTCCACGCCTCGCGCGCCCCGGGCGACCGCTGCATGATCTGGGACCCCGAGGAGTGGGAACTCCCTGACTTCGCGGCGCTGCGAGCCATCGACAGCAAGCTCTACAAGGACGGCTATCCGCACATGGTGGAGATCCTCGGGCTCGACTCGATCCCCGAGGCGCTGCTCCCGCAGGGGCTCACCGTGCGACCGGAGGAGAAGCGATGACGCCCCGACAGGACATCGACACCACCAGGCTCACCGAGGCGGTCAACGCGCTCCAGGACGCGCTCGGACAGGTCGGCACCGACGCCTCCGCGCTCGATCGCATCGGCGCCGACGACTTCCTCGAGACCATGCGCCTCAACGGGAGGCAGACCACGCGGCCGGAGGTCGTCGCGATCCTCGACGCGCCATCGGGCTACACCCAGCGCCGTCGCATCGTGCTGATCGGCGTGCGCACCTCACCGAAGCGCTTCGACGCGGCGACCCGCTCGGCGCTGGGGAGGCACATCAACACCGTGCTCGACTACGAGCTCCCGGTGGTGCTCCACCGCTGGGCCTTCGACCAGGTGATGGACGCCTGGCTGGGGGAGATGCAGCTCTCGGCCTCGGCGGTCATCTCCGTGCAGCGCTCGCTGCTGATGGTGTACGGCGACCTGATGGTGCGCGTCGGCAAGGTGGTCTCCGACCCTCGCGCGCAGATGGTCTCGCTCCGGGAGCAGACCGTGCTCAACCCCGATCAGGACGACGCCCACTTCGTGCTCCCCAGGCACTCCAGCCACCACCTGGTCGGCTGAGCCCGCTCCGTCAGCCCCAGAGCAGCGCACGCCGCAGCGCGCTGAGGTCCGCGACGCCCTCCCGCTCGGCCCAGGAGAGCACCTCCTCCGGAGCGGCGCCCGGCTCCCTGCGGTCGAGCGCGTCGAGCTCCCAGGTGAGCATCGCCCGGTGCGCCGCCATCCCTGCCTTCGCGAAGCCCTCGCGCGCCGTCGCGAACTCCACGCGGGCGAGGTCGGGTCGGCCCGCCCGCAGCCCGTGGCCGGCGCGCAGCAGGGCCGCGGTGGGCGCCGCGAAGGTGAGCGGGCAGCGGGCGATCCGAGTGGCGGCGTCGTCGGCCAGCGTGAGGAGTCGCACCCGGGTCCAGGACTTCCTGGCGATCGAGGTCATGCGCCCGGCGCAGGCGAGCGCCGCCCTCGCGCGGAGCTGCAGCAGCTCGACCCCCGGCACCTCCAGCCGGAGAAACTGCGCGGCCTCGAGCGCGGGCCACTCGGACTCCATGCGCTGAAACGCCCCCCACCCGTCGCCCCGAGCGAGGTCGGCCTGCGTCGCCGCGATGAGGTGAGAGTAGCGCTGGAGGTGGAAGCTCCCGGGCAGCCACGTCGAGCGGGCGCGCTCGGCCAGCGCCTGCCAGGCGTCGAGCCGCCCGGAGGCCACCCAGTGCAGCCCGTGCTGGCCCACGGAGTACCCGCCGAGGGCGAAGCGGTCGCCGTTGGCCTCGGCCTCGTTGAGGGCCTCGGGGAGCCGTCGGCCGAGCTCGCCGAAGCGCCCCATCAGGGCCAGCGACGAGAGGGCGTAGATGCGCGACGTGGCGGTCTCCCAGGCCACGCCGCGGCACTCCCGGGTGTAGACCGCGAGCGCGGCGTCGCAGCGGTCGAAGGACGAGGCCCAGTCGGCCCGGAGCCACGCCGCGGTGCCCTCGGCCATCAGCGACCAGGCCTGGTCGTAGGGGCGGCCGGTCTGCGCCGCGAGGCGCGCGGTCTCGGCGAGGAGCTTGCGGGAGCGGTCGCGGAAGAAGCTGCCGCCCAGGGACGACTCGCAGGTGGCCTCGTAGCCGAGCGCCCGTACGGCGCGGGAGGGGTCGCCGAGGTCGAGCGACTCCAGCAGGTGCTGCACGCCCATCGCGTCGGCGAGCGCGGGCTGCACCATGGAGAGCGCGGCGCAGGCGGTCCAGAGGGCGTCGAGGCGCTGCGGGGAGACCGGGGCGCGGCGGCCTCGGAGGAAGAGCGGGCCGAGAGAGCGGGCGAGGAAGCGCGTGCGGCCGGCGAGCGAGGCGAGGGTGGCCGCGCGAGGGGAGCTCGGCAGCGAGACGCCCACCGCGTCGAGCACCACCCGCATCACCCGGAGTCCCTCCTCGTAGCGCCCCGAGAACAGGAACTGCTCCGCCGCCCTCCGCCGCAGGTCGAGCACGTCGCCCGCGGTGGCGTCGCTCGCGCTGTCCGCCGCGCGCACGAAGGCCTCCGCCGCGTCGCCCCCGCGGCCGCACGCCACCAGCGCGTCGGCGCGCCGTCGCCAGAGCTCGGAGATCGAGGCGTCCGCCGGGGGGTGGGCGAGGGCGACGCCATAGAGCCCGGCCGCCCGGTCGAAGGCCAGCGCCTGCTCGGCGCGCTCGGCGGCGGCCACCGCGAAGGCCGCCGCGCGCACCGGCTCGCCGGCGCCCTCGAGGTGCATCACCAGCGCCTCCGGGTCGGCCTCCGGGGAGCTCATCATCGCCTCGGCGACGCGCAGGTGCGTCGAGCGCTTGCGGTCGGCGGGGCAGGCCTCGAGCACCGCGGCGCGCACCCGGTCGTGCCAGGGCTCCACGAGCTCGTCGTCGGCCGACCCGGTGGTGCGCCCGAGGCGCATCTCCCCGAGGCGCAGCAGCGCCCGACGCGCGTGGCCGCCCACGCCCGAGGCCTTCACCAGCAGCGGCCGCGGCAGCGGGCGGCCCGCGACGGCGACGAACTCCAGCAGGGTGCGCTCGGCGGAGTGCAGGGCGTCGAGGCGCTCTCCGATGACGTCCGAGAGACGGAGCCTCGCGACGGCCTCGGGGGGGAGCTCCCTGGCCCGGCGGCAGAGCTCGGTGAGGTAGTACGGCGTGCCCCCGGACTCGGTGAGCAGCACGTCGAGGTCGACCTCGCGCTCGCCGAGGATGCGTCGGGCGAGGGCGCGGGCGTCCGCGTGGCCGAGGGGCTCCATGGAGAGCGCCGTGTGGGCGCCCGGAGGGAGCGAGCGCCCGAGCGCCTCGACGGCGGCGACCATGGAGCTGGCGCCGCCGAGCTCGCGCTGCCAGCTCGCGATCACCAGCGCTCGCGGCGCGTCGGGGCTCAGGAGCAGCGCGCGCAGCAGCGCCACGCTGTCCTCGTCGGCCCAGTGGGCGTCGTCGATCCAGAGCACCAGGCGCACCGAGGCGCCGAGGCGGGTGAAGACGCTGCGCAGCGCGGCGAAGGCCCTGCGACGGGTGGCGCGCGGGTCGTTGCTGGTCGCGCCCTCGTCGCCGTGCGCGAGGTCGAAGCCCGTCACCCGCGCCAGCACCGGGAAGAGCCGGAGCAGGTCGCGCAGGTCCGCCGGGCGGAAGGCCGCGGCGCCTTCGCCGAGGCGGCGGAGGTGGCGGCTGAGCGCGTCCACGAGGCCGTCGAAGGCCTTGAAGCGCACCGACTCCCGAGGCTGGCAGCGCCCCCGAAGGATCACCGTCCCGGCCTCGGCCTCCATCGTGGCGAGGAAGCGCCGAAGGAGCTCGGTCTTGCCGACGCCCGAGACGCCCTCGACGGTGACCAGCGAGAGGCCGACGGCGTCCACCTGCGCGGCGCCTTCGCGCAGCGCCTCGAGCTCTCGCTCCCGCCCGAGGAAGGGGGCCTCCGCGGGCACGAGCATCCGCAGCGACGAGCGCGGCGAGGGCGTCTCGTGGAGCATCTGCAGGATCTCTCCCACCCCGGGCCGCGCCGTGGGCTGCGGCTGGAGCAGCGCCTTCACCAGCGCGTCGAGGCGGGCCGGGATGCCGGGCACACGCTCGGCGGGAGAGGGAGGGCCGAGGCGCTGCTGCTCGAGGATCTCCGCGACGGTTCCCCGGTAGGGGAGGGTGCCGGTGAGGGCCTCGAAGAGGAGCACGCCGAGCGCGAACCAGTCCGAGGCGGGCGTGAGCGAGGCGCCCTCGAGCTGCTCGGGGGACATGTAGCGCTGCGTGCCGTAGGACGCCGCGGAGGGGTCGACGGCGGCCTCACGCCACGCGAGGGCGAGGCCGAAATCGAGCACCACCGCGCGCCCCTCCCAGGTGACCATCACGTTGGAGGGCTTGAGGTCGCGGTGCAGCCTGCCCTCGTCGTGGAGCGCCGCGATGCCCGCGACGACCTGAGGGAGCACCGCGTCGAGGCGGGCGATGCCGTCGGGGGGAATGCCCGGCCCGGTGGCGGTGGTGCCGTCGCCCCAGAGGTGCTCGAGGACGCCGGTGCCCTCGATGACCTCCATGGTGAAGAACGACTGCTCGCCGTCGACGAAGAGCTCGTGCAGCTCGACCAGGTTGGGGTGCGAGATGCCCGTGAGCGCGCGAAACTCCTCCTTCAGGTGATAGAGGTCGTCGCCGGAGGGGCGGCGCACGGTCTTGAGCGCCACCACGCGCGCGGATTCGGCGTCGTAGGCGCGGTACACGACGCCCATTCCCCCTTTGCCCAGAACATCGATCGCACGGAAGCGCGAGGTCGTCGGAAACATCGGCCGTACCGGGCGCTACGGCGAGACCATGCGGAACATCGGGCCCATGGTGACCTTCAGCGAGGTGATCCGATAGAAGAGCTCGCCGTCGATCACGGGGGTCATCTCGTCGCCGTCGCGGCAGGTGATCTCCAGGGTCTTCGCGGGGCCGTCGTAGGCGTTGGCGAGCAGGTGGTTGACCGAGCGTCCCGTCATCAGCCCCGGGAACACCCTGGCCATCTCCGCGGCGCTCACGTTGCCCGCGTGGACGTGCATCTGCGAGCCGTCGGCCTTGGGGAAGACCCGCATGATCTCCGCGAGGTTGAGCGGCAGCGAGGAGCAGTTGAGCGCCGTGTGCGTGAGGATGGGCCGACCGTTCTCGCCCCGCAGCGCGGCGCCGTCGATCTGCACCTCGGCGCGCAGCGGGCGGAGGTAGTCGTCCTCCGCGCGGCGCAGCACCTTGGGCTTGAGCGACGCGAGCGGCCCGGCGAACGCGCTGCGCATCGCGGCCGCGCCGAAGGCCGAGGCGATGTGCCGGGCGATCTCCGCGGGGCCGTGCTTGCCTTCGCCGCGGTAGAGCGGGCCGTAGAAGTTGGCGCCGTAGCCCGCGAGCGCAGTGCCGAAGCCGTAGCGGCGAAACTCCGTGGGCTCGTCGCCGTAGATCACCTGCCTGCCCTGGAGGAGCAGCGAGGGGACGTTGCGGATCGCGGGCTCGTGACGCTCGGCGACCTTGTCCGCGAGGCGCCCGACGAGGGTGAGCGGGTCTCCGTCGAGCTCCAGGTACTTGGCGACGAAGTCCACCGAGCCGCCGCCGGTGGGCATGTACACCGCGGCCTCCGCGGCGCGGGCGGCGCCGAAGAAGCGCACCGCCTCGTTGATCATCCAGTGCAGCGCGCCGTCGCCACCGTCGGCGATCCAGTAGCGGCGCCCCTCGGCGGCGAAGGTCTTGAGCGCGGGGATGATGGCGTCGACGGAGGGCGTCTCGATGACGCGCCCGCGCTTGCCGAGCACCTTCTCGAAGCGCGCGACGCGCCCGCGGCGGTGACGGTTCTTGCGGGAGTTGGGGTTGATGATGAGGCCGATCATGGCGTCGGGGCTTCGCTCGGGGTGGAGACAGGTGGCAGGGTCGGCTGCGGCGACGGGAGCACGACGACCTGGTTCGCCGGGGTCCATACACCCTCGGGTAAGGCGGGCGCCCTGCCGAGCGGCCCCTCGGCGATGATGAACTCGATGCGTCGGTTGCGGGCGCGGGTGACCTCGTCGTGCGCGCGGTCGAGCGGCGCGGTGTCGCCGAAGCCCACGGGCTCGAGGCGGCTGGTGGAGACGCCCCGCTCGACGAGGAAGGCCACGACGCTCTGCGCGCGCCGGAGCGAGAGCGAGAAGCCCTCGCGGCGGGTGCCGCGGTCGTCGGAGTGGCCCTCGACGCGCAGCCGCCGGATCTCCGGGTGCGCCACGAGGAAGTCGCCGAGCTCGGTGAGGATGGGGTTGAAGAGCGGCGGCACCTGCCAGCGCCCGACGGCGAAGTACACCCGCTGGCGAAGCCTGATCTCGTTGCCGTTCCACTCGATGCGCTCTCGCGAGCCGGGGAGCTCGTCGGGGCAGCCGTCCTCCTCCTCGTAGCCGTTGACGGTCTCCGGCGCGCGGGGGCAACGGTCCTCCGAGTCGGGGAGGTTGTCGTTGTCGTCGTCCAGGTCGGGGCAGCCGTCCTCGTCCTCGAAGCCGTCGTGGTCCTCGACCACCAGCGGGCACTGGTCGAGCGAGTCGGGGACGCCGTCGTAGTCGCCGTCCGGCTCGTTGCCGAGGCCGATCACCACCAGCCGCCCGCGGCGCGTCACCGGCGCCGGGAAGGGGCGGATGAAGATCGAGAGTCCGAGCGAGAGGTAGTGCGCGTCGTCGGCGTCCATGCCGACGAGGTCGTCGGGCTGGACGATGTGCGAGTAGCGCACCACCGGGCCCATGAAGAAGTAGCGCGTGAGCTGAAACTCCCAGCCGAAGCCGAAGTCGAACGCGAAGCGCTGGTTGAAGCCCGAGGTGGCGAGCCCGGCGTTGAAGTCGACGAACATCCTCCCCTCCGGGCGCACGGTGCGAGGCTCGAAGCGCACCCCCAGCATGAAGTTGGTGTTGAGCGAGGTGGGCAGGGTGCGGGAGGGGAAGATGCCCTCCAGGGCGGAGACCTGCAGCGACACCGGGTCGACGATGGTGAGCCCGAGGAAGGCCCTCGCCAGGACGCCGGTCGCGTAGTGGTCGTTGACCGCCGTGGAGCCGACGAGCATCGCCACGGTGCCTTCGCCGCGGAGCGAGATGCGCCTCCCGAAGGGATAGGCGAGCGCTTCTTTCGAGCACAGGGCGACGCCCACCGTGGTGAGGAGTGCGCCGACCAGGAGACGCGACCGACGAGCCGACACCCCGGCGTTGTATCACCGATATCCACCTGGCCGCGTGACGAACCCCACCCTCATCGGGTTGTATATGGCCAACATGGTCGCTCGAAGCAGGCGTTGGATCGCGCTCGGATGTCTGGTGGCAGGGTGTTCGCCGGTGCCGGGAGGGATGTTCGGCGAGGTGCGGGTGGACGGAGGCCAGGACGACGCCGACCTGGCCTACGACGTCGCTCCGCCGCGCGACGTGGTGGTCCCCGTCGATCGAGGCGTGGTCGACCTCCCCCGAGACGGCGGGGCCGCCGTCGACCTCGGGGTGCCCGACCTCGGGGTGCCGGACGTCGGGGTGCCCGACGTCGGGGTGAGGGACGCGGGCGTGAGGGACTCCGGCCCTCCGGACGCGGGCGTGAGGGACTCCGGCCCTCCGGACACGGGAGCGCGCGACGTGGGCGTGCCGGACGCCGGTTCGCCCGGCGTGGTCGACACGCTGCCCAGCGAGGGCCCCGCCCTGCCCGCGTGGGACCGCGCCACCGTGGCGCACGTCCGTGAGGTGCGGGCGCGCGGCGCGGCGATGGGCAACCGGCTCGCGGTCTTCGCGAAGATCGGCGACTCGATCACCGAGTCGGGGAGCTTCCTCTCCGACGTGGGCTTCGGCTGGGGATCGCTCGGGACCTACGGGGCGCTCGACCCGACGATCCAGACCTTCCGGATGACTGCGCTGCCGGCGCAGGACGGCCAGGCCCGCAACTCCTTCAACCGCGCCAGCGTGTGCGCCACCGCCGGGTGGACCACCGACGACGCCCTCAACGGCGGCAGCGCCTCGCCCCTCCGTCGCGAGCTCACGGCCATCCGTCCCGCGTGGGCGATCGTGATGTACGGCACCAACGACATCGACCGGAGCACCACCGCCCGCTTCGCCACCAACCTCAACGCCATCGTCGACATCGCCGAGGCGGAGGGCACCGTCGTGGCGCTGAGCACGATCCCCGACCGCAACGACGGCACCGGTCCGGCGGCCGCGGCGCTGCGCTTCAACGACACGATCCGCTCGATCGCGTCGGCGAGGCACGTCCCGCTGCTCGACTACTGGGCCTCTCTCCAGTCGCTGCCCTCGCACGGGGTCTCGTCCGACCGCATCCACCCATCGGTGTACGTGACCGGCGGCAGCACCGAGCCGGCGTACTTCACCGAGGCGGGGCTGCGCTACGGGTACAACATGCGCAACCTCACCGCGATCCAGATGCTGGACCGGATGCGCAGGCTGCCTTGAGGCGCTGAAGGGGAGGCGGGGGGGCTCAGGGAGAGACGGGAGGGAGGGCGGCGGCGGACCCGGACGAGTCCGCCGCGCAGCGCTGCTTCGGCCTACAGGCCGGTGTAGACGCCGATGGTGAGGAGGTAGTTCGTCGCCATCTCGTTGAAGCCCTCGATGCACACCGTGTAGGTGCCCGCCGGGAGGTTGCGCGCCGCCGCGGTGCTGGCGGGGTTGAGCGTGCCGCAGAGGCCGCGCCCGGTGGTGTCGTCGACGCCCGCGATGCGGGTGTTGGCGGGGTTGTAGATGTCGATCACGGGGTCGGGGCCGCCGCTGGCGCAGGTGGTCGAGGCCACGAGGCTGCTCTCCGCGAAGATCGCGCCGCCCATGGGGACGGTGACGTGGAAGCAGTCGGCGTCGGTGTCCGTCGCGGTGCCCGTGAAGATGGTGCTCGCGGTGATCGCGGTCTGGGCCGCCATCGGGGTGTTGTTCGGCTCGGTCTCCGCGCGGCCCATGGAGCAGGTGCCCGCGGTCGGCGAGGTCGGGAGGCAGGCGGTGCCCACCGCGCAGACGTCGGCGATGTTGCCCGGGGCGCACGCGGCGCCCGAGGCCACCGAGCGGCGGCAGATGCCGCTGCCGGTCATGCTGCTGCAGTCGAGGCCGGTGTCGCAGCGCGGGGCGGCGTCACGGCAGGCGGTGCCCGCGACGGTGCCGGCGGCGCGGCAGGTGCCCATGGCGGAGCCCGGGGCGGTCGCGATGCAGGTGGCGCTCATCGCGCAGACGGTGGTGACGTTGCTGGTGTCGCAGGCGGCGCCCACGGCGACGACCGCGCGGCACACGCCGGTGCCGCTGCTGGAGCACTCGAGGGAGGCGTCGCAGCGGGGAGAGTCGGTGCGGCACGCGCCGCCCTGGGCGCCCTGGGCGACGCAGGTCGAGGCGCCCGCGCGGGTCACGCAGTTGGTGCCGGTGGCGCAGACGTTCATCACGCCGGTCGGGTCGCAGGCGGCGCCCGCGGCGACGGCGGTGCGGCAGCGGGAGAAGGTCGAGGTCGCCGAGCCGCTGCAGGCGAGGCCGGCGTCGCAGGCGGTGCCCATCGCGCGGCAGCGCCCGTTGGCGGCGCCCTCCGCGATGCAGGTGCCCATGGTGGCGCCCATGGTGGCGGAGTAGCAGACGGCCGTGCCCATGCAGACCGAGGTGGTGGGGACGAGCTCGCAGGCGCCGCCGACGGCGACGATGGCGCGGCAGGTGCCCGCGCCCATGGCGGACGAGCACTCCAGCGAGGTGTCGCAGCGCGGGGCGGCGGCGCGGCAGGCGGCGCCGCGGGCGCCCTCGGCGGTGCAGGTGCCCGGGGTGGTGGCCGAGCCGCCGACGCAGGTGGCGCCCGTGGCGCAGACGCTGGTGGCGCCCGCCGGGTCGCACATGCCGCCGACGGCGACGGTGGAGACCTCGGTCACCGAGAGCTCGAAGGTGCCGGTCGCGGTGGTGGCGCTGCCGTAGCCCGCGACGATGATGAAGATCGGGGTGCCCGCGGCGACCGGCGCCGAGGTGACGAAGCGCGAGGAGAGGCCGCGCGGCTCGCTGCCGCTGTCGTCGTCGCAGCCCAGGTTGCCGGTGCCCGCGTCGCCGACGCTCGGCGCGCAGGAGCTGAGCGCCCAGGCGACGGTGTCGAAGCCCGCGGGCATGGTGCCGGCGTTGTCGGTGGAGATCGCGAGGCGACCCGCCGCGGTGGGCGTGTAGCGGAAGGCGACCTGGCCCACGGTGTTGCTCTGGCAGGACGCGCGGAGCGTGCCGTTGCGGGGTGTGGTGGTGTTGCTGCGGGTGATGCGGGTGGTGGCGCCCGAGCGGGTGCCGGCCATGTTGAGGTCGATGACGCTCGCCGCGGCGCAGGGATCGACCGCGGGGCCCGCGTCGGCGGGGCCGGTGTCGGTGGCGGGGCCGCGATCGCCCGTCGGGCCGGTATCGGTGGCGGGACCGGTGTCCGTGGCCGGGCCGGTGTCCATCGAGCTGCCCGTGTCGGTGGGCGTGCCGGCGTCAGGACCGCGGTCGGTCGGAGTCCCGTTGTCGGTGGGGGAGCCGGTGTCGACGGGGTTGCCCGAGTCGATGATGTTGTTGTTGCCGGCGGGGTCGGAGCACGCGGCGAGGCCACTGCCCAGCGTCGCAAGGAGAAGAACCAGGGAACTTGAAGACCGCATCGCTACCTCGTGTGTGCATCGCGGCACCCAACCGCGAATATAGGGGCGCGATGTCCCATGCCTGCGGCATGGAGGTCAAGACTGCTCTCCGGCGCTGGTCAGCGTGCTGGAAGGGACGATGGAAGAGTGGAGGGGGAGGGAGGCGCTACTCGGCGTCGGCTGGGCTGGGGGCTTCGACGGTAGGTCGCGCGTCGCCCCGGTCGGCCGCGCCGGCCTTCTGGTAGGGGATGCCCTGGAGGCGCCGGAGCGTGGTGACCGAGCGCCATTGCAGGTAGGCCTTGTTGAAGGCGACGGACTCCACCGGGTCGAGGAAGGGGTTCTTCGCGCCGCTGAAGAAGACCAGGAAGAGCACCTGCTCGGCGACGCTGACCGGACACCCCTCCAGCCGGATGAAGGGGTCGTCCTTGTGGCGGCGGAGCTTCGCGAGCACCGAGGCCATCTTGGCGAAGATGTCGTCGTGCCTGGCGACGTGCGGGTCCTTCGTCGCTCGGTCTTTGTAGACCGAGCGGAGCTGCACCACCTGATCGTGGAGCCTGCCCTCCCAGGCGGCGCAGTCGCCGATGAAGATGACCTTCTCCCCGGGCGCCGCGTCGATGGGCCCCTCGTAGGCGCCGAACACCACGTGGACGCGCGGCATCTTGGTGTCCGTCTGGGCGTCGAAGAGCCGGATGATCTCGATGGCCTCCTCGATGGCGCCGGGGCAGCCGCCCCAGCAGTAGTCGGTCTTCTCTCCCTCCGGCGGCGGGCCCGCGTAGGCCGTGATGTGCGTGCCCTCGAAGTACTTCTCCACCCGGATCAAGCCCACCTTGAAGCCCTTCGCGCGGGCCCGGGCCTCCTCGAAGGTGACGTCGCCCTCGATGCGGATGCTCGCGAGGTCCACCGGGCCGAAGCCGCGCTCGTGGGCGAGGCGCAGGTGGTCGACGGTCATCGGGTCGACCCCGATGAGGTGGCAGCACACCGCGTCGAAGGCGAGCTGGTTGTCGCCCATGATCACCAGGTTGAGCGGGAAGGGCACCGGCGTGAGCATCCGGCCTTCGCCCGCGGTGATCGCGTCGATGGCGATGAACTCCGGCTGGATGATGTACTGCAGGTCGGCGATCTTCTCGTTGAGCCGGTGGTCATGGTCGATGAGCCGGTGCCGGTCGTCCTGGATCCCGATGTAGTTCTTCATCGAGAAGGTCACCGTGGTCCACGGGTGGGCCTTGAACTTCGGGCAGTTGACGAAGAAGTCGGCCTTCGCGACGGGCTCCGGGGTGAACACGTAGTCGCGCAGCCGCGCCGCGTGCGTGAGGGCGATCTCCACCTGCGGCTCCTCCTCGAAGCAGTACCGCTTCGCCCCCACCCGCTTGAGCATCGGGTTGTACCCGGCGCCCTCGAAGGCCCGCCGCGTCGGGATGGTGATGCCGCAGCGCTCTCCCACCGCGAGCTCGGTCATGGCCCCCTGGTCGCGGTCTTGAAGTGCGCGCAGCACGCCCTCCACGAACTCCGGGCGGGTGTACGCGTGCTTGAAGAGCTCGCCCGCCGACACGATGTTGGGCTTCACCAGCGTGCGGCCCCTCGGCCGGAGCCCGAGGGTGTCGAGGCCCTCGCGGACGATGCCCCGGATGCGCTCCGGGTCGTACGCGTCGCAGTGGCGGAGGATGACCGTGGGACGGGGGTTTGGGCGCATGGGCAGGAATCTACCCCGCTCCCGCGCCGCCCGCTTGACCAGCGCCGAGGAGATTACTCCTCCCGGGGCCTGAACTCCCCGCACGAGGCCACGACCCTCCCGGCCTCCGCGGCGTCCCAGTCGGGGTGCTGCGTGCGCGCCTGGTCGAGCCTCCGCCGGGCCCTACGGCAGAGCCCGTCGCGTACGTCCGCGGTGAGCGTCGCGAGGAGCAGCCCGGGGTCGAAGGGCTCCTCCGGTCGCTGGAGGGCCGAGCGTCGCGCGTGCTCCCTCAGGTCGAGCGCGAGGGCGCAGCGCACCTGGCGCTCGCGGGGGTGCTCCGGGTCGTCGGCGCAGGGGGCCGCGCGCAGCACCGAGAGGGCGTGGGCGACGCCCGGGGCCGCGACGGCGGGCGCTCGCTCGAGCGCACGGCGGGCTTCGTCGTGGCGGTCGAGGAGCACCAGCGCCAGGGCGGCACCGACGTAGCCCCGGGGGTGTCCCGGCAGCCGCCGCTGCACCTCGGCGAACTGCTGCTGCGCCGCCAGCGGGGCGAGCGTGCGCAGCGCCGACTCGGCCAGCGGGAGGGCCCACTCGGCGGACATGGCGCGCACCCTCGCGGCGTCGTCGCGGCCCAGCAGGAGCTGCATCCGTAGCCCTCCGGCGTCGAGCTGCGCGGGCTGGCCCGGGTGGTTGCCCAGCGCGTCGAGGAAGGAGCGCACGCTCCCGAGGCCACGCTGGTCGGCGTCGGGCAGCCCGTCGAGCAGGATCGCCGCCGCCAGCAGCACCCCGTCCATCTGCACGGCGCGGGCGTTCTGGGCGTGGGCGGAGAGCAGGGCGCGGCGCACCTCCGCGAGGGCCTCCCCGTAGCGGCGCTGCGAGGCGATGGCGCGGGCGAGCGAGAGCCTGGCGAGGGGGTTCTCCGGGTCGACGGAGACCTCGTGCCGCCAGAGGCCCAGCTCGTCGTGGAAGTGCCGGGCGTGCGCGAAGGAGAGCGCCCCGAGCGCGACCAGAAGGGCGAGCGCCGGGGAGAGCGTCGTCACCACCGACGAGCGCCCGAGGCGCGCCAGGAGGGGTCGGGCGAGCAGCGCCGAGAGCGCCAGGTGGGGCAGGTAGAGGTAGCGGTCGGCGACGAGCTGGGCGAGGCCGAGGCTCAGCGGGTTGGCCACGGGGAGGAGCGCCAGCGCGAACCAGGAGAGGTCCGCCGCGAAGGGGCGCAGCGCCGGGGAGCGACGGGCCGCGACGGCGACGCCCAGCGCCGAGAGGACGAAGGCGAGGCCGAGCGCCACGTCGCGCGCCGGGTAGACGGGCGCGCTGCGGGCGTCGAGGGCGATGCGCGACGACCAGACCGTGAGGGGCCACGGGGCGAAGGTGCGGGCGAGGAGGTGGCCCAGCGAGGCGAGCACCCGGGAGGCCGCGGCGAGGGGCGCGCCGACCTGGAGGGTGCCGCGGGGGAGCACCAGCGCGCGGAGGGCGAGCACGGCGAGCAGCACGGCGAAGAGCACCGCGGCGCCGCGCAGGTGGGGGCGGCGCTCGGAGGCCGGGCGGAGGCAGAGCGCGTCGACCGCGAGCGCGGCGGGGACGAAGGCCACGGACTCCTTGGAGAGCAGCGCGAGGGCGAAGGCGAGCGCGGCGGGGAGCGGGCGACGCGAGGGGTCGAGGCGCAGCGCCAGCAGGAGCAGCAGCGCGGCCCAGAGGTCGGGCGCCCCGGAGGCCCAGGCGACGCTCTCCGCGCGGCCGGGGTGCAGCGCGAAGGCGGCCACGGCGACGGCCGAGGCGACCGGGGCCATCGGCGAGCGGCCGTCGGGGTCGAGCCGGCGGCGGACGTGGTCGAAGGCCAGCGCGACCACCGCGAGGTGCGCCGCGAGGTTGAGCAGGTGGAAGCCCAGGGGGCCGGCGCCGAAGAGGGCGCGGGTGAGGGCGTAGGCGAGGGTCACCACCGGGCGGTAGAAATGGGCGCGGCCGGAGAGGGTGAAGCCCGCGGTGTCCCAGAAGTGACGGCCGAAGGCGTCGCGGAGGGTGTCCAGCGAGAGGGGCGCGGCGTTGGCGACGATGAGCTGGACGTCGTCCCAGACGAAGCCGTTGCGCAGGCCCGGAGCGAAGGTCAGCGCGGTGGCCAGCAGCAGGGCGGCCAGCGCCGTGCGCGCGTAGGTGCGGGAGGCCGCGGGGTCGTCCATGCGGCGGGGGAGGGTATCAGAGCGGGAGCCATGGCGGCCTTGACCCGTGAGGCGTCAGAGTCTATTGAGCTTTCAGAAGTTTCTGAAAGTTCAGGGGCGAGGAAATGGAGCCTACGACCGAGAACGAAGCCGAGCTGCTGGCCGCCGATGCGATCGGCGACGTGATCGAGCACTGGGGCTTCCGCAAGGCCCTGGGGCGCACGTGGACGATGCTCTACCTGCACGGCGACGCGCTGCCCGCGGCGGAGCTCGGCGAGCGGCTGCAGATGTCCGCCGGGGCGGTGAGCACGACGCTCACCGAGCTCCAGCGCTGGGGGGTCGTGCGCAAGGTGTGGATCCCCGGCGAGCGCCGTGACTTCTTCGAGGCGGAGACGGACTTCTGGAAGATGATCTCCAAGGTCGTTCACGAGCGGGAGCGCTTCCTGGCGGTGAGCGTGCGCGAGCGGCTGGGCCGGGCGCAGGCGGTGCTGAAGCGCACCGGGAGCGGGGCGGCCTCGCGGGCGCGCATCGAGCGCCTCGGCCGGCTGATGAACTTCGCGACCATGGCGGAGACGGTGATCGAGTCCTTCCTGGCGTCGCGCCGGGTGGACTTCGGAGAGTTCGGGAATCTGCTGGCGCTGGGTCGCCAGGTGACCGCCGCCGCGGCGGGGAAGGGTCGGAAGGGATGAACACCGTGCTCAGCACGAAGCCCGCTGCCGGGACGTTACGGCGCGTGGAGGAGGTGACCGCCCCGCACGTCGAGGACGGCCTCACGTCGCGCCTCGCTGAGCTCCGGCTCTGGATCGCCGCCGACCTGGTGGACGTCGACGCCGCGCTCGCCTCGCTGGAGCCCGGCGACACCCCGATGCACGGCGCCGCGCGCCACCTGCTCGACCTGGGCGGCAAGCGGCTGCGCCCGCTCTGCGTGGCCCTCGCGGCGAGGGCGGGCTCGGGCTTCGACCGGGCGGCGCGGGACCTCGCGGTCGCCGCCGAGCTGGTGCACAGCGCGACGCTCCTCCACGACGACGTGGTCGACCTCGGAGACCGCCGCCGCGGCGCGCCCACCTCCCGGGTGATCTACGGCAACATCGCGTCGATCTACGCGGGCGACTGGCTGCTGGTGGAGGCGCTGCGTCGCATCCGCTCGACCGGTCACCTCGACCTGCTCGACCGGGCGCTCGACACGCTCGACCAGCTCCTCGGCGCCGAGGCCCTGCAGCTCGCGCTGCGCGGCACCGTCCCGGCGAGGTCGTCGTACTTCGAGGTGGTCGAGGGCAAGACCGCGTCGCTCTTCCGCTGGGCGATGGCCGCGGGCGCCCGCGCCGGGCGCCTCGACGCCCCGGCCGCGGAGGCGATGGAGCGGTACGGGCGCCTGGTGGGCGTGGCGTTCCAGGTGATGGACGACGTGCTCGACGTGGCGGGCGACGCCTCGGTGGTGGGCAAGTCGCTCTTCGGCGACCTGCGCGAGGGAAAGATCACCTACCCCCTGCTGCTGGCGGTCGAGCGCGACGCGGTCTTCGGGCAGTGGCTCCGCGGGGTGGTGGCGGACGCGAGCGTCCACGTCGACGAGGCCATCGCGTCGCGGGTCGGCGCCGCGCTCCGTGACACCGGCGCCGTGGCCGACGCCCGCGCGCTGGCGAGGTCGCTCTCCGAAGAGGCGCTCGGCTGCCTCGAGGTGGTGCCCCCGGGGCGCGCTCGCGACGCGCTCAGCGACGTCGCCGCCGCCCTCGTGGATCGAAGGAAGTAGTGGGAGCTCCCTGCATGATCATCCAGCTCGCTCCGGACGCAGACACCGACCTGGTCAAGCGCGCGCTCGTCGCCGCGGGACTCTGGGTCACCGCGCTCCACGACGGCAGCCGCCGCGTGAGCCACTTCTCGGTCTCCTCGGCCTCTTCGGCCGTCGAGGCCACCGACCTGCTGCGCATCCCCGGGGTCGCCTCGGTGGTCTCGCCCGCCTCGGCGCACCCCCGGGTGGACGCCTCGCCGTCGACGGTCGACGTCCGCGGCGTGGTGGTCGGCGGGGCCTCCCGGGTCTTCATGGCCGGGCCCTGCGCGGTGGAGTCCGAGTCGCAGATCGACGCCGTCGCGGCGCGCGTGGCGGCCGCGGGCGCACAGCTCCTTCGGGGAGGGGCCTTCAAGCCCCGCTCGTCGCCCTACGCCTTCCAGGGGCACGGCGAGGTGGCGCTGCGCTGGATGCGCCGCGCGGCGGAGGCCAACGGGCTGCGGGTGGTGACCGAGGCGCTGGGCGAGGCCGACGTGACGCTGGTGGCCGAGTACGCCGACCTGGTGCAGGTGGGCTCTCGCAACATGCAGAACTTCTCGCTGCTCAAGGCCATCGGACGAACCGGGCGGCCGGTGATGCTCAAGCGCGCGATGAGCGCCACGGTGGACGAGTGGCTGCTGGCGGGCGAGTACCTGCTGGAGCACGGCGCCGCGGGGGTGATCTACTGCGAGCGCGGCATCCGGGGCTTCGACCACGCGACGCGCAACCTGCTCGACCTCGGGGCGGTGGCGCTGCTCGCGCACGTCCATCACCTCCCGGTGGTGGTCGACCCGTCGCACGCCACCGGGCGCCGGGATCTGGTGCTGCCGCTGGCGCGCGCGGGCCTCGCGGCGGGCGCCGCGGGGGTGATGCTGGAGACCCACGACGACCCCGGGCGCGCGCTCTCCGACGGGCCGCAGGCGCTCATGCCGGCGGAGTTCAGCACCGTGATGGCGTCGCTCCGCTCGGGATCGGCGGAGGCGTAGCGATGACCGTGTACACCAGCAGGATCAGCGGGTTCTACCGCGGCAGCGTCGCCCAGCGCCTCGACGCGCTCTCCGAGCACGCGGGCGTCGCGGGCGAGCTGCGCAGCTTCTTCGAGGACGACGGCGGCGGGCTCTCCCTCGAGGCCGCCGACCGGATGAGCGAGAACGTCATCGGCGTGCACGGGCTGCCGCTCGGCGTGGGGCTCAACTTCCTGGTCAACGGCGTCGAGCACGTGGTGCCGATGGCCGTCGAGGAGGCCTCGGTGGTGGCCGCGGCGTCCAACGCGGCGCGGATGGTGCGCGAGTCCGGCGGGTTTCACGGCCACGCGACGGCGGCCATCATGACGGGGCAGGTGCAGTTCGACGGCGCGCCCGACCCGGAGGGCGCGGCCGCGAGGGTGATGGCGCACCGGGAGGCGATCCTGCGGCTCGGCGACGAGGCGATCCCTCGCATGGTGGAGCGGGGCTACGGCTGCCGCGACCTCGACGTGCGGGTGCTCGACGCGGCCGAAGGGGTGCTGGTGGTGCACGTCTACGTCGACGTGGGCGACGCGATGGGGGCCAACATGGTCGACACCGTGGCCGAGGCCATCGCCCCGGCGCTGCACGAGCTGGTCGGCGGGCTCATCGGCCTGCGCATCCTGAGCAACCTGCCCTCGCGGCGCAGGGTGAGCGTGCGCTGCGAGGTCACCGACGAGGCGGTGGGCGGCGCCGCCGTCGCCGACGGCATCGCGCGGGCGAGCCGCTTCGCGTCGCTCGACCCGTTTCGCGCGTGCACCCACAACAAGGGCTTCATGAACGGCCTCGACGCCGCCGCGGTGGCGCTCGGCCAGGACTGGCGCTCCATCGAGGCGGGCGCCCACGCGTGGGCCGCGACCGGCGGCGGGTACCGCCCGCTGAGTACCTGGAAGCGTATCCCTGGGGGCCTTCGCGGAGAGGCCGAGCTGCCGCTGGCGGTGGGCACCGTCGGCGGGTCGACGCGGGCCCACGCGGGCGTGCGGGCGGCCTTCGAGCTGGTGCGCGTCGCGGACGCGAAGCAGCTCGCGGTGGTGCTGGCGAGCGTGGGGCTCGCGTCCAACCTGGCGGCGCTGCGGGCGCTCGCGGGCGAGGGGATCCAGCGGGGGCACATGCGGCTGCACCATCGCAAGGAGGAGGCCGCGGAGCCGGAGGCAGGGACATGGACGAAGTGAAGACGCTGGCGGTCGACCCGCGCGGCGGCAGCGGCGAGATGTTCGACCGCATCGCCGCCCGCTACGACCTCATGAACCGGATCATCTCGCTGGGCATCGACCAGCGCTGGCGGCGCCGCACGGTGGACGCGCTGGCGCTCAAGCCTGGGGCGAGGGTGCTCGACCTCGCGACGGGCACCGGCGACCTCGCGATGATGATCGCCCGCCGCCACCCGGAGGTGAGCGTGGAGGGCATCGACCCCTCCGCGGGGATGCTCGCCGAGGGGGAGCGCAAGGTCGCCTCGGCGGCTCTGGGCGCGAGGGTGAAGCTGCGGCGCGGGGACGCCGAGCACATCGACGCCGAGGACGGCAGCGTCGACGGCATCAGCATGGCCTTCGGCATCCGCAACGTGGTCGACCGGCCGAAGGCGCTGCGGGAGATGGCCAGGGCGCTCAAGCCCGGAGGTCGCGTGGCGATCCTGGAGCTGAGCGAGCCGAGGCGCGGCCTGCTCGGGACCCTCGCGAGGGTGCACATCCACCACGTGGTTCCGACGCTGGGGGCGCTGCTCTCCGGGGCGTGGGAGTACCGCTACCTCCAGCGCTCCATCGCGGCCTTTCCCCCGGCGGAGGAGTTCGCCGAGACGATGCGCGCGAGCGGCCTCCGGGTCGAGCGCGCGGAGCCCATGACCTTCGGCGTGGTGCACCTCTACGTGGGCGTGCGCGACGCCACGAAGTAGCGCCCGTGACAGACCCCGCGCCCTCGCTCCCTCGCGTCTGGCTCCTCGCGACGCGCCCCGCGACGCTCACCGCCGCGCTCTCCCCCGTGATGGTCGGCGCCGCGGCGGCGTGGCGGGCCTCCGGGGCAGCGGGCTACCGCTGGGGCGCCGTCGTCGCGGCGCTCCTCGGGGCGATGTTCATCCAGGTGGGGACCAACCTCGCCAACGACGTCTTCGACTTCGAGAAGGGCGCCGACACCGCCGACCGCCTCGGGCCCACCCGGGTCACCCAGGCGGGGCTGCTCAGCCCCTCGCAGGTGCGCGCCGGGATGGTCGCCTCCTTCGCGCTCGCCACCGCCGCGGGCGTGTACCTCACGGCGGTCGCGGGCTGGCCCATCGTGGCCATCGGCGTGGCCTCCATCGCCTCGGGCGTCGCCTACACGGGAGGCCCCTACCCCCTCGGGTACAACGGCCTGGGCGACGTCTTCGTCTTCGTCTTCTTCGGCCTCGTCGCCGTCGGGGGCACCGCCTTCGTCGCGCTCGGCCACGTCCCCGCGCTGGCCCTGGCGCTCGCGGTCCCGGTGGGTGCCCTCGCCACGGCGGTGCTGGTGGTCAACAACGTCCGCGACCACGTCACCGACGTGCGCGCGGGCAAGCGCACCGTCGTCGTGCGCTTCGGCCGTCGCTTCGGGGTCGCGGAGTACCTGGCCTGCTGGGCCGCCGCGCTCGCGGTCCCGGTCGCGCTGGCCGCCTCTCGCCGCGCTCCGTGGATGCTGCTCCCGCTCCTCACGCTGCCGATGGCGGTCGCCCTCTCCCGCAAGGTCGCGACGGTGGAGGGGCGCCCGCTCAACCCCGTGCTCGGGGCCACCGCGGGGGCGCTGCTCCTCCACTCGCTGCTCACGGTCGCGGGTCTTCTCCTGGGCTGACCGGCGCCCTGGGGTTGAACTGCTCGAGGGCCCGCTGCACGGCCCCCGGCGTGCCCACGAAATACACCACGTCTCCCGGCTCGAAGGGCACGTTGGGGTCCGGCCGCTCCATGAGCTGCTCGCCTCGGCGCACCCCGACCACCAGCGCGCCGGTCACGCTCCGCAGCCGCAGGGACACCGCCGACCGGCCCGACGCGGGGCTCCCCTCGCGGATGACCGCGCTCTCGATCTTCAGCTCGTCGAGCCCTCGCACGTCGCGCAGCACGGCGCGCGGCACGGTCTGCCTGCGCTCCGTCGACTGGGTCTCGGCGCGCACCGCCTCGATGCGCTCGTCGATCACGTTGCGAGGGAGCTCCAGCGCGCGGAGCATCCGGGCGATCACCTCGATGGCGCCCTCCACCTCCTCGGCCACGACGTCGCTCGCCCCCATTCCCAGGAGCCTGTCGCGCTCGGTCAGGTGGCGGGTGCGCATCAGGATCGGCACCTCCGGAGCGACCCGGCGCGCGGTGTCCACCACCCGGAGCGCCGCCTGGGGGTCGTTCATGAGCAGCACCAGCAGGCGCGACCCGGCGAGGTGCGCGTGGCCCAGCGCCTCCACGCTCGTCGCGTCGGCGTAGTAGATGGGGATGCCCTGCGCCCTGCCGCGGCGGACGATCTCGGCGTCGAGCTCCAGCACCACGAGCGGCGTCCCGCTGGCCATCAGGGCCTTCGCGGCGAAGCGCCCGGCGAGCCCGTAGCCCACCACCACCACGTGGTTCTCCAGCGTCGCGTGGCCCTCGTCGGCCTCGTCGATGCTCCGCACGCCGATGAGCCGCTCGAGGGGCGCGAGCAGCCGCTCGCCGGCGGTGATGTGCGGCGCGATGCGCACCAGCAGCGGGGCGACGAACATGCTCACGATGCCCGCCGCCAGGAGCGGTCCCACCTCCCTCTCCTCGGCGATGCCTCGCGACTGAGCGAGCCGGGTGAGGACGAAGCCGAACTCGCCGAACTGCGCGAGCCCCACGCCCGCGAGCCAGGCCACGCGCGCCGGGAAGCGCATCGCCATGGCCGCGAGGGTCGCGAGCAGCCCCTTGCCCACGAGGAACCCGAGGACCAGCAGGCCCACGAAGCCCGGGTGGGCCACGACGACGCGCACGTCGAAGAGCATCCCCAGGGAGACGAAGAAGATGCTGACGAAGGCGTCGCGCAGCGGGAGGATGTCGCCCATCGCGCGGTGGCCGTACTCCGTGTCCGCGACGACCATTCCGCCGAGGAAGGCCCCGAGCGCGAGGGAGAGGCCCGCGAGCGAGGTGAGCCACGCGGTGCCGATGCAGAGCGCGAGGATCGCCAACAGGAACACCTCGCGGCTGCGGCTCGCGTCCACCCAGGCGAGCACCCTGGGCACGACGAAGCGGGAGAGGCCCACGGTGCCCACCACGACGACGACGGCCTTGAGCATCGCGAGCGCGATGCCGACCGCGGCCTGCCCGGCGGGCGCCGAGCCGCCCAGGAGCGGCACGACCAGCACCATCGGCACGACGCAGAGGTCCTGGAAGATCAGGGTGCCGACGATGAAGCGGCCGTGCGGGGCGTCGAGCTCCCGCCGCTCGCCGAGGGCCCGCAGCACGATGGCGGTGCTGGAGAGCGCGAAGACGAAGCCGAAGAAGATCCCGTGGCCGATGGGCTCCCCGAGCGCGACGGCGATGCCGGTGGTCACCGCGGTGGTGAGCCCGACCTGCAGCGCTCCCCCGACGGCGGCCTGGCGGAAGATGTGGCGCAGCCGCTCGAGCGAGAACTCCAGCCCGATGGTGAACAGCAGCAGCACCACGCCGACCTCGGCGAGCACCTCGATGGCGTGCATCGACCGCACGAGCCCGAGGCCCGTCGGGCCGAGCAGCGCCCCGGCGGCCAGGAGCCCCGCCACGGTGGGCAGCTTGAACCTCGCCAGGACGACGGTGACCGCCACCGCGAGCGCCGCGATGATGGCCAGTTCGTCGAGCAGGGGCACCGTCTCCATCGGGTCGTGCCGCAGGAGTCTCACGCGCGCGCCAGGGCGTCGACGGCGCGGACGCCCCGTCATCCCCCGTGGTCCGGGGCGCTGGACTTCCCGGCGTAGCGCGGGTGTACGATCGCCCTCCCATGCGCGCCTACTGCGATGACCGCGCCGCCGCCCTCTCCCGCGCGGCCGCCCTCCAGGCCGAGAACGACCTTCTCCGCGCCGAGAACGAGCACCTCCGGGAGCTCGTCGACCCTGGCTCGTCGCGCTGGCGGGGTGCCTTCGCGCATGCCTCGAGCGCCGTCGCCGTGACGCTCATGCTGCTCGGCGGAATGCTCGGCGCCGGGGTGATCGTCGACCAGACCTCCGCCTCCGCCGAGGCCAACGTCTCGAGGAGCTCAGACCTCGGCGCCCGGCTCGACGTCGTCTCCCCCCACGAGGTCGTCGCCGCCCCGGCGCCCGCAGCGGTCGCTCCGCCGGCCCAGGCTCCGAGCCTTCCCGCGCCGGTGATCGCCCCCGCCTCGCCCCACCGGCACCATCGTCGGCACGCGCGCCACCGGCACCACCACCGCCGCCACGATCAGGGCTGAGCGGCCCGCTTCCGTCGTCGCGTCACGAGCCCCGCCGCGAGCGCCAGCAACCCCCACGAACGGCCGCGCGTAGCCCCCGACCCCGGGGCGCTGCACGCGCAGTTGGCGCTCGGATCATCCAACAGCAGCTCGACGTCCGCTCCCCCGACATCGAGCGCGGCGTCCCTCGTCCCGGCGTCGTTCCCCGCATCGACGGCTCCGACGTCCATGAAGAGCATGCCGCTGTCTCTCGGCGGCAGCCCCGCGTCGGGGCGCACCCCGGCGTCCACCGCCACCGGCTCCTGGCAGACCCCGGTCACGCAGGCTCCGCGGTTGGGGCACGCCGCCCCGGCGCACGCGTCGCGGCAGGCGCCGGCCTCGCAGTAGGAGCCCGCCGGGCAGCTCACGGTGGCGCAGGCCATCGGGCGGCAGCGGCCGTCGGTGAAGCACGACTCGCCCGCGCCGCAGCGGCGGCAGGGACAGCGCGTCTGGCAGACCCCGGCCACGCACACCTGGTCGCCCTCGCAGGTGAGCCCCGCGCAGGGGTCGACGCAGCGACCCACGCGGCACACCTGGCCGTGCGGGCAGGTGACGCCCTCGCAGGCCTCGCGGCACATGCCTCCGCGGCAGACGCGGCCCGCCGGGCAGGTGACCGTGGCGCACGCGTCCTCGACGCAGGTGCCGCGGTCGGAGCAGGCGAAGCCGGGGCCGCAGCCGAGCTCCTGGGTGCAGCGGTCGAGGCACACCCCTCGGTCGCAGACCAGCCGCGCGCCGCAGAGTCCGTCGCCGTCGTCGACCATGCCGTCGCAGTCGTTGTCGAGGCCGTCGCAGCGCTCCGCCGTGGGGCCGGTGCTGCGCACGCACGCGAGCGCGCCGCTGCGGCACTGGCGGACGCCCAGCGAGCAGACCCCCGGCTCGCCGGTGTCGCAGCGGTCTCCGCCGCCCGCGCACACCAGGTTGTCGACGATCATCAGCAGGTCTTGAAAGTCGTTGTCGCCGCCGTTGAAGAGGTCTTCCCAGGCGAAATAGAAGGCGTTGGGCGTGGCGCGCGAGTCGTAGATGAGGAGGTGTACGAAGCCCATGGAGACGTCGCGGTCGGGCTGGTAGGCGCGCTCGGAGTAGTAGACGTAGGGGGGAGGCGTGCGGAGGTAGAAGCCGATCTCGCCGCCGCGCCAGGCGGGGTTGGAGCGGAAGTCGAGCGTCGCGGTGAAGCCCTCCGGCGCGGTGGGCCCCACGAGCTCGTGCAGGTCGCTCGCGGGGGGAGCGCTGCCGGGGACGACGTTGTACCAGCCGAAGGAGTTCTCGTAGCCGGAGTCGCGGGCCACCACGGTGAAGCGGATGGAGCAGCCCGGGGTGAAGCGCTCGGGGGTCACCGCGGCGTCTCGGCGCACGTCGAGCCCCACCTCCATGCGTCGGTTGAGGTACTCCTGCAGCGAGGGCGCGCCGTCGGCGGGCTGCGGGACGACGGTGCCGTCAGGCTGCCGCACCTGGGCGCTCGCCGCGGTCGCGAGAGTCCATGCGATGAGGGCGACGTGGGGCGCTATGAAGACTCGCATAGGCCCAGATGCATCGGGGCGGGCCGTGGTGTTGTCAACGAGTCTGTCGGAAAGGCGTTTCATTGCCCGCGGGCTGCGGTGATAGTGCGACCGGCGAGAGGTCTTTGGGCGACGTGCTGCGAGTGGCGACGTGGGTATGGATGTCGGGCGCGCTCCTGCTCGCACCGGGCGTCGCGCGGGCCCAGCCGCAGCCCCCGCCGCCGACACCCAGCCGCCCGGAGGCGGTGCCCCCGAGCCGTGGGGGCGCGGCCCGATCGGTGAGCTTCGGCGGCTACATCGAGGGCTTCTATTCGTACAACTTCAACCGTCCATCGAGCGGGCTGAACGAGCTCCGCTACTACGACCGCAGGCACGACCTCTTCTCGCTCCAGAACGTGGTGCTGAGCGCAGACTGGGCGCTGGGTCCGGTGTACGGGCGCGTGGCGCTTCAGACGGGGGTGATCACCGAGACCGTCGGCACCCCGGCGGGGAGCGCTCGCACGCTGGAGAGCGACCTGCTCTGGCGGGTGTTGCAGGAGGCCACCATCGCGTGGCGGACTCCGCTCGGGTACGGCGTGACCCTCGACGCGGGGCTCTACGTGGCGCCCTTCACCATCGAAGACCTCTCGGTGCACGAGAACTGGAACTGGTCGACCTCCACGCTCTTCGCCCTCTCGCCGACGCAGGTGGCGGGCGCGAGGGTGACGGTTCCGCTCGGCTGTCGGCACGAGCTCACGCTCGGGCTCTTCAACGGGTGGGATCAGATCACCGACGACCGCACGGCCGGCAAGACGGGCATCCTCACGTGGTTCTGGGTCGACCGTCCCTCGGGCGAAGGGTGCCGCGACAACGACGACGAAGACCTGGAGTCGATGGCCTACGCGTCGGTGCAGTACGGCCTCGGGGCGGAGCGCTCGCTCGGCGCCCCGGAGGGTCCGGCGGTGCGCCAGGTGGTCGACGCCTGGGCGCACTGGCCGCTGGGCGCGAGGGTGTCCGTGAGCGGCAACTTCTTCGGCGCCTACGAGCGCAACCGCTTCGGCGACGACTACTTCGCGGGCCTCGCGCTCTACGCCCGAGCTCGGCTCTCCCGCTGGCTCTACGCGGCGGTGCGCGCCGACGCGGTCTTCGAGCGGGTCCCCGACGGGGCCTCGGGGATGTTTCTCGACGGCGCGAGCGTGGTGGGTTCGGGGACGGTGACGCTCGACGTGCGTCCGCACCCCAACGTCTCGATGCGCTTGGAGTACCGTCACGACGAGTCCGACGGGGCGCTCTTCCACCGAGGGACCGTGATGCAGTCGCCGGACGGAGCCTGGATCGCCAACGCCCGCGGGCAGGACACGCTGCTCGTCGGGATGACCACCTGGTACCCCTGAAGAAGAAACGTTGAGGTCGGAGATGCCCACGCCCGCAGAACAGATCGCTCGCCTCGAAGGGGTCTCCCGGGGCTTCCGCAGCCGCTACCTGAAGCAGGCCGAGCTCGAGGCCCAGCTACAGGCGTGGGCAGAGGCCTTCCCCTCGCTGGTCTCGCTCCGCTCCATCGGCCGATCGCTCGACGGGAGGGACCTCTGGGTGCTGGTCGTCGGGCCCGACCCCGACCGGGTGCGCCCGACCGTGTGGATCGACGGCAACATGCACGCCTCCGAGGTGTGCGGCTCGAGCGTGGCGCTCTCCATCGCCGAGGACATGATCCGGCTGCACCTGGAGGGCACCGTGCATCGACTCTCCGCGCCGGTCTGCGCGCGGCTGAAGGAGGTGCTCTTCCACGTGATGCCGCGGATGTCGCCGGACGGCGCCGAGGCGGTGCTCACCGACAGCGGCTACCTGCGCTCCAACCCCCGCGACCGGCGCCCCAACCGTCAGCACGCTCGCTGGCAGGGCGGCGACGTGGACGGCGACGGTCTGGCGCAGGTGATGCGGGTGCGCGACCCGGGCGGGGAGTTCGTCGAGGCCCGGGAGTTTCCGGGGCTGCTGGTGCCGCGCACGCTCGACGACGAGGGGCCCTTCTACAAGCTCTACCCCGAGGGGCTGATCGAGAACTTCGACGGGCGACACGTGCCGTCGCCGCACTTCCTCGCCGACAACGACACCGACCTCAACCGCAACTTCCCCTACTCCTGGGCGCCGGAGCCGGAGCAGGCGGGGGCCGGGGCGTACCCGACGAGCGAGCCCGAGAGCCGCGCCGTGGTCGAGCACATCACCGCGCACCCGGAGGTGTTCGCGTGGCTCAACCTCCACACCTTCGGCGGGGTGTTCATCCGTCCGTCGGGGCACTCCCCCGACTCGAAGATGGACGCCGACGACCTCGCGCTCTTCCGTCAGATCGGACAGTGGGCGGAGTCGCTCACGGGCTACCCCATGGTGTCGGGCTTCGAGGAGTTTCTCTACGAGCCCGAGAAGCCCCTGCACGGCGACCTCATCGACTTCGGCTACCACCAGCGCGGCGCCATCGCCTACGTCTGCGAGGTCTGGGACCTCTTCAAGCAGCTCGGCATCGCCCGCAAGAAGCCCTTCGTCGACCACTACACGCAGCTCACCCGCGACGACCTCGTGGCGCTCGCCCGCTGGGACGAGGCGCACAACGCCGGGAGGATCTTCCGCGGCTGGACGAAGGAGCGACACCCGCAGCTCGGCGAGGTGGAGGTCGGCGGCGTCGATCCCCGGGTGGGCATCTGGAACCCTCCCTTCGACCTGCTCGGCGGCATCTGCGTGCAGCAGTCGCAGGCCTTCCTGCGCGTCGCGGCGATGGCCCCTTCGCTGAGCATCGCGAAGGTCGAGGCGAAGCCCCTGGAGGGCGAGCTCTCGCTGGTCACGGTGACCGTGCAGAACGACGGGTACCTCTCCACCGCGGGTGTCGCCTCGGCGAAGAAGCTGCCCTGGAACGAGCCGCTCACCCTGGAGATCAAGGGCGAGGGCATCGCCATGGTGGGAGGGGATGGCTGGCGCGAGATCGGTCACCTCGACGGGTGGGGACGGGGGCTCTACGGCGGCGCGTCGCTGATCTTCCAGCGCAGCCGGGGCAACCTCGGGACGAGGGTGGTCGAGCAGGTGGTGCGCGGCCGGGGGACCGTTCAGGTGCGGGTCGGGGCGTGCCGCGTGGGCTGGGTCGAGGCGAGGGTGGAGGTCGGCTCAGGAGGGCAGTAGCGCCGAGCGCGCCCCGACGCGGTTGAAGCGCCAGGCGTAGGCCGGGCCCAGCGCCGCGCAGGCGAGGTGCACCAGGGGCACGAGGTAGAAGAGCGCCGCGGTGCCGATGAGCGGGATGAAGAGCAGCGCGAGCACCGCCGCGACGTAGATGGCGCTGGCGATGCCCGCGGTGAGCAGCGGCGCCGCGTAGAAGAGCCCGATGGGGCCGCCCAGGATGCCGAAGAGCGCGGCGAGGCGGAGGTCGCGCCGGGCCTTCGGGGCGCGGGACGTCTTCGCCCGACGCTCAGCCGGGGGCTCGTCATCGAGGCCGAGCTTCTCTCTCACCACGCGGGTGGCGGCGTCCTTCACCACGCGGTCTCTGAGCGCGTCGAAGCCCTCGCGGAGGCTGTCGATGGCGTCGACCCCTTTGCCCGCGACGGTCTTCTTCGCCGCCGACGACTCGGCGGGCCGGGGCTGGTCGATGTCGTCGAGCCACTCCTGGATCGTGTGCCGAGGCAGCTCGGTTCGCACCATCAGGTTGGGCATCGACAGCGGTACGCCCTCCGCCCGCATCGCCCGCACGACCCTCTCGAACTCCTCGCGAGTCATCATGGGCGCCGAGCGTACCACCGCCGCCCAGGGGGCGCCCGATCGCCGCGGGCGCCGCGATCGCTGCTTGCCACCACCCCCTGCGTCCCGATACATCCGTTGGGTATCAAGAACCATGGCAGAAACCATCCTTGCCATCGACCAGGGCACCACCGGCACCACCGCTCTCCTCCTCGACACCGAGGCCCGGGTGCTCGGCCGCGCGACGGTCGCGGTCCCTCAGCATTTCCCCAGGCCCGGGCAGGTCGAGCACGACGCCGAGGAGATCTGGGCGACGGTGCTCGAGGCCATCGCGGGCGCCCTCGCGAAGTCCAACCGCTCGGGCTCCGAGGTGCGCGCCATCGGCATCACCAACCAGCGAGAGACCACGCTGCTCTGGAGCCGCGCCACCGGGCGCCCGCTGCACCGCGCCATCGTCTGGCAAGACCGCCGCACCGCCCCGGAGTGCGACGCGCTCCGGGCGAGGGGCGTCGAGCCGCTGATCTATGAGCGTGCCGGGCTGCTCCTCGACCCGTACTTCTCGGGCACCAAGATCGCGTGGCTGCTCGACCACGTCGACGGCGCCCGGGCGCAGGCGCTGCGCGGCGAGCTGGCCTTCGGCACCATCGACACCTGGCTCGTCCACAAGCTCACCGGCGGGGCGCACGTCACCGACGTCTCCAACGCCTCTCGCACCATGCTGCTCTCGCTGCGCGCCCTCGAGTGGGACGACGAGCTGCTGGGCGCCCTCGACGTGCCTCGCGCGGTGCTGCCCGAGGTGGTGTCGAGCGCCGGGGTGGTGGGCGTGACCCGCGGCGTCCCGGGGCTCCCCGACGGCATCCCCATCGCGGGCATCGCGGGCGACCAGCAGGCGGCGCTCTTCGGCCAGGGGTGCTTCCGCGTCGGGGACGTGAAGTGCACCTACGGCACCGGGGCCTTCGTGCTGATGAACGTCGGGGCGGCCCCGCTGGCCTCGAAGCACCGGCTGCTGACCACCGTGGGCTGGCGCATCCCGGGCGAGGTGGCCTACGCGCTGGAGGGCAGCGCGTTCATCGCCGGGGCCGCGGTGCAGTGGCTGCGCGACGGCCTCGGCATCATCCGCGACTCGGCGGAGATCGAGGCGCTGGCGCGGGAGGTCGACGACGCGGGCGACGTGGTGTTCGTGCCGGCGCTGACGGGCCTCGGGGCGCCGCACTGGGCGCCGCGGGCGAGGGGGCTCATCGCCGGCCTCGGCCGCGACACCACGCGGTCGCACCTGGCGAGGGCGGCGCTCGAGGGCATCGCGATGGAGATCGCCGACCTGGTCGAGGCGATGAGCCACGACGCGGGCGCGCCCATCGCGTCGATGCGGGTCGACGGCGGCGCCTCGGCCAACGACCTGCTGATGCAGACCCAGGCCGACGTGACGGGCACCTCGGTGGTGCGGCCGAGGGTGCTGGAGACGACGGCCCTCGGCGCGGGCATGCTCGCGGCGCTGGGCGCGGGGCTGGTGGGCTCCCGGGACGACATCGCGGGCGCGCTGCCCGTCGAGCGGTCATTCGTGCCGGGGGCGATGTCGGATGAGCGGGTGGCTGCGCTGCGGTCGCGGTGGAAGACCGCCGTGGCGAGGGCCCTGCTGGAGCAAGGCTGAACTGCGATGACCGACGAAGAGACGACCCGCGAGAGGACCCGGCTGGAGATCTCGTGGGAGGCGCTGGAAGACGCCTTCGAGAACAACGCCCCGGAGGTGCACTCGTACCTCCACCGATCGACCGGCGAGGTGCTGCGCGTGGTCGACGGCGTGGCCGACCCCACGATGCATCAGCGCATCGCCATCGACGCCAGCTACCTGCGCGTCGACCCGGTGTCCTCGCGGGAGCAGTACCGCTGGATGGAGCGCTTCATCGCCACGGTGCCGGACGGCGAGCTGCGCACGCGGCTGGTCGCGGCCATCGACGGCAAGGGGGCCTTCCGGCGCTTCAAGGACGTGCTGCTGACCTTCCCCGCCGACCGCGAGCGGTGGTTCCAGTTTCGCACCGAGCGACTGCGGTCGTGCATGGAGGCGTGGCTCGACTCGCACGACCTCGAGGCCGTGCCCCGGGTCGTGTGGACCCCGCCGACCCCGGAGCCCACGACGGAGACCCCCGCGGAGGACGAGGCCGTCGAGACCCTGCGGCGCGCCCGCATGGGCATCGAGGGCCTGCGCCGACGCCTCCGCGACGCGGTCGACGGCGTGCCATCGCGCGACCTCGAGACCGCCCTGGCCTTCCTGGAGTGGCTGCGCGACCGGGCCCAGGCCGCGGCCTCCGACGCCTTCGATCCCCGCGACCACGAGGGCGACTGACCCATGCCCTGGGGCCCCGCGATGGCGCTGCTGACCGGCGGGCTCATCGCGCAGCTCCTGGGTAGCGAGTCGGTGCTCCGGTCGGCTCCGCCCCCCGGTGAGGCGCAGCTCGACTCCGTCCTCGCCTCCATCGAGCCCGAGTCCGACCCGACGCCGCGCTTCGTCCTGCAGAGCGACTTCGTGCTGCTGCTGCGCACCGAGCTCGCGATGCGCGGGGCGCCCGACGCGCTGCGCGCTCTGGTCGACGACACCGTCTCCCTGCCCATCCTCGAGCAGCTCATGGCCGAGGCGGTGGTGGTGCGTGAGGCGCAGCGCGCGGGCCTCGACGGCGTCACCCCGGCCGAGCTCGCGGCGGCCAGGGAGCTGGTGGCCTCGCGGATGGCGCCCGCCGTCGACGTCGACGCGCTGCTCCGCGAGACGCACACCTCGGCGCTGGAGTTCGACACCCTGCTGCGCCGGCGGGTGGTGGCCGAGCGCTACCTCCTCTCGCGCCGGCCCGAGCTGCTCGAGCCCTCGGACGACGACCTGGCCCAGGCGCTGGAGCAGGAGAGGTTTCGGCCGCTGCTCGCCGGGGCGGCGTCGCCCACCGCGGGGCGAGCGCTGGTCCGCCGCGAGCTG
The DNA here is from genome assembly GCA_004297725.1 of Myxococcaceae bacterium. Classification (GTDB taxonomy): domain Bacteria; phylum Myxococcota_A; class Polyangia; order Polyangiales; genus SCUS01. The sequence goes on along the minus strand of SCUS01000041.1, from coordinate 81,162 downwards.
CTGCGGCGGGCGCTCCCGAGGGCGCTGCGGCAGTACCTGCGGGCGCTGGGCAGCCGGGTGCGGGTGCGGCGGTTCGTCGATGCGTGAGACGCCGCGGATACGTCCCGCGACGATGCTCGACGTCCCGGGGCTCGCGTCCATCGAGCGGGCGTGCTTCGGGCGCGAAGAGGCGGACGACCTGCTCGCGGCGGAGCTCAGCCGGGGGTGGGCCCGGGTGCGGGTGGCGGAGCTCCCAGGTGACGAGGTCGCGGCCTTCCTCGACGGCTGGGTGGTGGCGGACGAGTTCGAGGTGCACTTCGTCGCCACCCGCCCGGAGCGACAGCGCCGCGGCCTCGCTGCGATGCTGCTCGATTTCGCGCTGGACGAGGTCTTCGCGGAGGGCGCGCGCAGCTCGATGCTGGAGGTGCGCCGGGACAACGCGGCGGCGCAGGGGCTCTACCGCTCGCGAGGCTTCGAGGTCGTGGCCGAGCGACGCCGTTACTACGACGACGGCGAGGACGCGCTGGTGATGCGGTGCTCGCTGGAGGGTTCCTTGCTGGCGGCGCGGCGCGCGGTCTACGGTGACCGTTGATGCCCCGCGCGAGAGAGACGTCGACCCGCGCGGAAGGGCGCAGCGGGCGCAACGAGGAGCCCACGAGCGGCGCCGCCAAGGCCGAGCCCGCGGAGCTCGCCCCGGAGCCCGAGATGCCCGTCGTCGAGGGCCCGTGGCGCAGCTACAAGGAGCGCGTGGCCTCGCTGGCCGACCGGGTGACCGAGGCGCAGAAGCCCATTCGGATCCTCAACGCGCTCAAGTGGGAGGGCAACGTCTGGGAGAACTTCCGCAAGTCGCGCTTCAAGGAGCCGCCGCGCATCGACGGTGACTGGTACTCCCGGGTGGAGCTGGGCTTCGACCCGGTGGCCCGCGGCAGGGACTTCCAGGACCTCGCCGACGCCGTGCGCCGCGAGCTCGGGGCGGACGACGCGCTGGCGAGGATCCTCCGCGCGACCTGCCTGGAGTACCGGGACGTGTGCGCGATGCTCACGGTGCGGGGGACGCCGGAGTTCTACGAGTACTCCCGGCGGCTCTACGGCTCGCCCAAGGACACCTTCCCCGACGGCAGCACCACCGTCCGGGACATCGCCCACACCCTCTACAACCTCCTCAACAGCCTCGACGAGCCCACCCTGGGGCTCCAACCGCCGCGGGACCTCGACGGGTCGCAGGTGGTGGACATCCTCCAGGGGCGCTTCACGAAGTACTTCGGTGACTCCGCGGTCAACGTGGCCATCGACGACGGCATCATCGCCGACGCCGCGGCGGGCGGGGACTACGTGAAGATCCGCGGCGGGGCGCGCTTCAGCCAGGTGGACGTGGACATCCTGGAGGTGCACGAGGGCTGGGTGCACGTCGCGACGAGCCTCAACGGCGCGCAGCAGCACGTGGCGCGCTGGCTCTCCAAGGGCCCGCCGAGGACGACCGCGGTGCAGGAGGGCCTCGCGGTGCTGATGGAGGTGCTCACCTTCCGCAGCCACCCGAGGCGCGCCCGGAGGTTGAACGAGCGGGTCATCGCCATCGACAAGGCGGAGGACGGCGCGGACTTCCTCGACGTGTTCGAGTGGCACCGCACCGAAGGCTACGAGGAGGAGGAGTGCTTCAACGCCGCGCGGCGGGTCTTCCGCGGCGGAACGCTCGTCGGCGGAGCGCCCTTCACCAAGGACATCTCGTACACCAAGGGCCTCGTCTCCAACTACCACTTCATCCGCTCCGCCATCCGCGCGGCGAGGCCCGAGCTGGTGAGGTTCCTGTTCGTGGGGAAGGTGGCGCACGAGGACGTGCCGGTGCTCTGGTCGCGCGTCGCCGACGGCGTGGTGCGCCCGCCGAAGTTTCTCCCGCCGCTCTTCAGCGACCTCAACGGCCTCGCGATCTGGATGGCCTACTCGACCTTCTTCTCGCAGATGGGCTTCCAGGAGATGTTCGACTACTACGCCCAGCTCTTCCGCCAGGCGTAGGGAGCCTCAGCGGATCGCGACGAGCAGCGCCCAGGCCAGCACCGCGAGCCCCAGGCCCGCCGCGGTGCCCAGCAGCCGGTAGCGCAGCGCGCCGCCCCGCAGCCCGTACGCGTGCCCGAGCAGCGCGCCCACCACGAAGCACACCGGCACCGCCACTCCAGAGAGCTTCGCGGCCAGCTCGATGCCGGCGCGCCCACGGTCCGCGAGCGCCCGGGTCTCGACCAGCCAGGTGAGGGCGAAACCCGCGACGAGCCCCAGCGAGCCGCCGGTGATCCAGCCGAAGCGCGCGGCCCAGGTCTGACGCTCGAGGACGGGATCTTCGCTGCTCAACGGGTTTCAGGCTCCAGAAAAGGGGGGAGGGGAGGGTTAGACGCCTTCCGCGGCGATGGGCTATACACCGCGGCGCCCGATCGGGTCGCGTCGTTCCCACACGCTGGCAGGTTCACTGCGGCGAGACGCGCGGCCCGGACCATCCCAAGCACGGAGACGAAAGAATCATGGCAAGAGTCTTTGCACGGCCCACCGAGGGCGAGGCCATCACCCGCGGCGCCGACGGTCACCTCAACGTCCCGGATCACCCCATCCTCCCCTTCATCGAGGGTGACGGCACCGGGCCGGACATCTGGCGCGCCAGCGTGCGCGTCCTCGACGCGGCGGTCGCCAAGGCCTACGGCGGCAAGAAGAAGATCGTCTGGCATGAGGTCTACGCGGGCGAGAAGAGCAAGAAGCTCTTCAACTCCTGGCTCCCGGACGAGACCGTCGAAGACTTCCGCGACTACCTCGTGGGCATCAAGGGGCCCCTCACCACGCCGGTGGGCAAGGGCATCCGCTCGCTCAACGTCGCCCTCCGGCAGATGCTCGACCTCTACGTGTGCCTGCGCCCGGTGCGGTGGTTCCAGGGCGTGCCCTCGCCGGTGAAGGCCCCGCAGAAGGTCGACATGGTGATCTTCCGCGAGAACACCGAGGACATCTACGCCGGCATCGAATACGAGGCCGAGTCCGCCGACGCCAAGAAGCTCATCGCCTTCCTCCAGACCGAGCTCAAGGTCACCAAGATCCGCTTCCCGGAGACCTCGGGCATCGGCATCAAGCCCGTGTCGCGCGACGGCTCCGAGCGCCTCGTGCGCGCCGCCATCCGCTACGCCCTCGACGAGAAGCGCAAGAGCGTGACCTTCGTCCACAAGGGCAACATCATGAAGTTCACCGAGGGGGCCTTCCGCGACTGGGGCTACGCCCTGGCGATGCGGGAGTTTCGCGCCGACGTGGTGACCGAGCGCGAGAGCTGGATCTTCGGCAACAAGGAGGCGAACGCCAACCTCACCAACGAGGCCAACGCCAGGCTGGTGGAGCCGGGCTTCGACATGGCGCCCCCGGACTTCCAGGCCGAGCTGGTGGCCGAGGTCGACACGGCGATGAAGCTCTGGGAGACCCACGGCGCGGGCAAGTGGAAGTCCAAGCTGATGATCAAGGACTCCATCGCGGACATCACCCTGCAGCAGGTGCTCACCCGCGCCGAGGCCTTCGACGTCATCGCGACGCTCAACCTCAACGGCGACTACCTCTCCGACGCGCTCGCGGCGCAGGTCGGCGGCATCGGCATCGCCCCGGGCGGCAACATCAACTACAAGACCGGCCACGCGATCTTCGAGGCGACCCACGGCACCGCGCCGAAGTACGCCAACCTCGATCAGGTGAACCCGGGCTCGGTGATCCTCTCGGGCGAGATGATGCTCCGCCACCTCGGGTGGAAGGAGGCCGCCGACCTGGTCATCAAGGGCATGGACGGCGCCATCGGCGCCAAGCACGTCACCTACGACTTCGCCCGCCAGATGGAGGGCGCGACGAAGGTGAAGTGCTCCGAGTTCGGCGACGCCGTCATCGCGCACATGTGATCCGCCGGGGCCGCTCCGGTCCTCGGTGCGGCCCGCGCTCCTCGATCCCTCCCGCCGAAGCTCCCCTCCGAACTCGCGCCTTGACCGCGCAGTGGCGCTGGGATGTCATCCGCGCCCGCTACACGGCCCCGGAGGACGATCGGATGCCAACGACCCATCAGGTCCAGCAGGGCGAGTGCCTCGTGAGCATCGCCGAGAGCTACGGCTTCTTCTGGGAGACCCTATGGAATCTCCCTGAGAACAAGGCCATTCGCGAGTCCCGGCGAGACCCGACGGTGCTGCTCCCGGGCGACGTGGTGACCATCCCCGAGAAGACCGTGAAGGAGTACGTCCGGCCCACCGGGGCGCGTCACACCTTCCGCGTAAAGAACATCCCCGCGAAGCTCAACCTCCGGCTGCACGACGAGGGCGGCGAAGCCCGCGCCAACCTCGCCTACGTGCTCACCATCGACGGCGTGGAGACCCGGGGCTCCACCGACGGGGAGGGCGCGGTGCGGGTGCCCATCCCCCCGCAGGCGAGGCGAGGCACGCTGCTCCTGGTGGAGTCGGGCGAGAGCTTCGAGCTCAACCTCGGCAACCTCGACCCGGTGGACACCCCGCGGGGCGCGCAGGCCCGGCTGCGGCAGATGGGGGCGTACTTCGGGGCCGTCGACGGGAGCATGAGCGAGGATTTCGTGATGGCGCTCAAGGCCTTCCAGACGAGCCGCGGGCTCACGGCGACGGGCGAGCTCGACGCCTCCACGCAGTCGGCGCTGCGAGAGACCTTCACAGGGTAGACACAGCGGCCGCCGGACGGATGCACGGCGGCTGAGAGCAGGGCGATGGATCGATGACGGCTCATGTGACCATCGAGAGCTTCAGGAACCCGGAGACGGACTGGCGGGGTCGGCCGCTGGGCCGCATCGGCGACGCCGTGACCGTGGTGGTGAAGCTCTGGGACTACGCGAACCTCAAGGGGGGGCGCTTCTCCATCAAGCACCCGGCGATGGCGCCGGAGGGCGAGGAGTTCGACATCCCGCCGCGCCGCGCGACCGGCGATCGCAAGGTGCTCGGTGTCGTCGGCAAGCACAAGACGACGCCGGAGGACCTCTCTCACGAGGACACCATCGACTGCGTGGTGCACCTCACCCGGGCCTGCGACGGCTACGAGCCCTTCACCCTCACCGCGCTGGTGAACTGCGTCACCGAGCCTGCGCCCGCGGCGACGCTCCGCTGCGTCGAGACGCAGACCCTCTTCGACGCCGCGAGGGTGATCGTTCGCAGCGGCGTGCGAGACAACACCGAGGAGCGCTACGACGTCGCTCGCGCGGGCAACAAGGGCCTGCCCTCGACCATCGGCAACACCATCCGGGCCTGCGTCCGGCTCTTCGCCACGCTGAGGTTCAAGGACCCCGACGGGGACGAGCGGCCCTTCCCCAAGGGCACGCCGGTGAAGGTGCTCCTCGGAGAACACCCCGACCACGCCATCGACGCGGCGCTGGGCGACGATGGCAAGCTCTCCCTTGAGGTGATCGGTCACGCCTCGGTGCTCGCCGCGAAGACCCTCACGCTCCGCCTCGGGTCCGACTCGAAGAACCGCGTCATCTGTGAGCTTCCTGGCGATCCGAAGACCCAGAAGCGGGGCTCCGAGCCCGCGGAGACCGACCCCACCGGCACCCGCGACGCGCGCTTCTTCACCCTCCCCAGGGAGTGGTCGCTGCGCGAGGCCGACTGGGCGGTCACCGACGACGACGGCCGCTGGGTCGCCGACCCGGCGCACTTCAAGATGACCGTCGGCGGTCGCGCCGCGAGCCTGGGCAAGGTCGACGCGCCGGTGAAGCTGGTGCTCGACCCGCACTGGCAGTTCTTGAAGTTCGAGTTCTTCGACCGGCGCTATGGCCACAGCGACCACGCCGACAAGCGCAAGACCCTTCCCCCGATGGTGATCGAGGGCTTCCGCTACAAGCCGACGTCGTCGACGACGAAGCCCGACGTGCGCTCCAACTGGTGGGTGGTGGAGGGCGACGACACGCTCCAGTGCGTGCCGTGGATCGTCCAGCGCAAGCCCGACGGCACGGAGAAGAAGCGGCCCAGCGGGCAGACGCTGCTGCGCTTCTCGCTTCCCGCGAAGACGTGCATCCACTCCGAGACGGCGACGAAGCGCACCCGGGTGATCGCCACCGACGAGCAGTGGAAGCCGGGCCCCGAGCGGCTGGACTTCTACGACCTCCCGGAGGCCTGGAACTCCCGCAACTACTACGCCCGGCTCTCGGCCAGCCCGGACGAGTTCGGCTGGTACGAGCAGGTGGCGAGCAAGCCCAGCTCCAAGGCGAAGCCGCTCACCTTCTCGCTCGACGACATCGTCCTCACCGACGAGGACGGCAGGCGCCTCGCCACCTGGACCCACGACGACCGCCTCGCGATCTTCGCCCACACCTTCGACGACACGCTCGCGGACACCTCGAAGGAGGGCGTCTACAAGCCCGACGACGGGGCGAAGCTGCCCTGGTACACGAAGACGCCGGCGGTCGGCGCGCCCGAGGCGAACGAGAACTACGTCGTCGACCACCCCGGCTGGACGCGGCTCATCGCGGCGCAGGGGAGCGTCTTCGACGTCTTCGACCGGCGCACCGTGGCGAGCTCTCCCGCCGACCCCGACTACGACGTGGTGGGAGCGCGCGCGGCGGTGCGCTGGGTCGACGCCACGGCGCGCTTCGGGGCGACCGAGGTGTGGGAGCCGACGCCGGGTCAGCCGGGCTACATCCGCAAGACCACGGACCACAAGATGGCGCCCGGCCGGTCGTTCAGGGGCGCGGGGGTGCCTGGGGTGACCGACAAGGTCAGCCTGACGATCCAGCCGTACTACTCGCAGGACTACATGACCCGCTTCGGGCGCTACGACGAGACGGCCGACGGGTCGCCGATCGGGCGCTTCGACATGGTGCTCGCGCGCTGCTGCAACGCCGCGACGGTGGACGGCAAGCCCGTAGAGGTGGCGGTCAACCTATGGTTCCACCGGCTGTGCTTCGACGCGACGATTCCGCCCCATGGGATGGCGCTCGACGCCTTCCAGGTCGCCTTCGTCCGCAACGTGCTCAACCGCTTCAACGGCCTCGACGCGAAGAACTCTCAGGGCCGTCCGGAGCTGCTCGCCAAGGACCCGACGAAGGCGCTGAAGGTCGTCGTCGTGAGCTTCATGCAGGTGACCCCGGAGGCCCAGGCGCACTTCAAGATCAAGCTCGCCGACCACACCAAGAACGCCCGCGACTTCCGCAGCAACAGCGGCGGCGGCGAGTCCGGCAACTCGGCCCCGCAGGACAGCGGCAACTCCAACGGCTTCACCAACGCCCACGAGCACGGCCACCAGAGCGCGCTGCCCGACGAGTACAACGAGCGCTGGAGCGCGGCGTCGTACGGGCAGCCGAGCTTCTACTCGACGCTCCCCGGCGACCCCTACGAGCTCGACGGGCGCACCATCGAGTACAGCGAGGACAACGCGCCGCTGATGAACGGCAACCACAAGCTCCACAACCGCTACTTCTGGCAGGCGGCGGAGTGGGTGCGCATCACGTCGCGCGTCGCGATGAAGGTCAAGCTCGGCGGCACCTACGCGGACTACTGGCTCCCGCCGTACCCCACGGCGAACGAGATGAAGCGGCACTACGCCTTCTGGCCGGTGAACCCCGCGAAGAACGATTTCGCGATCCCCTCGAGCGACCCGCTCGCCGTGAACCGGGGCAAGGTCAACCTCTTCCTCTACGCCATCGGCGCCGACGCCTTCTCCCAGGCGACGCTGCCGACCCGGGAGGATCCCCCGGGGAGCGAGCCCTACGACGGCATCCTGCTGGTCACGGTGCGCGTGAAGGTCAGCGCGTGGGGCGTGAAGCGCGAGGCGGAGGCCGACCTGAAGAAGCTCGCCCACGCCCTGGCGCGCGTCGCGAGGCGCCTCGACGCCCCGAAGCCCCGGAAGCTCAACCACGTCTGGGCGCTGCGCGGGACCCACGCCAAGGGGACGCCGCAGGAGTGGGTGTTCAAGCGGTGCCTCGTGCACTTCTCGCCGCGGCTGCTGATCTCGGGAGTGACCGAGCTCGACCCCGTCGACAAGTGGGAGACCCGGGTCGGGGAGTTCAAGACCGAGACGCTCTGGACCGACGCCAAGACGAAGCTGACCGACTACCACGCCATCGGCTGGGACGACTCCAACAAGGCCGCGCGGCTCGACGCCCTGATCGGCCCCGTGGCGGAGGGGACCATCACCGTGCGCGGCGGGTGGAGCGTGACGCATGCGAGCGTGAGCGCGATCAACAACGCGGTCGGGCAGTACGAGGGCCACGCCGCGGACCAGGTGAAGGCGCGCTTCGCGTCCGCCAAGGCGGTCGTCACCGCCTGCGACTCCTGGCTCTCGACGGCGGGCGCGGTGCCCAACCGCCGCGCCGCGGTGACGTCGCTGCGCGGCCGCGCCGAGACGGCCCGCAAGGCGCTTGGCGCCCTCTTCTACGTGCGCGACCTCGAGGCCAAGGCCAAGGACCTCAAGAAGCGCAACACCGAGCGGGAGGAGACGATCACCAAGGTCTCGACCGCGCACGCGCCGCAGTTCGAGGTGATCTGCAAGCCGGGGACGCCCGCGAAGGCCGAGTGGGATCCGCTGCCGCTGGAGGGCGACCTGCCGGAGGCCACGGCGTGGGAGGCGCTGGTGCCCGCCGCCCACCGCAACGGGTCGGTGTTCGCCCGCGTGAAGGGGCTCCTCACGGCCTACAAGTCGAAGGACCCGCTCGACATCGGGGGGCGCATCAAGGCGCTGGGCGAGCTCGTCGGGCCCGCGACGATCGCCCCCGAGCCGAGCCCGCGGGGGCCGTGGACCGATCGGGCGAAGCCCTCCCTCGCCGAGATCGGCCGGCAGTTGAGCGCGTTCGAGTCGGCAGACCCGGAGAACTGTGACGCGCGCCAGGAGGCGGTGGTGGGCGCGCAGGCCTTCGCGGTGGTCGTCTCCGAGCTCGAGCTCACCGACGCGACCGACGTGTCGGCCGCGGAGGCCCTGGTCACCCGCACCGACGCCACGGTGCTGCTCATCCAGCTCCGTCGCCAGGTGCGCTCGATCGAGGCGCACGCGGCGCTCTTCAAGACCCACCTCGAGCGCTGGCGGAGCAGCACCACGGTCACTCTCACCGCGGACAGCCCCGACCGCTTCGAGGAGATGATGCTCGAGGCGTTCCCGTCCATGATCGGCGCGTACAAGGCCTCGTCGAAGCTCGAGGCGTCGGACATCCGCGCCTTCGCGTCCACCCTCGCGCTCGACAACCTCCAGGTCGACGACCTGATGGAGTCGGGGGCGTACGAACTGCCCATGGACTGAGGCCGACCGTGACCACCCTCTCCCGCATCGCGTTCATGAAGCCCACCGAGGCGAGCGAGGTGGAGCCGCTGCCCCTGCGCGCCGCGACCTACCCCGAGCGCTTCGAGCCGGCGCCGCCCCGGAGCCCGCTCACGGGCCCCACGCAGCCCTTCGCCGACGCCCGGCAGAACAGCCGCCTCGACGCCGCCCTCCACGACCCCCTCTCGGTCACCTGGGCCCAGCGCTTCGCGACGCCGCTGCGCCCCGACACCCGCGCCCACAGCGTGCTCCAGCACCGCAACGCGATCCTGGTGCAGGCGGCCGTGTGGCAGCTTTTCGGGCTCGACGGCAGGCTCCGCCGGGCCGGCCGCTCCGGCCCGAGCCCCATCGTCATCACCCCCGACGACCAGTCGTTCTGCCTGGTCAACAACGACGGGTGCCTGGTCTCCGCCTCCCTCGCCACGGGCCGCACGCAGTGGTCGTACGGGCTCCACCTCGCCGACGGCGCGACGTACCCCTTCGTCGGGGTCAGGGGACGGAGCGTGGTCGTCGTGGGGGCCGAGCTCGACCGCAACCCCGAGGAGGAGCCGAAGCACCAGACCACGCTCGCCGTCGAGGTGCTCGACGTGGGCGATCCCGTCGAGGCGTCGCCGGAGGGCATCCTGCGCTCCGGGACCAGCCGCGGTGCGCTGGTCGTGGACATGGCGGGCGACGTGGTCGGCGCGATGGACGGCGACCGGGTGCTGGTCGCCTGGCGAGACCACGTGCTCACCGCGGGCATGGACCTCTCGGTGAAGCAGCTCGTGCGGGGCGCTTTCGAGCCGCGCGCGGTCTCCCTCGGCGAGGCGGGGCGCGTCTACCTGATCGTTCGCACGAGCGAGGGCCCGCGGCTGTGGATGCTCAACGCCCAGGGGGAGCAGGTGTTCTCCGTGCGCCTGCCCGACGACGCCGCCGACACCCGGGTGCCGCCCATCATCACGGGTGACCATCGCGTCTTCGTGGTCACCGACAGCCGCATCACGGCCTTCAGCCCGATGGGCGACCCTCTCTGGGAGTTCGCGCCGCAGCGAGGGCGCCCTCGGGCGCTGGTCACCGCCGAGGGCTGGCTCCTCGTCGCCGTCGCCGACACGCTCGGGGTCATCGACGCCGAGGGCCGCTCGGCCACCATCTTCCATCTGCCGGGCGAGACCTTCGCCACGGCGCCGGTGCTCACCGCATCGGGCGAGATCTTCGTCGCGACGGAGACCTCGCTCGTGTGCATCGGCCCCGAGTTCGACGCCTCGCACCGCACGATCATCCGCTGAGATCAGCCCTTCGGGGCGTCCTCGTCGCGGCTCTTGCGGAGGTAGTCCCCCAGCCAGGCGAGGCGCTTCTCCGAGCGCACCTCGCTCTGCGCCAGCACGCCGCGCTGGTTGCGAAACTCCACGATGTGCGCCGTCTCCTCGGCCTCGAGCAGGAAGAACTCCACCGGCCCGAAGACCTGGTCGAGCTCGTCGGGGCGACAGGTCGGGAGGTACATCCGCAGCACCCGAGGATCATAGAAGCGGAAGAGCATCCGCCGGCCGCGCTCGTCCTGCACCCGGAGCAGCCGGCGGAAGTGCCGGTGCAGCGCCCCCATCGGGGCCGACGAGCGGAAGAAGACGCCCCAGGCCTCGCCCCAGGAGGCCTCGAGCAGCCGGAGCGTGGCGGGGGCGCCCCTCGTCAGCCGCACGAGGTAGGGGGCGACCCGGGCGAGCGCGGGGTCGAGCTCGCCGATGTACAGGCAGCGCGCCGCGAGCTCGCTGGCCGAGAGGGCGGGGTGCACCTTCGGGTCGCGGGCGCCGTCGAGCAGCGCGTAGGTGTGCTCGTCGTCGCCTCTCGGCCAGAGGCGTTGCGTCAGTTGTTCGATCGGGACCTCGGCCATGTGCTCCGCCCGTGGCCTCAGGCCGCGGCCTCCTGCTGCCGCCGGGCGCGCTCGCACTCCTCGCAGAAGGGAGCACCCTCGCGCGCCGCGGAGACCAGGGTCTCGACCTGCGCGGCCACCCGGTCGGTCGCCCCGGGGGCGGTCGCGTCGGGCTCCAGGAAGGCCGCCTCCTCGTCGCGCCCCAGCCAGCGGATGGTGCACTGGCCCGGGTCGAGGTCGTCGAAGTACGCGAGGCCCATCGCGTCGAGGGCCCCCTCGCGCACGGTGCCGTCGGGGAGCCTGATCCAGTAGCGCTCGTAGGCCACCGGCTGGTCGGCCATGTCGAGGAGCTCGATCTCCACCCAGGTGCGCTCCCTGGGGGCCGCGCGAGAGCCCGCCGTGGTGCCCGCGGCGCTCTCCTCGATCGCCCGCTGCCCCAGCGGCATCGCCGGGTCGGTGGCCTCGCCGTCGCGGTCGGGCCAGCGGATCTCCGCCGTGCCCGGGTCGAGGTCGCCGAAGTACGCGCGGCCGTGCTCGTCGAGCAGGCCCTCGCGCACGGTGCCGTCGGGCAGCTTGATCCAGTAGCGCTCGCCCCGCATGGCGTTGCCGTCCATGTCGGTGAGCTCGAGCTCGATCCACGTCTTGCGCAGCAGCTCCCCGGCGGGGACGATCTCCTGCCCGTCGGCGGTCTCCCCCGCGCCGCCGCCCGCGGCCCGGCGCCGCACCTCGACGCGCCACGCGACCAGCAGGCCGCGAGCGAGCGCCTCGGTCACCACGCGCCTCGGGTCGTCGGTGAGCGCCCCCAGGCGCAGCGCGTGGTGCGCCCTCACGTAGCGGGCGGCATCGACGATCGGACCCGAGCTCGCGGCGCCCCGCCACGACGGGCCGATGAGCCGTCGGAGCTGCAGCTCGGCCTCGCGCGGGTCGAGCCTCGCGGCCCCTACCAGGCCGCCGTCGATCGGCGTCGCGAGCACGATCTCGGAGGAGTCACCGAGAATCCTCCACGGGGGTCTCTGCATGGCGCGGCGGGATCGCAACACCGCTGCCCGCGTGGTGTCAACGCGAGAAGTCCCGAGGGGGCCCCCGTCCTCCCTCGCGTCTTCGGACGCGAAGCCAGACATCGCTTTGCCCATCGCCCCGCGCATGTGGCAAGAGCATCCGCGCCGATGATCCCCCGATACACACCCGCCGAGTTCTCGGTGCTCTGGTCGCCGGAGCGCCGCTTTCAGACGTGGCTCGAGGTCGAGCTCGCCGCCTGCGCGTCGATGGAGACCGAGGGGCTCGTGCCCGCCGGCACCGCCGAGAAGATCCGCGCGCTCGGGCTCTCGCTCGACGCGGCGCGCATCGAGGAGATCGAGCGCACCACCCGCCACGACGTCATCGCCTTCCTCACGCACGTCGAGGAGCTGGCGGGCGAGCCCGCGCGCTGGCTCCACCGGGGCATGACCTCCAGCGACGTGCTCGACACCTCCTTCGCCATGCTGCTGCGCGACGCCGCGACCATGTGCCTCGACCGGCTGGAGGCGCTGCTCGCCGCGATGCGCGAGAAGGCCGAGGCGCACCGCGGCACTGCCATGATCGGCCGCTCTCACGGCATCCACGCCGAGCCCATCACCTTCGGGCTGGCGCTCTCGGGCCACCTCGCGGAGCTCACCCGCGCCCGCGCCAGGCTGCGCACGGCCCGCGACGAGGTGGCCGTCGGCAGCCTCTCCGGCGCCGTCGGCACCTACGCCCACCTCTCCCCGGCCTTCGAGGGCCGCGCCCTCTCGGCGCTGGGCCTCGGGGTGGAGACCGTGGCGACGCAGGTGATCCCGCGCGACCGCCACGCGGCGTACTTCTCGGCCTTCGCGGTGGTGGCGGGGGCCATCGAGCGCTTCGCGGTGCAGGTGCGCCACTGGCAGCGCTCGGAGGTGATGGAGGCCGAGGAGGCCTTCACCGTCGGGCAGAAGGGCTCCTCCGCGATGCCCCACAAGCGCAACCCGATCCTCTCGGAGAACCTCTGCGGGCTCGCTCGGATGATGCGCGCCTTCGCGGGCGCCGCGCTGGAGAACACGGCGCTCTGGCACGAGCGGGACATCTCCCACTCCTCCGCCGAGCGCATGCTGGCGCCGGACGCGACGACCACCCTGGGCTTCATGCTCGAGCGCGCCACCACGCTGGTGCGCGGCCTCGTGGTGTACGAGCCCGCCCTCCGGGAGAACCTCGACCTGGCCCGCGGGCTCTGGGCCAGCGAGGCGGTGCTGCTGGCGCTCGTGGCCTCGGGCACCGGGCGGCAGGAGGGCTACGTCATGGTGCAGCGCAACGCGATGAAGGCGTGGAAGGGAGAGGGGGATTTCCGGGCGCTGCTGGGCCAGGATGCGGACGTGAGCGCCCGACTGACCCCCGCGACCCTCGACGCGTGCTTCGACCTGACGCACTCGCTCCGCCATGTCGACGAGGTGATCTCCCGCGCCGTGGAGGCCTCCCGATGATCGACGACGCCACGCTCCGCACCGCGCTCTCGCACCCGCTGGAGTCCATCGCGCTGCCCCGTCTGGGGGTCTTCTACGGCGGCAAGGTGCGCGACAACTGGACCCTCCCGGACGGCCGGCGGGTGCTCATCACCACCGACCGCATCAGCGCCTTCGACCGGGTGCTCGGCACCATCCCCCTCAAGGGGCAGGTGCTCTCGCAGCTCAGCGCGTTCTGGTTCGAGCAGACCGCCGACGTCGCGCCCAACCACCTCATCTCGTCGCCCGACCCCAACGTCGCGCTCGCCTGGGAGTGCTCGCCGCTGCCCGTCGAGGTCGTGGTGCGCTCGTACCTCACCGGCGTCACCAGCACCTCCGTGTGGAGCGCCTACTCCCGCGGAGAGCGCACCTTCTGCGGTCACCCGCTGCCCGACGGGTTGCGCAAGAACGACCCGCTCCCTCACGCCATCGTCACGCCCAGCACCAAGGCCGAGAAGGGCGGCCACGACGTGTCCGTCTCCGCGGCCGAGCTCGTGGCCAGCGGGGTGATCTCCGAGGCCGACATGGCCCGGGTGTCGGAGATGGCGCTCGCGCTCTTCGCGCGGGGCCAGGCGCTCTGCGCCCGCCAGGGCCTGGTGCTGGTCGACACCAAGTACGAGTTCGGCCGGCTGCCGGAGTCCCGGGGCGGCGGCATCGTGGTGATCGACGAGGTGCACACGCCCGACTCGTCGCGCTTCTGGTACGCGCAGAGCTACGCCGAGAGGCACGCGCGCGGAGAGGAGCCCGAGAGCCTCGACAAGGAGTACGTGCGGCGCTGGCTCTCGGCGCAGGGCTTCACCGGCGACGGCGCGATTCCGCCGCTCACCGACGAGGTGCGGCTCGAGGCCGCGCGGCGCTACGTCGAGGCCTTCGAGCGGATCACGGGCCGGGCCTTCGTGGCCGACCTGCGTCCCCCGCAGGCGCGCATCGAGGCGGCCCTCGCGGCCATCGGATTGTAGGAGAGGAGCGACGACCATGAGAGCCAGGGTGACGGTGACGCTGAAGCGCGAGGTGCTCGATCCGCAGGGCGAGGCGATCCGCCGGGGGTTCGACGCGCTGGGGCTTCAGGGGGTGCGCGAGGTGCGCGTGGGCAAGGTGATCGAGGTCGAACTCGACGACTCGGTGGCCGACGCCCCGAGGCTGCTGCGCGAGGCGGCCGACAAGCTGCTCGCCAACCCGGTGATGGAGGACTTCTCCGTGGAGATCATCGGTCCGGAGGGGAAGACCGCGACGTGAGGTGGCCCCCGACCTCCGCGACGTCGGCTGCGCTCGTGCTCGCCCTCGCGGGCTGCGGGTCCGATCCGGCGCCGGAGGATGTCCCCCGGTTCGACGCGCGCGACGCGGTGGTCGAGGAGACCCTCGACGCGACGGTGACGGACGTGTCGACGCGCTTCGACGTGATCCCCTCCATCGACGTCACGCCCCTCGGCGACGTCGCGAGCTCCGCCGACGCAGCCGCCCCGGGGGACCTCGGCGGGCCCTGCCAGGCCGTCTCCGAGGACTACGCGGCCGCGGTGCGCTACGCCCAGACGTGCAGCGTGGAGGGCGAGTGCGCCACGCCGGTGTGCGAGACGCTCTGCTGCGCGTGCGAGGTGTTCATCAACGCGGCCACGCCGGAGTACGAGCGGATGCGGCTGCTGCGCGAGCGCTGGCAGACGCTGGGCTGCGGCACGATGGCGCGCTGCGCGGGCGGCGGCGGCGGTGGTGGATGCGGCGCGGCGGTGGCGGCGTCGTGCTCGGCCGAGGGGCGCTGCGTGACGGTGCGCGACCGGCTGAACGACGGCGGCCTCGACGACGCCTGGGCCTCTCCCGACGCGGCGGTCGCTGCGATGGACGGCGCGACCCGCTGAGCGGCGGCGATGTCTTGACTTGATGCGGTGGTTCCGTAGGTTCCCGCGCTCCCGGAGGCCTACGAAACCGATGCGCTATTCAAAGTCGTTCATTCCCACGCTGCGTGAAGACCCCGCCGAGGCGCGGAAGAACCCGTCGCACAGGCTCCTGCTGCGCGGCGGGTACATCCGCCAGGTGGGCGCCGGGATCTATGAGTTCCTGCCGCTCGGCCTGAAGGTGCTGCGCAAGGTCGAGGGCATCGTGCGCCAGGAGATGGACCGGGCGGGCGC
This sequence comes from Myxococcaceae bacterium, assembly GCA_004297725.1. GTDB lineage: Bacteria > Myxococcota_A > Polyangia > Polyangiales > SCUS01. The sequence goes on along the minus strand of SCUS01000041.1, from coordinate 65,479 downwards.
CCAGGAGGTGATGCTCCCCGCCCTCGTCCCCGCCGAGCTCTTCAAGGAGACCGGCCGATGGGACCTCTTCGGCTCGACGCTCTTCCGCCTGAAGGACCAGAAGCGCAACGACTACCACCTCGGCCCGACGCACGAGGAGGTCATCACCGACCTCGTCCGCGGGGTGGTGCGCTCGTACCGCCAGCTCCCGGTGAACCTCTACCAGATCCAGTGGAAGTACCGCGACGAGGCCCGGCCGCGCGCGGGCCTGCTGCGCTGCCGCGAGTTCCTGATGAAGGACTCGTACAGCTTCGACACCACCGAGGAGAACGCGCTCTCCAGCTACATGACCATGCGCGCCGCGTACGACCGGATCTTCCAGCGCGTAGGCGTGAAGTACCGCGTCGTCGCCGCCGACTCCGGCGCGATGGGCGGCAACACCAGCGCGGAGTTCCAGATCCTCGCGGAGACCGGCGAGGACGCCATCGTGGTGTGCCCGTCGTGCGAGTACGCGGCCAACGTCGAGGCCGCCGTCGCGAAGCACGCGCCGTCCACGGTGACCGCCGTGACCGCGTCGGGCAAGCGCGAGTCCGACGTCGCGACGCCCAACAAGAAGACCATCGAGGAGGTCGCGGAGTTCCTGAAGGTCCCCGCCACGCAGACCGTGAAGGCGGGCGTGTACCTCTTCGGCCAGGCGCCCGGGTCGACCCCGCGCATGGCGCTGGTCTTCGTGCGCGGCGACCGCCGCATCAACGAGATCGCGCTCAGCCGCGAGCTCACCGCCACCTGGCTGCGCCCCGCGGAGGACGAGGAGCTCTCGGCCGCCGGGCTGCACGCCGGGTACATCGGCCCGCGCGACCTGCCGGCCGGGGTCGAGAAGGTGCTCGTCGACCGCGAGGTCTCCGAGGTGACGGAGGTGGTCACCGGCGCCAACAAGAGCGGCTTCCACCGGCAGCACGTGTCGATGGTCGACGCCCTCGCCTCGCTCGGCGAGCGCGCGAAGGTGGCGGACGTCCGCGCCGTCGGGAGCGGCGACCCGTGCCCCGAGTGCGGCGCGGGCCTGCAGGAGTACAAGGGCATCGAGGGCGGGCACATCTTCGTGCTGGGCACGCACTACACCGGGAAGATGGGCGCGAAGTTCCTCGATGAGAGCGGCGCGGAGAAGCTCATCGTGATGGGCTGCTACGGCATCGGGGTGTCGCGCCTCGTCGCGGCGACGGCGGAGCAGTGCTACGACGCCGACGGCCTGATGTGGCCGATGTCCATCGCCCCCTACCAGGTGATGCTCTCGGCGCTGGTCACCACGCCCGAGGCCGTGGCCGCGGCCGACGGGCTCTACGCCGAGCTCACCGCGCGGGGCGTCGAGGTGCTCTTCGATGACCGCGACGAGCGCCCCGGGGTGAAGTTCAAGGACGCCGACCTGCTGGGCATCCCGCTGCGGGTGACGCTCGGGAAGAAGAGCCTGGAGCAGGGGAAGGTGGAGCTGAAGGCCCGCAGCGGGAAGGACGTCGAGCTCATCGACATCGCCACCGCGGCCGACGAGATCGCCGCGAGGGTGAAGGCCGCGCTGGGCTGAGCGGGGGAGGGAGGAAGGCGCCGCGGGGGGCTTCGATGCCCTTCGCGGCGCTGGACCGATGCGCCTAGAGGCGGCGCTGCAGCTCGTTGGCGCCGCCGCCCTCGGCGGCGCGGCGGTAGGTGAACGCGCCGCGCAGCACGATGCTGCGACCCTCGTTGGTGAGGATGTACACGTCGATGGGGTGGCCGCGGTCGGCCTCGCGCGCTTCGGGCGTGGTGAGGACGATGGTCTCGTCGTCGGCGATGCCGACGTTCTGGGCGGGCTTCGGACCGACCCTGATCTCCAGGCCGCCGAGGGCGCGGAAGCCATGACCGCGGATGCGCACCTCCTCGCCGCCGCTCGGACGCCCGGAGGCGGGGTTGACGCTCTGGAAGAACACGCCGTCCTTCTTGCAACCCGTCGACGCGGCTGCGGACACGAGCAGCGAAGCCATCAGCACAGTGCGCAGCGCACGAATCATCGTTGAAACGCCTCCTCAGTTCGAACGCCGCGGACGCTAGTCGAGGGGCGTTGACAGGGTCAAGCGTCGATGGCGCGAGGCATCTATTCGTGCAACCACTTGTGCCATTGAGCCAATGGCGACATCGGCAACCGGACTCCATAGACATGCACGCTGGCGGGCGTCCGCGGCGCGAATGTCACAACGATTTCGGTGAGACAGGGGCTTGTGCGACGTGGCATGGTCGCTGCAGCCTGAGAGCCGTATTCGACCATGCCTGACGTGGTGCGATTGAAGTGAGGTAACGCGACCGTGGCGAAGAACAAAGGCAAGCGCAACCGTTCGCAACGCAGCACCGTTCCCACGCCGTCGTCCACGCAGGCGGCGGAGGCGGTGTCCGCGAAGCCCGGAGCCCCCGCGCACGAGGCCGAGGCCCGCGAGTCGCTCCCTCCCGGCGGCCGCTCGACGCTCTCCATCGATCCGACGCCCAGCAGCGACAACGTGATCCCGTTTCCCCGCTCCGCGGCGATGGCGGCCGAGGCGAGGGATACCAAGGCCACGCTGATCTCGGGCACCGACTCCTTCACGGCGCCGAAGGTGCCTGCGGAGCAGCCCGTGCAGCCCGCGCCGGAGACCGCGAAGCCCTCCGAAGACTCCGCGCTGCGACCCCCCGCCGGGGAGCAGGAGCGCAGCACCATTCCCCCGGAGGAGGCGACCGGCGAGCGAGCCAGGGTGGTCACTCCCGAGAGCCCGGTGCTCCCAGAGAAGACCGCGGAGAAGACCGCGGAGAAGACCGCGGAGAAGATCACGGAGAAGATCACGGAGAAGCCCGCGAAGCCCTCCGAGGACGAGACCCGCAAGACGCTCCGGGGAGAGGTGGTCGGCAAGAAGGACGACAGCCGACGCTCTCACAAGGAGTCCCTCTCGACGCACCTCAGCGACGAGGCCAGGGCCTTCTTCTCCGAGGCCGCGGCGGCCGCCGCCTACAAGCAGACGCACGACACCTTCGAAGACCTCGCGCCAGCCTCCGAAGAGCACGCCGCCGAGGTCGCCCGCAGCAGGCGCGCCATGACCATCACCGGCGTCCTGCTGGTCGGGGTCATCGCGGTGGTCGCGGGCTTCGGCATCTACTCGCACACCAGCGTCCCCGAGACGGGCCTCGATCGGCGTCCGGCGGCGGTCGAGGCCCCGCCCGCCGTGGCGACCAGCCCGACGCCCGCAGCCGAGCCCGCCACGCCTCCTCCCGCGGCCGAGCCGACGCCTCCTCCTGCGGCCGAGCCGACCGCGGCTCCGGTTGCCGCCGCGGCTCCCGCGGCCGAGCCGGCCCCTGCGCCGACGACCGCTCCCGCCGCCGAGCCGGCGCCTGCCCCTGCCGCTGCGCCGACGCCCGTCGCCGCGGCGACGCCTGAGCCCGCCCCCGCTCCCGCTCCGGCGCCGCCTGCCCCGGTCGCGGCGCCAGCCGGGCAGACGCCCCAGCAGCTCCTCGCCGCGGCGCGGTCGTTCCGCGGTCCCTTCGCTGGCAAGCTGGCGGCGTACAACGCGTACTTCGACGCGAACCCCACCGACGATCGCACCATGACGACCTACGCGATGAGCCTCGCGGAGAGCGCCCACAACGTCGAGGCCGAGGCGGTCGCCAACCGCGCGGTCACGGCCAACCCTCGCAGCGGCCAGGCCTGGTTCGTCCTCGCGTACGCCCGCTCGCAGCAGCGCAACCGCGCAGGCGCCGCCGAGGCGCGCACCCGCTGCATCGCGCTCGGCGGCACCTGGGCCAACGAGTGCCGCGCCATCCGCTGACCGTCCCCTTCGGCTGATTACCCTCTCGAGTATTCGATCAAGGCGTGCGCGGGTAGCGTCGGTTGCCCGGCGCCACTGCCACGCGGATGCCCTGGTTGCGCCCGTTGCTGTCGCAGCGGCCGTTGACGAAGAGCCAGGTCCGCAGCGACCCGTCGGACCACGCCGAGGGCGCGGCCACGGAGGGGTCGACCCGGCCGCCGAGCGCCGCCGTCTCGGAGCGGGTGAAGTGCACGGCGTCGAACGATCCCGCGAGGCCGACCGCGCGCTGGAAGTCGCTGCCCCCGTCGAGGGCGAAGGGCGCGCTGCGGGCCGAGAAGAACAGCCGGTAGAGGGTGCGACCGGCGAGGCTGTCCTCCGCGCGCAGCGAGGGATCTCCCACGGCCCCTGACGCGTAGCCCACCACCCCGGCGTCGCGGGCGTCGTCGCCGGGGGCCAGCAGCGACTCGCGGCGGGGCGTGCGCTCGTCCGCGTCGACCCGGCTGAGGGGCGCGGCGAGGGCCGTCGCCGTCGCCGACCAGATCGCCCCGGCGCTCTCGTAGGCGATGATCAGCGAGTCGTCCCGGCGCACCACCAGGGTGGGCGCCCTCAGCGGCGTCAGCTCCCCGAGGCTCGCGTCGGCGGTGAGCCTCGGCTCGTCCGAGGAGCGCCACGCGCGGCCGTCGGCGCTGGTCGCGAGGCCGAGGCCCGCGGCGGTGTCGAAGACCATCGCGAAGCCGTCGCGGGTGGCTGCGACGTCGGGCGCTCCGACCCCGTCGCCGTGCCACGCGAGGGAGGGGGCGAGCACCTCCTCGGGCGGCGCTTCGAGGCGGCGCCCATCGACCACGACGGCCCGGAGGATGGTGCGGCGCGCGCCCTCTCGGCGGGTGAAGTAGAGCGCGGTGCGGTGCGGGCCCAGCGGGAGCGCGGCCGGGTCGGAGAGGACGACGGACTCCTCGCGCAGCAGGCAGAGGCCCTCGGAGAGCTCCTCGCTGTCGAGCAGGCGGTAGGGGCCGCTGCGACCGGAGGGCAGGTCGGTGTCGCCGGCGCCCGGCGACGCGAGGGTGCCGCAGCCCGTGACGAGCGCGAGGACGACGGTGCGCAGGGCCTTCATTCGAAGCCCACGGCGAGGGTGGTGCCGAGGTTGAGCACGGTGCCCGTGGCCAGGTAGTCGCCGACCGGGTCGTTGGGGTCGGCCTTCACGATCGATCGGGAGTTGAGGAGCTGCATCGAGGCGTGGACGTCGAGTACGACGGTTCCTGGGAGGAGGGCGCCGAGGCGGCGGAGCGTGAGGCCGAGGCCGAAGGCCGCGACGTGGCGCGAGGCGTCGATGAAGTTCGTGAGGCCCGCCTGGGCGGGCACCGGCGTCGGGTCGAAGTGGTAGCCGAGGCGAAACGCGAGCGCGTGACGGCCCACCGGGGTCGTGAGCTCGAGGCCCACCCGGGGGACGAAGGTGTCGTGGAAGCGCATCGCCTCGCGCGCCGCGGGCTGCGGAACCGACGGCTGGCGGAGCCCCGGGACGCCCGCCGGAATGGTCAGGTCGAGCGCCACGTCGAGCGAGGCCGTGGGGTTCTCGTAGCGCGACCACTGCACCCACATGAGGTCGGCCATCACGCGAAGCTCCGGGGTCATGCGCCACACCGCGCCGAGCGCTACCTGCCGCGGCTGAAACGCCGTCATGACGTGGGAGCGGAGCCCGTAGTGACCGGGGATGGTGAGCGCCCTCGGGTCGTTGATGCCCCCGACGACGATCTGCCCCTGGAGGTCGGCGTCGAGCGCCGTGTCGAGCTTGAACTCGTCGCGGTAGGCCGCGCCCAGGGTGACGTTGCCCGGGAGGTCGACCTGCGCTCCTGCCTGGAGGTAGCGCACCGCCGTGAGGTCGGCGTCGACGCCGTGGGTGAGCGCGCTGTTGGCGGGCTGCGTGGCGGAGATGCGGCCCGAGATGTCGAAGCCGCCGCGGGTCGAGGCCATGAAGACCAGGCCCGCGCCGAGGCGAAGCCATCGCCACGGGGAGATCGCCAGGCTCGCGGCGATGTAGAGCCGCTGAAGCCGGACGGAGTAGAGCTCCCAGCGGGGCTGCGTCTGCGGCAGGGCGCGCACCTGAGAGAGGCGCTCGTCGGGGACGTGCACCGCGAGGCCGAAGGCGAAGGGCAGGCGGAAGACGCGGCCCGGGGCGACGAGTCCGCCGACGAAGCCTCGGGTGGAGTCGACGTGGTTGTCGCGACCGTCGGTGTTGAGCGAGGGCGAGGTGTAGAGGTAGCCGAGCTCCGCGCGGAAGGAGCGCAGCCGCGCGAGGCCCGCGGGGTTGTAGTAGCCCGCGGAGACGTCGCCCACGTCGGCGGTGACCGCGCCTCCGAGCGCCGTCGAGCGGGAGAGGAAGCCGTACATGTCCAGCGGGTTGGCGCGGGCGCCCGCCGGGGCGAGGGCGAGGGCGAGGGCGAGGGCTGCGGGGAGGGCGGTGGCGCGCATGGCTCAGAAGGTCACCGACGCGCTGGCGCCGATGTGAAGGAGGGCGCCGCCGTGGGAGACCGTGGCGGTGGCGGTGGCGGCGTCGCGGGGGGCGAGCCAGTGGGTCTGCGAGAAGACGTCGACGGTGTAGCGGGTGCCCGCCGCCGTCGCACCGACGCTGAGGCCCGCGGCGAAGACGTGGCGGTCGTTGTCGAGGTAGGCCCTCGCGGCGGTGGCGGGGGGCGCGGGCGACGGCTCGTAGAAGTAGCCGCCGCGCAGCGCGACGTGGGTGCCGTCATCCCAGGTCCAGCGGTGCTCGACGCCGAGGCGGGGCACCAGCGTGTCGCTGAACTCCGCCGCCGGGGGGACCGGGCTGTTGTCGGTGGTCGCGGAGGAGGGGCCCGGGTACGCGCTCCAGCGCTTGCCCGTGACGCCGAGCGCGGCGGTCCACCCGCGATGCTGCCAGGCGGCCTCCACCTGGAGCTGCGCGGGGTCGTACTGCGCGACGCCGGAGATGTTGAAGACCGGCAGGCTGATGCCGAGGTCGCGGGCCTCGATGGTCACCAGGAAGGTCGCCACCAGCGAGCCGCGGTACGTGGCTCCGACGCGCCAGTCGCCGCGCTCCCACTGGGCGCCGAGCACGGGCGCGTAGGTCGCGACGAGCTGGTCGTCGATGCGCGAGCTCGATCGACCGGAGGCGTCGGCGGCGACCAGCACGGTGCCGGTGAGGCCCGCCATGGCCATCACCCCGGCGCCGAGGCGCAAGCCCGCGGGCAGCGAGACCCCGAGGCCGATCTGCAGCGCCACGGTCTGCACCCGGTCGGGAAGGATCACGAACTGAGGCGTCGTCGCTCGGGTGATGCGCCCTCGGACGATGACGTTGGTGGGCGTGAAGAACCCGAGGCCCAGCGCGACCCGATCGCGGAGCACGCCGCCGAAGGGGAGGGGTAGCCCGACGCCGATCATCGTGGCCGAGCCGGTGTCGGCGGCGAAGTGCCGGCCGTCGAGGTCGAGCCAGAAGGCGGTGCCCACGTAGCCGAGGGTGAGCGAGCGCTGGCGAAGCCGGGAGAGCCCCGCGGGGTTGGCGTGCACCGCCGAGAAGTCGTCCGCGAAGGCCGCGCCGGTGCCGCCCAGGGAGACCAGCCGGGGGCCGAAGCCGAAGAGGTCTTGCGGGGAGGCGGCGGCGAGGGAGCAGGCGAGGCTCAGGGCGAGGGCGGCGGCGAGGGCGGGGCGCTGGGCGCGGGACACCACGCCGACGCTACACCGCTCGCGGGCTCTACTGGAATCTCTCCTTGCGCGCTGCGAAGCGTTGCTCGTAGCGTGCCCGTCCCCTGTCATGAGCCGACGCGTCCTCGTCATCACCCCGACGTACAACGAGCGGGAGAACCTCCACGCCTTCCTCGACGCGCTCTTCGCGGTCGCCCCTCAGGTGGACGTCCTGATCGTCGACGACAACTCCCCCGACGGCACCGGCGCGCTGGCCGACGAGGTGGCCGCGCGCGACCTCCGGGTGCACGTGCGCCACCGCGCGGGCAAGCTCGGGCTCGGCACGGCCTACCTCGAGGGCTTCCAGTGGGCCCTCGCGCAGGGCTACGACGTGGTCTTCGAGATGGACACCGACCTCTCGCACGACCCTCGGTACGTGCCCGAGTTCATCCGGGCGATCGAGGCCGGCGCCGACGTGGTGATCGGCTCGCGCAACATCCCCGGCGGCGGCGTCGAGGGCTGGGGGCCCGGGCGCCACTTCGTGTCCAAGGGCGGCAGCGTCTACGCCCGCACCATCCTCGGCCTCGACGTGCACGACCTTACCTCGGGCTATAAAGCCTTCACCCGCGACGCGCTCCAGCGCATCGACCTCGGCGGGGTGAAGAGCAACGGGTACTCGTTCCAGATCGAGCTCACCTACCGCGCGGTGCTGCGGGGGATGCGCGTGGCCGAGGTGCCGATCCTCTTCGTCGACCGGCGCGCGGGGGCCTCGAAGATGTCCCGGAAGATCTTCGCCGAGGCCGTGGTGATGGTCTGGAAGCTCCGCCTCGACGCGCTGCGCGGGCGGATGTAGTCGTTCTCCCCGCCGACGCGGGGAGTCAGGTGGTGATGGTCACGTGGACGGCGCCCGCGACGGCCTTGCTGCGCCCCCGGCCGAGCAGCAGCTCGTAGTGCCGTACGCTCGCGTCGGCCCCGGCCTCATCCTGGCGTAGCGCCACCAGCCGGAGGCCGGTCTCGCGCTGGATGCGCCGCAGCACCGAGTCGATCGGGGTCTCTCCCTTGGGGAGCTGCACCCGACCGCAGGTCATGCCCTTCACCAGCTCGCTGCCGTGGGTCACGATGAATCGCGCGCCCATCAGAGCCCCCTCCGCGGCGAGGCCGCGTGCAGGGCGGTGGCCGCCGTCGTCCCGACCGATCGATGTCCTGATGCCTTCGTGTGGATGGTGGTGTGCACAGTGACTGCTCCTCGTCGGAGAGGCTCCTGTGCAGCAGTTGTTCCACAGCGAATCCATCGGGGAATTGCCGGGTTTCGAGGAGATGGTGCGGCTCCTCAGGTGAGGCGTGCGGCATCGTTGTCCGCTTGTTGCGCGCCCGGTGTGTGCAAGGTTGGTACACGCTCTGCTCAGCTCACCGAGGGGTTGGGGATGTTCGCGGGGGCGTGGCGCTCGCCGGGGTCTTCGTCCGGCACGAGCCCGACGCGGGGCGGGGGGATCGTGTCGCCGAACCAGGCGAAGAACTCCACGAGCTGCCGCTTGCGGGCCGCGGGGATGAAGTCGAAGTTGGTCCCCCGGTCGGTGACCTCCCAGAACTCCGGCGAGGTGACCGAGAGGATCTCGTCGCGGATGGACGCGAGCCGCGCCGGGCTCTCGTAGCGCATGTCGCGGAAGACCTCTCGCGCGGAGGTCTCGTCGTGGTGCAGGAGGTACCAGGTGGCGAGCTTCACCTGCGCCTTGCGCACGCCCTTGAGGGAGGCCTCGCGGGTGCCGCCGTCGCCCTCCTTGTCGACCTGGAGGAAGATGTGGAGCAGCTCCTGGCGCTCGGGGGACTGCCGGTTGAAGGCGATCTCGTTGAGGGTGCAGAGGTCGTAGGCCGAGGTCTCGAGGATGAACCCGAGGTCGGCGTTGAACGCGAGCTGGCCGTAGTACTTGAAGTACCGCGCGATCTCGACGGCGAAGCGGCCCTGGTTGCGCTGGAGGGCGGCCTCCGCGAGCAGCCGGTACTGGTGGAAGACGTTGTAGGCGGTGCGCACGTCGCGGCCGTTGACGGTGCTGCGGAGGTACGTGTTGAAGAACTTGATGCAGAGCGAGACGACGCGGGGCTCGGAGCGGTCCATGGCGCTCTCGGCGAGCTCGCGGGTCTTGATGGCGACGACGTAGCAGAGCTCGCGGCTGCCCCCGAGGCCGCCCTGGTAGATGGTCTGAAACTGCCGCAGCAGCTTGAACTCGAACCAGTCGCGCTCGCGCCCGACGGACTCGAGCACCTCCGGAGACATGGAGACGAAGTCGGGGTTCTCCGCGACCGCGTCGGTGATGACGAACCAGTCGAGGGGCAGGGCGCCCTTCACGTCGAGGTAGTCCTGGCCGAGGTCGCCGAGCGCGGTGACGCTGGCGATGGCGATGGCGCCGTCGTGGTTGGCCATCGCGTTGAGCACGACGTCCGAGAGCTGCTCGGTGCCGTCGGCGGCGTTCTCCTGGATGGACTCGGCGCTGCGCTGCGCGGTGCCGATGACGGCCGGCGCGCTGCGGATGACCGAGAGGGTCTCCGAGCGGATGCGGGCGACGATGTTGAGGGGGTTGAGGAAGTCGAAGACGAACGCGAAGTACGGCAGCAGCAGCAGCATGCTCAGGGTCATGAGCGCCATCGAGACGAGCGTCCCCCACACCGGGACGAAGTCGTCGCGGAAGGTGAACGACACCCAGATGGAGTCGATGGCCGCGATGACGAAGAAGCCCATCACGGTGAAGTTCACCTTCGAGCGGAAGAAGAGCTCGGTGATCTTGTGCGTGTACCGGTTGGCCGCGAGCTCGACGATGATCGCGACCACCGAGATGGCCACGCCCAGCAGCGCCGTCACGAGCTGGCTCACGTCGCGCAGCAGGTCGGAGATGGGGCCGCCCTCGAAGTGGGTGAGGTTCCAGAGGAGCGGCGGAGCCTTCGGGAGGCGACGCGCGTCGAGCCAGTGCGAGGCCAGGAAGATCAGCGCCGAGGCGCCCAGCAGGAAGAGGAAGGGATAGAGCCAGACCTGCAAGGGGACGCGCCGCTCCTGGCGCGAGCGCCCCGATCGGGAGGGCGGGCGATCGTCCGGTGCAGGGGGCGGCGTGGTGGGTTCCCCGGAAGGCAGGGCGGCGGCTGCGCTCACCGGGCGGAGTATCGCCCCGATCGCCCCGAAGGAGGGAGCGCGACCGATCAGCGCTGCACGATGAGCACCCGGTTGGCGTCCGTGTAGGAGACGGCGCCGTGCTCACCGCCGCAGTTCCAGCACGACGACCAGACGACCTCGCGGCGGGCCTCGCCGAAGGCCAGCGCGATCGCCACGGCGTCGTTCTGCAGCAGGAAGCTCGACGCGTGGCGGTAGCGCCCGTCGGGCAGCACCCAGAGCGCGGCGACCCAGCTCCCCGCGCGAGAGCGCCCCGCCAGCACCAGGATGTCCTCGCCGAAGGTCGGGCTCCATCGCACCGGGTTGACCGTGAAGGTGTACTCCGGGTGCAGCTCCACCGTGGTCGCGCCGTGGTTCATCACCTCGGTGACGGCCTGCGGGAGAAACATCGCCAGCCCCTCGCGCAGGCGCAGCCGCTCCAGCTCCGGCACGCTCGCGATCAGCGCCGACACCTGCGCCGCCGTCATGGGCTCCTCGCGGAAGGGCCGACGAGAGACCTCCCGCGGGTACGTCATCGACGGCGGCGGCGCTCCGCCGCAGCAGCGGAAGGTGAGCTCGAGGCCCGCCTGCGTGGGCAGCGCGGTGCGTCGCGAGGCGCATCGGTGCAGCGGCGCGGCGGCCGTCGCCGAGGCGCCGCGGATGATCGCCCTCTCGTCGATGTCGTCGCGGGTCCACTCCGCGAGGCGGGTGCCCATGGAGAGGGCCCCCTCCGGGGAGGCGCAGCGGCCGAGCTCGCCCTGCGCGCAGAGCGCTCCTCCCCAGGTGTTGCCGCCAGGAAACATCGCCCCGCCAGGGCCCTTGCAGGCGCGCTCCCACTCCAGCTCCGAGCAGAGCCTGCGGCCGCGCTCGGAGCACGCCCGCTCCGCGGCCTCGCGGGTGAGGCCGCTGGAGGGGGGCTGCGCCGGATCGTTGGGGAAGGGCAGCGCGTCGATGGTGAAGGCCGGGAGCTGCACCCGGGCGAGGTCGGCCTCGACGGAGGGGTCCCGGCCGGGATCGCCGGGCGTGCTGCCGAGGACGAACGACCCGGCGGGGACGGTGACCATCGCGCCGGCCGCGGGGACCGGGCGGGTCGTGACGCTCGTCGAGGGGCCGGTGTCGGTCGCCGGGGCGCGCAGCGGAATGGGCTCCCTCGGAGGCTCGACGCGCGGCCTGCGAGGCGCCGGGGTGGCGGCGTCGGGCGAGGCCGGGCGGGAGGAATGGCACGAGACCCCCGCGAGGGTGGTCAGCACTGCCGCTGCGATTGCCGTACGCCGACGCACGCTGGCGGCGCTAGCACGCCATCGCCCCGAGGGACCACTTCCCGACCCAATCCCGTTGCCTCGGCGCTCCCCGCAGAGATACTCCCTGCGCTTCCGACGCTGAACAGCGCCGCGCCCTCGTGCAACCCATTGGCCAACTCGTGATGACCCCACAGCTCCGCCGTCTACTGCTCGCGGCCGTCGCCCTCACCGCGATGTCGTCCGCGTGTCGCCGCCCGGTCGGCTCGCCGCTCCCGCCACGCACCACCTGCCGCAACACGGTCTTCGGGCTCGGCCCTCGCGACGTGCTCACGGTCACGGTCTTCAACGAGGCCAACCTCACCGGCGAGTACCGCGTCGGGGAAGACGGGACCATCACCTTCCCCTACCTCGGTCGGGTGCGGGTCATCGGGATGCAGGCCGGCGACCTCTCCGACCTCTTCCGCAGCCGGCTCGGCGAGCGCTCCCCGGAGAACCCGCAGGGAGGCAACATCCTGCGAGACCCCACCGTGCGCGTGGAGGTGAGGGAGATCAACAGCCGACGCATCTCCGTCTTCGGCCAGGTGCAGCACCCCGGGGTGTTTCCGCACCAGCAGTGCATCACCCTCACGCAGGCGATCTCCCTGGCCGGCGGCTTCACCGCCGTGGCCGACAAGAACTCCGTGCGCGTCACCCGCATCGACCCGAACGGCCAGCGACGCACCTACGTGCTGCGCGCCGAGGACATCGCCGAGGGCCGCGCCCCGGACTTCGACCTGCTCCCCGACGACGTGATCTTCGTCACCGAGAGCCTCACCTGACCGGAGCGCCTTCCCCGTGTCGCGAGACCCCTGGACCGCCGCGTTCATCGACGCGCCCTGGGCGGAGGCGCTGCTCCCCGCCTCCCAGCGCCTCCGCGACCTCTCCGGCTGGCCCTCGCTCGACGAGCTCAACGATCGCCTCGGCGCGCTGGTGAACCCCGCCGGGCTGCGCCCGGTGCGCTTCGCCGCCTCGGTGCCCCGCAGCCGCCGGGCGAAGCACCGCGGCGTCGAGGCCCTCTACGACGTCCGCATCCACCGCGACGGCGAGGTGTCCACCCGCCTCGGCAACGCCCACGACCTCTTCAACGCCCTCATCTGGGCGATGTTTCCCCGCGCCAAGAGGGCGGTCGCGAGGCGCCAGCACGACGCCCACCTCCGCCGCCTCGGGGCCCGCGTGGGAGCGCTCCCCAACGCCCGCTCCCGGGAGCAGGACACCCTCGCGATGATCGACGAGGGCGGAGTCCTCGAGGGCCCCTGCGGGAGCCTCCTCTTCGGGCACGCGCTCTACGAGCATCTGTATGACGGCGACCCCGGGGTGCGGGGCTACCCGGTGAGGCTCGCCTCGGGGCCTTCGGACGCGGCGCTCGCGGAGGCCCTCTCGGACGACGCCCGCTTCGTCGAGCCCGGCGGGGCGGCGGCGGTCCCCCTGGCGGAGGTGCTTCGACCCGGTGCTTCGGTGGAGTAGGCTTCGCGGCAATTCAACATGGCTGACGCGATCCGCTTCTCGCTCAACGGCAGGCCGGTGACTGTGACCGGGGCCTCCACCCAGACCACCCTCCTCGACTGGCTCCGCGCCAACGGGACCACCGGCCCGAAGGAGGGCTGCGCCGAGGGCGACTGCGGCGCCTGCTCGCTCGTCATGCGCGACCGCGACGCGTCGGGCGCGGCGGTGTGGAGGTCGTTCTGCAGCTGCATCACGGTGCTCCCGATGATCGACGGGCGCGAGCTGCTCACCCCCGAGGGGCTCGCCGAGGGGGGGCCCCACCCGGTGCAGGCCGCGATGGCCGACCGCTACGGCTCGCAGTGCGGCTACTGCACGCCCGGCTTCGTGATGTCGATGTTCGAGGGCTACCACCGCGCCGACACCGGCGAGGCCCACCGGGTCGCCGACCAGCTCTGCGGCAACCTCTGCCGCTGCACGGGCTACCGGCCCATCCGCGACGCGATGACCGACGCGCTCCAGCAGCGCGACCCGGCCGACCGCTTCCACCTCAAGCTGAGCGAGCCGCTCCCGGCGCTCCCGGCGCTCACGCTCCACGGCCGGGCCGACGAGCGCTTCGACCGGCCGCAGACCCTCGACGCGCTGCTGGCGCTCCGGGCGGAGTTTCCCGACGCGGTGCTGGTCGCCGGGGCCACCGAGGTGGGCGTCGAGCTCAACAAGAAGCCTCGGGAGTTCCCTCACCTGATCTCGACCGAGGCGGTGGCCGAGCTGCACGTCGTGCACGCCGGCAAGGCCGTCTATCGCGTCGGCGGCGCGGCCACGCTCACCGCCATCGAGGAGAAGCTCGGCGAGAGCCTCCGCCCGCTGGGCAAGATGCTTTCGGTGTTCGCGTCGCGGCAGATCCGCAACCGCGCCACGCTCGCGGGCAACCTGGTGACGGCCTCGCCCATCGGCGACCTCGCGCCGGTGCTCCTGGCCTACGACGCCTCGGTGGTGCTGGCCTCGGTGCGGGGCCGACGCACGGTGCTGCTGGAGGACTTCTTCCTCGCCTACCGCAAGACCGCGATGGCGCCCGACGAGGTGATGGTCGCTGTGGAGATCCCGAGGGACCCGCTGCCCGAGGTGCCCTACCGGCGGTCCGACAGCTTCAAGGTCAGCAAGCGCCGTGAGATGGACATCTCCATCGTGGCGGGCGCCTTCGTGGTCGACCTCGACCCCGACCGGACCATCACCCGCGCTCGCCTCGCCTTCGGCGGCGTCGCGGCGACGCCGGTGCGGGCGAAGGCCACCGAGGCCGCCCTCCTCGGACGGCCCTTTACCGTCGAGGGTATTCGCGAGGCGCTCTCGGTGCTCGCCGACGAGTTCACGCCCATCACCGACGCCCGCGGCGGCGCGGCGTACCGCCGGCAGCTCATCCCCAACCTGTTCGAGAAGTTCGTCTCCGGCGACCGCTCGCTCTCGCAGGACCTCCCGCTCGACTACGTCACCACCCCCGCGGAGGTGACCCGCGACGCCTCGCGCTCGCTGCGCCACGAGAGCGCCCTCGGGCACGCGACCGGCGCCGCCCGCTACGTCGACGACGACGCCCAGCGCCGGGGCATGCTCACGCTCTGGCCGGTCACCTCGCCGCACGCCCACGCCCGCATCCTGCACCGCGACGCCTCGGCCGCGCGGTCCTACCCCGGCGTGGCCGCGGTGCTGCTCGCGGAGGACATCCCTGGCGTCAACGACGTGGGCGCCGTGCGCCAGGACGAGACGCTGCTGGCCGCCACGGAGGTCTGCTACCACGGGCACATCGTGGCGGTGGTGGTCGCCGACGACGAGCAGACCGCGCGCCGCGCCGCCGCGCTGGTGGTGGTCGACTACGAGCCGCTGCCCGCGCTGCTCGGCGCGGAGGCCGCCATCGCGGCGGACAGCTTCCACACCGCGGGCCACCGCATCAGCCGCGGCGAGCCCGACGAGGCCCTCGCGCGCGCTCCCCACCTGCTGAGCGGGACCTTCACCCTCGGCGGCCAGGAGCACTTCTACCTCGAGACCCACGCCGCCTCCGCCGAGCCCGGCGACGACGGCGACGTCGTGGTGCGCTCCTCCACGCAGCACCCGTCGGAGGTCCAGGCGGTGGTCTCCCACGTGCTGCACCTGCCGAGAAACAAGGTCGTGGTGGAGTCGCCTCGGATGGGCGGCGGCTTCGGCGGCAAGGAGACGCAGGGCAACACCTGGGCGGCGCTGGTGGCGCTCGCCGCGGTGAAGACCGGGCGCGGGGTGCGGGTGCAGGTCGAGCGCGACCTCGACCTCGCGCTCAGCGGCAAGCGGCACCCCTTCTTCGCGAGGTGGGAGGTCGGCTTCGACGACCGGGGGATGCTGCTCGCCGCGAAGGTCGCGCTCACCGCGGACGGCGGCTGGGCGCTCGACCTGTCGGAGTCGATCTGCGACCGCGCGGTCTTCCACCTCGACAACGCGTACTACATCCCCGCGGTGGACTTCTTCGGCCGCGTGGCGAAGACCAACGTGTGCTCGCACACCGCCTTCCGAGGCTTCGGCGGGCCGCAGGGGATGCTCGTCATCGAGGAGGTCATCGACCGCGTGGCGCGCACGCTGGGGCTCCCGGCGCACGTGGTGAGGGAGAGAAATTTCTACCGGGGGGAGGGCGAGAGCAACACCACCCACTACGGCGAGCTGATCGAAGACAACCGCCTCGGGCGCATCTGGCCGGCGCTCATGGCCTCGTCGGACTTCGACGCGCGCCGCGCGGAGATCCAGGCCTTCAACAAGAGCAGCCCGCGCATCAAGCGCGGCATCGCCATCACCCCGGTGAAGTTCGGCATCTCCTTCACGGCGACCTTCCTCAACCAGTCGGGGGCGCTGCTGCACCTCTACCGCGACGGCTCGCTCCAGGTGAACCACGGCGGCACCGAGATGGGGCAGGGGCTCAACACGAAGATCCTGGGCATCGCGATGCGCGAGCTGGGCCTCGACCGCGACTCCGTGCGGGTGATGCGCACGGCGACGGACAAGGTTCCCAACACGTCGGCGACGGCGGCGAGCGCGGGGGCCGACCTCAACGGCGCGGCGGTGCGCGACGCCTGCGTCACGCTGCGGGAGCGGCTGCGCCCCATCGCGGCGCACCTGCTCGACGCGCCCCTCGACGACGTCCAGTGGAAGGACGGGGCCTTCGTGGCCGACGGGCGCTCGGTGCCCATCAACCGCAAGCTCGCCGAGCACGCGTACCTGAAGCAGACGCCGCTCTCGGCCACCGGCTTCTATCGCACGCCGGGCGTGCACTACGACAAGAGCGCCGGGCGAGGTAAGCCCTTCCACTACTACGCCTTCGGCGCGGCGGTGACCGAGGTCGAGGTCGACGGCTACACCGGCATGAAGCGGGTGCTTCGTACGGACATCCTCCACGACGTGGGCGACTCGCTGAACCCCGGCGTCGACCGCGGCCAGGTCGAGGGGGGCTACGTGCAGGGCGTCGGCTGGCTCACCGGCGAGGAGCTGCTCTGGGACGCCAGGGGCAGGCTGCTCACGCACTCCGCGAGCACCTACCAGATCCCCTCGTTCAGCGACGCGCCGAGGGACTTCCGGGTGACGCTGCTGCCCGACGCCGCGCAGTCCAACACCATCCACGGCAGCAAGGCCGTCGGCGAGCCTCCGTTGATGCTGGCGATCAGCGCGCGCGAGGCCATCCGCGAGGCCGTCGCGGCCTTCTCCGACAGGCCCGGCGTCGTGTCGCTGGCCTCCCCGGCGACGCACGAGGCCATCCTGGCCGCCATCGCCGCGCGCCGCTCCTAGCGCGCCGCGGGCGCGGCCGTCGTCGGTCGGCTCGGCGGCGCTACAGCTTGCGAACCACCGCGGCGATGCGGGCGAGGCGCTCTCCCGCGCGTCCGCGGCCGATGGGCGCGAGGCCTTCGAGCGACCCGCCGAGGCGCTGGAGGTACTCGCCGGCGGAACCGACGTTGCCGTTGGCCTCGGCGCGGGCGACGCGGCGGAGGTCGACCCGATCGGCCGGGAGGAAGGCCCCGGCGGCTTCGAACAGCCCGGTGCCGAAGACGCCCCAGGAGCAGATCACGTCGGTGTCGCGCACGAAGGCCCTCCAGCGCTGGAGCGCGTGGGCGCGGGGCTCACCGTGGAGCACGTCGTCCGAGGAGAGCCCGGTCTGCGCGGCGGTGCCCGGCGCCAGCGGGTGCTCCGGGGCGATGAGCGCCTCGAAGGTCTCCCCGGTGGAGGGACGGTGCGCCACCCACTGGATGAGCTCCTCGGGCCAGGCGGGGGCCTCGCCGTCTCGCGGTCGGGGCCAGGAGCTGGCCTCGCCGATGACGCACACCACGTCTGCGGCGCGGTCGTGGAGGGGTGAGCGCGCTCGAGGCCTCGGCGGCTTCGGCGGGCGGGGGCGGCGGCCCCGGTGGTTGGCCTGCGTGGCCTCGCAGGCGATCTGCGCGTCGATCATCGCCCGGAAGGGCGAGAGCATCGCGAGGAAGCGGTCGGGGTCGGGCTCCAGCGCGCCCAGCACATGGACCAGCGCCTCCAGCGTGGAGACGAAGCTCTCCGAGGGCTCTCGGCGGATGCGGTACTCGCTCGGCGCGGGGGGACGGAAGGCGTAGCGGGGGAGAACCCCCAGCACGGGGTTTCGCGCCACGAGCTTGCGGGTGAGGCTCCAGGTGCCGTCGACGACCACCAGGGTGACGGGGCCGGAGGGAGGGTGCTCGACGATGTCGATGGCCCCTTCGCCGGGGTAGAGCAGGGCCGCGGGGCGGTCAGGGTCGGAGAGGGCGCGGGCGAGGGCCGCCGAGGAGCTCCAGTCGATGCCGACGTGGAGCTCGGAGTTGGGGAGGCAGAGGCTCGCCATGCGCGCGGTGCCGATGGCGACCTCGCGCTCCCGCGGGTGCTGGAGCAGCACCACGCGGGTTCGGGTGTCGAGCGAGACCAGGTGGGGGCACCAGCAGAAGGCCACCGGGCGCAGGCAGCGAGAGCAGGTCGCCCGGGGCGTGAAGGGGATCGGGGCTTCGGGGAGGGGGCGGTGCATCGGTAGGGGGAGAGGGGATGGTACGCGCGCCCACGGGGGTCAAGGGCGCCGCGGGGAGCAGCGGAGCCGTAGGGCCGTGGTACGGTCGTCCGCTTGCCTGCGCGAGGAGCGACCGAGCGATCACCAGCGGGGCGGAGCATCGGCGGAGGGTTGTTGGTGCTGCGACGTGATCCCTTGATGTGGATGGACTTCGAGCGCGCTCGCCTCGAGCTCGCCCGGCTGAAGGTGTCCGACAGAGACGCGGTCCCGCTGCTCTTCGCCCGCGCGGCGGAGATCTGCTCGCGCGCGCTCCGCGTCGAGCGCGTCGGCATCTGGTCGCTCGAGCCCGCCCTGTCGGGGCTCCTGTGCGTCTACCTGCTCGACCTTCGAGAGCCCGGCGCCACGGCCGGGGGGGTGCTCCGTCACGCCGACCTCGGGCGCTACGCCCGCGCGCTGAGCGAGCGGCGCTACATCGCCTCGGCGGACGTCCGTAGCGACCCGCAGACCGCCGACCTCGTGGAGGAGTACTTCGATCCGCTCGGCGTGGTGTCGACGCTCGACGTGCCGCTCTACCGCGGCGGCGAGGTGATCGGCGTCGTCTGCCACGAGCACCGCGGCGAGCGGCGCGTCTGGACCGAGGAGGAGGGCGCCTTCGCCATCTCCGTGGCGGACATGCTCGCGCACGCCCTCACCGCGGCCGAGCTCGCCGAGGCGCAAGAGGCGCTCAACGCGATGGAGCACGCCCGTCAGGACGCCCTGCGCGCCGAGGCGCTCGCTCGCGTGGCCCGCGGCCTCGCCCACGACCTCGGCAACTCGCTGCAGTCGATCCTCGCTCAGGCGGAGTTTCTGATGCGGGTGGCCGACGACCCGGCGCAGGTGCGCGAGACCGCCCGGAGCATCCGCGACCTCGGGGCCCACGCCGGCCGCATCACGGCGGGCATGCGCGAGTTCGCTCAGGGCGTCGACGCGGCGCCGAAGGTGGTGGAGCTCGACGCGCAGGTGCGCTCGTCCATCGAGGCGCTGCGGGGCCTGGCGGGCGTCGACCGGGAGTTCTCCTCCTCGCTGGGTGCGGCGGGCGCGAAGGTGGCCCTCGACCCCACCGGCTTCGAGCGGGTGCTCGCCAACCTGGTGGTCAACGCGCGCGAGGCCACGGAGGCCGGCGGCTCGATCAGGCTCTCGACGAGGGTCTTCGACGGCGAGGTCGAGGTGGAGCTGCGAGACGACGGCCGGGGGATGGACGAGGCCACGCGGTCGCGGGTGTTCGAGCCCTTCTTCACCACGCACGGGGAGGTTCCGCAGCGGGGCTTCGGCCTCGCCATCGTCGCCGCGGCGGTGCACGCCGCCGGAGGCGAGGTGAGCGTGGAGAGCGCGCCGGGTGAGGGGGCCGCCTTCCGCATCCGGCTGCCGCTGCTCGAGGCGTCGGCGATCAGCGCGACGACGGGGTCGAGAGCACCCGAACCGTGACCGCCACCACGCCCGCGCGGATCATCGAGATCGCCTCGGCGGCCGCGCGCGAGAGGTCGATGATGCGCTGGTTTCCCGCGAAGGGTCCGCGGTCGTTGATGCGCACCTCGACGCTCTCCCCGGTGTCGACGCGCCGCACCTCGACGCGGGTGCCGAAGGGGAGCGAGCGGTGCGCGGCGGTGAGCCTCGAGGGCGCGTAGGGCTCGCCGCTCGCGGTGGAGCGTCCGGCGAGGCGGTCGCTGTAGTACGACGCGTAGCCCTGCTGCACGCCCCCCGGCGCGGCGCGGATGGTGTCTCTCGCAGCGAGGGAGGTACCGCAGCCGGCGAGGGAGAGGGTCGCCGCGATGAGCCAGGGCGTCGCTCGCATGGGAGCAGGGTTTCCCGGATCAATCCCTCGGTACAAGTTTCATGGGCGCATCGCGTCGCTGGGCGGGGCGGCCGCGTCGCCTCCAGGCATCGGCTGGCCGTGGCCCGGTCCGAGGATGCGCGGCCGGTAGGTGCCGTAGTCGAAGTGGTCCGAGTGCTCGGGCGTGTGGCACCCGGCGCAGACGTCGGCGGGCGCGTCGCGGCGGATGGTGGCGCGGCGGGCGGCATCGGTGGCGGCGTCGATGTGGGCGCTGCCGGGGCCGTGGCAGACCTCGCACTGCACGTCGCGGAGCCCCGTGTTCTGCACGACCTCGCTGCCGCCGGGCTGACGGTAGCCGGTGACGTGGCAGCCGACGCAGGAGAGGTTGAAGTTCTTCGAGGCGTCTTCGAGCGTCTGGTAGGCGTGGCCGTGGGGCGTGCGCTGCCAGACGTCGTAGGCCTCGGCGTGGCAGGCGCGGCAGGCTGCGACGCCGACGTAGGAGGGCGCGCCCGGCGCAGGAGGAGGGGGGCGGAGCGAGGCGTACGCGACGCGGTTGCGCTCGTTGATGGCGCGGAAATAGCTGCCGATCTGCGCCTGCACCGCCGGCGCGCGCGGCACGTCCGGCGAGATCTCGAAGGACCTCGCCTCGAAGGCCCGCCCCGCGGTGGGCGCCGGGCGGCGGTCGAGCGCGGCCCGCTGTGCGGTCATCTCCTGGAGGCGAGCGCGCTGCGCGGCCACGGCGGCGCGGTCGACGGCGGGGTCGCGCTCCCACGCGGCGATGCGGCTGGCGAGGGAGCGCAGGCGCTCGTCGAGGCGCGACCGCTCGGCGGAGGCGCTCGCGTCGGAGGCGTCGTGGAAGGGGCCGTCGCCGCGGACGAAGAGGTCGACGGCGCCGAGTCCCTTGCCCTGGTCGATGGCGGTGAGCAGGTGCGCGTTGCCGATGCGCTCGGGCGGCGGGGGGGAGGCCGACGACTCTCTCGCGGCGATGACGAAGTCGACCCCCGCGACCTCGCCCGCGATGGTGCGCGCCACGCGGCGCGGAACCGACGCCAGCACCACCACCACATCGGCCCGACCTCGCAGCGAGGCGACGGCTGTGCGGGTCGCGGCCACCGGGTCGGTGGTCTCTGGAGCTCCCGCGGGGCGGGCTCCCTCGGAGGTGGCGAAGTCGCTCACCCCGACGAGGCCCACGCGCACGCCGCCGACCACCCTCACGGTGCTCCCCTCGCGGCCCGCGGCGTTGGCCACCAGGGCCGGGGCGCGCACCGTGCGGGCGGCGGCCTGGAAGCCCTCTCCGCCGAGCGCGTAGTCCGAAGGACCGGGCGCCCAGGCCGCGAGCTGGAGCCGCTCGAGAATGGGGCCGAGGGCCTCTGCGCGGGCCCGCTCCTGGAAGACCATCTGGGCCTCGAGGGTGGGGTGCTCGTAGAAGAGGTTGCCCGTCGCCACGAGGAGGCTGTTGGGGTGCGCGGCGCGCTCCCGCTCGATCAGCGACGCCACGCGGTCGATGCCGCCGAGGGGCCGCGCCTGGCAGCCGCAGGGCTCGAGGTAGCCGTCGAGGTCGGCCAGGAAGTAGAGGCGTATCGAGGCGCTCTGGGGGACCGCGGCGGCGGCGGTCGGCGCGGGGCGGCGGCACGAGGCGCCGAGGCCGAACGACGCGCAGAGCGAGACCATGAGCAGGGCGTAGGCGCGGGAGGGGTGGAGCGCGGGCGGGGGCATCGCCGTCCTGGATTGCGGGGGACCAGGGGTGCCGTCAAGCGAGACCGAGTGCATGTCGCCAGGGGGAGGCGCTTGACGGGGTGGAGGTCGCGACGGTAGTTTGCGCGCCCCTGACGCCCATTGTAGGGCCGTCGTTGATCAGTCCCGGTATTAGGAAGGTCTCGCAATCATGGTCAAGATTCGTCTGGCGCGCGTGGGTACCAAGAAGACTCCGATCTACCGCGTGGTGGTGACGGACTCGCGCGCCCCCCGTGACGGCAAGCACATCGAGCTCATCGGTCTGTACGACCCGCGGGCGAAGGATGCTTCCAAGACCCTCGTGCTCGACCGCGACCGTCTGAGCCACTGGCAGAAGGTCGGCGCGCAGCTCTCCGAGGAGGTCACCAACCTCGTGAAGCGCAACCCCGCCGTCGCCGCCGCGTCCTGATCGTCGCGATCCCGCCGCCATGGTCGACCCCTTCCTCATCGTCCGTCACCTCGCCCGCTCGCTGGTCGACAAGCCCGACGCCGTGAAGGTGTCCGAGTCGTCCCGCGACGGGGCCGTGGTCATCGAGCTACGCGTCGCGCCCGATGACCTCGGGAAGGTCATCGGTCGTCGGGGCCAGACCGCCCGCGCCTTGCGCACCGTGCTGTCCGCCGCCACGGCGGTCTCCGGGCAGCGCGTGCTCCTCAACATCGTCGAAGACTGAAAGTCCCCGGAGCGGAAATGTCGCGCATCGACCCCGCGCGCTGGATCCCCGTGGGCGTGCTCGGCCGCCCCAAGGGACTCCAGGGCGCCATCTGGCTGCGTCCCTTCAACGACGACATCGAGGCCCTTCGCGTCGGGCTCACCGTGCGCCTGAAGCGCGAGGGCCTCGGCGAGAAGACGCTCTCCATCGCCACCCTCTCCCAGGACGGCAAGGGCATCACCGTGACCTTCACCGGCGAGCGCACCCGCGAGGCCGTGGAGCCTCTGGTGCTCGCCGAGGTCTCCGTGCGCCGGGGCGACTTCGCCCCGCTGGGCGAAGGGGAGTTCTACCACTCCGACATGCCCGGGGCGGCGGTGCTCGGCGCCTCGGGTGAGACCCTGGGCGAGGTGGTGGAGGTCCTCGCGTACCCCTCCATCGACGCGCTGGTGGTGCGCACCCCGAAGGGCGACCGCGAGGTGCCCATGACCGAGTCCAACCTGGTCTCCATCGACGCCGAGGCCGGCGTGGTGGTGCTCGCGGACGGCGCCCTCGACGACGAGGGCTGATCGGTGGACGTCTACCTGGTGGCCCTCTTCCCCGAGGTGCTCGACGGCTTTACCCGGTCGAGTATCGTCGGTCGCGCGGTGACCCAGGGGCTCGTGCGCTTCCACGGCGTGCAGATCCGCGATTTCTCCACCAACAAGCACCACACCGTCGACGACGCGCCCTACGGCGGCGGCAGCGGCATGGTGATGACCGCGCCCGCGGTGGTCGGAGCCATCGAGTCGCTGCCCGTCTCGCCGGAGACCGGCGAGGCCCCGTACCGCATCCTGATGAGCCCCACGGGGCGGCCCTTCACCCAGAGCATCGCCCGCGAGCTGAGCGCCCGCCCGGCGCTGGCCTTCGTGTGCGGCCGCTACGAGGGCGTCGACGAGCGGGTGCGCGCCTACGTCGACGACGAGCTCTCCCTCGGGGACTTCGTGCTCACCGGCGGCGAGCCCGCGGCGCTGGCGATGATCGACGCCGTGGTGCGGCTGCTGCCCGGGGCCCTCGGCAACGCCGAGAGCGCCTCGACGGAGTCGCACGGCGAGGACGGGATGCTCGAGTATCCGCAGTACACCCGCCCGCTGGATTTCCGCGGGGCGCTGGTGCCCGAGGTGCTGCGCTGCGGCGACCACGCGCGCGTCGCGAGGTGGCGCCGGTGGCACTCGCTGCGCCGCACCCGCGAGCGGCGTCCCGACCTGTTCAACCGGGCGAAGCTGGGGCGCGACGACCAGAAGCTCATCGACGGAGACGAACCATGAAGGGGAGGCTCTACCTGGCGCTGGTGCACCACCCGGTGCGCGGCCGCGGCGGCGACGAGATCACCACCTCGGTGACCAACCTCGACGTGCACGACATCGCGCGCACCGCCCGCACCTACGGCGTGGCGGGCTACTACGTGGTCACGCCCATCACGGCGCAGCGCGACCTCGTCAACCACATCCTCGGCTACTGGCGCGAGGGCAAAGGGGGAGACCGGGTGCCGGAGCGCACCGAGGCGCTCTCCATCGTGAAGGACATCGAGTCCATCGAGGCGGCCATCGCGGCGATCACGGCCCTGGAGGGCGTCGCGCCCCGGGTCGTGACCACGGCGGCGAAGGCCCGCGCGGAGGTGACCAGCTTCGAGGCGCTGCGCGCGGACATGGCGGCGGACGATGGGCCGTGGCTGCTGATGTTCGGGACGGGCTACGGGCTGGCCGACCGGGTGCTCGACCGCGCGGACGTGCACCTCGCCCCGGTGCGCCCCGGTGGGTACAACCACCTGCCGGTGCGCTGCGCGGTGGCGATCATCCTCGACCGGCTACTGGGCGACGGCTGATCCCGACGGCGCGATGGGCGCCACCCGCGACTGGAGGAACGCGATGATCGCGGCCTCGTCGCGCACCGGCGCCCCGGGGAGCTGAACGAAGCGCTTCGCGAGGGACTTCCACTGTCCCGCCATCAGCAGCGCCCACACCTGGAAGAAGTCGATGCCGTCGAAGACGATGGCGTCCTGGCGGCCGTACTCGTCCTTGTTGCTCTCGAACTCGGTGGGGTACTCGGTCCAGTGGCAGCGGGGCTTCACGTGGTGGTGGATGTGATAGCCGTCGTTGAAGCACCGGCGGTTGTAGCGGGTGTTGATGCAGGTGAGGCTGTTCTTGTAGGGGTTGGCCGGGTCGCTGGCGTCGACGAAGGCGTGCTGGGCCCAGTTGCCGGCCATCATCAGCGTGCGGACGAGCAGCACCGGGATGACGAAGACCACCAGCGTCGCCTGCCAGTTGATGGCGAGGAGCACGGCCACCACCGCGTAGAAGCTGAGCTCCCCGGCGAGCATGCGCTGGAGCATCTTCTTGTTGTGCTTGCGCCAGTGGTAGACGGCGAGCAGGGCGGGGCCCACCGAGAGGAAGCTGAAGAGGTAGTGCAGCCAGTGCGAGAGCCGGTCGCGGCGGTACCGCATCGTCGAGGACAGGTCGTCGGCGAGGTTGTTCTCGGGGTGGTGCATCCCCATGTGGTGGACGAAGTAGGTCTCCGGGGTCTCGCCGAAGAAGGGGCCGATCACCCACGGGATGACGTGGTTGAGCCGCCGATGCTCCGGGCGGAAGAGCTGCCGGTGCGACGTGCAGTGGAGCATCAGGATGAAGCGATCCTCGAAGCCCAGGAAGACCACCGCCCAGTAGAGGGGGGCGAGGTACCAGACCCAGGGTCCGCTGAAGAAGAGCCCGACGCCGAGGGTGGCCACCGCGAGGCACCCGAGAATCAGGTGCAGGAAGGGCAGGTCGCGGGGGTCGAGGATCATCCCCGCGAGCCGGCGATCGAAGGCGGTCTGGGGCTGCGGAAGGGGCTGCGAGAGGTCGGCGTTGAGGGAGGTCGTCACGGTTGCCGTGGGTATCTACACGGCGACCCGTGGTGCCAGCAAGCGGCGCACCCCCAAGGACGAGACGGCTCAGGCGAGCGGCGACTGGCCGACCTCGGCCGCGAGCAGGTAGAGCACCGCCATGCGCACCGCGACGCCCGCCTCGACCTGATCGAGGATCAGCGAGTGGGGCCCGTCGGCGACGTCGGCGTCGATCTCGACCCCGCGGTTCATGGGTCCGGGGTGCATCACGATGGCGTCGGGCTTCGCGCGGGAGAGCATCGCGCGGTTGAGCCCGAAGGTGCGGGCGTACTCCCGCGTCGAGGGGATGAGCGCCTCGGTGAGCCGCTCGTGCTGGATGCGCAGCATCATCACCACGTCGGCGCCCTCCACCGCGGGGCCGAGCGAGTCGAAGACCTCCACGCCGTACTGCTCCATGTCCGCCGGGAGCAGCGTGCGCGGCGCGCAGACCCGCACCTTCGCCCCGAGGCGGGTGAGCAGCAGCGCGTTGGAGCGGGCGACGCGGGAGTGGGCGATGTCGCCGGAGATGGTCACCACGAGGTCGGCCAGGTGCCCCTTGGCGCGGCGGATGGTGAACGCGTCGAGCAGCGCCTGCGTGGGGTGCTCGTGCATCCCGTCGCCCGCGTTGACGACCCCAGCGCGGGTGTGGCGCGCGATGAAGTGCGGCGCGCCGGACGCGGAGTGGCGCACCACGATGACGTCCGGGTGCATGGCCTCGAGGGTCTTCACCGTGTCGAGGAGCGTCTCGCCCTTGCTGACGCTCGACGTCGAGACGGAGATGTTGACCACGTCGGCGGAGAGGCGCTTGCCGGCGAGCTCGAAGCTGGTGCGCGTGCGCGTGCTCGCCTCGAAGAAGAGGTTGATCACGGTCTTGCCGCGGAGCGTGGGGACCTTGCGCACGCGCCTCGTGGAGACCCCGAAGAACACCTCCGCGGTGTCGAGGAACTGCACGATGTCGCGCGCCGGGAGGTCTTCGATGCCGAGGAGGTGTCGGACGGAGCCGTTCATCGCGGGGCGGAGGATAGAGCTCAACCGCCGGGAGCGGGGGTGTTTTCTGCGGGCCCGAGCACCTCGACGACGGCGGCGAGCTCGTCGACCGGGTCGACGCGCACCTCGACGCGCTCGCGCCGGGAGGTGTCGATGCGCAGCCCCACGTAGTCGGCCTGGATGGGCAGCTCGCGGTGGCCGCGGTCGACCAGCACCGCGAGCTCGATCGCCCGGGGGCGGCCATAGTCCATCACCGCGTCGATGGCCGCGCGCGTGGTGCGCCCGGTGTAGAGCACGTCGTCGACGAGGATCACCACGCGCCCCTCGACCTCGAAGGGGATCTCGCTGCGCCCGATCTGGGGGTTGGGCAGCGCCGTCGCGGCGTCGTCGCGGTAGAGGGTGATGTCGACGGTGCCGAACAGCGCCCCGGCGCGCCCTGCGGCGGAGAGCAGCGAGCGCAGCCGGGCCGCCAGCGGAGCGCCCCCGCGGAGCACCCCCACCAGCGCGAGCGCCCCCTCGGGGTGCCTCGCGGCGATCTCGCCCGCCATGCGCTGGAGCGCAGCGGACACCGCGGACTCGTCCATCACCACGCGGGCCGGCTGCCTCGATGCCGTCGTCATGGCGCGACGATAGTCGCCCACCGCGCGCCGCGGCAACGCCGCACGCCCGCCTTGACCGGCGCAGGGCCCGCGGGTGATATCGACCGCCCGGTGCCCCACCAAGCCGTCTGCCGATGACCGCCCGGATCCTTGTTGTCGAAGACAGCGCGACGGTGCGCCACCTGGTCGAGGCGGTGCTTCGGGGCGCCGGGTACTCGGTCGAGACCGCCGTGGACGGCGTCGACGGGCTCGAGCGCGTCCACCGCTCGACCTTCGACCTGGCGCTGGTCGACTTCGTGATGCCCCGGCTCAACGGCTACCAGTTCGCGCAGGCGATGCGCGGAGTCCCCGGCGGGGCCGAGGTTCCGCTGGTGCTGATGTCCGCGAGGGCGGAGTCCATCGGGGCGCGCTTCGGCCAGCAGACCGGGGCCGTCGCGACGCTGGTGAAGCCCTTCACCCCGACGGCCCTGCTCGACCTGGTGCGCTCCGCGCTCGAGCGCGCCCGCGTCGAGGCCAGCGCCCTGACCAGCGTGGTGTCGGCGCCCACCGAGGCGCCCGGCGCGGCCCTCTCCATGCGCGGCGTGCGCCTCGCCCGATGGACCGCGGGCCCGGAGGCCTCGCGCGACCGGCTCGTCGACCTGCTGGTGCGCCACCTCGGGCCGGCGGTGCGGGAGATCGTCGAGGCCGGCGTCGACGCCCACGACGACCTGCTCTCGCAGGCCTTGCGCCACCACATGAGCCTCGCCGCGGCGATCGAGCTGGCCAGGGAGGCCCGCGCGCTCGACCCCTCGTTGCGCGGTGCCGCCGGGCTCGAGGGGGTGCTCGGGGTGGTGTCGCTCGCCCAGGTGCTGCGGCTCGTCGAGGCCGCCGGGCTCCATGGAGTCCTACGGGTCGAGCGCTCCGCGAAGGTCGGCAGCGCGGCGGTGGAGATGTGCCTTCGCGCGGGGCTCGTCGACCAGGTCATCGGCGTCGCGGTCGGCGCCGAGCATCGACTGGGGCGGCACCTCGTGGGGGCCGGCGCGCTCTCCCGCGCCGCGCTCGACGCCTTCATCGCCTCCGGCGCAGCCCGCGGGGCGCCGCTCGGCCGCGCGCTCGTGGCGACGCGGCGCATCTCCGAAGAGCACCTCCGCGCAGCCCTCGCCGCGCAGAGCCTGGAGCTGTTCGGCGAGGCGTCGCGATGGTCCGGCGGGCGGTTTCGCTTCGCGCCCGGAGAGGGCCTCGCGTCGGGCGACGCCGGGCTCGGTCTCGGGGTCGAGGAGTGCATCGCCGACGCCGCGCAGCGGGCCGAGGAGTGGGACGCCATCGAGGCCCTCGTGCCCATGGAGCGGGCGGTGGCGCTGCGAGAGACCGGCGTCGGCGTGGCCCACGACGTCGACGCGCGCCGGGTGCTCGCGGCGGTCGATGGAGAGCGGAGCGTGCGAGAGATCGCGAGGGAGCTCGAGCTCAGCCCGATGGCCGTGGGCCGCGCCCTGGTGGGGCTGCTGCGCGCGCGGGCGATCTCGGTCGTCCCCCCGATCTCCGCGTCCTCGTGATGAGTTGTAGCGGCGCGAATGCCGCTGGGCTTAGTATCCCGGCCCACCGCGGATGTCCTCTGATCTGAAGGCCGATGGAGTTGAGAGTCCCGCCCCGCGAAGCCTCCCGCCGAACGCGCCAGCGGACCGATTGCCGTTTCCGTTAGAGCCCGCGACCGCCGAGGCGTGGTCGGAGGTGCTGCGGGTGCTCCGCGCGGAGGCCGAGGTCGTCACCGACCGGGAGCAGCGCTCGGCCATCCTCTACGGCATCGCGGAGCTCGAGGAGTCGCTCGTCGGAGACCAGCCCGCCGCGGCGCGCAGCCACCTCGCGGCCTACAACGCGCGCTCGTCGTTTCGCCCGCCGCTCGACGCGCTGGTGCGCCTCTACCGACGCCGCGCGAGCTTCACCAACCTCGGCAAGCTGCTCGAGGCGCAGGCGCGCACGGCGCCCACCGCGCGAGACCGGGCCGACGCGCTGGTGCTGCGGGGAGAGCTCGCGGAAGACGCCCTGGGCGATCGCGACACCGCCGTCGCCTCGTACCAGGCCGCCGTCGCCGCCGACCCGACGCACGCCCTCGGCTGGGCCAACCTCGAGCGCGCCGCCCTGGTGCGGGGCGAGCCCTCGGAGCGAGCCATCGCGGTCGCCCAGCTCGCGAGGCTCACCGCCGACCCCGCCCGGCGAGCCGCGCTGCTGTTCGAGCTGGTGGAGATCCACACCTCGCGAGCGACTCCAGAGTCGCTGGCCGAGGCGCTGCGCTGCCTCCACGAGGCCGCCACCATCGAGTCGGTGCGGTGGCGTGCGCTCGTAGGCGTCGAGCGCCTCGCGCTGCGGCTCGGGCGCCTCGACGACGCGGCTCGGGCGATGGAGTCCCGGGCCAACCTCGCGGCGGCGGTCGCGTCGGGCGGGGTCACCGCGGCGCAGGTCGGCGGCCCGGCGCAGGAGCTCGGCGATGCGCAGGTCGCGCGGCGGCTGGCGGCCCGGCTGCACCTCTCGTCGGCGCGGGTGCACCTCTCGTTCGCGGCCGAGTCGGCGACGGTGACGTACCGCATCGAGCAGGCGATCGCCCTCGATGACGACGTGCGGTCGCGCTTCGGGTCGATGATCCTGGCCGACCTGGCGGGCGAGATCGAGGAGTCGGCGCAGCACGCCGAGTGGCTGCTGGGCAAGGGCTTCGGCGACGACGCGATGCGGGCGTCGCTGCACTTCCGCTGCGCCGAGCGCGCGGCGATGGAGGGGCGCGTCCCCGAGGCCGGGGATTTCCTCCGGGCCGCCCTGCGGAGCGACCCGGCGAGCGGGGCGGCGAGGGCGGCGCTCATCGAGCAGTCGTCGGTCTCCGGCGACCTTCACACGCTGCTCACGCAGTTCGATCGGCTGGGCGCCCAGGCCGCGGACCCCGCCGACCGCGCCGCGCTCCTCCGCGCCAGCGCGCTGGTGGTGCTCCTGCTCCGCCGCGATGGGCGCGAGGCGCTGCGCCGGGTGCGCGAGGCGCTCGAGCTACAGCCCGGGGACGTCGTCTCGCGGCGGATCCATCTCTTCCTGCTGCGTCGGCCCGACCTGGCGGTGGGCTTCCACGAGCCGAGGGACCTCGCTCGGGAGCGGGTGGCGGCGGTCGAGGCGCTGCTGCCGCACGTCGCGGACCCCGACGAGCGCTCCGCCCTCCTGCTGGAGCAGCTCTTCGACGAGCTCATCGACCTGCAGGACGCGAAGGCCGCGGCCATCACCGCCGAGCAGATGGTCGAGGCCACCGGCGACGCCGCATGGACCAAGGAGGTCGCGGCCATCCTCTGGGCCTCCGTCGGGTCCATGGCCTTCGCGTCGCGCTGGGCGGAGTCGCTGCACGAGACCCTTCGCTCGTCGGGCGTCGAGGGCGGGCCGTGGGCCTCGCTGGCGGCGCGCTGGGCGTGGGCCGCGGGCGACGAGGCGAGGGCGCGGGAGATCGCCGTCGCGGCGCACCGCATCGACCCCGGAGACCGCTACCTCACCGCGCTCCTGATGCGCCTCGCTTCGGCGGGGCGCGAGGGCGCGCTGCTGCTGGAGACCGCGGAGCGGGCGGCGGACGCCGACCCCGACGGGGGCGTGCGGTGGCTGGTGCTGGCGGCGGCCTGGCTGCGGACGCTCGGGGCCCTCGACCTGGCGCGCCGCGCCCTGGCCGATGCGAGCGAGCGGGCGCCGACGGACCCGGCCGTTCAGGCGGTGGTCTTCGGATCGTCGTCATGGCTGGAGGATCCTTCGCTGCGCACGGCGCTGCTGTCGCGGGACGACCTGCCGGGCGAGGGCAGCGCGGAGCTGGTCGCGCTGCGCGTGGAGGAGGTGCTCTTCCGGCTCTTCGTCGACCGCGACCGCCCGGAGGCCGTCGCGGCGGTGGATCGGCTCTCGGCGAGGGGCGGCCGCGACGCCGTGGCCGCGACGCTGCTCGAGCTGGTGGTGCGAGGCGCGGAGTCGGGGCCCGACAGCCCGGAGACCGCCGAGACGCTTCGCGCGCTGCTGGCGCTGGTCGACGGCGACGACCCGCTGCGGGCGGGGCTCGAGCTCGAGCTGGCGCGCGTGCTGGGCGGCTCGGCGGCGACGCAGGACGAGGCCGCGGTGGCGAGGGAGCTCATCGACAGCGAGCAGCCCACCACCGGGGCGACGAGGCTGCTGAGCCTGCTCGACGCGATCCAGCGCGACGCGTTCGAGCTGGTGCCGGGCGCGCTGCTGCGGCTGGCGGACATCGAGGAGGGCGACGCCCAGGAGCGGCTTCGCGCCGTGGCGCTGATGGGGCTCTGGTCCAGGGGGCGAAAGCGCGAGGCGCTGGCGCTGGCGGAGCTGATCCCGGGCCGCGTGGCGTCGTCGCTGGTGAGGAGCGAGGTGCCACCGGGCGGTGTGGAGGGCGCGGCGGTGTTCGCGAGGGCGCTCTCCGAGCGGGCGCGCATCGCGGGGCGGGACGCGCAGCTCGGCTGGCGCGCGGCGGCGGCCAACTGGCACTCGGTCGGCGGCGATCCGTCCTCGGCGCTGGCCGAGGCCGAGGCCGTGCTGGCCAGCCGCCCCGAGGACGTCCTGGCGAGGGACGTCCAGCGGGTGGCCTCGCGGCGACTCGGCCGATGGGAGGGAGTCGCCGAGGCCTGCGAGACGCTCGGACGCACGGTGCGCGACGGCGAGCGCTCGGCGAGGTTCTGGGAGGAGGCCGGGGTGGTCGCGCTCGAGCGGCTGAAGCAGCCATCCCGGGCCGAGGGCGCGCTCCGAGAAGCTCTCGAACGCTGGCCAGGGCGCTCGGTCTCGTACCGGCTCCTTCGTCGGCTGCTCGAGGCGAAGAACGACACAGCGGGCCTCGAGGCGCTGGTCTCCAGGCGCCTCGTCGGGGAGCGCGATCCGGCTGCCCAGGTCGCGCTGCGCTGGGAGCAGGCCCGCCTGCGCCGCGCGCTCGGCCTGCGCGAGGGGGCGTTGGAGAGCGCCCAGGCGGTGGTCGCGGCGGAGCCTCACCACGTGGCGGCGCTGGCGCTGATCGCGGAGATCCACGCCGGGTCGGGCCGCCTTCCGGAGGCCGCCGGGGCGCTCGCGGCCCTGGGCTCGGCGCCCTCTGCGCCCGAGGGTCAGCGGCGCGCGGCGCTCCTCGGGGCGCTGGAGATACGGCAGTCCCGGCTCGGCGACGCCCCCGGGGCGCTGGACATCTTCGCCCGGCTGGAGGGCCTCGGCTGGCTCGATCAGCCGCTCGCCCTCCGAGCGCTCGCCCTGGCGCGCTCCTCGGGTGACCCCGCGGCCTCGCTCCGCTTCGCCCAGGCCTCGCTCCGGCTCGCGGACTCCGAGGAGGCCCGGCTCGCCGCGCACCTGCGGCTCGTCGAGATCCAGGCCTCGGGGCTCGCCGACCGGGCGGCGGCGTGGCGCGCGGCGCTGGCAGCGCACGAGCAGTTCCCGCGCTCTCTGGCGGTGCTGCGCGCCGCGGAGGCGCAGGGCTCCCGCGCGGAGGTCGCGGCGCTCGCCCGTCGCACCATCGAGGCGCTTCGTGAGCGCCTTCCGCTCTCGACCGACACGGCGGCCACGGCGCTCGACCTCTCGGCGGCCGCGCTCATCGCCGGCGAGCCCGTGCTCTCCCGCGCCGCCGATCGGCTGGCCCGCTGGGCCGGGGCCTCGGTGGCCGTGACCGCGCCGGGGCTCCCTTCGAAGGGGAGCCTCCGCGATCCGTCGACGCAGCTCAGGGTGCGCGCCGTGGCGGACAAGGGGCGCGCCACGGCCATCGTGGAGCTGATCGAGCCGGAGCTCCTGCCGTTGCGGGGGTTGACCCTCGACGCGCTCCACCTCGGTCGTGCCGAGCGGGTGCGCGGCGCCTCGCCGGTGCGCGACGCCCTCGCGCCCTTCGCCGCGGCGTGCGGCGTCTCGGACTTCGAGCTCTACGTAGGCGCCGGGGACGACCGCGTCCTCGCGCTGCCTGGAGAGCCCATGGTGATCGTCGTCGGTCGCCACGTGGACGTGGTCCGCGACCTTGGCCAGCGCTACCGGCTGGTTGCCGAGCTGCTCTTCGCCTCCCGCTCGCTCGGCGGATGGACCGTCGACGAGCCCTCGCACGCCGCCTCGCGCTGGCTGGCCTCGCTGGTCGCCGCAGGCGTCGAGGTGCAGTCCCCGCCGCCGGACGCCGCCCTGGTGCGGGCGGTCGGGAAGCTCCAGTCGCGCCGGGTGCGCAAGGCCGTGATGGAGTTCGGCAAGAGCCTCCCGCTCGGCGACGCCCAGCGCGAGCTGCTCGCCGCGAGCGTGGGCATCTGCACGACCGTACGGCGTAGCGCGCTCGCGGTGAGCGGGTCCATCGCCGACGCGGTGGCCGACGCGAGCCGCTACGACGCTCCGGGTGCCTCAGCCTCGGCGCCGGGAAGCGCGCGGAGGGACGCGCTGCAGTTCGCCGTCAGCGACGCGCTGGTCGGCGTGGTCCTCGACCTTGGGATCGATCATGTCTGACCGCGACGATCGCAGTGTGAAGCTCCCGAGGGTGCCACGGGTCGGGGCGACGCCGACGCCGACGCCCTCGCCGAAGGAGGAGGCGCCCGCCGGGGCGGGAGAGCTCCTGCTCGACATGGACGACATCGAGATCGAGCTCGACGCGGAGGGGACCCAGCCGCCCGCGCTCACGCCCGCGGCGCCGCCGGTGCGCCGATCGCTCTTCGGTGACCTCGCGCTCGGCGACGACGAGATCGACGGCATCTTCGGGGCGATCGTCGAGACGCGCTCCGAGGACGCTCCACCCTCGCTCGACGCGGTGGCGCTGGTCGAGCCGGAGCTGTCATCCGAGGTCGTGCGGGTGGTGCAGGAGCCCCCGACCGCGGAGTTCGCCGCGGACGAGGAGCTCGAGGTGGTCGTCGACGAGCCCGAGGAGCCGGGCCTCCTGGAGGTGGAGGAGGGCTTCGAGGACTCCGACGAGGCCGACCTGACCATCGAGGCCGATGAGGATTACGTGGAGGTCGAGGCGCCCGCCGAGCTCGACCGCGGCGCCGCGCTGGCGGCCGCGGTGACGAGCCGTCGACGCGACGAGGAGGACCTCGACGCGGCCTTCGCGGTCGACGCCATCGCCGAGGTGCGAGCGCGCGTCGACCTGCTCATCGGCGAGGCCGCGGTGGCGGAGAGCTTCGTCTCTGCCGCGGAGTGGTACGCGCACGCGGCCGACCTGCTCGACGGGGCGCTCGGGGAGTCCGCCCGCGCGGAGCAGGTGGCCGAGCGGGCGAGGGCGCTGGCGCCCGAGGTTCCGCTGGGGCTTCGGGTGCAGCGACGGCTGATGCTCGGCTCGGCCCGCATGGCCGACGCGGCCCGGCTGAGCGCCGAGGAGATGGCCACGTCGACCTCGCCCGAGGAGCACGACGCGCTGCGCTGGCTCCACGCGTTCACCTCGCAGGCCGAGGACATCGACGCGGCGCGAAGCTCATGGCGCAGCGTCGCCGCCCGGGCGCCTGGCGTGGAGTCCGCCGTGGCCGCGCTGCTCGACGGCGCCTCGCGGCGCGACCCGGAGGCCGTGGAGGCCGCGCTGGACGCCTGGGCCGTGTGCGCCTCGGGATCGCTCGCGGCGAGCATCCGCGTGGCGCGCGCCCGGATGGCCGAGGGGCACGACACCGACGCGGCGCTGGAGGCCGTGCGCGCCGCGACCGTCAGCGACCCCTCCGACCTCGGGGCGTGGTTCACGCTCGCTCGCCTCGCGGCGGCCCGCGGCACGGCGCGCTGGCTCCTCGATGCGCTCGTCGGCGTCGGGCGACTCTCCGATCGAAGCGCGGTGGCCTCCTCCGCGGTCGCGCTCGGCGCGGCGCTGGGCTCCATCGTCGGAGAGCCGGTCACCGCCGACGCGGCGGCCGAGGCCACCGTGGGCGGTCGCCTCGTGGCGCACGCCCGGGAGCTCACCCGCCTCGACGCGGCCGATGCTCCCGCGGCGCCTTCGCCCTCCGAGCCGCCTCGCGCAGACGCGGCGGGCGCTCCGGACGGCGACGCGCGCTCGAGGGTGCAGGGCCTGCTGCGCTCGCTGCAGCAGCGCCGCGAGGGCGCCGTGGCGCAGGCCGCCGGCTCGCTCTTCGACGCGCACGGGCCCGTGGTGCGGGCGGGGCTCCTGGCACGCGGCGGGTCGGTCGACCCCTCGGAGACGACGGCGCTGCAGGGATCGCTCGCGGAGTCCGACCGGCTGCTGGTGGCGCTGCGCGCGTGCACCGAGGGGGAGGTCTCGCTGGGCGACCTCGCGGCGGGCGATGGGGCGTGGCACCGGCTGGCCGCGGCGGAGGACGCGCGGCGGCGTGGCGACGACGGAGCGCGGGATGCGTTCTCGGCGCTCGAGGCCATGGCGGACGAGGACGGGGTGAAGACCTACGCGGCGAGGGCCGTGGTGGCGCTCGCGACGCCGGACGAGCTCCCGGCCGCGCTCCGCGGCGAGGGTGAAGCCGCGGTCGATCCCCGGAGGACCGCGGCGCTGCTGCTGCTGGCGGCCGCGACGAGCAGCGGCGCGGAGGCCGAGGCGGTGGACGTCTCGGAGCTCCGTCGGCTGATGCCGGGCGACGTCGCGGTGGCGGAGCTCGCGGCGCAGCTCGGGCTGCGGGGGCGCGGCGCGATGGCCGACGTGGCGGCGGCGCTGGAGGAGGTCAAGGGCGACGCGGGCGTGGTGCAGGTCGCGTCGATCCGCAGCGCGCTTCGACGCTCGGAGACCGACCCCGAGATGGCGGCGCAGAGCTTGTGGGAGCGGTGGTCCACGGTGCGGGCCGACGCGTGCCTCGCGACGCTGGTCCTGCGCACGCCGGGGCAGGAGGGCTCGCACGCCTCGACGGTGCTGCGGACCTTCTTCGAGCGCGCGATCGAGGCGAGGGACACCAGCCCGTTCTCGCTGGCCCTCGGCGAGCTCGCCGCGGAGATGCTCGACCAGGCCGGCCGACGCGCCGACGCGCTCCAGGTGCTCGCTCGCACCCGCGCCCTCGCCCCGGCGGACCCCCTCCTGGCCTCCTCCGAGCAGGCGCTGCTGCTGGCCTCCGGTCGCGACGTCGAGGTGTCCGAGCGCGCCTTCGAGCAGCTCAAGTCCGTGAGCGATCCCGCGGCGCAGGTCGAGGTGTTCGAGCGCCTCGCTCGCATCGACCTCTTCGAGCGCGGCGACCTGGCCTCGGCGGCGCTGTCGTTCGCGGCGATCCTCGAGCTCGACCCGATGCACGCCGAGGGGCTGCGGGCCCTCGAGCGCCACTACGCCGAGCGCGAGCGCTGGGACGAGCTCTTCCTGGTGCTGCGACAGCTGTCGCTCGGGATGCGCGACGCCTCCGACGCGCTGCCGCTGGCGCACGCCGCGACGAGGGTGGCCGAGCGGGCCGGCGACGACGCCCGTCGCGCCGCGCAGCAGCTCCGCTGGGAGATCTTCGACCGGGGCGTGTCCGACCGCCGCCTGCTGCTGGCGCTCGACGTCGACGCGCGCGCCGACCGCGACTGGTCTCGG
The DNA here is from genome assembly GCA_004297725.1 of Myxococcaceae bacterium. Classification (GTDB taxonomy): domain Bacteria; phylum Myxococcota_A; class Polyangia; order Polyangiales; genus SCUS01. The sequence goes on along the minus strand of SCUS01000041.1, from coordinate 29,106 downwards.
GCCGAGCGGGTCTCCCGCGCGCTGGCGGCGAACTCGGTCGATCCGGCCGAGCGCGCGGCGCACTGGAGCCGCGTGGCGCTGGCGGCGGAGGCCGAGCGGTCGCTCCCTCGCGCCTCGGAGGCGTACTCCGCGGCGATCGAGGCCTCGCCGGGCGTCGCGTCGCTGCTCGGCGCGGCGAGGGTCGCGGCTGCAAGGGGGGAGACCGTCGCGTCGATCGCGTACCGCGAGCGGGCGGCGATGGAGATGCAGACCCTCGGGCTGTCCACCGACGCGCTCACCGCGGCGGCGCGGGCGTGGCACGAGCAGGCGAGCGACGCCGAGCGGGCGATGGCGGCGGCGGTGGAGGCGATGCGCCGCGACCCGGGCCATCAGGGAGCCTTCACGCTGGCGCTCGAGCTCCTCGATGAGTCGCCCGAGCCGGCGCTGGAGCTCGATGTGATCAGCGCGTACCTGGCCGCGCGCTCGGCCGACCTCGCCCCGGCGGACGCGATCGCCATCTACCTGCGCGGCGCGGCCGCGGCGGAGCGGGTGGAGGACCTCGACCGGGCCCGTACCTTCCTGCGTGCGGTGACCTCCCTCGACCCCGAGCACGTGGAGGCGCTCCGTGCGCTGGTGCGCCTCTCCGACCGCGCGGAGGACTGGTCCGGCGCGGCGGACGCGCGCATCCGGCTGGCCAAGAGCAGCACCGACGGGGCCGAGCGCCTCGAGCTGCTGCTCCAGCTCGGTGACCTGTTCGACGGCAGGCTCGGCGACGCGAAGCGCGCCGAGGCGGCGTGGCGGAGGGTCGCGCAGGCCGCTCCCAACGACCCGCGCCCCTGGGACCGGCTCTCGCGCTTCTACGAGCGGAGCGGCGAGGCGGCCCGGGAGGTGGAAGCGCGGAAGGTGCTTCTTTCCCGCGCGCGCACCCCGGCCGATCGCGCGGGCCACGGACTCCGGCTGGCGACGCTCGGACGGGGCGCTCTCTCCGACGACGCCCTGGCGGACGAGGCGCTCAAGGCCTGCGCCGAGGACGTCCGCTCGGGCGTCGATCGCAACGTGCGAGACGTGCAGGCCCTCGAGCGCCTCGCGGCCTGGCAGAGGCTCCGCGGCGCCCGTGACGCCGAGCGCGTGGTCGCGGCGATCGCGGTGACCCTCGGGGTGGCCAGCGACGAGCTCCGCGCGCTCGCGCCCGACGGCGTCGTGGCGGGGGCCGGGGTCGAGAGCCTCCTCCCGGCGGCGCTCGACCTGCTGGCGCCTCCGGCCCTCCCGTCCGACCTGCGGGAGCTCCTGGTGCGGACCTCTACCGTGCTCGATCCGCTCGTCCCCTTCGACGCGGAGAGCCGCCAGGCCGACCGGCTCGGCAGCCGTCCCCACGGGCTGCGCGCGGAGATCGACCGCTGGGCTCGCATGCTCGACCTGGGCGAGGTGGAGATCTTCCTCGCCTCGCAGCTCCCCTCCATCGCGCTGCCGGTCGGTCGCTCGCCCGCGCGGGTGCTCGTCGCCTTCGCGGCGCCGCCCTCCATCGTCACCCGCTTCGCCGTCGCTCGGGCGCTGCTGCTCATCACCCAGGGCCTCTCGCTGCCGCTCCGGATGGACGTCTCGGAGTTCACCCTGGTGATGACCGCCCTGCTCCGGCAGTTCGAGCCCATGTTCAGCGCCGGCGGCGTCGACCCGGCCCGGCTCGACTCGCTCTCTCGCTCGATCACCCGCGCGATGCCCCGAGAGCTGCACGCCGAGCTCACGCCGGCCGCGCGCGCGGTGCTGAAGCGGCCCTTCGATCCGGCGGTGATCCACGGCGCGGCGCTGGAGTTCGGCGACCGCATCGCGCTCCTGGCGACCGGCGACCTGCCCGCGGCGATCGCGGCGCTCGCGCCCCCCGGGGTGCTCCCCGGTCGGGTGATCGACGAGGTGCCCGCGGCGGGGCGGCTGCTGCGCGTCGCGTTGAGCGAGCGCTTCCTCGAGGCGCGTCGGCTGACGGGCTTCCAAGACACCTGAGCGTGAAGGCCCGCTCTCGAGTCGGCGCGGTGGTCGCGGCGCTGGGCCTGTGCGGGCTCGGCGGCGGGCGCTCGCTCCCCGCGCAGGAGGTCGCCCACCACCGCCGCGCGCCGCTCTTCGTGTCGACCTCGGCGACGCCCTCGGTGGGGGTCGACGGCGCGGTGCTCCGCGGTCCGCATCGCGACGCTGCGGTGCTCTGGAGGGTGCGCACCGGGCGGCGGGTGTTCTCCTCGCCGGGGCTCACCCGCGACGGCTGGGCGGTCTTCGGCTCCCTCGACGGAACCATCCAGGCCGTCGACCGTGACGGCATCGTGCGCTGGTCGCACCGTCGACCCTCGCGGGTGTTCTCGTCGCCCGCGACCGTGGGAGAGCTCACGGTGATCGGCAGCGACGCCCGGGAGGTGGTGGCCCTCGACGCGCGCGGCTCCCTGGTCTGGCGGGCGACGCTCCCGCAGGACATGGACTCGCCGGTCTTCGCGCTCCCCGACGGCGATCTGCTGGTGGTCTCCGGTGACCTTCGCGCCTTCTCCCGCACCGGCGAGCTGCGCTGGACCGCAGCCCTCGCAGGCCATGTCTACGGCCCGCTGGCGCGCTCTTCCGGCGGCGAGCTGCTGGTGCCCGAGCTGCGGGGCAGCGTCGCGGTGATCGCCCCGACCGACGGGCGGCTCGTCCGTCGCGTCGAGCTGGGGAGCTTCCTCTACGGCGGTCCGCTCCCACTGACCGACGGGGCCTTCGTGGTGGGCCTCGCCGACGGGACGGTGCGCTGCATCGACGCCGAGGGCGGGACCCGCTGGAGCTTCCGCACCGAAGGCGCGGCGAGGCGGCTCGGGGTGCGCGCGACGCCCGCGCTGCGGCCCGACGGGGTGATCGTCGTGGGCGCGGAGGACGGCGGCATCTACGGGCTGCGGGTCGCGGACGGGACGCAGGTGTTTCGCGTGGCGACGGGCGGGCCGGTGAGGTCGCGCGCCTGCATAGACCGCGACGGCTGGGCCTACCTGGGCGGCGAGGACGACCAGCTCCACGCGCTCGCTCCGGACAACACCGAGGCGTGGCGGGTGAGCATCGGGGCCGACGTCGACAGCGGCCCCCGGCTCCTCGCCGAAGGCCTCCTCGTGGTGGGCGCCGACGACGGCGCGCTGCACGCCATCGCCGGAACGCCCTGAGAACTCGCCTTGACCGGCGATCCTCCAGCCGTAGAGAGTGCGCCCAATGGCGCGAAAGGCTCTCGATGATGGCAGGCTCCTCCAGGTCTTCTCGGCGCACCCGACGCGCGCCCTCCACATCATGGAGGTGCTCGCCGCGCTCGACGAAGGCCCCGCCTCGCGCCGCAGCGTGACCGACGCGCTCGACCGGATGGTGGAGCGCGGGCTCGTGCACGCGATGCCCGGCGGGCGCTACCGGCTGCCGCGCGACCAGGGCGCGAGGGTCGAGGGGCGCTTCATCCAGAACCCGCGGGGCTTCGGCTTCGTCGAGGCCAACGACGGCGAGGGGGACGTGTTCATCGCCCCCAACGGCGTGCTCGGAGCGATGCACGGAGACCTCGTCGAGGCCGTCGCCCGCCCCGGCGGAAGGGGCCGCGAGGGCGCCGTCACCGCGGTGCTCAAGCGCCGCTCGCCGATGGTGCCAGGCGTCCTGCGCGCCCGCCCGAAGGGCTCCTGGCTCGAGCCCGAAGACGCCCGCATCCGAGGTCCCATCATGATCGAGGGGGACGTCGTCGGGCGCGACGGCCAGGTGGTGGTCGCGTTCATCGAGAAGTGGCCCTCGCACGTGGGCGAGGTCCCGATGGCGAGGGTGACCGAGGTGCTCGGAGAGCCGGGCGCGCTGGCCACCGAGGTGCGCAAGGTCACCGTGCGCGAGGGCATCGAGCTGCCCGCCGCGGGAGACGTGCTCGAAGAGGTGGCCAGGCTCCCCACGACGGTGTCCGCGGAAGACGCGGTGGGGCGCGTCGACCTGCGCACCCGCCCGCTGGTCACCATCGACCCCGACGACGCGCGCGACCACGACGACGCCGTCTACGTCGTGGCGAGGCCCGACGGCGGCTGGGACGTCACCGTCGCCATCGCCGACGTCTCCCACTACGTCCCCCTCGGCACGGCGCTCGACCGCCACGCCGCCGAGCGGGGCACCAGCGTCTACCTGCCCGACCGCGCCGTCTCGATGCTGCCGCAGGAGATCTCCGGCCGCATCGCGTCGCTGCTCCCGGACGAAGACCGCCTCGCGATGGCCCTCGAGGCCACGCTCACCCGCGAGGGCACCGTCGTCGAGGCGCGGCTGATGGAGGCCGTGATGCGCTCGCACGCACGCCTCACCTACGGCGGCGTCGCCCGGGCGATGGGGTGGTCCGACGAGGGCCCCGCCGCGCCGCTCAGCGACGAGCTGCGGGCGATGGTGACCACCGCCGACCAGTGCTCCGCGACGCTTCGCGCGAGGCGCCAGCGCCGGGGCTCGCTCGACTTCGACCTGCCGGAGGGGCGGGTGCGCTTCGCCGAGGACAACCTCACCCCGATCGACATCATCCAGAGCAAGCGCGACCCCGGGGTGAAGCGCGCCTACGCGCTCATCGAAGACCTGATGCTCCTCGCCAACGAGATCGTCGCGGAGATCTGCGTGCAGGAGGGACTCGCGGCCATCTACCGGGTGCACGGCGGGCCGCAGGGCGAGGCGTTCCAGCGCTTCATGGCGGCGGCGCAGGCGCTCGGCCACCCCATCGACGACGAGGCCATCGACTCGCCGCGGATGCTCTCGGATTTCCTCCGCACCCTCCGCGGAAAGCCCGAGGCGCGGGTGCTGGGGATGCTGCTGCTCCGGGCGATGCCGCAGGCCCGGTACAGCGAGTTCAACACCGGGCACCGCGGCCTCGCGGCGACGGCGTACCTGCACTTCACCTCGCCGATCCGTCGCTACCCCGACCTGCTGGTGCACCGCGAGGTGCGCCGCTGGCTGCGCGACCCGTCGAAGCGCACCGACGCGTCCGGGCTCAGCGTCGCCGCGGCGGACTGCTCACGCCTCGAGCGGCGCGCCGTCGACGTCGAGCGCGAGGTGCTCGACCTCTACCGCTGCGAGGTGGCGCGCCTCCACCTGGGCGAGGTGCACCTGGCCACCGTCGTGGGCTTCGGCAGCCTCGGGGTGTACCTCGACATCGACGATCCCTTCCTCACGGGGCTGCTGCCGCTGGAGTCCGTCGCCGCGGGATCGTGGGAGGCCGACGACCTCGGGCTGCGCCTGCGATCGAGCCGCACCGGGATGATCTTCCAGGTGGGCGATCAGCTCACCGTGGAGATCGCGGAGATCTCGCTCGCCCGGCGCACCATCACGCTGCGCCTCGCGGGCGAGGCGAAGGAGTCCCTGCGACGCTCGGCCCCTGAGCGGGAGAAGAAGGGGAAGGGGAAGGGGGCCGGAAAGCGGGGCCCCGCGCCGCGGCCGCAGGTGCAGAAGCGGGGGCGCAAGCGGTGAGGGGGCTGCGCGCCGGGGTGCTCCTCGCGGTGGGCGCCGTGGGCTGTCCCCGCACGCCGCCTCGGGTCGACTTCGAGGGCGGCGTACGCGTCGAGCCCCCGGCGGTGGACGTCCCCCCGGCGGACGTTCCTCGCTTCGCGGTGGTGACGTCGGCGCAGGTTCCGGGCGAGGGGCGCACGCTCACCGTCGGGGCGCTCACGCTCGCCGCAGAGCCCGCCGAGCGCTTCATCTCGTCGCTCGCGCTGCCGGTGGTGGGCTCCGTCGCGGAGACCTGGGTCTACCGGGCGGGCATCAACGGCGAGGCCCTCGACCTGCTGCGTGTGGTGGCCGAGGCCGGAGCCCTGCGCCGCGAGGTGATCGCGGGCACCGCGCCCTCGACGCCCGGCTGCGTCAGCGCCTCGCTGCGCGCCACCTCGCCGCGATCGGTGGTGGTCACCGCCCGGTGCGGCGCCCGGTCGGAGTCGCGCTGGGTCTCCCGAGGCAGCGCCCCTCGCACCCGCAGCGTGGTCGTCGTCGAGGCCGCTCCGGCGGGCGTCGCCGAGGTCACCGCCGAGGTCACCGCCGAGGACCGCGATCAGGACGACGCCGACGAGCTGCGCATCGCGGTGCGCCCGGCGGACGCCGCGGGCACGGCCCCCGAGGCGAGGCTCGTGTACATCGATCGCAGCGGGGCGCTCTCCCGCGACGTGGCCGAGCCCGCGGCGTCGTTCAGCGCGGCGAGCCAGTCGGCCCGCCAGACGGCGATGCGGCGGACCACGAGCGTCCGCGCCCTGGAGGCGGAGCGGGGCATCGGCACGCTGCGGCGAGCACTCTGCGTGGAGGAGGGCGCCGCGCGCATCGTCGTCGATGGAGCCCGGGGGGTGAGCTGCGGGGCGGCAGGCGGGGTGCGAGATCGGTCGCGCATCCGGGTGGCGGCGATGCTGGGGCTCGGCGAGCTGCCCGCGGCGGAGCAGATCGCGCGCGCCCTCGCGGCGATGCCCGAGCACGCCTCCGCCTGGACGGAGCTGGAGGCCGATCTGCGCGGCGCGACCACGACCGACCGCGGCTGGCGCGCCCGCACCGGCCCCTTCGTCGGGATGCCCCTCGATACCAGCGCTCCAGGGCGCGTGGGCTCCATCGCCTTCGACCTCCCGCTGCGCCCTCCGGCGGTGATGGTGCGCGGCCTCCAGGGCGGTCGCGTCGACATGGCCTCGCTGGCCTTCGTCCCGGGCGCCGCCGGCTCGGCGCGCGACCTCCTCGCGACCATCCCCGGAGTGGGCGTGGTCGTCGGGGTGGGCTCCCGCTGCGACGGGGTGAGCCTCCTGCTCTGCGACCCTGCGCAGCCCTGCGAGCCGGTCCCAGCGGGCGCTGCGGCCACGCCGCCGGGGCTCACGCGCTGGCCGGTGCACACCCACGCCTCGGTCGATCCAGGGGGCGCCTGCGCGACCAACCCCGAGGCGATGCGGGTGCTGGGCCCTCCCTCGACGCAGGTGATGGGCGCTCAGCGCGACCGGGTGCTGGTCTCCATCGAGGGCCGGCTCTGGTGGGTCGGCGCCGCACGGTCGACGGCGGTGCTGATGTCCCAGCGGCTGGGGCCAGGCTTCTCCCCGGGTGGGCCGGTGAGCGTCAACGGCGCGTGGGCGGTGCTGCCCGGGCTCAACGGGCTCTGGGTGCGAGGGGCCACCGGCTGGAGGCTCCGCCCGGTCGAGGGCCTGGAGGGGCGCACCGCGCAGCTCCGCGACCTGGTCATCTCCGACGACGGCGCGGTGATCGCCGGCCTCCTGGGCACCCAGCTCCAGGTGATCGAGCGCCGCCCGGCGCGCTGATCCGGCGGGTGTTGGCCGTACCGGGATTTGTCATGGCCCGGGGGCAGGCATTCTCGACTTTGCTGCGGTCGGCGCGTTAAGACCACCGCCTCTCCCCAATGGCCGAGCTAAACGCCCCCGGAGACCCGTCGCTCGGGCTCGTTCCGGGAATGACCTTCGGACGCTACGTGATCCACCGGCAACTCGGCGCCGGGGGGATGGGCGCGGTCTACGAGGCCGTGCACGCCGATCTGAAGAAGCGGGTGGCCATCAAGGTGATGCTCCCGGCGGCGGCGCAGAACCCGCAGGCCCGCGCTCGGTTTCTGCGGGAGGGCGAGGCCGTCGCCAAGCTACGGCACCCGAACGTGGTCGACATCGCCGACGTCGGGGTCATCCACGACACGCCCTACCTCGTCATGGAACTCCTCGACGGCGAGGACCTCGGGCACCTCCTCGACCGGGTGCGGACGCTCCCGCTCCCGCAGCTCATCGACCTGATGCTCCCGGTGCTCGACGCCGTCTCCGCGGCGCACGAGGTCGGCATCGTTCACCGCGACCTGAAGCCCGAGAACATCTTCCTGGCCCGCACCCGGCACTCGGCGCAGGAGCCGAAGCTCCTCGACTTCGGCATCTCGAAGCTCGGCGACATGGGCACCGGCGGCAACCTCACCGCCACCAACACCATGATGGGGACCACGGTCTACATGTCCCCGGAGCAGGCCCAGAACAGCAAGGACGTCGACGCCCGGGCCGATCAGTACAGCCTCGGCGTGATCCTCTACGAGGCCGCGGTGGGCAGCCATCCCTTCGCCGAGGTCGCCGAGCGAGACAGCCTCTTCGAGCTGCTCTCGGCGATCATCGGCGGCAGGTTCGCGCCGCCCCGGGTGCACCGGCCGGATCTTCCCGAGGGCTTCGAGCGCGTGGTGCTGCGGTCGATGGCGTCGCGTCGAGAAGACCGATTCCGGCAGATCAGCGACATGGCCCGCGCGCTGCTCCCCTTCGCGAGCCCCGCGGGTCGCGCGACCTGGTCGGCGCGGCTCGGGTCCGACGCCGAGGCCGAGACCCCGATGCCCGTCGCGTCTCCGGTCGCCCACGCCTCCGTCCCTCCGGTCGCCCGGGTCGACGCTCCTACCTTCGTCGCAGGTCCGGGCGGCCCTGTCTGGTCGAGCGACGCCGCGGTCGCGCCTCGGATGGCCGCGCAGTACACGAGCACCCTCGGGGCGTCCGCGCACTCCATCGAGGTGCCGCGCCCGGCGCCGAAGGCCGCTCGCAAGACCGCCCGGCTGCTCGTCGCAGGCGCCGTCGTGCTGCTTGCCGCCGCCGCCGCCGTCGCCGGACTCTCCCTCTCGGGCGGCGCTCCCGTCCCGGCAGCCCGACCGCGCCAGGTGGTCGCCGCGCCCGTCCCTCCGCCGGTCCCTCCGCCGACGACGGTGCTCACCCGCGTCGCGCCTCCCACGCCTGCGGTCGCCCCGGTCGCCGTGGCCGACGCGGGCGCTCCCTCGCTCCCGGTCGCCGTGGCCTCTCCCGAGGTCGCGGCGCCAGGCACCGAGCGCCGACCCTCCCGGTCGCGCCGACGCCGTCATCGCGACAGCGCGCCCGTCGACGAGTCTCCGGTCGGCGGCATCCACTTCTGAACCGACCATGCGACCTGCTCCCCTCCTCGCTCTCTCCGTCGCTCTCCTCCCGCTCGCCGCGAGCGCGCAGACGAACGCTGAGATCGAGGCGACGTGGCGGCTGCTGGTCGGACAGGCGCAGGCCGCGCAGGCGTCGGGCGATCATGCTCGCGCGCTCGACATCGGCCTCCGCGCGGCGTCCATCCACGCCTCGCCCTCGCTCTACCGCTTCGTGGCGCAGGAGCAGTCGCACCTCGGGCTGGTCGTGCCTGCGCTGACCTCGGCGCAGCGCTGCGTCGATGCGTTGGCCGCCGACCGAAGCGCCCCGGAGCGCGCCGCGACGCTCGCGACCTGCACCGCGCTGGTGCGCGACCTCCAGGGGCGCGTCGGCCATCTGGTCATCGAGGTCCCTGCAACAGCGCCCGAGGGACTCACCGTCACCGTCGCGGGCTCGGTGCTGCCCCCTGCGCTCTACGGCATGCCCTACCTGGTGACGCCCGGGAACGTGACCATCGACGCGACCGCGCCGGGGCGCAGCCCGCTGCATCGATCCGTCGCCGTCACCGCGGCGGGCACGGTCCCGGTGCGCATCGAGCTCCCGACGGCGACCAGCGCCGCGCCCGCTGCCCCGGCGAGGCAGGCCCCTGCGGCCGCGCTGGCGGTGCGTCCCCTCGTACCCCCGCCGGTGGCTCCGCCTTCGGGGTCGCTGCATCGATCGATGGCATGGGCGACGGCGATCGGCGGCGCCGCGGGCCTCGCGGTGGGCGGCGTGCTCGCCGGGGTGCGGGAGGGCGCCGTGTCGTCCTTCAACAGCGCGGGCTGCATCGAGGACCACGGCGTCGCGACCCCGACGGGCAACTGCCCGAGCGACCAGTCCACCGCGAACTCCCTCGCCCCGGCGGTGATCGCGAGCTTCGCGGTCGGGGGTACCCTCGTCGCGGCGTCGGTGATCCTCTGGGTGACGGCGCCTTCGCGGGGACGCGAGCACGCCGCGGTGGCGTGCGCGCCTTCGCTGGGCACACCCGGCCTCGTCTGCGGTGCAAGGTTCTGAGGCGAGGCTGATGCGCGCGTTCCGATCGCTTCTACTGGTCGTTGCCGCGCTCTCTCCCGCGGCCTGTTCGAGCCTCAACCAGGGCGTCCTGGATGGCGGTGCGGGCGATGCTCCGGACGCCGCGAGCCTCGATGGAGGGGACGTGGTCGATGCGCCCGCCGTGGATGCCATCGATGCGCCCGCCGTGGATGCCATCGATGCTCCCTCGGTGGACGTCGTCGACGCGTCCGTGATGGACGCCATCGATGCTCCTTCGGTGGACGTCGTCGACGCGTCCGTGATGGACGTGGTCGATGCTCCCGCGGCGGACGTGGTCGATGTGCCTCGTGTCGATGCCGTGGCGGATTGCGGCGCCGACGTCCTGAGCTGCTCGGGAGCCTGCGTCTCCAATCCCTCGACGGATCCCCTCAACTGCGGCCGCTGCGGCAACATCTGCTCGCTGCCGCACGTCGTGACCCCCGTCTGCTCGGCCGGTGCCTGCGTGCCGGGTGCCTGCGCGACGGGGTTCGACAACTGCGACGGCATGGCCGCCAACGGCTGCGAGGTCGCGCTCTCGACGAACCCGAGCCACTGCGGCCGCTGCGGCTCCGCCTGCCCGACGAGGACGAACGCCGTCCCGAGCTGCGCCGCGGGCGCCTGCGGGGTCACCTGCATGTCGGGATTCGGCGACTGCGACGCCTCGGCGGAGAACGGCTGCGAGACCGTCACCAGCAACAACCTCCTCCACTGCGGAGCCTGCCGAAACGCCTGCCCGACTCGCTCCAACAGCGCGCCGCTGTGCAGCTTCGGCGTGTGCCGCAACGCCTGCAACGCCGGCTTCGGCGACTGCGACGGCAACCTGGCCAACGGCTGCGAGGCGTCGCTGTCGACCGACCCGGAGCACTGCGGCTCCTGCACGAGGTCCTGCGGCGGCGCGACCGGATGCGCCGCGGGCGCCTGCGTCGAGATCCCGACGCCGCGCGCGGTCGCCCCGCTCTCGACGTCGACGGTGACCAGCCAGTCGCCGACGCTGCGATGGATCAACGGCCCCGGCGCGACCGGCGCGGTGATCCACCTCGCCAACAACCCGCTGTTCTCTGGCGAGTCCACGATTGCCGTCCCCAACGGCAACAACCTCTTCCTCAACAGCCTCTCGGCGGGCCAGTGGTACTGGTTCGCCCAGGGCGTCTCGGGCACGGCTTCCAACACCGGGGCGCGGACCCCGCCGGTGTGGCAGTTCATCGTCGGCAACCGGAGCGCGACCGTCGACCGCAGCTTCGGCACCGCCTCCGACTTCAACCGCAACGGCTACGGCGATGTCGTCATCGCGGCTCCCGAGGCGGCCACCTCCACCTCGACGTCGCCGGCCTCCACCGGGCGAGCGCGCCTGTACCTCGGCATCGCCTCGGGGCTCTCGGCGTCGACGCTGCTCCAGGGCGGCGGAGCGGAGACCGGAGGCACCGCGATCTCCCACTATGGTCGCGCCGTGGCCACCGGGGGTGACACCAACGGCGACGGGTTTCCAGAGCTGCTGATCTCCGGGGAGGACACCACGACGGGGCACGTGTTCGTCCACCACGGCAACGTCGTGGGCTTCGCGTCGACCCCTTCGAGGGTGCTCCACGGCGACGCGGGCGCGACCAGCTTCGGGCGCTCGATCAGCAGCGCAGGAGACGTCAACGGCGACGGATACGCGGACATCATCGTCGGCGGGACGGGCCGCGCGTACCTGTTCCATGGGACCGCGGACGGCATCGTGACGACACCCTCGGCGCTGCTCGACGGCGTGCCCGACGAGGACTTCGGCTACGCGGTGTCCAGCGCGGGGGACGTCAACGGCGACGGCTTCGGTGACGTCCTCGTCGGTGCCCCGACCTTCGGCTCCAGTACGGGCCGGTTCTATCTCTACCTCGGCAGCGCCGGCGGCATCATCCGGGCGCCGAACGTGACCCAGTCCGGACGCTTCGCCTCGGGGCGCTTCGGCGCGAGCCTCGCGAGCGCTGGAGACATCAACGGCGACGGCTATGCGGACGTCGTCATCGGCGCGCCGGACGTGAACAGCCAGGGAGGCGAGGTCACGATCTATCTCGGCGGAGGAGTCCGGGTCCTGCTGACCTCGTCGCCGATCACCCTCGCGGGCCCGGTGATGCAGGGGCGCCTGGGCGCCGCGGTCGCAGGCGTCGGAGACGTGGACGCCGACGGCTTCGGGGACGTCGTGGTGGGCGCCCCCGGCAACAACAACCTCCCTGGCTCGGCCTACCTCATCCGCGGCGCGAGCGCCCCGAGCCCCGCCGCGACGGCCATCCCCCTCGACCCCAGCGCAACGCCTCCGGGGATGGGGGGGCGCTTCGGCGCCGCGGTGTCGGGCATCGGCGACGCCAACCGCGACGGCTTCATGGACTTCGTCGTCGGCGCCCCGTGCGCCCCTGCCGGCTCGGGCTGCGGCGCTGGGCGCGTCTTCCACTTCCGGGGCGCGGCTACCCCCCCGACGAGGTACTTCGAGGTGCTCTCGAGCGCCGACGCGGCCGGCTCCAACTTCGGCGCCGCGACCTCGCGGTAGCCACGCCTCACGGCGTCGGAATACAGAACCTCGTAAACGCCACCCCTCGCCGGCCTCGCGCCCCGGTCTGCACCATCGCCGTCACCCGACGCCCGCTGCCCACCGCGGCGATGCGCCCCGCCCCTTCGGAGACGCGGGGCCCGTCGAAGGCCGCGCGCACCACCCCGTCGGGCTGGATCGTCGCGCCCCGCATCAGCCCGTCTCTCAGCCAGAGCGCCGTCGCTCCGCCGTAGGAGGGCACCACCGTGACCGGCGGGGGCGAGCCCACGAACTGCTCGATCACCCTTCGCGCCCGAAGCGTCCCGTCGACGCCGAGCACGGCGGCGGCGACGACGGCCTGGCCGTTGAGCTCCTCGCTCCAGGCCACGATGACGCCGTCGGCGAGCAGGGCGCCGTCGTCGATGCTCGGGATGAGCAGGTTGCGCGTGACGCGCGGACCGCGGCTGTCGACGAGGCCCCCCGGGTCGAAGCGCACGACGTACACGTCCGAGCCCCGCTTGTAGATCACCGCCGCGGCGTCGCCGTCGGGGCGCAGCACGACGTTCTCCGCCGACGCGGGGATGAAGGCCGTCACGTCGATGGCCGCGGCCGCGAGCTCGCCGCTCGGCCGCACCCGAAACGCCCCCGGCGCCGCCACGACCACGCCGCCGTCGAGCACCTCGACGACGCGCGACGCGAGCCCGAGCGTCACGCCCGACGAGAGGCCCGTCGCGATCGGGTCGCTGTACCCGGGCAGCACCGGCGAAGGCGCCGAGGGGGCGCCGCTGGCGTCGATGGGCGCGGCCATGATGCGCGTGGTGAAGTCGGCGTCGCCGGGAGCGCCGACGCTCTCCCGGAAGAGCACCATCGCGCCTTCACCGGCGCGGGTGAGCGTGGGGGTCGAGAGGTCGATGCGGGTGCCCGCGGTGGAGCGCACCACGGCCGCCTCGCGCTGCGCGGCCCCGTTGGGATCGACGGTGAACAGGGTGATCTGGTCTCGCCCTGGCACCGCGCCGTCGACGCCTCGGAGCGCGCTCTCCCTCCACAGCGCGAGGAAGCCCCCGCGATAGGGCACCAGGCCCGCGACCTCTCCGTCGCTGTATCCCTCGGTGGCGGCTCCGATGGGGCGCACGAAGCCGTCGCCCTCGCAGCTCGGCGGAGCGCCCGCGTCGTAGGGGAGGGGAGGCGCGTCGGTGCCGGCGTCGGGCGCGTCGGCTGGGGGCGAGTCGTTCGCGACCACGGGCGCGTCGAGCCCGGCGTCCTGCGGAGGGACCACCGAGGGACCCTGATCACAGGCCGCGAGGAAGGTGGCGATGAAAAGGGAGCCGAGGCGTCTTGTGGTCACGATGTCTCCTTTCGTACCGCAGCACTGCAGCGCTTTCACCGTCGACGTGTCGAGCGGTGGACTCCAGGTATTGCGCCGCGCTGGTGAGGGCGGTACCCACGATCCGCCCCATCCGACGGCCGAGGCCGTCGGTGGGCGCCTGAGCTTCCAACACACTCATCAAGGAGTCGGACCATGGCACGCGAACCGAAGAACTTCGATCACCTCCTGGGCGGCAAGGCCAAGGGCCTCTCGGACGCGCAGTTGCAGGCGCATTTCACCCTCTACAAGGGCTACGTCACGAAGCTCAACGAGATCACCACGAAGCTCGCCGCGGCCGACCGCAGCACCCCCAACTACAGCTTCAACGAGTACTCCGAGCTGCGCCGCCGCGAGCCCGTCGCGTTCAACGGCACGGTGCTCCACGAGATGTACTTCGAGGGCCTGGGCGACGGCTCGACGGCGCCCAGCGCCGGCGTGAAGGACTTCATCGGCAACAGCTTCGGGAGCTTCGACGCCTGGGTCGCCGACACCAAGGCCTGCCTCATGAGCGGCCACGGCTGGACCCTGCTCTGCTACGACTACGAGTCGAAGAAGCTCATCAACAACCTGGTCCAGGGCGAGCACCACATCGGGCTCTTCGCCAACGTCCACGTGATGGCGGCCTTCGACGCCTGGGAGCACGCCTACTTCTTCGACTACCAGACCGGCAAGGCGAAGTACGTCGAGTCGATCCTCACGGGGCTCAACTGGGACGTGCTCTCCAACCGCTTCAAGCAGGTCGGCGCGCAGCTCTGATCGCCCCGCTCCCTCCCTCCGCCGCGCTCACATCCCGCGCGGACACCCCGAGCCTCCTCAGCTTCTTCTGAAGCCCGAACCGCGACAGCCCGAGCGTCTTCGCCGCGTGGGTCTGGTTGCCTCCGTGCTCGGCGAGCGCCTGAAGCACCATCGCCCGCTCCACGTCCTCGACGGCGTTGCGCAGGTCGAGGCCCGTGTGCCCGCCCGACGGAGCGCGCACCTCCGCCGTCACGGTCAGGTGCTCCCCGCGGATCACGTCCTCCGCCAGCACCACCGCCCGCAGCACCTCGCTCTGGAGCTGCCGGACGTTGCCGGGCCACGGCGCCGCGCAGAGGGCCGCCAGGGCCGCGCGGTCGATGCTCACGTCCCGACGAGCGCCCTGCCGTAGGAAGTGCGCCACGAGGTCGGGGATGTCCTCGCGACGGTCGCGCAGCGACGGGACCCTCACCACGATCACCGCGAGGCGATAGTAGAGGTCCTCCCGGAAGGCGCCGCGGCTGACCATCTCGGGCAGGTCACGGTGCGTCGCCGCCACCACCCGGACGTCCACGCGGCGCACGCGCTCGCCGCCCACCGGCCGCACCTCCCCCTCCTGAAGCACCCGAAGGAGGCGCGACTGCATCGCCGGGGACATCTCCCCGATCTCGTCGAGGAAGAGCGTCCCCCCGTCAGCCGCCTCGAAGAGCCCGGCGCGAGAGCGGTCGGCGCCGGTGAAGGCCCCCTTCACATGACCGAAGAGGGTGCTCTCCAGCAGCGTCTCGGGGATCGCCCCGCAGTTCTCCCCCACGAAGGGCCGGTGCGCCCTCGGGCTGTTGTCATGGATCGCTCTCGCCACGAGCTCCTTGCCCGTCCCCGACTCCCCCTGGAGCAGCACCGGCATCGGCGTCGGCGCCACCCGGTCGAGCAGCGCGAGCATCCGCCGCATCGCGTCCCCCCGTCCGATCAGCGCGTCGTAGTGGCCCCGCGTCGCCGCCGGGTCCACCGAGCGACGCACCGTCTCCAGCTCCGCCCGCTGCCTCGCGAGGGCGCGCTCCAGCTCGTCGGCGAGGCGCTCCGAGCGCCGCAGCGAGCGCCGGAGCTCCGCCCTGGAGCGGGCGTTGTCGATGGCCACCGCGGCCGCGTCGGCGAAGGCCAGCGCCAGCGAGCGGGCCCGCTCATCGAAGGCCCCGGCGCGCACCCGGTCGTCGACGTAGATGGTCCCCACGACCTCGCCGCGCACCCGCAACGGCACCGCCAGCACCGAGCGCAGCCGCAGCCCGAGCACGCTCTGCGTCGCGTCGAAGCGCTGGTCGGTGCTGGCGTCGATGGTCACCACCGGCTCCCCGGTGGCCGCCACCCGCTCGGCGATGGAGCGGGACAGCACCGCCTCGTCGCCCACGAGGTCGCGCTCCCCGAGGTTGCGGGCGTTGCGCACCTTCAGCGCCCCGTCGGGCTCCCGCAGCAGCAGGAAGCCCCGCGAGGCGCCCGTGAGCTCGATGATCGCGTCCATCACCCGGTCGAGCAGCGGGGGGAGCCTCGGCTCGGCGTTGATGCGCTGCACCACCGAGAGCATCCAGCGCCAGCGCGCGTCGTCGGCGCTCGGGACCTCCCTCGCGGGCTCCTTCGAGGCCGGGGCGTGCCTCCGGCGGAAGCACTCGGCCAGGGCATCCGGCAGCGTGGCCGCGAGCGCCTCCACCCGGGCGCGCCTCCTGGAGCGCGTCGACTCCGCGCGGCCCCGATCGCCCGCGACCTCCGCGGCCCCTTCGCTCCACTGGAGCAGCAGCAGCTCGTGCTCGACGCTCGCGTCGGCCTCCACGGCCCGTCGCGCCCGCTGCTCCGCGGGCTCCAGCGCGCCGTATCGCGGGTGCCCCGCCACCGCCAGCGCGAGCCTCGCGATCGCCGCCATCGCGCCCTCGTCGTTGCGCGGCGCGCCCATCGCCGCCGCCGCGGGCTCCAGCGCGCCCGACCCGATCGCCCCGATGGCCCAGCGCGCCCGCAGCTCGTCCGCCAGCGCCGCCGCGCCCAGCTCCCTCACCGCGGCGGCCTCCACCGGCGCCCGTGAGCCACCGTCCGCCTCCGACTGTAGCGCGTCGACCCACCGGGCCGTGAGCGCGTCGCCCGCCTCCGCCGCGGCCTCCCGCGCCCGGCGGAGCAGCGCGCGAGACTCCTCCTCGGCGCCGATCCATACCGAGAGCGAGCCCAGGTTGGCGAGCGCCCTCGCCACCGACGCCGACTGCCCCTCCGCCGCGAAGAGCGACACCGAGCGCCGCATCGCGAGGTACGCCTCGCCCAGCGCCCCGGCCTCCAGCGCCGCCGCGCCGAGGTTCATCAGGTACGTCGCCGCCGCCCTCGCGTCGCCGTCTCGGCTCGCCGACTCCCACGCCTCGCGGTACGCCGACGCCGCCCCCGCGAGGTCGCCCGAGCGCTGCGCCAGCATCCCCCGGACGCCCGCCGCGCGGGCCTCACCCGCCGCCCGTTCGCCGAGCCTGCGCGCCCACGCCTCGCAGCGCGCCGAGGCCTCCGCCCGGTCGTCCGCCGCCAGCGCCACCAGCGCCGCGACCTCCAGCGCCCTCAGCGCCACCAGCTCCTCCGAGCCCTCGGCCGTCGCCGCGGAGACCACCGCCTCCACCTCCGAGCGCGACGGCATCGCTGCCCGATCGAAGGCCGCCCGCAGCCCGATCACCCCCGCGGCGACGCCCTTCGCCCCGCCCTCCGCGAGGTGCCTCGCCACCCACGCGTCCACCGCGTCGCGCTCCCCTGCTCGCAGCAGGATCTCCCCGTGCAGCAGCACCGCCGTCGGCGTCGACGCGCCCTCGGTGAGCGCCCTCGCTTCGCCGTGGCGACCGGCCCGACAGAGCAGCGCGGCCAGCGACGTCGGGTCCGCCCAGGCGCCCGCCTCTCGCAGCAGAGCGATGCGCTCCGCGATCGGCGCGCTCCCCTCCGCCAGCGCCCGAACCGTCTCCCGGGTCGCTCCCTCCCGGTCACCCGCCCACGCGAAGATCCTCGCCGCGGCGCCAGCGCCCCTCGGATCCCGCGAGCCCATGGCCCCAGCGAGGGCGATCACCCAGCCTCGCTCCCCTTCGAGCGGCACCGCCGAGGCGACCGTCGCCGCGACGCGCCCGCCTTCGAGCGCGATCAGCCCGCGCTCACGCAGCCCCGCCACGGCCTCGCCGAGCCCGTCGCCGAAGACCTCCGCGAGAGCATCGACCGCCACCGCCGAGCGCGCCAGCGCCAGGCCTCGCAGCAGCCTCGCCGCGGAGGCCGTGAGCCCCTCCGGGCTCGCTCCCCCGCCGGTCTCCCCGGCGCCCACCGCCGCCGTAGGGATCGCCGACGGACCCACCGCCCGCACCGCCCGCACCACGCGCCCGGACCATCCCCCGGTCGCCGTCCGCCAGCGCTCGACCACGGCGCCCGCCACCGGGGCCCGGTGAAGCTCGCTGAGCAGCGCGCCAAGGGCCTCGCCAGACAGCGGGGTCCGCTCGAAGGCCGCGACCCTCGCGCCGTCCAGGGCCTGCGTGCTCGTCGCCAGCACCGCCATCGGAGCGTCGACCCCGAAGCGCCTCGACCGCTCGACCGTCGCGAGGGCCGCGCTCAGCGCCTCGGGCGAGGCGTCCTCCATCACGAACACCGTCGGCCGCTCGCAGGGGGCCGGCGCCCCGTCCTCTCTCGCGAGCACCTCGCCCCGAGAGGCCGCGGCCACCCTCGACAGGCGCAGCGCGTCCTCCAGCAGCCGCCGTCTCCCGGACCCCTCCGGGCCCACCAGGATCACCCCCGCCGAGGCGCCACCGACCGCCCCGGCGATCGCCTCCGCCACCCTCGCGGCCTCCGTCCGGTCGCCCTGCCACCGCGGCGCCGCGGGGACCGTCTCGTCATCCGTGGTCCACGCCCGCACCGCACCGGTCTCCGGCAGCCAGCGGGCTCCATCGAGCGACCACCTCCGAAGGAACGCTCCCGCCGACGAGGGCCTCTCGCTCGGGTCCGCCGCGACGCAGGCGGCGATCACCGAGCGCAGCGGACCAGGGATGCGAGCGAATACACCGTCTTGTAAGACCGGATGGGCTCCCAGCGAGGCGAGCACCGCCCGGGCGTCTGTCGCATCGGCCACCAGCGGGTGTCCCCCGCCCAGCGCCATCGCCAGCGAGACGCCCAGCGCGTAGAGGTCGCGCGAGGGCGTCGCCGCCCCGAAGAGGGCCTCCGGCGCCGCGAAGGCCAGGCTCCCCCGCAGCCCTGCGCTGCGCTCCCCGACCGCGATCGCGGCGCCCAGGTCGACGAGCACCGCCCGATCGCCGCGCACCAGGATGTTCGAGGGCTTCACGTCGCCGTGGACGATGCCGACGGCGTGCAGGGCTTCCAGGGCCCCGGCCACGCAGACACCCGCCCGCACCACGGCCGCGGTCTCGCTGACGGCGTCCAGCGAGACCCCCTCCACCAGGTCCATCACCACGAAGGAGCCGCCGCCCGGCAGCGCCCCGAGGTCGCGGGTGCGAGCGAGGTGGGGGTGCTCGAGCGAGAGCAGCAGCCGAGCGTGCGAGGCGTCGATCGCCCGGTGCTGCACCTTCACCGCGCAGGTCTCTCCCCCGGCGCGCAGGTCCGCCGCCCTCCAGACCGATCCCTCCTCGCCCCCTCCCAGTCGGGCGACGAGGCGATACCGGCCTGCGACGATGCTCCCAGTGCTGATGTCGTCCACGTTGCCAGGCCTCTGCACGATGGGTTCCGCCAACGAACATGGCGGCTCCGTGCATGGGGCGTCAACCGAGGTTGTCAGGTGACGGTCACCCGGGTGATCGCCCGAGCCCCGGGGCCCACATCGCGTATGGTCTCGAGCGTGCGTTGGGATCGCTGGGTACTTCCGCCTGCGGTGAGCGCGGCCGCGTTCGCGGTGCTGTCGGTCTCTCCGCCCATCGCGTCGTCGACGGCCTCGGTCTACCGGCTTGAGTCCCTCGGAGACCCGTCGGCGGGGAGCCCGTGGCTGCTGCGAGCCCGCATCAGCGCGGAGTCCGTGGCGACGCCTTCGCTGAGGCTCACTTCACCCGACGCGACCGTGGAGTCGATCGCATCGCTCCGCGACCGGGGAGGGTGGTTCCGTGCGCTGGTCCCTGCGTCGGCGAGCGAGCTGCGCCTTCATCTGCGAGACGCCTCGGGGGTCCATCGCCTGCGCGCCGCCGTGGGCCCGCGGCGCTCCCTCTCCGCCGCACCCCGCGTCGACGAGCGCGTCCTCGTCGTCGAAGGAACCCTCGTCCCAGAGCTCGCCGGCGAGGTGATCGTCCGCCCCTCCGGGAGCTCCGTGGCGCTCCTCCCGGTGACCGACCAGGTGGCGATCGATCCCCCGCGTCGCTCGGTCGACGAGTGCGGCCTCGCGAGCTTCAGCGTGCGCGTCTCGGGCCTCGGCGCCCCGGTCTCGATGAGCACCTCGGGCCCCTCGGGAGAGCGCCGCGACGAGCTCCGCCTCCCGCTGGTTCCCGACGGCATCGCGGTGCGCGACGAGGGCGACTCGGTGCGCTTGAGGGCGACGAGCCCCGGATCGATCGCTCACCTCGTCGCGGGGGATGCGTCGGGCCCCACCTGGTGGTCGGCCGCCGAGCTGGCCGCCGACGGCGACGAGGGCAACGCCCGCGTCCCGCTACCCCCTGGAGCGCTCTGGATCACCGCGTCTCGCAGCGGCGACCTCTCCGAGCCCGTCTCCCCGCTGCTGCGTCCTTCGTGGGCGCCCTGCGTGGCGACCCCGCTGGGGCAGCGACTCTCCCGCGGTCGCCTCGCGCCTCCGGTCCTCCCAGGCCTGCGCGTGCTCTGGGACGGCCCCTCGGAGGGGGCGGAGCGTACCCGTCAGCAGGTGCAGCGCGCCCGGGCGCTCTGCGTCGGGGGCCTCGCGGTGAGCGTGGCGCTGGAGGTGCTCCTGCTGCTGGGAGCGGGTCTCACGAGCGGGCCCTCGTCGCTCCGCGCGCTCACCGGCGATCGCCGCGACCGGCTGGGCATCCTGGCTGCGGGCATCTCGACCCTGCTTCTGATGGGCGTCGCCCTGGCGCTTGCGGTAGGGATTCGTGCCCCTTGATGCGAGGTGCCCTCGTCCCTCACACTACAGCCGAGCCAGGAGGCTGAAAAAGTCATGTCGTCACGCGTACTCGTCGTTGAACCGGTTGAAGAACTTCGCGTCCCGTTGATGCGCGCGCTGCGTGCGCGGGGCGTCGGCGTCGATGCGTTCGCGAGCGCAGCGGAGGTGATCGAGGCCCTCAAGGGCGGTCCCGCCTGGAGCCGCGCCCTCATCGAGCTCACGCTCCCCGACGGGGACGGCGCGACGCTGGCCGAGCGGCTGCGGGTGCAGTCCCCCGAGATCGATCTCTGCTTCGTGACCGGCGGCGTCGACGGCGAGCTCCTCTGCCGCGCCCACGCGTTGGGAACGATCCTCTGGAAGCCCCTCGGCCTCGGGCCGCTCTGCGAGCGCTTCATCTCCGACACCCGGCGCTCCGGCGTGGTCGCCCGCGTCGATGTGCCGGGCCTCCCCATCGCGCGTCGCGGCTGAGCGCCCGCCCCTCTCCCTCCGATTCAGGTCCCGATCGCCCCTGAGGCCGCCAGCGCGTCGATGCGCGCGTCGTCGATCCCGGCCTCCCGAAGAATCTCCCTCGTGTCCGCACCCGCCGCGCGAGGCGGCGTGTGGGCCTCGTCCGCGCCCGGTCCCACCGGCGTTCGAAACGCCAGCATCGGACCTCCGCCGAAGCCCTCCGTCTCGAAGAACACCCCGCGGTGCTGGTGCTGCGCATCGGCCGGCAGCTCATGCGGTTCGAGCACCGGTTCGAGGCAGCAGTCGTGGGTGCGCGAGAAGGCCTCCCACTCGGCCCGGGTGCGCCCCGCGATCACCGCGGCGACCGAGGCCTTGAGGGCGGGCTGGTGGCTCCCTGGGACGAGCGCGTCGAGGGTCGGGTCGAGCCCGACCGCGGTGGCGAATGCGGTCCAGAACTTCGGCTCCAGCGCCCCGAGGGCCACCGCCTTCCGATCGGCCGTGAGGTAGGTCGCATAGGCCGCGATGCCGCCGTCGAGGACGTTGTCCCCGCGCGGTCTCGGCCGCTCGCCCGCGAAGAGCGAGGCCAGCGCGAAGGTGGCCAGGGGCACCGCCCCCTCGGACATCGCGATGTCGGCCACGCAGCCGACGCCCGTGCGCGCCCGCTCCTGAAGCGCTGCCAGGATCGCCACCACCGCCCAGAGAGCGCCGCCCGCGACGTCGGCCATCTGCGCGCCGGAGACGGCGGGAGGCTCGTCGGCGGGGCCGGTCACGCCCAGCACGCCCGCGCGGGCGAGGTAGTTGAGGTCGTGCCCGGCGCGCTTCGCCAGCGGACCGTCCTGGCCGTAGCCGGTGATCGCGCAGACGATGAGCCCGGGGTGAAGCGCGCGGAGCGCCGCATGGCCGACGCCCAGCCGGTCGAGCACGCCCGGGCGGAAGCCCTCGATCAGCACGTCGTAGCGGGGGACGATCCTACGAAGCGTCTCAGCGCCCTCCGGGCTCTTCAGGTCGATGACCAGGCTCCGCTTGTCGCGGTTGAGCGCCTGCCACGCCGCCCCCTGGCCATCGACGCTCGGCGGCATCTGCCGGAGGTAGTCGCCGGGAAAGGGATCTTCGAGCTTGTCGACGGTGGCGCCGAGGTCGGCGAGCACGAGCGACGCGAAGGGTCCTGGCAGCAGCCGGGTGAGGTCGAGGACCCGAACGCCCTCCAGCGGACGCCGGTGTCGGAGCGATTCAGGGAGCATTGGGGGTTGAGGGGTTCCGGTGGGGCGCCCCGAGGGCCGTGGGCACCGCCACCCGGCGACGGAGCGGGTTGGAGACTACTTGAGGAGGTTGAACAGCTTGGTGAGGTTCATCGCCAGCATCTGGTTGCCCTTGACCTTGAGCTTGCCGGCGAAGAAGAGCTTCATGCCTGCGCTCGGGTCGGCGACCATCGTCTGGAAGTCCGCGTCGGCCACGTCGATGGTGACCTGCGCGTCGGTGGACGTACCCTCGACCGCGGTCGGGGGATTGGAGACCAGGTCGATGGTCCAGTTGCCCGAGCCCGCGATGTTGAGCTGGTACTTGCCGCCGATCTTGCGGGCCTCGTCGCCGCGCCGCGACAGCGCGCCGGGAATCTCCTCGTTGAACAGCTTCTTCGTGTCGACCGTCATGACAGAGCCTCCGTGATCGGGCGCGTTCGGTAACTGAACCGCCATTCAGCGCGACGGGATATCACCGGCCCGGCGATGGTGTCAAAGCCCTCGGAGCCTGTGCTACGTCGGCCGTCGAATGAACGCGCGCATCGTATGCGGTTGCCTCGTCGTGGTGCTCACCGGCTGCCCTCGCGCCCGCGCCCCGGCGGTCGACGCGGGCGCCCCCCGCGCGGACGTCGAGCGGGTGCCCGCGGTGGCGGAGATTCCCCCGCCCGGCCCGTCGGCCGACGGTCAGGAGATCGACGTCCCGCTGCGCTGGATCCACCTCCTGGCGGAGCCCGCGCCCACCGGGAGCACCCCCTACGCGGTGGTCGGCGCGACGGTGCCCTGCGGCTTCGTCCCTCGCTACACGGTGAGCGAGCGGAGCGACGGCGAGGTGCGGCTGCGGATGCGCGCGCAGCGACGCGCCACCGACGGCGGCCGCTGCGACGGAGGGACGCCCGTGGTGGAGCTCGTCTCCCTCTCCCTCATCCGCCTCGGCACCTGGCGGGTGGTCGACGCCGTGGCCCACGGCGAGGGCGACGTGCCCGCGCCGACGCCGCGCGTGCTCCACGTCGTGCCCGACGACGCCACCCTGGCGCCCGCCGCCGAGCGTTGGACCCGCCCCTGCCGCGCCACCGCCGACTGCGCCGGGGGCGGCCTCTGCGCGCGGGTCGGCGCGGCGTCCATCTGCCTTCCCCCGATGGACCCGTGGCTGCACCTGGGGCGCCCCTGCCCGGAGGGCACCCGCTCGGTCCAGGCCACCCCGGTCTCGGCGGGCGATGGGGCCCCGTGGCGGGCCTGCGTCGCGGCCTGCGACCGCGCAGGTCACTGCCCTGGACGACTGCAATGTGACGCCGCCGGGATCTGTCTGCCCTCGCCGAGCGTTGACCCGGGAACCTCCGACGCCGGCCGTGGTCCATCCACCCAAGGACCGGCCACCGCCGGGCGTTGACGCACAGGACACTCACGAGGAGCCGACTTCATGGGCGACGCATCGAAGACCGAGCGCTGGAGCATCTGGATCGATGACGCCGTCCGCACCCTGCGCGTCGCGGGCTTCACGCTGGTCCGCGAGCCCGACGGCCTGGTCGGTCGCCGCGCCGTGATGGTGGGCGAGCGCGACGGCTGGACGGTGACCTGCACCCTGCGCGACGACCGGACGGGGCCTCCCTCGACGGAGGTGCGGTGCCGCGCCGAAGGGGTCCCGGTCGAGCTCACGCTGCGCCCCGAGCTGATGGGTGAAGGCTTCGACAAGCTCCTCGGCATGACCGTCGATCAGCCCGTCGGCGACGAGGAGTTCGACCGGGCGTTCGTGATCGCCTCGGCGCCTCGCTCCGTGGCCTCGTCGCTGCTGCTCGCCCCGCTGAGGGAGAAGCTCTCGGCCCTGCCCCGGAGCAGCGAGGGCCCGGCGCTCTCGCTCAAGCACGGCGAGATCGTGCTGCGCTGGTGGGCGGAGCCCGACTCCGATCACCTCGCGGCGGGCGTCGAGGTCGTCGCGGAGATGCACCGGCTCCATCGCCAGATGGTCGAGGGCGACGGGGCCTTCGGGCACGGGCCCTTCCGCCAGGGGGCGGCGGGCGACCGGGCGATCGATCCCACCGCGCGCGAGACGGCGTGGCAGCGCTTCGCCCAGGCGCGTCGGCGCACGGCCACGGTGCTCACCGCGGCCACCCTCGCGGGCGTCGGCTTCCTCGCGGCGGTGATCACCCACCACCCCTGAGCGGCGGTTCAGCGCCGCCCGAAGAGCGAGGGCAGCCCGTCCGCGAAGGTGAGCGCGCCGAGCGTGAAGACCGAGAGGTAGATCCCACCCACGATCAGCGCGTTGAGCAGGTGGTCGGGCCGACGCAGCTCGACGCTCCGCACCCGGTCGAGGTCGACCCGCACGCCGAGCCCCGTGTCGGCGTCGCTGCCCTGCGCGAAGGGGCCGATCACGGAGGTCACCCGCAGGTCGCGGACCCCCTCCGAGGCCGTGAAGCGGGCGCGCTGCGAGCGCAGGTCGACCTCGCCCGAGCGCACCGCGGCCATCGCCACGGGCCGCCACTGCGCGCACCCCACGGACAGCACCAGCACCATCGCGACCGGGGCCCGGCGAGCGCTCATCGCAGGCTCCATCCGAAGGAGAGCAGCGCGCCGCGCACCGCCGGATCGCCCACGCCGACGCCGCCCGCGAGCAGCCGCAGGGAGAGAGCGCCCTCCTCGCGAGCGCCGAAGCGGAAGCCGGTCTCGAGCGCCCCACCGAGGTCGAGGAAGGTCGAGCCGACGGAGGCGGACTCCCGGCCCAGCGTGCGGACGCTGCGGTCGGCGCTGACGCAGTACGCGACGGACTCGCCCGAGGCGCTGCCGATCCAGAGCCCCACGCGCATCGCGAGGCCCACGTAGAAGGGCGACCGGAGGGAGAACACGCGCGCCCGGAGGCCGAAGGAGAGGCCCGCCTGGGCGCCCCAGCCGGGCAGCGGATCGAAGGAGCGCGAGCCCGCGCAGGCCATCCCGGTGACGCCCTCGGACAGCGCCCTCGGCACCGCCGACATCACCTGCGGCCCGAGGAACTCCAGCCGACCATGCACCTCCAGCAGGTCGCTGATGGCGCGACGCGCGTCGAGGCCCACCGCGAGCGTGAGCGCGGACGACCAGTCGACCACGCCCTCGTCGCTCGTGCGCCCGAGGCCCGAGAGCACCACGACCCCGCCCTCGATGGCGGGTCGCCAGCGGGCGCGCGGCGCGCGGACGGCGTCGTCCTCCCGGCGGCGCGCGGCGGCCGACGGGGTGACCGCGGAGGGGGGCAGGTCGACGAAGGTCTGCGCGGCCATGGTCTGGGCGCAGACGATCGTGAGCGCGAAGCTCATCGCCCGGGGAGGGGGAAGGGCAGCGGGAAGGGCAGCGGCGAGCCGCCGTTGCTCCCGCCCTGCGCCGCGCCGATCGCGGGCGGCCGTACGCCGTTGCGCCACTGCGACGACCAGAGCTGGATGACCGGGCGACGGATCGCCGCCGGAGGGTGGGAGCGCACGAAGTAGAGCAGCGGGGAGCTGCCGCGCAGGCCCTCCAGGCGCTCGAAGAAGTTCATGCTCATCACGGCGCCCTCCTCGGTCCAGCGGCCGCTGGTGCGGCGCGAGCCGGTGTCGAGCACGTTGACGGTGCCCCAGGTGTCGGCCTCGACCTCCAGCGGCTGGTTGAAGAGCGGAGCGAGGTTGGACACCGCGCGCTCCAGGTCTTCGAGGTCGCCCTGCTGCTGCGTCGCGGGCGCCCCGTTGGCGCAGCCCGTGTGGCCCCGGTAGTGGTGCGCGAGCTCGTGGCCCAGGATGAACGCGATCTGGACGTCGTAGAGGTAGCGCTGGCGGGCGAGCTTCTGGGGGTTGAAGGCCATCGCCGAGGGCACGACGCCGTCAGGCAGGCCGCGCACCAGCTGCTCCTGGTTGATCATCCGCACGGTGCGGTCGGTGTAGTCCTGGAGCAGGCGGGTGCCCGCGATCTCGTCGACCGCGCGCGCCTCCGCGGTGGCGCCGTGCAGCACCAGGATCGCCGCGGTCGCGACCATGAAGGCCCTGCCCCCGCGGGTGCAGCCTGCGGCGGCGTTCACCTCGGTGAGGGAGTTCACGAAGTTGAGCGGGATGTTCGCGACCCGGCTCTGGTGGTTGGGCTCGAGGTTCGCGCTGAGGGTGCTGATGAGGTACTGCGCCTCCTGCTCGAGGAAGGGCAGCGTGAACGACCCGTCGGGCTCGACCGCGCCCGGAGGCAGCGGCGCGGTCTCGATGGCGGACGCGCCCTGCGGGGCCGCGGGGCCCTGGTTCGGCTGCGGAGTACCGAGCGTGGGCAGGCCCGGGATGGCCGGGATGGGGATGCCGAAGGGGCCGGTCTGCGTCGTGGGCGCGGGCGCCGGGGGCGCAGGCGCGGGGGCGAGCGTCGGCACGGCGGGGGCGGCGCCGGAGGAGGCGGTCTCCTCGCGCCTCCGGCAGGACGCCATCAGGAGCGCGAACAGCAGGGCGGAGCGGGTGAGGTGGGTCATGCGTTCTTTCGGAGGGCGTCGATGATCGCGTCATGCACCCGGGGACGCAACGCGCGAATCCCCACCGAGGCCCGCGAGGGGTGCACCCGGTTGGTCACCAGCGCGACCGCCACGTCGAGCTCCGGCTCGCACCAGAGCGAGGTCCCGGTGAACCCGAGGTGACCGAAGGACCGCGGGCCGAAGTGCCGCCCGCTCGACGACGCCCCGGGGCTCACCCCGTCCCAGCCGAGCCGGTGCGATCCTCCCGGCCGCGGCGCGATCATCGCCTCGATGAGCTCGGGGCCGAGCCAGCCGCCCTCTCCGCGAAGCCCGTCGAGGCAGGCGCGCCCCAGCGCCGCCATCGCCGCGGCCGTCCCGAAGAGCCCCGCGTGGCCCGCGACCCCGCCCAGCGCGTAGGCGTTCTCGTCGTGCACCTCGCCCTGCACCACGCGCCCCCGCCACGGGCACCGCTCCGTGGGCGCGACCTCCGCGGCGCGCCACCGCTCGCCGACGCCCCGCGCGTGCAGCGCGTCCAGCCCCAGCGGAGCGATCACCTCCCGGCGCACGACCGCGTCGATCGCCTCGCCCGCGCGGTGCGCAATCGCCTCTCCCGCCAGGATGTACCCGAGGTCGCTGTACACCGCGCCGCCTCCCTCGGAGATCGGCGACGACGCGACGACGTCCAGCACCCGCGCTCGGGCTGCCGCCGTGCCGCAGTCCGAGAGCGCCACCTGCTCGTAGGCCGCGATCCACGCGGGCAGCCCGGCGCGGTGAGAGAGCAGCGCGTCGAGCCGCAGCGCCGCGATCGCCCCGACGAAGCGCGAGGGCCAGAGCGCGCCGAGGGGCTCGTCGAGCGAGAGCACGCGGGCTTGCGAGAGGCGCACCGCCGCGAGCGCCGTGAGGGGCTTGGTCAGCGACGCGAGGTCGTAGACGGTGGCGTCGCTCACCGGATGGTCGGCCGCGCCGTCGAGCGTGCCGACCGCGATGAGCCGCGGCTCGGCGCCCGCGAGGGAGAGGGCCACCTGCGCTCCCGGCGTCGCACCCGAGGCGACGGCGTCGAGCAGCAACGGTCGCAGCGCACGGTCGAACTCGTCGGGGGTGATGGGGTCGCGCATCGCGGCGAAGGATACGGTGCGGGGGTGGCGCGGCGGAGGGCTTCGGGTATGTTCCGCCGCCGCTGATGCCCGACCATACGGAAGATTCACTGCCCCGACGCTGCCGAGACCTGAGCCCCGTGGGAGGGGTGCTCCGCGCCAGCGACGATGATTTCCGGGTCGACGAGATCCCTTCGTACGAGCCGTGCGGCGAGGGGGAGCACACGTACCTGCGCTTCGAGAAGCGCGACATGACCACGCCCTACGCCATCACCCAGATCGCCCGCGCCCTGAAGATCCAGGCGAGGGACATCGGGTACGCGGGGATGAAAGACCGTCACGCGGTCACCACGCAGACCGTCAGCCTGTCGAGGGTCGACCCCGAGCGCGTGTCGGCGATGGTCATCCCAGGGATGCGCGTGCTCTCGGTGACCCGGCACCGCAACAAGCTCCGCACCGGGCACCTCAAGGGCAACCGCTTCGAGCTGCGGGTGCGCGAGCTTCCTGACGGCGTCGAGGCGTCCCTCGCGAGGGCGCGCTCCATCGCCGAGGTCGTAGGCCGCGCGGGGGTGCCCAACTACTTCGGCGAGCAGCGCTTCGGCCGCGACGGCGACAACGCCGCGAAGGCGAGGGAGTGGCTCTCCGGCGAGAACTCCGGGCCGCGAGATCCGCACCAGCGGCGGTTCATGGTGTCGGCGCTCCAGTCGCAGCTCTTCAACGCGTGGCTGGGCGCGCGGGTCCGCGACGGGCTGCTCGATGCGTACGTCGAGGGCGACCTCGCGGCGCGAGGCGCGACGGGCCGTCCCTGGCTGATCACCGCCGAAGACGCGGCGCTGCTCTACCCGACCGGCGAGGCGTCCCCGACGGGCCCGATGTTCGGCCGCTCGATGGATCGCCCCACCGGCGCCGCCGAGGCGCGCGAAGAGGCGGTGCTGGCGGAGGCCTCCCTCGACCGCGCGTTTTTCGACCGCATCGGAGCGCTCGCGGAGGGTACGCGCCGGCTGGCTCGGGTGCTGGTCGAAGACCTCTCGGTGACCGCCGAGGGAGACGCGCTGCTCTTCCGCTTCACGCTCCCGTCGGGCGCCTACGCGACAGTGGTGATGCGCGAATTCGGGGTGTCTTCGGCGTCGGCGACCCCTACGGTTGAAACAGGTTCCGCGGACGAGCATCCCACGATGCAGCCCGAGCTCGCGTCTACGGGCGCGGACCAAGCGAAGTACAGGTAACGCATGCACCAAGGTGGCTTCTCTCTCATCCGTCTCTTCACCTCCTTCGCGATGCTCGGGGCGGAGTGGGTGATGTGGGTCCTGGTGGCGCTCTCGGTGGCGTCGGTGGCGCTGATGCTGGAGCGCGCCCGGTACTACCGCTCG
>SCUS01000040.1 GCA_004297725.1 Myxococcaceae bacterium | reverse complement strand
GTGCCGCCCACCACGGGCACGTTCACCTCTGCTTCCTCCATCCCCCCGCGCACGCCGCCAACGCGGCCTCGTGGATCCTCCTCGCGCTCGCGGCCGGTTGGTTTTCCGTGCGCTCGGCGGGCTCGCTGGCTGGTCTCCTGCGCGCCTCCCGCGTCGCGGCGCGCCTCCTCGACCCCCGCTACGACAACACAGCGCTGGGCGCACGGGTGCTGCCGATCGAGACGCCGCTGTGCCTGCTCGTAGGCGTCGTTCGCCCTGCCGTCGTCTCGGAGGGTCTCGTCGCGAAGGACTCGCCGGCCGACCTCGCCGTCATGCTCCACCACGAACGGGCACACGCGATCCGGCGCGACACCCTGCTGCGACTCCTTGCCGACGCCGCCACTCTGTTCGTGTGGCGCCCGATGCGTGCGAGCCTCCTGCACGCGCTTACGCTCTCCGCGGAGCGGAGCTGCGATGATGTTGCCGCGGGCCGCGCGGTCGGCGATCGACTCCTGGTCGCGGAGGTCATCCTCAAGGTCGAACGCCTACTCCAGACGCCCTCCGGGCTCGCACCGGTCGCCGCCTCCTCTTTGGCGGTGCCCATTCCGTGACCCACTTGCGGAGGTGGATCAATTCTGCCGAGCGCTGAAGCGCTCCGCGCGGCGTGTCGGGGCGTGGCCGCCACTCGGCGTCGCCCGCCCCGCGCCGCAGGACCAGTCCGCCGGAGCCCACGACGTCGAGCGCGTTCCCGTCCGCGGCGATCTTGTAGAGGTTCTCCCCGACGGCGCTCTCGGGGATGCGCTCCTGCCGCCACGAGGTGCCGTCGTCGTGTAGGAGCACCGCAGGGCCCGTCCGGGCGCGGGGAGCCGCCGACGATCCACACGTCGTCCGGCGAGCGCGAGGACACCCCAGTACGTCGGCTCCCCTGCGGTCGAGGAGAGCCCCGTTGTCACGGGCTCGGAGCGGTCCGCGCGCATCCGCACGACGCGGCCGCGATCGCCGACCGCCCAAAGATCGAGGGCGCCGGTCGCGCCCTCCACGCCCGCCACCCACCAGAGTGTGTTGTTGGTCGTGCAGCGCGTGATGAACCGTCCGGGCCAACGGTACTCCACGAGGCGCCCTGCCGCGCCGCCCGGCACGCCCCCGGGATCGACCCCGACGAAGCCCCCACCACGAACGCGCGCCGCGAGCGCGGGTCACCCCAGACGCTGAGAAACGCGCCCCCTGGGGCGCCCGCGACGGCCGCTCGGAACCACACGCGCGGGTCCTCCGGCGGGAGTGGTGTGCCCTCGCAGGCGCACAGCAGCCCCGCGAGAAACGCGCCTCCACCCACCGGGGAGATCACTCCTGCCGCGTGGGGTCCTCCCACGGCCGCCTCTCGAAACGGCGGGAGGTGGCCCTTGACTTCACCCTTATATCTAGCGACGATTGCGCAACCATGCAATCGACTGCGCGCCGCCCAGCTCGCGTCCGGCCGCCCGCCGTCACGGACGGCTGCACCGGGGCGCCTGTCGAGGGCGTGTGCCAGACGCGCTACGTCGATGAGGCCCGGGTGGCGGCCGCCGAGGCGGCCCTGCCGGCGCCCGAGGTGATCGCGCGCGCCGCGGACGGTTTCGGCGCCCTCGCCGACCCCACGCGCCTGCGCCTCCTCTACGCCCTGGCCCGGACGGAGCTGTGCGTGTGCGACCTCGCGCGCATCCTCGGGCGGTCGATGGGGGCGACCTCCCACCAGCTCCAGACGCTCCGCCGGATGGGCCTCGTGGCCTACCGGATGGAGGGCAAGCTCGCCTACTACACCCTCACCAGCGGCTGGGTGCGCGCGCTCCTCGCCGACGCTCGCCGACGCGTCGAAGGCGGGCCGGCGTCGTGAGACTCCGCCGGCCGCGTACGCTCGCCTTCGTCGTGCGGCTGGTGCTCGCGCTCCTCCTCGCGACCTTCCTCTCCGGCGTGCCCGCGTTCGCCGCGCCCGTGCTCGGATTCGAGGATTCGGCCTGCGACGCGGACTGCCCGTCGTCGGACGACGCGGGCCACTGCCCGCCGAACTGCACGCACGGGGACTGCGCCAAGATTCACCTGGCGCCGCTGCCGGATGCCGTCATCCCGCCGCTCGTCGTGCCCGCCCCGGCGCTCCTTCCCGTGCCGTCCCCACCCCCCAGGCTCCTCTCTCGCTGGCATCCCGGCGACGTGTTCCACCCCCCGCGCGCCTGAGCGCCTCGCTCGTTCCGGCACGTCGCCGCGACCCCGCGGCAAGCACGTCGTCCTGCGCCTTTCGCCCGGCGCGTGACGCTCGAGGAGGAGGAGACCGTGAAGAGATTCGTTCGTCACGCGGTGCCCGCGCTGCTGGCTGCCGTGATCGCGGTCGCGACGCCATCCGTCGCGGCCCAGGGGGTCGCCCTGCGCGTTGGGTACGCGGAGGTGCTTTCGCTCGCGCGCCGCCGGAGCCCCGAGGCGGTCGCCGCCGAGCGGCGCGTCGAGGTGACGCGCAGCGGAGTCGCAGCGGCGCGCCCCTGGCTCCAGGAGAACCCCTCCGTGGGCTTCGTCGCCGGGCCGCGCTTCCGCACGACCGACCGGGTCACCGACGTGTACGTCACACTCGGCGTCCCGCTCGAGGTCTACGGCGTGCGCGGCCTGCGGCTCGGCGCAGCCGAGGGGGCGGTCGCGCGCGACCAGGCGCTCCGCGACGACGCAGCCCGGCGCGCCACCGCGGCCGCCCTCGACGCCTACCACGGGGCGCTCCACGCGGCCGCGCTGCGCGACGCCGCCGAGGCGCAGCGCACGCTCGCCGCGGACATCGTGCGCGTCGCCGAGGCCCGCCGGAGCGCGGGCGAGGCCGGGGACCTGGACCTGCTCGCGGCGCGGGTCGAGCTCGCGCGCGCCGGGCGGGCGGTCGCCGAGGCGGACGCGGGCGTCGCCGCGGCGGACGCGGCGCTCCGGTTCGCCCTCGGGCTCGACGCGGACCAGGCGCTCTCCCTCGCCGGTGCGCTCGACGAGGTGCGCTCGCGCTACGCCGCGGCGGACGTCCCCGCGGCCGCCGGGGTGCGCCCCGACCTGCACGCCGCCGAGCTCTCCCTCGCGGTCACCCAGGAGGAGGTCGCGCTCGAGGAGCGCCGACGGCTGCCCGTCCCGACGCTCCAGCTCAGCTACCAGCGTGAGGAGGGAGCCGACGTCTACCTCGCGGGGCTCGCGCTGCCCCTGCCGTTCTTCCAGCGCAACCAGGGTCCGGTCGCCGAGGCGCACGCCCGCCTGGGCCTCCTCGCGGCCGAGCGGCACTTCCTGCGGCGGCGCGCCGCTACCGAGGTCGTCGCGGCGCGCGCCCGGCTCGACGCCGCCCACGAGGGACTGCGCCTCCTCGAAGCCGACGCGCTGCCGAACCTCGGGGCGACCGTGCGGCTCGTGCAGCGCGCCTACGAGCTCGGGCAGGCCGACCTCACGCGCGTGCTGGTCGTCCGCCAGCAGGCCGCGGAGACGCGCCGGGAGCACCTCGACGCGCTGCTCGAAGTCGCGCTCGCGGGGACCGCCTTCGACGCCGCCCGCGGGGTGTTTCGATGACTCCGCGGAGAGGCAGGCTGCTCGTCTCCGTCGTCCTCGTGGCGGGGGCCGCTCTGGGGGTCGAGGAGTGGGTCCGGCGCCGCGGGTCGCCCTCCCCGACGCACGCCCCGCGCGAGGGCGCGGCGGAGGCGGACGAGCACGGCGAAGAGGGCGGGGGCCGCCGCGAGGTCACGCTCTCGGAGGAGGGCTTCCGCAACGCGCGGATCGAGACGACGCGGGCCCGGCGCGAGCCCCTCGTGCGGGCCCTGTCGTTCACGGGGGAGGTCGTCTTCCACCCGGACCGCGTCGCCGCGGTCGGTCCCCAGGTCGCCGCGCGCGTCGGGCGCCTCCACGTCGGGGTCGGCGACCGCGTCGCCCGCGGGCAGATCCTCGCGACGCTCGACAGCACCGCGTCCGCCGCCGCCCGCGGCGCCAACACGGTGGCCCGGGCGCGTCGGGATGCCGCCCAGGTCATCCTTACCCGCCAGGAGCGGCTGCGCGCCGAGGGGATCAATGCGACGCGCGAGGTCGATGAGGCCCGGGCGAGCCTGCGGGCAGCGGAGGCCGAGCTCGTAGCGGCTGAGGGGGCGCTCGCGGCCCTCCGGCTCGGGGCGGGCGCGTCCGGCGCGACGGTCGTGCTGCGGAGCCCCTTCGCGGGGGTCGTGGTCGCGCGCGACGCCATCGTCGGGCAGCCGGTCGAGGCGACGGCGACGCTCTTCACGGTCGCGGACCCGACCGAGGTCTGGGTCCTCCTGCGCGCCTACGAGCGCGACCTCGGGCGGATCGCCGTCGGCGCCCCCGTCACCCTTACGACGACGGCCTTCCAGGGCCGGACCTTCCCCGGACGCACGACATACGTGGGGGCCACGCTCGACGAGCGCACGCGCACCGTGCCGGTGCGGGTCGAGGTCCCGAACGCCGACGGCGCCCTCCGGCCCGGCATGTTCGTCCGGGCCGAGCTCGCGACGAGCGACGCGCCCGCCCCCCCGGCGGACGCGGGGCGCGCCGCCGACGCGCCGGAACCTGAGACGGAGGAAGAAGGTCAGGACGCGGGCCCCGGAGGGCGTGAGGAGGCGCGCGAGGCGCTCGTGGTGCCCGTCTCGGCCGTCCACCAGGTGGGCGACGACGACGTGGTCTTCGTCCAGGTCGCGCGGCGGCGCTTCGCCGCGCGCCGGGTCGAGCTCGGCGAACGGTCGGGCGACCGGGTCGAGGTCCGCCGGGGGCTCCGCGAGGGCGACGAGGTGGCGACCGAGGGGAGCGTGACGCTCAAGGGCGAGCTCGACCGCGCCAACCTCGGCGAGGGCGAGGAAGAAGGGGAGTGAGGCCGTGATCGTCATCCAACGCCTCGTCGAGTGGTCGCTCCAGAACCGCTTCCTCGTGCTCGCCTTCACCGCCGTCCTCGCGGTCGCGGGCGTCCACGCCGCGACCCGCCTCCCGATCGACGCGGTGCCCGACATCAGCAACGTCCAGGTGCAGGTCCTCACCACGGCGCCGGCCCTCGGACCGCTCGAGGTCGAGCGCTTCGTCACGACCCCCATCGAGAGGGCGATGACGGGCATCCCGGAGGTCGTGGACGTGCGCTCGGTCTCGAAGTTCGGCCTCTCGCAGGTGACGATCATCTTCGCCGACGACGCGGACATCTACCGCGCCCGTCAGCTCGTCTCCGAGCGGCTCCAGGAGGCCCGCGCGGCCATCCCCGCGGGCTACGGCGAGCCTGTGCTCGCGCCCATCACCACGGGCCTCGGCGAGATCTACCAGTTCGAGGTCCGCGGCCCCGGCCGCTCGGCCATGGAGCTGCGCGCGCTCCTCGAGGGACCCATCGCGACGCAGCTCCGCACGGTGCCGGGCGTCATCGAGGTCAACACCTTCGGCGGCGAGCTCAAGACCTACCAGCTCGAGCTCGATCCGGCCCGCCTCGTCGCCCACCGCCTGACGCTCCGCGAGGTGCTCGAGGCGGTCGAGCACGCCAACGGGAGCGCCGGGGGCGCGTACCTCGAGCGCCACCGCGAGCAGGTGCTCGTGCGCGGCGACGGCCTCATCCGCTCGCTCAACGACCTGGGCGACACGGTGGTCGCGCTGGGCGAGGGCGGCACGCCGGTCTACCTCCGGCAGCTCGGCCGGGTCGCCTTCGTGCCGGCGGTGCGCCAGGGCGTCGTCACGCGCGACGGCCGGGGCGAGATCGTCGCGGGGGTCACCCTCCTCCTCCTCGGCGAGAACGCCCGCGCGGTCGTCGATCGGGTGCGCGCGCGGGTCGCGGCGATCCAGCCGACGCTCCCGCCGGGCGTGCGGATCGAGCCCTACTACGACCGCACCGACCTCATCCGCCGCACTGTCGCGACGGTGGCGAGGAACCTCGTCGAGGGTGGCCTCCTCGTCGTCTTCGTCCTCTTCCTCATGCTGCGGAACCTGCGCGCGGGCCTCGTCGTCGCGGCCATGATCCCGCTCGCGATGCTCGGCGCATTCGTCGGCATGCGCGCGGCCGGCCTCTCGGGCAACCTCATGTCGCTCGGGGCGATCGACTTCGGCCTCGTCGTCGATGGCGCCATCATCATCGTCGAGAACGCCGTCCGGCACCTCTCCGAACGGCACGCGAAGGAGGGCCGCGTGCTCACGCCAACGGAGCGAGACGAGGTCGTGCTCACCTCCTCGCTCGAGGTGCGTTCGGCGACGGCCTTCGGCGAGCTCATCATCGCGCTGGTCTACCTGCCGATCCTCACCCTCGAAGGGGTCGAGGGGAAGATGTTCCGGCCGATGGCGCTCACGGTGGTCTTCGCGCTCGCGACGGCCTTCGTGCTCTCGCTCACCCTCACCCCCGTGCTCGCCTCGCTCCTCTTGCCGCTCCGGCTCGAAGAGGAGGAGAGCGTCGTCGTCGCCGCCGCGCGTCGCGTCTACCGACCGCTCTTGGACGCCGCGCTCCGGTGGCACTTCGTGACGATGGGGGTCGCCGTCGCCCTGCTCGCGGTCGCGGTGGGGGTCGCCACGACACGCGGCGGGGAGTTCATCCCGGAGCTCGACGAGGGCGCGATCGCGCTCGAAGTCTTCCGCCTGCCGAGCACCTCGCTCCCCGAGGCCGCACGCCAGACGACCGTCCTCGAACGCGCCCTGCGGTCCTTCCCCGAGGTCGAGACCGTGGTCTGCCGCACGGGCCGGGGCGAGATCGCGATGGACCCCATGGGTGTCGAGATGACCGACGTGCTCGTCATGCTGCGACCGACCGAGCGCTGGCGCTTCCGGCGCCGCGAGGACCTCGTCGAGGCCATGGAGCGGAGCCTCAGGAGCGCGGTGCCTGGCATCGTCTTCGGCTTCTCGCAGCCCATCAAGCAGCGGATGGCGGAGCTCATCGCGGGCGCGCGCGGCGACGTCGTCGTCAAGCTCTTCGGCGACGACCTGGACCTCCTGCGCGAGTCGGCCGACGAGATCGTGCGCAGCCTGCGCCGCGTCCCGGGCGCCCAGGACGTGCGCGCCGAGCAGGTGAGCGGGCTCCCCATGCGGCGGGTCGCCATCGACCGCCGGGCGGCCGCGCGCTACGGCGTGCGCGTCGGCGACGTGCTCGACACCGTGAGCGCGCTCGGCGGGATCACGGTGGGCGAGGTCCGCGAGGGAGCGCTCGCGTACGCGATCCAGGTGCGCTTCGACCCCGCGACGCGCGCCGCCCCCGACGCCCTGAGCGACCTGCCCGTCGCGACCCTCGACGGGCGCACGGTGCCGCTCGCGCAGGTCGCGACGATCACGGACGACCCCGGCCCGGCCCAGGTGAGCCACGAGGACGTGTCGCGGCGCGTGGCGATCCAGGCCAACGTCCGCGGGCGCGACCTCGCCTCCTTCGTGGCCGAGGCCCGCGCGCGGGTCGGGCGCGAGGTGCGCCTCCCGCCCGGCTACCGCGTGGAGTGGGGCGGGCAGTTCGAGCAGCTCGAGGCCGCGACGCGACGGCTCGCGGTCGTGATCCCGCTCGCGCTCGGGCTCATCTTCGTGCTGCTCTACACGAGCTTCAACGCGGCCCGCCCGGCCGCGATCATCTTCCTGAACGTGCCTTTCGCCGCGACGGGCGGGGTGCTCGCGCTCGCCGCGCGCGGGATGCCCTTCTCGATCTCGGCGGCGGTGGGCTTCATCGCCCTCTTCGGCGTCGCCGTCCTGAACGGCCTGGTGCTCATCTCGACGGCACGCCACCGCGAGGAGGCGGGCGACGACCCGGCCCGCGCGGTCCGCGAAGCGGCGCTCGTGAGGATGCGCCCCGTGCTGACGACGGCCCTCGTCGCCTCGCTCGGGTTCGTGCCGATGGCCCTCTCCGACGGCGCTGGCGCGGAGGTGCAGCGCCCCCTCGCGACGGTCGTGATCGGCGGGATCGTGTCCTCGACGCTCCTCACCCTCCTCGTGCTCCCCGCACTCTACGCGTGGCTCGGCGGCCGCCGAGCCACGGACCCCCGGCCCACCCCACCGCAGGACCAGGCGCCATGACCGACACGACCCGCGACCGCGAGGAAGACCAGGACGAGGCGTGCAGCGACGGCTGCCACGCGAAGCCGAAGGGCCCCATGCCGAAGCCCTGGCGGAACCCGAAGGTGCTCTCGGCGGCCGCCGCGGGGGTCCTGCTCGCCGTGGGCTACGTGGGCGGGAAGCTCGGCCTCCCGGCCGGCGTCGCCACGGGGCTCTACGTCGCCGCCGTCGCGGTGGGCGGGTACTTCTTCGCCCGCGAGGCCCTTGAGGAGTTCGTGAAGGAGCGGGAGGTCGGCATCGAGCTCCTCATGACCGTCGCGGCCGTCGCGTCGGGCCTCCTCGGCGAGTGGGCCGAGGCCGCGGCGCTCGTCTTCCTCTACGCGATCAGCGAGGCCTCCGAGGGGTACACCGCCGAGCGCACGCGCGACGCCATCCGCGCGCTCATGGACCTCGCGCCGAAGACCGCCCTCCTGCGCCGCGGGGACAAGGAGGAGCGCGTCCCGGTCGAGCAGCTCCGGCCCGGCGACGTGTTCATCGTGCGGCCCGGCGAGGCCGTGCCGACCGACGGCGAGGTGATCGAGGGGCGCTCGGCCGTCAACCAGGCGCCCGTGACGGGCGAGTCGGTGCCGGTGGACAAGGCGCCCGCGGACGCCGTGTTCGCCGCGTCGATCAACGGCGAGGGCGTGCTCGCCGTGAGGGCGACCAAGGCCTTCGCGGAGAACACGATCTCGCGCATCATCCAGCTCGTCGAGGCGGCGCAGGCGAAGAAGGGCAAGAGCCAGCGCTTCATCGAGCGCTTCGGTCGGCGCTACAGCCCCGCCGTGCTCGCGGCCGCAGCGCTCCTCGCGGTCGTCCCCCTTACCCTCGGGCTCGGGGCCTCGGCGTGGCTCCACCGGGCGGTCGTCTTCCTCGTCGCGGCGGCGCCCTGCGCCCTCGTGATCTCGGTCCCGATCACGCTCGTCGCGGCGATCGGGACCGCGGGGCGGCGCGGCATCCTGATCAAGGGCGGCGTCCACCTGGAGGAGCTCGCCAAGATCCGGGTCGTCGCGCTCGACAAGACCGGGACCCTCACCGTGGGTCGGCCGGAGGTGACCGAGGTGGTGCCCTTCGAGGGCCACGACGAGCGGAGCCTCCTCGCGGAGGCGGCCGCGCTCGAGGCCCGCTCGCAGCACCCGCTCGCCCGGGCGATCCTCGCGCGCGCCAAGGCCGCGGGCGTCGAGGCGGCGCCGGCCGAGGACTTCCAGTCGATGACCGGGCTCGGCACGCAGGGGACGGTCGGGGGGCGCCGGCTTTACGTCGGCAGCCCCAAGCTCTTCGCGGAACTGGGTACCCCCCTGGCGGGCGCCGAGGCGCACATCGAGCGCCTCCAAGAGGCCGGCAACACCGTGGTCCTCTTCGGCACGACGGAGGCCCTCCACGGGCTCGTCGCGATCGCGGACCCGCTGCGGCCCGAGGCCGCGGAGGCCGTCGCCGCGCTCAAGCGCGCCGGCATCACCCGCGTCGTCATGCTCACGGGCGACAACGCCCGCGCCGCCCGCGCGATCGGCGCGAAGGCGGGCGTCGATGAGGTGTTCGCGGACCTGAGCCCCGAGGACAAGACCCGGCGTGTGGCCGAGCTGCGCGCGCGCTACGGGGAGGTCGCGATGGTCGGCGACGGCGTGAACGACGCGCCCGCGCTCGCCGCCGCCGCGGTCGGCATCGCGATGGGCGCGGCCGGCACCGACGTCGCGCTCGAGACGGCCGACGTCGCGCTCATGACCGAC
Source organism: Myxococcaceae bacterium (assembly GCA_004297725.1). GTDB lineage: Bacteria > Myxococcota_A > Polyangia > Polyangiales > SCUS01. Next base: position 507 of record SCUS01000040.1, on the reverse strand, counting down.
GACCTCATGCGCCTCCCGTACCTCGTCGGTTTCAGCCGGCGCACCTGGGGCGTCATCCGGCAGAACGTCGTGCTCTCCATCGTCGTCATCGCCGTGCTCGCGGTGGGGGCCGTGGGCGGCGTCTTCGGCCTCCCCGTCGCGGTGCTCGCGCACGAGGTGAGCGAGTTCCTGGTCATCGCGAACGGCCTCCGAATGCTACGGGCGTAGGGCCCACGAGATGCGCAACCAGCATCACGCGGCGCTCGGCAAGTCGCGAGGAATTCCGAGTAGATCCTCGAGTCCGGGTGGCACGCCATGGATTCGTAGGCGGCATCCGTCGTTGAGCGGCCGTTGGTTGCGCGCTCACCCCCGAGAGGGGCGGTCGGGCTTACTGAGCATTGTGTCCGAGGCGATGACGTTTCGCTAAAACCGATTGACGCCCGGTTTTCTTCAGATACCTTCGCGCGATGCGATCTGGCCCTGTCCGACCACCTCTCCTTGGCACCCTCGAGGCCGCCGTGATGGAGC
>SCUS01000039.1 GCA_004297725.1 Myxococcaceae bacterium | reverse complement strand
AGCGGGCGAGAGAGGGTCCCCGAGGTTCGGGGCGGTTCGAGGAGCGCCTCGACGCGCGCAGGCACATCGCCCCCGAAGGAGGCGGCGACCGGGGCGAGCCCGGAGGGCGTCTGGAGGAGTCGCTCAACCTTGAGGATGACCTCGGCGACCAGGAGTCGATCGCCGACCGCGCGGCCCGCGACCTCGTCGCAGCTCTGCTCCGCGGCGAGCGTGAGCGCGCGCAGGAGGCTCGCACGCATCGGGCGCCACACGAACAGGGTGGCGGCGCCAGCCAGGAGTCGCAGCAGGGTGTCGCGCCGGATCGCGTGTGCCCGTTCGTGGTGGAGCATGACGGCGAGGTCGGCCGGCGAGACCTGCGCGACGAGCCCCTCCGAGACGACGACGGCGGGGCGAACGACGCCTACGAGCAGGCACAGCGGTGTCTCGATCGGCAGCACCCGCGCGCCGAGCGCTGTGTTGTCGTAGCGGGTGTCGAGGAGGCGCGCCGCGACGCGTGAGGCGCGCAGGAGCCCGGCCAGCGAGCCCGCCGAGCGCACGGCGAACCAACCGGCCGCGAGCGCGAGGAGGATCCACGAGGCCGCGTTGGCGGCGTGCGTGGGGGGATGGAGGAAGCAGAGGTGAACGTGCCCGTGGTGGGCGGCACAGTGGTCGTGCGCGGGCCACCGCAGCGCGAGGAGCGAGGGCAGGAGCGCCGCGAGGAGTCCAGCGAGTCCGAACACGAGCGGTGCGAGCGAGAGCAGGAGGAGCGCGCGATGCCGCCGCTCGGGCGCCCACGGCGCGACGCGCGCGAGCACGGCGGGGGTGATGGCGGACACGACGAGCCCGGAGAGGAGTGCGAAGCCGAGGCCCGCGAGCATCACGAGCTGGAACGCGCCGAGGGCGCTCACGGGCGCTCCTTCGCGCGAGCCCGACGCTCGGCGACCAGGGCTTCGAGGCGCGCGAGGTGCTCGGGTCCCGCGCGTTCGGTGAGCTCGACGAAGGCCGAGACCATGGCGTCGGCCTCGCCTTGCATCAGCTCTCCAACGAGCTCACCGAGGGCGCGGTGCTGAAACTGCTCCCGGGTGACGGTCGGCCGGTAGACGTGCGCGTGGCTCACCTTGTCCCGCTCGAGGAGATTCTTCTCGAAGAGGCGCTTCAGGGTCGATTGGACGGTGTTCACGGTGATGCCGCGTCGCGCTCCGATCGCGCTGTGGATCGCCTTGGCCTCACCGTCTCCGCCCCTCCAGAGGTGCTCCATCACGGCGGCCTCGAGGGTGCCAAGAAGCGGCGGTCGGACGGGGCCAGATAGCATCGCGCGAAGGTATCTGAAGAAAACCGGGCGTCAATCGGTTTTAGCGAGGCACCGCCGTCGCGAGGCCGAGGCGGCGTCGTCGGACGAGCGCGGCCAGCGCGAGCGCGATCCACCCTCCGACGCGCACCGGCGCAGGTCCCATGTGGCATCCGCAGTCGGAGGGCGCCGGTGGTCGCGCGGTGACGGCGCTGTCGCTCGTCGCGGCCATTCCGGCGTCAGTGGACGGCGCTCCGACGTCAGTGCGCGGAGCGTCCGACGAGACCGCATCCAGGCCGGCCGCATCGGGGGCCGCGTTGCCAGCGTCCATTCGTGGGGTCGGCGGTTCGAGCTCCCGTTGGAGCGTCGGCCAGCGCTCTCCGCAGATCACTGTCCCCTCCGACGGCCTCGCACACGCCGGCGGACCGAGGACGTCCTCGAAGCGCAGCACGCTCTCGAAGTGTTCGCCCCCGTCCATCGAGCGTCCGAGCGCCCACGGCTGGCGCACCCAGTCGGTCACCAGCCACAGCACCCCCGCGTGGAAGCGTAACCCATGCGTCGGGAGCATACCGATCTGGGTAAACCGCTGACCGCCGTCGGTGGACCGGAACAAGCCCTCGTCGGCGCTGCCGTACCAGACCGTGCGGCCGTCATCCGATATGGCGAAGCCGACCATGGCGTCGCGTGTGCGGGCGACGACCTCGAAGTGCGCCCCGCCGTCGCCACTCCGCAGCAGGGCCGATCCGAAGCCCTCGATCACCCTCACGTAGAGCACGTCGGGGTCGGCGGGATCCACGCCGGACACATACGCCGAGTCGCCGAAGCCTCCGGGGGTGCTGAGCTCGCGGAAGGTCCCGCCGCCGTCGTCGCTGAGGAGCACCCTCGGGGTCCGCGAGGGCGTGTCGTCGAAGCCGCTGGCGTAGACGCGATCGGGGCGCGACGCGGCGACCTCGACGGTGAGGAAGCGCAGCCGATCGACCCCGTCACCCATGCGCCGAAACGCCAGTGAGGTGTCCGCGCGAAGGACGTAACTCCGCGACCCGGTAGTGCTGTCCGTCGCGTAGAGCATCGCGCCGTCGGGGGTCGCGGCGAGGTCGGTGATCTCGCGGTGCGTGACGCTGGCAAGGTCGCGGACGTCGCAGCCGTCGGTGAGGGCGTGCGCGCCATCCTCGAAGCCCACGGTGATGTCGCCGAGGGCCGTGACCTCCACCGGCGGGTCGAAGCCCAGGCCCGGGACGAACGGAAAGTAGATGAGGTCTTCGCAGTACCAGCGGAAGGTGCGCCCCGCGTCGCGGCTCACCAGCAGGCCGAAGGTGACGCGCAGCGCGATGACGTCCGAGCGCGCGCCCGGGCCGAGCACCACCTGCTGCGCCGCGGGGAAGCGCCCGTTGGCGTGGGAAACGCCAGGGGAGAGAGCCACGAGGGCGGACGCGAAGAGGGCGGCGCGCAGGGGCCTGGTGCGGTGCATGGCGGGTCCGACACGCCTACGAGAGAAGGGCACCCTTCACAAGCGATTGGTCGGCCTCGTAGGCCCAACCACTACGCCGTCAGTACACCCCGCTGCCGCCGTTGCCCGCGCCTTCGCCGCCCGCGTAGTCCGCGTACAGCGAGCGGCACGACCACCCGCTGCCGAGATACAGGCACACCGGGATCAGGTCCCATCCCTGCGACTGGAACTGCATCAGGTCGGCGCGCCCATCCCCGTTGAAGTCGCCCACCAGCGGCATCCCCCCGCGGAACACCCCGCTCCCCCCGTTGCCCGTCGTCCGCTCCGGCCCTGCGAGGCCGGCGCTGAGGTCACGGCACGACCACCCCGTCGCCAGCGACAGGCACACCGGCAGCGTCTGCCCGTGGGGGTCGTATTGCACGAGATCGCTGCGACCGTCGCCGTCGAGGTCGGCCACCACCGCCGTCGCGCCGCTCGCCGCTGGGAGCGTGACCGCGAGGTTGCGACACGACCACCCGCTGCCCAGCGACAGGCACACCGGAACCGTCGCGGCGCCCGCGCGGTACTGGATGACGTCGCTCCGGCCGTCGCCGTTGAAATCGCCCACCAGGGGAGCGCTCCCGGCGTACACGCCGCTGCCCTCGTTGCCCACGCCTTCGCCGCCCGCGTAGCTCGCCGCGAGGTTGCGGCACGACCATCCACTGCCCAGCGACAGGCACACCGGGATGCTCTGCCAGTCTGCGCGATACTGGATGAGGTCCGTGCGGCCGTCGCCGTCGAAGTCGCCCGCGAGGGCCGTCCCGCCGCGGTACACCCCGCTGCCGCCGTTGCCCGCGCCCTCATCGCCCGTGTGACTCGCCGCGAGGTTGCGGCACGACCACCCGCTGCCCAGAGACAGGCACACCGGCAGCGTCGTCGCCGCGTCCCGGTACTGGATCACGTCGTCCCGGTGATCGCCGTTGAAATCGCCCACCAGGGGAGTGCTCCCGGCGTAGACCCCGGCGCCCTGGTTGCCCTCGCCCAGGCCGCCGCTGTAGCCTGCAACGAGCCCGCGGCAGGACCACCCGCTGCCCAGCGACAGACACACCGGCAGGCGATCGACGTCCGCGCGAAACTGGAACACGTCCGGGAGCGCGTCGTCGTTGAAGCGCCCGAGCAACGGCGTCGCGGCCTCGAGCACCGCCGAGCCGCCGTTGCCGCCCGACCAGCCGTCCGTCGCGGCGGCGAGGTTTCGGCACGACCACCCGCTGCCCAGCGACAGGCACACCGGCAGGGTGGTGCGATCGGAGCGGTACTGCACCAGGTCGCTGCGGCCGTCGCCGTTGAAGTCCGCGACGCGGGCCGCGGTGCACCGCAGCGCCCGGGGCGCGTTGGCGAGCGCTGGCTGGGCCCTTCCGTCGGCGGCGCGGGCATAGGCGTAGATTGGGTGCTCGCGGCCATCGCGGAGCGACAGCGGGGTGTCCACGGCGAAGGCGTGATCGCACGACCCGATGGCCGAGCAGAGGTCCTCGCGCCGTCCATTGGCGCGCACGCGGAGCGTGGGAGCGCCCGACCCCGCGGGACCGTCGAAGTAGAGATCGACGTCGATGGGGGCCGTGGGCGTGACCGGGTCCTGTGCCCAGCCGCGGATCTCGTCGCACTGCGCGGCGTCGAGCGCCCCACGAGGCAGCGCCACGCAGCGCGCGCCGCCGTCCTCGCGGCACTGGGCGGCCGCCGAGCCGCAGTCGGTGCGGGCGCAGTTGCCCGCAACGAACACGTTGCCCTCGCAGTGCGCGGGACACGTCGGTGGAGGAGGGGGTGGTGGAGGAGCAGCCGTCGCGGTGTTGGCGCGCGCATGGGCCCACCCCTGCGGCGCCCATCCGCCCCAGCGCGACCCGATGGTGCGGCCGTTGTATGGGAGCGACGCGCGCCCTCCGCCGCCGACGTTCTGCTCAAGGATATCAACTGCGCCCGAACGCACGCCCGTCACGAGCGCGGTGTGTCCCCACTGTCCGGTCTGCCACACGATGAGGTCGCCGGGGACGGGCGGGTGCGCGCCGTCGCCGTTGCCGTACACGTCTACACGGCTGCGCGGGGCGTTGTTGAGCAGGTCGCGGGCGTTGCCCCACCACCGCATGCCCCAGTGCGTCTGGAAGTGCCGCATCACCAGCTCGACGCACTGAAACTGCAACCCGTACGCGCCCGACCCCCGGCACGACACGCCGGTCCCGGTGTTGGCGCCGTTGGAGTACGCCGTGGTGCCGTCGAAGGAGCCCAGCGGGGTCCCGCACGCCGGCATTCCCGCTCGGATCGCGTCGGACGCGCTCGGGTTCACCTCCTCAACGGACTCCTGATCCGCGCTGCAACCCGCGAGGCTCGCGACCGCGACGAAGACGCTCCATCGAAACGTGTTCATCACACGGAGACGCTAACGCAGATCACCCACGGCCTCCAAGGCCCCCCTCCGAGGGCCGGGGTGCGGTTGGCCAATGTGGGCGCTGGAGTTCGGGGTACGGCAGCGCAGGCGCGCGGCCTTCGCGGAAGCTTCGGACGTGAGCCGCGGGGTGGCGGCGGGGTGGCGGCGGGGTGGCGGCGGGCCGTGCGATCGGAGCGTGACGCCATGATTTCCCGGTGATTTCCGCGGTGTGAGGGCTGGCATCGCGTTCGCTCAGGGCCGCGGTGCTCATGGCCACGGCCGCCACCACCGCGGGCGCGTACGTGCGCCACGACCCGACGCAGACCACGCTGCACGCGCTCGTCGCGAAGCACCTCGAGAGCTTCCTCGCGTTCGCCGAGGAGCGCTCGGGGCGGGCGCTGCCGCGGTACGTCCTCGAGGAGTTCCGCGGGTACCTTCGCTGCGGGCTGCTGGCCCACGGCTTCGGAAGGGCGCGGTGTAGCGGGTGCGGCCACGACATGCTGGTGGCGTTCTCGTGCAAGCTGCGCGGCGTGTGCCCGTCGTGCGGGGGGCGGCGGATGTGCCAGACCGCGGCGACGGTGTGCGATCGGGTGCTGCCGGATGTGCGGCTGCGGCAGTGGGTGCTGAGCGTTCCGTACGAGTTGCGGAGAGTGCTCGCGGCCGACCCGGCGATGCTGACGCTCACGTCGCGGGTGTTCTTCGAGGAGCTGCGCCGCTGGTACCGCGAGGCGAGCGGCATCGCGCGGAGTGACGAGGTGAAGGTCGAGGCGGGGGCGATCACCTTCGTTCATCGGGGAGGGGGTTCGCTCAATTCTCACGTGCATCTTCATGTCATCGCAGCGGACGGCGTGTGGCGCTGCGCGACGGACGGCGCGACGCCGGTCTTCGTCGCGACGCAGCCGCCGACGAAGGGCGACCTGGAGGGGGTGCTCGCGCGGGTGGCGGAGCGGGTCGCGAAGGCGATCGAGCGGGCGGGCAGGGGTGCGATCGACGGCGAGGGCACGAGGGACGAAGCGCTCGAGGGGTGCCGGCGTGCGGCCAGCGCGCGCGGCGAGTACGGCGTGGTGCGCGACGGGCGGACGACGGAGGCGGGCGAGGCGGTGGACGAAGCGCGCTTCGGACGACGGCCGCCGAAGGCGCAGGTGGGCACGTTGGAGGGGTTCAACCTGCACGCGAGCGTGGTGATCGGCGCGACGGATCACGAAGGGCGCGAGCGGCTGCTGCGCTACGTGGCGAGGCCGACGGTGGCGTCAGGGCGGGTGAGCGAACTCGCGGACGGGCGCGTGGCGTGGCTGCTGAAGACGCCCGGCGGGCGCGGAGAGACGCACCGGATCATGGAGCCGATGGAATTCATGGCCCGGCTGGCGGGACTGGTGCCTCCGCCGAGATTTCCGTTGGTAAGGTATCACGGCGTATTTGCACCGAATTCTCCATGGAGATTCGCCGTGGTTCCGCTGCGGCCAGCGAGCGCGTTGGTGAAGGGATGCGCGACGTCGGCGGAGCGTGCGCGCGATGGGAAGGATGCGACGGAGGCGACCGCGACTGCGGACGCGACGACGAAGGCCCCCGTCAAAGCCACGGGCGACGACGGGTGGATGTGGACGACAATCAGCGCTGCGCCACCAACGGCAGTACGCACCCCGGGGAGGATGGAATGGGCCACGCTGATGCACCGCGTGTGGGGTTGGGATGTCCTTGCGTGCCCGCGGTGCGCCGGGAGGATGCGCTTCATCTCCGTCATCACGCAGCGCGCCGTCATCGAGCGGATCCTGACGCACGTCGGGCTCTCCGCCGCGCGGATCGTCGCGGCACCGGCACGGCACTTCGACGACACGAGCTGAGGCGCGGGACGACAGACGGGGAAGAGCGGCGACAGCAGCGCGGACGGCTGGCGACGGGAGGCCGCGGCTTGTCCGGAAAGGGTGGGAGCGAGGGCCGTTGGATTCGCTCATCCAGCGTCCGATCCGTCCTCCACACGGCCATCATCCATCGTAAGTACGCGAGTTTACGTAATGATTATTACACGCAGTAGTAAGCTGTGTCCGCGCTGATCGCACCGCCGACGGGGCCGTGACGACGCCCGGCTGGGCGGGGCCGGCAGGAGCTCCTCACGCTCCGGGCCGTTGGACGC
>SCUS01000038.1 GCA_004297725.1 Myxococcaceae bacterium | reverse complement strand
GTCAGCAGCTCACGGAGGAAGCGCGGCCTCGCATAGCCGTGTCGGCACTGTGCGCCCTCCGTGTGCTCCTGGACAGCCAGTCGGGGCTGGCGGCCAAGACCAGCCCTGGCGCCACAGGAGGTGACGATGCGGGACCGCCGTGGGGAGCGTCCGACGCAACGGACGCTGACGTTCGACCGCCACGAAGTGTGGCAGACCCTTCCAGACCTCGTACAACGCCAATGCGCCGACCTGATCAGCCAACTGCTGCGCGCCGTGCTCGAGCACGAGGCGACGCCAAGGAGGCACGATGAGCGACAAGCTTCGCCCCGATCATCTTGAGCGAGCCGCCTACGTCTATGTCCGGCAATCGAGTCTGCACCAGGTCCGCCATCACCGCGAAGGCCAACAGCGGCAGTATGGCCTCGCCGACCGCGCGCGCCACCTGGGCTTCGTTCGGGTCGTCGTCATCGACGACGATTTGGGGACGAGCGGGTCTGGAAAGCAGGTGCGGCCCGGTTTTGGGCGCTTGCTGACGGCCGTGTGTGAGGGCACCGTCGGGGCGGTGTTTGCCTTAGCACTACTTTGTCAGATTCAGTGATTCGTACGTCGTGATCCAATATTTCGTACTGTACTTTCCCGTCGAGATTTCTTACGCTGGCGCGCGTGGATGCGCGCGGCGCGCGAGCGCTGCTCGATCGGCTCGGTCAGTTCCTCGATCGATTCACAGATTGTTTCAGCCGGCGTGTCCAACGGAACGCCGCGAGTCAGTACCTGCAAGGCCTCTTCAACGACAGCGAGCGGAAGTCCATGCAAGCGATGCATGGACGAGTGAGCAAGCCGATCCACTATCAGGCGCTGCAGCACTTCGTCACGCATTCGCCGTGGCCGGACCAGCCCCTGTGGGATCGCTTGAACGATGTGATCCCCGAGCGTCGCGGCGTGCTGGCGATCGACGACACCGGGTTGCCGAAGCAAGGGAAGCACTCGGTGGGCGTCAAGCGCCAGTACTCGGGCACACTGGGCAAGACGGGCAATTGCCAAGTGGCGGTGTCGAGTCTGCTGATCGGCACGGCGCTCGTGTGGCCGATGCGCTGCGACCTCTACCTGCCGCGCGAGTGGACCGACGACGTGGCGCGCCGCGAGGCCGTGGACCTGCCCTCGCGCGTGCGCTTTCGGGAGAAGTGGCGTATCGCGGTGGGCCAGGTCCGTGCGGCATTGAAACGCGGCATCGACGTGACCGCGGTCGTGAGCGATGCCGATTACGGCTCGGTCGTCGGCTTCCGCCACGGCTTGGAACGCCTCGGGCTGCGCTACGCCGTGGCGATCCGGTCCAATCTCAGGGTGTGGCAGGCGGGCGCGCGGCGGGCGCGGTCGGTGGCGGCCGTCGCCAAGCGCATTCCGGGTCGCCAGTGGCGACGCGTCTGTTGGGGACACGGCACGAAGGGACCGTTGGCGGCGCGCTTTGTCGCTCTGCGCGTGCGGCCCGCGCGCAGTCGCGGCGAGCGCTGGTTGCTCTGCGAGCGGTCCTTGGCCAAGGACGACCGGAAATACTACTTGCTCAATCTGGATGCCTCGGCCTCGCTCAAGGCGCTGGTCACGCTCGCGCGATGCCGCTGGCCAATCGAGCAACAGTATCGGGAACTCAAGGACGAACTGGGCTGGGACCACTTCGAAGGTCGCACGTTTCGCGGGTGGAATCATCACAGCGTCCTCACCGCGATCGGCTTCACGTTTCTCCAACTCGAGCGTCGGCGATCGCCGGACGAACGCCCGCCGACGTTGCCCCAGATCCGTTTCTGGGTTCGCGAGATCATGGCGATGCTCTACATCGCCAGCAATCGCAACCTGTTGAATCTAGCCATCAGCTTCCAGCGGGATCCTCCGCTGAGAATCTGACAAAGTAGTGTTAGCAACGGTGCGAAAGCCTATTTTCTTGCAGAACTCTCTCAGCGGCTCATTGAAATGCCGGCGCATGCCAAACGGATAGGAGAAATGAGCAATCTCCGTGCGCAATATGGATTCCAAGACATTCTTGCAGGTGGCGATCTCTGTGCACGCTTCGTCGAAGGATAACGACGTCAACATCTTGTGAGAATGGGTATGGCAACCGACAGTGTGGCCGGCGCCATG
>SCUS01000037.1 GCA_004297725.1 Myxococcaceae bacterium | reverse complement strand
CACGATGAGCACCAGCGTGAGCGGCAGCACGTACCGCATGCGGTCCTCCATCTCGCGCATGAACTCGTACTGGCCCGTCCAGGCCAGGCGGTAGCCGCTGGGCATCGGGACGCGCCGCGCCACCAGCGCGCGGGCCTCGGTCACCCAGCCGCCGATGTCCCGGCGCGCCGTGTCGACGTCGACGAAGACGTAGCCCGCGAGCACGCCGTCCTCGTCCTTGATCATGGGTGGGCCCTGCACGACGCGCACGGTCGCGAGGCTCCCGAGGGGCACCACCGCGCGCCGAGGAGCCCAGCGCTCGACCGCTTCCCGGGTGCTGCCACCTCCAGCCATTCCGTTGTTCATCGGCGGTCCGGCGCTCGTCGTCCGTGGGGACGCTCCGCCCATCGCCCCGCCCATCCCACCGCCGGAGGTGCGCGCCGGCGATGCGCCTGCACCGCTCGCCTCCTGTCCCGGCGACGCATCGAGGGGTGCCGACTGCGGCACCGGCACGAGGATCTCGCGGATCGACTGGGGGTCGGTGCGGAAGTCCTGCGCGAGCCGCACGTTTACCGAGAACCGCGCCCGCCCCGCGATCACCGTCGAGACGCCCATCCCGCCGAGGGCGCTCTCCACCACGTCCAGCACGTCACGCACGGTGAGCCCGTAGCGCGCGATGGCGTCGCGGTCGGGCACCACGTCGAGGTACTCCCGGCCCGTCTGCCGCTCGGCGAAGACGCTGCGCGTGCCAGGCACCTCCCGAAGCACGCCCTCCAGGGCGATCGAGAGGCGCTCGATCTCTTCGAGGTTGGCCCCGAACACCTTGAGGCCCACGGGCGTGCGCACCCCCGTGGTGAGCATGTCCACGCGAGTGCGAATGGGCGGCGAGACCGCCATCTGGTAGCCGGGCATGCGAAGCGCCGCGGAGAGGTCGCGCGCGAGCTCCTCGATCGTGCGCGGTCGGCGGTCGGGCCAGAGCTTCCGCAGTGCCGGCGCGAGCCATCCAGGGGCCTTTCCGCTCCACCAGCGCACCGCGGGGCGCAGGGGCCAGCGGTCGCGGGGACGCAGCGACACCACCGTCTCGATCATTTCGAGCTGCGCGGGATCGGTGGCCGTCTCGGCGCGCCCCGCCTTGCCGTGGACCGAGGTGACCTCGGGGAAGGTGCGGAGGATTCGGTCCTGCGCCTGGAGGGTGCGGCGCGCTTCCTCGATGGAGATGCCCGCGAAGGTTGTGGGCATCACCAGCAGCGACCCCTCGTCGAGCGGCGGCATGAACTCCGACCCCAGGCGCATCGCCACAGGGACGGTGCCCGCCAGCACGAACAGTGCGAGCACTAGCACGAGTCCTCTGTGGCGCACGGCCCAGCGCACCACCGGGGCGTACGCGCGAGAGAGCAACCGCGCGACGGGGTTCTCGGCCTCCGTCCGGATGCGCCCCCGGATCAGCAACACCATGAGCGGCGGGGCGAGGGTGATCGACAGGATCGCGGCCGCGAGCATCGCGAAGGTCTTGGTGAAGGCCAGCGGGCGGAAGAGCCGCCCGGCCTGCCCCGCGAGCGTGAAGATGGGCAGGAAGCTCACCGTGATGAGCAGCAGCGAGAAGAAGATCGGCGAGCCGACCTCCTTCGCGGCGTCGAGGATGACGCGGCGTCGATCCGCGCCGGGGGGCGCTTCGGCGAGGCGGACGTGCGCGTTCTCGATGAGCACGATGGCGGCGTCGGAGAGCTCGCCCACGGCGATGGCGATGCCGCCCAGCGACATGATGTTGGCCGAGAGCCCCAGGTAGCGCATGGGGATGAAGGCCAGGAGCACCGCCAGGGGCAGGATGATGATCGCCACCAGCGCGCTGCGCAGGTGCAGCAGGAACACGATGCAGACCAGGGCGACGATGAGTCCCTCCTCCAGGAGGGTCGTTCGCAGGGTGTTCACCGACCCCTGGATGAGCTCGGCGCGGTCGTAGGTGGGCACCAGCTCCACGCCTTGGGGCAGGGCGATCTCGTGGATGCGCAAGCGCACGGCGCGGATCACGTCGAGCGCGTTGGCGCCGATGCGCATCACCACGATGCCGCCCACGGCCTCACCCCGGCCGTCGAGGTCCGCGGCGCCGCGCCGGATCTCGGAGCCGAAGCGCACGTCGGCCACATCGCGCACCCGCACAGGCGTCCCCCCGCGCCCGAGCGTCACCACGGCGGCGCCGAGGTCATCGAGGTGGGCGACGTAGCCGCGACCCCGGAGCACGTACTCGCGGCCGCCCATCTCGACCACGCGGCCGCCGACCTCGACGTTGGAGTCGCGCACCGCTCGGGCGACATCCGCCATCGTCAGGCCGTAGCCCGCGAGGCGGTTGGGGTCCGCCACGACCTGGAATTGCCGCTCGAAGCCGCCGAAGGAGGCCACCTCCGCGACGCCTCCGACGGCCTGGAGGGCGGGGCGCACGGTGAAGTCCTGGAGCTCGCGGAGCTCGGCCAGGTCGCGGCGTCCCGATCGGTCGACGAGGGCGTACTGGAAGACCCAACCGACGCCAGTGGCATCGGGGCCGAGCACCGGCGACACTTCCGGCGGCAGGACCGATCGCACGCGCCCGAGCTGCTCCAGGACCCGCGTGCGGGCCCAGTAGATCTCCGTGCCCTCCTCGAAGATCACGTACACGAAGCTCATGCCGAACATCGAGTAGCCGCGCACGGTGCGGACGCCGGGCGTGGAC
>SCUS01000036.1 GCA_004297725.1 Myxococcaceae bacterium | reverse complement strand
CCGACGTCCGCGGCGCGTGGTCGCCGGAGGAGCAGGCGGCGGAGGCGGGGGAGGGGGCTCGTAGACCGTGGGGTGGAGCTCGATGCGGGAGCTCCCGCCCGGGGAGGCGGCGCCGGTGGGGAGGAGGTCCTCACCGCGGTCGAGCACGATGTCGAAGAGCCCGGCCTGGGTCACCAGCGCGGCCCCGGCGGCGGACGGGACCACCGCCAGCCAGGTCGCCCTCGCGGTCTCCGCCGTGGTGTACCCGAACCACCGGGTGCCATCGAAGTGCGCGAGCTGCATCCCGGTCGGGCCCTGCGCCAGCGCCCAGAGCTTGCCGCCCGGGAGCGACACCACGCTGCGGATCATCTGCTCGGGGATGCCCGACGGCGCGTTGTGCTCGTCGAGGGCCGTGAGGTCGGCGGCGAGCGCCAGCAGCCCGGTCTGCGCGGTGGCGACCAGCACGCGGTCGTCGGCGCCGCGGGAGAGGTCCGTCACCTGGTAGCGGTCGGTGAGCTTCGACCACGCGGTGCCGTCCCAGCGGGCGAGGCCGCGCTCTCCCCCGAGGATCACCCCGTTGGCGGTGGTGAGCAGGGCGGTCGGCCTGCCCACGTCGGGCTGCGCCTGCGGGTGCCCGACCGGCGCGAAGGCCCCGGTGGCCCCGGCGCGCACGACGCCCTGCGCGGTGGCGACCCAGAGGGCGCTGCCGTCGTCGCTCACGGCCACGGCGAGCAGCCGGTCGGAGGGCAAGCCGTCGCGGGTGGTGAGCCGGGTGGGCGTCCCCCCGGTGGCGGGGTACTTCAGCAGCCCCCGCTCGGTGGCGACGTAGACGAAGCCCTCCGCGCTGGCGACATCGTTGATGAAGTCCGAGTCGGTGAAGACCCGCACCGGCCCGGAGGCGCCTCCCGCGGAGTTGGGGCGCACCCGCGCCGACGAGCAGGACAGCGGCAGCGCGGCGAGGGCCAGCGCGGCCAAAACGGAACGGTTCGACAGCTTCAAGGACGTCACCTCCAGCGAGCGCGGTGGGTGTCGCCCCGAAGGTCGGAGCTTGTCAACGACGGTGTTCGGGCGAGCGGGCCGCGCGACGCGGGACTGCCCTCCGCCGCGCGCCGGCGCTAGAGTGCCAGCCGGGAAGCAACCGAAGAGATGGGCAGCGGACGCGAACGACCGAGAGAGACCGAGGCGGAGGTCGTGACGCGGCGGCCCCCCGTCCTCAGCACCTGGATGGACCAGGCCACGGACGGAATCTTCGTCTCCGACGCCCGGGGGGTCTACGTCGAGGTCAACCTCCGGGGCTGCCAGATGCTCGGGCGCACCCGCGACGAGGTGCTGGGGCTCAACCTCCGCGAGGTCGTCCACCCCGACGACGCCCACCAGCGCGCCGTCGACCTCTCGAAGATCGAGACCGGGCAGCCCTTCCTCTCCGTGCGAAGGCTCCTGCGCCGCGACGGGAGCAGCTTCGTGGCGGAGCTGTCGACGACCCGCCTCGACGACGGCCGCTACCTGGCCTTCGTGAGGGACATCACCGCGAGGCGCGCGGCCGAGGAGGCGGTGCAGCGCACCGAGGCGAGCTTCCGGGCGCTGCTCGACGTGCTGCCCGCCCTGGTGGTGGTGCACCGCCAGGGAATCATCGTCTACGCCAACGCCACCGCGGCGAAGGCCTGCGGATACGGCAGCCCGGCCGAGATGGTGGGCTCCGGGGTGATCGACCTCGTCTACCCCGACGACCGCGCCGGGGTGGCCGCGCGCATCCGTCGGATGGTCGAGACGGGCGCCGCGGAGGGCCTCGAGCGGGAGCGCTTCATGCGCCGCGACGGCACCCACTTCGAGGCCGAGGTGGTGGCGTTTCCGCTGGTCTTCGACGGCAAGCCCTCGCTCCTCGCGGTGGCGACCGACGCGACGGAGAGCGCGAAGCTGCGGGCGCAGCTCATCCAGTCCGACCGCCTCGCCAGCATCGGGCTGCTCGCGGCGGGCGTCGCCCACGAGATCAACAACCCGCTGGCCTACGTGCTGCCCAACCTCGAGCGGCTCGCCGAGGGCCTCGCCTCCCCTTCGCCAGACCTCGCGGCCCTCCAGGACAACGTCCGCGGCGCGCTCGACGGCGTGAGGCGGGTGCAGAAGATCGTGCGCGACCTGGGCAGCTTCGCCCGCGAGGCCCGCGACGACACCACGGCCACGGATGTCGACGCCGCGGTCGAGTCGGCGCTGCTCCTCGCGGAGAGCGAGCTGCGCTTCCGGGCGAGGGTCACCCGCGACTTCGCCGCCCGGTCGAGGGTGCGCGCCAACGAGGGGCGCCTCGTGCAGGTGCTGCTCAACCTGGTGGTCAACGCGGCCCACGCGATCCCCGAGGGGGACGCGGCGGCCCACGAGGTGAAGGTCACCACGCGCGACGCGCCCGGCGAGGTGCGCATCACGGTGAGCGACACGGGCGAGGGCATCGCGAGGGAGCACCTGCCCCGGCTCTTCGACCCCTTCTTCACGACGAAGGCCCCGGGCTCGGGCTCGGGCCTCGGGCTCTCGGTGTGCCAGTCGATCGTGTCGTCCTTCGGGGGGCGCATCGAGGTGGACAGCACGCGCGGCGTGGGCAGCGCCTTCACCGTGGTGCTCCCGGCGGTCGCCGCGACGGCCCCGCCTCCGTCTGCGCCGGCGCCGTCGACCCCGCCGAGGGAGCGCTCGAACCGCCCGCGGCTGCTGCTGGTGGACGACGAGCGCAACGTCCGCAACGTGCTGCAGGCGCTGCTCAAGGGGCGCTACGACGTCACCCCGGTGGCCTCCGTGGCGGAGGCCCGGGAGCGGATCACCGAGAGCGCCGACTGGGAGATCATCCTCTGCGACCTGATGATGCCCGAGGTCACCGGGATGGACCTCTACGACTGGGTCGAGCAGGAGCACCGCGCGCTGGCGTCGCGGATGGTGTTCATGACCGGCGGGGCCTTCACGGCGCGGGCGCGAGAGCTGCTCGACCGGCTCCCCGACCGCTGGATCGAGAAGCCCTTCGACTTCGAGCAGCTGCTGTCGCTGCTCGACCGGCTCTGCGAGGCGCAGGGGGGCGCGCGGTCGGCGCCCTAGCGGTCGTCGCGCAGCAGGACGAAGTAGTGGTCGAGCGCCCGCTCGCCCTTGTAGGCCGCGCCGATGCTCACGCCGTCGGTGACCCGGCGGAGGAAGTCCCGGGTGCCGGCGAAGACCATGCGCTGCAGCCCCTGCTCGTTGGGGACCACCCTCGGCCACGACCCGACGACGGCGCGGTCGGGCACCTGGAAGTAGTCGACCACGACGTCGCCCCGGGCCGCCCACACGGGGTTGTCGCGCACCGGATACGCGACGAAGTAACCCGGGCCGAACCAGCGCACCGAGGCGCCCTCGTTGTAGCCGAAGAGGCGGGAGGTGCCGTCGTCGGGGCGGCAGAAGCGCTTCTCGAAGGTGCGGAAGGCTCTCGGCACCGGGAGGGTGTTGCGCCCGTGGTGGCGCACCTCCGCGCGGTCGGACTTCTCGGCGGGGACGAGGTCGGCGACGGAGATCGCGTCGGCCTGCGCGGCGACCGCGTAGAGGTGCCGCTGGCCCGAGCGGTCGAGGGAGAAGAGGGCCTCGCGGCGCTCTGCGAAGGGGCGGTCGGCGAACCATTCGGCGACCTCGGCGATGCGGGTCACCCGGCGTTCGAGGAGCTCGGTCAGTTGCATGGTCGGTCTCGGAGTCTCTCAGAAAGCGTGGGGCGGGTCGACGAAGCGGCTCAGGGGCAGCGGAAGAGCATGGTGAGGTCGCGCACGTCGTCGTCGGAGAGGGCCTCGACGGAGAAGGGCGGCATCGAGCCGGCGTAGCCGAGGAAGCTCCCGTGGCGGACCTTCTCCACCACCACCGTGCGCACGTAGGTCGTGCGGTCGGTGAAGCCCGCCGGGAGCACCTCGTCGCAGTGCTCCCGCTGGGTGTCGCCGGGGACGATGGAGACCAGCGGCCCGAGCCGTCCGGCGCCCGTCCCGATCGCCCCGTGGCAGCTCGCGCAGGCGCGGGTCCACACGGCCTGGGCCCGGGTGGCGTCGCCGTCCCCGAGCGGGCGGACCACGCGCGGATAGGTCTGCGCGACGGGCTGTGCGCCCGCGGTGGAGCCGTCGGGGCTCAGCGACTCGAGCCAGGCGTAGAGGGCCTCGCCGGTGCGGCCGTCGAGGTCCGTGGGGGTGCCTCGCATGAAGAAGGTCCAGCAGCGCTCGACGGCCTCGTGGAGGTGCACGGTCTCGCCGCCCCAGAACGACGGCCTCCGCGCGGCGCCCTCCAGCGGCGCCCCTGGGAGCAGCCGGGCGCCGACCTCCGAGGGCCTCACGGCGTGGCAGGTGGTGCACGCGAAGACGTTGTAGCGCGAGCGGCTGGCCCCGGGGTTCTGCGCGATGGCGGCGCCCTCCGCGGAGGCCGGCAGGCGCAGCTCCGTGTCGGCGCAGGCCGGGAGCAGCAGCGCGAGGGCGAGCGCGACGGCGGACCTCATCGGGCTCCACCGCCCGCGAAGACGATCGCGTCGGGAAACACCCCGACGGGGAAGCTCCGCACCGTGCGCAGGTCGTCGGGGTGCAGCGCGAGGATGCTCCCGGGCTGGCTGCGCGCCGGGTCGGAGGTGTGACGCCCCTCGCAGACCAGGTAGTAGAGCCCGTCGGGGCCGTACGCGACCTGATGGGGGAGGGTGCACTCCTCGGGGGTGAAATAGCGCTGGTCTCGCAGCGCCATCCCAGGCCCGGTGGAGAGCCGGGTGACGCTGTCGCGGCCCTGCGTGGGCACCACCATGGTCGACCCGTCGGGGCTGAAGCCCGGAAACCAGGCCTTGCCCGGGAGGCGGCGGGTGAGGCGCGACTCGTCGAGGGCCCCGCTGGCGACGTCGTAGGCGATGAGCACGTTGGCGACCGCGCAGCCCAGCCACACCGAGGCCCCGTCGGGGGAGAGGGCGAGGGAGTAGGGGCCGTAGGAGGGGCTGGTGGTGTTTCTCGGGGGCGATCCGCCGAGGTAGACGAGGCGCACGGTGGGCCGAGGGCCGTCGAGGGAGACCACCCCGAGGGCGTCGTCGCCGTAGCAGGCCATGAACACCGTGCGGCCGTCGGGGGAGACCACCATGCCGTGCGCGGCGACGCAGACCGGGATGGTCGCCGTGCGGGTCATCGTGGCGGTGTCGATCACGATGAGGTTGGACCTCTGCCGCTCGGGGTCGCCCACGTTGGACTGCGCGCGTCGCAGGTCGAAGTGGGAGACGTAGGCCGTGCGCCCGTCGGCGGAGAGCGCCATGTCGCCGGGGTTGGGGTCGACGTCGACCTGGCCCAGCAGGCGGAAGTCGCAGAGCGAGCGCTTCACGAAGATGCCCGGGGTGTCCGACGATCCGTGCTCGGCGTGGGGCCCCGCGGGGATGGCCGCCGCGGGGAAGGACAGCGGCGAGTAGAGCACCGAGCGCGCGAGGTCGACCGCGAGGTGGTGCGGGCCGTTCTCCGCGAGCGGGCCGACCCCGACCGGGTGCGTCGCGCGCACGGTGCCCGCGCCGAGGTCGAGCACCGCCACGGAGTTCATCAGGCTGTTGGTGACGTACCCGAGGCCGCCGTCGGGGATGCCCGGGTCGCTGCACCCGGCGCCCCAGGCGCTGGCGTCGAGGCGGTCGTAGACCACGCGCTCCTCCCCGCAGCCGGCGAGGCAGAAGGCCAGGAGGAGCGAGGCGGCGAGGGGGATGGGGAGGGGGCGATGGGGCATTGGATGGCGGGACGTTGGAGGGATCCTGGCGCCCGGTGGCTTCATGACACCGGTGGCGGGAGATTGCACCCACGCGCGCTCCGCCCGGCTGATGCTGCGACATCGTGACGCGTGCGATCCTTGACCCCGCGTGGCGTCTCGGTCGAGGCTGGCGCGGTGATGGATCGACGTCGGGCCTTCGGTTGGATCGCTCTCACCGCGACGCTCGGCGTCGGGTGCTTCCCGGATGACGCGCTGCACACGGACGCGGGGGGAGACGCGGTGAGCGACCTCGGCCGCGCCGATGCGACGACGGACGCGGGCCCTCGGGACGTGCCGAGGTTCGACGTGACCGACGCGGGCCTCCCGGCGGACATGGGCGTGCCGGACATCGGGCCCACCGACGGGGCGGTCGACGCCTCGGAGACCGGGCCGATGATCGAGGGCCCGGCCTGCGACATGGCGCCCTCCATGGCGAGCTCGCGGATGGTGCTGGAGGGCCTGACGGGCGCGAGGGACTTCGTCTTCGACGGCCTCGGCGGCGTGGCCGTGGCGCAGGGCTCCACCGTGGTGCTGCGGCGCGCGGGGGACACCACCCCGGTGACGATGGTGATGGCCGGCGAGGTGGTCGCGCTGCGCTTCACCCGAAACGCGGGCCTGGCGCTCGCGGTCTTCAACAACACCGGCGCGGGTACGGGCAACGGGGCGATCTACCAGGTGGCCCCCGGGTCGACGACGCCGACGCTCCGACAGTCGGGGCTCCGTCAGCCGGGCGGCCTGGCCGTCGACGCCGCCGACCGCATCTGGTTCAGCGACACGACCATGAACGCCATCTACCGCATGCCGGCCAGCTCCGACGCGGGCACCGGCGCGCAGGTCGTGGTGACCGACGTGCCGAGCCCGACGCAGCTCCTCGTCGACGCCCAGGGGCGCTACCTCTTCGTGGCCCGCTCGGACACCAACACCGTGATGCGCCTCGAGCTCACCGGCGGCGACGGCGGATCCATCGGCGGGGCGATGCCCTTCGTCGGAGGCTTCAGCCGGGTGTCGGGCCTCGCGCAGGACGAGTGCGGCAACGTGTTCGTGGCCGACGAGATCGTCGATCGCATCTGGCGCGTGCCCATCCTCGCGGGCGACGCGGTGCGCGTGGTGACGGACGTGCGCGGCCCCCGCTCGCTGATGTTCGGCGCGGGCGACCCCTTCGGCCCGAGGGAGCTCTACGCCCTCTCCGCCATGGACGGCACCCTTCGCGCCGCCAACCTCGTGGCCCGCGGCGTGCCGCTGGCGGTCCCCGCGCGATGAGCACGGCGCGGCGTCTCGGGTGGCTCCTGGTGGCCCTCCCGGTCGCAGCATCGGGGTGCTTCGACGACCCGCTGAGCGCGCCCGACGCCGCGCTCGACGCCCCCATCGCCCCGAGCGACCGCCCCGCCCCCCTCGACAGGCCCGACGCCGCCATCGCCCCGAGCGACCGCCCCGACGCTCCCGACGTCACCGACGTCACCACCGCCGACCTCCCCGAGGTGGGCGCCGACCTCGGTCCCCGCTGCGCCACCTCCGCGGAGTGCGCGGACGGTCGGCTCTGCGGCCCCGACGGACGCTGCGCGCCCTGCGTCCCTTCCGACGATCGCTGCCCCGCGGCGCAGCACTGCGACCCGTCGACCCTGGGATGCGTCCCCGGCTGCCGCTCCGACGAGGGCTGCATGGCGGCCCCCCGGGCCGACGGCGGCGCCGCCCCGGCGCGCTGCGACGTGACCCGGCACGTCTGCCTCGACTGCGACGTCGACGACGACTGCCCGGCGCGCTCGGTGTGCCGGATGGGGCAGTGCATGGTGGGCTGCAACGAGCGCCGCGGCTGCGCCCCCGGCGAGGTGTGCTGCACCGGGAGCTGCGTCGACGTCCAGGCGGACATCGCCAACTGCGGCGCGTGCGAGCGGCGGTGCTCGGTGAGCAACGGCGTCCCGGCGTGCACCGCGGGCGTCTGCGGCCTCGAGGCCTGCACCGCGGGCTTCGCGGACTGCAACCGCAGCCTCGCCGACGGCTGCGAGAGCGACCTCCAGGGCGACCCGGCGCGCTGCGGAGCGTGTGACGTATCCTGTCCGACGCCTCCGGGCGCCGGCTCCGTCGCCTGCGGGGCGGGCCGCTGCGGGTACACCTGCGCGGCGGGGATGGCGGACTGCGACGGCGACTCGCGCAACGGGTGCGAGCGCGCGGTGTCGAGCGACCCCGGCAACTGCGGCCGCTGCGGCAACGCGTGCCCGGCGAGGGCGGGGGCCTCGGTGCCTCGCTGCACCGCGGGGGTCTGCGGCTACGTCTGCAACCTGGGCCGCGGGGACTGCGACGGCGACACGGGCAACGGCTGCGAGGCGGACGTGCGCACCGACCTCTCGCACTGCGGCCGCTGCGGGGCGGCGTGCGTGGCGCCGGCCAACGCGACGGCGACCTGCGCGGCGGGGCGCTGCGGCTACGCCTGCAACGCCGGGTACGGGGACTGCGACGGCGACGCGGCCAACGGCTGCGAGGTCGACCTTCGCACCAGCACCGCGCACTGCGGCCGCTGCGGCGGGGCGTGCATGGTGTCCGGCGGGACGCCGGCGTGCGTCGACGGGCTCTGCGCCATCGCGACCTGCGGGGGGAGCTTCGCCAACTGCGACGGGCTCTCGTCCAACGGGTGCGAGACCGACACGCGCAGCTCGGCGACGCACTGCGGGATGTGCGGGCGCGCCTGCCCGGCGGCTCCGCACGCGACGGCGATCTGCGTGGCGAGCGCCTGCGCCACGAGGTGCTCGCTCTCGTACGGGGACTGCGACGGGCTCTCGTCCAACGGGTGCGAGACCGACACGCGCAGCTCCGTGGCGCACTGCGGCCGCTGCGGCGCGGCGTGCGTGACGCCCGGCGGGACGCCCGGGTGCAGCGCGGGCGCCTGCGTGGTGGCCGGGTGCGACACGGGCCGGGGCAACTGCGACGGCGTCGCGGCCAACGGGTGCGAGACGGACTTCGCGACGAGCCCGAGCCACTGCGGGGCGTGCGGCGCGGTGGGGGCGGAACTCTGCGACGGCCGGGACAACAGCTGCGACGGGCTGGTGGACAACGGCTGCCCCACGGCCATCGGCGGGCTCGCGGGCTTCGACTACACCTCGCCGGAGTACGGCACCGGGACGACCATCTCGACGGACGCCTCGTGCGCCGCGGGGCAGGTGGTGCGGGGGATCTTCGGCCGGGTGAACGGCAGCTTCGTCACCCAGCTCAACGTGATCTGCGGCACTCCCCAGATCAGCGAGAACCGCACGAGCACGCCCTACCGCTACGCCGCCACCGTCACGGGATCGACGGACGTGGGCACCGTCGGGACGGCCGTGGGCACGGTGTTCCGGTACGTGTGCCCGGGAGACTCGGTGGTGACGCGCATCCGGGGCCGGGCCTCGCCCTACCTCTATCAGTTCATGCTCGACTGCTCGACGCTGTCGGTCACCGGCAACCCCGGCAGCCTCCGGGTCACCGCCGCCCCGGCCGCGACCTCGCCCGCCTGGGGCTCCGCCAACGGCGGCACCTTCGACTACCCGTGCCCCTCCAACGCCTCGGGCTCGGCCTCGGTGCTGCGCGGCCTCTACGGCCGCTCCCGTCGCATCCTCACGTCGATCTACACCATGTCCGTGGGCGCCCGCTGCAGCGTGCCTTCGATCACGGTACGGTGAGCGCCGCCATGCTCCGCGCGCTCGCCCTCGCCCTCTCCCTCGCCGCCCTCGGCTGCGCCTCGCAGCCTCCGCTGCCTCCGCTCGCCCCCGCGGGGCCGCCCGTCTCCGCCGCGACGCCGGTGGTGGTCTACGGCGCCAACTGGTGCCGCCACACCCGCGCCGCGATGGACTGGCTCGAGGCCCGCGGGGTCCCGGCCCGCTTCCGCAACGTCGAGGCCGACCCCGCCGCCTACGACGACATGCACACCCGCATGACCGAGGGACACATCCGCGGCGGGGGCATCCCCGTGCTCGACGTGCGGGGCCGCGTGCTGCTCGGCTTCCACGCCGACGAGGTCGAGCGCGCCCTCCGCGACTGATCCCCGCGCAGGCGGTGATAGAACCGCCGCCATGGTCGCTCACGCCACCCCTGGCACCCCTCGGCTCTACTTCGACGACCCGGCGCTCCTCGCCTTCGAGGCCACGGTCGTCGCCCACGCACGCCTCGACGACCGGCCCGCGCTGGTGCTCGACCGCACGGCGTTCTACCCCGACTCCGGGGGCCAGCCCGGCGACGCGGGGGAGCTCTCCGGGCTCGCGGTGGAGGACACCCGCTGCGACGACGCCGGGGTGGTGCTCCACGCGCTCTCCGTGGGCTCGGAGCTCCCGCCGGTGGGGAGCGCGGTGCGGGGGATCATCGACCGCGACCGTCGCCGCCTTCACGCGGCGCTGCACACGGGCCAGCACATGCTCTCGCGGGCGATGGTCGACGAGGCCGGCGCGGAGACGGTGTCCTCCCGCCTGAGCGGCGCCGGGAGCACCCTCGACCTCGACGTGGCCTCGCTCGACGAGCGAGTGCTCGCCAGGGTGGAGCGGCGCGTGGCGAGGGCCATCGAGGACGACCTCGCGGTGCGGCAGTGGTTTCCCGAGCCCGAGGAGGTGGCGTCGCTGCCGCTCCGTCGCGCCCCGAAGGTCACGGAGAACATCCGGGTGGTCGACATCGGCGGCTTCGACCTCTCCCCCTGCGGCGGCACCCACTGCGCGCGCACGGCCCTGGTGGGCGCGCTCCACATCACCGGCGTCGAGCGCTTCAAGGGGAAGACGCGGGTGAACTTCCTCGCGGGTCGCGCCGCCCTCGACGAGCTGCGCGCCCGCTCGAGCTCGCTGGCCGAGCTCGGGGCGCTCTTCACCTGCGGCCTCCACGACGTGCGGGCGGCGGTGGAGCGGCTGCGCTCCGAGCTCCAATCGACGCGCGACGCGCTCGGCGACGTGCGCGCCCGCTGGGCCGAAGGGGTGGCCGATCGGCTGCTGCGAGAGGCCTCCGCGGCGGGGTCGTCGCGCGTGGCGCTGGCGCTCGAGGGCGAAGGCGTGGAGACGCTCCGCGCGCTGGGCCAGCGGCTGACGGCGAGGGAGGGCGTGGTGGCCTTCCTCGCGTCTCGGGTCGACGACGGGCTGCTGGTGCTGGTCGCCCGCGGCTCAGGGTCGGGCTTCGACTGCGGCGCGTGGCTGAAGCGCGCGGCGGCGGCGCACCAGGGCCGCGGGGGCGGCCGGCCCGAGCGCGCGGAGGGTCGCCTCCCGGGCCACGTCGACTGGGCGGCGCTGGTGGCGGCGACGGCGGAGTGAGGCTTACGGGCCGGAGGGGCCGTCCGCGGCGACCGCCGCCACGAAGGCGTAGTTGACCATCGCGTTGGGCGCGCGGAAGGCGGCCAGGCGCACGGTGCAGAGGGCCGCGCCGAGGCAGAGGCCCTGCGTTCGGGAGACGTCCGAGGCCAGGCTTACCTCCAGGGGTAATCCGCTGCCGGCGAAGAGCACCCGCACGGGCACCCGGCCCTCGCGGTCGATGGGCGGGGAGCACGCGAGCACCTGGCGCTCGACCGGGAGGAAGGCCCGCACGATCATCGCGTTGGTGGGATCGTAGGGCGACTGGGTGCTCGGGCGCTGCGGGAGCGCGTCGCCCTCGCACACGATGCGAGGCGCGCTGCGAGGACCGGTCCATCGAGGGGTGAGCGTGGGCCCCCCGGTGGTGGGGGCCTGCACCACGGGGCTGCCCATCGAAGGGGCGTCGGGGCGGGTCTCGGCGCCGCCGGCCCCGGCGCGACGCACCGTGGGCACGAGGCTCAGCCCGTCGAGCGGACCCGCAGCCGGAGCGGTCGCGGCGGTGGTCGCGGCGGCGGGAGGCGCGTCGGTCGCAGCGGTGGTGGCGGCGGCGGTGGCGGCGGTGGCAGTGGTGGTCGCGTCGGTCGCGGGGCGTCGGCGTCGGCGCCTGGGGCGGCTCGCGGCCTGAGGGGGAGGGGGCGGGGTGCTGGCGCAGGCGTCGAGGACGGAGGCCGCGAGCACGAGGAGAAGCAAGCGGGGAGAGCGGGTCATCTGGGGGAGAGCCTCCGTCGGAGAAGCGCAGGCCATAGAGGGGTCTGTAAAGGTGGCAAACCCGGCGAGCGGAAGCCAGCGGCGCCTCGACCGCAGCGGCGCCTCGACCGTGTCTCGACGGTCGAAGCAGTCCGTTGCAGCGAGGGCGAAAGGAGTTCGATCGGGGCTCGTCGCGGGACTGCGCGCTCTATTGACACTGCGGGGGGTCCTTACTAGCGTCCCGCGCGTTTCGCGGTCCGGGCATCTGCTTGTGCCGCGTTTTGTGGAGACACCGCCGCGGCGAACGGGGAAGAGACCTCGAGTGCATCCGCGCGGTGACGGAAAGCGATCCTTGACCATGGCGTTCGAGCTCACTCCGGAGCGGCTGGCGATCTTCGAAGAGCTGCTGCCGAAGTACCCGACGAAGCAGGCCCTCACGATCCCGCTCCTCCACATCTGCCAGGAGCAGGCGGGTCACATCTCCGACGAGGTGATCGAGTACGTCGCGAAGAAGCTCTCGCTGAGCACCGCGGACGTGAAGGGCGTCGTCACCTTCTACACGCTGTTTCAGCAGAAGCCGGTGGGGCGCAACGTGGTGTGGGTCTGCCGCACGCTGAGCTGCGAGCTCATGGGCGCGCGGGAGATCACCAAGACCCTCGAGCAGAAGCTCGGCTGCCACGTCGGCGAGACCACCAAGGACGGCGAGTTCACGCTGCTCCAGGCCGAGTGCCTCGCGGCGTGCGGCGGCGGCCCGATGATCCAGCTCAACGACGAGTACTTCGAGAACCTCACGCCGGAGAAGCTCGACGCGATCCTCGACGCCGCGCGCAAGAAGAAGGACGCCGGCTGCGCTGCGACCTTCTCTCCCGTCGGTATTCGCGCCCGCAAGGAGCACTGACCTTCATGCCTGTCGAGAATCCCCGCCTCCTCACCAAGAACTACGACACCCCCAACTCGTGGACCCTCGCGGCCTACGAGGCCTCCGGGGGCTACCAGGCGCTGCGCAAGGCGATCGCGATGGGCCCTGCGGCCATCCGCGAAGAGGTCAAGGCCGCCAACCTCCGCGGCCGCGGCGGAGCGGGCTTCGCGGCGGGCGTGAAGTGGTCGTTCCTCAAGACGAGCCCCGACAAGCCCAACTACATCGCGGTCAACGCCGACGAGGGCGAGCCCGGCACCATCAAGGACCGCACGCTGATGGAGAAGGACCCGCACCGCTGCGTGGAGGGCTTCATCATCGCCGCCTACGCGCTCGATGTGCACACGGTCTTCGTCTACATCCGCGGCGAGCTGGTGCTCGCGATCAAGCGCATCGAGCAGGCCGTGCGCGAGGCGCGCGCCAAGGGCTACCTGGGCGACAAGGTCATCGACCAGGACTTCAAGCTCGACATCGTCGTGCACGCCGGCGCCGGCGCGTACATCTGCGGCGAGGAGACCTCGCTGCTCAACTCGCTCGAGGGCCTGCGCGGCGAGCCCCGCCTCAAGCCGCCCTTTCCCGCGGTGGTGGGGGCCTTCGGGGCGCCGACCATCGTCAACAACCTCGAGACCCTCGCCACGGTGCCGACCATCATCGAGCTGGGCGGCGACGCCTTCTCGAAGCTCTCCCGGCTGCACCACCTCCGCGACGGCGGCGTGCGGCTCTACGGCATCTCCGGCCACGTCAACCGCCCCGGGGTCTACGAGGCCCCGGTGGGCATCACCCTCCGCGAGCTCATCGACGACCTCGGCGGCGGCGTGCGCAAGGGCCACACCCTGAAGGCGGTGATCCCCGGCGGCAGCAGCACCCCGGTGCTGCGCGAGCAGGACATCGTCCACGCCCCGGACGAGAAGCACCCGCTGCACCCGTGGCACGGCAAGAGCCACCTCGACGTGCCCATGGGCGTCGACACCATGCGCGGCCTCGGCACCATGCTGGGCACCTGCTGCGCCATCGTGATGGACGAGACCACCTCCATGGTGCGCGTCGCCGAGAACCTGATGATGTTCTACGCGCACGAGTCGTGCGGGCAGTGCACCCCGTGCCGCGAGGGCTGCGCCTGGATGGCCCGGCTCTGCCAGAAGTTCGCCAACGGCACGGCGACGCAGGTCGACCTCGACACGCTCGCCGACGTCGCCAACAACATCATGGGCAACACCATCTGCGCCCTCGGCGACGGCGCGGCGATGCCCATGCTGGGGATCCTGAAGCTGTTCCGTAACGAGTTCGAGGCCGCGATCGGCAAGCCGACGCCGCACCTCGGAGTAAAGGCCGCCTGATGCCTCCCGCGTCGATCCAGCAGCTCGCTGCGTTCTCCTTCTTCGCGGCACTGGCCGTGGTCAGCGCGCTGGCCACCGTCATGATGCGCAACCCCATCCGCAACGCGGTCGGGCTCTTCGTGCACGTCCTGTCGCTGGCGGGGCTCTACGTCAGCCTCTCCGCGCACTTCCTCACCGCGGTGCAGCTCATCGTCTACGTCGGCGCCGTCGTGGTGCTCTTCGTCTTCGTGATCATGCTGCTCGGCCCCGCGTCGGAGGCGCCCTCGGACACCGCGGGCCGTCTCCCGAGGGGCATCGGCGCGGCGGCGATGATCGCCGCGGGGGTCTTCCTGGCCCGCGTGGTGATCGACCTGCGCCCCGAGCGCGTGGCCAACCCGCCCGGCTTCGGCACCATCGAGACCGTCGGGCGCGAGCTCTTCGGCCCGGCGATGATCCCCTTCGAGATGGCCTCGGTGCTGCTCACCGCCGCCATCGTCGGGGCCTTCGCGGTCGCGCGCAGCCACCACGGCAAGGTGTCCATGTCCACCGGCGAGCCGAGCGACGGGAGTTCGCGATGATCATCCACCTCGGGCACTACCTGGCCCTCTCCTGCGTGCTGTTCAGCATCGGCGCGGCGGGCTTCCTCTTCCGCCGCAACGTGCTCATCTCGCTGATGAGCATCGAGCTCATGATGAACGCGGTGAACCTCACCTTCATCGCCGCCAACCGCTGGCAGCCGCTGGTCACCTCCGCGGACGGGACCGCCACCGCCGCGATCCCCCACCACGGTCACCTCTTCACGTTCTTCGTCATCGCGGTCGCCGCGGCCGAAGCCGCCGTCGGCCTCGCGATCGTCCTGGCGTTCTACCGCCTCCGCAAGACCGTGCGCACCGACGCGGCCGACATGCTCCGGGGATAAGAGCCCTCAACTGCCATGAAGCTCAATCACATCGACTTCGGACAGCTCCTCGCTGCCGCGCCGGACCACTTCAACGTCCTCGGCTGGATCGTGCTGCTCCCCCTCCTCGGGGCGATCATCAACGGGATCTGGGGCCGACGCATCGGCCGGCAAGGCGTCTACATCGCGGCGATCTCCGCCGTGGGGATGTCCTTCCTCCTGTCCATCCTGGCCTTCGCGGCGCTGCTGAAGGCGGGCAACCACGCCGCCGCCGCCGCGCTCGCCGAGGGCCACCACCACCACCCGCTGGCCTCCCTCAGCTACCGCGCGTGGGACTGGTTCATCGCGCCGCTCGGGCCCTCCGCGGTCGAGATGATCCCGGTGCGCTACGTCGTCGACCCGCTCTCCGGGGTGATGCTGCTGGTGGTGACGGGGGTGGGCACGCTCATCCACGTCTACTCCGCCGGGTACATG
Source organism: Myxococcaceae bacterium (assembly GCA_004297725.1). Lineage (GTDB taxonomy): Bacteria > Myxococcota_A > Polyangia > Polyangiales > SCUS01. The sequence continues at coordinate 9,340 of SCUS01000036.1, read as the reverse complement.
TCCCACGACCCGGGCTACGCGCGCTTCTTCGCCTATCTCAACCTCTTCATCTTCGCGATGCTGAACCTCATCCTGGGCGACAGCCTGGTGACGATGTTCCTGGGGTGGGAGGGCGTCGGCCTCGCGTCGTACCTGCTCATCGGGTTCTGGTACACGAACAACGACTACGCGACCGCGGGGCGCAAGGCCTTCATCGTCAACCGCATCGGCGACGCGGGCCTCATCCTCGGCATGACCATCCTCGCCTGGAAGGGCGGGAGCTATCAGTTCGAGACGCTCCGCCAGCACCTCACCGAGGACACCTTCATCAACGCGCTGCACGAGCGCACGGGCCTCGGTCACTTCCTCGTCGACGCCATCCCCGGCCTCTCGAGCTCCGCGAGCCTGGGCACCTTCGTCGGCAACATCGACTTCTCCTGGGGCGGCGCCGCGTGCCTGCTCCTCTTCATCGGCTGCTGCGGCAAGAGCGCGCAGTTTCCGCTCTACGTCTGGCTCCCGGACGCGATGGCGGGCCCCACGCCGGTGTCGGCGCTCATCCACGCCGCCACGATGGTCACCGCGGGCATCTACCTGCTCTGCCGACTGTCGTTCCTCTACACGCACTTCTCGACGGTGCTGAGCATCATCGCGCTCGTCGGCGCCTTCACCGCCCTCTTCGCGGCCACCATCGCGGTCACGCAGGTGGAGCTGAAGAAGGTGCTCGCGTACTCCACGGTGTCGCAGCTCGGCTTCATGTTCATGGGCTGCGGCGTCGGGGCCTTCAGCGCGGGCTTCTTCCACGTGTTCACCCACGCGTTCTTCAAGGCCTGCCTCTTCCTCGGGGCCGGCGCCGTGATGCACGCCTGCGGTGACCGCCAGGACATCCGCCAGCTCGGCGGGCTGAAGAAGTACCTCCCGAAGATCACCGCGGCGATGGGCATGGCGACGCTGGCCATCATCGGCACGCCGTTCACCTCCGGGTTCTTCTCGAAGGACGAGATCCTCTTCCGCGCGCTGTCCAACCCCTTCGCGCCGACGGTCGGCAAGATCGTCTACGCGACGGGCATCGCCGCCGCGACGCTCACGGCCTTCTACATGACCCGCATGATGATCATCGCCTTCGACGGCGAGGGTCCCCGCTACCACGACCCCAACAAGGTCGCGCACGCGCACGGCCACGACGACCACGGCCACGGCCACGGCGACCCCAACGCGCTCCCCTCGGAGCACGGCGTCGACATGACCTTGATGATCGTCCCGGTGATCATCCTGGCGGTGCTCGCGCTGGTCACCGGCTTCCTGGGCCTGCCGCACTTCGTCTTCCACCACGAGGGCATCCTCCCGACCTTCCTCGAACCCGCGGTCGCGGACGTGCTCCAGACCCGCAGCGCCGAGGTCGTCGCGCACGTGCACTCGATGGAGGGCGTCTCGATGGTCGGGGGCGTGCTGTCCTGGATCATCGGCACCGGCGCCGCGATCTGGGTCTACAAGCTTCAGAAGGGCGAGCCCGCCGACAAGCTGGCGAAGTCCGTCCCCGGGCTCTACCGCCTGGTCTTCGACAAGTGGCGCGTCGACGAGCTCTACGACGCCACCATCCTGCGCCTCACCCGCGGTGCGGCCATCTTCGCCGCGGGCTTCGACCGCTACGCCATCGACGGCCTGGTCAACCTGACGGGCACCGTCACCGTGGGCCTCGGCCGCATGGTGAAGCCCATCCAGACCGGCGCCATCCAGGTGTACGGCGCCTTCGTGGCGGTCGGCACCCTCGGGCTGGTGATCTGGGCCACGCTGATGCCCGCGGTCTCCATCGCGTACCGCCCCGGCGCCGCCGGGCCCGCGATCCTCGAGGCCAGCGGTGGTCCCGGGTACACGTACCGCTGGGCCTTCTACGACCCCGATCCGCGCCCCGAGGCCAACCTCCTCGACCAGCGCTGCCCGGTCGCCCGCGCCACCGAGGCGCTGACCCGCGCGGCGGCGGCGCCCGGCGCCGAGGCGCCCACCGCGACGACGCAGCGCAGCGAGTCCATCACGACCCCGCGCTGCGTGGCGGTCGACGCGACCAACGCCTTCGGTCGCCACGTCCTCGCCCGAACCCTCGTGCTCCCGCAGGGCGCCGATCAACCCGCAGCCAACCCGCCCGGTCGCTGAAGCACCAACCATGGACTCCACTCAAACGACGCGGCACCTGCTCTCGGTGCTCATCTGGTTCCCGGCCGCGGCCGCCCTGTTCGCGCTCTTCATCCCGCGGCAGGCCCCGAAGCTCCTGCGGACCTACGGCGTGGGCGTCGGGCTGTTCCTCTTCGGGCAGTCCCTGCAGCTCCTGGTGGGCTCGACGCACTCCGTCCAGTCCCGCACCTTCCGCTTCGTCGAGAACGTCGAGTGGATCCCCTCCTTCGGGATCCGCTACCACCTCGGCGTCGACGGGATCTCCCTCTGGCTGATCCTGCTCACGACCTTCCTCACGCCGCTGACGCTCTACGTCTCCTTCGGCGCGATCCGGAACAAGCAGAAGGAATTCATCGCCGCGATGCTCTTCCTGCAGAGCGCGATGATCGGGGCCTTCGTCGCCCTCGACCTCTTCCTCTTCTACACGTTCTGGGAGCTGATGCTGGTGCCGATGTTCCTCATCATCGGCGTGTTCGGAGGCAAGAACTCCGTCTACGCCGCGGTGAAGTTCTTCATCTACACCTTCGCCGGCTCGGTCTTCATGCTGCTCGCGATCCTGTACATGGTCGCCCAGTACAAGACCCTCACCGGGCACTACTCCTTCGACTACCAGGACCTGATGCGCCTCGGCTTCCCGGTGAGCACCGAGCGGATGCTCTTCGCGGCCTTCACCCTGGCCTTCGCCATCAAGGTCCCGATGTGGCCGGTGCACACCTGGTTGCCCGACGCCCACACCGAGGCGCCCACCGGCGGCTCGATGATCCTCGCGGCCATCATGCTGAAGCTCGGCACCTACGGCTTCCTGCGCTTCAGCCTCGGCCTCTTCCCCCTCGCGGCCCACTGGATCGGCCCGACCGTCGCCCTCCTGGCGTGCGTCGGGATCATCTACGGCGCCCTCGCGGCGTGGCGTCAGTACGACTTCAAGCGCCTCGTGGCCTACTCCTCGGTGAGCCACCTCGGCTTCGTGATGCTCGGCCTCTCGTCGCGCTCCCCGACGGGCGTCTCGGGCGCCATCGTCCAGATGGTCAACCACGGCATCTCCACCGGCGCGCTCTTCCTCCTGGTGGGCGTCCTCTACGACCGCCGCCACACCCGCGACGTCGCGGAGTTCGGCGGGCTCGCCAAGGTGATGCCCTGGTACTCGGCCATCTTCGTGCTGGTCACCATGAGCTCCATCGGCCTGCCCGGGACCAACGGGTTCATCGGTGAGTTCCTGATCATCACCGGCACCTTCGGCGCCGACCTGCTGCGCTGGTCGTATCACTGCATCGGCACCGACTGCGAGGTCGCCCAGATCGGCCCGTGGTTCGGCCTGCTCGCGGTGAGCGGCGTGATCCTCGGCGCCGTGTACATGCTCGACGTGACGCAGAAGGTCTTCTTCGGCCCGTCGACCAACCCGAAGAACCGCGACCTCACGGACCTCAACAGCCGTGAGTGGGTGGGCCTCGCCCCGCTGGTCGTCGCGATCTTCGCGCTGGGCCTCTTCCCGATGTACTTCCGCGACCGGATCGACCCCTCGGTGCGCTCCTTCCTCGCGGTCTACAACAGCAAGCGCGAGGCGCTGCGCGACGGCGGCAGCACCCGCATCGCGCCGTGGCTCCTCGAGGAGGCCGCGATCACGCCCCCCGCGAGGGACCCGGGTAACGGGTTGCCCGCTCCGGCGGTCCCCGAGGCGGTCCCGCACGCCGCGCTCGCGCCGCGCTCGAACGAACTCCTTGCCGCCCGTGGTGGGAACTGAACCCGTGAACTTCCTGCTGGTCCTCGCCCCGATCCTCACGCTCGCCGTCGGCGGCCTTGTGCTCATGATGCTCGACGCCTTCCAGAAGGAAGACGGCCAGCTCGCGATGCCCACGGCGCTGCTCCACTTCGTCGCCGCCGCCGCGGCGCTCGCGCTCTGGCAGCGCGGCATCCCCGCGGAGGGCGCGGCCCTGGTCGCGCCGTGGCTCACCATCGACCGCACGGGGCTCTTCCTCGCGGCGGTGATCTCCGTCGGCGGCGCCCTCGCCTCGCTCCTCGCGGGCGGCTACCTCGCCGAGCACAAGATGGACCGCGGGGAGTACTACCCCCTCCTCGCCTTCGCCTCGGCGGGCGCCATCATGCTGGCGCAGTCGGGCGACACGCTCACCCTCTTCCTCGGCCTGGAGACCATGTCCCTGGGCGTGTACGCCCTCACCGGCTTCCGCCGTAGCAGCGCGCGCTCCATCGAGGCGGCGCTCAAGTACTTCCTGCTGGGCTCCTTCGCGGCGGCGATGCTGCTCTTCGGCGTGGCCCTGCTCTACGCCATCACCGGGCACACCGACTACGTCGGCATCGCCCAGTCGCTGCGCCACAGCGCCGAGCTCCCCAACGACCTCGTCGCGCGCGCCGCCGAGGAGCAGGTGCGCCTCGTCGGGACGCGCATCTCCATCTTCGCGATGGTGCTGATCCTCGTGGGCCTCGCCTTCAAGATCGGCGCGGTGCCCTTCCACATGTGGACCCCGGACGCCTACGAGGGCGCGCCGACCTCGACCACCGCGTACATGAGCGTCGTGGTGAAGGCCGCGGCCTTCGGCGCCTTCATGCGCATCATGCTGGTGGTCTTCGGCGACGCGGGCAGCGCCAGCGGCACCGCCGGCTGGCCGGCCATCCTCGCCTGGATCGCCGTCCTCACGATGACCGTCGGCAACCTCATGGCCCTCACGCAGACCAGCGTGAAGCGCATGCTGGCCTACAGCTCCATCGTGCACGCGGGCTACATCCTGCTGGGCCTGCTCACCACCCCGAGGGAGGGTGTCGGCACCATGGCCCAGGCCTCGGTGCTCTTCTACCTGGCGGGCTACACGGTCACCAACGTGGGCGTCTTCGCGGCGCTCGCCCTCGCCGGCCGCCGAGGCGCCGAGGCGGTGAGCTTCGACGACCTCGCGGGCTACGCGCGCCGCCACCCGGCCGCGGGCTTCGCCCTCGCGTTCTTCCTGCTGTCGCTCACGGGCATCCCCCCGACGGTGGGCTTCTTCGCGAAGTTCTACGTCGTCCGAGCGACGCTCGACGCGGGCTACACCACGCTGGCCATCATCGCGATGCTCAACAGCGCGGTGTCCGCCTACTACTACCTGGGCGTGCTGGTGAAGATGTACATGCGCGACCCCGCCCCGGGCGCCGCGCAGGCCTCGCCCAACCGGTCGTTCTACATCGTGTTCACCATCCTGGTGTCCGCCGCGCTGGTGCTGCACATGGGCATGACCCCGAGCCGCTGGCTCAACCTCGCCATCGAGGCCGTGACGCCCGCCGCCGCGACCGCTCCCGCCGCCGACGCTCCCGCCGCTCCCGCCGCTCCCTGAACCCTCCGCTCACCCCAGCGCGCCTCGTCGCCGACGGACGCGACGCCCTCGTAGCCCGAGCGCCTTCGTCCGAGGGCGGCCTCGCCTCTCGCCCAGCGCACCTCAACCGTCGCCGAGCAGCACGGGGAGAGACGTCGGATGACCCCTCGCGGGCGCAGTCGACATGCGTCCAGGCGCGGGCCGTGACCGCTACATGGGGAGCGCCCGACTCAGGGGGAGAGTGGCAGGAAGCTCACCGCGGACACGCCGCCCCGCATCTGGTGGGTGAAGAACGCTCCGCTCGCGTCGACGGTCAGCCCGTTGCCGCCGCCGAGAAAAGGCAGGCTGACCAGCTCGCGCGTCTGTCGCCCCGCGATCGCGATCGCGAGAACCCCCTCGTCGAGCGTGTAGAGGAAGCGGTCGTCGAGGGCGAGGTGCGGCGGAAGGAAGAGGTTTCGGGCCAGCTGCTGAGGCGCGCCCCCGGCCTTCGCGAGCCGCTGGATCGTCCCGGTCTGCGGGCCCGGGCCCCTCACGCTCCAGTAGACCCATGACCCGTCGACGGCGATGTCCAGCGCGTTGATCTGCGAGCGCGCGAGCACCTGCACGGGCCCGCCGGCCAGGGGCATCGCGGACACCTCCCCGACGTATCGAATGGAGTCGCCCGGGGCGGCGTCCTCGCCGAGGGTGATCCAATAGAGGTTGCAGCGATCGGAGGCGATGCTGGTCGGTGCGTGGAGCCCCGAGACCAGCGCCACCGGCGTGCCGCCCACCTTCGGCACGCGGTAGATGGAGCCGTTCATGAAGGTCTCGTCGCCGATGTCCGCCCAGTAGACGTTGGCCTCATCGAAGGTGATGCGGTGGTGCAGCAGCTCCGTGGGGTGGGCCCGCCGGGCGCGCCCGAGGGTGACCGGCGTGCCGCCCGCCGCGGGCATGCTGCGGAGCGCCGCGTGGTCGAAGTCGCCCATCATCCAGTACAGCACGCCCTGGTCGATGCTCAGGCCTTCGGCCAGGGGCTCCGACGACGCCAGGACGGTCGGGTGCCCGCCGTCGCGGTCGGCCCTGTGGATGGATCCGCCCAGGTAGTCGGTCCAGTAGACGCTGGTGGCGTCGACGGCGACCTCGTTCGCATGGGGGAGCGCGTCCACCAGCGTGACCGGGGCACTCGCTGGCTGCAGGGACAGGCGCAGGGGCAGGCTCACCGGGAGCGCGCAGGTGCCGCCAGGAACGAGCGCAGGGACGACGCCCGCATCGACCTCCGAGACGACGGCCGCATCCTCCCCGGCGTCGACCAGGCCCAGGATGGGAGGGCGGTCGGATACGCCACCGCAACCCATCGCCACGACGGCGCCCAGGAAGACCCGATGGATCTCGGTCCCCAGGCTGACTCCATGGACCACGCCTCGCCGGGCGGTCGTCGCCGCACTCCCCACCGCTCCCGCCCTGTCACTCATCCCTCACAGCATCGGCCGTCCCCTGTACGAGGGTCAATGCTCGCGCGCTCGGGACGCGGCGGTCAGCCCTCGACCCGGCGGCTCACGACCTCGCGCGGCCACTCGGCCCGCACGGTCTTCCCGCGCACCACGATGGTGGCCCCGTGGAGCCCCGCGGCCTTCAACTTGCGGGTGAGCCCTCGACGCAGCGCGGCCTGGGCGGCTCGGCGGGCGCGCGCGACGAACGCACCACGCCTCGTCGCCGACGATCGAAGGCCAGCACCGCGCCGGTGGAGCGAAGGGCGCTACCGCCGCCGCCCTCGGCCCTCGCCTCGCGACGTCGGCCATGCGTCCGGGGACGGCCGCTCGGACACCATCACCAGCGCGGCGACGGCCACGAGCAGCACCAGCACCACCCCCACGGTCGCGGCCACGATGGCCCCGGCCGAGCGGGTGCGCCACGCGCGCAGCCCGGCGAGCAGGGTCGACGGGGACGAGCGGAGGTCCTGCGCGGGGAGCCCGGTGACGGCGCAGAGGGCCGAGACCGCCGCCGCGAGCGACCCCTCGGTCTGGGGGCCCTCGAGCTCGGTCGCGAGCGCGACGAAGCCCTGCGGGGTGAGCAGCCCGACGCTCACCGTGGGCGCGTAGCGGGTCGGGGCGACGGAGCGCGGCCCCCGCGGCGTGGCCACGAGGTTGCGCACGGCGGCCACCGCGACGCACCCGCGCACCGGCACCCGGGTCTCGTGGAAGGTCACCACCATCGAGCGACGGATCACCGCCGCGTCGCGGTCGACGCGCACCTCCGAGCGGAGCGTCGCCATCGCGAGGCCGAAGGCGAAGGTGAGCAGGCCGCCGAAGGCGAAGACGGCGCCCAGGGCCTCGCCGGAGCGCGCGACGCCGACGAGGCCGCCGAGGCCCCAGAGCAGGCCGAAGGCGGCGGTGAGCCAGCCGAAGGCCACCGCGCAGCCCGCGGTGCCCCGCCGCCAGACGAGGTCCGCGCCCTCGCGCTCGAACTGTCCCATGAGGTTCATCGGAGTCTCCCGGTGGGAGCCAACGGTACACCCCGCGGCGCGATTCCCGCTGGAATCAGCGCCGCGCAGCCAGGCGCGATCGGGCGGTGCTCCTGGAGGTAGCCCTCGGCGCCGTCGAGCACGCCGCTCCGTGTGCGATGCGAGCACCGGCCGCTGGGTCGGCACCTGCCTGTAGAGCGCACCACCGGGCGGGTGATCGCGGCACGCACGCGGGGCTGACGGCCGGCGGGGCGATCGTGGCATCCTCGGCCGCTGATGGCAGCCGGGCAGGAGCAGAGGGCGACGGAGGGCGCGGCGGAAGTCGAGGCTGCGTGGCCGCTCGCCGATCGCTACCGCGTCGAGCGCCTGCTCGCGGTCGGCGGGATGTCCACGCTCTACGTGGCGCGCGCCATCGCGACCGGCGAGCCCGTCGCGCTGAAGGTGATCGACGCGCGCCTCGCGCAGGACGCCGCGGGGGTGCAGCGGTTCCTGAGGGAGGTGCGGCTGGCGTCGTCGATCCGCCACCCGGGGCTCGTCGAGGTGCGCGACGCGGGCGTGGCGCGCGGCCCCGACGGCGCGTCGGTGCCCTACCTCGCCATGGAGTTGCTCGACGGCCAGAACCTCGCCGACGTCCTCGCCGCGGGCGACCGCACGCAGCGCGAGGCGCTCGGCTGGATCCGCGAGCTGCTCGCCGCCCTGGCCGCCGTGCACGCCCGCGGGGTGGTGCACCGCGACCTGAAGTTCGAGAACGCCTTCGCCGCGCGGCGCCCGGGCGGGCGCATCACCGTCAAGCTCCTCGACTTCGGCATCGCCCGCGATGGCCTCGACGCCCGCGCCCCGACCGCCACCGGCGCCGCCCTCGGCACGGTCTATTACATGGCCCCCGAGCAGTCGCTCGACGCGCGCTCGGTCACCGCCGCCGCGGACGTCTACGCCGTCGGCGTGATGCTCTACCAGCTCCTCGCCGGCACCTACCCCTTCGACGGCGACTCCCCCCACGCCGTGCTCGTGCGGGCCCACACGACCGAGCACCAGCCCCTCGGCGCACGCGTGCCCGACCTCGACCCGCGCCTCGCCGCGCTCGTCGACCGCTGCCTCGATCGCGCGCCCGCCGCCCGCCCCGCCGACGCCGCCGCGCTCTCCGCCGCGCTCGCCCCCCTCCTCGACGACCCCGCGATCGACGCCTGGCTCGCACGCCGCCGGGTCGACCCGACGACCTTCCACGACGACACCGCCGCGGCCCCGCCGCCCCAACCCCTCGACCTCGCCGCGGCCCTCTCGGAGAACCTCCCGCCCCCCGCCGCGTCGACCGCCCCGCCGCCTCCGCGCCCCCGCCGCGCTCGCTGGGCGATCGCGCTCGCCGTCGCGCTGCTCGCGCTCGGCCTAGCGGCCACTCGCTGGCGCCGCCCCGCCGCCCCGGCGCCGTCCCCCGCCGCCGCCCCGGCGCCGACCCCCGCCG
>SCUS01000035.1 GCA_004297725.1 Myxococcaceae bacterium | reverse complement strand
CCAGCGCTCGATGCGCCTGCAGAGAGTCCCGCGAAGGCGGGACGATCAGCGCCAGGATCCGACTTCAGCGGTTGCAGGCCCGAAGGGCCGTCCGCAACCGCGGAGTCGGCGGTGTCTCGAGGGCGTCCACACCAGAAACGCCCTCGCATGGGCTCACCGAAGCATTCCGGGAAATCACCGGGAAGATCAGTGTTTCAATCCGCGGTGACGGGCCCATCAAAGCGGCCAAGACTGACAGGACATCAGGATGAGCCCCGCCGTGCCCACGATTGCGACGCCGCGCCATCGCGACGATCCTCGGCCGATGGGCCTCCGATGCAACCGCTCCCTCGCGAGCCTCGCGTGACCGCCGCGCCGCGCCGCTCGCTGCCCGACCTCGCGCGCTGGGTCACCGCGGCCCTCAGCGTGTGCGCCTGCGCGGCGCTGGTGAGCACCGCCTGGGGCGCCCGGAGCACCTCCCGGGGCCTCGCTCCCGCGCTGGAGCGCGGCCTGGCCGAGTCCTTCCTCGCGGAGATGCCCGGCGAGTTCGGCGGACCGCCCACCACCCGGGGGATGCAGTCGGTGCTCTCCCGCCGCCACGACGCGGGCCTGCGCGCCCTCGCGCTCGTCGACGACTCCGGCGCCGTCCTCTCCCTGGTGGGCTCGCTCGACCGCACGCCCGTCGCCCCGCCCGCGCGCTCCGGCGGCGCCTCGCTGCGCCACGTCGGAACCCGGGTGCGCTACCTCCCCCCGATGCTCGGCCCCCCGAGGCCGCCCTGGGAGGCGCACTTCCCGCCCGGTCCGCCGCCGCCGAGGATGCTGCTGGAGTTCGAGCCCATCATGGTGCGCGCGGCCATCGCGGAGTCCGACCGCACCCTCGCGCTCTCCGTCGTCCTCTCGTCGCTGCTGCTCATCGCCGCCGCGTGGTTCTGGCGCCGCTCGGTGCACGGCGAGGACCTCGACCGCCGCACCATCCAGCAGGACCGCCTCGCCGAGCTCGGCAAGATGACCGCCGTGATCGCCCACGAGATCCGCAACCCCCTCGCGGCGCTCAAGGGCCACGCGCAGCTCCTCGCCGAGTCGCTGGACGAGGGCACCTCCACCCGCTCCCAGGCCGACCGCATCGTCAACGCCTCCACCCGCCTGGAGCGCCTCGTGCGCGACCTGCTCGACTTCGTCCGGGAGGGCCCCGTCACCCGCCGCCCCTGCGACCCCGCGGCGCTCGTGCGCGAGGTGGCCGACGAGCTCAAGCTGGGCGTCCAGATCGACGCCACGGCGGGCATCCCGCTGTTGATGCTCGACGAGCGACGGCTGCGCCTCGCGCTCTCCAACCTCCTCCAGAACGCCGCCCAGGCCGGCGCGAAGACCGTCACCGTCGGGATCGTCTACGAGGCCGGCATGCTCAGCCTGGAGGTGAGCGACGACGGCGCCGGGATCGACCCCCACGACGTCGAGAGCCTCTTCGAGCCCTTCGTCACGAAGCGCACCCGCGGCGTCGGCCTCGGGCTCGCGGTGGTGCGCCGGGTCGCGCAGATCCATGGAGGGAGCGTGAGCGCCAGCAACCGCGCCGGGGGCGGGGCCCTCTTCACCATGCTGCTCCAGGCGCCTCCCGCGAGCGGGTGACACCCGCCCTCCGCTTACGGCACCCTCCCTCCCCGTGGCGCGCATCCTGGTGGTCGATGACGAGGAGGACCTGCGGGCGTTCTGCGAGGCCGCGCTGGCGGGCGCCGGGCACGACGTGGCGACCGCGGCGGACGGCGTGGAGGCCCTCGACGCGCTGGCCCGCCGGCGCTTCGACCTGGTGCTGACGGACCTGCGGATGCCGAGGCTCGACGGCGAGGCGCTGCTCCGCCAGGTGCGGGCGACGTACCCCGACGTGGCGGTGATCGTGCTCACCGCGCACGGCAGCGTGGCCAAGGCCGTCGAGGCGATGCGACTGGGGGTGAGCGACTTCCTGGAGAAGCCCGTGGAGAGCCCCGGGGCGCTGCGCTCGGCGGTGACCAGGGCGCTCGGCCGCGACCCGCTCGCCGACGGGGGCGGAGCCACGGAGACCCGGCTGACCTGGGGCGCGGCGGCGATGGCGCCGGTGGAGACCGCCCTGCGGCGCGTGGCGCCCACCGACGCGACGGTGCTGCTGCAGGGAGAGAGCGGCGTGGGGAAGGAGGTCGCGGCGAGGGCGATACACCGCTGGAGCAGGCGCTCGGCGGGGCCCTTCGCGGCGATCAACTGCGCGTCGCTCTCGGAGACGCTGCTGGAGTCCGAGCTCTTCGGCCACGAGCGCGGGGCCTTCACCGGCGCGGTCACCCAGCGCGTCGGTCACATCGAGGCCGCCTCCGGGGGGACCTTCTTCCTCGACGAGGTGGGGGAGCTCGCCCCCTCGCTCCAGGCGAAGCTGCTGAGGGTGCTGCAGGAGCGCGAGTACACCCGCGTCGGAGGGACGCGCACGCTGATCGCCAACGTGCGCTGGGTCGCGGCCACCAACCGCGAGCTCGTGGCGGCCGTGAGCGCGGGGCAGTTTCGCGCCGACCTCTACCATCGGCTGTCGGTGTTCCCGGTGATGATCCCGCCGCTGAGGGAGCGCAGGGAGGACATCGCGCCGCTCGCGGAGGCCATCGTCGCCCGGCTGCGGATGCGCCTCGGCCGGCCCGGGCTGCGGCTCTCCCCGGCGACCCTCGCCACGCTCACGGCGATGCCCTTCCCCGGCAACGTGCGCGACCTCTCCAACACCCTGGAGCGCGCGGCCATCCTCAGCGACGGCGACGCGCTGCAGCTCGACGCGCCGCTGCCGGACGCGAGGGCGATGCCCATGGACTCCCCTCGCAACAGCGCTCCGACGCTGGAGGAGGCCGAGCTCACGGCCATCCGTCAGGCGCTGCAACGTCACGACGGCAACCGCAAGCGCGCCGCGGAGCATCTGGGCATGGGCCTTCGCACGCTCTACGAGAAGCTCAAGCGCTACCGGCTGGGCTGAGCCCCGCGGCCGCACCGCTCCGACTGCGCCCGCGGCTCCGGAGCTCATCGTTGCTCTCCTCTCCACGGAGAGGCCGCCCGATGCACGTTGTCCATCCTGGAGTTCGGAGTACGAGCGCGAGGCCGTCGGCGGGGAGTTCCCCGGTACGACCGCGAGGCCGTCGGCGGGGAGTTCCCCGGTACGACCGCGAGGCTGTCGGCGGGGAGTTCCCCGGTACGACCGCGAGGCCGTCGGCGACCAGAGCCAGACCCTGAGAAGGTCAGCATAAAGGTCCCGCCGGACGTGCCCGGAGCCCTCGCGATCTGCTGGTGGCTCGTCGATCGTGCGAAGCGAGTTCGTCCCTGCGCCTGCTCGTCGTGG
>SCUS01000034.1 GCA_004297725.1 Myxococcaceae bacterium | reverse complement strand
CACGAGCCGCAGCGCGTAGGCGTCGAGGACCACGCTCGCGCCGTAGCTCACGCTCCCCAGAGCGAGCGCCGCCGCGGCGATGCGGGGGGAGGGGAGCCGCCCCGCGACCGCGAGCCCGAGAGCCAGGTTGAACGAGCCCGCCGCGAGCGTCTTCACCTGCACGAGCGCGAAGGGATCGCGCAGCGAGAGCCGCTGGGTGACGTTGTTGTCGAGCGCCCAGGCCGCGCAGGCGCCCGCGAGCAGGAGCACCCCCAGCGTGTCCGCGCGGTGCGACCCGGGCTCGACCCGCAGGATCACGGCGCCCGTGAGAATGAACACCACCGCGCCCGCGGCGTAGCGCCCGAGGTGCTCGCGAAACACCAGGACGGCGAGCGCGATCGTGAAGGGCGCCTCCAGGTTGAGGAGCAGCGAGCCCGTGACGGCGCTCGTTCGCTGGAGCCCGAGGAGCATCAACAGCGGACCCGCGACGCCGCCGGCCAGCACCACGACCGCGAGCTTCGGCACGTCGGCCCGAACGAGCGGGGCCTCCGTGGTCGCGGGTCGCGCGCGGCGGTAAGTGGTGAGCGCGAGGCCCGCGCCCAGGTACAGCAGCCCCGCGAGCACCTGCGGGCTCACGTCCCCGAGCAGGCGCTTCGAGAGCGGCGCCGAGACGCCGAACAGCGCCGCAGCGAGGAGCCCCAGCGCGGCCCCTCTCGACGCCTCCCAGCGGCTCACGCGCTCACCTTTCCGACGCTCGGCTGAGGCCCCCGCGCGAGCGCGCCGAAGCGTCGATAGAGCGCCGGGACGACGAACATGTTGAGCACCGTCGAAGAGAAGAGCCCGCAGAGGATGACGACCGCCATCGGGGCCTGGATCTCGCTCCCGGGCCGTCCTCCCGCAAGTGCCAGGGGCACGAGTCCGAGGCCCGCCGCGAGCGCCGTCATCAGGATCGGCACCAGGCGCTCCATGGCCCCGCGGCGTACCGCCTCGTGCGGGTCCGTCACGCCCTCTTCGTGCGCCAGGTGCCGGACGTGGGAGACAAGCATGATGCCGTTGCGGGTCGCGATGCCGAAGAGGGTGATGAAGCCCACCAGCGACGCGACCGAGAGCACACCCCCTTCGAGGTAGACCCCCGCCACGCCGCCCACCAGCGCGAGCGGCAGGTTGAGCATGACGAGCAGCGCGTCCCGCCCCGAGCCGAACGCCAGCGCGAGCAGCATGAACACCCCGACGATCGCGACGGCGCCCACGAGGACGATCGTTCGCGTCGCCCCTTCGGCGCTCTCGAACTGGCCCCCGTAGGCGATGCGGTAGCCCGGCGGGAGCGTCACCTCGCGCGCGATGGCGCCCCGGACGTCGCCCACCACGCTGCCCACGTCGCGGCCGGCGACGTTGCAGCTCACCACCAGCTTGCGCTCCACGCCCTCGCGTCCGATCTCGTGCGGGGCGCGGTCGCGTCGTACGTCCGCGAGCGCCCGCAGCGGCACCCTCGCGCCGCGTGGGGTCAGCACGAGCGCGTCACCGAGCTCGGCGATGGTGGGCGTACGCGCTGGGTCCATGCGGGCGACGAGCTCGAAGATCGCGGCCCCGTCCACCACCTCGGAGACGACGTGCGTGCCGGTGGTGACCTCCAACGTTCGGGCGACGTCGGCGACCCGGAGGCCGTGGCGGGCGATGGCGGCGCGGTCGAAGCGCACCCGCACGAAGGGGATGTCGGCTTGCTGCTCGCGGGCGAGGTCCACGACGCCCTGGACGCCGCGCATGGCGGTTTCGACGGCGGCCCCGAGGCGCCGCAGCTCCACGAGATCGGGGCCGAAGAGCTTCACCGCGACGCTCGCCCGCGTGCCCGAGAGCATGTGGTCGATGCGGTGCCCGATGGGCTGCCCGAGGGTGATGTTCATGCCCGGCAGCACCGAGAGGTCCCGCCGCAGCGCCGCGAGGAAGGCCTCCCGAGAGCGCGCCGTCTCGCGCAGGCTCACGTCCAGCTCGGAGGCGTGGACCCCTTGGGCGTGCTCGTCCATCTCCGCGCGCCCGGTGCGGCGGGCCACCGACACCACCTCCGGGTGGCGCAGCAGGATCCGCTCGACCCGACGACCCATGGCGTCGGACTCTGCGAGCGAGGTTCCGGGGAGGGTCACCGTCGCGATGGTGAGCGTGCCCTCGCGAAACTCCGGCAGGAACGACCGCCCCGCAAGCCCGAGCGCGACGCCCGCCCCGACGAGGAGCACCAGCGCCACGGCCGCGAGCGCACGCCACCCGCCCAGCGCGCGGTCGAGGAGCGGGGCGTAGCGTGCCTTGAGCCACGCGGCGAAGCGGGGCTCTTCGGCGCGGGTCACCGCCCTCGCACCGGGGAGGAGAAACGAGCCGAGCACGGGCGTGACCGTGACGGCGACGAGCAGCGATGCGCCGAGCGACACCACGTACGCGAGGCCCAGCGGCTGGAGCAGCCGGCCCTCGACGCCAGAGAGGAAGAAGAGTGGGGAGAAGACCGCCACCACGATGAGGGTCGCGAACACGATGGAGCTGCGGATCTCGCGGCTCGCAGCGAGCACGACGGCCAGCGTGGCCTCGCGCCGATCGGGCGGCAGGCGGGCGTTGTCCCGGAGGCGGCGAACGACGTTCTCGACGTCGATGACCGCGTCGTCCACGAGCTCGCCGACCGCGATGGCCATGCCGCCGAGGGTCATGGTGTTGAGCGTGGCGCCGAAGGCCGAGAGCGCGAACACCGCGGTCATGAGGCTCAAGGGGATGGCGACGATGGTGATGACGCTCGCCCGTCCGCTCGCGAGGAAGAGGAGCACCACGAGGAGCACGAGGCCGACGCCGTCGCGCAGGGCCGTCGTGACGTTGTGGATGGCCACCTCGATGAAGTCGGCCTGGCGGAAGATGTTGCGGTGGATGGTCATTCCCGCAGGGAGGGCGCGGCCGATCTCGTTGAGCTCGCGGTCGAGGCGCGCGGTGAGCTCCAGGGTGTTCGCCCCGGGTTGCCGCTGGATGCCCAGCACGACCGCCGGCTCGGCCCGGTAGGAGCCCTCACCTCTGCGAAGCGCAGCGCCGACGCGCACCTCGCCCACGTGGCGCACCAGCACGGGCTCGTCTCCGCGCATCGCGACGAGCGTCTCGGCGACGTCCTCCACCGAGCGGACTCGCCCGGTGCCGTGGACGAGGTACTCCTGCGCCCCCTCGACGAGGAAGCCCGCCGACACGTTGAGGTTGGTGTCGCCGAGGGCGCGGAGCACCTCGTCCACGGTGAGGTGGTAGGCGACGAGGCGGTCGGGGTCGAGCACCACCTGGAACTGCCTCCGCTCGCCACCGGTCACGATCACCTGCGACACCCCGGGCACCGCGAGCAGCCTCCGTCGGACCGTGAAGTCCGCCGCCGTGCGCACCTCCATCGGCGTGTGTCGCGCGCTCGTCATCGCGACGAAGAGGATCTCCCCCATGATGGACGAGACCGGCGCGAGCACTGGCGCCTCGACCTCGGCGGGCAGCGAATCGCGCACCAGCTGGAGCTTCTCGCTCACGATCTGCCGCGCGCGAAACACGTCTGCGCCCCACTCGAACTCGACGTAGACGATGGAGATGCCCACGCCCGTCGAGGAGCGCACGCGGCGCACTCCTGGCGCTCCGTTGACCGCCGTCTCGATGGGGTAGGTGACGCGTGTCTCGAGCTCCTCGGGGGCCATCCCGTGGCCCTCGGTGAGGATCGTGACCGTCGGGGCGGTGAGGTCGGGGAAGACGTCCACGGGCATGCGGGAGGCCGTCCAGGCGCCCCATGCGAGGAGCACGGCCGCGAGCCCGAGGACGACGCTCCGGTGGGCGAGGGACCAGCGCAGGATGGCGTCGATCATGTGGGCCTCAATGGGAGTGTCCGTGGGCGGGCACGGTGCCGCCCGAGGCGGCGAGCTTCACCGACCACGCGCCCCGGGAGACGACGCGCTCGCCTGCGCGCACGCCCTGGGTCACGGCGACGTAGCCGCGGTCGGAGGGGCCGAGGCGCACCGCGCGGCGCTCGAAGGACTCGCCCTCGACCTGCACGAAGACCACGCGCTGGCTGCCGTCGTCCACGACGGCCTCCGCGGGGACGGCGACGGCCTGCGACGACTCGCCGACGAGGAGGTGGGCCGTGACGAAGGCGTTGAGTGGGAGGCGGACGCCGGGGTTCTCGACGGCGAATAGGACGGTCATGGTGCGCGAAATGGGATCGATGCGGTGGCCGTCCCCGAGGAAGGCGTCGGCTCCGAGCTCGATGGGCTGATCGAACCCGGGGACCTCGAACCACGCGCCGCGGAGGTTCGAGACCCGGCCCGCGTCCGCCTCGGGGACACGGGCATCCAGCCAGAGCCGGGTGAGGTCGGCGACGTGGAAGAGGGCAGCGCCGGCCTCGACGAAGGCGCCCGGTGCGACCTCGACCTCGACGAGCGTGCCGGCGAGGGGAGAGCGCACCTGGACGCCCCCGCCACTCCCCCGGCTTCGTGTCTGCTCGACGCTCTGAAACTGCAACCGCCGACGCTCGGCGGTGGCGAGCGCGGCGCGGGTCTCCTCCTCGATGTGCGCCGCAGCGACTACGCGCTGCTCGGGAACGGCGCCCTCGGCACGGAGCGCGTAGAGGCGGCTGCGCTCCTGGGTGGCGCGCGCGACATCGAGGCGGGCGCTCGTGACGGCCAGGTCGAGGGAGGCGCGGTCGGAGGCCTCCAACCGCGGCACGAGCAGGGCGAGCGGGGCCTCCGCGGCGATCGATCCGCCGATGCGCGGAAACGCCCCGCCGACGCGGACGACCCGTCCCGCGACGGGGGCCGCGACGATCACTTCCCCGTCACCTCGAGCTCGGAGCGTGCCGGTCACGGCGATGGAGGGACGGAACGCCCGCGCGGTCGCGGCCTCGGTCCCGAACTCCACCTGCCATTGTTGCTCCTTGAGAAAAGGGATCCGCCCCGCGGGCTCGGGCGTGTCTGGGAGGCTCTGCCGCGCGGCCTCCACCGTCTCGAACACCACCACATCGCCGAGATCGTGCGTGGCCGTACCATCGCCCGACTGGACCTCGACGAAGAGGTGACGAGCGCCCGCCGTGCTGGGGATCGCGACGGGGCGGAAGATCCCCGGGACCTCTGGTCGCTCGGTCGAGAAGCGCTCCTCCGACGAAGCTCCGCGTAGGATGACCGTGACCCGCCCGGCGCTCAGGGCCGAGAAGTCCGGGAGGCGAGTGACGTGCGCGCCAAAGGGCGTCGGGCGCCCTCGGACCAGGGCGCGCAGCTCGACGAAGAGCTCGGTCCGATCGGTCCAGCTCGTGAACGAGAGTGCTGGTGGCGCAGCGGGCGTGGGGGCGCTGGTGGCGGCGTCGGGCCGATCGCGGCTTCCGCCGCAGGCCGTGAGCGCGGCGAGCAGGATGAGACTCCGAGGTGTCATGGGGCCTCCGTGGCGGTCGTGCGATCGAGCTCGATGCGAGTGCGTCGGGCGGCGTGGTCGAGGTCGAGCGCGGTGAGCTCGTCGTCTCCGGCGCCGCGGTAGGCGTCGAGCAGTTCGAGCAGCGTCATCTCGCCGCCCTGGTAGCCCGCCGTCGCGATGCGAACGAGGTCCGCCGACGCCGAGCGCGCGTCCTCACGGAAGCGCCGGGCGGCCTGCCCGAGCCGCGTCGCCTCGGCGTGGAGGCCTGCGACCTCGCCCGCGAGCTCGGACTCCAGCAACGCGCGCCGCCCCCCGAGCGCTCGCGCCTCGCCCGTCGCGTTGAGCCGTAGACCCCCGGATGCGTCCCAGAGCGGGAGGGTCAGCGTCGCGCCGAGGAGGAAGCCATCGGTGCGTCCCTGCGACCCGGCATCGACGCCCTTCCAGCCCGCTTCGAGGCGGAGGTCGGGAAGCCACCAGCGCATCGCCGAGGTGAGCTCCAGGTCCGCTGCCCGCAGGCGCTCTGCGACCGCCTGAAGACGAGGCCCGCGGTACGCCGTCGCGCGCAGCGCCGGGACCACCGCAGGCTCATCGTCGGGGAGCAGTCGGCCCTCCAGGGTGAGTCCCTCGGCGGCGCCATCGGGGAGTCCAACGAGGGCCGCGAGTCGAGCGCGCGCGTGATCGCGGGCGGCCTCCTCGGTCTGCGCCCGTCCCTCCGCGACGATGCGCTCCCGCTCCAGACGTCGGCGGTCGTAGAGGGCCGTGTCGCCACGCGCCGTGCGACGTTCGACGATCGTGAGCGCGGCTTCGATGCGACCGATCCAGGCGCGCAGTGCTGCCGCGCGCTCCTGGCGATGGAGGGCCTCGTAGAAGCGCAGCCGTGCGTCCGCGGCCACCTCGACGCGCGCCGCCGCGCCCTCGTGGACCGCGGCGTTCGCTCGACGCTCGCCGGCCTCGCCGCGGAGCCCTCGACGATTGCCGAGGTCGATCACCTGTGAGACCGAGAGGTAGTCCTCGCCCGTACCGAGGGTGCCGAAGGTCTGTTCGCGCAGGTAGGTGATCTGCGGGTTGGGGTACGCCCCGAGCGTGCGCGCGCCCCCGCGCTCGGCGTCGATCGCCCCGCGGATCGTGTCCGCCAGGGGTGCCCGCGCGAGCGCTCGCCGCACGGCCTCCTCCGCGGTGAGCGACGTGGCCCTCGCAGCCTCGTCCGCGCGGGTTGCCTCGACCTGAGCGCCCGCGATGGACGGCAGGAGCAGCAGGGCCAGAAGAAACCGCCCGACGGCCGGTTTTTTGGACGCAGCGATCGGCGCGGGGTGGACTCGACGCATGATCGTCGCCTCAGTGGGTGAGCGCCCCGAGGAGCGACTCGGTGACGTGGTGGAGGGGGGCGCTCGCGGCGAGGAGGCCGAGCGTGGCGAGGGCGGCGAGCGCGAGCGGGCGAGAGAGGGTCCCCGAGGTTCGGGGCGGTTCGAGGAGCGCCTCGACGCGCGCAGGCACATCGCCCCCGAAGGAGGCAGCGACCGGGGCGAGCCCGGAGGGCGTCTGGAGGAGGCGCTCGACCTTGAGGATGACCTCGGCGACCAGGAGTCGATCGCCGACCGCGCGGCCCGCGGCCTCGTCGCAGCTCTGCTCCGCGGCGAGCGTGAGCGCGCGCAGGAGGCCCGCACGCATCGGGCGCCACACGAACAGGGTGGCGGCGTCGGCAAGGAGTCGCAGCAGGGTGTCGCGTCGGATCGCGTGTGCCCGTTCGTGGTGGAGCATGACGGCGAGGTCGGCCGGCGAGACCAGCGCGACGAGCCCCTCCGAGACGACGACGGCGGGGTGAACGACGCCGACGAGCAGGCAGAGGGGCGTCTCGATCGGCAGCACCCGCGCGCCGAGCGCTGCGTTGTCGTAGCGGGGGTCGAGGAGGCGCGCCGCGACGCGAGAGGCGCGCAGGAGCCCGGCCAGCGAGTCCGCCGAGCGCACGGAAAACCAACCGGCCGCGAGCGCGAGGAGGATCCACGAGGCCGCGTTGGCGGCGTGCGCGGGGGGATGGAGGAAGCAGAGGTGAACGTGCCCGTGGTGGGCGGCAC
>SCUS01000033.1 GCA_004297725.1 Myxococcaceae bacterium | reverse complement strand
CTGAGAGGTTTCACAATAACACTTCTTCAAGTAATGGGCGCAGCATTGCCCCCGTGGATCGGACGGGCAAGGCTGCGCACATGGAAGACCGGGACGCCCTCGATGCAGTGCAGCGGCGGATGCAGCCGGCTGCGTTCCGCGCGGACCTCGCAGGCAGCGTCGCTGCGATACCCGACGCGATCGACGCTGGGCTGCTCCACGCCGCCGTCCCGGTGGCGATCGTCGCGCTGCGGCAGGACGCCGCTGACGGCCTCGACCTCAACCGGCTCGGCGACGCTCTGACAGCCCGGGGCTGGGACGGCGACGACGTCGCCGTCGAGGCCCTGCAGGCCGCACGGTCGGGCACGCCGACCGGCCGCATCGAGATCCCCGCCGACCTCGAGATGCTCGGCGACGTCCTGAACCAGCAGCTCGGCGGCTACCTCGAACGCGCCACCGGGGAGGCGTGGCCGGCGTCGGTGTTCGAGGACGGCGCGCTCGAGGACGACGGCGACCCGGACGAGGACACCGACCGGTGGATGTACGTGCCCGGCGACTCCCGCGACGCCTGGCAGGACATGGCCGACTTCGCCGCCCACGCGCCCGACCCCCACGTCCGCGAGCTCCTCGAGCTCGCCATCGAGGGTCGCGGCGCGTTCGGCCGCTTCAAGTCCGCACTCGACCGGCACCCGACGTACTGGACCGCCTGGCACGTCTGGTCCAGCGAGCGGGCAATCGGACGCGTCCGGAGCTGGCTCGCGTCCGAAGGCTACGACCCGCTCCCCTGAGCTCACCCAGGCGCTCACTCTTCTGGCTCCAAGGAGCGGCGACGCGGCAACGTCGCTTGTCGCACGCTCGACCAGCCGTCCTAGGCGTACGACCCGGCACCATCCGGCACGCCGCAGGGGACCACCGAGCGAGCAGCAGCCCCGGCCTCCCTAAGCCCCGCAGAGGACACCCTCGCGGGCACGACGCCGTCATATGCAACTCGTGCTCGCTCAGCCGCGGGTCCCCGATCACGGCACACACTGGTATCTGGATACCCGTCGCGGAGCACACGTGCATGCGCGGTCGACGCCCACACCGCCGACCGGGGCGGCAGCGAGGGCAGCGACCCCGGCTCGAAGCCGGCGGTCGCTTGAGGCGGCATCCGATCTGCCTGACGTTGCCCGCTGTCGGATCGCCGGTGCCGTCGCCGGAGCAACTGGCAGAGCCGTCAGCACCACTGTCAGCACTGTCACCGCGGCCGTCACTCGGCAGTTCTGACTGTCAGCACTGTCACGGCGTCCGTCACCAGCGCCTGTGGGCTGACGAGCGTTCGAGCAGCGCACCTATCCCTGCCAGCTCGGCTTCTATCGGCGCCAGGGAGTCACCCATGTCCATCACGGCCAAGTCGACGCACGTCTCGATTCCCACGAGCAACGACGTCCCCGAGCTCCTCGACGTCGCCGCAGCGGCGCACCTGCTCGGCACACCACCGCGGTTCGTGCGCCGGCTCATCGCCGAACGTCGCATCCGCTTCTACAAGCTCGGCCGCTACGTGCGCATCGACCGGACCGACGTCGAGGCGTTCATCGCGGCGAGCCGCGTCGAGGCCGCGCTCGTCCGCCGGCGCTCGCGCCGCGTCTGACACCGGCCCAGGCGGCTCACTGATGAGCAAGCGAGAGTTCGGCTCCGTCCGCAAGCTCCCGTCGGGACGCTGGCAGGCCCGCTACCAGGCCGAGGACGGCACCCCGCGCACGGCACCCACCAACTTCCCCTCCCGCGGCGACGCCGCCGCCTACCTCGCGGGCGTGGCCACCGACATCCGCCGTGGCCTGTGGACAGACCCGCGCAACCCCGACATGCCCCACCTGCGCGAGTACGCCGACGTGTGGCTCGCCCAGCGCACCGTCCGTGGACGTCCTCTCGCCCCGAGAACCATCGACACCTACCGGCACAGCCTCGACGCCTGGATCGCCCCGACCCTCGGCGACGCCCTGCTCACCGACATCACCCCGAGCATCGTGCGCCGCTGGCACCAAGGCGTGATGTCCAGCACCGGCCCCACCGCGACACGCCAGGCCTACGCCCTTCTGCGCGCCATCCTCAACACCGCCGTCGCGGACGAGCTCATCCTGCGCAACCCATGCCAGATCCGCGGCGCCGGGCAGCCCAACTCCCCCGAGCGCCCGCTGCTGTCCCTCGACGACGCCGAACGCCTCGCCGCGCAGATGCCCGCCAACCTGCAGCCCCTCGTGCACCTCGCGTACTGGGCCCACGGCCGCCTCGGCGAGCTCCTCGCCCTCCGGGTCGGTGACGTCGACCTCGAACGCGGAACGCTGCGCATCGAGAGGCAGGTCATCGAGGTCGACCACGTCGGCACTCGCGTCACCGCTCCCAAGGTCGGCAGCCGCCGCACCGTGCACCTGCCCGAGCCCGCCCTCGACACCCTGCGCGACCTGCTCGCCGCACGGCCCGCCGAACCCGACGCGCCGCTGTTCATCCGACCCGACGGCACCGAACTGCGCGCACATCACGTGCACGCCGCCTGGGCGAAGGCCCGCACCGCCGCGGGTCTGGACGGCGTCCACTTCCACGACCTCCGCCACGCCGGCCTCACCCTGTCCGCACAAGCCGGCGCCACACTCGCCGAGGTGATGCGCCGCGCCGGCCACGCCTCACCAGCAGCAGCCATGCGCTACCAGCACGCCGCCGACGAACGCGACGCCGTCATCGCCCGCCGCATGACCACCCAGGCCCGGCGCCCCGACGTGCCCGAGCGCTGATCTCCATTGACGAACACCGGCAGTAGCGCCGAGACATTGGCTGGTGGCGCGCTACAGCAACTCGGGATAGCGCTCGGCTAGAGGTTCCGAGTCCATCCGATCCCAGACCCCAAACCGAAGGACGTAGACGCCAGCCTCATGGAGTTCGATCCACCAACGCACGACCTCCACGAGCGACGGCGCAATTCTCGTCGTGATCTGACCGTCGTACCCGACGAGATGAAGCGGGTGGGGACCCTCCGCCTGGGTGAAGTCGACCGCTACCGTGCGGCCGTCATCCCCGATGAGAAGTGGGAACCATCGCTGTCCCCAAACGACCGGGTACCCGTCATTTCGCATTTCGTCAGCGATCTCCCGCTGAGAGACGTACTCCTCGTGCGCGGTCAAGTCCTCTGCGGTGGTGTACGGGTTCTGATCCTTCGCCGGGGGTCAGGCCGTGAGGGCCTGCAGGGTCAGGTCGTCGGTCACCTCCGGGGTCGTGGTGTTCGACAGCTGGGCCCGGGCGAGGACGTCGAGGCCGAGGTAGCGGCGGCCTTCGGCCCAGTCGTCGTGCTGCTCGGCGAGGACGGCTCCGACGAGGCGGATGATCGAGGTGCGGTCGGGGAAGATCCCGACGACGTCGGTGCGGCGGCGGATCTCGCGGTTGAGGCGCTCGTTGGGGTTGTTCGACCAGACCTGGCGCCAGACCTCCTTGGGGAACGCGGTGAACGCGAGGATGTCCGCGCGGGCGGTCTCGAGGTGCTCGGCGACTTCGGGGAGCTTGGTCGCGAGGGCGTCGACGACGCGGTCGAACTGGGCGTGGACTGCGGCGGCGTCGGGCTGGTCGTAGACCGAGTGCAGTAACGCCTTGACCCATCCCCACGAGGCCTTCGGGGTGACCGACATCAGGTTCGCCGCGTAGTGGGTGCGGCACCGCTGCCACGACGCACCAGGCAAGGTCGCCGCGATCGCGCCGGTGAGCCCGGCGTGGGCGTCGGAGGTGACGAGCTTGACCCCCGTGAGGCCGCGGGCGGTCAGGTCGCGGAGGAACGCGAGCCAGCCGGCGCCGTCCTCGCTGGTGGTGACCTGCAAGCCCAGGATCTCGCGGTGCCCGTCGGCGTTGACGCCGGTCGCGACCAGGGCGTGCACGTTGACCACGCGCCCGCCTTCGCGGACCTTGAGGACCAGGGCGTCCGCGGCCACGAACGTGAACGGCCCGGCATCGGTCAGGTTGCGGGTGCGGAACTCCTCGACGTGGGCGTCGAGCTCCTTGGCCATCACCGAGACCTGCGACTTCGACAACCCGGTGATCCCCAGGGACTGCACGAGCTTGTCCATCCGGCGGGTCGAGACCCCCAGCAGGTAGCAGGTCGCGACCACCGAGGTCAGGGCCCGCTCGGCGCGCTTGCGCCGCTCGAGCAGCCACTCGGGGAAGTACGAGCCCTCGCGCAGCTTGGGGATCGCGACATCCACCGTGCCGGCGCGGGTGTCGAAGTCCCGATGCCGGTAACCGTTGCGCCGGTTCACCCGATCCGGGGACGCCATGCCGTAGTCGGCGCCGCAGACCGCGTCGGCCTCGGCCGAGAGCAGGGTGTTGATGAAGGTCTGCAGCAGCTCGCGCAACAGATCAGGAGACGCCTGCGCGAGCTGTTCCTCGAGCAGGCGGGCAGGGTCGATACTGGAACGGACGGTCATCGCGGTGTCCTTCTTCGAGTCGGTTGTGAGAGATCACTCGAAGGATCACCCGATGACCGTCACTGCTTCACGCAGCGACACGCTCACCGGGGCCGTACACCACTCTGCTGGACTCCACT
>SCUS01000005.1 GCA_004297725.1 Myxococcaceae bacterium | reverse complement strand
GGGGGCGGCGCCTCCCCGGCGCAGGGGGCTCAGGGCTCCGTCGGGGGGCTGAAGGGGGGGGTCAGCCCGGGGGATGCAAGACCGGGGGATGGCGGTGGAGGGCGCTGGGGAACACGTTGCTCCAAGGGCGAGGGTTGAACCGCATCGGTTCAAGAAGCGGATGTTGCGCATGATGCAAGAACACCGACAGGACCAGGGTGCTGCATGGATCTTGCGTCGGCCTCCGTCGCGCCGAGCCACTCCCGCAAGGCCCTCCATCCCCGGAAAGGCATCACCATGAGCCCCACTCGTCTCTCTCCCCCTACGGGTCGCCTGGGCGTGCTGATGCCCGGCATGGGCGCCGTCGCAACCACCACCATCGCCGGCGTGATGCTCGCTCGCCGGGGCCTCGGGCTGCCCATCGGGTCGCTCACGCAGATGGCCACGCTGCCGCTGCAGCGGCGCGACGGGGCGGTGGAGGTCCCGCTGAAGGAGGCGGTGCCCCTCGCCAGGCTCGACCAGCTGGTCTTCGGCGGCTGGGATCTCTTCCCCGACGACGCCCTGCAGAGCGCCACGCACGCCGAGGTGCTCAGCGAGAAGCACCTCGGGCTGGTGGCCGAAGAACTCCGCGCGGTGAAGCCCATGCCCGCGGTGTTCTACCCCGAGTACGTGCGCCGGCTGCACGGCACGCACGTGAAGAAGGCCCCCTCCAAGGCCGACATGGTGGCGCAGGTGCGGGACGACATCCGGCGCTTCCTCCGCGACGAGGGCTGCGACCGGGGCGTCGCCGTGTGGTGCGGCTCGACGGAGGTCTACCGCCAGGCCTCCGAGGTGCACCAGAGCATCGAGCGCTTCGAGGACGGGCTGCGGCACGGCTCGCCGGAGATATCCAACTCGCAGATCTACGCCTGGGCGCTGCTGCAGGAGGGGATCCCGATGGCCAACGGCTCCCCGGGGCTCACCGTCGACTTCCCGGCCATGTACGAGCTCGCCCGGGTGCGGGGCGTGCCCATCGCGGGCAAGGACTTCAAGACCGGCCAGACGCTGATGAAGACCGTCATCGGCCCGGCGCTCAAGGCCCGGATGCTGGGGCTGCGCGGCTGGTACAGCACCAACATCCTGGGCAACCGCGACGGAGAGGTGCTCGACGACCCGGACAGCTTCCGCTCGAAGGAGGTCTCCAAGCTCGGGGTGCTGGAGAGCGTGCTCGCCAGGGACGCGCACCCCGACCTCTACGGCAGCTTCGCGCACAAGGTTCGCATCGACTACTACCCCCCTCGCGGCGACCAGAAGGAGGGCTGGGACAACATCGATTTCTTCGGGTGGCTCAACTACCCGATGCAGATGAAGATCAACCTGCTCTGCCGGGACTCCATCCTGGCGGCGCCCATCGTGCTCGACCTCGCGCTGCTGCTCGACCTCGCCGGTCGCGCGGGCATGAGCGGGATGCAGGACTGGCTCGGGTTCTACTTCAAGGCCCCGATGAGCGCCCCGGGCACCCTGGCCGAGCACGACCTCTTCGTGCAGCAGGTGCGGCTCCACGACGCCATCCGCCGCATCGCCCGGGAGGAGGTGTAGCGCCATGCGTACCCTCCGCTGCGCCGTCGTCGGCTACGGCTTCATCGCCTCCCGCGGGCACGTCCCGGCCTTCCTTCAATCGGGCGCGGACGGTGACGCCGCGCGCTTCGAGGTGGTCGCCGTCGCGGACATCACCCCGGCGCGCCTCGCCCTCGCGGCCGCGGCCCTGCCGGGCGCCCGCCTCTACGCCGACTACCTCGAGATGCTCGACCGCGAGGCCCGAGGCATCGACGTGGTGGTGGCCGCGGTGCCACCGTCGCTGCACGCCGAGGTGACCCGGGCGGCCCTCGCGCGAGGGCTCCACGTGCTCTGCGAGAAGCCCCTCGCTCGCTCGAGCGAGGAGGCCTGCGGGATGATCGCGCAGGCCCAGGAGGCGAGGCGGGTGCTCTACCCCTCGCACAACTACAAGCACGCGCCGGTGGTGAAGGCCGTGCGCGCCCTGCTCGACGACGACGTCATCGGCGAGGTCTGCCAGGTGACGCTCGACACCTTCCGCAGCACCCACGCCAGGGGCGTCGCGGAGTGGAACCCCGACTGGCGGCGGCAGCGCGCCTTCTCCGGCGGCGGCATCGGGATGGACCACGGGAGCCACACCTTCTACCTGGCCTTCGACTGGCTGAAGTCCGCGCCCCGAGGGGTGTCCGCCCGCACCTGGAGCGCTCCGGGCGAGGACACCGAGGACAACCTCTCCTGCTCCGTCGACTTCGAGCACGGGGTCGCCACGGCCCACCTCTCCTGGACCGCCGGGGTGCGCAAGGTGATCTACACCCTGCACGGCGAGCGAGGCGCGATCCGCGTCGAGGACGACGCCGTCGAGCTCTCGGTGAAGACCCGCACCGCCGAGGGCGATCGCTGGGAGCAGTCGCAGAGCCTCGTGTCGTCGGCCTGGATGGACGCCTCGCACACCGCGTGGTTTCGGGCGCTGCACCAGCAGTTCGCCGGTGCCATCGCGCGCGACGAGTTCGTCGGTTCAGAGCTTCGCGACTCGTACCGCTGCGTGTCGCTCATCGAGGCCGCGTACGCCTCCGCCGCCGACCGTGGCCGCGAGGTCTCGCTGCCCAGCAGGGCGGCCTGGTGATCGACCTCGCCTGCTCCCTCGCGCTCCTCGGGCTGCTGGCCGCGGCCGCGCTCGGCTATGGCGTGCGCACGCTGCTCCACGGCCGGGCGCACTACCGCCGCGTCGAGAAGGACGGGGGCAGCGCGCTGCTGGGAGAAGGCACCATGTCCGCGGGCTACTGGGCCCTCCAGCCGGTGGGCAACGCGCTCGCGAGGGCGGGCGTCACCCCCGACGCCATCAGCCTGGCCTCGCTGGCGCTCGGGCTCGCCGCCGCGGTGGCGCTGGGCCTCGGGCACTTCGGCGTCGCCGCCGCGCTGGTCGCCGTGGCCACCCTGGGCGATGCGCTCGACGGCATGGTCGCGCGCGCCACCGGCGTCGCCTCGGACGCGGGCGAGGTGCTCGACGCGGCGGTCGACCGCTACCAGGAGTTCGCCTTCCTCGCGGGCCTCGCCGTCTGCTACCGCGGCAACACGGCGTGGCTGCTGCTCACCCTCGCGGCGCTGCTGGGCTCGGTGATGACGAGCTATGTCACCGCCAAGGCCGAGGCGCTGCAGACCGAGGTCCCCCGGGGGGCCATGCGCCGCCCGGAGCGGGCGCTCTACCTCACCCTCGGCGCGATCCTCACGCCCGTCGCCACCTCCCTCTCCGGTGGGCACGACCCGTGGATCTCCCACAGCCCGATGCTCCTCGCCCTGGCCTCGGTGGCGGTGGTGGCCAACCTCTCCGCGGCGCGCCGCCTCGTGGCGCTCATGCGCTCGCTCGCCGACCGTCGCCCGACGACGCCCGTCGCTCCCCCGGACTCCCTCGCGCGCACCCTCGGGCGCCACCAGCTCGGCTCCATCGGTGCGACGGTCGTCGACTTCGGCACCCTCACCCTCCTGGTCGAGCGCTTCGGGCTGCACCCGGTGTCCGCGACCGCCCTCGGGGCCCTCGCCGGGGCGGTGTTCAATTTCACCCTGGCGCGGCGCTGGATCTTCCGCGACCACAACGGCTCCCTCGGCGCCCAGGCCCTGCGCTACGCGCTGGTCTCCGGCGCCAGCCTCGGGCTCAACACCCTCGGGGAGTACCTGCTCTCGACGCGCATGGGCTTTCACTACCTCGGCGCACGCGTCGTGGTCGCCGTCGCCGTCAGCCTCCTCTGGAACTTCCCCATGCACCGCCGGGTCGTCTTCCCCAACACCCTGGAGGCCTCGTGATGCGCTCCCCCTCGCACCCCGTCGACCAGCGACCGCAGCTCGTGACCCGCGTCCCCGGCCCCCGCAGCGCCGCGCTCCGGGCGCGCGAGGACGCCCACCTCGCCCCCGGCGTGCAGGGCTACGCCGTCATGGCCGGCATCGCCGTCGACCGCGCCCTGGGCAGCGCCGTCACCGACGTCGACGGCAACACCTTCCTCGACCTCATCGGGGGCATCGGGGTCAACGCCCTCGGTCACTCGCACCCCGCCGTGGTCGAGGCCATCCAGTCGCAGGTGGCGAAGGCCTCCGTGGGCTCGCTCACCGCGGAGGCGAGGGTCGAGCTCGTCGAGCGCGTGGCCGAGCACGCCCCGGCGAAGAAGCTCCACCGGCTGCAGCTCTACTCGGGCGGCGCCGAGGCGGTGGAGAGCGCCCTGCGGCTCGCCCGCTGCCACACGGGAAAATACGAGATGGTGAGCTTCTGGGGGGCCTTCCACGGCAAGACCCACGGGGCGCTCTCCCTCATGGGATCGACCTTCAAGGAGGGCCTCGGCCCGATGGTGTCGGGCTCGCATCTGGTGCCCTACGCCGACTGCTACCGCTGCCCGTTGAAGCTCACCCCCGAGCGCTGCGACCTCGCCTGCCTCGACGTGGCCCGCAAGCAGGTGAAGGCCGCCTCCGCGGGCGCCGTCGCCGCCGTGATCGTCGAGCCGATGCAGGGCACCGCGGGCAACGTGATCCCTCCGGACGCGTGGCTTCGCGGGGTGGGAGCGCTGGCGAAGGAGCTGGGCGCGCTGCTCATCGCCGACGAGATGATCACCGGCTTCGGCCGCACCGGGCGCTACTGGGGCATCGAGCACAGCGGCGTGACGCCGGACATCGTCACCCTCGGCAAGGCCTTCGGCGGGGGCTTCCCCCTGAGCGGGCTGCTCACCACCGACGAGATCTCCCAGGCGAAGCCCTGGTCGGCCCCGTCGGGCTCGTCGTCGAGCTACGGGGGCAACCCCCTCGGCGCCGCGGCGGGGGCGGCCGCGCTCAGGGCCATCGACGAGGAGGCCCTGGTCGACAACGCCCGCGCGGTGGGGGAGGTGCTGCTGGGAGAGCTCGCGCCCTTCGTCGAGCGCTACCCCTTCGTGGGCGAGGTGCGGGGGAGGGGGGTGTTCCTGGCGATCGAGCTGGTGCGCGACAAGGCGAGCCGCGAGCCGCTGCCCTCGAGCGTCACCCGCGCCATCTTCGACCTCTGCGTGCAGCGCGGCCTGCTCGCCATGACCTACGCCCCGCGGGTGCGACTGCAGCCCGCGCTCACGCTCGACGCGGCCACCGCCCGAAACGCCGCGGGGCTGCTGCGAGAGGTCTTCGACCAGGTCCTCTCGACGGGCCTCTGGAAGCAGGGATGAGCCCCGTCGACCCGGCGCTGCCCGCGTTCGCCCGGGCCCGCCTCTTCCCATGGCTCGCCTCCGCCCCCTTCGTGCTCTGGCCGTCGTACGTCCTGTCGCAGGGGGAGGTGCGCTGGGAAATGATCACCGCGATGGTGCTCGTCCCGGCGCTGGCCTTCACCCGGAGAAAGCTCTTCACGGGGCTCTTTCCGCTCGCCCTCGTGGCCTTCCTCTACGACACGATGCGCTTCGTGAAGAACGTCGGGCTCACGCCCGAGCGCGTCCACCTCTGCGACCTCCGCGAGGCGGAGATCGCCCTCTTCGGCGTCGCCGTCGGCGACGGCCCGATGGGCACCCTGCACGACGCCGTCCAGGCCAGGCCCTCGCTCGCCCTCGACGCCCTCTGCGCCATCCCCTACGGCACGTACATCTACGTCGTCATCGGCGCCGCGGTCTTCCTCTACGGCCGCGACTTCCACCGCCTGCAGCGCTTCGCCTGGACCTTCCTGCTGCTCAACATCGCGGGCTTCCTCACCTACCACCTCTACCCCGCCGCGCCGCCCTGGTACTTCCACGCCCACGGCTGCGCGGTCGACCTCGCCGCCCGCGCCAGCGCAGGGCCCAACCTCGCGCGCGTCGACGCGCTCATGGGGGTCGAGTACTTCCGCGGCTTCTACGGGCGCTCGAACGACATCTTCGGCGCGGTCCCCTCGCTCCACGTGGCCTATCCCGCGCTGGTCGCGGTCGAGACCTGGCCCTACCTCAGCCTCCCGAAGCGCGTCGTCGCGGTCGCCTACGCCGCCCTCATGTGCGTCGCGGCGGTCTACCTCGACCACCACTGGGTCATCGATGTGCTGGTGGGCCTCGGCTACACCGCCGCGCTGATGTGGCTGCTGCGCAGGCTCTTCCGCCCGCCGCCGGGGTCGCCGTGACCAACCACCCTCCGCCCTCCGCCCCCTTCCTCCGCATCGCGCAGGTGCAGGTACGGCGGGCTCCCCTCGTCGCCCTCGTCGCGCTGGCGCTCACCCTCGCGTTTCTCCCCGTGGTGCGCAGCCTCGAGCTCTTCAGCGACTGGACCGAGCTGCTCCCCCGCAGCGCGCCGAGCGTGCGCGACCTGGGGGCCGGGCAGCGCCGGGTGGGCGGGCTCTCCACCCTCACGCTCATGCTGGAGTCGCGCGACAACGCCGCGCTCCGACGCTACGCCACGGCCATGGCGGCGCGCCTCGAGGCCCTGCCCCCGTCGCTCCGCGTGCGCCGGGTGCAGTGGAACGTCGGCGACTACCAGCGCTTCGTGCGCGACCACCGCCACCTCTACGCCCCGCTCGCGGACCTCACCCGTGCGCGCGACGAGCTCCGCCGGCGCATCGAGTACGAACGCGCCAGCGCCAACCCCGTGTACATCAACCTCGACGACCCGCCGGAGCCCGCCGACGCGCTGGTGGCGAGGGCCCGGGAGCAGATGCGCCGCGTCGAGTCCGAGGCGGAGCAGTTTCCTGGCGGCTTCTTCCTGCACCGTGACGGGCGGCACCTCGCGATGTTTCTCCGGGTCGACCTGCCGAGCGGCGACCCGGCCCGAGGCACCGCGCTGGTCGAGCGGGTGCGCGAGGAGATCAGGGCGCTCCCCCCGGCGGGCTTCGCGCCCGACCTCACGGTGTCGCTCGCGGGCGACCTGCTGGTGGGCATCATCGAGCACCACGCCATCGAGCACGAGCTGGTGGTCGCCACCCTGCTCACCGTGGCGCTCTGCGTGCTGGCGATCCTCGGGCTCTTCCGGCGCCCTCGCTCGGTGGTGCTGCTGGGAGGCACGCTGCTGGTGCCGGTGCTCGCCACCTTCGCCCTCGCGAAGCTCACCGTCGGGCACCTCAACACCTCGACGGCCTTCCTCGGCAGCATCGTGATCGGCAACGGGATCAACTCCGGCATCATCTGGCTCGCCCGCTATTTCGAGGAGCGCCGCGCGGGTCGCGAGGTGACCGAGGCCGTCGCCGCGACGCACCAGGGCGCCTGGGCCGGCACGCTCGCGGCCTCGACCGCGGCCTCGCTCGCCTATGGCTCGCTGGTGGTCACGGACTTCCGCGGCTTCCGCGACTTCGGGATCATCGGCGGCACCGGCATGGTCATCTGCTGGGCGATGACCATGGCCTTTCTCCCCGCGCTCACCGCGCTCTGGGAGCGGTGGCGTCCGCTGCCGCCCGGGGTCGAGCGGCCCAACCCCTACGGCGTGCTCTTCGCCCGGGCGGTGAAGCGCTACCCCGTGCCGCTGGCCGCGGGGGCGGGGGTGCTGGCTGTCGCGGGCATCGCGCTCTCGGCGGTGGCCATCGGCCGCGATCCGCTCGACTACAACTTCCGCAACCTCACCTCGGTGCGCGCGGAGACCGACCGGGCGAGCGAGCTCAACGGCATCGCAGGGGAGATCGTGGGGCGCGCCGGGTCGGGCAGCGCCATCGCGGTGCTGGTCGACCGGAGGGAGGACACCGCTGCCCTCAGGGCCAGGCTCGACGAGATGCGAGAGCGGCACGACGCGCCCTTCGGCGCGGTGCGCACCATCGACGACCTGCTGCCCTCCGACCAGCCCGCCAAGATCGAGGTGCTGGCCGATCTGCGGCGGCTGATGCTGGAGGCCCGGGAGCACGCCTCGCCGGAGACGCAGCGCGACCTCGACGCCTACCTCCCCCCGGCGACCCTCCGCCCGCTGGTGGACGACGACATCCCCTCCTCGGTGGCCTCGCTCTACACCGAGCGCGACGGCACCCGGGGCAGGCTGCTCTTCGTCGAGGAGAAGCCGGGCGCCTCCATCTGGGACGGGCAGTACCTCGTGGCCTGGGCCGACTCGATCCGCGCGGCGCGCACCCCCGACGGGCGCCGCCCGGTGGTGGTGGGCAGCGCGCCCGTGTACGCGGACATCATCGGGGCCATCTGGCGCGACGGGCCGAGGGCGGTGCTGGCCTCGATCCTGGCCACGGTGGCGCTGGTGCTGCTGTCTTTCGGCCGCTGGCACCTCCGGGCGCTCACGCTGCTGGCGCTGGTCACCGGCGTGGCCTGGATGGGAGGGGCGATGACCTTGCTCCACATCCGGCTGAACTTCCTCAACTTCGTGGCGCTCCCGATCACCTTCGGCATCGGCGTCGACTACGCCGTCAACGTGATGCGGCGCTACCAGCAGGAGGTCGACTCGGGCTCCGCGGGCGACCCCATCGAGGCCGCGGTGCAGGAGACCGGAGGCGCCGTCCTGGTGTGCTCGCTCACCACCATCTTCGGGTACAGCTCGCTGCACACCAGCGCCAACCGCGCGCTCAACAGCTTCGGCCTCGCGGCGGTCCTCGGCGAGGTGGCCTGCGTGCTGGCCGCGCTGGTGGCCCTCTCCGCGACGCTGGTGCTGGTCGAGCGCCGCCGCACCCGCGCCCGCGCCGTCAGCTCCCTGGCAGCCTCGCCCGAGGAGCGATCGATGCGAGGCTGTAGCCCCATCCGCCGCTCCCCGGGGTGAGGGTCATCACCGCGGGAGAGACGCCGCCATCGCGGCTCATCCCCTCGGACCACGCCGAGGCATCGCCGAAGTAGACCTTCACCGTGCTCCTCGCGCCGACGACGTTGGGGATCGCCAGGGAGAAGTCCGAGAGCCCGTCGCCGTCGTAGTCGCCCGCGGTCGAGAGGGCGCTGGCGAAGGTGCTGTCCCCGGTCGCGGCGAAGAGCGTGCGGGCCTCTGCCAGCACGGGGGCGGCGCTCGCCGCGGCCACCGGGGCGCGCAGCACGATCATGCAGGCGCCCACGTAGGCGAGGCCCACCTCGTCGCCGCCGTCGCCGTCGAGGTCGCCCAGGTGGGCCAGGCGCCTGGGCGTCGCGTCGTTCGCTCGGCCGAAGCAGGGCGACGGATCGGTGAAGAGGCTGCTCGACGCGACGCCCGCGGCGCCTCCGTAGAACACCCGGAGACCCGCGGTGCCCGCGACCACGACGTCGCTGAAGCCGTCGCCGTTGAGGTCGCCGCCGCCCGCGACCGCGGCGCCGTAGCCCGCGGTGGAGGAGAGCCCGGTCGAGGCGAGGCTGACGCGGGAGTAGCCCGCCACGCCGCCGGTGTCGGTCGCCAGGAAGAGCTCGGCGGTGCGCCGAGAGGGATAGCCCACCACGAAGTCTCCCCGGCCGTCGCCGTTGACGTCGCCCGCGGTCGAGAGGCTCATCTCGGCCTCCGGGCCGGCAAGCGCCGGGGGGAAGTCCTGGAAGGCTCCGCTCCGCGCCGCCGACGCGCCACGGTAGAGGCGCACGGTCGCGGTCGAGGGCAGCCCCACCACGAACTCGCCGAGGCCGTTGCGGTCGGAGTCCATCACCGCGGCCATCGGCGCGGGCCCGGTCGTGGCAGACCCGCTGGTCGTGGGCACGAGCTCGGGGGTGCGGTCGGTGATCGCGCTGGTGCCCATGACGAGGTACACGGCCCCGGAGTCGCCGGTGCCGCTCGGGAAGCCGGAGGCCACGCCGAAGTCCTCCCGGCCGTCGCCGTCGAGGTCGCCGAGGCGAGCGCCGCGGCCGAAATCGAGGGTGCGCTGGGAGACCTGCACCGTCGTCTCGAGGGCGCGGCTGAAGCTGCGGCCCAGGGCGAAGGTGCCGCCGTTGGAGGCGCCCGAGCGCGCGGTGATGACGAAGACGTCCGAGGAGCCGTCGCCGTTGAAGTCCCCCGCCTGGCCGATGGCGCGGAAGCGCTGGAGGCCGGTGACGTTGCCAGCGCGCGCGGCCTGCGCAGGGCGCAGGCGGAAGGGCCACGCGGTGGAGCGGGCGGTCGCTCCCGAGGGGAGGGAGAGCTTCGCGCGCCACCAGAGGGTGCGGGCGGAGCCGATGGGGCCGCTGGGAGCGCGGATCTCGTCGGCGTCGAGGGAGACGAGGTCCCAGGTGGTGACGCCGCCGAGGGTGGTGGGGGTGGGGGGGATGACCGTGGCGGTGAGCGTCGGGGGGAAGTCGGGGCTGGCGCAGAGCTCGATGGTCCCGGTGGTCCCGGCGGGAACGGCCGCGGCGCGAAACTCGAACCAGAGCAGCCGGGTGTTGGTGAGCGCCCCGGTGGTGGGCATGATCTGCTGCGGCGTGGGGAGGACGGGCGCGTCCACGGCCGCATCGACCGGGGCGTCCATCGCGACCGGGACGTCGGTCACATCGGTCACATCGGTCACATCGGTCACATCGGGCGTGTCGATGGAGGCGTCGATGGAGGCCTCCGGGCGGGTGACATCGAAGAGCCCGGAGGCGTCGAGGGAGGTCTGGTTGGTGATGTCCGGGAGCCTCGCTCGGCTGGCGGGGACGCACGCGCCGTCGACGCAGGTGTAGCCGTCGACGCAGGTGTCGATGCCCACGCAGGCCCTCTGCAGGAACATCGTCAGCAACAGCTTCCGGTCGGGCAGGAAGCCCGTGATGGCCGTGAGCTCGATGCGCCGTCCGGTGTCCACGGTGCTCGCCCTCACGGTGACCCGCACCCGTCGGCTCGCGTCGCCGCTGATGGGCACCAGCCCGAAGGAGAGCGGCAGCGTGTACGCCGCGGGCCTCGGCGTCGGCAGCAGGGTGAACTCCCGCTGGCTGAACACCACCCGCCCCGCCGGGTCGGAGGGATCGGTCACCGAGACCTCGATGCGGTTGAGCTCACGGTCCACCGCGAGGTCGCTGTCGACCACCACCAGGAGCTGCGTCGCCGGCACCTCGCGGCAGCCCGCGACGGAGCCCACCCAGAGCGCGAACCAGAGCGTCCACAGCCTCGTCACCATCGCACCGTCGCTCCCTGCAACACCTGCTGGGTGCTCCCCCCGTCCGGCCCCTGGGTGTCATGGATGAACACCGCCGCCAGCACCGCCCCCGTCACCGCGACCGCCACCGCGGACCACAGCCACGGGCTCTGGTACCAGGGGTTTCGCAGCGGAGAGAGGGTCACCTCCACCCGCAGGTCGCCCCCCGCGGTCACCGTCACCGGCCGCCGGAACGAGCGGTACCCATCGGCCTCCACGCGCACCCGGTGGGCGCCCGGAGAGCCCTGCCACACGGTGCTCCCGTGGCCCACGACCTCGTCGTCGATGCTCACCGACGCCTCGGGCTGGTCGACGGTCACCGCGACGCGGCCCGGCACCACCGCCAGGTCGACGCGCCGCTGGAGGCTCTCTCCGGAGCGCAGCGCCACCGTGAAGCGCTGGGTCGTCACCCCGTTCGCGGAGACCTCCACCTCCTGCCGGCCGGGGTCGATGTCGAGCTCCCGCAGCGGCTCTCCGCGGCCCTCGGGGATCACCTGGGAGTTGATGCGCACCTCCGCGTCGGCGGGCGCGAGCACCAGCCGGAGCCGGGCGAGCGAGCGGCCCACCTGGGCCTCGAGCGCGTGGGCGTCGGTGACGAGGTCGGGCTCGGCCAGCACCGAGGGCATGGCGATGCACTCGCGCAGCGCGGCGCGCGCCTCCCGGTAGCGCTCCAGGTGCTGCAGCGCGAGGCCCACGTTGAAGGCCGTGCGAGGGCGGTCGGCGTGCCTCCGCGACTGGCGAAACTCCTCCAGCGCCTGGCTCCAGCGCTCCTGCTGGGCGAGCAGCACGCCTCGGGCGAAGGCCACGCGGGCGAGCTCGACGTCGGAGCTCGCGGCCGAGGGCGCGGCGGTCTGGGCGTGGGCGGAGGCGCCGAGCGAGAGCAGGGCGATGGGCGACAGGAGGGCGACGACGCGCAGGGGGCGGAGCACTGGGGCGGTGGCCTACGGGGTGGTGGCGCCGAAGTCCGTGCGCAGCAGCGATCGGGGCGGCGGGGCGGGGGTCGGAGCGGGCGGCGCCACGGCCACGACCGGGGCCGTGACCCGAGGCGCCAGGAGGGCGGGGTCGACGTGGCGAGCGCCCCTCGAAGCGCCACGCCTCGGCCGCTCGACGGGCGCGACGACCGGCGGAGCGGCTGGCGCGGCGACCACGGGCGCGGCGACGGGCGGGGGGAGCACGATGGACGGGGGGAGCACGATGGGGGTCGGGCTCGGGGCGACCGACGGGGGGAGCGCCGCGGCGGGCCTGGCAGATGGGGGGGAGCCCTGCGCGAGCACGGCGGCGGTGACCGCGGCGGCGGAGGCGAGCGCGGCGGCGACGATCCAGCGGCGAGCGGGGGCTGCGGCGGCGGGCTCGCTCGACGGCGAGGACTCCACCGGCGGAGCAGCGACCGCGAGAGGACCGCCCGGGTCGGTGCGGGCGAGGGCGAGGGGGACGAGCTCGTCCTCGGTGGTGCCGGGGCGTGCGGGGATGGCCTCGATGGGGCTGACGGGCGTGCGCTTCGAGGCGGCGAGGGCGGGGTCGCGGAGCTCGGGCTCCCACTTCGCTCTCACCGCCGGCGAGGCCATCGGCAGCAGCGAGAGCGCCAGGGCGCGCATGTCGGGGAAGCGCTCGTCGGGGTCGCGGGACATCGCCCGGAGGATGGTCTCCTCCAGCCGGGGGTCGATGTCCGAGGCGCGCATCGAGGGAGGCACCGGGTCTTCCAGCAGGATGGCGCTGAGCATCTCGAAGACCGAGGCGCGCTCGTAGGGCAGCAGCCCCGTGCGGCACTCGTAGAGGGTCACCCCGAAGGCGTACTGGTCGCTGCGGGCGTCGACGCTGCGGGCGCTGCGGGCGGCCTCGGGGGAGAGGTAGCAGGGCGTGCCGATGAGCACCGAGGAGCTGGTGAGCCGGGCGACCCTGGGGTCGTTGTGGGCGACGTGGGAGATGCCGAAATCCACCAGCATGGCGCGCACGCCGCCTCGGGCGGTGCGGGCGAGGAAGATGTTGTCGGGCTTCACGTCGCGGTGCACGACCCCGGCCTCGTGCGCCATCGCGAGGGCGTCGCACACGGGGATCGCCAGGTCGACCAGCTCGGTGTCGTCGATGCGTCGACGCCGGGCGAGGCGATCGGCCAGCGACTCGCCATCGAGGTACTCCATCACCAGGTAGGGGGTGCCGTCGCGGGTGCCCACGTCGCTCACGTCGACGATGTGCTCGTGACGGATGCGCGCCGCGGCCTCGCCCTCTCGCAAGAAGCGCTGCACCGCCGCCACGTCGCAGGACGCCTCGGGGAGCAGCACCTTGATGGCCACGCGCTTGCGCAGGGAGATGTGCTCGGCCTCGAAGACCGCCCCCATGGCCCCGCGCCCGATCTCCCGGATCACGCGGTAGCTGCTGAAGGATTCGCCTGGGGTCAGCATCGGGATGTGACGAGGGCCCCTCACCCAGCGAAGAGCGGCGCGCGGAGCGACTGTCGCACGAGCATCGCGGTCACCGTCAACCCCTCCGGGCGGGGCGCCGCTACTCCGCGGGCGGCTCGGAGGCCCTGCCCTCCCTCGCGAGGGTGTCCCACATGCGGGCGAGGACGAGGTGCGCCACGAGGGTCGCGGCGCCCAGCAGGTCGAAGAGCCCGGCGGGGGACCAGTGGAGCACCAGCGGGGCCGCCACGGCGCACACGCCGCAGATCAGCATGAGCGCGATCCTCGCCCGGCGGGGGATGTCCGCCAGCATCCCCACGCAGGCGCCGACGAGGATCGGCAGCAGCGCGAGCGACTGCTCCGGAGACAGCCCCACGAAGTAGGCGGCGGAGAGCAGGGCGAGGGCGACCACGACGATCCAGCCCAGCGAGCGCAGCCCCTTGCGGTCGACGACGCCGCCTCGCGAGAGGCCGTGCACCGCGGCGGCGCCGACGATGGCCGCGGCGAGCGCGGTGGCGCCGGCGAGCACCCACCACTCGAAGGGCACCAGGCCCGCGTGGATGAGGCCGCCGAGGCCGAGGATGGCCCCGCCCCCGAGGAGCCCGCTGTTGCGGGCCGCGCGGGCGCGGAGCGGCGCCACCGGGTGCGGGTCGTGACGCCGCCCCAGGTCGCTGAGCCTGGAGACGGCGAGGCGCTCCAGGCTGATGCGACGGGACGCCTCGCTCACCTCGGCCTCGAGGGCCGGATCGGGCGTGGG
Organism: Myxococcaceae bacterium; assembly: GCA_004297725.1. Lineage (GTDB taxonomy): Bacteria > Myxococcota_A > Polyangia > Polyangiales > SCUS01. The sequence continues at coordinate 27,927 of SCUS01000005.1, read as the reverse complement.
GAGATCGAGCAGGTTGGCCTGCGCGGTGAGCACGTCCTTCTGGGCGAGGGAGCGGCGGATGCGCCAGTGCAGCACCTCCGAGAGGCCGCCCTGGGTCTCGGGGCTGTCGGGCCAGCGCTCGACGGCGCGGCGCATCGCGGCGACGCAGGCCTCGTAGTGCTGCATGACGGCCACCTCGTCGCCGGAGCAGCAGGCGCCGCTGTCGGCCACGAGCCGCTCGAAGAGGCCGCGGCCCTCCTCGAGCGCCCGCCTCGCCTCCCGGTGGCGCAGGAAGAGCTCGATGCGCAGTCGGAAGGTCTCCGCGTCAGGAACCCGGTCGGAGGGCTTCGTCGCGGTGGCCTGGTTGGCCAGCTCGGCGAGCTCCTCGGGGGTCTCCTCGGGGTAGTCCACCGGCTCCGAGAGCCACGCCGAGGCCAGCACCGCGCGGAGCGTCTCGCCGCCGTGACGGAGCGACCCGGTGAGCACCTCGTGGAGCACCGCGCCCAGCAGGTAGACGTCGGTGCGCGGAGAGAGCCACGGGCCGACGCCCCGCAGCATCTCCGGCGCCATGTACGCCGGGGTGCCCACGAGGCCGGGAGGCTCGGCGTCGGCGGTCTCGACGGGGAGGTGCAGGGCCAGGCCCCAGTCGATGAGGTAGACCTCGTTCTGCTCGCCGATCATCACGTTCTCGGGCTTGATGTCGCGGTGCAGCCACTGCCGGCCGTGGGCGAAATGCGCGACGTCGGCGACGCGGCAGAGCACCCGGAGGTTGAAGTCCAGCCGGTCTTCGGTGATGCGCTCCCAGGCGTGGTGCGCGGGGTCGCGCAGCAGCGTGCGCCAGGTGGAGCCCTCGATGCGCTTCATCACCAGCACGGGCTGGTCGTTGTCGTCCCTCCCCAGCGCGAAGACCGGGACGATGCTGGGGTGCTCGAGCAGCCCCATGATGTGCCCCTCCTCGAGGAGGGTCGCCGCCGCGCCGGGGCTGCTGGTGTCTCGCACCCGCTTGATGGCCACGTCCCGGCCGACCGAGCGCTGGCGGGCCAGCTCGATCACCCCCACGCCTCCCTCGCCGAGAGACTCGATCCTCGCGAAATCCCCTTCGTCCGCCGCTCCGTTGAGCATGATGCGCGGCAGCGTGTGCACCCGCGCGGCGGTCTCCTCCTCCGGGGTCCTCGCCTCGTGGGCGCTCCGGGTGATGGTCTGATCGGTGGCCAGCCCCTGGAGGTGCTCGAGCTGGAGGGTCTTGAAGGGGTCAGCGTCGCGCCAGGTCTCGTCGGTCATCGCGTGGGCCCCGCTCAGCGCTTGGATGATGTGAATTCACCCCCCGCGCTGACTCGATGATGCCCTGATAGGTCGACGCGTACGGGTCGACCCAGAGGTGCGTCTCCCTGAGCGTCCGGTCAAGGCTCCTCAGCCGCCGCGGGCGCGTGCGTTGCCGCGCTCGTGCGCGGCGGAGACGAGGTGGCGGCTCTGCGGCGAGTCGACCTCGATCGACGCGGGGATGTTGATCGCGTGGTCGGGCTTCAGGTGGTTGGAGGCCCCGCGGGTGGACTTGCGGCTCGGACGCGTGCCCTCGACGTGGTCTTCGAGCGCGACCGCGGCCTTCGCTCCGGCGCGCTTGTTCTCATGGTGGACGCCCGACTTCTCGACGTACGGAGCGGGTAGCGAGCCGCGCTGGATGTTCGCGTTCTGGTTGGCCAGCTCGACGGACGCCTTGAATGCTTGAGCCTTGGTCGCCATGAATGATCCTCCGCTGTGTGGTGGTGCAGTTGGTGTGCCGGTCACTCCTCCAGCTCGTGCTGGAGCGCCGGCTTCTCGTCGCCGATCTCGGTGAGCGTCGCCTCGGTGAGCAGCAGCACGCTGGCGACCGAGACGGCGTTCTCCAGGGCCGTGCGAACAACCTTGGTGGCGTCGATGATCCCCGACAGGGTGAGGTCGACGTAGGTGCGGCGGGCGGCGTCGAAGCCGTAGGCCCCGGTGCCCGAGCGCATCCGATCGATCACCACGCCGCCGTCGACGCCGGAGTTCTCCGCGAGCTGCCTCGTCGGGGCCTCCAGGGCCCTGCGCAAGATCGCGAGCCCGGTGCGCTCGTCGCCCTCGGCGTCGGTCTCGACGCGCCCCACCGCGTCGGCGGCCCGCAGCAGCGCGAGCCCGGCGCCCGGGACGATGCCCTCCGCCAGCGCCGCCCTCGTCGCGCTGATGGCGTCGTCGAAGGCCTCCTTGCGCTTCTTCAGCTCGGACTCCGACAGGGCCCCCACCCGGATCACGGCCACGCCGCCCGCGAGCCTCGCGAGCCGCTCCTTCAGCTTCTCCTTGTCGTAGTCGCTGGTGGCCTTCTCGATCTGCGCCCTGATCTCCGCGATGCGCGCCTTCACCTCCTCGGTGGGTCCGCTGGCGGAGATCAGCACCGTGCGGTCTTTGTCGATCTCCGCGCGCCGCACCCTCCCCAGGTCGGTGAGCGTCACGTCCTCCAGCTTCGAGCCCAGCTCCTCGGAGATCACCCTGGCCCCGGTGAGGATCGACAGGTCCTTCAGCATCTCCTTTCGCCGGTCGCCGAAGCCCGGGGCCTTCACCGCGCAGCACGAGAGCGTGCCCCGGAGCTTGTTGACCACCAGCGTGGCGAGCGCCTCGCCCTCGACGTCGTCGATCACCAGCAGCAGCGGCTTCTGCTGCCTCGCGATGGCCTCGAGCACCGGCAGCAGGTCGTTCATCGCCGTGACCTTGCGCTCGGAGACCAGCACGTACGCGTCGTCGAGCACCGCCATCATCCTCGCCGGGTCGGTGACGAAATACGGGGACAGGTAACCGCGGTCGAACTGCATCCCCTCGACCACCTCCAGCGTGGTCTCGGTGCCTTTGGCCTCCTCCACGGAGATCACCCCGTCGAGGCCCACGCGCTCGACCGCGTCGGCCACCATCTCTCCCAGCGTCACGTCGTTGTGCGCCGAGATGGTCGCCACCTGGGCCTTCTCCTTGCGGCTCTCCAGCGGCCGCGACATCGCTCGGATCGCCGCCACCGCCACCGCCAGCCCACGGTCGAGCCCCCGCTTCAGGTCGACCGCGCTCGCCCCCGCCACGACGTTGCGAACCCCCTCGGCGAAGATCGCGTGGGCCAGCAGCGCCGAGGTGGTGGTGCCGTCGCCCACCACGTCGCCGGTGCGCTCCGCGGCCTGGCGGATCATCCTCGCGCCGAGGTTCTCCTCCGGGTCCTTGAGGTCCATGGCCTTGGCGATGGTGACCCCGTCGTCGCACACGATGGGGTTGCCCCACTTCTGCTCGATGAGCACGCAGCGCGACTTCGGCCCGAGGGTCACCCGCACCGCGTCCGCCAGCGCCGTCGCCCCCCGGAGAATCTTCTCCCTCGCCTCCGACCGGAACAACATCCTCTTGTGGGCCATCGGGTGTCAGCCTTCCTCTCGGTCGCCTGCTCCGTCCCATCTCCGTTCGCACGACGTGTGCCGCGTCGCCCGTCCCGCTCCTCGCGCGGACCAATCGCAGAGCGTGCACCACGTGCGCGAACAGGGTGCGTAGCGCCCGGACGGCACCCTGGAATGAGCGCGGCCCCGATGGCTTGTGCCTTGCTCAATGCCCGAGGCGTCATGACACGCGAGCGCATCCACAAGGCGTCGGTGGTCGGTGGGCCCGCCCCCAACCTGTCGGACTACGACGAGGCCTGTCGCACCTTCTCGTGGGAGGCGGCCGCCCGGGCCCTCGACGGACTGCCCGGGGGAGGCGGCCTCAACATCGCCCACGAGGCCGTCGATCGCCACGCCGTCGGGGCCTCCAGCGCTCGCGTGGCGCTGCGCTGCCTCGGGGCCGACGGCGTGGTGCGCGACACGACCTACGCCGGGCTGCGGGCGCTCACCAACCGCTTCGCCAACGTGCTCTCGGCGCTCGGGGTCCTTCCCGGAGACCGGGTCTTCGCGCTGCTCGGGCGCGTCCCGGCGCTCTACGTGGCCGCGCTGGGCGCGCTCAAACACGGTGACGTATTCTGTCCGCTCTTCTCGGCCTTCGGTCCGGAGCCCATCCGGGCGCGGCTCTCGCTGGGCGAGGCGAGGGTGCTGGTGACCACCGAGGCCCTGTTCCGCAGGAAGGTGGCGGCGCTGCTGCCCGCGCTCCCAGAGCTGCGCCACGTGCTGCTCGTCGACGCGAGGGAAGACCCTCCGGGCTCCCCCGGGGTGCACGCCCTGGGGCCGTGGATGGAGCGCGCCTCGGAGGCGTGGACCATCGCGCCGACGAGCCCGGAGACCCCGGCGCTGCTGCACTTCACCAGCGGCACCACGGGCAGGCCCAAGGGCGCCCTCCACGTCCACGGCGCGGTGGTGGCGCACCACGCGACCGCCGCCTTCGCGCTCGACCTGAAGCCCGGGGACATCTTCTGGTGCACCGCCGACCCGGGCTGGGTGACCGGCACCTCCTACGGCCTGGTCGCCCCGCTCACGCACGGGCTCACGTGCATCATCGACGAGGGCGAGTTCGAGGCCGAGCGCTGGTACTCGGTGCTGCAAGACCAGCGGGTGACCAACTGGTACACGGCGCCGACGGCGGTGCGGATGCTGATGCGCGCGGGCGAGGCGCTGCCCAAGCGCTACGACCTTTCGGCGCTGCGCTTCATCGCCAGCGTGGGAGAGCCGCTCAACCCCGAGGCCGTGCTGTGGAGCGTCGCGGCGCTGGGTCGTCCCATCCACGACAACTGGTGGCAGACCGAGACCGGCGGAATCATGATCGCCAACTTCGCCTCGATGGACATCAAGCCAGGGTCCATGGGCAAGCCGCTGCCGGGCATCGCGGCGGCCATCGTGAAGCGCACCCTCGACGGCGGCGTGGCGGTGATCGACGCCCCCGACACCGACGGGGAGCTGGCGCTCAGGCCCGGGTGGCCTTCGATGTTCCGCGCGTACCTGCACGAGGAGCAGCGCTACAAGAAGTGCTTCGCCGACGGCTTCTACCTGAGCGGAGACCTCGCCCGGCGAGACGCCGAAGGGTACTTCTGGTTCATCGGCAGGAGCGACGACGTCATCAAGACGGCGGGGCACCTCATCGGGCCCTTCGAGGTCGAGAGCGCGCTGCTGGAGCACCCCGCGGTCGCCGAGGCCGGGGTCATCGGCAAGCCCGACCCGGTGGCCCTCGAGATCGTGAAGGCCTTCGTGTCGCTCAAGCCCGGCTACGAGGCCAGCGATGCGCTCCAGCTCGAGCTGATGGGCTTCGCGCGAAAGCGCCTCGGGTCCGCGGTGGCGCCGAGGGAGATCGCCTTCCTCGCAACCCTCCCTCGCACCCGCAGCGGGAAGATCATGCGGCGGCTCCTCAAGGCCCGAGAGCTCGGTCTCCCCGAGGGCGACACCTCCACCCTGGAGGCCGGAGCGTGACCGCCGCGCCCTCGCTCGACGACGACCTCGGTCGGCTCCGAGGCATGCTCCGCATCCGTCGCTTCGAGGAGCGCGCGGCGGAACTCTACGGCGCGGGAAAGATCCGCGGCTTCCTTCACCTGTGCGTGGGCGAGGAGGCCGTGGCGGTGGGCGTGATGCGCGCGCTCACCGAAGACGACGCGGTGGTCTCGACCTACCGGGAGCACGGCCACGCGCTCGCCCGAGGGGTGCCCCCCGACCGGATCATGGCGGAGATGTTCGGCAGGGCCGAGGGCTGCTGCCGAGGCCGCGGGGGCTCGATGCACCTCTTCGACGCGTCGCATCGCTTCTTCGGCGGCAACGCCATCGTGGCGGGGGGAATGCCCCTGGCGACGGGCCTCGCGCTCGCCGACAAGATGCTGGGGCGACGCGCGGTCACGGCCTGCCTCTTCGGCGACGGGGCGGTCGCGGAGGGGGAGTTCCACGAGTGCATGAACCTCGCGGCGCTGTGGCGCCTCCCGGTGCTCTTCCTCTGCGAGAACAACCTCTACGCGATGGGCACGGCGCTGGCGCTGACCGAGTCCCAGGTCGACCTCTGCGCCAAGGCCCGGAGCTACGACATGCCCGCCGATCGGGTCGACGGGATGGACGTCACGGCGGTCGAGCGGGCCGCCCTCGCGGCGGTGGCGACGGTGAGGGCGGGCGAGGGTCCTCGCTTCCTGGAGCTGGCGACGTACCGCTTCCGGGCGCACTCGATGTTCGACGCCGAGCTCTACCGGGAGAAGCGGGAGGTGGAGCGCTGGAAGCTGCGCGACCCCATCGCCGCGCTGTCGACGCTGATGAAGCTCGGGGGCGCGCTCGACGACGCGGGCCTCTCGGCGCTGGAGTCCGAGGTGGGCGCCGAGCTCGACGCCGCGGTGGCCTTCGCCGAGGCCGGCACGCTGGAGCCCGTGGAGGACCTCACCCGCGACGTCTACGCGACGGAGGCGAGCGATGCCCGGTAGCGACGCGGTGATGGTGCGCACCACCTGGCGCGAGGCCATGCGCGCCGCGCTGAGGGAGGCGCTGCAGGCCGACCCGAGGGTGTTCCTGATGGGCGAGGACGTGGGGCACTACGGCGGCTGCTACGCGGTGAGCCGGGGGCTGCTGGAGGAGTTCGGCCCGGAGCGCATCCGCGACACGCCCCTCTCCGAGTCGGCCTTCGTGGGGGCGGGCATCGGCGCGGCGCTCAACGGGATGCGCCCCATCGTGGAGGTCATGACGGTCAACTTCAGCCTCCTGGCGCTCGACCAGATCGTCAACAACGCCGCGACGCTGCGGCACATGTCCGGTGGGCAGTTCGCGATCCCGCTGGTCATCCGGATGGCGACCGGGGCGGGGAGGCAGCTCGCCGCGCAGCACTCTCACAGCCTGGAGGGCTGGTACGCCCACGTGCCGGGCCTGAAGGTGCTCTGCCCCGCCACGCTGGAAGACGCTCGAGGGATGCTCGCCTCGGCGCTGGCCGACCCCAACCCGGTGATCCTCTTCGAGCACGTGGGGCTCTACAACGTCGAGGGGACGCTGCGCTCCGACGCGGGCGCCGTGCCCATCGACCGGGCCGCCGTCCGCCGCGCCGGGACGCAGCTCAGCCTCATCGCCTACGGGGGAATGATCCCTCGCACGCTCGAAGCCGCGGAGAAGCTCGCGGCGCAGGGCATCGACGCGGAGGTGATCGACCTGCGGGTGCTGCGCCCGCTCGACACCGCCACGCTCGTCGCGTCGGTGAGGAAGACCCGCCGCGCGGTGATCGTCGACGAGGGCTGGCGCAGCGGGAGCTTCGCCGCGGAGATCTCCGCGCGCCTCGCGGAAGAGGCCTTCTACGAGCTCGACGCGCCCATCGCGAGGGTGTGCTCGGCGGAGGTCCCGATCCCCTACGCCCGACACATGGAGCTCGCCGCGCTGCCTCAGGTCGAGGCGATCGTCGGCGCTGCCAGAGAGGTCGTCGGCACCCATGCTTGAGTTCCGCATGCCCTCGCTCGGGGCCGACATGGAGGCGGGAACGCTCGTCGAGTGGCGCATCGCCCCCGGCCAGACCGTCACCCGCGGCCAGGTGGTCGCGGTGGTCGAGACCGAGAAGGGCGCCGTCGACGTCGAGAGCTGGCAGGCCGGCGTCGTCGCCCAGCTCCTCGTCGCGGTCGGCACGAAGGTCCCCGTGGGCACCGTGCTCGCCACGCTGGATGGTGCCGCCCCCGCCGCCTCCGCCGCGCCTCCGGCAGCGACCCCCGCGCCGCCTCCTCCCGCACCGCCGCCTCCTCCCGCGCCGCCAGCTCCCGCGGTCTCCGCCGGGGCGCGCCCCCTGGCCTCACCCGCGGCGAGGCGTCGAGCGCGCGAGCAGAACGTCGAGCTCGCCTCGGTGCACGGGAGCGGTCCCCACGGGGAGATCACCGTGGCCGATGTGGAGCGCGAGGCGGCGCCCTCGACCCCGGCGCCCCCGGCGACCGGAGAGGCCCTTCCCGAGCCCCCGCCCGCGCCCGCGCCCGCGCCCGCGCCCGCGACCGTCGATCGGGGAGCGGCCATGCGTCAGGCGATCGCTGCGTCGATGACCCGCTCCAAGCGGGAGATTCCCCACTACTACCTGGGCGCCTCGATCGACATGGGTCCGTCGCTCTCGTGGCTGCGCGAGCAGAACCTCTCTCGCCCGGTGACCGCGCGGCTGCTGCCCATCGCCCTGCAGCTCAAGGCCGTCGCGCTCGCCCTGCGCGAGACCCCCGAGCTCAACGGCTTCTGGATCGACGGGGCCTTCCGAGCAGGCGGCGGAACGCACGTGGGCGTGGCCATCTCGCTACGCCGCGGCGGCCTGGTGGCGCCTGCGATACACGACGTCGACACGCTGTCCCTCGGCGACGTGATGCAGGCGCTCTCGGAGGTGACGGCGCGGGCGAGGGAGTCGCGGCTGAGAAGCTCCGAGCTGTCCGACCCGACGATCACGGTCACCGCCCTGGGCGAGCGCGGGGTGGAGACGGTCTTCGGGGTGATCCATCCCCCGCAGGTCGCGATGGTGGGCTTCGGAACCACCCTCGATCGCCCGTGGGCCATCGACGGCCTGCTGGGCGTGCGCCCTATCGTGATGGCCTCGCTCTCGGCCGACCACCGCGTGAGCGACGGGCACCGCGGCGCCCGCTTCCTCGCGTCGCTCGGCGAGCTCCTCCAGCACCCGGAGACCCTATGAACCCCGACGCCATCCGAGAGTCCGTCCGACGTGTCCTCCACGCGATCGCCCCGGAGGCCGACCTCGACTCGGTCGGTCCGGGCACCGACTTCCGCGCCGAGCTCGACCTCGACTCGATGGACTTCCTGCGCTTCATCACCGGCCTGCACGCCGAGCTGGGCGTGGAGGTCCCCGAGGCCGACTACCGCAAGCTCGGCACCCTCGACGGCTGCGTGAGCTACCTCGCGGCCCGCGCTCCCGCCGCGGGCACGCCCTGACTACCGCTCCGCCCCGCGCAGCGCCGCGAGCTGCTGACCGAAGCGCCGCAGCTTCGCCAGCGCGCGCCCGTGGACGCTCTCCGGGGGGTACTCCCCCTCCGGCGTCGGCTCGCCTGCCTCCCGCTCGGTCATGAGCGCCAGGGCCTCGTCGACGGTGCGCACCGTCCACACATGGAAGCGCCCCGCTCTCACGGCCTCGACCACCTCCTCGTCGAGCACCAGGTGCACCGAGTTGGGCGCCGGGACGATCACCCCCTGGCGGCCGTCGAGGCCCGCCGCGCGGCACGCGGCGAAGAAGCCCTCGACCTTGCGGGTGACCTCCCCGACGGGCTCGATCTGCCCGCGCTGATCGACCGCCCCGGTGACGGCGATGCCCTGGTCGAGCGGCACATCCGAGAGCGCCGAGAGCAGCGAGAGCAGCTCGGCGAGCGAGGCCGAGTCGCCCTCGACGGCGCTGTACGACTGCTCGAAGGCGAGCGTGCCGGCCAGGGTGAGGGGGCTCCCCCGGCCGTAGGTGCGGGCGAGGTAGCCCAGCAGGATGAGCACGGCCTTGTCGTGGAAGGGCCCGGAGAGGTCCGCGGCCCCGTCGACGCTGAGCAGCGTGCCCCGGCCGGGAGAGACCGTGGCCGTGATGCGCGAGGGCACCGCGAAGCGGCTGTCGCCGAGCTCGACCACCGCGAGGCCGTTGACCTGCCCCAGCACCTCGCCGGCGGTCTGCACCAGCACCGTGCGTCGGGTCATCTCCGCCCGGAGGCGTCGCTCGAGGAGCCCGGAGCGGGCGTGGCGGGCGTGAAGGGCCCGCTCGACGTCGGCGCGCGTCACCTGCGGCCGGGACGCCTTCGAGGCCCAGAAGCTCGCCTCGGTCGCGAGGTCGGCCAGCTCGCCCAGGCGCACGGAGATGCGCTCGCTGTCCCCGGCGATGCGCGAGGCGTGCTCGATGGTGCGGGCGATGGCCCCGGCGTCGAGCGGCAGCAGCGAGCGGTCGCGCACGCAGCGGCTCAGGAAGGCCGCGCAGAGCCGCGTCGCCTCCTCCGACCACGGCACGTCCGGGGCGAACTCGACCTTGACCTTGAAGAGGTCTCGGAAGTCCGGATCGAGCTCGAAGAGCAGCTGGTAGACCTCCTCGGTCCCGATCAGGACCACCTTGAGATCCAGCGGAATGGGCGTCGGTCGCAGGGTGGTCGCGGGGAGCGCGGCGCCCCCGTCGCTCGCCTCGATGCGAATCTCCGGGCCCAGCAGCGCGCGCTTGAGCACCGGCCACGCGGCCTCGGTCTGCTCCAGGTCCGAGGCGCGCAGCACCAGGAAGCCGCCGTTGGCCCGGTGCAGCGAGCCGGGCCTGATCTGGAGGAAGTCCGCGACCAGGCCGTTGGCGGTCATGCGGTAGTCGATGCGACCCGCGAGGTTCTCCGGCGTGGGGTGGCGCTCCACGATGACGGGCGCCCCGCTCGCCCCGCCGTGCTCGATCAGCACGTTGACCCGGTAGCGGGCGAGGGCGCCGGCGGTGCTCTCGGCGGCGTCCTCGGCCGCCTCCTCGTTTACCGCGACCTCGTCGTCGTCGCCCGCGACCGGCGCCGGGGTGGCGAAGGACGAGGCCCGCTCGGTGAGGTCGTCGCCCACCCGGGCGAGGTGCGAGAGCAGCTCGGGCTGGTCGGTGTAGTGCCCCCGCAGCTCGGCCAGCATCGGGTCGATGATGCCCTTCGCGGCCTCGCGGTCGAACACCAGCCGGCGCTCGTCCTCCTCGATCTCGATCTGTCGCAGCCGACGCACCGCGGCGCTCAGCGGGAGCTCGAATTGCTCGGTGCGCCGGGTGAGGTCGGCGCGGGCCTCGTCGCTCATGGCGTCGAAGCGCTCCGCGGTGATGGGCTCGCCCTCGACCATGGGCACCGAGGTCACCCGTCCCGGCGCGATGTCGACCCGGAAGCCGAGCTCCCTGGCCGTGGCGCCGAGCTCGTCGAAGACCTTGCGCCGGGTGCTCGCGAAGGCGTCGAGCTCCGCGCGCCGGCGGCGGTCGTGGTCCTCGCTGTCGAGGGCGCGGCGAATCGCGAGGCCCGTGTCTCGGATGAAGGTCTCCATGGCGCGAGCGAAGCCCGCGGCCTGCCCGGCGGGCATCGAGAGCGCCAGGGGCTGGTCGGGCGCGGCGAAGTTGTGGACGTAGACCCAGTCGAGCGGAACCGGGCAGGCCGCCGCGAGCCGGCCCACGTGGGCGTGCACCGTGGTGGTGCGCCCCGAGGCGTTCTCCCCGGCGACGTAGAGGTTGAAGCCCGGGCCCCGCACCTCGAGGCCGAAGGCGAGCGCGTCGAGCGCGTCCTGCTGCCCGACGAGCGCGTCCAGCGCCGGCACGTCCGCCGTCGACGCGAAGGGGAGCGAGGCGACGTCGACCCGGGGTCTCAGCTTGTCTGCCGGGAGCGCCCGGTCTTCTCGCGCGGTGGGTTTCATCGTGTCCGCCGCGACATCACCACGCGCCGCCCGGCCCGCGCAATCCCGGCACGCCGGCTGCTGCATCGGGCACCAGGAGCTGCGCCGTGGAGATGACGATGAACCTCGAGAGCCTGGTCGGTGAGATCCAGCGGCAGACCGGCCTCGACCCGCCCGAGCGGGTGCTGCGTCTCATCCGGCGGGTGCTGTCGTCGCTCGACGAGGTGCTGGTCGACGACGAGCTCGCGACCCTGCGGGCCTCCATCCCGGCCTCGCTCCAGGGGGCGCTGGTGGGCCGGGTGGGCCGGGCCCAGTCCTCCGTCGACCGGCTGTTCACCCGGGTGCAGCGCGCCGAGCTGGTGCGCCGGCCGGTCGCCCTCGAGCGCACGGAGATCGTCTGCCGACAGCTCGGCGCCATGCTCCCGCCCGACGTGGCCACCCGCTGGGCGCGCGACCTCCCCCCTCCGGTCGCCGCGCTCTTCCTCAACGCGCCTCCTGCCGGGTACACCTCCGATGCCCCGGCGCCGAGGCCGTCGATCCCTCGGCCCGCGCCGCCCCCGTCGACGCTGGCCACCGGGCGCCCCGGCAGCGCTCACCCGGTGAGCGAGGCGCACCCCGAGCGGGCCCATCGCCACTCGGTCGTCAGGGCCGACGATCCCCACGCCGACACCCGGCTCTCCGCGAGCCGGGGGCTTACCCAGGAGCGAGCCCACGAGACGCTCGCCGAGGGGGACGCCCGCTCCGCGAGGCCGCTCTCGGAGGCCCACCCCGAGCAGGGCCCCAAGCCTCGCTGAGGGGCCCACGAACACCCATACGAGCGCACTGCACCACGTTCGCGCACCGTGTGCGCGGCGCCACGGAGGGCATCGCCCTGACGGGCCTCGACCCCGGAGTCGCCTGCGGGCACTGGCATACGAAGTGAACCTCCATCGGGTTGTGAAGAAGCTCCAACACCAGATGCGCGGGATGAGGGAGGGCGCCATGAGCTCCTCGATCGTGCGAGAGCACATCACGCTCGCGGTGGCGGGCGTTCACCTCAAGGGCGACCTCGCGCTGCCCGCGCAGGCCTATGCGCTGGTGGTCTTCGCTCACGGCAGCGGCTGCAACCCGAAGAGCCACCGCAACCGCGACATCGCCAGGGCGCTCGAGCACGCGGGCTTCGGCACGCTGCTGCTCGACCTGCTCACGGCCGACGAGGAGACCGCGGAGCACGAGGCGATGGCTCGCTCCTTCGAGGTCGAGGCGCTGGCCTCGCGGCTGGCTGACTCGACCGACTGGCTGGGCGCGCAGGCCACGACGCGCTCGCTCTCCATCGGATACTTCGGCGCGGGCACCGGCGCCGCGGTGGCGCTCACGGCCGCGGCCGAGCGTCCCATGGTGGTGCGGGGGGTGGTCTGCCAGGCGGGGCGCACCGACCTGGCCGCCGCGGCGCTGCCTCGCATCGAGGCCCCGACGCTGCTCATCGCCGACAGCGACGACCCCACCGGGCTGGAGCTCAACCGGGAGGCCATGGCGACGCTGCGCTGCGAGCGCGGGCTGAGCCGGGTCGCGGGCGCGTCGCACCTGCTCGCCGAGCCGGGCTCCCTCGAGCGCGTGGCGTCGCTGGCGGCGGAGTGGTTCGAGCATCACCTGCCGAGGCAGGGGGTCGCGGTGAAGGCGTGGGGGCCAGGGGGGCCTGCGCACTGCGAGTCGTTCCGTCCGGCGCACCGGGGGCACGGGGTCTGAGCCCGGCGGTCGTCGGGGCTCCGTGGCCCACGCGCTGCAACGGGATTGGCAATCATGGGTGCCGCGATGTCGTCGAGGAAGCAGGGCCCGCCTGGTGGCGGATGGTGGCTCGTGGTCGCGGGCCTGGCCGCGGCGCTGCTCGGCTGCGTCGCGGCGGTGCGCGGCACCTACGGCCCCTACGACACCAGCCAGTGTTATTGGACCTGGGTCGACGACGGATACGGCGGCTACGAGCAGCTCCGTTGCTGGAACCCCACCCTGAGCGGGTATTACCACTACTCCTACGGCGGCAACTACGTGCGCCGCTATCCATCCTGGTACAGCGGACATCGGGTGGTGGTGGCGCCTCCGCAGGTGGGCATCGTGCAGCCGCGAGGCGTCGTGGTGGTCCCGCCTCCCATGGCGAGGCCCGGTGGGATGCACGGCGGTCCGATGCCCCAGGCGGTCCCTTCTCCGCGCTGAGCCGCGACGATGCGGAGAGCGAGCGAGGCCATCGATGAAACACGCCTATGTGAGTCTGATGTGTGGTGGGGATGCCTATGAGCCCGGGGTCGAGACCCTGGGTCGCTCGCTGCGCGCCACAGGCACCCATGTCCCACTGGTGCTCCTTGTCACACCCGATGTGTCGCCGGCCGCGAGGGCGCGCCTGGCCACCGCGACGGGCTGGGATCCCCGGCTGATCGAGCCCATCGCCAACCCTTCGGGCGACGGGGAGCTGCTCTACGCGCGCTTCCGCAACACGTACACCAAGCTCCGGGCCTTCGGGCTCGAGGACATCGAGAAGGTGGTGTTCCTCGACGCCGACACGCTGGTGCTTCAGAACATCGATGAGCTCTTCGAGCGCCCCGCCTTCGCCGCGGCGCCGGACTTCTTCCTGCCCAATTGCTTCAACTCCGGAGTGATGGTCATCGAGCCCTCGAAGGCGCTCTTCGACGCCATGGAGTCCAAGCTCCTCCAGCGGAGAACCTACGACGGAGGCGACCAGGGATTCCTCAATGACTTCTATCCCGACTGGTGGTCCATGGACGTCGGGCACAGGCTCGAGGCGCGCTACAACCTCCACCATTTCGTGTACCAGTTCATGACCGCCCACGCTTCGGTGAAGTCGGTGGTCAACGACGTGAAGATCATCCACTACACGCTGCAGAAGCCGTGGCTCAACCCCACGGTCACCGGCGCGTCGGAGATCTGGTGGAACCGCTATCTGGAGCACCATCCAGAGCTCGACGGCACCCTCCGCCGCAAGCTTCACGCGCTGGAGGACTGGACCTTCGACAGCCTGGTGAGCACGCTTGGGGGGGCCTGAGAGGCCGAGAGCGCCCGCGGGTCCTGTCACTCACGACTCCCCTTTCTACATCGTTGGAGGCTGTGCCATGCGCAGGCTGCTGATCCTGTTCGTCGTGCTCATGTCGGCCGCGTCTCCGGGCTTCGCCGAGCCACGGGTCGGTCAGGCGATGCCGGCCTTCTCGGTGGATGACCTGGAGGGCACGAGGCACACGCAGCGCGACCTGCTCGGCAGCTACACGGTCATCTGCGCGCTGACCGACAAGGACAGCGGCCCGGCGGTGGAGGCGTGGTGGCGCCCGCTGGAGATCGCGATCCCGGCGCGGACGCCGATGCTGACCTTCACGGCGCTCGACATCTTCGGCCTGGTGCCTACCGGGACGATCCTGTCACAGGCGCGAGAGCGCACCCCGAGGCCGCAGTGGCGCCAGGTGTGGTTCTCCCGCGACGGGTCCTTCGCCGAGAGCCTCGGGCTGGAGAGCGACGAGACCCCGTGGGTGTTCGTGGTCGATCCCCGCGGTCGCGTGGTGGTGAGCATCCACGCGGCCTTCAGCCCGGCGGGCCTGGCGCGCGTCGTCGGGGCGATCCCCCGGTCGCCGACCCAGATGCAGCCCGCGCCCGACGCCGGGGCGCCGCCTGCTCCGTAACCATCATCCCTCTCATACTGAGTGGTTGTCAGTATTGCCGCCTTCGATGCTGGTGATCAGTCCTTTCAAGGCGCCGCTGCGCCCGTTGCCGCGCCCTGAAGGCCTATCGCGTCTACACATCTCGCGGCCTGGGGTCAGGCGCTTCACGACGATGCAGAGGCCGCACGCCGTACCCCAGGCCGCGCTGTCGAGATGTGTAGAAGCCATGGTCCTTCAGGGCGCGGCAACGGGTGAAGCGGCGCCTTGAAAGGGCTGGGATGCTGATGATGTTTGGGTTCAGATCGCTCGTTTGACGCCGGGGGTTCGCGCGTTGGCGCTCATCCCAGCGTCAAACGAACGACTTGTCCAATGAGAAGCTGACCGAACTCAAAGCGGCAAGATTGACAGCGGATCGGTATCATCCCTGACAGACGACGACGCCCTCGAAGGCCCTCAGGGAGATCCGCGACTCCGACGGGTCCATCGCTCCTCGCAGGGTGGAGAAGACGGTGCGGTCGGGGAGCGCCGGCAGCTCGACCCTCGCCTCCCTCGACGAGAAGTTGAGGAACACCTCCGCGACCTCGGCCCGCTCTCCCTCGCCGTGTCGTCGTCGGTACGCGACGACGGCGAGGGGCACGCCCGCCGGGCTGAGGAGCTCGAGCGAGCCGGCCTGGAGCGCGAGGCTTCGGTTGCGCATCGCGAGGAGCTGCCGATAGCAGGAGAGGATCGAGTGGGGGTCGTTCTCCTGGGCGGCGACGTTGACCTCGGCGCTGTTGGGGTGCGAGGCGAGCCACGGGCTGGAGGCGTGGTGGGTGAACCCCCCGTGGGGGCCGTGGTGCCACTGCATCGGGAGGCGGGACTCGTCGCGGTTGAGCAGGATGCCCGAGCGCCGTAGACGCCGGGCGACCCAGTCGGGGACGAAGCGGAAGTGCGTGGCGATGGGGTCGAGCCCGTGCACGGCGGGGATGTCGTGGTGGTGCATCCCGATCTCCTCGCCGTAGTAGATGAAGGGCACGCCGCGCGCGGTGAGCTGCAGCGTCGCGAGGAGCTTGGCCTTGCCGGCGTGGTTGCCCAGCCGGAGGATGCTCCGCGGCCGGTCGTGGTTGCCGAAGACGTAGGTGGGGAAGAAGGGCTCGGGGAACTCCCGCTCGAACTCGGCGATCATGGCGCGCACGCCGGGCCCGGAGAACGGGGCGCGCATGGACTTGAAGAGGAAGACGAGGTGCAGCCCGTCGGCGTCCTCGCCGCAGTAGCGGCGCAGGGTGTGGGGCGCGCCGAAGACCTCCCCGACGAGGAAGCGGGGAGGCCCCGGGACGGCGTCGACGACCGCGCGTAGCTCGCGGGCGAAGGCGAAGGTGTCGGGGTGGTCGATGGTGTGGCGGGTCTGCTGGAAGAACCCGTCGGGGTTGTCCTCGCTCGGAACCGGCCTGAACGAGAAGGGGTTGTTGGTGAACGCGGCGTCCTTGAAGAGGGCGTTGAAGATGTCGAGACGCAGCCCGTCGACGCCCATGGAGAGCCAGTGGCGGACCACGTCCAGCATGGCCTCCTTCACCTCCGGGTTGCGGTAGTTCAGGTCGGGCTGGAAGGGCAGGAAGCTCGCCCAGTACCACTGGTCGGTCGTGCGGTCGTAGTGCCAGCCGCGTCGGCCGAGCATGGAGCGCCAGTTGTTGGGAGGCTCCCGGCCCCCCGGAGCGCGCCCGTCGCGCCAGAGGTAGTAGTCGCGCCTGGGGTTGTGCTTCGAGCTCTTCGACTCGACGAACCACGGGTGCTCGTTGGAGGTGTGGTTGAGCACCATGTCGAAGACCACCCTCATCCCCCGCTGGTGGACCTCCTCGATGAGGGCGTGGCAGTCGTCGAGCGAGCCGTACTCCGACGAGATGCCGAAGTGGTCCCGGATGTCGTACCCGAAGTCCGCCTGCGGGCTGTCGAAGAAGGGAGAGAGCCAGATGGTCTCGACCCCGAGGTCGCGCAGGTAGTCGAGCTTGCCGATGACCCCGCGGAGGTCGCCGATGCCGTCGCCGTTGGTGTCGGCGAAGGAGCGCGGATAGACCTGATAGACGGTCGTGCGCTTCCACCACGGCAGCTCGCTGGCGTGGTGCGAGGTCTTCGGACGCTGCGCGAGTTCGGGCGAGAGGGTGTGGTTCACGGGTCAGGCTCCGCTGCGCGCTTTCGCAAATCGCGCGCCGACCGCCGCAGGGGACTACGGGCGCTCGCCGGGGTCCAGCTTGTCCTGGGTCCTCGTCTCGAAGTCGCTGGCGTCGTGCCGCTCTCGGAGCTGGCTCTCGGGCCTGCCGAAGGTGCGGTTGACCATGCGCCCGCGCTTCACCGCCGGGCGCTCGGCGATCTCGCGGGTCCAGCGGTTGACGTGGGCGTAGCTGGCGGTCTGGAGAAACTCCGCGGCGTCGTAGATGTGGCCGGCGGCGAGCGCGCCGTACCAGGGCCAGATCGCGATGTCGGCGATCGAGTACTCCTCGCCCGCCATGTAACGGTGCTCCGCGAGGTGGCGGTCGAGCACGTCGAGCTGTCGCTTGACCTCCATGGCGAAGCGGTCGATGCAGTACTCGATCTTGACCGGCGCGTACGCGTAGAAGTGGCCGAAGCCGCCGCCGAGGTAGGGGGCGCTGCCCATCTGCCAGAACAGCCACGAGAGGCACGCGGCGCGCTTCGCGGGATCGGTCGGGAGGAAGGCGCCGAACTTCTCCGCCAGGTAGAGCAGGATGGCGCCGGACTCGAACACTCGGGTCGGCGGCGCGGTGCTGTGGTCCATCAGCGCAGGGATCTTCGAGTTCGGGTTGACCTCGACGAAGCCGCTCCCGAACTGCTCGCCCTCGCCGATGTTGATCAGCCAGGCGTCGTACTCGGCGCCGCGGTGGCCGAGCGCGAGCAGCTCCTCGAGCATCACGGTGACCTTCACGCCGTTGGGCGTGCCGAGCGAGTAGAGCTGCAGCGGGTGACGCCCGACCGGCAGCACCTTCTCGTGCGTCGGACCGGCGACCGGGCGGTTGATGTTGGCGAAGCGGCCGCCGCTCTGCGTGTCGGGGCTCCAGACCTTGGGGGGGACGTAGTCGCTCATCGGGGTTGAGTATCCGTTCGTGGGAGGGACGCTGGCCGAGGATGTACCGCGTCCTGCTGCGCGGCACGCCCACCGGTGGAGGGCCGCGACGCGCGCTTCGTTCGGGGCGGCGAGATCGTCATCGGGCTTCGTAACGCCGCGGGCACCTGATGCGAAACAACGCGCAGGAGGCTATTTCCGCCGGAGACGAGTGAATGGCTCGGCCGAACCGACCCCCCGTGTCGGATCAGAACCCGACGAGCCAGGAGGATCCGCACCTGATGCCGCCGACCCCCCTCGACGATGCCACGATCCGAGAGCTCGAGCCGTTTCTGCTACGGCTCGCGGGGCGTGCTGTTCGTGACGCCGTGCTCGCGCACGACATCGTCCAGGCGACCTTCCTCTCGCTCCTCGAGCCGACGTCGACCTACGACTCGAGCCGGGGGATGGTGCGCAGCTACCTCGCGGGCGTGCTGATGCGAAAGGTCGCGGACCACTACCGTCGCCCGCGGGGGCGTCCGTCCGCGATGTCGTCGCGTGATACCGTCACCACGCGATGACCGCAGCGCGTTCGATGCCGATGGATGCGGAGTTCCCCAACCTGTCCGCGGAGGTCGTCGCCGCCTGGCGTAGCGCGCCCGACCATGTCTCCGTCGAGATCGTCGACGGTGAGCTCTTCACCATGCCGCGGCCTGGGGCTCCCCACGCGAGCGCCGCGACAGACCTCGTCGTCGAGCTCGGCCCACCCTTCGCCCGCGGCCGTGGCGGCCCTGGCGGTTGGGTCATCCTCGTCGAGCCAGAGCTTCACCTCGGCGCGAAGCCCGACATCGTTCACCCTGACATCGCCGGATGGCGCCGCGAGCGGATGCCGCTGATCCCCGACACCGCCGCGATCGAGCTCGCGCCCGACTGGGTCTGCGAGGTGCTCTCCGAGGGCACCGAGGCGCACGACCGTGGCCGCAAGATGCGCCTCTATCGCCGCGCCGAAGTCGCGCACTACTGGCTCGTCGACCCCCGCATCCGCCTGCTGGAGATCTACCGCCTGGAGGGCGGGCGCTACACGCTCCTCGACACCTGGGAGGGCGACGCGACGGTGCGCGCGGAGCCCTTCGACGCGATCGAGCTCGACCTGTCGCTGCTCTGGGCGCGCTGACCTTGAGCGCTCCCACCCTCACGGAAGAACAGGTCCTGCGCGAGATGTGTGCGCTCGAACGCGACGACGTCGACGGGGCCGCGGACCTCTACCGCCGCGCCTTGGCCGCGCGGAGCACCTTTGATGGTCTGGCGCGCTCGCTCCTCCACCTTCAGCACGACCCGACCGCGCTCCGGCTGCGCATCGAGAAGCTCATCGAGGCCGACTTCGCCGCCGACTCCTCCGAGGCCGCGAAGTCCGACTCCCCCGCGCCGTGAGAGAAGCACCGCAAGGGTCGCAAGGGAGGAGGAGGAGATCGCTGAAGCTCAAGGGGCGACGCGGGCGACGAGCGCGAGCGTACCGCGGCCCATGCCATCGATCCCTTGCGATCCTTGCGCCCTGGCGGTGCTTCTCTCACAACGCACGCGGCGCCAACGCGCTCGGCAAGCAGGGTCAGTGACCGTCGGGCTGGGCGCACTCGTCGCCGAGCACGAAGGAGACCTTGCGGAGGCCCTCGCCCTTGAAGGGCTCATGCCACAGGAGCTTGCCGTCACTGGCCTCGAAGCAGGCGGCCTCGCCGCTGTTCCCCACGAACAGTAGCCCGTGCGAGAGGAGCATCGTGCCGCTCTCGACGCGCCCGGGGAGCGCGCTCTTCCACTTCAGCTCGCCGGTGCGTGAGTCGAGGCAGTGGAGCGCCGAGGAGAGGACGAAGACGTGGGGCCCATGCACCGCGACGCGGCCGAGGCCCACGCCCGACGGGACCGGGTCCAGCGCGGCGCGCCACTGCTGTTCGCCGGTGCGCGGATGGAGGCCGAAGACCTTGTCA
The DNA here is from genome assembly GCA_004297725.1 of Myxococcaceae bacterium. Taxonomy (GTDB): domain Bacteria; phylum Myxococcota_A; class Polyangia; order Polyangiales; genus SCUS01. The sequence goes on along the minus strand of SCUS01000005.1, from coordinate 8,078 downwards.
CCGAGGACCACGACGAGGACGGGAGGGAGGGGCTGATCGGGGCTCATCCCGCGAGGCTCTCACGGATCACGGCCGCCGTTGCGTGGCGGCGCCGGCACAGGTCGAGAGGCCTGAGCTCATGGGGCGATCGTACGTCGCCCGCGATCGGCCTGCGGTGCTCCCGTCCGGGTCACTGTCGGGTTCTTGATGCGACGGGTCGGCGCGCGACACGCTCGCGCGATGGCGACGAGCAGGACGAAGAAGACGACGACGGCGTCTGCGACGCGGATGCGCGCGGTGGCGGGCGCTCTCACGCATGAGAGCGCGGCCGATCGGGCGCGGCTCGACGGGGTGTTGAAGCGCATCGAGGCGCTGCGCTCCGACGAGGCGAAGAACTGGGACGCGCTCTGGGAGGCGGTGCCCGAGGTCATCGATGCGGAGGAGGGGACGAACGGCATCCGTGCCCTTCGGACGGCATCGATGCCGTTCGGGGGCCTTCGCTACGGACGACCGAGCCGCCTTGGAGCAGCTCTCTGAACATTCACGGCGCCCGGACCGTTGCAGAAACCCTGGCGCCCTGTAACCAAAGGCGCTCGCCGGCGAATCTCCTCGACTACGACGGGTTCCCTGCTCTGGAGATCGCCGATGTCCCACGCAACCGCCGCCGCCCGAAGCCTCCCCCTCTTCGACGACCGACCGTCCTTCGAGCAGGCCCTCCACGATCACGGCGCCGCGCCGCTCGTGCGGGAGCGCCTGCGCACGCTGCAGGTCAACGTCGGCAAGCTCTGCAACATGGCCTGCCACCACTGCCACGTGGACGCCGGCCCGAAGCGCTCCGAGGTCATGCCGCGCGAGGTGGCCGAGCGGATCATCGAGCTGCTCGCCCGCCACCCCGACGTGGAGGTCGTAGACCTCACCGGCGGCGCCCCGGAGCTCAACCCCCACTTCCGCTGGCTCGTGGGGGAGAGCCGTCGCCTCGGTCGCCGGGTGATCGACCGCTGCAACCTGACCGTGCTCTTCGAGCCGGGGATGTCCGACCTCCCGGCCTTCCTCGCGGACAACCAGGTCGAGGTCGTCGCGAGCCTCCCCTGCTACGGCCCCGAGAACGTCGAGAAGCAACGCGGGCGCGGCGCCTTCGAGAGGAGCATCGAGGCGCTGAGGACGCTCAACGGTCTGGGCTACGGTCGACCGGGATCGGCCCTGAAGCTGAGCCTGGTCTACAACCCGGTGGGCCCGTCCCTGCCTCCGGCGCAGCGGGGGCTCGAGCTCCGATACAAGGCAGAGCTGTCAGGGCACTTCGGCATCGAGTTCCATGAGCTGCTGACCATCACGAACATGCCCATCAAGCGCTTCGCCCACGCGCTCGAGCGGGACGGGCGGCTCGACGAGTACATGAGCCTGCTGGTGAACCACATCAACGTCGCCACGGTGCCGGGGCTGATGTGCCGCTCGCTCGTCAGCGTCGGGTGGGACGGGCGGCTCTACGACTGCGACTTCAACCAGATGCTCGAATTGCCCCTCGGAGCGGGCCCTCGCTCGATCTGGGAGATCGACTCCTTCGACGACCTCGAAGGCGCGCGCATCGCGACGGACAGCCACTGCTTCGGCTGCACGGCGGGCGCGGGGTCGAGCTGCTCCGGCGCGCTCCGCTCCAGCCCGGAGCCCATCCCTCCCGTCGCGGCGGGGCGTTGATTTCCCCGGGGGCCTGATGTTCTCGTGAGGCTCCGATGAGCAGGCCTCAGGGACCCGGTGCCAAGGACCTCCTGCTCCTCCTGTGGTGGCTCTGCGGCATCGCGGGGATCATGGCCCTCAACCGCTACGTGCTCCCGCACCAGGCCGTGTACAGGCACCACCCGCTGCTGGTCAGCATGGCGTCGGTGGTGGCGGGCTTCGTCCTGATCCTCGGCGTCACGGCGCTGGCGACGGCTCGCGGGGCTTCCCGCTCGGAGCGATCGAAGTTCCTCGGTGTCGTCGTGTTGGCCGTCGTGGGCTACAGCGCGGTGCTCGTGACGATCATGGCCGCCGAGGTGTGGCTCGTTCGCTGGCTCGTCCCGCGCGGCTCTCGAAAGCCGGTGGTGCTGACGCTCTTCGGGCTCACCGCCCTGGCGCCGTTGGCGATCCCCTGGCTCATGGACTGGCGAGGTCGCCGACGAAAAGCGCGCGAGATCGCTGCCGTGGCCGCGTACTTCGGCGCCCCCAAGGCTCCGCCGACGGTAGAGCAGCGGCTCCAGACCGCCCTCGCTCAGCACCTCGCTCGGGCCTTCACGGCCTGGTGGCGAGGGCTCGGCGTGGTCTGTCCGGGCTGTGATGGACGAGCGCTCTCGACCGAGCTCTCCAACGAGCGCCGGGTCTATGCGCCGGGTCCGTCGATCTACCACTTCACCGCGGTGACCATCCGCATCCACTGCCCCGACTGCGGCTGGGGCCTCTGCTTTCCCCACACCGACGATCCGCCGCAGCAGTCCGAGTCCGCCCCGACGCTCGCCGAGCGCCTGCGCCCGGTGCGCTTGTGGCAGGTCTCGAAGGCAGGCGCGGTCATCGGCACCGTCATCACCGGACCGCGCCCGATGACGCAGCCCTCTCCCGACGTCGGACCCGACGGGCTCGCCTCGCTCCGCCTCGCCGAGGCGCTGGCGAGCGCGGCCGCGGAGCTCGACCTGTCGGCGGCCCGAGACAGCGCCGAGCCGCTGCTCGCCAGGGCGCTCGGAGGGCACCTCGCGCTCTACGGCATCGCGATCGACCCGGCGGCGTAGCGCCAGACGTGGAGCGCCCGACCGACAGACGTAGAGCGCCCGAACCGCGGGCGGCGCGCGGGGGCATCGGCGTTGCGGGTGACCCCACGGGCCTCGCCGGGTGGGCTACGCTCCGTGGATGTCAGGCGACGCCGCGCGCACCATCGACCCGGAGCTTCCCAACCTCGCGCCCGAGGTCGTGGAGGGCTATCGCAACGCGCCGGAGACGATGGTCGCGGAGATCATCGACGGCGAGCTGTCGCTCATGCCCCGGCCGCGCTTGGAGCACGCGCGCTCCGCCGGCGAGCTCCACGGCGAGCTGCGCGGCCCCTTCGACCGCGGCCGCGGAGGGCCTGGAGGATGGTTGATCCTCCCCGAACCGGAGCTGCGCCTGGGTCCGCTCCCTGACGTCCTGGTGCCCGACCTCGCCGGGTGGCGTCGCGAGCGATTGCCGGAGGGCTTCATCTCGGGCGCGTTTGCGGCCGTCGCGCCGGACTGGTGCTGCGAGGTGCTCTCGCCCTCGACGGAGAAGGTCGACCGTGGGCGCAAGCTGGCGATCTACCACCGGGAGGGCGTCGGCCACGTCTGGCTGGTGTCGCCGACGCTGCGTTCGGTGGAGGTGTACCGACGCGCGGACATCGGCTGGCTGCTGCTCGCGACCTTCGAGGGGGACGCGGTCGTGCGCGCGGAGCCCTTCGACGCGGTGGAGCTCGAGCTCGCCGGGCTGTGGGCGCTGTAGCGGAGCGAAAACGCTGTACCCCCAGTAGGAGTCGAACCTACGACCTTCGGCTTAGGAAGCCCCGGCGAAACGCTTGTTTTGCAGGCGAAAACGCACGCTGAGGGACGGGCGTGGGACAACGGGGCTCTCCGGGCGAGGGCCGCGGAGCTGCTCCGAGCGGTCGACGAAGGCACCCCGGCCGGGGAGCTGGCGCGCGCCCTCGCCCTCGACGTGCTGCGGAGCGCGGCCCCCGACTCGGCGCCCTGGTCCCGGGCGGTGGCAGTCGTCGAGGGCGGGCCGCTGCGGATGCGCCATGCCGTCGAGCTCGCCGGGCTGGTGATGGAGGCCGCGGAGGTCTCCGGCGAGGGGATGACCGGGTGACGTCAGGGGAGGGGGGCTACCGTGTTTCTTTTATGGTCCCCTCCCTACACGCGTACTTGTTTCCGGGACACACAGACACAGCACCCGAAACGCATCACGAAACGCTATAAAACAAACACTAGAGAGTGTGTCTTGCTGTTGGACACACACAGACACAGTAGACACAGCAGGAGAGGGCGGGTGTTCCCAGTCGTTCCCAGCCGTTCCGGGGGAGGTGCTGCTCCTCGCCGGTGGACGTCGTTCGGCGCCGAGGTCGACGCGTCGCCCGGAGCTCGCGAGGACGGGTCCGGTGGAGTCGTCGCCGGAGTACTCCCCCGACGCGTCGCCGACTCCTCGAGGAGCAGGTGTTGCGGGCGCGCACCTGGTCAACGTCGCGCCGGTCGACCTCGGCGCCGAGGCCGGCCGCTGTCCCTCTTTGTCCAGGGGCGACGTGACGGGCTCGCTCCGCCGGAGGGCCCTGCGCCCGGGCTGCCTCCGCCGGTGACGCTGGCGAGGCCACGACGCTCGACGGCGAGCGCGTTGCGGTCGCCAGCGGCCGCCAGCGACGGGTACCCGGTGGACGTCGCCCGGAGCATCTCGCGACGCGTCCACGACTCGAGGGAGCAGGTGCTGCGGCTCTGCCCCTGGTGGGCGCCGCGGCGCGCGTTACCCTCGCGGCATGGAAGGCACCCCATGCGACCCCGGCACAACGCCGCAGAACGCCGCACCTCGCGCCCGCTACGTCCCGCCGCAGTGCGGCGCCCGGTGTCGCGATGGCCACCCCTGCAAGGCCGCCACGATGCTCTGGAGGAGCCGCTGCCGGATGCACGGCGGGGCCTCCACCGGGCCGCGCACGCCGGAGGGGAAGGCGAAGGCGCTCGCGTGCCTCGCGGCCGGCCGCGCCCGGCGAGCTCGCCCGCCGTCGTGAACGCGTAGCAGCGCCGAGCGCGGCACCTCATGCGCGGCGCAACGAACCGCCGCCCGTCGACGGAGTAGCTCGTGGCCGGGGTTATTTCCGGCGCATCAAAGAGGCGCGCGGACGAAACCTGACGACCTCCACGCGCGCGACCCGCCCCGAGCTCCCCGCCGGGTGCGCCCGCGGGCGACTGTCCCGTAAACCGTGCCACAAGTGTCTGGCGACTCCTCCCCTGCGCCCGCCAACCTCGGCGCATGGCAGCGCCGCCCGCAGTTCCGCCCCCCAACCGAATCGACGGGGCGGCGCGCGGGTGACATCGACGGAGCGGGTGCAGTCGCCCGCGGAGGAGCAGTCGCGATGAACGAACGAGACCAGGTGCAGGTGGCCGCGCACAGCGGCGCCACCACGAAGACCGTCAGCCAGGTTGCGAAGGGGAGGCCGACCAGCCTCAGCTCGCGGGTGCTGGTGATCCTCGGGGCGCGCAACGCAGGGTTGGAGGACAAGCTCCCCGACTCCGCCTATGAGGGCACCGACCTCGCGCTCCCGGGCGGGCGCCAGCCGTCGTCGAAGGGAGGGCGGTGATGTTCACCACCAGGCTGCGAACCAGCGCCGACCCCCGCGACCACAGCACGTTCGGGCTGATGTTCGTCCCTCCGACGCACGGGCAGATCCGCGCGCACCTCGAGATCATCATGCGCGAGCGGCTCCCCGAGGATGCAGACTTCTCGCCGGGCTCCCCCCTCGCGAGGGTACTCGAGGCCCTCACGTTCGATCAGCACGCGCTCTGGCGCGCCGTGGAGGCCTCGTACCATCCCGAGCCCGCAGCGCCCGGCCGCGCCCCCCTCGACGACTCCGAGGACAACGACGACCCGCTCTGGCAGGTGAGGGAGTTCGTGGAGCGGGAGCTCGGCCAGGCGCCCTCCACCCCGGAGACGCCGTGAAGCAGTTTGGTCGCTTCGTCCGGGTGCAGGTGGGGACGCTCGACGTGAGCGACCTGGACGTGAGTTTCGAGATCGAGCGAGGCCTTGGGGGGCACGCAGGGACCTGTCAGCTCTCGATCATCAACCTGACAGAGGCCCATCGGAACGAGATCTACCGCGCCCCCAGGCGGCAGACCTTCGTCAGCGTCGATGCGGGCTACAGCAACGAGACGGGCCGCAACGCTTCGCGACTGTTCACCGGGGACCTGACCCGGGCGATCATCGAGCGCGAGGGCACCGATTGGGTCGTGAAGGTGAGCGCTGGTGACGGCCTGCACGCGGTCCGCGCCGCACGGGTCTCGCGGTCGTTCGCGGCGGGCGTGTCGCTTACGAGCGTCGTGCAGCACATCGCCGAAGCGATGGGCGTCGGCATCGGCAACGCCGTCGAGGCGTTGCAGGGCGCGTCATTCTCCGATGGGGGGAGCCAGTTCCCGGAGGGCACGATGCTCCGCGGCCGCGCCGCTGACGAGCTCGGCCGGCTGACCGATGCCGCGGGCATGGAGTGGTCGATTCAAGACGGCGTGCTGATGATCCTGCGCGCCGGAGCGGCCGTTCAGCGGACGGCCATCCTGCTGTCCCCGGAGAGCGGGATGATCGCCTCCCCGAAGATCATCAACCGCCGCGCCATCGAGGTGGAGTGTCTGATCCAACCAGGCCTCACGCCGGGGCAGCTGGTCGTGGTTCGCAGTCAGGTCGTCTCGGGCACCTACCGGATCAACCACGCGAAGTTCAAGGGTGAGAAGCGTGGTCAGGACTGGACCGCAAGCCTCACGTGCAGGCTGCCGCGCGCGCCCCTCACCCCCACCGTCGGAAGCTGAAGAGGAACCACCATGGCAGAGAGACCTATCTGGCCGAGCTCGCTCGACGTCATTGAGTCCCTGATCGAGCGACACGCCGGTGAGATGTTCGTCGCGCTCCCGGGCGCCATCCAGGCTTACGATAGCGACCGACAGGTTGCCGATGTGGTCGTGGGCGTCCGCAACCCGTACCCCGACCCCGAGGGCTCCGCGGATATCCTCCGGGAAGACTTTCCGGTGGTAGCGCACGTGCCCGTGATCTTCCCCAGGTGCGGCCCCTGGTTCATGGCCATGAGCATCGCACCGGGGACGAAGGTGCAGCTCCTGGTGAACACGCTGGCCATCGGCCATTGGCGCGTGGGTGACGGCGGCGTCACGGACCCGGCCGACACCCGGCGGCAGCACCTCGCGCACGCGGTCGCGCTGATCGGGCTCGACCTCGCAGGGAACGCGCTCCGGCACGCTCCGCCGTTCATCCCGGCTGACAGCGCCCTTGCCGGCCTGACCCTCGGCTCGGATATCGACGACGGGACGCGCCAGCGCTTCAAGGGCGACGGCGCGGTTGTGGTGGAGCACGGCACCGCCCCGGTGTTCCGCATCGATCCCGGCGCCCCTACGGGTGCGCCGCAGGCCGTCGCGCTCGCTCCCCTCGTCGCGGCGCTCGCACAGTCGTTGAAGGATCACTTCGCGTCGTGGGTGCCGGTGGTCGACAACAGCGGCGCGTCGCTCAAGACGCACATGGCGACGTGGGACCCTCCGAGCGTCGCCGCGCTCCTGACGAAGGCGACCTGATCAGTTCGTCACGCGGCAGCCCAGCAACCACAGGTCTCCGAGCGCCGGGTCGACGGTGCGCCCCGCGATGCCTGCGACCCCGATCATGCGCGGGGTCGACGTGTTCGCGATCTGCACCCGGAAGCTCTGCCTCCCCCCCACGATGCGCCCGGCCGCCAACGGCGGGTTGATCGAGTGGGCCGGGTCGGCTGCCCCGCCCACCAACGACACCACCCGGCCGCTCGTTCCGGAGAGCGGGAGCAACCCCGTGAACGTGATACCGCACGCCTCGAGCGAGAACCGCAGCGCGTCGCCCATCACGGAGCAGCTCGTCGCGCGGGCAGGGGTGTCGCAGTCTTCGACGCCTCCGCCGCCGCCGGGGATGGTCAGCCTGTAGATCACCCGGAAGCTCTCCGCCGAGCGCGCCGCGTCGAGGTCGTACACCACGGGGCCGCCGTCGACGGGGCCGGTGTCTCGCAGCACGTCGACCACGTCCGGGCGATCGGTCGGCACGTCCGCCCCGGCGTCGACCGCGTCCGGGCGATCCTCCGCCGCGTCGAAGGGCCCCGGCGCTCCAGCGTCCGTCCCAGCGTCGAGCTGCCCCGCATCATCGCCCCCCGCGTCCGCGCCGGCGTCGACCTGGCTGGCATCGAGCGCGCCCGCATCCACCGGCGCCGGCCGATCCTCGGGCACGTCCGGGGCGCTGGCGTCGACGTCCACGCACGGGCAGGCCACCGGGGCGAGGCCGCTCGGCGGGCAGACGTAGGTCGACGTCCCGAGCGCGCCGCACGAGCAGGTGCTGCTCATGCCGGGCGTGCAGCGCGC
>SCUS01000032.1 GCA_004297725.1 Myxococcaceae bacterium | reverse complement strand
TCTTGATGTAGTCGGCGTGTCCGGGGCAGTCGACGTGCGCGTAGTGACGGTTCTGCGACTCGTACTCCACGTGCGCCGCGGCGATGGTCACCGTCTTGGTGGCGTCGCGGTCGATGCCGCCCTTGGCGATGTCCTTGTACGAGATCGCCTTGAACTTCGCGCCCTTCGCCTTCGACAGCACCGCGCTGATCGCCGCCGTGAGGGTCGTCTTGCCGTGGTCGATGTGACCGATGGTGCCGACGTTCACGTGGGGCTTGCTGCGGCTGAACTTCTCCTTGGCCATGACTCTTCTCTACTCCGTTTCGTTCTTCGTTGTGATTGTGGGTTCGAAGCGCTTGCTACTTGCCGCGGCTCTTCGCGACGATCTCTTCCTGCACCACGTTCGGCACCGGATCGTAGTGCGAGAACTGCATCGTCGAGACCGCGCGCCCCTGGGTCTTGCTGCGGAGGTCGGTGACGTAGCCGAACATGTTGGCCAGCGGCACGGTGCCTTCGATCGCCTGCGCGTTCTTGCCGCGCGCGCTCATGCCCTTGATCTGGCCGCGGCGGGAGTTGAGGTCGCCGATGACCTCGCCCATGAACTGGTCGGGGGTCACGATCTCGACGGCCATGATCGGCTCGAGGATCGCGATGCCCGCCTTCTTGGCGGCGTCCTGAACCGCCATGGAGCCGGCGATCTCGAAGGCCTGCGCGCTCGAGTCGACGTCGTGGTAGCTGCCGAAGAACAGCCGCACCTTGCAGTCGATCACGGGGTAGCCCGCGAGCACGCCGCGCTGGAGGGCCTCGCGGGCGCCCTTCTCGACGGCGGGGATGAACTCACGGGGGATCACGCCGCCCTTGATGTCATCGTCGAACACGAAGCCGGTGCCGCGCTCGCCGGGCTCGAGGTCGAGCACCACGTGGCCGTACTGACCGCGGCCGCCCGACTGCTTGGCGTACTTGCACTCGCCTTCGGACTTCTTCTTCACGGCCTCGCGGTAGGCGACCTCGGGCTTGCCCGTGTTCGCCTCAACCTTGTACTCGCGCTTGAGGCGGTCGACGATGATCTCCAGGTGGAGCTCGCCCATGCCGTGGATGAGCGTCTGGCCGCTCTCCTCGTCCGTGTTCATGCGGAACGACGGGTCCTCGAAGGCGAGCTTCTGGAGGCCGACGCCCATCTTGTCCTGGTCGGCCTTGGTCTTCGGCTCGATCGCGATCGAGATGACGGGCTCCGGGAAGGTCATGCGCTCGAGCACCACGGGGTGCTTCTCATCGCAGAGGGTGTCCCCGGTGCGGGTGTCACGGAAGCCCACCGCGGCGGCGATCACGCCCGCGAAGGCGTCCTTGATGTCCTCGCGCTCGTTCGCATGCATGAGCAGCAGGCGGCCGATGCGCTCGGTCTTTCCGCGGGTGGAGTTGAGCACGCTGGTGCCCGACTCGACGAAGCCCGAGTACACGCGGATGAAGGTCAGGTTGCCCACGAACTTGTCGTTCATGAGCTTGAAGGCCAGCGCGCTGAAGGGCGCGGTGTCGCTCGCCGGGCGCTCGAGCTCGACCTCGGGCTTGTCCGGGTGCTTGCCGATACGGGTCGGGACGTCGACCGGCGACGGGAGGTAGGTCACCACCGCGTCGAGGAGCTGCTGCACGCCCTTGTTCTTGAAGGCCGAGCCGCAGGTGACGGGGACCAGCTTGAAGGAGATGGTGCCCTGGCGGAGCGCGGCGTGGATCTCCTCCTCGGTGATCGAGGCGACGTCGTCCGCGAGGAACTTCTCGCCCACCACGTCGTCGACGTCCGCGATGGACTCGATCATCTGCTGGCGGGCCATGTCCGCCGCGTCCTTGAACTCCGCCGGGATCGCCTCGATGGAGAACTTCGCGCCCTTGGAGGCCTCGTCGAACACGATCGCCTTCATGCGGATGAGGTCGATGATGCCGCGGTGCTTCTCTTCCTCACCGAGGGGGAGCTGGATCGGCACCGGGTTGGTGCCGAGGCGCTCGCGCATCGACTCGACGCACATCTGGAAGTCGGCGCCGATCTTGTCCATCTTGTTCATGAACGCGATGCGCGGGACCTTGTAGCGGTCGGCCTGGCGCCAGACCGTCTCGGACTGGGGCTCGACGCCGTTGCCGCCGTCGAACACCGCGACCGCGCCGTCGAGGACGCGCAGCGAGCGCTCGACCTCGATGGTGAAGTCCACGTGTCCGGGGGTGTCGATGATGTTCACCCGGTGCTTGATGTCCTTGCCCGGGCCGATGCTGGGAACCCAGAACGCCGTGGTCGCAGCGGAGGTGATCGTGATGCCACGCTCCTGCTCCTGCTCCATCCAGTCCATCGTGGCGCCGCCCTCATGGACCTCGCCGGTGCGATGGATGCGTCCCGTGTAGAACAGGACCCGCTCGGTAACGGTCGTCTTGCCCGCGTCGATGTGGGCCATGATGCCGATGTTGCGATAGCGTTCGATCGGGAGGTCGCGAGGCACGTGGTCTTCTCCGTCGGTGCGTCGCCCAGCGGGGGCGGCGTGGGTCTACGTTGAAACGAAACCTGAAATCAGTTGCGAGAGATGGTCGGAGCGCAGCACAAACGAAACCCCCCCGGGGTACCTTTCCTTCTCGCCCTCGGAGAAGTACTTCATGGCCCGGGAGGGTAACAACCAGCGCTACACACGCTTGCGCGAGACCCTTTTCATCGGGTCTCCCGCTCTTTAACCCACCCGACGCGATCGCTCTGGATCTGCGGGGTGGCGCGGCGTTGGTCGTCTTATGTCGTCGTCTGCATCGCGCTCGAACTACCTCACCAGCGGTAATGGGCGAACGCCTTGTTGGCGTCGGCCATCTTGTGGGTGTCTTCCTTCTTCTTCACCGCGTTGCCGCGGCCCTGGCTCGCTTCGGACAGCTCGTTGGCCAGCCGCTCCGCCATGGTCTTCTCACCACGGGAGCGCGAGTACATCACCATCCAGCGCATGGCAAGCGAGACCCGACGGTCGGGGCGCACTTCAACCGGCACCTGGTAGGTGGCGCCGCCCACTCGGCGGGACTTGACTTCGACCTTGGGCTTGATGTTGTCCAGCGCCTTGCGGAAGACCTCCAGGGGATCCTCCTTCTGGCGGGCCTGGATGAGATCAAAGGCCCCGTAGACGATCCCCTCGGCGATCGACTTCTCGCCGCTGAGCATCACGGTGTTCGTGAGCTTGGCGACCAGCCGATCCTTGTACTTGGGATCCGGGACGTTCTTGCGCTTCGAGACTTCTCCACGACGAGGCATCGATCAACCCTTCTTCCGCTTGACGCCGTACTTCGAGCGCCCCTGCGAGCGCTCCTTCTTGTTCGTGTTGCTCGGACCGATCGCCCCGACCGCGTCGAGCGTGCCGCGGACGATGTGGTAGCGAACGCCCGGGAGGTCCTTCACGCGACCGCCGCGGATGAGCACCACCGAGTGCTCCTGCAGGTTGTGCCCCTCGCCCGGGATGTACGCGGTGACTTCCATGCCGTTGGTGAGCCGCACGCGCGCCACCTTGCGGAGCGCCGAGTTCGGCTTCTTCGGGGTCGTCGTGTACACGCGGACGCAGACGCCACGCTTCTGCGGGCAATCCCGCAGCGCCGGCGACGCCGTCTTCCACTGGTTCGGATTGCGGCCCTTCCGCACGAGCTGATTGATCGTAGGCATCGTTGAATAACTCTTCGCTTCGCTGGAGTTCTGAGGGTCTCCGCCGTCCATGCACGGGGGACCTGTCGCGAGGGGCGGCGTTATGACCGACTCCCCCAAAGAATGTCAAGAGCCCCTCCACCCGATGACTTGACTCCGCGGGGAGAGCTCCTCGGAGGGGCGCCGGGTCAGAGCTCGTGCTTCCGCATGAGCCGGTACACGTAGCTGCGATCGAGGCCCGAGGCGTGGGCGATGGCGCTGGTGTCGCGCTTGTAGCGCTCCATCATCGAGCGCAGGTAGTCGCGCTCCAGGTGGTCGAGCCAGCGGTCGCGGATGAGCTTGAAGGGCTCGTCGGCGTTGACCCCGGGGAGCGCCCCCTCGGCCGGCGGCGCGACCGATGCGCCCTTCTCGTCTCGCCTCGCCCCCGCCAGGTGCAGCGCGCCCCGGGCGCCGAGGGCCAGGGCGCGCTCGACGAAGTTGCGCAGCTCGCGCACGTTGCCCGCCCACGGCCGCTGCCGCATCTCGCGCAGCAGGTCGGGCGTCACCACGCCCTGTGCGCCGGGCGGGAGCAGCTTCTCCACCAGCAGGGGGATGTCGTCGAGGCGGTCGCGCAGCGGAGGCACCGTGAGCGGCACGACCGAGAGGCGGAAGTAGAGGTCCTCTCGGAAGGTGCCGAGGTTGACCATGCTCGCGAGGTCGCGGTGCGTCGCGGCGATGAAGCGCACGTTGACCGAGCGGTACTGCGTCTCGCCGACCCGGCGCACCATGCGGCTCTCGAGCGCGCGGAGCAGCTTCGGCTGCATCGAGAGCGGCATCTCTCCGACCTCGTCGAGGAAGACCGTGCCCCCGTCGGCGGACTCGATCGCCCCCGCGCGGGCGCCCATCGCGCCGGTGTACGCGCCCTTCGCGTTGCCGAAGAGCTCGACCTCCAGGAGGCTCTCCGCGAGCGCCCCGCAGTCGACCACCACGAAGGGCTTCTCCACCCGCGGCGAGGCCTCGTGGATCGCCTTGGCGACGAGCTCCTTGCCGGTGCCCGTCTCGCCGAGCACCAGCACCGTGGAGGGCAGCTGCGCCACCCGGTAGAGCTGCGCGAAGAGCTCCCGCATCGCGGTGCTGCGTCCCCAGAGCGGGCCGAAGCGCTCGAAGGGCCAGAGGTCGAGCTCGGCGGCGTTCTGGTTGTAGAAGAGCCAGAGGTCGGTGGCGCCGAGGTGGATGCAGCCGCCGTCGGGCACCTGCGCCTCGCGCACCCGCACCCCGTTGACGAAGGTGCCGTTGCGGCTCCCGAGGTCGCGCACCCACGCTCCGTCGCTGGTCACCTCGAGCGAGGCGTGGAGGCGCGAGACCTCGCCGTCGCGCACGATGATGTCGCAGTCGTCCGCGGACCCGATCATCCGGCGGCCCTGCACCAGGTAGCTGTGCGAGCCGACGCTGTCGACCCAGCGGATCTGCGGCTCATGCATCAGCATGCTGCGCGCGAATCCGAAGTCGCCGACGTTCACCAGCGTGCGTTCGTCGTTCATGAACGGCGCGCAGTGTAGCCCCGATTCCCCTCGGGAGCGGCTTTCGACGATCGTCCAATCGCTGGGACTCATGTCCGAAGGCCGGGCGGGCAGGCGAATCCGACGTGCCGCGGCGCTGCGAGGAGGGGGTCTCTCCGCGGCGGGTCCTTGGACGGGTGTCCACGAGAGGGGAGCCGCGTCCCGAGCGGTCGAAGCGCGCGTTCGCACGGGCTCCACAGGGGTTGAGAGCACGTGCGGCGCTCGGGAGCCGTGGTGGCACGGACGGTGCTCAATCGGGCTCCGTCGGCGTCACCCACGGTGGGCACGGTGGTCGTCGGCGGAACCCTCACTGCCCGCACTCGAGGACTCACATGGCCGAAACCGTACATCTCTATCTCAAGGCGAATGGTCAGGACATCAAGGGCTCCAGCTCGCAGGAGAGCCTCGGCCGCAAGGACTCCATCGAGTGCGTCTACTACGAGCAGGCCGTGAAGACCGCTCGCGAGGCGGGCTCGGGCATGGCGACCGGTCGCCGCCAGTATGAGCCGCTGCTCATCCGCAAGCGCATCGACAAGTCCTCGCCGCTCCTCG
>SCUS01000031.1 GCA_004297725.1 Myxococcaceae bacterium | reverse complement strand
CCGAGAGGCCGGCGGCGGGGATATCCCCGCCGACGGCCTCTCGGTCGTACCGGGGACTCGCCACGCCCGTCAGGCCACAGCTCAATCTTCCTGCACGTAGCGGCTCGATGTGACCCGGGCGTCCTGCACCTCGATCGCGCAGAGGTAGGTCGCCGTGAGCACCCCGGAGCGCGCCTCGATCCGCGAGCGGCCGGAGTCCAGCGGGCTCTCGTACACCTGGAGCCCGAGCTCCCTCGCACGGCGGGCGACGGCGGCGTCGGCGGCCGGAGCGCCGACGGTGAACTCCGCGCAGAAGCCGCGGGCCAGCGCGGAGGCCGAGCGCATCCGCAGCCCGAGGAGGATCACCAGCGCCCCGAAGAGCGCCAGCGGGACCGCGATCAGCGCCACGAAGGCGAGGACCCAGCGCCTGCGGGACTTCACCGGGGCGACGGGGGACGTAGCGTCATCGTGGCTCATCGGAGGTGCGCGGGGGATGCTATCAGACACCGCCCCCATGACCGACCCCATCGCCCCTCCGAGCACCGACGACTTCACCCTCGCCACGCAGGTCGAGCCCGATGGCGACGGCCGCTACGTCGCGACCATCCCCGATGGCTGGCAGCAGGGACGCGGCGCCTTCGGGGGCCTCGTGCTGGGCGCCCTCGCCCGGGCGATGCTGCGCGCCGAGCCCGACGCCGGACGCGTGCTGCGATCGCTGAGCGGAGAGATCGTCGGTCCCGTGCTGCCGGGCCCCGCGGACATCGTCGTGAAGGCGCTGCGGCGGAGCAACGCCGTCTCCACCTGGGAGGCGTGGCTCTCCCAGGGCCCCGAGCTGCTGGCCCGGGCGAGCGCCGTCATGGGCCTCCCGAGAAGCTCCGACCGGGACGGAACCGAACTCCCCCCGCCATCGATGGGAGCGCCGTGGGAGAGCGTGGACGTGATCCCGATCGGTCCTCCGATGGGGCCGCACTTCGCGAGGATGTACGAGTTTCGCTCGACCGGTCCTTGGCCCTTCAGCGGGGCCGATCGCCCCGAGGCCTCCGGCTGGGTGCGCCTTCGCAAGCCGGTGGCCCTCGGCGTCCCCGAGGTCATCGGCCTCATGGACTCCTGGTGGCCCGCGACCTTCGCCCTCGAGCTCGCCCCCCGCCCGATGGCCACGGTGGCCTTCACCCTCCAGCTGCTCGCCGACCCTGCCAGCCTCGACCCCGCCCGACCCCTCTACTACCGGTCCTACGCGGCAGCCTCACGCCAGGGCTTCGTCGTCGAGAAGCGCGAGCTCTGGACCCCTCAGGGCGAGCTCGTCGCCATGAACCAGCAGACCTTCGTGATCATCAAGTGACAGCCCGCGACGGGTCGCGCGCCCTCCCTCCCTTTCGGGTATCACCAGCGCAGGCCATGACGCGCACCACGACCGCCCTCTGCCTCTGCTCCGCCCTCGGCCTCGCCGCGCTCCCGGCCGCCGCGCAGACCGACGACTCCGCCCGCCGCGAGCTGGTGCAGCAGGCCGACGCCGCCCAGCGCGCAGGCCTCCACGCCCAGGCCCTCGCCTTCGGCGTCGCGGCCGGACAGATCCGCTGGACCCCGTCGCTCCGCATGCTCGTCGCCCAGGAACACCAGAGCCTCGGCCACACCCTCGAGGCCCTCGACTCGGCCACCATGTGCCTCGTCGAGGCCGAGGCCGACCGCGCCCTTCGCAACCGCCCTCGCATCGTCGCCGCCTGCCGCGCCGTGGTCGCGCAGACCGAGTCCCTCGTCGGCCGGGTGCGACTGCTCCTCCCCGAAGACGCCCCGCTCAACCTTCACGTCAGCGTCAACGGACAGGAGATCCCCCAGCGCTCCTGGAGCGTCCCCTTCCCCGTGCTCGCAGGCCACGCCGAGGTGGTCGCCGAGGGCGACGGGGTGCTGCCCTTCCGCTCCGGCCTCGACGTCGTCTCCCGCACCGAACAGCAGCTCCGGGTGAGCTTCCGCCCCCTCCCACCTCCGCCCCCTCCTCCGCCGCCTCCGCTGCCCGCACCGCCGCCGCCTCGCCCCCTGCCGACACCCGTCGTGGTGGCGCCCGCTCCGGTCGCTCCGGTCGCTCCGACGCCCCTGACGGTGCGCCCCCCGACGCCTGCGCCGACGGAGGTCTCGTACCGGGGACAGCTCCTGCTGGTCGACCTGCTGGGCGCCGGGATCATCGCCCTCGGCGTGGGCCTGGAGTCCACCGAGGCGGCCGTCGCAGGAGCCAGCGTGGGGATGCTCGGAGGCCCCATCGTCCACGCGGTGCACCGCCGACCGCTGACCGCACTGGGATCGTTCGGGCTGCGCGCGGGCGTCGTCGGCCTCGGCGCCCTCGCGGGCTACGCCACCGGCGAGTCGGCCCACGTCGCGGACATCAACGTCCCGATCTACATCGGCATGGGCGTCGGGTACTTCATCGCCGCCATCGTCGACGCGGCGGCGCTCGGCGCCTACGAGCCGTAGGGCCCCGCTAGCGGGCGGGCATGCGCAGGGTGCGCGGGGCGACCCAGTAGATGTCGCCGCTCTGGTCGTCGGCGAAGAACATCCGGCCGTCGCGGGCGAACACCAGGTCGCTCACGCGCTGCTCGTTGCCCCCGGCGGTGCGGTGGCCGAAGCCCCGCACGAAGAACTCCGTCGGGCGCGTCGGGCGGTGCGTGGTGGCGTCGACCGGGGCCCACTGCACGCCCGCGTTGGTCCAGCTACCCACCCAGCCGTGGAGGCCGACGAAGAAGCTGTTGCCGTAGGGAGCGGGCCACGAGGCGGGCGCCCAGTCGAAGCCGAAGGGCGTGTCGTGGAGGGGGTAGGTCTGCACCGAGGCCGCGACGTCCATGCAGGTGCCGGCGCCCACGAGCCCGGGCACCGGGACCCCGCGGTCGACGCAGCAGGGGAAGCCGTAGCGGTCGCCCTGACGGATCTCGATGAGCTTCTCCCGGCCGCCGATGCTGTCCCAGCCGTCGCCGGAGAGCTCGGCCGCGTAGCAGGCGCCCCACTCCTTGCAGCGCAGGTACATCGGGTTGCGGAAGCCATCGACCACCGTCGAGCCGGTCTCGGGCATCCCCGCGCCGATCTGGAGCACCGAGCCCGCGCGGGCGTCGGGGGCGGGGCACTGCGAGATGTCGTACTGGCCCATGGAGACCATCACCCGGCCGTCGGTGCTCTCGGTGAGCGTGTGGGTCCACCGCACCGAGCCGGTGAGCGTCGCCACCCGGCGATGGCGGTCGCGGGGGGCCGTCACCGCCCGGTCGCCGGTGCAGTAGGGCGCGCTCATCACCGAGCCCTGCAGGGTGTAGAGCAGCTCGTTGCGGCGGAAGAGCAGGCCGTGCACGTCTTCGACGCCCGCGAGGAAGCTGCGGGGCGTGTCGCCCGCGCCGTCGTGGTTGTCGTCGGAGACCACCATGATCGAGCCCGACCCGGGGGGCGCGCCGCCCGGGGTGCCGGTGCTGGGAGAGGAGACGAAGAGGTCGCCGTTGGGAGCGAAGGCCAGCACCCGCGCCGTGGGGACGTTGCCGTAACGGTGGATGCAGAAGCCGTCGGGAACCGTCACCCCGGGGACCGCGGGCAGCGGGAGGTCGCACCAGGGGGTGCCCGTGAGCTCGCCGAGCGGCGTCGGTGCGGTGCAGGTCGGCGCGTCGTCGGAGATCGGCGGGACGTCCGTCGGGCCCGCGTCCGTGGGGGAGCCCGCGTCGACGCGGCCGTTGTCGGTCACCACCCCGCGATCGACCGCGGGCCCCGTGTCCGTCGAGCCCCCATCGAAGGGCGGGGGCTGGGTCGACGTCTCGTTGCAGGCAGAGACGACGACGGCGGCGAGGGAGAGAACAAGCGCGCGACGGATCATAGGGTGGCAGTCTGATTAGCGGCGCGGCGCTACCGTGGCAAGAGAGGACGCGATGCGATTTGATCCAGCGACGGGGGCGCGCTTGACCGGCCATGGATGAGACGGCGGCGCAGAGGCAGCGGGTCGGCGCGGTGCTGCTCGGGGTGATGGTGGTCGCCGCGGCGGCGCTGGCGTGGCCTCGAGCGCGGCGCGGGGCGCCCGTGGCCGAGGCGACGCCGAGGGTGGTCGGGCCGAGGAGCGCGGGCGCGATGGTGCCCCGCGAGGCCCGAGGGGTGCTGCGGATGGACGTCGCGGCGATGCGGCGCTCGCCGGCCTACGGCGGGTGGTTCGAGGCCGTGCGCTCGTCCGACGACCCCTGCGCCCGCGCCCTGGGAGAGCGCGTCACGGGCCTGGTGGTGGTCTGGACCAACGCCGCCCTCGACGACTTCGCGCTGCTCGCCGACGGGCCCGTCGACGAGGCCACCTTCCGCCGCTGCTCGGGCACCCGGCGAGGCAGGGCGCTCGAGGTTCAACAGCGCATCGAGGCCGGGGTGCCTGTCCTGGCGCTGTCCGAGCGCGCCTCGGGCGACGCGGGCGCCGGGCGTTCAACAAGGGCCGAGACCTGGCGGCTGCCCTCCGGGGTGGTGGCGCTCGGCCCACCGGAGGCGCTGCGGGCGATGCTGGTCGAGGCCAGGGCGCACCCCGACGCGACGGCGGTGACGCCCGACCTCGCGGGGCTGTGGATGGAGGTGCCCGAAGGCGCGCTGGCGGCGGCGGTGAGGCGGCTCAGCCATGACGAGACCACCGACCCGGCCCTGGCGCGCGCTCGAACGGTGAGCGCGTGGATCAGCGTGGAGGGCGGAGCGACGGTGCTCTCGGCGACGGTGCGCTGCGACGACGCGGCCTCGGCGACCGCGGTGGCGAGCGCGCTGGGAGGGCTGCGCCGCGTCGTGCGTGACTTCCGCGCGCTGCCCGACGAGTACCGGGTGCGGGTGCGCGCCACGCTCGACCCGGCGGCGCTGGCACGGGCAATTTCTCCGCGCTGAACGTGCCGAACGGTTGCGAGGGAGGGCGGTTCCGCTATGGTGCGCGCCCACTCATGGCCGCCCAGGAATTCTCATGGCACGCGATGTCGATCGAAGACGTCGTGCGCGAACGCGGCACGGACCTCGATCGAGGCCTCTCCAGCGAGCAGGTGAAGCGGCTGCGCGAGCAGTTCGGCCCCAACGCCCTGCCGCCCCCGCCGAAGCCCTCGGTGGTGATGCAGATCCTGGGTCAGTTTCTCAACCCCTTCGTGGGCACGCTGCTGGTGGCCGCGGGCATCGCCGTCGGGGTCGCCACCATGGGCCAGGAGCCCGGCGCCCCCCGCGGCCTGGCTCGCTTCAGCGACGCCATCGCCATCCTCACCATCGTCATCATCAACGCCTTCATCGGCTTCTATCAGGAGCGCAAGGCCGAGAAGGCCCTCGACGCGCTGATGAAGCTCTCCGCCGCCCGCTGCAAGGTGCGCCGCAGCGGGGAGATCGTGCACGCCGACGCGCGGCAGCTGGTGCCGGGCGACCTCGTGCTGCTCGAGGCGGGCGACAAGGTCCCGGCCGACCTGCGGCTGGTGTCGGTGACCGAGCTGCAGACCATCGAGGGCGAGCTCACCGGGGAGAGCACCCCCGTCGAGAAGGTCGCCGACACCATCCTCCCCGAGACGGCCGGCGTGGGCGATCAGGTCACCATGGCCTTCTCGGGCACCACCGTGGTGCACGGCGAGGCGCGGGGCGTGGTCGTCGCCACCGGCCGGGACACCCAGGTGGGCCGCGTCGGCAAGATGCTCGCCGACGTGGTGAAGCAGCAGTCGCCCCTGGAAGAGCGGCTGGAGCACTTCTCCACGCAGATCCTGTGGGTGACCCTCGCGCTGAGCGCGACGCTCTTCGTGATCGGGTTCGTGAAGGGCCACGTCGCCTGGCACGTGCTGCTGCTGACGGCGGTGAGCGTCGCGGTGGCGGTGATCCCCGAGGGGCTCCCGGCCATCACCTCCATCACCCTCGCCCTGGGCATGCAGCGCATGGCGCAGCGCGGGGCGGTGGTGCGCAAGCTCGCCGCGGTGGAGACCCTCGGGTGCGCCACGGTGATCTGCTCGGACAAGACCGGCACCCTCACCCGCAACGAGATGACCGTGCGCGCGCTGGTGGTCGACGGCCACGCGCTCGACGTGACCGGCGAGGGCGTCGACCTGGCCGGGGAGTTTCGCGAGGCGGGCGAGAAGGTCGCCGCGCTCCCCGACGCGGCGAGGCAGGCCGTGCTGGCCGCGGTGATCGCCAACACCGCCTCGCTGCTGCGCCGCCCCGGGGTGGCCCCGCAGCTCACCGGCGACCCCACCGAGGGGGCGCTGCTGGTGCTCGGCGAGAAGGCCGACATCCACCGCGACGCCTCGATGGAGGACCGCGAAGAGATCCTCACCATCCCCTTCAACAGCGCCCGCAAGCGCATGACGGTGGTGACCCGGGAGCGCGTCGAGGGCAAGGACACGCTGGTGGTGCGCAGCAAGGGCGCCATCGACGTGCTGCTCCCGCTCTGTACCCACTGCCTCACCGAGCGCGGGGTGGTGCCGCTCGACGAGGTGCGGCGGGCGACCATCCTGACGCTGGCCGAGGACATGTCCGCCAAGGCCCTGCGGGTGCTCGCGATGGCCGAGCGGCGGATGGAGGACGGCGCCGTCGACCGCGACTCGGCCGAGCGGGGGTTTACCTACCTCGGTATGGTCGGGATGATCGACCCGCCCAGGGCGGAGGTCAAAGAGGCCGTCGAGGCGGCGCGGGTCGCGGGCATCCGGGTGGTGATGATCACCGGCGACCACCCGATCACGGCGGTGGCGATCGCCAAGGAGCTCGGGCTCTGGCGCGACGACGCCATCTCGCTCACCGGCGACGACCTGCGGCGCATGGACGACGTGGCGCTCAACGAGGCGCTCCCGAAGGTGCGGGTGTTCGCGCGGGTCGACCCCGAGCACAAGCTGCGGATCGTGAAGCTGATGCAGGCGCGCCACGACGTGGTGGCGATGACCGGCGACGGGGTCAACGACGCCCCGGCGATCAAGCAGGCCGCCATCGGGGTGGCGATGGGCCGCGGCGGCACGGACGTGGCGCGCGAGGCCGCGGACATGGTGCTGCAGGACGACAACTTCGCGACCATCGTCGAGGCGGTGCGCGAGGGGCGCGCGATCTACCGCAACATCCAGAAGTCGATCTTCTTCCTGCTGAGCTCCAACGCGGGGCTGTGCATCGCGGTGTTCGTGGCGAGCTTCTTCTCGCCGCAGCAGGTGCCGCCGCTGACGGCGCTGCAGATCCTGTGGATCAACCTGGTGACCAACGGGCTCCCGGCGCTGGCGCTGGGGATGGACCCGCCGGAGGCCGGGCAGATGCACGAGGCGCCTCGCGCGCCCGACGCGCCCATCATGGGCCGCCGCGACTGGCTGGGCATCATGCTGGTGGGCGCGCTCATGGCCGCCGCGGCGATGATCATCTACGCGCTGCCCATCTGGTCGGGGCACACGGTCCACGAGGTCGAGCGCTCGAAGCTGTCGATGGTGTTCACCCTGCTGGCGCTCTCGCCGCTGGCGCACGCCTTCAACTGCCGCTCCCGCGTGGCCTCGATCTTCAAGCTGGGCCTCTTCTCCAACCGCCTGCTGGTGCTGGCGGTGCTGGTGTCCGGGGCGATCCACATGATGGCGCTGCTGGTGCCGGGGCTGCAGCCGGTGTTTCGCACCGACCACACCTGGACCCTGACGGAGGTCGCCGTGACGCTGGGCCTCTCGCTGCTGCCGGTGCCCGCCTTCGAGCTGGCCAAGCTGTTCAAGATCGGCGCCCCGAAGGCCCCCGTCGCGGCGTAGTCAGAGCCCCAGGTCGACGCCCACCCGGAGGTTGGCCCCCAGCAGGAAGGTGCGCGCCTGGTCGGTGTCGAGGCCTCGCAGGTCGCGCAGGTCGACGCCGAAGCCCACCAGGGTCTTGTCGAAGACGACCTCCATGGAGGCGCCGAAGTGCCAGCCCAGGGCGAGGTGGTCGTAGCGGGCGCTCGCGGCGGTGCGCTCGTTGAGCCCGGCGGTCTCGGAGGCGGAGACGTCCCCGAGGCCCGCGTCGGCGAGCTGGCCCGAGAGCCCCAGGGTGCCGGTGACCCACCAGCGGCGGGTGCCGCTG
Source organism: Myxococcaceae bacterium (assembly GCA_004297725.1). GTDB lineage: Bacteria > Myxococcota_A > Polyangia > Polyangiales > SCUS01. The sequence continues at coordinate 152,579 of SCUS01000031.1, read as the reverse complement.
CGCATGCAGGGGAGCTCGACCCGGAAGGCGTAGCCCAGGTCGATGATGCCCCGCTCCCAGGCGGAGCTCGCCCCGGCGCCAAGGGTCGCGCCGTCGGTCCAGAGCACGTTGGCGTCGACGCCGTGGGTCATGCACCGGCAGCCCTCCAGCGGAAACACCAGCCGGGCGTTGAGCCCAAGCGACATCGCCGCGCCGTGGTCGTAGCCGTAGCCGGCCAGGGTGCCGGTGGTGGCCTGGTCGAGCGCCCCGAAGGTGGCGGCCAGCGTGAGGTGGGGCTGCTCCCGGGGGCTGCGGAGGATCATGGGCTCGATCATCAGCACCGCCTGCTGCGGGCGATCGGGCGGCCGCTGGGCCGACGCCGCCGACGCCGCCGAGACCACGGAAAGAAACACCCCACGAGCCCACGTGCTGCGCATCGACGAACCTCCTTCGAGCGAGGGAAGAACGGCGCTCATGGAGCGTACTTACAGTGCCGTGGACGAATCCCCAGGACGCATGGATGGAGGAGGTGAGGTGCTAGGGTGCGCGTCGCCCATGAGCGACGAGTTGATCGGGAAGCACCTCGGCACCTACCTGGTCGAGTCGAGGCTCGGCCAGGGGGGCATGGGCGTGGTGTACCGGGCGCTCGACGAGAGGCTGCGGCGCACCGTCGCGCTCAAGGTGCTGCCCTCGGCCTTCACCGCGGACGCCTCGCGGCGGCGGCGCTTCGAGCGGGAGGCCCGCGCGGCGGCGGCGGTCACCCACGCCTGCATCGCCACCGTCTACGAGGTGGGCGAGCACGAGGGCCGGGTGTTCATCGCGATGGAGCTGGTCGAGGGAGCCACCCTCGCGAGCCGCATCGCGGGCGTCGCCCTCCCGCTGGGCGCGGCGCTGCGCATCGCGAGGGACATCGCCCGCGGCCTGGCGAAGGCCCACGAGCGAGCGGTGGTGCACCGCGACCTCAAGCCCGACAACGTGATGATCACCGAGGAGGGCGAGGTGAAGATCCTCGACTTCGGCCTCGCCCGGCTCGACGAGCCCGCGGACGTGGGGGAGGCCCAGGACGTCACCGCCGCCGCGATGACCATGCCCGGGCAGATCATGGGGACGCCCGGCTACATGTCCCCGGAGCAGGCCGCGGGGAAGCCCACCGACGCGCGCACCGACCTCTTCTCGCTGGGCGTCGTGCTCTACGAGATGCTCACCGGGGCGCAGCCCTTCCGGGGCGACTCCGCGATGGACGTGATCATCGCCCTCTGCCGCGACGAGCCCGCCGCCCCGTCGACGCTCAACCCCGAGGTTCCCCCGGAGCTCGAGCGGGTGATCGCCCGCTGCATGGCCAAGCGCCCGGCGGACCGCTACGCCAGCGCGAGGGAGCTGCTCGCCGACCTCGACGCGCTCGACCCCGCCGCCGTCACCCGCTCGCTGGTCTCCGCGCCGACGGGGGCCGCGCGAACACCCCTCGCCGCGCCCACCTCGTCGTCTCCCAGCACCGCGACGATCGCCCCGCCCTCGCTGAGCGGGCGCCCGCGGCTGCAGAAGCGGATGGTGTTCGGCGCCCTCGGGCTGGTCGCGCTGGGCGCCGTCGGGGCGCTCGCGCTGCGCAAGCCCGCAGGGAGGCTGCGCCGCGCAGGCGCCGTCGCGACCCAGGGGCGAGCGCCGTGGGGCCGCCGACCGATCACCGACGATCCGCCCCCCTCGTCGGCCAGCGCCGAGGCCCTGCGGGCGTACTCCGAGGGCCTCCGGGCGTCGCGCGACGGCGCCCAGGAGCTCGCCCTGGAGCGCTACACCCGCGCGTCGCAGCTCGACCCGGCCCTGGCCGCGGCGCACCTGCGCATCGCCCTGGAGCGGGGCGTCGAGCGGGGCCGAGAGTCCTTCCTCCGGGCCCTCGGGCTGCGAGGCTCGCTCGACGAGCGGGACCGCGCCCTGCTCGACGCGATGGCGGCCGCGTACACCGAGACGCCCACGGATTTCGCTGCGGCGAGCGCTCGCCTCGCGGCGGTGGCGCGGCGCTTCCCTGACGACGTGCAGGTGCTCTCCACGCTGGGGAGGGTGCAGGGCGAGCACGACCTGCGGGCCTCGGTGGCGTCCTATCTGCGGGCGAGCGCCATCGACCCGGGGCACGTCCCTGCGCGCTCGGCGATGGCCGACTCGCTGGCCTACCTGGGCGACCTCGCCGGGGCGCGGAGGGCGCTGGAGCAGTGCCTCTCGGTGTCCCCCTCGGCCACCGCCTGCCTGCGGGAGCAGGTGCTCCTCGACCTGGCCGTGAGCGACTGCGCCGCGGTGGAGACCACGGCGCGGCGGTGGATGCTCCTCAGCCGCGAGGGAGGGGCGGCGCTGCGCTTCCTGGCCTATGGGCTGGTGGGCCAGGGGCGCTCGCTCGACGCCGTGCGAGAGACGCTGGTGAGGGCGAGGGCGGCGCAGCCCCCGGAGCGGCGGGCGCAGTCCGAGCAGGAGGACGCGCGGGCGCTGGCGACGCTGGAGGGTGACCTCGCGGAGGCGGCGCGACGGGGCGAGGCCGTGGAGGCGCTGGTCGAGCCCGGCCGCGCGGAGGGGGACCACGCGACGGCGGCGAGGGCGAGGGCGCTGATCCTGGAGGAGCAGGGGCGGGCGGAGGAGGCGGCGCGGGTGGCGCAGCGCTTCCTCGAGCGGCGAGACGCGTGGGAGACCGACCCCCGCACGGACGACCGCTCGCTGGAGCGAGACCCCACGCAGGCGCTGATCTCGGTGCGGCTCCGGGCGGGCACGCTGACGGCGACCGCGGCGCAGGCGCAGCGGGCCGCGCGGAGGCAGTGGTGGGAGCGGCGGCAGAGCGCGCTGCCCGAGGTGGGAGGCTTCCTGTGGATCGCGCAGCACGCGGCGGGCGCGGAGACCCCGGCGGAAGCGAGAGCGGCGCTGGAGTCGCTGCCCCGCTTCGGGGGACTGCCGCCGTACGCGCTGCTGCCTGGGATGCACGTCGACGCCGTGGTGGGGCGCACGTACCTGCTGGCGGGCCGACCGATGGAGGCGCTGACGGCGCTCACCCGGGCGGCGACGTCGTGCTACGCGCTGCGCTTCCCGGTGGAGCAGATGCGCGCGGTGCGCGACCTCGGGGTGGCGCGCGAGGCCACGGGCGATCGGGCGGGGGCCTGCGAGGCCTTCAAGCGGGTGGTCGACCGCTGGGGCCGGGCGACGCCCCGCTCGATCACCGCGGAGGACGCGAGGGCCCGGATGCTGGCGCTCGGTTGTGGGTGAGGGTCACCCCCCGCCGGTCACCGTCGCGCTGAAGCCCGTCAGCGCCTCGCCCTCCAGCACCTTCTTCTCCAGCAGCAGCGTCCAGAGCGCGTCGAGCAGCTCGCGGTGCGTCCCCAGCAGCTCCGTCGCCCGCTGCTGCTCCGCCGTCAGGATGGCGTCGATGGCCTCGTCGATCTTCACCTGCCGCAGTTCGCTCGCGCCGGTGCCCCGGCGGCCCGACTCGTCTTCGAGCATCACCCTCGGGCCGAGCGTGGCGCTCATCCCGTACTCCTCCACCATGGCCCTCGCGATCAGGTTGCACTGCTGCAGGTCGGCGTAGGCCCCGACGCTCACCTCGCCCAGCACCATGCGCTCCGCGGTCTGTCCCCCGAGGCCCACGCAGATGTCCGCGCGCATCTCGTCCTCCGTGGTCACGTAGGGCCTCGTGCGCGCCGCGCGGAGCACATAGCCGAGGGCGCCCTCCTGGTCCTGCGAGATGCAGATGCGCTCCGGGGGCGTGGCCTTCGGCAGCAGCATCGCCAGCAGCGCGTGCCCCGCCTCGTGGAGGCCGATCACCCGCTCCTCCTCCTTGCTCAGCACGATGGCCCGGCGCGTCTTCCGCTGCAGCGCGCGGTCGATGTCCTCGGTGGTGAACGCCGCGCTCCCGGTGCGCAGCGACTGACGCTTGAGCGCGCGGCACACCGACTGGAGGTGGTCGCCCGAGAAGGGGATGTTCTTCTCCCGGTCGGCGAGGCCCTCGGTGCGGCGGACGAGGTGGGCGATGAGCTCATCGGTGAGGTTGAGCCCGAAGCGCGCGCTGTAGATGGTCGCGATGGCCCTGCGGTCCTCCGCCGTGGGCGCCGGGATCTCGATCAGGAACTCGAACCTCCCTGGCCGCATCAGCGCCCCGTCCACGCTGGTGAGGAAGTTGGTCGTGGCCACCACGAAGACCATCTCGTTCTTGCGGAAGCCGTCCATCTCCGTGAGGAGCTGGTTGACCATCGAGTGCTCCACGCCCGACCCGGTGTACGTCCCCCGCTGCGCCGCGAAGGCGTCGATCTCGTCGAAGACCACCACCGTCGGAGCGCTCTGCCTCGCCTGGCGAAACACCCGGCGGAGGTTCTCCTCGCTCGCCCCTACCCACTTCGACTTCAGCTCCGGCCCCGACACGATGATCACGCTCGCGTTGATGGCCGTCGCGATCGCCTTGGCGAAGTAGGTCTTCCCGGTGCCGGGCGGCCCGTGGAAGATCACCCCCCGCGGCAGCAGCGACTCGATCGCCGCGATGTCCCCTTCGCTCCCGACCGTCTCCTTCCTACGGATCAGGTCGATGAGCTCCTCCTTCAAGCGGGTCTTCACCTCGGTGTAGCCGCCGATGTCCGCGTCGAGGTCCACCGCAGGGAGCTCGATGTCCTCGGTGACCGTCTGCTTGCGGATCTCCGCGTAGACCTCCGCCGCGAGCGAGCGCCCCGCCGGCGCCTCCCTCCGCGCCTCAAGCTCGCTGAAGAGCCGGCGCAGCCGCACCGGGTTCAACCCGGAGACGTACTTGTACATCCCGAAGGGGTCGAACTCCGTCGCGTGGAGGGCCTTCGCCTCGCGCTGCGTGATGATCCTCGGCAGCGCCTCCCTCGGAATCCCGGTGATCTCCCGCTTCGCAGGAAACACCCCGCGGATCACCTTGGGGATCTCGAAGCTCGGGTCTCGAAAGCCCAGCAGCACCGCCTCGGGGTTCTCGTAGAGCAGCGGAATCGACTCGCGCGCCTCCAGGGTCAGGCCCGTGTGCGTGGTGGTCAGCACGTCGAGGTGCAGCAGCACGATGATGGTCCGGTCGACGCTGCCCCGGATCGCCTCGGTGAGCTGCTCCAGCATCCTGGGGAGGTTGCCGCGGGAGGGCGTGTCGGGAGCCGGGCGGCCGTCGATCACCACCAGCTTCGGGGCGTCCCTGCTGCGACGGAGCCGCGCCCGCACCGCGAGGTAGAGGAAGAGCGAGAGGTCCTTCTCGCACTCGACCAGCACCGAGGTGCCGCGGCGCAGGCGCTCCTCGATGAAGGAGATGTCCGAAGCGCAGGCGGCCTCGACGGCGTCCTCCACGCGGAGCGCGGTGGGCAGCGTGGCGATGGGGATCGTTCGGTTCACGGCTCTCTATCACTCTCCAACGGAGGGGTTGCAGGGGAAGGCGTCAGCATGACCGTCGTCGCGTCCCGGGTCAGGGGGTGCCGCTGCGGATACAGGGGGTTGTGATAGCTTCCGCGCCCCTATGCGAGCGGCGTCGTCCCGGTGGTTCGTGCTCCCCTTCCTTGTGTCCCTTGTGGGGTGCGCTGGCAACACGATGGTCCCCAGCGGCGAGGCCGACGTGCCGGAGATTCCCGGCGTCGACGCCGGCCTCCCCGGCGATGACACCGGAGCCCCTCCCCTCATGTGCCCCGAGGGGCAGACCCGCTGCGGCGACGCCTGCTTCGACCTCACCAGCGACCGCGTCCACTGCGGCTCCTGCGAGCGCGCCTGCAACGATGGCGAGTCGTGCTCCTCCTCGTCGTGCCAGACCTCCTGCGCCGCGGGGCAGACGAGCTGCGGCGGCGCCTGCGTCGACACCGCCAGCGACCCCGCCCACTGCGGCGCCTGCGGCACCGCGTGCTCCTCCGTACAAACATGCGCCGCGGGCGCCTGTCAGACCGCCGCCATGTGCTCCGCGGGCCAGACCGACTGCGGCGGCGCCTGCGTCGACACCAGCATCGCCCCCGCCCACTGCGGCGGCTGCGGCCGCGCGTGCGCCCCGGGCGAGCGCTGCACCGAGGGCTCGTGCTCCCCCTCCGCGTGCCCCGCGGGGCAGACCCGCTGCGGCTCCGCCTGCGTCGACACCGCCGGCGACATCGGCAACTGCGGCATGTGCGGTCGCTCGTGCGCCGCGGGGGAGAGCTGCGTCGCGGGCGCCTGCCAGAGCGCGTGCGCGGCCCCGAGGCGCTCGTGCCCCAGCGGGGAGATGACCGTCTGCGTCGACGTCAGCAGCGACAGCGCCAACTGCGGCGCCTGCGGCAACGCGTGCTCCATGGGCCAGCGCTGCACCGCCGGCAGCTGCGCGTGCCCGACGGGCCAGACCGCCTGCGGCGGGCGCTGCCTCGACACGCGCACCGACGCGGCCAACTGCGGCGCCTGCGGGATGGCCTGCGCCGCCGGGACGGCGTGCAGCGCGGGGCGCTGCGCCTGCCCGACGGGCCAGACGATGTGCGGCACCCGGTGCGTCAACCTCCAGACCGACACCACCCAGTGCGGGATGTGCGGGCGCACCTGCCCCAGCGGATCGACCTGCAACGCCGGGGTGTGCAGCACCGTGTGCGCCTCGGGGCAGACCCAGTGCTCCGGGCGCTGCGTCAACGTGCAGACCGACGCGGCCAACTGCGGCGCCTGCGGGACGGCCTGCGCGGCCGGGACGGCGTGCAGCGCGGGGCGCTGCGGGTCGAGCAACGACGCGCGAGCCTCGGCGCGGGTGATCACCCTCGGCGCCGCGGAGACCACCGTCACCGGCACCACCGTGGGCGCCACGCACGACGGCCCGACGGTGCCGTGCGGGTGCACGTCGGGGGCGGACGTGTGGTTCCGCTTCACGCTGACGCAGCGCGAGGTGGTGTACCTGGACACGGCGGGCTCGGCGCTCGACACCTCCCTCCTGATCACCGACTCGAGCGGCGCGGCGGTGCCGGCGCAGTCCTCCGCGGGCAACAACAACCTCGGGCTCTGCAACGACGACAGCGGCTGCGGGTCGGGCGCGGGCTTCACCAGCAGCTTCAACTCGCGCACCGCGGGGGTGCTGGGCGCGGGAACCTGGTACGTCGCCGTCGGCGGCTGCGGCACCGGGGCCTTCACGCTGCGGGTGCAGCACCTGCCCACCACCCTGGGCTCGTTCTTCTATGACAACCGGCTGCAGGGAGACGGCACCACCTCGACGGTGCTGGTGGGCTCGAGCCGCATCGCCGGCACCTGCGGCGGAACCGCCTCCGGCGAGGACGTCCGGTGGTTCGTGACCTGCGGCGCGAGGCAGCAGTTCTTCAGCCTGTGCGCGAGCGACGGCGGGACGTACACGCGCTCCACCTTCAGCGGCACGGACTTCGACCCGGCGGTCTACATCCGCAGCGCGCTCACGGGCTCCGAGACCGCCTGCAACGACGACGGCGGCACCATGGGCGGCAGCAACTGCCGCGGCACCGGCTTCGGCGCCGACTCGGCGGGCTACGGCTCGCGGCTCAACAACGTGACCACCGCCCGAGGGCTGCACGGCCTGGTGGTCGACGAGCGCAGCGGCGGCTCGGGCATGAGCTACACGCTGCGCTACATCGTTCGCTGACGCCCGAAGGGTGTAGCCTCGGGCCATGGCGACCGTCGGCCGTGTGCTCGCGATCGGCGCGGTGGTGCTGGCGATCCCCGCCGCGTGCGTCGGGGCGCTGGCGCTCTATGGGAGGGCGCTCGCGGAGAGCGAGGTGGCCGTGGGCACGCTGGTGTCACCCGCCGAGGCCCGCGCCCGGCTGGAGCGTGAGCGAGCCCGCTTCCGGGCGATGACCCCGGCGCAGCACCTCGAGGAGGCGCGGCTCGCGCTCGCCACGGGCTACGACGAGGCGACGCACACGGGCGGCAACTTCAGGGGGGTGGAGCATCACGCGGCGGCGATCCCCGACGGGGCGCCGGAGCACGCATCGCTGGCGGCGCTGCGCGACGAGGTGCGACGCCGGCGGGTCAACCTCTTCGCGCTGGCCCGCGGGCGCGTGGCGCAGCACCTGGGCGAGCACGCCGCGGTGGCCGACCCGGGGCGGCAGCGGACGATGCGCGCCGAGCTCGCTCGCGACGTCGACGAGCTGGCTCCCCGGGGCCTCGGGTGCGTCCACGTCGCCGACGAGGCCCACACCACGCTGCGCTTCGACCACGCGGACTGCGACCAGGCGATGCTCGACGCCATCGCGAGGCCCGACCACACGGCGGCGCTGCGGGGCTACGGGTTTCGGCGGGTGCGCTGCGCCAACGGGCGAGGGCTCATCGAACTCTGAGGGCGGCGGCGAGGTGCCACCCGGGGGTCACCGACCGAAGCGCTCGAAGCAGAGGAGCCCGGCGACGAGGGCGATCGACCCGAGGCAGAGCCCGACCGCGGTGCGACCGAGACCTCGGTGGACGGATCGAAGGCGCGCGAGGGCGAGGCCCAGGCAGGCGCACAGGGGCGTCGCCGCGGAGAGCAGGTAGCGAGGGTTGACCACCGCGCTGTCGTCGAGGGGATAGACCACCGCGAAGGCCATCAGGAAGAGCACCAGCAGCGCGACCGCCAGCGGGAGCACGAGCGAGCCGTCGCGGCCGCGCGTGCGGAGGCTGCGGCGCGCGGTGTCGAGGAGCGCGAGGACCGAGGCCAGCGTGAGCAGCAGCCCGACCCGCACCAGCGCGACGTAGACCCTGAGGCAGCGGTGGGTGACCGACCACGCGGGCCCGAGGCTGAACCACCCCTCGTCGCCGCCCCAGACGCGCGCCGTCGTGGGGCCCCCGGCGAGCCGGCAGAACCCGCGGTTGTAGGCGTCCGCCCAGGTTCCGGCGACGAGCGGCGACCAGAAGTTGGCGCGCGGCTCGGTCGGCGAGCGGATCACCGGCGAGCGCAGGTACGTGAGCTCGAAGGGCAGCGCCCAGCCGAGCGGCCGGCGGTAGAGCACCGGGGTGTCGTGGACGCTGCGAGGCGCGGGAAACTCCTGGTCCCAGTCGTGGGGGAAGGGGTGCCCCCGCCGCGCGAGGTTGGGGCCGCACCAGCCCGCCACGACGAGGGCCCACGCGAGCGCGGCCACCGCCGCCGGACGGAGCAGCCGTCGCCACGTCGCGCGCAGCCCCTCCGCGCGCGCCGACCACCCCGCACGGACGACCAGCGCCGCCGCCGCGGTGAGCATCAGCACGGCCGACGACGCCTTGGTGAGCAGCGCCAGCCCGGCGCCGAGGCCGAAGAGCGCCGCCGCGCGGGCAGAGATCCCCGCGGGCTCGTCGGCCTCACGCTCCATGCGCCAGAGCCCGAAGAGCGCGAGCGTGAAGAGCGCGGCGTGCGGCCCCTCGGGGTTGACCTTGCCGTCGAGGAGCACGCTCAGCGGCAGCACGGCGTGCAGCGACAGCGCCGCGACGGCGGCCCATGCGCCCTCTGGCCCGATGCTCCGGAGGAGCCTGGCCAGCAGGCCCTGGCGCAGGCACCACCCCGCGATCGACAGGGCGGCGATGGCGCGCTCGCTGCCGGTGAGCTTCCAGACCGCGGCCGCCGCGGCGAACCAGAGCGGAGGCTGGTAGCGGGCGCCGCTCGGGAGCGACGGATCGAAGTCGAAGGGTCGCCAGTGCGCCCCCATCCACCGAACCCCCTGGAGGTACACGTCGTAGTCCGATCCGCGGGTCGGGCCATCGAAGGTGAGGGCGTGCTCGACCCTGAGCGCGAGGCCGAGGGCGCTGACGAGCAGCACGACCACCGCGGGCAGGGCCGGTTGGGGTGTGCGCCATCGCGAGAGCCGCGCCGTCATCCGATCGATGTTCACGAGTGGAGGGTCCGCATACTGGCACGGTCGCGGCGCCACCCATGCACCGACGCGTGTCTTGACCACCGTCACGCGCAGACCGCGAAAAACCGCACGAATATGCGATGACGACCCTGGGGACGCTTTCATATCGTCCCCCGCGAAGGACGTCGGTGGGCGTCCCTGGGAGAACTCGCGTGAAGATCCTTCGCTACCCTGTCTCGCTCATGCTGGGCACGCTCGCCGCGTGCTCATCGACCCCTGCCCCGGTCGACGCTGGCGCCGACGTCACCGCGACCGACGTCGTCACTCCGACCGATGTCGTCACTCCGACCGACGTCGTCACTCCGACCGACGTCGTCACTCCGACCGACGTCGTCACTCCGACCGACGTCGTCACTCCGACCGACGTCGTCACTCCGACCGACGTGCCCGCGATCGATGTCGTCACTCCGACCGACGTGCCCGCGATCGATGTCGTCACCCCGACCGACGTGCCCGCGATCGATGTCGTCACCCCGACCGATGTCGTCACGACGGACGTCCCGGTGGTGCCGCGCTGCGGGACCATGGGATCGCCGTCCTGGGCCATCGAGAACCCGCTCCCCGTGGACCAGCCGTTCACTTCCATCTTCGCCGCGGGGCCGAACGACATCTACCTCGCGAGCAGCACCGCCGCCGCGGCGCGGCGATGGAACGGGACCACCTTCGCGCCCGTCGGCGGAGGCACCGGCGTGTGGGGCGCCAGCGCCAGCGACGTGATCTTCACCGACCCGACGGGCGTCCGGCGGGGCGCCGGCACGACGTTCACCGCCACCGCCCTCGGGGGAGCGTTCCGCGCGGTGCACGGGAGGGCCGCCAACGATGTCTTCGCGGTCGGGCTCGGCGGCGCCGTTCGACACTGGAACGGCACCACCTGGGAGACCCTCACCAGCGGCGTGACCGCAGAACTCTCCGTGGTCTTCGAGGTCGCGCCGAACGACGTCTGGGTGGGCTCGCGCAGCGGCGGCGAGGGCGCGTCCATCCCGCTCCTCCACTACAACGGCACCGCGTGGCAGCAGTTCACCACGTCGATGATCTTCAGCGGCGCGAGCTTCGTCACGCCCCCGACGGCGGTCTGGGGCTCGGGGCCGAACGACGTGTACTTCTGCTTCCCCGAGCGCCCCGTCACCCGGTGGAACGGGAGCGCCTTCGAGCAGATCCTGATGGCCGACCTCCCCGGCGGATGCAGCGGGGTCTCGGGCACGTCGGCCACCGATGTGTGGTTCGTCGGGCGCACGACGAGCAACGGATACGTCCATCGCTACAACGGCACGGCGGTCACCCACCCGTGGCCCGCGTCGTCGCGGCACCTTCAGTCCGTGCACGCCGCGTCGTCGACGCTGGTCGCCTTCGGCGGACAGGGCGGCTCCTTCGCGACCTGGGACGGAGCGACCTTCACCGAGCGCTCCGGCGGATACCGTGAAGAGATCCATCGCGTGTGGGTCGCCCCCACGGGGGAGGTCTTCGCGCACGGCCCCGACGCGATCTACTTCGGCGAGTGCGGCCGGTGGTCCAAGGCGATGGGCGTCCCCGGAGACCGCGGGGACATCGCGGGGCTCGACGCGACCCATGTGTGGTTCGGCGCGACCGGAGGGGTCCGTCGCATCAACGGGACGCCCCTCACGGTCGGCCCGCTGGAGCCCTACGGCATCGGCGCCTCCACCGACAACACCTATGGAATCTGGGCCGCGAACCCGACCACGGTGTTCTCCGCGGGCACCACGCGCGGCGTCGAGGGGATGCCCTCCCGCGACTGGGTCCGCGCGTGGAACGGATCGAGCTGGCGCGACATCACCCCCACCGTGCCCTTCGGCAACCGGCGGGTGACCGGCTTCAGCGCGACGGAGGTCTTCGTCAGCGGCCAGAGCGGCGCGGTCCTGCGCTTCAACGGGACCAGCTGGACCCCGGAGAGCATCGGGGTCACCGACTTCGTGCAGGACCTCATCGCGCTCCCGGGCAACGTGCTCATCGCCCTCACCGGCAACGCGCGAAACAGCCGTCGGCGCTCGCCCGCGGGCGTGTGGTCCTCGGCGGGCTGGGGCCCCGGCGCGTCGCTGTCCTTCCAGCGAGGGTGGGGCAACGCCGAGAACGACGTGTACGCCACGCGCTACAGCGGCAGCGGCACCTACCTCTGGCGCTGGAACGGCACCGCGTGGACCGAGGTCTCGATCCTCTCGGACTACCTCGACGACGTCGCCGGCAACGCCGCGGGGGACATCACCGCGGTCGGCAACGTCGGGCGCGTCTGGCGCTACGGCCGCCGGGCGCCGTAGCGTCACCCGCAACGCACGGGGTTGCTGGGTCGGCTCAGCGCCGCGCGAGCGCCAGCGCCCCGAAGACCAGCGCCACGACCACCGAGAGCCCCGAGGCGACCGCGAGCGCGACCACCACCCTTCGTCGGGCCGCGCTCGACGGAGGGGTCGCGACGAGGGCGGGCGTCTCCGGGGGCGCCGTCACCACTGCGGTCTCAGCCGCCTCGGGGGGCGCGGCTTCCTCGGTGGGCGTCGGGGGCGCGCCTTCCTCGGTGGGCGCGGCCCTGGTGCTGTCGCGGTAGACCTGACGGAGCTCGATGCAGAAGCGCTCGAAGTCGGCCGTCGCGAGGCCGAGGTGCAGCACGCACTCGTCGCGCGCCATCTCGTCGAACCACGCGTCGTCCATCGCGCGGCCCCGCTCGAAGTCGTGGACGAGGCGCTCGGACCACCGCAGCGCCGCGACCATCCTGCCCACGTGGTCGCCCCGGCGCAGCGCGCGCTCGGGCTGGTGGTGCAGCGCCACGACGCTCGGCAGCGGCTCGGGGATCTGCCACTCGGCGAACATCCGCGCCCCGAGCACGGCGTGGTCGAAGCCGTAGGCCTCGCGCTCCTTGAGGTGGATGACGTCGTGCTCCCGCGAGAGCTCGAGCGCGAGCTGCGCGTAGTCGTCGTCGCCCGACTGGATCATGATGAGCTTGCCGAAATCGTGCAGCAGCCCGCAGGAGTACATCTCCTCCGGCGAGAGCCTGCACCGCGAGGCGACGTGCCGGGCCACCGCGGCCACCGCCGACGAGTGCCGGAAGATCTCCGCCACGCCCGGCGACTCGTCCTCGAACCAGTCCAGCACCGCCGCCGCCTTCGCGATCTCGGTGATGTTCTTCGAGCCGAGCAGCGTCACCGCCACGCGGATCTTCCGCACCTGCACCCGAAGCCCGAACACCGGCGAGTTGACCACCCTCAGCACCCGCGCCGCGAGGGAGGTGTCGGACTCGATGAGCTCCGCGATCCTGTCGACGTCGAAGAGCGGGTCCTGCACGGCCACGAGGAGCCGCCTCGCGGACTCCGGGAAGGCCCTCACGCCGTGGGCCCTCGACATCGTCGCCGCGAGGCTCTTCGAGGCGGCCTGCGAAGCCCGCCGGTCTTCCTCTTCGGTGGTGTTGAGGTCGTCCTCGTTCATCATCGCCGTCGGCGGATGGTGTCGGAATGCCGCCCCGCCGTCCACGCGCCGCGCGTCACCGCGGGGCTTCCCGACGAGAAGGTCTCGCCGCGCGTCCCGTGACACTTGTTCCGCGCGTCGCAGGTCTCGGAGAGGGGATGCGGCGCCTCAGAGGGCGGCGCCGAAGGCGGAGCCGGTGTCGCCCCGGAGGGCCTCGACCTGCGAAACGCTGCGCAGGTCGCGGTCGACCCGGAGCACCTCGACCGCGTCCTCGCCGGGGATGCCCCGTAGCGCCGTGACGCGCCCGCCCGGAGAGGCGTCTCGCAGCACCCGGAGCGCCGCGGTGGAGCCGCTGCTCGGTACCGACCACGGCACCGGGGACGACATCCCGGCGCGGTCGCCGGGGAGCATCCAGAGGCCCGCCCCGGAGGCCAGCAGCAGCTCGTCGTCGCCGTCGCCGTCGAGGTCGGTGCCGTTGGCGAGCACGGTGCCTGCGCCCGATCCGCCAGGGCCCGCGACCGGCGAGGAGAAGCCCTCCGCCGTGCCGTGGATCCACACGATCCCGGGGAGGGAGCCGCCGGTGACGGCGAGGTCGGCGCGTCCGTCGCCGTCGGCGTCGAGCGCCGCCATGCCGATGTCGACGATGCGGGTGTCGGCCACGAGGATCCTCGCCCGCTGCTGGAAGGCGCCCTCCCTCGCGGTGAGCACCAGCAGCGAGCCTTCGCCGGGCAGCGCGACGACGACCCGGCCGTCGCCGAGGGAGGTGATGGCGGTGGCGAAGCCCTCGTCGGCGGGACCTTCGAGCTCGGCGGAGATGCGGGAGGGCATGGCGCCGGACTGTCCTCGCAGCAGCGACACCCGGTGCCCCGCGACGCTGCCGACCACGAGGTCGTCGCGGCCGTCGCCGTCGAGGTCGCCGACCGCCGCGAGCGTCGCTCCGAAGCCGCTTCCGGGCTCTCCTCGGAGCACCGAGCGGGGCACAGGGTCGACGCCGCCCGGGGCTCCGGCGAAGAGGGCGACGGCGTCCGAGCCCGGGGCTCCGACGGCGAGGTCGGAGAAGCCGTCGCCGTCGAGGTCGCCGACGTAGGCGAGCGACGCGCCGAAGAGGGAGAGCGGGCTGTCGAGCGTGAGGGGCCGGGCCGAGGAGACATAGACGGCGACGCGGCCGCGGCGGGGCGCTCCGACGGCGAAGTCGGGGAGGCCGTCGCCGGAGAGGTCGGCCCGATCGGGGCGGCGGACGAGGTCGGAGGGCGCGGCGGGGCTGCTGCCGGGAGGGGGGAGCAGCACGCGAGGAGACGAGGGCGAAGGAGCAGGAGCGGGGTCGGGGGTGAGGGCGATGGGGTCGAGGTCGATGGGCGCGCAGCCGGTCAGCGGGAGGAGGGCGGCGAGGAGCAGCGAGGGGGCGACGAGAGGACAGCGCATGGGTGCTCGAGCCACCGGGGAGGTGGAGAGTGGGTGACGGAGTGAGTGAGGTCCCCGGGAGCGGCGCCTTGTCGGGAGGGGGCGCGACGGAGGTTGCGGAGGGAGGAGAGAAGGTGTCGGAAGGAATATAGGGAGCGAGGGAGGGTGGTAGCGTCGGCGCCGTGCTCCGGTGCACCCTGAAGTCGGCGCTCGCCGCGATGCTCCTCCTCTCCATCGGCTGCACCGACGCGCCCGCCTCCGACGCCGGCGTGCCCGTGGACGACCTCGGCCCCGAGCTCGCTGGCGCGGTCGCACTGATCCCGACCTCGCCCGAGGTCGCGGCGGTCTGCGCCTCCGAGGTGACCTCCACCGCGTGCACCACCCGCGACGCGGCGGCCCTCGTCGCCCGGTGCCGGGCCCGTCTCTCGGCGCGGGGCATCCCCTGCGCGACCACCGCGGACTGCCTCGGCACCTACCGGCCCTCGCGCCCAGTGGCGTGCCGCGCGGGAGCGACCTACCCCGACCGGGCCTCGTGCGCCGAGGCCGTCGAGGACGACTGCGCGTTCTACCGGGCCTGCCTCGACGCGGCCCACCCCTGCGGCGACGAGGGCTACGCGCTCGCGTTCGGCGAGCGGCTCTGCAACGCCTTCATCGCGCGTCGCGAGGAGTTCAGCCCCGCGGGTCAGGCGTGGCTGCGGGGCGTTCGCACCTGCCTTCAGCGCTCGCTGGTGCCGCTCGTCGGCGCGAGCGCGCTGAGCTGCGAGGCGCTCGTCGACGCCGCCTACGCCTCACACGCGGGCTGCTACACCGCGCCGGGCAACTCGGTGTGCGCCCTGCCCCCGGCGGACCTCGGGGCGCTCACCCGGGTGCTGGCCCCGTGGCTGCGCGACCCCCGCGCGCTGCGGCAGATCGGCGAGGTGCTGCGCAGCTGCTCCGACGCGGGCGCCCGCTAGGTACGCCAGCCCAGCGCTTCGAGCCTCGTCCTCGCCCCCTTGAGCCCGAAGATCGCCCCTCCCTCCGGCGGGACCACCGGCGCCAGCAGCACCCCCGCGAGCAGCGCCGCCATCGCCAGCGGGGCCCTCGGGTCGCCTCCCGCCATCGGCCTCCTCTCGACCATCCACACCCTCGTCGCCCTCGCCACCAGCGCGTCCATCCCAGCGCCTCCGATGGCCTCCACCGCGCGGTCGGCCGCCGCCTTCACCGCGGGCAGCTCGTCCATGGGCAGCGTGTGCACCTGCACCACCGTGGGCTGCGCCGCGTCGCCGAGGGGGCGCAGCGTGAAGCCCAGCGAGGCCACCGCGGGAAGATTGCCATCCGGGTCGCCGAGACGCTGGAGCAGCGTGAGCTCGGCGCGGATGAGCGAGTGCGCCCTGGCGATCCAGCTCGGCATTTCGACGCGCCCGACGGGAGGCGCCGCGAGGAGACACCAATGCTCTTCAGGTCTCATGACAGACATCGTGGAGCTATGCTCACACGCGGTGGGTGATGATGCTGGATTCCAATGATCCCCGGGCGCCTCGCGCCGCTCAGCCGGCGCCCCTGAACGCGGAGCGCATGCAGGCGCTGCTCGACTACTCCGGGGACATCCTCAGCCTCATGGATCGCGAGGGCAGGCTCCTCTACAACTCCCCCGCGGCGCAGCGCCTCCACGGCTTCGCCCCGGAGGAGTTCGAGGGTCGCAGCACCTTCGATTTCATCCACCCCGACGACGCCTCGCAGGTGGGAGAGACCTTCCAGAAGTGCCTCACCCACCCGGGGCTGCCGGTGCGGGTCCGCTACCGATACGCCCGCAAGGAGGGAGGGTGGATCTGGATGGAGGCCATCGGGGTCAACATGCTCGACACCCCCTCCATCAGCGCGGTGGTGGTCAACTCCAGGGACATCACCGATCGGGTGGAGGCCGAGAACGCCGTCCGCCAGAGCGAGAGCCACTTCAGGGCCCTGTTCAACCACATGGCCCAGGGCTTCGCCCTCTGCCGCCTGGTCTACAAGGACGGCGTGGCGGACGACTTCATCTACGTCGAGGTCAACCAGTCGTTCACCGAGCTGACCGGCCTGAAGAACGTCGTGGGCCGGAGGGTCTCCGAGGTCGTCCCCGGCATCCGCGAGGCGGACCCCGACATGCTCGAGCGCTACGAGCGAGTGGTCCGCACCGGGCTGCCGGAGCGCTTCGAGGTCTACCGCAGCGCCCTCAAGCTGTGGTTCTCCATCTCGGTCTACCGGCCGATGCCGGGCCACTTCGCGGCGATCTTCGACGTCATCAACGAGCGCAAGCAGGCCGAGGAGGAGCGCTCCCAGCTGGAGCGGCAGCTCAGCCAGTCGCAGAAGATGGACAGCCTCGGGAGCCTCGCGGGCGGCGTGGCCCACGACATGAACAACGTCCTCGGCTCCATCCTCATGCTGGCCTCCGCGCACGAGGCGATGGAGCGCCCGGACAGCCCCGCCCAGCAGGCCTTCGCCACCATCACCAAGGCCTGCCAGCGCGGCGGCGACATGGTGCGCCGGCTGCTGGGCCTCGCCCGCCACGACCTCTCCGAGGTGAAGCTGCTGAACCTCAACGCCCTGGTGCTGGAGGAGGTGCTGCTGCTGGAGCGCACCACGCTGGCCCAGGTGCGCTTCTCCCTCGACCTCACGGACGACCTGCGGCCCATCCGGGGCGACTCCGCCGCCCTGGTCCACGCGCTGATGAACCTCTGCGTCAACGCCATCGACGCCATGCCGCACGGAGGCACCCTCACCCTCCGCACCCGCAACGCCGAGCCCGGATGGATCGAGCTGGAGGTCGTCGACTCCGGCATCGGGATGCCCAGGGAGGTCCTCGACAAGGCGATGGACCCCTTCTTCACCACCAAGTCCCACGGCAAGGGCACCGGCCTCGGGCTCTCCATGGTCTACAACACCATGAAGGCCCACGGAGGCACGCTGGCGATCGAGAGCGAGACGGGGAGGGGCACCCGGGTGCTCGTGCGGCTGCCCTCCTGCGAGGGCGAGGAGCCCGAGGACGCGGCGCCCACGCCCTCGAGGCAGGAGGGCGAAGGCCGCAGCCTGGACGTCCTGCTGGTGGACGACGACGAGCTGATCCGCGACTCCATCGGGCCGGTGCTCCGCGCGCAGGGCCACCGCGTGGTCCTGGTCGGCAGCGGCGAGGAGGCCCTCGATCGCATGAATCGAGGATCGTCGCCCGACGTGGTCATCCTCGACATGAACATGCCGGGCCTGGGCGGCCGAGGCACCCTGCCCCGCATCCGCTCCCTTCAACCCGACGTGCCGGTACTCCTGGCCACCGGGCGGGCCGGGCCCGACGCGCTCGAGCTGAGCCGCGCCTTCACCGGCGTCACCCTGCTTCCCAAGCCCATCAACGCCAGCGACCTGAAGGCCTACCTCGACACGCTCCAGGCGAGACCCGATCGCTGAGCGACCCTTCGGGGACAGCAGCGACGAGGGCGCCGGACGTCATGCGCCCTCCGTCGACGAATGCTCAGCGCGGGGAGAACTGCGGTAGATATGCCGCCGAGCAGCGCCGGGAGGGACCCGACGCTCATGGAGAGATCACCGATGCGTACGAACTTCATTCTTGGATCCGCTCTTCTTATGGCCGGCATGGTCGCGGGTTGCAGCGACGACCCCGCCCCCGTGACGGACGCCGGCACCGTCGTCGACACCGGCTCCGCGACGGACACCGGGACGACCACCGACACGGGCACCGCGACGGACACCGGGACGGCCACCGACACGGGCACCGCCACGGACACCGGAACGGCCACCGACACGGGCACCGCCACGGACACCGGAACGGCCACCGACGCGGGCACCGCCACGGACACCGGAACGACCACCGACGCGGGCTCCGCCACGGACGCCGGAACGACCACCGACGCGGGCACCGCCACCGACGCGGGCGCGGCGCTCACGGTGATCCATGGATGCACCGAGGCGATGTACGTCGACCGCAGGACCACGGGGGAGCGCAGCGTCACCTTCGGGGGTGTGGTCGGCTCCGCCTACAGCCCCAAGTGCCTGATCATCTCGGCGGGCCAGATGGTGAGCTTCTCGGGCCCGTTCAGCAGCCATCCGCTCCGCACCGGCGTGGCTCCGGGTCAGTCCGAAACCGGCACCACCCCGAACCCGATCGCCAACACCGACTCCGGCAGCTCGGTGTCCTTCACCTTCGCGGCGCCGGGGATCTACCCCTACCACTGCATGTTCCACCAGCCGAGCATGGCGGGCGTGATCCTGGTTCGCTGATCCTTAGCGCTGGCAGAGCGCGATCGGCGTCCCGTCGAGCGCCCGTCCGACGTCCACGCACCGCATGCCCGTCGGGCACAGCCGGTCGCGACAGAGCCTCGAACAGTAGGCAGTCGCCCCCGTCGCAGACCCCTGACAGAGCCCCGTGACGCAGTCCGCGCCGACCGAGCACGGACCGCCCACAGGAACGTTGCCGCTCACCGAGCGACGGCACACCAGGTACACGTCCGAGTCGTCGACCCAGGGCCGGCAGGCGAAGCCGCTCGGGCACCCGCCCCCGGCGGTGCAGCCCTGCACGCAGACGTTTCCCATGCCGTCGCAGACCCCGCTCCGGCACAGCGCGATACCCGACGCCCCGCACGACGCGCCGAGCTCGTCGCTCCCCGCGACGTCGCCGCCGAGGGCCTGGAGCGGCGGCACGCAGATCCGCTCGCCCTCCACCATCTGGCACTCGTAGGGCGGCAGCGTGACGATGCCGACGCCCGTGACGTTGAGGGTCATGCGCCGGGGGCAGTCGCTCGCGCTCGTGCAGTGCGAGGTGCAGCCCTGGAAGCCCCCGGTCATGCCGATGCAGACGTTGGTGGTGCAGTCGGAGGCGCGGCCGCAGGGCTGCTCGGCGGCGATGCACACCCGCTGGCCGCTGCCCGCGTCCTGGCAGCCGTAGCCCGCGGGGCAGTCGGCGGCCGTGCGGCACTCGTGGGTGCAGTGCGCCATCAGGCGGGTCACCGGGTTGGCGACGCAGAAGCGCGCGCAGGGCGCCGCAGTCCGCACGTCGCAGGCCGTGCCCGTGTCGTCGAGCACGCAGCGCGCAGGCCTTCCCGCCGGGGGGCTGTCGCAGAGGAAGCCGTCCCCGCAGTCGATGGTCGAGACGCAGCGACGGGTGCAGAAGCGCGCGCCGCCGCTCGTGGTGAGGCACTCGCCGCTCGCGCAGTCGTCGTTGGCCGTGCACGGGTCGAGGTAGGCCGCTCGCGCCGGGCCTGCGTCCACGGGCGGAACCCCCATGTCCACCGCCACCGGGACATCCACCGCCACCGGGACGTCCATCGCCACCGGGACGTCCATCGCCACCGGGACGTCCATCGCCACGGGCACATCGACGCCCGCGTCTCGCGGCGTCCCGGTGTCCATGTCTCGCGGCCTCGAGACGTCCATGGGCGTCTCGCCCGCGTCCTTCTTCACCATTCCGGCGTCGGGCGTGACCCCGGCGTCGGCGCTGATCACCTGGCAGCGCCCGCGGTCGCGGTTGCAGAAGGAGCCGTCGTTGCAGTCACGGTCCTCGTAGCAGTCGTAGCGGCACTGGTGGTCGTAGCCGCAGTACGTGCCCGCGACGCAGTCCGAGTTCAGGTCGCACGCGCCGGACGCGCAGCGCGTGGTGGCCAGCGCCGCGGTCACCAGCAGCGCCGCCGCACGGAGCGCGGCCGACCAGGCATGGGGAGCTTTCCTCGGAGGGAGCATCGAAGGTGCTCCGACTCTAGAACGTGATCGGGGTCGCGGGCGATGTCCCGTCGGTGCTAGCGTGCGCGCCGACGATGAATCGACGGCGGCAGCGCGCGGGCTGGGGAACGTTCGCGGCGCTCACCCTGATCACCGCCTGCACCCGAGCGCCCGTCGGCGCCCGCCCCCCGCTGCTCTCCGAGGTGGCCACCGCGAGGGCCGTCGTCGACGCGGGCGCCCCCCTCGACGCCCCGACGCTCGAGGCCCCTCCCCCGGCGGCCGACGCAGGCGCTCCCGCCGCGGCGATGGAGCCCGCCGCCCCGGCGCAGCGCCCCGACGGCATCCGGCGGTTTCGCGGTCAGGACGAGGACGCGCTGCTCCAGGCGATGGCGACGAGGCCCGTGCAGCGGGTGCTGCACCGCTTCAGCAGCAGCACGCTGGTGTTCCACTGCGACCTGGGCGACGGGGTGGAGATCGCGTTCAAGCCGGCGCGCCGGGGCGAGCACCAGTGGTGGAAGCACGAGGTGCTGGGCTACCGGCTGGCTCGGGTGCTGGGCATCACCGGCCGCGTGCCTCCGGCGGTGAGCCGCACGGTGCCCGCGTCGGTGATCGAGTCCTTCGCCAACGACCGCGACCTCATCCGAGAGCGCGACGGAACCATCCGCGGCGTGGCCATCTACTGGATGCCCGTGCTCCACCACTCGGGGCTCCACGAGCCCGGGGCGCGCGACGAGTGGAGCCGCTGGATGTCCGCCCGCAACGACGTCCCCCCGGCGAGCCGGCGGCGCGCGGCGCAGATCGCGGAGCTCATCGCCTTCGACTACCTCCAAGGCAACTTCGACCGCTGGAACGCCGCCAACGTCGCCGTCGACGAGCACGGCGACCTGGTGTTTCGCGACAACAACCGCGGGTGGTTCTTGCAGAACCTGGTGCAGGTCGACCGCGGCGGCATCGACCACATCGAGCGCATCCCGGCCTCGCTGCTCCCGGGCATCGAGCGGGCGACCGCCGACGCGGTGCGGGCGGAGGTGCGCCGCGACGGGCTGCGCTTCCGCCGGCTGGAGACGGCGCGTTACTGGGCGGCGTATTCCGCGCGCCGCGAGGCCCTGCTCCGGCGCATCCGGGAGTCCATCGCGGAGCATGGCCGAGAGCGGGTGCTGTTGGACGAGTGACGGGGCGTTGGGCTATGTGCCCCGCGCCATGTCCACCGACGGAACCGACGGCCACACGCCGCGCCGAACCTTCGCGATCATCTCACACCCCGACGCGGGCAAGACCACGCTCACCGAGAAGCTGCTGCTCTACGGGGGAGCCATCCACCTGGCCGGAGCGGTGCGCGCGAGCAAGGCCCGCCGCCACGCCACCTCCGACTGGATGGACCTGGAGAAGCAGCGCGGCATCTCCATCACGTCGAGCGTGATGCAGTTCCCGTATGCGGGGACGCGCTTCAACCTCCTCGACACGCCGGGCCACCAGGACTTCAGCGAGGACACCTACCGCACGCTCACCGCCGCCGACTGCGCGGTGATGCTCATCGACGTGGCCAAGGGCGTCGAGGCCCAGACGCGCAAGCTCTTCCAGGTGTGTCGCCTCCGCAACACGCCCATCGTCACCTTCATGAACAAGCTCGACCGGCCGGGGCAGGACCCCTTCGACCTCATGACCGAGGTCGAGCAGCTCCTGGGCATCCGGTGCGTCCCCATCACCTGGCCCATCGGGATGGGCCCGGACTTCAAGGGCGTGTTCGACCGGGAGACCAACCAGGTGCTGCTCTTCCAGCGCAACACCGACCACGGCGCGAGCATGTCCGAGCAGCAGACCATCTCGGCGGACGACCCGAGGCTGGAGCAGATCCTCGGAGACTCGCTCTACAAGACCTTCAAGGACGAGTCCGAGCTGGTGGCCGGCGCGGGCGAGCACTTCGACGTGGAGCGCTTCGCGAAGGGTGAGATCACCCCGGTGTTCTGGGGGAGCGCGATGACCAACTTCGGGGTCGAGCCCTTCCTGGAGAAGTTCCACCGCTTCGCGCCGCCGCCGGGGCCGCGCAGCTCCTCCAAGGGGCTGATCCACCCCGCGGACAAGCAGTTCTCGGCCTTCATCTTCAAGGTGCAGGCGAACATGGACAAGGCCCACCGCGACCGCGTGGCCTTCATGCGCGTGTGCTCGGGCAAGTTCACCAGCGGGATGTGGGTGCGCCACGCGAGGCTCGGCAAGGAAGTGCGGCTCTCGCGGCCGCAGCAGTTCTTCGCCCAGGAGCGCAGCGCCGTGGACGAGGCCTGGCCGGGCGACGTGCTGGGCGTCTTCGACCCCGGGATGTTCCGCATCGGGGACACGCTGCACACCGGCGAGGGCTTCTTCTTCGACGCCGTGCCGCGCTTCTCCCCGGAGCACTTCGCCCGCCTCCGCGCCAAGGACCCTTCGCGCAGGAAGCAGTTCATCGCCGGGCTCTCTCAGCTCTCCGAGGAGGGCACCGTGCAGGTGTTCAACTCCCCGGGGCAGGAGCAGATCCCGGTGCTCGGCGTGGTGGGCCAGCTGCAGTTCGAGGTGCTCCAGCACCGGCTGGAGAACGAGTACAGCGTCGAGGTCATCCTCGAGCCGCTGCCCTACCAGCACGCCCGCTGGGTGCGCGGCGAGGGCGCCTCCATCGAGAACCTCGAGGACAAGGGCTACGGCGCCTGCGTGCTCGACCAGGACAAGCGCCTGGTGATCCTCTTCAAGAGCGACTGGGCCCTCAGCGTCGCCCAGCGCGACTATCCCAAGCTCACCTTCTCGGCCACTGCCAACTGGGAACACGACTGAGCCTTTGCTCGGTCTCTTTCCCTGCTTTATCGCGGGCTGATTCCCCGACAGAAGCGCTGTCCGGCAAACGGACTCCGAGCATACCCTCCATTGCTGGAAGGAACGCTCGCCCATGCCACATCCAAAGCCGCCATTTCTCCTCATGGCCCTCGCCCTGCTGGCGGTGGCCGGCTGTACCGGGAGCAGCGTCGTCGGGGGTCCATCCCCCCGGGACGCCGCCTCCGGGGACGTCACCATGGACGCTCCCGCGGACGTGCTGCTCTGCCCCGCGCCCCTCAACGCCTGCAACGACCGCTGCACCGACCCGAGGATGGACCGCGAGAACTGCGGCGCCTGCGGGCGCGCCTGCGCCTCGAGCGAGCTCTGTCAGAACGGCGCCTGCATCCCCAACTGCGCGACCGGCGAGCGGCTCTGCGCGGGGGCGACCGGCGACGCGGGCGCCGACGCGGGCGCCGCGCGCTGCACCTCCCTCCAGACCGACCGGATGAACTGCGGCGCCTGCGGCACCGTGTGCGGCACCGACCAGGTCTGCGCCGACGGGGTGTGCACCTTCATGTGCACCGGCACCACCACCGAGTGCAGCACCCCCGCGCCGATGGACGGCGGCACGCTGCGCTACTGCGCCGAGCTGATGACCGACCGGGCCAACTGCGGCGCCTGCGGCAACACCTGCCAGGAGGGCTACTCCTGCCAGGCGGGCCGCTGCCGCATCCGCTGCTCCGAGCTGCTGATGCCCTGCGCCACCCCGGGCTCCGACGCGGGCCCGATGGGCGGCGGCGAGGTCTGCGCCGACACCACCAACGACATCCACCACTGCGGCGCCTGCGGCAACGAGTGCCCCTTCGGGCAGTTCTGCGTCCGAGGAGCGTGCCAGACCACCTGCGGATCAGGCTTCACCAACTGCTCCAGCGTGTGCCGCGACCTGCAGACCGACCGCGCCGGGTGCGGCGCCTGCGGCAACGCGTGCAGCTCCGGCGAGGTGTGCACCGCGGGCCGCTGCGTCGTGTCGTGCGGCGGCGGGCTCTCGAGCTGCGACGGCGTCTGCCGCGACCTCACCAGCGACAGCAACCACTGCGGCGCCTGCGGCGCCCGCTGCATGGCCGGCCAGGTGTGCTCCCGGGGGATGTGCCAGGTCTCCTGCGGCGCGGGCCTCAGCGAGTGCTCGGGCGTCTGCCGAGACCTCACCACCGACCTCGCCCACTGCGGCGCCTGCGGGGTGACCTGCGCGGCGGGCCAGGTGTGCTCCATGGGCATGTGCCAGGTGTCCTGCGTGGCGGGCACCACCAACTGCTCGGGCCTCTGCCGCGAGCTCACCACCGACCTCAACCACTGCGGCGCCTGCGGCATGGCCTGCCCCTCGGGGACGGTCTGCTCGGCGGGGATGTGCCAGGTGTCTTGCCTCTCGGGGCTGACCAACTGCTCGGGCATCTGCCGAGACGTCTCGAGCGACAACGCCAACTGCGGCGCCTGCGGCAACGCCTGCCCCTCCGGCACGGTCTGCTCCCGCGGCACCTGCACCGTGTCGTGCGGCGCCGGGCTCAACAACTGCGAAGGCGTCTGCCGGGACCCGCTGACGGACCTCGCCAACTGCGGCGCCTGCGGCCGGGCCTGCCCCTCCGGGCAGGTGTGCTCCGCCGGGGCGTGCACCGTGTCGTGCGTGACCGGGACGACCAACTGCTCGGGCGTCTGCCGAGACCTCACGGCCGACCGCCTCAACTGCGGCGCCTGCGGCACCGCCTGCCCGACGGGCCAGATCTGCTCGGCGGGCGCGTGCACCGTCTCCTGCCCCGCGGGCCAGGTCGACTGCGCCGGCACCTGCCGCGAGCTGGAGACCGACCGCCTCAACTGCGGCGCCTGCGGGGTGGTCTGCCCCTCCGGGCAGGTGTGCTCTCGCGGCGCCTGCACGGTGTCCTGCGTGGCCGGCACCACGAGCTGCTCGGGCGTGTGCCGGGACCTCGACACGGACGTCAACAACTGCGGAGCGTGCGGCGTGGGCTGCGCCTCGGGGCAGGTGTGCTCCGCGGGGGTGTGCACCGTGTCGTGCGGCGCGGGCACCACCAACTGCTCGGGCGTCTGCCGCGACCTCGACACGGACAACAACCACTGCGGCGCCTGCGGCCGCGGCTGCGCCTCGGGTCAGGTGTGCTCCCGAGGGATGTGCCAGGTCTCCTGCGGCGCGGGCACCTCCAACTGCGCGGGCGTCTGCCGGGACCTCGACACGGACGTGAACAACTGCGGCGCCTGCGGCACCGCCTGCCCCTCTGGGACGGTCTGCTCGGTGGGCGTCTGCCAGGTGTCCTGCCTCGCAGGGCTCACCAACTGCGCGGGCGTCTGCCGGGACCTCGGGAGCGACAACTCCAACTGCGGCACCTGCGGCAGCTCGTGCCCCTCGGGGACGGTCTGCTCCCGCGGCACCTGCACCGTGTCGTGCGGCGCGGGCCTCACCAACTGCGGCGGCGTGTGCCGAGACCTGCAGACCGGGGTGAACGACTGCGGCGCCTGCGGCCGGGCGTGCGCCGCGGGGCAGGTGTGCTCCGCGGGCGTGTGCACCGTGTCGTGCGGCGCGGGCACCACCAACTGCTCGGGCGTCTGCCGGGAGCTCAGCACCGACCGCACCAACTGCGGCGGCTGCGGGATGGCCTGCGCCTCGGGCCAGATCTGCGCAGGCGGCGCGTGCACCGTGTCGTGCCCGGCGGGCCAGGTCGACTGCGCCGGAACCTGCCGCGAGCTCGCCACCGACCGCCTCAACTGCGGCGCCTGCGGCCGCATGTGCCCGTCGGGCCAGGTGTGCTCCGCGGGGACCTGCACCGTCTCCTGCGGGTCGGGCACCACGAGCTGCTCGGGCGTCTGCCGAGACCTCACCAGCGACCTCTCCAACTGCGGCTCCTGCGGGCGCGCCTGCCCTTCGGGCCAGGTGTGCTCCGCGGGGACGTGCACCGTGTCCTGCGTGTCGGGCACCACCAACTGCTCGGGCGTCTGCCGAGACCTCGCGACGGACACCAACCACTGCGGCGCCTGCGGCCGCGCCTGCCCGTCGGGCCAGCTCTGCTCCGCCGGCACCTGCACCGTGTCCTGCGTGTCGGGCACCACCAACTGCTCGGGCATCTGCCGTGACCTGACCACCGACCTCAACCACTGCGGCGCCTGCGGCCGCTCGTGCGCCGCGGGCCAGGTGTGCTCCGCGGGCGTGTGCGCCGTCTCCTGCGCCGCGGGCACCACCAACTGCTCGGGCGTCTGCCGGGTGCTCACCACCGACAACGCCAACTGCGGCGCCTGCGGCCGGGTGTGCCCGTCGGGCCAGACCTGCGCGGGCGGCGTCTGCGCCGTGTCGTGCGGCGGCGGCCAGACCAACTGCTCGGGCACCTGCCGCGACCTCACCACCGACCTCAACCACTGCGGCGCCTGCGGCCGGGCCTGCGCCTCGGGCCAGGTGTGCTCCGCGGGCGTGTGCGCCGTCTCCTGCGGCGCGGGCACCTCCAACTGCTCGGGCGTCTGCCGTGACCTCGCCACCGACCGCGGCAACTGCGGCGCCTGCGGCCGCGCCTGCGCCTCGGGGCAGGTGTGCTCCGCGGGGGCGTGCACGGTGTCGTGCGGCGCGGGCACCACCAACTGCTCGGGCGTCTGCCGCGACCTCACCGGCGACAACAACAACTGCGGCGCCTGCGGCCGGGTGTGCGCGGCGGGCCAGGCCTGCCAGGCGGGCACCTGCGCCGTGTCGTGCGCGGCGGGCACCACCAACTGCTCGGGCCTCTGCCGCGACCTCAGCACCGACCTCAACCACTGCGGCGCCTGCGGCCGGGTCTGCCCCTCGGGCCAGGTGTGCACCGCGGGCGCCTGCGTGGTGTCGTGCGCCACGGGGCAGACCAACTGCTCGGGCGCGTGCCGCGACCTGACCAGCGACGAGAGCAACTGCGGCGGCTGCGCCCGCGTGTGCCCCTCCGGGCAGGTCTGCACCAACAGCGTGTGCACGGTGTCGTGCGCCGCGGGAACGACCAACTGCTCGGGCCTCTGCCGCGACCTCCAGACCGACAACAACAACTGCGGGGCGTGCGCTCGGGTCTGCCCGGCGGGCCAGCTCTGCTCGGCGGGCGTGTGCAGCGTGACGTGCGCCTCGGGCACGACCAACTGCTCGGGCGTCTGCCGCAACCTGCAGACCGACAACGCCAACTGCGGCACCTGCGGTCGGGTGTGCCCGTCGGGCCAGGCCTGCTCGGCGGGCGTATGCATCGTGTCCTGCGCCGCGGGGCAGACCAACTGCTCGGGCACGTGCCGCGACCTCACCAGCGACAACAACAACTGCGGGCTGTGCGCTCGGGTCTGCGCGGCGGGCCAGCTCTGCTCGGCGGGCGTGTGCTCCGTCTCCTGCGCGGCGGGCACGACCAATTGCTCGGGCGTGTGCCGCGCGCTCACCAGCGACAACAGCAACTGCGGGGCGTGCGGGCGGGTGTGCCCGTCGGGGCAGTTCTGCTCGGCGGGCGTGTGCTCGGTCTCCTGCGCCTCGGGCACCACCAACTGCTCGGGCGTGTGCCGTGACCTCACCACCGACAACGCCAACTGCGGCGTGTGCGGCCTCGCGTGCGCCGCGGGGACGGTCTGCTCCGGGGGGACGTGCAACGTCTCCTGCGCGGCGGGCACCACCAACTGCTCGGGCGTCTGCCGAGACCTCACCAGCGACAACAACAACTGCGGCGCCTGCGCTCGGGTGTGCGGCGCCGGGACCATCTGCTCCAGCGGCGTGTGCACGGTGTCGTGCGCCTCGGGGCAGACCAACTGCTCGGGCGTCTGCCGCAACCTGCTGACCGACAACGCCAACTGCGGCGTGTGCGGCCGCGCCTGCGCCGCGGGGACGGTCTGCTCCGGGGGGACGTGCAACGTCTCCTGCGCGGCGGGCACCACCAACTGCTCGGGCGTCTGCCGAGACCTCAGCAGCGACAACGCCAACTGCGGCGCCTGCGCGCGGGTCTGCCCCTCCGGGCAGGTGTGCACCGGGAGCGTCTGCACGGTGTCCTGCGGCTCCGGGCAGACCAACTGCTCGGGCGTCTGCCGAGACCTCACCAGCGACGAGAGCAACTGCGCCGCCTGCGGGCGCGTGTGCCCGTCGGGCCAGGTCTGCCAGTCGAGCGCCTGCGTGGTGGCGTGCGGCGCGGGGCTCACCAACTGCTCGGGCGTGTGCCGCAACCTCGGCAGCGACAACACCAACTGCGGCGTCTGCGGGCGGGTGTGCTCGGCGGGCCAGGTGTGCTCGGCGGGCGCGTGCAGCGTGACCTGCGCGGCGGGCCAGACCAACTGCTCGGGCGTGTGCCGCGACCTGCAGACGGACAACGCCAACTGCGGCGCCTGCGGCCGGGCCTGCTCGGCGGGTCAGGCGTGCGCCGCGGGCACCTGCGTGGGCCAGGGGGCGCTGCGCTTCACGCTCACCTGGAGCATCACCGGGGACATGGATCTCCACGTGACGCCCCCCTGCGGCACGGAGATCTACTTCGGCCGCCCCAGCGCCTGCGGCGGCACCCTCGACGTGGACGACACCAGCCAGCGCGGCCCGGAGAACATCTACTGGCCGACCTCGTTCACCCCGGGCCGGTACTACGTGTGCCCCGAGGCGTACACCAGCGCCGTCGCCAACGCGACCTGGACCCTCGTGGCCATTCGCGGAGGCGTCGAGGTGGCCCGCCGCACGGGCGTACGCGGACGCACCGACGGCAGCGTCGTCTGCAACGCGTCGTTCCCCGGCGTGGTCATCCTCGACCTCTGACGCGCTGACCTCCCTTCTCCCCTCCCCTCTCCCCTCCTCGCTCCTCCCGGCGCGCCCTTCGGTCGCGTTCTCTTGTGAAGTTCGGCGACGGGCTTCATTGATCAGGGGATGTCGACGCTCGCGCAGCTCCCCCCCGGAACCCTCTTCGCCCATGACTTTCGAGTGGTCCGCCCGCTGGCCGACGGCGGCATGGGCTCGGTCTACGTGGTCGAGCAGCTCAGCACCGGCCGGGAGCGCGCCCTCAAGCTGATGCACCCGCAGTTCGTGGCCGACCCGAACAACCGCCGTCGCTTCGCCGACGAGGCCCGGGCGGGCTCTCGCATCGAGAGCGACCACGTGGTGGAGGTCATCGCCTCCGGGGTCGACGAGGCCTCCGGCGTGCCGTGGCTCGCGATGGAGCTGCTCCAGGGAGAGACCCTCTTCGAGCGCGTGGAGAAGCGCGGCGCGGCGCCTCCCTCCGAGGCCTACGAGATCCTCCGGCAGGTGTGCCACGCGCTCGGGGCGGCGCACCGCGCGGGCCTGGTGCACCGCGACGTGAAGCCCGAGAACATCTTCCTCGCGTCGACCCGCCGGGAGGGCGCGACGGTGATGGTGAAGGTGCTCGACTTCGGCATCGCCAAGGTCATCCAGGACGCCCGAGGCACCGCCACCGGAAGCATGGGTACGCCCCTCTGGATGGCCCCCGAGCAGAGCGACCCGCACGGCCAGATCGGGCCCCCGACGGACGTCTGGGCCATCGGCCTCGTGGCCTTCTACCTCCTCACCGGCCGCTCCTTCTGGACCACCGGGAGCCTCTCCGGCAGCTCCGTCGCCGCGATGATGCGGGAGATGCTCTTCGAGCCGATTCCCCCGGCGTCGGCGCGCGCGGCCCAGCTCGGCGTCGGCTCGCTCGTCCCTGCGGGCTTCGACCCGTGGTTCGCGAGGGCGGTGCAGCGCGAGGCCTCGGCGCGCTTCCCCGACGCCTCCGCAGCGGTCCAGTCCCTGGAGGTCGCCCTGCTGGGCGGCGGGCCCGCGCGCACGGTCCCCATCCCCGCGAGCGCGATCGGCGTCGCGGCCACCGTCGCGATGCCGGCCTTCCTCCCGCAGACCCTCAACGCCGGCGCGGTGCCCTCTCCCCCGCTGCAACCGTCGTATCTGGGCGTCTCCCCCTCGGCCGCGTCGGCGACGCCCGCCCGCCCCCGCTCCCGCGCCCCGTGGATCCTCGGCGCCGCGCTGCTCCTCGCCGCCGGCGGTGGCCTCGCGGCCCTCCTCGCCTCTCGCGACTCCTCCCCCGCCGCCTCTCCTTCGGCGCCGGTGACCCCGCTCGCTCCCTCGGCCCCGGCCCCCACGGCCCCAGCCCCCGCGGCCCCGCTCCCCGTCGTCGCGGCCCCCGTCCCCGCAGCGCCCTCGGCCCCCGCTCCCACGACGCCACGACGGCCGCCGGTGGTCCGTCCCGCGCCCGCCACGCCCACGCCCGCCACGCCCACGCCCGCGCCCACCACGGACGTCCCTGCGCCCGCCGAGCCGGCACCGACACCCACACCCACACCCACACCGACGCCCACGCCGACGCCCGTCACGCCCACGCCCACGGCGGACGTCCCTGCGCCCGCCGCGCCGACCGGCCCGATGCCCAACCTCCCTCTCGATCAGCTCATCCGACAGGGCACGCAGGTGGGTCGCGAGCGCCTCGCGCAGCAGCTCGAGCGCTACCTGGAGCAGAACCCCAACGCCCCCGACCGCGACGCGATCCTCCAGCGCATCGCAGCGCTCCGCGCGCCGCCCGGGAGACCCGGGAGGCCCGGGAGGCCCTGATCGTCGCGTAGGGTCTCGCGCCCCTTCCACCTCGCGCTCGTTTTGACCCTGGACCCTCCGCCGGGGGGTTGGGTTATCCTCCCGCCCCCACCAAAAACCATCGTCCAGGCGCCGTCTGGGGCTCAGGATCAGATCCCCCGACGATCCCTACCTGCCTTCTGCGAGGATCACCGCCCGATGAGCACGCACGCCGATCACGAGGAAATTCTCCGCAACGCGCTGCAACTGGTGTCGCAGGACCCGACGAACGACGCGGGTTGGGAAGCCGCCGAGTCGAGCGCTCGCGCGCTGCAGCGCCCCGACGAGGTGATCGAGCGCTACCGCGAGGCCCTGGAGCGCACCGACTCGCCGGGCATCGCCTCGAAGCTGGGCGAGCGGGCGCTGGCCTTCCTCGAGGAGTGGTCGGGCGACACGGCCGCGCGCGTGGTGGTGCTCGACGCGGTGCTGCGCGCCGACGCGAGCGACCAGTGGGCCTTCGAGCGCCTCACGATGCTCTACACCGTCGACGAGCGCTGGGACGACCTGCTCTCCCTCTACGATCGCACCCTCGGGGCCACCCCCGAGGGGGACGTCTCCCGCCGCCGAGCGCTGCTGCTCGAGGCCTCCAACGTCGCCCGTGAATTCGCCGCGCAGCCCGAGCGCGCCGCGCGCTACCTGGAGGCCCTCTTCGCGCTCGACCCGACGGAGCCGCAGACCGCCCGCGCCCTCGAGCGGCTCTACGAGCGCCAGGGCCGCCACCGCGACCTCATCGGGCTCTGGTCCACCCGCATCGCGCACCTCGACCCCGCCGCCGCGAGGGCACAGCGCGCCCGCATCGCGGCCCTCTACCTCGACGCCCTCCACGACCCCGCCGGTGCGCTGCAGACCGCCACCGCGATGCTCGACGCCGGCGGCGACCGCGCCGACGCCTGGGCGGTGCTCGAGCGCCTCGGCGGCTCCGACGACCCCACCGTCAGCCGCCAGGCCCTGGCGATGCTCCGCACCCAGTACGACCAGGCGGGCCGCGTCGACGACGTGCTGCGGGTGCTGCACCGGGTGCTGGAGGTCTCCTCCCACGACGACGACTCGCCCACGCTGCGCGAGCTCTCCGACCGGCTCCGGGGCCTCGGGCGCGAACCCGAGGCGATGCCCCACCTCGCCCGCCTGCTCGCGCTCTCGCCGCGCTCGGACGAGGCCCTCGACGAGATCACCGCCGCCGCGGGCCGCACCGGCCGCCACGGCGTGCTGGTCGACGCCCTGATCGAGGCCGCCCGCTCCCTCGGCGCGGCCGGCGGAGAGGGCTCGCTCGAGCGCAGGCTGGCGCTGCTGGTGCGCGCGGCCGAGGTGCGCGCCACGGTGCTCGGAGACGCCCCCGGTGCAGTGGCCCTCTACCGCGAGGTGCTCGACGCCCCCGGGGCGCCGGGGCCGGTCGCGCTCGAGAGCGCGCGCCACCTCGAGGCGCTGCTCGCGGACTCGGACGACCGCGGCGCGAGGCTCGACGCCATGGAGCGCCTCGCGGGCCTCGAAGACACCGTCGCCGCGCAGGTCGAGACCTGGGCGCGCGCGGCCGCGCTGGCGCAGTCCATCGGCGCCCACGAGCGCGCGGTGGCGGCCTGGCGGGCGAGGCTGCAGCTCGCGCCCGGCGACGCCGCGTCGCTCGACGCGCTGGCCTCGCTGCTGGAAGACGCCCAGCGCTGGGACGAGCTCGTCGACGTGCTGCGCGCCCGCTCGGCGGCGGCCCCGGACGACGACGCGCGGCGGGGCGACCTCACGGCGGTCGCGAAGATCCAGGCCGACGAGCTGGGCCGCACCGACGACGCGATCGCGACGTGGCGCCAGGTGCGAGAGGCCTTCGGCGAAGACGTCGCCGTGGTCGACGCGCTCTCGCTCCTGCTGGCGCGCGCCGAGCGCTGGTCCGAGCTGCTGGAGCTGCTGGAGCGAGCGAGCGCCACGGAGACCGACCCGGTGCGCCGGGCGATGCTGAAGGCGCGGGCGGGCGACGTGTTCCGGGCGCGGGGCGACTCGCCCGAGGAGACCCTGGCGGCGTACCGGGCGGCGCTCGACGACGCGCCGGGGCAGCTCGACGCCCTCGCCGGGATGCGCGCGATGCTCGACGTCCCCTCCGCGCACGACGCGGCCACCGCGGCGCTCGACCGGGCGTTCCGCCGCACCGGCGACTGGGGGGCCATCGTCGACCTGGCCGAGCACCGGCTCGCCGCGACGGCCGAGGTCCCCGCGCGCCTCGAGGTGCTGCGAGAGTCCGCGGAGATCGCCGAGCAGCGCCAGGGCGACGCGCGCAGGGCGCTGACGCTGCTGGCCCGCGCGCTCCCGCTCTCGGCGGGCGCCGGCGCGGACGGCGAGGAGCTGGAGCGGGAGATCGAGCGCCTCGCGCAGCAGGTCGGCGAGTGGTCCATCGTGGCCGACGCCTACCGCGCGGCGAGCGCGGCGAGCCCGGAGGCCGACTCGCACCGGCTGGCGCTGCGCCTCGGGGAGATCCTGGAGGGCACCCTCGACGACCGCGAGGGCGCCCTCGACGCCTTCGTCCGCGTGGCGCGCGCCGACCGCGCCAACCTCCGCGCCGCGACGGCGACGGTGCGCGTGGGCGCGGCGTGCGGGCGCTGGGACGCCGCGGCCGAGGCCCTGGTCACCACCAGCGGCGCGCTCGGGCGCATCGCCCCCGCCCTCTCCGACGCCTTCGACGACGCGGTGGACGGCGGCGAAGACCCCGCCGCGAGCTGGGCCCTCGCCCTGAGCGCGGCCGATGCGCAGATGCATAC
The DNA here is from genome assembly GCA_004297725.1 of Myxococcaceae bacterium. Lineage (GTDB taxonomy): Bacteria > Myxococcota_A > Polyangia > Polyangiales > SCUS01. The sequence goes on along the minus strand of SCUS01000031.1, from coordinate 119,247 downwards.
GACGGTGCTCCCCGATCCCCTGAAGGCCGCGCTGCTCACCTGGGCGGCCTCGCGGCACCAGCGTGGCCGCGGCGACCTGGACGCGGCGGAGGCCTTCCTCGGTCGGGCGGTGGCGCTCGACAACGGCGACGTCTCGCGGCTGCAGCAGTACGCGGCGCTCCAGCGGCGCAGCCCCGGGCACGCGCTGGTGGAGACCCTGCGCTCGCTCGAGGTGGCGCTCGGCGACGTGCCCGAGTCCGTCGGGGTGCTGCGCGAGGCCGCGGAGGTGGAGCTCGCCACCGGGGGCGACCGGGCCAGCGTGCTCGAGCTGCTCTCCGCCCTGAAGGACCGTAGCGCGGAGCACTGGAAGCGGGGCGACGAGTCCGCGCGGCCGCACGCCACCTGGGCGATGCGCACGCAGGTCGACCTCTACGCCGCGGGCGGCGAGCACCCCGAGGCGGTGGCGGTGCTCATCAAGGCCGCCGAGGAGCTCCCGTTCTCCGTCGCGGAGTCGCGCGCGCTCCGGGCGGCGGCGGCGGAGCGCTCGGCCCGCGACCTCGGCGACACCGCCGGGGCGATCACGCTCTACGAGGCGCTCTACGGCGAGGCCCCCAACGACGCGCACATCATCGCGCGGCTGGCCGACCTCTACGACGCCGCGGCGATGCGCGTCGAGCTGCTCTCGCTGCGCCGGCACGAGCTCTCGCTCACCGACGACGCCTCGCGCCGCATGCAGCTTCGCATGGACATCGCGCGCAACCAGCGGGCGCTGGGCGACGACGACGGCGCGCTCGCCACCTACTCCGAGAACCTCGAGGAGGAGCCGGGCCACCCGGAGACCATCGCGGCGCTCACCGGGCTGCTCGACGTGAAGCGCGCCCGGGAGCTGCACGGCATCCTCGCGGCGCAGGCCGCGGCCCTCGACGCCGCCGGGGTCCCCGGGGCCGACGCGCTCTGGATGTCCGCCGCCAGGGTGGCCGAGCGCGACCTTCACGACGACGTCGCGGCCATCGACGGCTACGGCCGCATCGCGGCGCGCGGCGACGACCCGGTGGCCCTCGACGGGCTCGCCCGGCTGCACCTCGCGCGCAACGAGCCCGCGATCGCGGCCACCTTCCTCGAGCGCCGGCTGGCCCGCGCGACCGGCGACGAGCGGCGCCCGGTGGTGGCGGCGCTCTCCCGGGTCTACGTGGCGAGCGGCGACCCGGAGCGGGCGCGCTCGGTGCTCGAGGCCCAGCTCGCGAGCGGCGGCGACGCGGGCGAGCTGCGCTCCCACCTCGCGGCGCTCTACCGCGAGTCGGGCCGCTGGGAGCCCCTGGCCGCGCTGCTCTCGGAGCCCTCGGACGGGCACACCCCCTCGTCGGCGGAGCTTCGCGAGGCCGCGGAGATCCTCCACCAGCGCCTCGACGCGCCGGAGCGCGCGGTGCCGGTGCTCGAGGCCGCCTCGGCGGCGTCGCCCGACGACCGCGGCCTGCGCATCGCGCTCGCCAACGCCCTGCGGGCCTCCGGCCGGCTCGACGAGGCGAGGGCCATCCTCGACGCGCTGCTCGAGGCCTACGGGCGGCAGCGCCCGCCGGAGCGCGCCCACGCCCACCACCAGCTCGCGCTCATCGCCCGCGCCCGGGGCGACCTCCCGGAGGCGCTCGCCCAGCTCGACCTCGCGTCGAGCATCGACATGGGCCACCCGGGGGTGTTCCGGCTGCTGGGCGAGCTCGCCCGCGAGGCGGGCCAGCTCGACCGGGCGGAGCGTGCCTTCCGCGCGCTGCTGCTCATCGTGCGCCGGCAGACCGCCCCCTCCGACGACCTGCCGCGCCCGGCGGAGGTGCTGCTCGAGCTCTACCGCATCGCCCGCGACCTCGGCCAGCACGACCGCGCCGCCGAGACCCTGGAGACCGCCTTCGAGGTCTCCTCCCGCTCGGACGCCGACGCGCTGCGCTTCGAGCAGGCGCTCCGCTCCATGGGCGAGCACGAGGTGCTCCTCCGGGCGCTGCGCTCCCGTCTGGAGCGGGAGCGCGAGCCCTCCGCCCGCGCCTCGGCCCTGGCCGACACCGCCGCCCTCCTCGACGAGCAGCTCAGCCGCCCCGCCGAGGCCCTCGACGCGCTGCTCGAGGCCCTGGCGCTGCGCCCCCTCGATGCGGGCCTGCATGACGCCGCGGCGCGCGTCGCCCGCGCCACCTCGCAGGTGCCTCGCTACGAGGCCACCCTGCGCTCGGCCCTCGACGTCGCCCGCGCCGGGGCCGACCCCTCCGCGGTGGGCACGCTCTCGCTGCGGCTGGCCTTCGCGCTGGCCCACGACCTCGGCGACCTGACCGGCGCCGTCGCGCTCTACCGCGAGGCCGCGGCGCAGGGCGACGACGAGATCCAGGTGGCGGCGTGGTGGGGCCTCGACCACGCGCTCGACGTGCTCGGCGACACCGCCGGGCGCATCGAGGTGCTGCGCATGCTCACGGCCTCCGAGGGCGACGCCGCCCGCGGATCGGCCTGGAGCCTCGCCGCCCTGCTGCTCGCCTCCCGGGAGCCCGCCGACGTGGAGGAGGGCCTCACCTGGATCGCCTGGGTGCAGGAGCACGCCCCCGACCTGCCCCGCGCGGCGCAGCTCCTCCAGTCGGCGGCCTCGTCGTGGCCGGAGCGCACCTCGGTGCTCGACCTCTACGAGCGCGTGGCCCGCGAGGCCGACGACCGCGCCGCGCTGCTCGACGTGCTGGAGCGCCGCGCCGCCTCCCCCGAGGCCTCGTGGGAGACGCTTCACCTGGCCGTGGAGCAGGCGCTCGACCTGCAGATGGACCCTCGCGCGGAGGCCCTGCTGCGCCGCGCGATCGCGATCGGCGAGGAGCGCGACGAGGTGCGCGACTCGAGCTGGGCGATGGTGGCGCTGGCGCGGCTGCGGGAGACCGCGGGCGACCCGGCGGAGGCCGTGCGCTGGCTGCGCGCGGCGGCGGCGCAGTCCGAGGAGGACGAGGCGATGCACCTGGAGCTGCGGGTGGCGGCGCTGGCGGCCGGTCCGCTCGACGACCTGCGGCTCGCGGCGAGCACCTATGAGGCGTTGCATGCGCGCGACCCGGGCAACCGCGCCGTGTGGGAGCCGCTGCTGACGGTGTACCGACGGCTCGGGGACGAGGCCCGGCTGGAGGCCCTCATCGAGGAGTCGGTCTCGAACGTCTTCGACCCGGCGGACCGCAAGCACCTGCGGATGGAGCGCGCCCGCATCCTGCTGGCTCGGCCCGGCGGCGAGGAGGCGGCGATGGAGTCGCTGCGGGCGCTGCTCGACGAGGACCCTGACGACACCGCGGCCACGACGCTGCTGGCCGACCTCTACGAGCGCGCGGAGCGCCACGAGGACCTGGCCGAGCTGCTCTTCGCCCGCTTCGACAGCGCCCGCGAGCGCTCGGACGCGGAGGGCACGAGGGTGCTCGGGCTGCGCCTCGCGGGGCTGCTGGCCCCGACGCGGCGCGACCGCGCGGTGGACGTGATGCGCAGCGCGCTGGAGGTGCTGCCCGACGACGCCGAGCTGCTGGCGACGGCGCACGGGCTCATGACGGCGGACGACCCGCCGGAGGAGCGCGCGGCGGTGCTCGAGCGGCTGCTCTCCAAGCGCTCGGGCGCGGAGGCGGCGGCGCTGGCGATGCAACTGGCGCAGCTCCGGGAGCAGACGGGCGACGCGGAGGGCATCGAGCGCGCGCTGGAGGCGGGCTTCGCGGCGACGCCGGGGGACGAGGCGATTCGCGGGCACCTGGAGGCGCGCTACGCGGCGCGCGGGGAGCACGCGGCCCTCGCGTCGGTGCGGGAGCGCTACGGGCGGCAGCTCGAGGACGCGGGGCAGCGGGCGGCGGCGCTGCGCGAGGCGGCGGCGATGTACCGCGACGCGCTGGGCGACCCGGCGAGGGCCGCGGCGCTCCTGGGCGACGCGAGGGCGGACGCCCCGGAGGACCTCGAGCTGCTGGCGGAGTACGCGCGCACGCTGACGGCGGCGGGCGACGGCGCGGCGGCGATCGCGGCGGTGGGCGAGGCCCTGGAGCGCGGCGTCGGAGGCGACGCGATGGTGGCTCCGCTGCTGCGGCTGAGGGCCGAGCTGCGCGGCGCGGCGGGCGACGGAGACGGCGCGGTGGAGGACCTGGAGGCGGCCTACCTGAGGGTGGGCGACGTGCTGGCCGGGGAGTTCGCGGCGGCGCTCGACCGCCGGCGGATGCGGGCGCTGGCGGACGGCGACACCGCGGCGGCGAGGACCTCCCTGCTGCGGCTGACGGAGGTGCTGCCGCGCATCGGGCGCGTCGCCGAGGGGACGACCCTGCTGGCGGAGTGGGTGGCCGGGCAGCCCGACGACCTGGAGGCGCTGCGGCGGCTCGCGGCGCTGCACGCCGAGGCGGGGCGCTGGGACGACGCGGCGGTGGGCTACCACCGTCTGGTGGCGCTCGAGCAGGGCGAGGCGAGGGCCGACGCGGCGGTGCGGCTGGCGGACGCGTGCGCGGCGGCGGGTCGGCCGACGGACGCGCGCGAGGGGCTGCAGCGGGCCTACGGCGCCGACCTGGGCAACACGGTGCTGCGCGACCGGCTGCGGCAGCTCTACGAGGCCCTCGGGCTCTTCCACGAGGCCGCCAAGCTCTGGACCGACGCGGCCGAGCGGAGCGCCGACGCGAGCGAGCGCTTCGACGGCTTCCGCAAGGCGGGCGAGGTGCTGCTCGACAACGCGGCGGAGCCCGCGCTGGCCATCGAGCCGCTGGAGCGGGCCCACGCGCTGCGCCCCGGCGACCACGACGTGACGGTGCTCCTCGTCGATGCATACACGGCGTCGCAGCGGCTCGAGGACGCCTCCGGGCTCCTCAACACCGCCATCGCCGCGCACAAGAACCGCCGCTCGAAGGAGCTCGCGATGCTCCAGCACCGCATGGGCCGCCTGGCCTACGCGGCGGGCGACCACGCGGTGGAGATGGCGTGGCTCAACGCCGCGCTCGACACCGATCCGCAGAACGGCCAGGTGGCCGCCGAGCTGGCCGACGTGGCGATGGAGCAGGCCAACTTCGACATCGCCCAGAAGGCCCTGCGCGCCATCGCCCTGATGAAGAACCCCGCGCCCATGAGCCGCGCGATGGCCTTCCTCCGCCAGGGCGTCATCGCCCGCAGCCAGGGCGACGCCAAGAAGGCCGTCTTCCTCGCGCGCAAGGCCCTCTCCGAAGACGCCAACCTGGAGGAGGCCCGCGCCTTCCTCCGCGAGATCGGCGCGGAGTAGTCCCCCCCTACCGCCTCCCGGCGGTCACCTTCCAGAGCAGGTTCTCCGCGGTCACGGCGACGCCCTCCCGGCGCAGCGCCGAGGCCGCGTCGAGCCACTGCCGCGCCACCTCCGCGAGCTCGCCCCCGCTCAGCAGCCGCAGCTCCACCGCGTTCAGCAGCTCCAGCACCCGGTTGGCGTCCACCAGCAGGTGGTGTCGCCTCGGGTCGAAGCCCTGGCTCGCCGCCCTCATCAGCGGGTCCTCCGCGGCCTCGTCGAGCTCGTCCGCCGCGTCCGGGGGCGCCTCTCGCGAGGGCTCCCCCGTGGCCTCGTCCTCCCCTCCCCGCAGCCACTCCACCGAGACCCCGAGGGCCCCCGCGAGGGCGTCCTGGGTGGGCTGCATCAGCCCCCGGATGCGCCCGTTCTCCAGCCGCGAGATGGCCTCCTGCGAGAGCCCGCTGCGCGTGGCCAGGTCAGCCTGCGTCAGCCCCAGCGAGAGGCGCCGCTCCTTCACCCTCGCGCCCTCGATGCCCCCGGACGCCTTCGCCGTCGACGCCTTCACCATGCGCCGACGCTGCATGATCGAGATGCATCACGCAACGGCCGCGCTCCTCGCCCGGGTGCGCGCCCAGGTCCTCAGGGCGTCGATGTCCTCGGCCATGGTCGTCGACAGGGGCACCGTCTCCCTCGCGGCGGCGAGCACGTCCTCCGTGGTCACCTCGCGCTCGGCCGAGAAGGCCGCGTACATCGCCGACACCAGCGCGAGCTCGACCTCCGCGCCGTTGAAGCCGTGGGTCGCGCCCGCCACCGCGCCGAGGTCGAAGCGCCCGGGGTCACGGTGCCGCTTGGCCAGGTGGATCGCGAAGATCGCCTCGCGCTCCGCCGGGGTCGGCAGGTCGACGAAGAAGATCTCGTCGAAGCGCCCCTTGCGGAGAAGCTCCGGCGGGAGCTCGGCGATGCGGTTGGCCGTGGCCACCACGAAGACCGGGCGCTTGCGCTCCTGCATCCAGGTGAGGAAGGTCGAGAACACCCGCAGCGACGCGCCGCCGTCGGCGTTGCCCGACCCGGTGGTGCCGCCGAAGCCCTTCTCGACCTCGTCGATCCAGAGCACCACCGGCGCGAGGCTCTCGGCCATGGCGAGGGCCTTGCGCATGTTGGCCTCGCTCCCTCCCACGTAGGGGCTGAACACGCTCCCGATGTCGAGGCGCAGCAGCGGCAGCCGCCAGTGCGCCGCGATGGCCTTGGCCGTCAGGCTCTTGCCGCAGCCCTGCACGCCCAGCAGCAGCAGGCCCCTCGGCTGGGGCAGCCCGAAGGCCCTCGCCCGCTCTCCGAAGGCGCTGGTGCGCGAGGCGAGCCACTGCTTCAGCCCGTCGATGCCCCCGACGGTGGAGAGCGACTCGTCGTGCTCGAAGAACTCCAGCACCCCGGTGCGCCGCACCACCTGCTTCTTCTCGTCGAGGATGAGCGGGATGTCGTCGAGGCCGAAGCGCATGTCGCGCACCGCCGCCCGGGAGAAGGCCTGGATGGCCTGCGACTCGGTGAGCCCTCGCGCCGCGTGCACCGCGCGCTCGGGGAAGGTCGGGTCGGCGTCGACGGCCACCCGGCCCACCGAGCGCAGCGACTCGATGAACGAGCGCAGCAGCGCGGCCAGCTCGGCCTCGTCCGGCGGCGGAACCTCGATGACGGTCACGTCGCGCGACAGCTCATCGGGCACCTTCGCCGCGCCCGACACCAGCACCAGGGTCTTGAAGGCCCGGCGGGCGTGGCCCACCACGTCGCGCAGCTTGCGGACGATCACCGGATCGTCGAGGAAGGGGTGCAGGTCGTGCATCACGAAGAGCGCCCGCTCGGGGTGGTTCATGACGTAGTCGAGGGCCTTGTCGGGCGTGCGGGCCATGGTCGCGGGCGTCGCGTCGGGGAGGCCGCGAGGGCTCGCCGCCCGGTCGAAGACGAAGCGCGCGTCGTCGAAGCCGGAGGTGCAGGTCCAGGAGAGCAGCGGGCGGTTGAACTCCGAGGCCAGCGTGCCGAGCATGCGCGACACGCGGTCCTCCTCGTCGGTGACGAGCCAGAGGGCGGGGTAGCGCGCCCGGATGTAGACGCGCAGCTCGTCGCGAAGGTGGTCGAGGGACACGGCCCGATGGTACCGCCTCTGGTGGGCGGGGCTCACCTTGACGGGCGTCGGGGCGTGGCCCATCCATCGGCGCCAAGACCTCCGCCCGATGCTGCCCACCACCCCGGCGCCCTCCCGAGACCGCTGCCTCTGCCCTCGCTGCAAGGACTGGGTGCGGCCCGTGCGCCCCCACTGGAAGTGGCGCGCGGCGGAGGTGACCTTCTGGCTCTCGTGCCCGGTGGCGCTGATGGCGCTCAAGGGCTTCGGGGTCATCGCGATGCCCTTCCTGCTGCTCTTCGCAGGGGGCCTCGCCGGGCCGCTGCGAGGCCTCGCCGGGGAAGAGCCTCGCTGCCCCGTCTGCCGCGTCTACCTCACCGAGGCGCTCAAGCGCCCTTAGGCCCTCGACGCCCCTCGCGCGCTGATCAGGACGCCTGGCGGAAGGCCGTGAGGTCCACGCGCAGCCGGATGGTGTTGGAGACCTTCAGCCGGAGCGGAGGGAAGATCGAGACGTTGTAGTCCGAGAGGCGCACGCTGAACTCCGACTGCACCCGGAGCATGTCCGCGTTGACGCCGAACTGGGCCATGTCGGCGTGCTCCGCGGTCAGCGGCACGAGGCGGACGGTGACGGGCACGGTGACGTCGCGGGTGACGCCGTGGAGCGTGAGGCGCCCGGTGACCCGACCGCTGACGGCCCGGCCGGGGGCGAGCGGCGCGGCGAGCGTCGTCGTGACGAGCTGAAACGAGATGTTCGGGTTGTGCTCGGCGTCGAACCAGTTGGCCCCGCGGAGGTGCTCGTCGCGCATGTCATTGCCCGTGCGCAGCGACGCGGTCGGGATGGACACCGTGCCGGTGAGCCCCCGGCTCGGGTTGGCGAGGTCGACGGAGAGGTTGCCCGAGGTGGCCGTGGAGACCCCGTCGACGGTCTCGATCGGCGCGTCGGAGGTGAAGGCCACCCGGGAGATCCCCGACGGGCGGAGCTCGAAGCGCTGAACCCCCGTGAGCGGAGCGCGGGCGGGCTGCTGCGCGGGGGGCGGGGGCGGGGCGTTCTGCGCGCTGGCGAGCGGCGCGGCGAGCGAGGCGGCGAGAAGGATCGAGAGGGCCGTGAGGTGCCTGTTCATGGTGCGATGACTCCGTGCGGATGCGTGTGGGTTGCGTAAGGCATGGCGCGCCCTGCGGAGCGCCCTCGTGGAGGGCGACCGGTGTGCGCGCATGCCGCCGTCGTCGGGCCTGCGATCGGCGTGGGCCTTCGCTGGGGTGGCGCGACGGACAGACCCACTGTAGCCGTTGCTGAACCGCGCACCATCCCCCGCGTTGGCAACCTAAGGTTGCTGATCTCGCAACCCTTCCCTGGGCGCGGGTCGCCCGGATCCGCCGCCGCGCGTAGTCTCCGCCTCCATGAGCCCGTGGACGCTCTGTGACCTCCGCCGGACGCTCTCCGGCGCGCTCTCGGTGCTGGCGCTGCTCGCTCCCGCGACGGCCTCGGCCCAGCGGCTGCGGCGCGCCTCGGACGCGGTGCACACCGGCTCCTCCGACCGGGACCGCAGGCGCCACGAGCCCTCCGGCGACTCCCCTCGGGCGCCCTCGTCGTCGTCCGGCGGGGGAAGCTCCCGCTGGCTGCGCCCCCGGTACTTCCTGCCCTACCCCTACGCCTGGGGCTACCAGGGCTACGCCGCGCCGCAGGTCGACCTCCAGCGCAGCCCTCGCAGCGTCGCGGTGGTGGCCAGCCTCGACGGCGGCATCGCCCTGTCGTCCATCGCTCGCGGCGGCGTGGCGCTGCGGGTGCTCGGCGCGGGGCTGGAGTTCGAGCTCCGTTACACCGCCTACGCCGAGCCCACCCGCGAGGGGACGCTCTGGGTCGGCCTCGGCCGCTACCGCGGAGGCGTGGCGCTCGCCGACAGCGCCGAGGCGCGGGTGCGCATCTTCGGGGGCCTGCTCCACTGGATCGACGACGCAGGCAGCGAGTTCGGCGGCGAGGCGGGCATCGGCCTCGACGTCTTCCCGGATGACCCGTGGGTGCTCTCCTTCGACCTCTCCGGCGGCGTCCTGGGGAGGTCCGCGCTGGTCAGCCTGCGAGGCACCGTGGGCTACCTCGTGGGGCCGGTGGAGCTGCAGCTCGGGTGGCAGCACGAGTCGGTGATCCCGACGGTGAGCGGCGACGCCGTCGACCTCAGCGGCCCGCTCGCGGGCGTCCGACTGTGGCGGTAGTCGGTTATGCTCCGCCTCCCCCCGCCGTGACCTCCGCCCCCTGCCCCCGCTGCGCGACCGCTCGTCCCTCCGACGACGCCCGCTTCTGCGCGCGCTGCGGCCAGCGCTTCGACGAGTCCGACGCCGGCGACCCGCTGCTGGGCTCGGTGCTCCTCGGCCGCTACCGCGTCACGCTGAAGCTCGGCGAGGGGAGCATGGGGCGCGTCTACCTGGGCGAGCAGCGGGTGGGCGAGGGCGTGCGCCGGGTGGCCATCAAGGTGCTCGCGGCGTCGCGGGGCAACGACGAGTACATCGTCCAGCGGTTTCGCCGGGAGGCCACCACGCTGGCCTCGCTGGAGCACCCCAACATCGTCCGGCTCTTCGACTACGGCGAGGAGGACGGGCGCTTCGTCTCGGTGATGGAGTTCGTCCCGGGAGAGAGCCTCGCGTCGAGGGTGCTGCGCGGGCGCATCGACCCGGAGCTCGCGCTCGACCTGACCGCGCAGATGGCCAGCGCCCTCGAGGCCGCGCACCGGCACGGCGTCGTGCACCGCGACCTGAAGCCCGAGAACGTGCTGCTCTCGCCGCGCGACCCGACGCCGCTCATCAAGGTGGTGGACTTCGGCATCGCCCGGCGGCCGCCCGCGCACGCCAACGAGAAGCCCCTCACCAGCTTCGGCACCGTGCTCGGCACCCCGGCCTTCATGTGCCCGGAGCAGCTTCGGGGAGAGCCCGTCGACGCCCGCGCGGACGTCTACGCCCTCGGGCTGCTCACCTACCTGATGCTGGCCGGCACCCTCCCGTGGCCCGCCCGCACGCTCGCCGAGTGGACCGACGCGCACCTCAACCAGCCCCCCACGCCGCTGCGGCGGCAGCCCGGCTGCGAGGCGCTCTCCCCGGTCATCGAGGCCGCCATCGCGCACTCCCTGGAGAAGGACTCGGCCCGGCGCACGGCGTCGGCGAGGGCCTTCCTCTCGGAGCTTCGCGGGGAGACGGAGCTGGAGCCCCCGGGGAGCGCTCCGGTCGGGGCCATCGCCACGGTGAGCATCGCGACGGTGCCCGCGCCGCCCGGGGCCTACTCGACCTACGTCCCCGTGCGCCCTCGGAGGCGGGTGCTGCCCTGGGCGCTGGGCATCGCGGCGCTGGGGCTCGCCGGGGGCTTCGCGCTGGTGACCCTGGCCCTGCGGGGCAGCGCGGGGGACGGGCCGTCGCTCCCCGACGCGGCCCCGCAGGCCGCGGCGCCGGTGTCCACGACGACGACCCCGGCGCCGGTGGAAGACCCGGTGGCGCGCTCGTCGAGCGAGGCCCAGGCGGCGGCGAGGGCGGCGGTGCAGGAGGGCCTTCGCAAGGTGAGGTCGCACGAGCTCGAGCCGGCCATCGAGGCGCTGTGGAGGGCGAGGCGGCCGTCGGTGCTCCCCGGCGCGGAGGTAGACCCGCTCAGGGACGCGGTGGACGAGCTCGGGGCGGCGGAGATGCGACGACTCATACGGGCGGGGGACTGCGCGAAGGCGCGCGCGCTCAACGCCCGGCTGCAGCGGGCCGGGGCCGCGGGAGGATCGCAGGGCCGACTCGACCGCAGCACGTGTGCTCGGCGCTGACGGGGTCTATGCTGCGCCGTAGCGGCGAATGGTGATGTGCGGCAACCCGAACGACCCTCTGGGAATCCGATGAGCGAGTCCAGTCATAGGAGCAACGGCGCCCTGAGCGCGGCGGAGCGCGACGCGCTGCAGGTGATGTTCGACCGCCTCTCGGGCAGCTACTACGAGGTGCTGGGCGTGGCGCGCGACTGCGACCGGGCCGCGCTGCGCGGGGCCTACTTCGACCAGCTCGAGCGCTTCAGCAGCGAGCGCTTCGAGGGGCGCGACCTCGGCGGCTACGCGCTGCACATCGAGGCCATCGCGAGGGAGATCAACATGGCCTTCGCGGTGCTCGGCGAGCCCGACCGGCGGGCCCGATACGACCGGCGCCTCGCGCTCTCGTCCGACCTCCGCGGGGTCGACGAGGTGGTGCGCGACACCCGCACCCCGATGCCCATGATCCAGCGCACCAACCCCAAGACGCCGCCGCCCATGTACGGCCGCGACGTGCGCACCTCGCCGGTCCAGGGGCGCGACGTGCCCAACCCCCCGCCCGCGATCGCCCGCGACGTGCGCACGCCGATGCCGGTCATGGCGCGCCACGCCCCGGCGGTCTCCCCGGCGGTGCAGTCGCCCCCGCCGCCGCGCTCGGTCGTCCCCCCGACGCCAGACCCGCACCCCTCGTCCGCGCGCCGCCCGTCGCAGCCGCCGCCCGCGCGCTCCCCGTCGCTCCCGCCGCCCGCGTCGGGAAACGGGGCGCTGCCCTCGGGCATGGCGCTCGAATCCCTCGGCCGGCTCCGCGCGGAGAACCGCTCCCGCGAGGCGCAGCGCAGCATGGAGGACCTCGAGGCCCTCATCGAGAAGGCCGCCCGCAACGACGACCACGGGGAGATCGTCCGGCTGCTGCGCCACGCCATCACCCTCAGGCCCGACGAGGCGAGCTGGCGGTCGCGCCTCACCCGCGCGGAGGAGACCCTGCAAGACTACGAGGTGCAGCGCCTCGCCAACGCCGCGCGCAACGCCGAGAAGGTGCAGCGCTGGGACAGCGCGGGCGAGCTGTGGGCGAAGATCGCCGACCTGCGCCCTGCCGACGCCCAGGCCGCCCTCCACGCCGCGCAGGCGCTCTGCGAGGCCGCGCAGGACTTCGCCCGCGCCGCCGAGTACGCCAAGCGCGCCTCGCGCCTCGCGCCCGACATGATCGCCGCGCATATCTGCCTCACCCGCGTGTACTTCAAGGCCGGGCGCACCGCGAGCGCGCGCAGCGCCCTGGAGCAGGCCGCGAAGCTCGATCCCCGCCACGCCGACGTGGTCGCCCTCGGGCAGAAGCTCCGTGGGTGAGTCACGGTCTTTGACCGCCCGGTGCGATCCGCGATACCCCCTCCGACAGTGATGATGCTCCGCGCGTGTTGGCTGATGGTGATGGCGGTGGTCGCGCTGGCGTCGTGCGATCCGACGCCGGTGCCGGTGGCGGCCTCGGGCGCGGCGACCTCCTCGGGAGGCGACGAGACCGCGAGGCCCAGGCGCGCCGCCAACGACCCTGCCGAGCTGGTGCAGGCCGGGCGAGAGCGCTTCGCCATCGCCTGCGCGGGCTGTCACAGCGCCGACGCCGAGGGCGGCACGCTCGACGGCCGCGACGTCACCGGCGAGCGCCTGGAGGCCGCGCTTCACGCGGGCTCGGATGATGGTGGGTTGATCCCCGCGGTGGCCCCGGCCGACCTGCAGCCCGAGCACCTGCCCGCGCTGCGCGCCTACCTCCGCTCGGTAGGCGCGCTTCGCGTGGAGTGAGCTCCTAGCGTCCCCGCAGCGCGGAGAGCACCTCGCCCGCGGCGCGGAGCCCGGAGAGGGCGCCGCCCTCCATGAAGCCCTGCCACTCGTAGAACGAGCTGGTGTGCTCGCCGGCGAAGAAGAGGTTGCCCACGGGCTTCGCCTCGTTGTCGGCGATGGTGGTGAAGTAGCCGGTGTGGTTCGCCGAGTAGCTCCCGAGGGCGTTGGGGTTGCGCGGCCACGCCTCCATGTGGGCCACGACGTTGCCGCGCGCGTCGCGGCGGGCGGCGGCCGTGGCGCCGGGGAAGAGCCGCTCGTAGTCGGCGAGGAAGAGCGAGGCCTCGGCCTGGGTGCGCGCCGGGTCCATGCGCGCACCGAGCGCGCCGCCGGTGTAGTCGGTGATGACGCCCGCGGTGGAGCTCGCCCGCGAGGGGTTGGTCTCCCAGCAGCTCTGGAGGTTGGCGAGGTCGGAGTAGGCCGCGCCGTTGTTGCCCTGCGCCGCCCACGGGCGCGACGTGAAGCCCACCATCAGCTTGGTGTTGGTGCCGTAGCGAAACTCCTGGATGGACCGCGTCTTCCACGCGGGGAGCGAGAGGCTCGGGTGCAGCTCGACGCCGCGGAGCACCGAGAAGGGAACGGTGATCACGGCGGCGTCGTGGGTGCTCACCACGGTGCGCGAGCCGACGCGGAAGGTGAGCTCGACGAGGCCCGCGGCGGTGCGGGCGATGCGCACCAGGCGGTGACCGAGCGTCGCCGGGCGGCTGAGGGTCGAGTGCAGCCCGCGCACGATGCCCTCGTTGCCGGAGACGACGTGGAAGCGCTCGTCGCTGAAGATGCCGTAGGGCACGAAGCGGCTGCGGCGGTCGGCGTGGATGAAGTTCAGAAAGGCCAGGCAGCTCTGCTCTTCGATGGGGATGCCGTACTCGATGTCGTAGGTCTGATCGATGACCTGACGGAGGAGCGGGCCCGCGCCGCGGGTGTCGAGGTACTCCGCGAGGGACATCCCATCGAGCGCGGCCTCCGCAGGGGTGAACGAGTCGGCCGTGGGCTCGCTGATGGTGCGGAGGTCGTCGTGCATGCGGGGCACGAAGGCCCGGTACTCGTCGACCACCGCGGACTCCGGGTGGAGCGCTCCGTCGAAGTGGTAGAAGACCTCGCCGGGGAGACCCGCGAGGCTCTCGAGCTCCAGGTTGAACTCCCTCGCCCAGCCCCGCATCGTCTGGTGGGCCGTGTCGATGAGCTCTCCGCCGCGCTCGATCACCTGCCCCGGGAAGCGGTCGGACATGGACCAGATGCGCCCGCCCACCCGGTCGGAGGACTCGTAGAGGGAGACCGTGACGCCCGAGCGCTCGAGCTCTCTCGCGCAGCCGAGGCCCGCGACCCCGGCGCCCACTACGGCGACGTTGCCCCTCGTGGCGCGCACGCTGCCGAAGGCCTGGCCGACGCCCTCTCCCGGCGCGCAGCCCTGCGCCCCGAGCGCCGCCGCCGCGCCCACCGACCCGAGCAGCAGCTCGCGCCGCCCGAGGTGCGCTCGCCGGTCGCGGTCGACGGCCGCCTCCACGCCCTCCCTCGTGGGGAGCCCCTCCCGATCACAGAACGTCGCGATGCGGATCGTTCGAACCAGCGAATCCATCAAGCGGCTGCGCGCCATCGTCGTCTTCCTCCTGAGAGCCGTCTCCCGGCTCGATCATTAACCGCATCGGCCGCGGACTTCGACCCCCACCCAGACGTTCTCCCCGACGCCCCACCGGGCCCCCCCGATACGGCGGCACGCGCCCTGCTGACATCGCCCTCCCATGAGCAGGCTCACCGGCTGGAGACGCGTCGCCAACGCCCTCTGGCGCGCCCCCCACGACCCGCAGATCTACGGCCTCCTGGAGATCGACGCGGCGGCGCTGCTGCGCTTCGAGGAGCGGGCGCGCGCCGCGGGCCACCACGTCACCCCCACGCACATCGTCGGCCGGGCGCTGGGCCATGTGCTGACGGAGGTTCCTGACCTCAACGTGAGGCTTCAGGGGGGCGAGGCGATCGCTCGCTCCACCGTCGACGTGTTCTTCATCACCGCGGTGCACGGTGGCCACGACCTCTCCGGGGTGAAGGTGGTGGATGTCCCCTCGAAGCCCGCGGTGGCGATCGCGGCGGAGCTCGACCGACGGGCGAGCGAGATGAAGGCCGGGCGCGACGCCGAGTTCGCCAGGAGCAAGCGGCTGATGGACCTTCTGCCGATGCCCCTCCTCCGGGTCGCGGTGCGGCTCACGGCCTTCGCCGCCAACGACCTTCAGCTCGACCTCGCTCCCCTCGGGCTGCACCCCAGCCCCTTCGGCAGCGCCATGATCACCAGCGTCGGGATGTTCGGCATCCCCCAGGGCTTCGCCCCCCTCACCTGGATGTACGACGTCCCGATCCTGGTGCTGGTGGGCGAGATCGGCGAGCGGCCCGTCGCGGTCGAAGGGCGGGTGGAGGTGCGGCGCGTGCTGCCGCTCTCGGTGAGCATCGACCACCGCTACGTCGACGGCTGGCACCTCTCGCACGCGATGCGCGCCTTCCAGGCCTACCTCGCCGCGCCGGAGCGCTTCGAGCCGCCCTTCTCGTAGGCCGCTTTACCCGCAGCGGGCGTAGGCCACGGCGCACGCCTCGCGGCTCGGGTAGAGCTGCTCGCAGTGGCCCAGGCAGTGGCAGTTGGCGCTCGAGACGCACGCTCGGCCATCCCAGTAGTAGCCCAGGATGCAGCGGCAGATCGCCGGGTCGAGCACCAGCGAGGCGGGCGCGCAGCCGGTGACGGTGCCGCCCTGCGCCTGGCCGCAGGTGACGCTGGCGTCCGTGGGCGGAGGCGGAGGGCACGCCCCGGTGCAGAGGGGCTGACCCTCGCTGTTGCAGAAGCAGGACACCGGGCTGCCGTCGGGGCAGCGCCCGACCACGCACGAGGTGCCGCGAGCGCACAGGCCGTAGCCAGGCAGGTTGCAGCCCTCGGGCGCATCACCCGGGACATCGGCGCCCGCGTCCACGCCGAGGTCGGTGCTGGGGACATCGGCGCCCAGGTCGATCGGGACGTCGGCGCCGAGGTCGGCGCCGGGGACGTCCGTGACCGGGGGGTTGGAGGGCGTGTCGGAGCAGCCGGGCGCGACCGTCGCGAGGGTGGCGCAGGCGAGCGCGATGAGGCGGGCGTGAGGGTTCATCGTGGCAGGCGACTACAGCAGCCGCCGTGCCCGACGCTGTAGCGAAGGCGTGGTGCGCGCTTCGGGTGCACCGATCGCGCTGCTACGAACGGCGTGCGCGACCGTAGTGCCCGGTGGCCTTGACGGGCGGAGCGTGGGTCGCGTAGAACCCGCAGCCTTCCGTCGAGGCAATAGCCGGGTGTCTGACCCTGCAACCTCGAGACAACCTGGAGGATTCGAGTATGTACGCCGTCATCAAGACCGGTGGTAAGCAGTACCGGGTAAGCCCCGGCGACCGGCTCCGTGTGGAGAAGCTGCCGGGCGATCGTGGTAGCGCGATCGCCTTCGATCAGGTGCTCATGGTGGGTGGTGAGACCATCCGCGTGGGCAAGCCCTCCGTCGAGGGCGTCAAGGTCAACGCCGTGATCGTCGCGCAAGACCGCGCGAAGAAGATCATCGTCTTCAAGATGAAGCGCAGGAAGAACTACCGGCGCAAGAACGGCCACCGGCAGCCGTTCACCGAGCTCCACATCACGGGCATCGAGGGCTAAAGCGCCATGGCACACAAAAAGGGTCAGGGGTCTTCTCGTAACGGCCGCACCAGCAACGCCCAGTTCCGCGGGATCAAGGTCTACGCGGGCCAGGACATCCGTGCGGGTGGCATCATCGTCCGCCAGGTGGGCAGCACCGTGCACGCGGGCAACAACGTCGGCACCGGCAAGGACTACACGCTCTTCGCCCTCATCGACGGCGTCGTGAAGTACGAGCGCACCAAGAACGATCGCAAGAAGGTCTCGGTCTACCCGGGCATCTCCAGCGATCAGTCCAAGTCCGCCTCCGTCTGATTCGCCCCTCCGCTCCCTCCGCTCCCTGAAATCCCCAGCAGAACGGCCGCCGCTTCACCGCGGCGGGCTCTTCGCTCGCGCTCGTCCTCGCGGCATTCGTCGCGCTCCGAGAATCCTTCGGCGTCACCCCTGGCTCTGACCCGCCGAGAGGCAGAGCAGAACCTATGGACATCGAAGTGACCTTTCCGGGTGGCAAGCGGGTCGACGCGACGGTGGGTGCGTTCACGCTGCGCACCGACCAGCCTGCGGAGCTCGGCGGAGGGGGCAGCGCCATCGCTCCCTTCGAGGCCTTCCTGGCCTCGCTGGCGACCTGCGCGGGCATCTACGCGCTCGGCTTCTGCCAGGCGCGCAAGCTGCCCACCGAGGGGCTGAAGCTCACGCAGCGCTATGAGGTCGACCCGGAGACCAAGCTCCCGTCGATGATCTCGCTCACGCTGCAGCTCCCCGATGGCTTTCCGGAGATGTACCGGGGCGCCATCGTGCGCGCCGTCGAGGGCTGCAAGGTGAAGCGCACCATCATGGCGCCCCCGAGCTTCGAGGTGGTCGCGCTGCCCCCGAAGGTCGATGCCGCGGTGCTGCCTGGAGCCTGACGAAGGCCGCGAGCACTGGACGCTCGGCCCGCGCGCCGCCTACCGTCGGGCTCTCCGATGGGTGACTCTTCGCGACCGGGCCTCGCGGCGTCGGATACCCTCTCCGCCAACATCGTGCGCCTGCTGGTGGCCGGGGCCGCCAGCCGGGGGCTGGATGAGCGCGAGCTTCGGCGACGCTTCGCGATCCCCGACGAGACCCTGACGGACGTCGACGCCCGCGTGGGCGCCGAGCTCCTCGTCCGCCTCTGGACCGAGCTCCCCAGGATGCTCGGCGACGACGACTTCGGGCTGCACCTCGGAGAGAGCGCGGCGAGCAGCGCCCTGCCCTTCGCGGCGAGGATGTACGAGGCCTGCGCGACCGTGGGCGAGGCGGTCGCGAAGCTCGCGGCCTTCCATCGTGTCGTCAACGACCTGCATCCGACCTCCTTCGAGCGAGGTCCCGAGGCGTCGCACATCCGGGTGCGCAGCAGGGGGACCGCCCTCCTGTCGCCGAGGCACGCGACGGAGTTCGTGTTCGCCTGGATGCTGTTCACGACGCGGCGCACGACGGGGGTGGAGTTCTTCCCGCTGCGGGTTCGCTTCGAGCATGGTCGCCCGAGGGACACCCGGGAGCACCAGCGCATCTTCGGCTGCCCCGTGGACTTCGACGCGGACTGCGCGGAGTTCACCGTCGCCAACCCCGTGCTCGACCTGCGGCAGAAGACCGCCGACCCGGAGCTCGCGGAGATCCTGGACAGCCACGCGCGGACGCTGGTGGGCCGGCTTCCCGACCGGTCGAGCTTCGCCGCGCGGGTGCGCGACGCGATCGTCCCGCGGCTGCCCGAGGGGGCGAGCATCGAGGCGGTGGCGCGCTCGATGCGGCTGAGCGAGCGCAGCGTGCAGCGCTACCTCCAGCAGGACGGCACCACCTACGCGGAGGTGCTCAACGGGGTGCGGAGGCAGCGCGCGGAGGCGGCGCTACGCGACACCACGGCGTCGATCGCGACGGTGGCCCACTCGCTGGGCTACTCCGACCAGAGCGCTTTTCACAGGGCGTTCACCCGCTGGACGGCCACGACCCCGGGGGCCTTCCGCAAGGCCGCGGGCGCGCGCTGAGCGAGGCGCCGGCAGCGCTCGATCTCGTTGCTGAAGCCGCCGACGTAGGCCATCGCGACGAAGGACCACAGCGGGATGAGCATGAGGTTGAGGCCCGGGACGATCACGCAGAGCAGCCCCGTGAGGAGCAGCGCGGGGAAGGTCACGACGGCCAGGACGGTCCAGAAGGTTGTGTGGTTGGTCATGGGAGCACCTCTGCTCCGGGAGGGTGCCTCCCCGGCGCGGAGCCCTCTTGGCGCGCGGCGCCCGATGTGTTGTCCGATGACGCCAGCGCAGGGGGCCTCGATGAGCCACCGAGAGGGGCCCGCTCGGGTCAGACCGCGTGGGTGAGCGACCGGAGCGCGAGCCCGATGGACAACGACGCCGCGTTGGCCGCGAGCGAGGCGAGGACGCAGCGGCGGAGCGGGACCCCGTCGAGCGCGAGCCGGTAGAGGGCGGCCTCGGCCAGCACCGCCCAGGTCTCCGAGAGCGCGAGCGTCCACGGGCCGGGCAGGGGGAGCGCCGAGAGCGCGAACCACAGCAGCGGGTGCGACGCGAGGTTGGCGAAGAGCACCAGGGCCGCGCGCCTCCAGGCGGGGACCTCGGGTCGCGCGGAGGCGCGGAGGAGGGAGACCGCCACCGGGAGCTCGATCAGCAGCGTGAGCGCGAAGGCGCGCAGCCAGAGCAGCACGAAGCCGACCGCGCTCATGGCCTGTGGCCCCGGGAGACCCGCGCGCCGCGACAGGCCAGGAAGGCGACCGCGGCGAGCTCGAAGTACACGTGGAAGGTCGCGAGCGAGAGGTACGCCGCGCGCGCCCGATGCACCGCGGCGAAGGCGGCGAGGAGCACCGCGGCGGAGCACGCGAGGGCGCAGGCGACGCCCGCCGCGCCGAGGTCGCGAGAGAGCGAGCGGGCCGACGCGCGAAACGACACGCTGCCTTCGGCGGAGAGGTCCTCCTGGGGGATCCACGCGAGCCACGCCGCGTAGTGCACCGACTGCAGGAACACGTACGCGAACGCGAGCCGTACCCCGAGGTCGCCCGGGAGCGAGGGAGAGACCGCGTCGGCCGCGCTGAGGATGTGCGCCCCGAGGGCCGACACGGCGCCGTGGCGGAGGCTCCACGCGATGGCGGGGCCCGAGGCGACGGTCGCCAGCGCGACCGCGATCAGCGCGAGCGGAAGGAGCGCCGCGCGCCTCGCCCGACGGAAGAGCAGCACCCAGGCGACCAGGCCCACCAGGTTGTGCGCGTGGAGCAGGGCCCGCTGCGCCGGGAGCGGGTGCGCGACCGCCGCCGCGCCCGCGAGCGCGGTGAGCGCGAGCGCGAGGGCGAGGGCGCCGCGGCGTGGAGCGGACGAGGCGTGGGCCCCGAAGGCCGCGCCGAGGGCGACCCACAGGGCCCCGAGGCCCACCTCCAGCGAGGGCGCGAAGGGGAGGCGGAAGGGGCCCTCGGCGGCGGCCCGCAGCGCGAGGAGCGCGGCGGAGAGGGCCACGCACGCGGCGACCCAGGCGCGGGGAGGAGCGCGGCGCACCAGCAGGTAGCGCAGGTCGCTCACCACATGGGGGACGCCGAGGAGCACCGGGGCGAGGACGTACAGCCACGCGGGGGCGAGGAGCGTCGCGCCCGCGGCGACCACGACGCCCGTCGAGGCCTGCAGCGCGACCCGACGATCGCGAGAGCGGAGCACCCAGCGCGCGGGTCCCCACGAGGTCGCGGCGCGCAGGGCGGCTGCCCGGAGCGCGTCGAGCGCGCCGAGCGCGCCGGTCGACCGTGAGGCCATCACGACGGTCGCTCCGGGGCCCTCGTGCCCGTCAGCGCCGAGAGCGCCGCGAGGAGCACACCGCCGCGAGCGCCAGGGCCCCGAGCGCCAGGGCCGCCCGAGAGCGCGGGCGCGACCGACCCGGCACCGAGCAGGAGCACGAGCTCTCCTGCGACGGCGTCTGCGACGGCCCGGGAGCGCATCGGTTGCAGGCGTAGGTCACCGGCCCGGCGGGCGTCGCGCGCGTGCACTGCGACGCCTGACACGTGCCCGGGAGGCCCGTGGCGCCGCCGTCGACGGCGTTCTGGCAGGCCTGACCGACGGTGCTGCAGGAGTCCGGCGGCGGCACGTCCGCGCGCACGGCCATGGGGGAGAGGCACAGCGCGCCGAGGAGAAGCGGGGTCCAGTGGGCGGTTCGCATGACGCCGACGCTACCACCGCCGGCCAAGCGTCACGCCCGCGAGCGCTCTGGTAGCATCCGAGGCCCCGGAGGACTCCCCACGATGCATTTCCCCACGCGCCTGCTGGCGCTCGCTGCGCTCATCCTAGGCTGCGCGACCGGCAACGGCGCCGCCGAGGGGGACATCGACGAGGACGCCGCCGCCGCCCCGAAGCCGCTCGACGCGACCGAGGCGACCGACGACGCCGGCTCGCTCTTCCCCTTCCTCGACCGCCCCGTCGGCACCGACGTCCACTACGGCTCCGCGATCGACGCCGCCGTCGACGCCACCGCCCCGGCGCGCGACGTCCCGGTGGCGCGCGACGTCCCGGTGGTCGACACCTCGGTGTCCTGCGCTGCGCCGCGCGAGGCCTGCGGCGGCGGCTGCGTCGACGTCAGCCTCAACCCCGCCCACTGCGGCGGGTGCAACCGCGCGTGCGGCGCGGGGGAGACCTGCGTCGCGGGCGCCTGCCAGAGCGCGTGCGCGGCCCCGAGAGCGATGTGCTCGGGGGCCTGCGTCGACCGCAGCACCGACGTCGCCCACTGCGGCGCCTGCGGCCGGATCTGCGTCGCCGGGCAGAGCTGCGTCGCGGGGGTCTGCACCAGCGCGTGCCCCGCGCCGAGGGCGATGTGCGGCAGCGCCTGCGTCGACCGCAGCACCGACGTCGCCCACTGCGGCGCGTGCGGGGTGCGCTGCCTGACCGGGCAGAGCTGCACCGCGGGGGTCTGCACCAGCCCGACGCCCACCTCGGGGGTGGGGCAGCCGTGCTCCCGGGCCAGCCTGTGCGGGGGAGGGCTGCTCTGCCGCCTCGACTGGCCCTCCGGGTACTGCACCGACTACTGCTACGACGACGGCGACTGCGACCCCGGCAGCGTCTGCATCTCCGA
This sequence comes from Myxococcaceae bacterium, assembly GCA_004297725.1. Classification (GTDB taxonomy): domain Bacteria; phylum Myxococcota_A; class Polyangia; order Polyangiales; genus SCUS01. Next base: position 97,681 of record SCUS01000031.1, on the reverse strand, counting down.
CGGCTTCGACGACTTCTGCGCCCGCGCGTGCACGGCCAGCTCGCAGTGCCGCGCGGGCTACGGCTGCTACCGCATCTCGGCCACGGGGGGCGCCTGCGCGCCGCTATGAGCACCCCCCGCGGCCCCCTCGTCGACGCCGCGTGGCTCGCGGCGCACCTGCACGATCCGTCGGTGCGGGTCATCGACCTCCGCTGGTATCTCTCGGGGAAGAAGGGCGCCGAGGAGTACGCGCTCGGGCACATCCCGGGCGCCGTCTTCGTCGACCTGCAGACCGCGCTCACCCCTCCGGTCGGTCCGGGGCGGCACCCCATCCCGAGCCCGGCGCAGTTCGCGCGGGCGATGCGCCGGGCGGGCGTCTCGACGGGCTGCCGGGTGGTCGTCTACGACGACGCGGGAGGCAGCGTCGCCGCGAGGCTGTGGTGGCTGCTCCGTGGCTACGGCCACGCGAAGGTGCACGTGCTCGACGGGGGGTACCCCGGGTGGCTGGCCTCGGGCGGCGCGGCGGAGGCCGACGCTCCGGCGGTGCCCGTCGGAGACTTCGCCGTGCGCAGAAACACCCTCCCGGTGGTCGATTGCCACGCCGTCGACAGCGCGCGAGAGGAGCCTCGGATCGTGCTGCTCGACGCGAGGGCGCCGGAGCGGTTTCGCGGAGAGCTTGAGCCCGTCGACGCGAGGCCCGGGCACATCCCCGGGGCGCTCAACGCGCCGTGGGCAGACAACCTGGAGGGCGGGCGCTTCGCCGCCCCGGAGGCGCTGCGGGCGCGGTATCGCAAGCTGGGCGTGCGCGATGGCGCGACGGTGATCTGCTACTGCGGCTCCGGGGTGACGGCCTGCCACGACGTGCTGGCGCTGGAGCTCGCGGGCTTCGACGGGCTCGACGTGCGGGTGTACGAGGGGAGCTGGAGCGACTGGGCGCGCGACCCCGATCGGCCATCGGCGCTGGGCGGGTGATCGGGTCAGACGACCGGGCGGCTGATGGCCTTGATGCGGGCGGGCAGGAGCTTGAGCGCGGCGGGCAGGCCCGCGAGCTTGTTGGAGAAGCCCGCGGTGAGGAAGCGCAGCAGGCCGCGGGCGAGCGTCACCAGCGACTCGTCGTGGGGAAACCACCAGAACTCGGAGCCCTTGTTCCAGTCGAGGAGGATGAAGCGGGGCTTGACCATCTCGAAGAGGGCGCGGTGCGAGTTGGTGGTGCCGTGGCCGCTCGAGCGGCGCCCGCTCCACGGCGCGTTGGTGATCACCGGCGTGAAGGAGGTGTTGTTGACCGTGACCGTCCCCACGTCGAGCCTCTTCGCGACGCGCTCTCCGCGCTGGAGGTCGCGCGTCCACACGCTCGCCGAGAGCCCGTACTCGCCCTCGTTGGCGCGGCGCACGGCCTCCGCCTCGTCGTCGACGGTGGTGACCGTGAAGGCCGGCCCGAAGGTCTCCTCGCGCACGATGGAGAGCGCGTCGCCCGGCTGCTTGAAGGCCGCGGGCGCGTACCAGTTGCCCGCGTCGCCCTGCTTGCCTCCGGGCGCGAGCGCCTCGACGCCTGCGCCCTTCGCCTCGTCGACCTGCGCGGCCACGCGGTCGAGCTGACGCGCGCTGATGAGCGGAGGGACGTCGAAGAACTCTCCCGCGTCGGGCCCGGACTTCACCTGCGCCAGCCTCGCCCGCACCCGCTTCTCGAACTCCGCCGCTGCGCCCTTCACCACGTACACGCGCGACACCGCGGCGCAGTTCTGACCGCCGTTGGCGAGGGCGCCCCAGACCACTCCCGCGCTCGCCCGGTCGAGGTCGGCGTCGTCGAGCACGATCGCGGCGTTCTTGCCGCCGAGCTCGAGCGACACCGGGATGAGCCGCTCGGCGGTGCGCTTCGCGATCGAGCGCCCGGTGGCCGCGCTGCCGGTGAAGGACACCCCGTCGATGCGCGCGTCGATGACCGCCTCGCCCTGCGCGGCGTCGCCCTGCACCAGCGCCACGAGGCCCGCCGGCAGGTCCGGCGCGAAGATCTCATGGACCATCTTCCCGGTGAGCGGCGCGAACTCGCTGGGCTTCCAGAGCACCGCGTTGCCCGCGAGCAGCGCCGGGACGAGGGCGCGCAGGGGGATGGAGGAGGGGTAGTTCCAGGGCGTGACGAGGGCGATGAGGCCGAGGGGCTCGTAGTCGACGAAGCCCTTCTTCTTGGGGAAGTTCAGCGGGTCGAGCGCGACCTTCTCCCGGGCGAGGAAGCCCGGCGCGGCCTTGCACCAGTAGTCGAAGAGGTTGAGGCTCGGAAGCACCTCGCTGGTGAGGGCCTCGGCCTCGGACTTCCCTCCCTCCTTCATCAGCAGTTGGGCGAGCTCCAGGCCCCGATCGGCCCAGCGGTTGCGGATGTTCTTCATCCGCTGCACCCGCTCGGCGACGGGGAGCGCCGCCCACTCGGACTGCGCCTCGCGCGCCCGGTCGGCGAGCGCCGCGACCTCGGAGACGGGCGTCTTCGCCACCTCGGCGAGCACGGACCCGTCGCGGGGAGAGCGCACGGTGATCACGTCGGACTTCGAATCATCGGCGGGAGCAGCGGACATGCGGACCTCGGTCGGCGATGGAATGGGAGTGGATCGAGCGGCTGAGGGCGCGCTTTCTACCATCGAATCCGAAGGCTCTTCGCGACGTGATCAGAAGAGCACGGAAAATGCTCGGCCTGCGTGGAACCATGTAGCCTCGGTCGGGCTCATGACGAACGGTGGGGATCGCGCAAGGCACTCGTACCTGGCTCCGCAGGCGCGGGTTTGTATCATCGGCGGCGGCGCGGGCGGGCTGAGCGCTGCCACGTACCTGAAAGACCGCGGGTACCAACGGGTGACGGTGCTCGAACGGGCGCCGCGGGTGGGCGGGCTCTGCGAGTCGTTCACCTACGACCGCCTGGGCTTCGACCTCGGGGGCAACTACGTCATGCCGGGCTTCGACCACGTCCGCGCGCTGGCGAGGCGCGTCGACGCCGCCCTGGTGGGCTCGCCCTCCCGCATCGTCTGGGACCACACCATGAACGGCGGCCGCGGTGGCTTCCGCTCGGTGCTGCAGACGGTGCTGCAGGGCACCACGCCGTGGGCCTTCGCCGAGGCCTGCGTCCGCTACCGGCTGCTGCTGCTGCGCTACCGCGACCTCGTCGACTCGCCCGGCCTCCGCGACATCCACGAGTACCCGGTGCTCTGTCAGCCCTTCGCGCGCTTCCTCGCGAGCGAGGGCCTCGACCCGCTGCGCCGCCTCTTCGCGATCCCCCTGTCGATCATGGGCTACGGCAGCCCCGGGCGGCGCGGACAGCCCCCGGCGGACGCCGAGTACCTCGACCGCCTGCCGACCATCTACGCGCTGAAGTACGTCGACGCGTCGACCTTCCAGACGCTGCTCGCCGTGGGGATGGGGCTGTCCAACGAGTGGCCCCGGCGCTTCGCTGACGGCTACGAGCGCCTCTGGGAGCGGCTCTCGTGGACGCTCGACGTGCGGCGCGGGGTGAACGTCGAGGCGGTGCGCCGCGACGGCGGGGTGAGGGTCGAGTACACGCGCTCGGGCTCGCCGGGCGTCGTGCGCGAGGACTACGACGCGCTCATCCTCGCGTGCCCTCCGCCGGCGACGCTGGGCTTCCTCGACGCCTCGGCGGAGGAGCGCGACCTCTACGGCGCCTTCCAGTACAACGAGTACTGCGTGACCACGGCGGTCACCGAGGGGATGCGCGACCACATCGTCGACGTGCTGCCGCTCACGGACTTCGGTCGCCCGTGGGCCATGGTGAAGCAGTGGCCGGGGAGCGACCTCTGCGTCTACTACTCGCCGGTGAGCCCGGAGGTCTCCGACGAGGTGGTCATCGCGAACATCCGCGAGGACGCCGCGCGCGTCGGGGGGCGCGTCACGAAGGTCCACTCGCAGCGGCGCTGGAAGTACTTCCCGCACGTCACGTCCGAGCGCATGGGCGCCGGCTTCTACCGACGCCTCGAGGCCCTCCAGGGCGACAACCGCACCTTCACCTTCGGCAACTCGATGGACTTCGAACTGGCCGAGAAATCGGCGGCATACTCAAAGGCGCGCGTGGAGGACTTCTTCCCGGCGCTGCTCGCAGGGGTCGTATGAGCGGCGGGTTCGCGCGCGGCTTCGAGAACGTGAAGGCCGAGACGCCCCCCTGCGAGCTGCCCGTGACGGGCTCGCTGCCCGACTGGCTCCACGGGGCGCTGCTGCGCACCGGCCCCGGGGTGTTCTCGCTGGCCTCCGAGTCGTACCGCCACTGGTTCGACGGCCTCGCGATGCTGCACCGCTTCGGCTTCCGCGCCGGCCGCCCGGGGAGCATCGGGTACACCAGCCGCTTCCTCCGATCGCCCGACCACGAGCGCTCGACCGCCACCGGGCGCGTCTCCTACGACGGCTTCGCGACGGTGCCTCGCCGCGGGCCCATCGACCGGCTCCGCACGCTCATCGACCCCGCGCGCCAGTTCGGGCGCAACGGGATGGTGAACGTCCAGCGCCTCGGCCCGCGCAGCTACATCGCGATGACCGAGAACCCGCTCGCCATGGAGTTCGACCCCGACGACCTCTCCACCCTCGGCCCCTTCGACTACCAGGACTCCTGGTCGGGCGCGATGGACATGATCACCACGGCGCACGCGCAGGCCGACCTCTCCCGCCGCGCGCTCTACAACTTCGTCGCGCGGCTCGACCCGCTCAACCCGCGCTACATCGTCAACCGCATCGACGAGGGCAGCCGCGGGCGCGTCGTGGTCGGCGAGGTCCCCACCGACGCGATCGCGTACATGCACGGCTTCGGGATGACCGAGCGCTACATCATCCTGGTGGAGTACCCGCTGGTCACCACCCCCGCGGCGCTCTTCCTCATGCCCCTCACGGGCCGCACCTACATCGAGAACTACGCCTGGAAGCCCGAGCGCGGCGCCCGCTTCCGGGTGATCGACAAGCGCGACGGCTCGAACGTGGGCGCCTGGGAGACCGACGCGTTCTTCGCCTTCCACCACGTCAACGCGAGGGAGGTCGGCGACGAGCTGCACGTCGACCTCTCCGTCTACGCCGACGGCGTCGACATCCTCGGCCAGTTCTACCTCGACCGGCTGCGCTCCCCCTCCGGCGGGACCATCGCATGGTCGGGCCTGGAGCGCTTCCGCCTCCCGCTCCGCGGCGACCGCCCGGTGCGCCGGGAGCGCATCTGCGACGCGATGTTCGAGATGCCCCAGATCAACAGCGCGCGGTGCAGCGCCGGGGCGTACCGCTACGCGTACGGCGTCAGCTACACGGCGCCCGGCCGCTTCGTCGACGCGCTGGTGAAGATCGACGTCGAGCGCGGCGACTCGCGCTCCTGGCACGAGGACGGCTGCCACCCCGGAGAGCCCGTGTTCGTGCCGAGACCCGGCGGCGCCGACGAGGACGACGGGGTCAACCTCTCGGTGGTCTTCGACTCCCGCGCCGGAGCGTCCTTCCTGCTGGTGCTCGACTCCGCGAGCTTCACCGAGCGGGCGCGGGTCGCGCTGCCGCACGCCATCCCCTTCATGCTGCACGGGCAATTCGACCCCGGGGGTGCCGCGTGAGCGGGCCTCGCATCTGCGTGCTGGGCGCCGGCCCCGGCGGGCTCTCCGCGGCATGGTACCTCGCGAAGCGCGGCTACTCCCGGGTGACCGTGCTCGAGTCGAGCGACCGCGTCGGCGGCAAGTGCCACACGGTCACCCACGAGGGCCGCGCGTACGACCTCGGAGCGACCAGCATCACGCTCGCGTACACCCGCACGCTGGAGATCGCGGCGGAGGTCGGGGCCGCGACGCACCCGCAGCCCAAGAGGCTGGGAGTGCGCTGGGACGAGCAGCCGCCCGCCGTGGGCCCGCTGCTCGACTCGATGCTGAAGCGCTACCCCTTCACCGAGCTGACGGCCTCGTCGGTGCGCTACCTCGCGCAGCTCGCGCGCTACCAGCGGGCGCTCGGCGGCGACGGATTCGGAGGCGTCGCGGCGCACCCCGAGCTGATGATGCCCTTCGCGGCGTGGGCGCGGAAGCACCGCATGGAGCCGCTGGTGGAGATGTTCCAGCTCACGCTGACGGACATGGGCTACGGGCGGCTCGACGAGCTGCCCGCCGCGTACGTGATCAAGTACATGAACCTCCTCAACGTCGCGACCATGGGCGTGTACCTCGCCGACGCCGACTACGGCTGGCCGCGGCGCTTCTGGGACGGCTGGGAGCGCATGTGGACCCGCGTCGCGTGGCGCCTCGACGTCCGGTGCGGCGCCCGGGTCACCCGCATCACCCGCGACGCCGGGCTGGCGCGCGTCGCGTGGACCGACGCCCAGGGCGAGGCCCGCGAGGAGACCTTCGACCGGCTCATCGTGGCCTGCCCCCTCGACGCCACCGCTGCGTTCATGGACCTCCGCGACGACGAGCACCAGCTCGCGGAGGCGGTCCGCTACGACAATTACTGGGTCACCATCGCCCGCACGCGCGGCATCCCGATGAACACCCTCAACACCCTGCGCGGCTTGAGGCGCGCCCACTGCGGCGAGCTGCGCCACCCGTGGCCCGACTCCGACCACTCGATCTTCTACGCGCCCGACGCGGGCGACGCCGACGGCGCGGCGGTGCTCGCCAACCTCCGCGAGGACGTCGCCGACCTCTTCCCCGCGGCCGTGGTCGAAGACCCCACGCAGCAGATCTGCTGGCGCTACTTCCCGCACGTCTCCCCCGAGGCCTTCGCCGCGGGCTTCTACGACCGGCTCGAGGCCCGCCAGGGCCGCGACGGCACCTACGTCGCCGGGGCGCTCCCTGCCTTCGAGACGGTGGAGCACGTCGTCTCGTACTCGCGCGGCCTCGTCGGGCGCTTCTTCCCGCGCCTCGGTCGGGCGCCGTGAGCCACCGGGGCGCGGGCGACGACGGCGCGGCCCTCGAGGTGGAGGGCTACCGCACGCTCGACGTGATCCACCGCGGCCGGGGGCGCACCGTGGCGCGCGCGCGTCGGCTCTCCGACGACCGCCCGGTGGTGCTCAAGGTGCTGGTCGATGACTACCCCCGGCTCTCGGACCTCGCGCGGCTGCGAGCGGAGTTCGACCTGCTCCGCCACGCGGCCGGGGAGGGGATCGTCGCGGCCTACGAGCTGAAGAAGCGCGGCCACGGGCTCGCGCTGGTGCTGGAGGACATCGGCGGGGAGTCGCTCGGCGCCGCGATCGGGCGGGGCATGGGGCTCGACCGCTTCTTCGAGGTGGCGACCGCGACGGCGCGTGCGCTCGGCGTGCTGCACGCGCGGGGCGTGGTGCACCGCGACGTCAACCCGTCCAACGTGCTGTACAACGCGCGCACCGGCGAGCTGCGGCTGATCGACCTCGACCTCTCCTCCCGCCTCGCGCGAGAGGACGAGCAGGTGGTGAGCCCCGACCGCCTCGCCGGAACCCTCGCGTACATCTCCCCGGAGCAGACCGGGCGGATGAACCGCGGCGTCGACCTGCGCAGCGACCTCTACTCCCTCGGCGTCACCTTCTACGAGCTGCTCACCGGCGAGCTGCCCTTCGTCACCGTCGACCCGATGGAGCTGGTGCACTGCCACATCGCCCACGTGGCCCCGCGGGTGCGAGCCGCCCGGGCCGACGCGCCGGAGTGCCTCTCCGCGGTCGTCGCGAGGCTGCTCGCGAAGGTGCCCGAGGAGCGCTACCGCGGGACCGCCGGGCTCGTCGCCGACCTGGAGGAGTGCCGCCGCCGGTACGCCGAGGGCGAGGCGACGCCCTTCGTCACGGGGCTCCACGACCGGTCCGATCGGTTCCAGATCCCGGAGCGGCTGTACGGCCGGGAGGCCGAGCTGGGCGTCGCGCTCTCGGCCTTCGACCGCGCCGCCGCGGGGACCACCCAGGTGCTGCTGATCCAGGGGTATGCGGGCATCGGCAAGTCGTCGCTGGTGAACGAGATCCACAAGCCCGTGGCGGCGCGACGCGGCTATTTCGTCTCCGGCAAGTTCGACCAGCTCGAGCGGGGCGTGCCTTTCGCGGCCGTGCTGGGCGCGCTGAGCGAGCTGGTGCGGCAGGTGCTCACCGAGAGCGACGATCAGCTCGCCGCGTGGCACGAGCGCCTGCGGGAGGGCCTCGGCGCGACGGCCCGGGTGCTGGTCGACGTGATCCCCGAGCTCGCGCTCATCGTGCGCGACGCCGCCCCGGTGCCCGAGCTCCCGCCCGGCGCCGCGCAGATCCGCTTCCACGCCGCGTTTCAGAACCTCGTCTCGGTGTTCGCGACGACGGAGCACCCGCTGGTGCTCTTCCTCGACGACCTCCAGTGGGCCGACGCCGCCTCGCTCGAGCTCATCGACCGCCTCGCGCTGCGGAGCGAGGCGCGCGGGCTCCTCCTGCTCTGCGCCTTCCGCGACGAGGCCGTCGGCCCGAGCCACCCCTTCGCGGCGCTGCGCGACCGGCTCGCGGCGCTGCCGTCGTGCACCACCCTCGCGCTCGGCCCGCTGCCTCTCGCTGAGCTGGTGCGGATGCTCGAGGACGCGCTGCCCGACCGCCTCGGCGACGCCGCCGCGCTGGCCGCCCTCGTCCACGAGAAGACCGGAGGCAACCCCTTCTTCGTCAGCGCCTTCCTGCGAGCCCTCCACGAGGACGGCCACGTCACCTTCGACCGCGCCCGCGAGGCCTGGACCTGGGACATCGCGGGCATCCGCGCGGCGGGCATCACGGACAACGTCGTCGAGCTCACCGCGGCCCGGCTGCGCTCGCTCCCCGATGGGGCCCGCGGCGTGGTCGAGCTCGCCTCGTGCATCGGCGCGGAGTTCGAGCTCGCCCCCCTGGCGCTCGCCCGCGGCGCGCCCGTGGCCCGCACCATCGCCGACCTCTGGGGCGCCCTCGAGGCGGGCGTGGTGGTGCCCATCGGGTCTGGCTATCGCGAGGTGATGGGCTCCCTCGATGGAGACCTCCCGCAGGCCGAGGAGCCCGCGGGGAGGGCCCGCTTCCGCTTCCTCCACGACCGGGTGCAGCAGGCCGCGTACTCGCTGCTCCCGGCCCCCGAGCGCCCCGCGGCGCACCTGCGCATCGGGCGCATCCTCCTGGGCGCCGCCCGCGCTGCGGGGGAGGAGCCCGGCTTCGACGTCGCCGACCAGCTGGGCCGCGGCCGCGGGCTCATCACGTCGCCCGTCGAGCGGCGGGAGCTCGCCTCCATCGACCTCCGTTGCGCCCGACGCGCCAAGGCCAGCACGGCCTTCGGTCCGGCCTCCGCCTACGCGAGCGCGGGCGTCGAGCTGCTCGGCGACGCCCCCTCGCTGGCCGACCGCGAGCTGTGGTTCGCGCTGCACGTCGAGGCCGCGGAGTGCGCCTACCTCGCGGGCAGCTACGCGCAGATGGACGCCCTCGTCGCGGCGGCGCTCGCCCGCAGGCCCGACGTGCTCGTCGAGGTCGAGCTCCGGGAGATCGAGATCAAGGCAAGCATGGCGCGCAACCAGATGCGCCGCGCGGTGGACATCGCCATCGCGGCGCTGCCGCTGGTGGGCGTGCACATCGCGGCGCGGGGCATGAAGGCGCAGACCGCCGTCGCCCTCGTGCACGCGCGCGTGCTCGTGGGGCGTCGCACCCCCGCCGACCTCGCGCGGCTGCCGGAGATGACCGACCCGGCGCAGCTCGCCGCGATGCGCCTGCTCACCGCGGCGGCGCAGCCGGCCTACTACGCCGCGCCGGACGCGCTGCCGGTGCTCCTCCTGCGCATGGTGGCGCTGGTGATGCGAGGCGGAAACTCGCCGCTGTCGCCCTACGCCTGGGTCGCCTACGGCCACATCCAGAACCTCGTCTTCGGCGACGCCCGCAGCGCGCTGGCCTTCGGACGGCTGGGGCTCGACCTGCTCGCCCGCTACCGCGTGGCGCAGTACCAGTCGAAGATCGAGTTCCTGTTCGCGGCCTTCGTGATGCATTGGACGACGCACTGGCGCGACACGCTGGAGCCGCTGCGCGCCGCGTACCGCATCGGGGTCGACACGGGCGACACCGAGTACGCCGCGACCTCCATCCACATCTACTGCTACCACCTGTTCTGCGTCGGGGCCGAGCTCGACACGGTGGAGGCCGAGCAGGCCCGCTACGCCGGCGCCATCCGGCAGACGCAGCAGGCCCGCACCGTGAAGAACGCCAGCCTCCGCCGGCAGGTGGTGCGCAACCTCCGCGGCCGCGCCGGGGAGGCCGGGGCCTCCGCCGCCCCGTGGCTGCTCGACAGCGACAGCTACGACGAGGCCGGCTCGCTCGCGCAGCTGCGGTCGAGCCACGACCGCACCGGGCTCTGCCAGTACCACCTCTTCAAGGCCCTGCTGTGCTTCCTCTTCGAGCGCCGCGACGACGCGCTCTCGCACATCGAGGCCGCCGACGGGTGCCGCGACGGGCTCGTCGGGCTCGTGCTGCTCCCGGTGTTCCGCTTCTACCAGGCGCTGGTGCTGCTCGACGCCTGCGACGGTCCGGCGAGGGCCCGTCACCTGCGCGTCGCCGGGAGCGCCCGCGCCGCGCTCGACGGCTGGTCGCGCTTCGCCCCGATGAACCACCTCCACCGGGTGCTCCTCGTCGACGCCGAGCGGGCGCGCGTCGAGGGGCGCGCCACGGACGCGATGGCCCTCTACGACCAGGCGATCGAGGCCGCGAGGAAGGGAGAGTTCCTCCACGAGGAGGCGCTCGCGGCGGAGCTCGCCGGGCGCTTCCACGCGGGCGGAGGCAGGGCCCGCATCGCCCGCGGCTACCTGCTCGACGCGCGGCACGCATACTCGCGCTGGGGCGCCGGCGCGAAGGTGGCGCAGCTCGACGCGCGCTGGCCCGAGCTCCTCGCCGCGGCGCCCGCGAGGGGGGCGAGCGCGGAGCCCGAGCGCGCCACGCGGACGTCCGGGGCGGGCGAAGCGGGCGAAGCGGGCGAAGCCAGGAGCCTCGACCTGTCGACGGTGATGAAGGGCACGCAGGCCATCTCCAGCGAGATCGTGCTCGACCGCCTGCTCGATCGGCTGATGTCGATCGTGATGGAGAACGCGGGGGCCCGCCGCGGCGTGCTGCTGCTGGACGACGCCGGGCGGCTCTCGGTCGCGGCCGCGGGCGCCATCGTCGAGGGCGGCGGCTACCGCGCGGTGGGCACCGACGACGAGCGCGGCCGCGGGATGGCGATGTCCATCGCGCGATACGTCGAGCGCACGCTGGAGCCCGTGGTGCTCGACGACGCGGCCGGGCACGCGCGCTTCGCCAGCGACCCGTGGCTGCGCGAGCGCAGGCCGCGGTCGGTGCTCTGCGCTCCGCTGGTGGCGCAGGGGCGCGTGATCGGCGTGGTGTACCTGGAGAACGACCTCGCCCCGGGCGCCTTCACCCCGGCGCGCGTCGAGGTGGCGCGCGTGCTCGCGGCGCAGGCTGCGATCTCCATCGACAACGCGAGGCTCTACGCGCAGCAGAAGGACGCGCTGGAGGCGCAGACGCGGCTCTCCGAGGCGGCGCTGCGCTTCGTCCCGAGGGAGTTCCTCCAGAGCCTCAACCGGCAGAGCCTGGTGGACGTCGCGCTGGGCGAGAACGTGCGCAAGGAGATGAGCGTGCTCTTCTCGGACATCCGCGGGTTCACCACGCTGGTGGAGGGGATGTCCCCGGGGGAGCACATCGGGTTCATCAACACGTACCTGAGCCACATGGAGCCCGCGATCCTGGCGCAGGGAGGCTTCGTCGACAGCTACATCGGCGACGCGATCATGGCGCTCTTCGAGGGCGACGCCGACCGCGCGCTCTCCGCGGGCGTCGGCATGGGCCGCGGCCTCGCGGCGCTCAACGCGAGCCGCGCCCGCGAGGGGCTCGCGCCGATTCGCATGGGCATCGGCGTCAACACGGGGCCGCTCACCCTCGGCACCATCGGCGGTCCGATGCGGCTGAAGTGCGGGGTCATCGGCGACTCGGTCAACCTCGCGGCCCGCGTCGAGAGCCTGACCAAGACCTACGGAGCGACGCTCCTGGCGACGCACCACACGGTCGACCGGCTGCGCGACCCGGGCACGTTCTCACTCCGGGTGGTCGACCGCGTGGCGGTGAAGGGCAAGACCGAGCCGGTGACGCTCTACGAGGTGCTCGACGCCGAGGACGCCGCCGCCCGCGACGCCAAGCTCTCCACGCTGTCTCGCTTCTCCGAGGCCTCGGAGCGCTACCACGGCCGCGCCTTCGGCGACGCGGCGCGGCTCTTCGAGGAGTGCCTCGCGGCGCACCCGGATGACCTCGCGGCGAGGAGCTACCTCGATCGTGCGAGGCGCTACGCGGAGGTCGGCGTGCCCGAAGGCTGGGACGGCGTCGAGGTGCTCACGCACAAGTGAGAAGGGGAGGGTCGTCGCCTACCGCGCCCGCACCTTCACCGTGCGCCCCACGGCGTCGAGCATCCCTCGCAGCTCGTCGTAGTCCGGGTGCTTCATCCGGATCCACGCGTTGGCCATGTAGCCCGCCTCCACCGGCTGCGTCGGGGTGCCCGGCGCCGGGAGGTGCATGTCGATGATGGCCCAGCCGAAGCGCCGCTGGATCTCCTCGACCCCGTCGTACCCGACGATGTGCCCGTCGCACTCCGGGCGCAGCGCGATGATGCCCGCGGAGTAGCGCCGCGACAGCCGCTGGCTCGGGCGCCCGTGCACCACGGCCATCGCCCACTCCTTGTAGATGTCGATGTCGTTGGCGGCGCCGTAGAGGTCCCAGGTGCGCACGCCCGGCGGGCGGCACCCGATCTCGCTGAACTTCAGCCCCTTCGGGCCGAAGAACCACTCCATGTGCGTCGCCGAGGTCTCCAGGCCGAGGGCGGTCACCACCTTCTGCCCCATCACCTTCAGCTCGTCGTAGCCCGGCGCGTCGACGCGGTTGGTGGTGATGAACTGCGGGGAGATCCAGCGGGTGCGCATCGCCTCCAGCACGTTGGGGTAGTAGTGCGTGACGAAGTCGTGCACCACGCGGCCGCCGATGGTGAGCGTGTCGTAGAAGCCCTCGTGGCCTTCGATGAACTCCTCGATCGCCACGCTCCGCCCGCTGCCCACGCCGAAGGAGGCGAGCGCCTGGGCCAGCTCGTGGTCGTCCTCGACGCGCACCGTGCCCGAAGCCCCCGCGGCGTCGCGAGGCTTCACCACCAGCGGATAGCCCACGCGCGCCGCGAAGGCCCGCAGCTCGTTGGCGTCCGACGAGCCGATGGACTGCGCGCAGGCCACCCCCGCCTCGCGAAGCGCGTCCTTCATGGCGGGCTTGTCCCGGCAGAGGAAGGTGGTCTGCACGCTGGTGCCCGGGATGCCGCAGCGCTCCCGCACCCGGGCCGCGGCCATCACGTGAGACTCCACCACGGCCTCCAGCCGGTCGACCTTCACCCTCCCCTGGATCCAGCGCACCGCGCGCTCGACCTGGGCCTCGTCGGTGACGTTGCCGATCTGCTCGTAGTGGGTGAGCCAGTGCCGCAGCTCCGGGTCGAGCGACTCCTTCGGGCGCTCTCCGATGCCCGTCACCCGCGCCCCGACGGCGTGGAGCGCTCGGACGAATTCACGCTGGTTCGCAGGGAAGCACGGCTCGAGAAACACCACGTCGAGGGTCATGTTCGCGGAGGCTACCAGAGCCCGCGCGGCGGCGAGGCCCCACCTGATATGGTCCGCGCATGAAGGTACTTTTCGTCTCCTCGGAGGTCGCGCCCTTTGCCAAGACCGGCGGCCTCGGGGACGTCTCCGCGGCGCTCCCCAGGCAGCTCCACGCCCTCGGCCACGACGTGCGCGTGGTGGTCCCCATGTATGCGCGGGTCCACGACCAGGGGCGCACCTTCACCGAGGTCATCCCGGAGATGGTGTTCTCCCTCGGCGAGCTCACGGTGCGCGTCGGCATCTTCGCCGCGACGCTCCCCGGAGCTGAGGTGCCCGTGTACTTCGTGCGTTGCCCCTCGCTCTACGACCGGCCCAACATCTACGACTCCGGCGGCGACGAGCACCTGCGCTTCGCCGTGCTCAACCAGGCCGCGCTGCGGCTCTGTCAGCTCCTGCGCTTCGGCCCGGACATCATCCACGTCAACGACTGGCAGACCTGCCTCATCCCGCTGCTGCTCCGCACCCTCTTCGCGTGGGACCAGCTCTTCGCCCGCACCCGCACGGTGCTCACCATCCACAACCTCTCCCACCAGGGCACCTTCGACGCGGGCCGCCTCGCCTCCGCGGGCCTCGCCCAGGTCGCCGACCGGCTCCATCAAGACCACCTCCGCGAGGGGCGCTTCAGCTTCCTCCTCACGGGCATCCTCTACGCCAACGCCATCACCACGGTGAGCCCCACCTACGCGCGGGAGATCCAGACCCCGGAGCACGGCGTCGGGCTCGACGGCTTCCTCCGCAGCCGCGCTGACGTGCTGCGAGGCATCCTCAACGGCATCGACGACGCCGAGTGGGACCCCGCCACGGACCCGCTGATCCCGCACCATTTCACCGCCGACGAGCTCGAGGGCAAGGAGCGCTGCAAGGTCGACCTGCTCACCGCCGCGGGCCTCCCCTACCGCCACGATGTCCCCCTGGTGGGGGTGGTCTCCCGGCTCGCGTGGCAGAAGGGCTTCGACCTCTGCGAGGAGGTGCTCCCCGCGATGCTCTCCCGGCGGCGCTTCCAGCTTGCGGTGCTGGGCACCGGCGAGCGGCGCTACGAGGACTTCTTCTTCCGTCTGGCGCAGGCCTTCCCCCGGCAGGTGGCCTACCTCCCGGCCTTCAGCGAGAAGCTCGCGCACACCATCGAGGCGGCGTCGGACCTCTTCCTGATGCCGTCGCGCTACGAGCCCTGCGGGCTCAACCAGATGTACAGCCTGCGCTACGGCACCCCCCCCATCGTGCACCGCACCGGCGGCCTCGCAGACACCGTCTGGAACTGGGACCCCACCACCGGCCGGGGCACCGGCTTCGCGTTCGACCACTTCGACGCGCCGGGCCTGACGTGGGCCCTCGGCCGCGCGCTCGACCTCTGGGGCGACGGATCGGGCCCGGAGCTCGAGCGGTGGCGCCAGCTCCAGCGCAACGGGATGCGCCTCCCGCTGGGCTGGTCGCACCGCATCGGCGAATACCTGGACCTGTATCGATTGGTGGCGCCGGAGGCGTGAGGCGAGAGGCGTTCACCGTCGATTGAACGGCGGCCCCCTCACCGCGCTGCCGCGCGCCCTCACCCCCGCGGAGCGGGGGCAAGAGCTCAGGTTGCTGTCAGGTTCGCGCTCGGACTGAAGACGTCGGAGCCCTTGCCCCCGCTCCGCGGGGGTGAGGGCGCGCGGCAGCGCGGTGAGGGGGCCGCCGGAGGCGTGAGGCGAGGGAGCGGTCAGCCCTGGGCGATCTGGTCGCCGCGAACCCACGACGCCGGCGAGCCGTCGTCCC
The DNA here is from genome assembly GCA_004297725.1 of Myxococcaceae bacterium. Lineage (GTDB taxonomy): Bacteria > Myxococcota_A > Polyangia > Polyangiales > SCUS01. The sequence continues at coordinate 82,375 of SCUS01000031.1, read as the reverse complement.
ACTGCACCAGGAACATCCCGTTGGCCGCCTGCACCACGGTCATCCCGTAGTACTGCCCGTCGGACCACTGCGCGAGGCCGCGCTGGCCTGGCGCAAACCCGCCGCCGCCCATCCCCTTGGCATAGGGATCACCACCGCCCTTGGCGTAGGGGTCACCGCCCTTGGCGTAGGGATCACCGCCACCCTTGGCATAGGGGTCACCGCCCTTGCCGTAGGGGTCACCACCCTTGGCGTAGGGATCGCCACCCTTGCCGTAGGGATCGCCGCCCTTGCCGTAGGGATCGCCCTTCACGCCCTTGGCGTGCGGGTCGCCTCCTCCGTAGCCCATCTGCGGGGCGCCCATGGGCATCATCCCGGGGCCGCCCATCGGCATCATCCCCTGCCCCATGAAGGGCGCGCCGGTCACATGGAGTTCCATCCCCGCGCCCGGGTCGACCTCGCCGTCGATGTCGGCGTTGGCGACCACCCGGTACGAGACCGCGTTCTGCGTCGTCGAGAACAACCCCCCCGGCAGCATCGCCTGGAAGGGCATGGTGTAGCGCTGCCCCGGCTGCGTCTGGAACGCGCCCGCGACCTGCAGCGGCCCCACCACGTCCTTCGTCGTCTGCTGCATCCCGTTGGGGCCGGGCTGCTGCATCGTGCAGGTCACCTTCACCGTCACGTGGGCGATCTGCTGCGCCCTCCGCCCGGCCTGGAACACCACCGTCCCCTGGAGCCCGCCCCCCGCCTGGGCCTGCGCGAACTGCATCTCGATCGACAGGTCTCCACCGCCCACACCGAAGGCATCGAACAGTCCCATGCGCGCATCTCCCGCGTCGACTCGCACCGCGCGAGCCCGACGTCACTCCACGCTATCAGCACCGCCCCTGCGGCTGGAAGCCCCGACCGTCAGCGCCCCGCGAGCGCCAGCAGCCGACGGATCTCGTCCTCGGGAAGAGGCACCGCGCTCCCCGCCGAGCGCGCCGCGATGGTGATCTTCGCCGTGTGCTCGATGATCTCCGTGCGCAGCACGCCCGTCATCGGGTCGTCGCAGAGCACCACGCTCCCGTGCCTCGCCAGCATGAAGGCCTCGCAGCCGGAGGCCACCACCGCGGCCACCGCGTCGGGCACGTCCGAGGTCGTCGGCGACGCGTAGGGCACCGTCGGCACGCGCCCCATCGCAAACAGGATCTCCGGCACCACCGGCGGATCCAGGCCCCAGCCCGCCACCGTCAGCCCCACCGCGCTCGGTGGGTGCGCGTGCACCACGCAGAGCAGCCCGGGCTTCTGCCGGTAGAGCGCCAGGTGCATCTTCAGCTCCGACGAAGCCCTCCCCCCGCGGATCACCCGGCCCTCCAGGTCGAGCAGCACCAGGTCGCCCTCTCGCAGCGCCCCCTTGTGCGCGCCCGACGGGGTGCAGAGCAGCCTGCCGTCCCCCACCCTCGCCGACAGGTTGCCGTCCGTCGGGCCGATGAGCCCGCGCTCGTAGAGCACCCTGCCCGCGTCGCAGATCGCCTTGCGCAGTGCGGGTTCGGTGACGGGGGCGCGCATCACGCCGGCACGTCTACCACATCACCGCGGTGGCCTCGCGATTGCCTTGATCACCCTCCCATGCTGCGCGCTCGCGGGTGGGACCAGGTGCAGATCGGGGACGAGGTCATCGCCCGCAAGGTGCAGCGGGTGCTCGGTGGCGAGCGGGAGGGCGGAGGGCGAAGCCTCGGCGCCGTCATCAACGACTCCCTCTACCACGAGCGGCTGAGGCTCCTCCGCGCACCCGACGACGAACGGTCGCGCTCCGACAGCGCATTCCATGCGCGGCTGCGCCGTGAGCTCCCTCGGGCGAGCCCCGAGCGCCAGCGGCAGCTCGTTCGCGAGCTGGTCGAGCACTACGTCCAGGAGATCACCGGGCACTTCGACCCCCGGGTCTATCGCTTCGCCACGACGGTGCTTCCCTACGGGCTCTCCGGGCTGATGCAGGGCTTCTCCCCGGCGGGGCTCTTCCACGAGATTCGCGGGGCGAGCCGGCTCGACGACTACCTGCTGCTCGAGGGCGAGGTGAAGGGCCTCCAGGGCCTGGTCGAGCGGGGCACGGTCATCCTGGCTCCGACGCACTCGTCCAACCTCGACTCGCTGCTCATCGGGTACGCCATCTATCGCATGGGCCTTCCGCCCTTCGTCTATGGCGCGGGGCTCAACCTCTTCACCAACCCCCTCACCAGCTTCTTCATGCACAACCTCGGGGCGTACACGGTCGACCGCAGCAAGACCGACCCGCTCTACCGGGAGACCCTCAAGGAGTACGCGACCGTCACCATGGAGGCCGGTCAGCACAACCTCTTCTTCCCTGGAGGGACGCGCAGCCGCTCGGGGGAGATCGAAGCCCGGGTCAAGCTGGGGCTGCTGGGCGCCGGGCTCGCGGCCTATCGCAACAACCTGCTGCGGGGCAAGGAGTCGAAGGAGCGGGTCTTCGTCGTCCCCTGCACCATCTCGTACCCGCTGGTGCTGGAGGGCGCCTCGCTGGTGCGAGACTTCCTCCAGGAGACCGGCAAGTCCCAGTACATCGTGGTCGAAGACGAGTTCAGCCGGGTGCACCGCTGGGTGGACTTCCTCCGGGGCCTCGCCGAGCTCGACCTCCGGGTGCACGTCCGCATCGGCCGGGCGCTCGACCCCTTCGGCGACGACGTCGACGCGGAGGGCGCCTCCCACGACCCCCGGGGGCGGCCCCTCGACCCGAGGCGCTACCTGCTGCGCGACGGCCGGGTGATCGAAGACCCGGCCCGCGACGCGGAGTACACCCGGGCGCTGGGTCGGCGCGTCATCGAGGCGTGGCGCAGGGACAACGTGGCCCTGCCCACGAGCGTGCTGGCCTTCGCGCTGCTCGAGGTGCTGCGGCGCGACCTCGCCCAGCCCGACCTCTTCAGGATGCTTCGCTCCATCAACGCCGACACCGGGGTCGCCGCCGAGCGCGTCGAGGCCGAGGTGGAGACGCTGGTGGCCGAGCTGAAGGCGCTGGAGCGCGCCGGGGCCATCCAGCTCAGCGAGGGGCTTCAGACGACCGACGGCCGCGACGTGGTGGCCCGGGGGCTGCGGGGCCTCGGCATCTACCACACGACCCCCATCGTCGAGCGGCGGGGCGAGCAGCTCGTGGTGCTCGACGCCGACCTGCTCTTCTTCTATCGCAACCGCCTGGAGGGCTACGGGCTGCTGGGCGCGCCGAGGCTCTACCCCGCCGGAGCGCCGCGATGATCGCCGTCCTGGGAGCCGGAAACTGGGGCACCACCCTCGCCGACCTCATCGCCTCCAACGGCCACGCGGTGCGGCTCTGGACGAGGCAGCCCGAGCAGCGCGAGGAGATCAACGCGCGCCGCACCAACGAGGGCGCGGTGCCAGGGCTGAGCATCGCCGAGGGGGTGACCGCGACCGGCGAGCTCGGCGAGGCCGTGCGGGGCGCCGAGCTGGTGGTGGTGGTGATCCCCTCGCAGGGATTCCGGGAGGTGTCCTCGGCGCTCGGCGACGTGCTCGCCCCCGAGCAGGTGGTGCTGCACGCCACCAAGGGCCTCGAGCGGGAGAGCAACGCGCGGATGACGGAGATCCTGTCGCAGGAGACCTGCGCCCGGCAGATCGGGGTGATCTCCGGGCCCAACATCGCCGCGGAGATCGCCCGCAAGAAGCCCGCGGGGACGGTGGTCGCGTCGCGCTTCCCCCACGTCGTCGAGCTGGGTCGCAGGGCGCTCTCGTGCCCGCGGATGATGGTCTTCGCCGGCGACGACGTGACCGGCGTCGAGCTCTCCAGCGCCTTCAAGAACGTGGTCGCCATCGCGGCGGGCATCGCCGCGGAGATGGACGTCGGGGAGAACGCCAGGTCGCTGCTGGTCACCCGGGGCCTCGCGGAGATCACCCGGCTGGCGGTGACCATGGGGGCCGCTCCCCTCACCCTCGCGGGCCTCGCGGGCATCGGCGACCTGATGGTGACCTGCGCCAGCCCCCTCTCCCGCAACCACCGCGTCGGGGTGGCGCTGGCGAAGGGAGAGCGGCTGCCGGAGATCCTGTCGAAGCTGGGGATGGTGGCGGAGGGGGTGCACGCCGCCGTGGCCGCCCGCGACCTGGCGCGCAGGCACCGCGTCGAGGCGCCGCTGCTCGATGCGGTCTACCGGGTGCTCTACGAGGGCCTCTCGTGCGAGCAGGGCCTCCGAGAGCTGATGACCCTCCCGGCGGGCCGGGACGTGGCGCGCTTCCAGTCGACGCTGTAGGGCTCCGTTGTGGCGTTGCGCGGGCCAGAGACCGTCGCCTATGGTGCCCCTCCCTTACGGCGGAAGCACTTCTCGAAAGGTATGGTCGGTGATGGCGCGCGAAGACAGCGTACGGTTCCCTGGGCGCACCCTGTTTCTCACCGAAGACCCGGAGCTGCTCAGCCAGCAGCTCCAGGGAGCCGAGCTCGCGTGGGACCCTGAGCGCCCGCTCATCGACAACATCTCCACCGACGAGATCACCCCCGGGTGGGTCTGCTACTACTACGACGAGACCCTCGCGGAGTACTGCCTGGTGGGCCTTCGCGGCAACCGGGTGCAGCGCAACGACATCAAGAGCGGGGGCTTCTCGGTGATCGTGTCGGGCCGCTCCAAGGGCTGCGGCAGCTCGAGGGAGACGGCGCCGTACTCCGAGCTGAAGTCGGGCGTCGGGCTGGTGATCGCCCGCAACATCGAGAAGATCTACAGCCAGAACGCCCAGAACATCGGGCTGCTCACCAGCACCGACTTCGGGCTGGTCGAGCGCATCGCCCGGGGCGAGGCCATCCCCCTGGAGGAGTTCACCCGCGGGCTCGACGACATCTCCGCGGACATCGTCCGGGCGGGCGGGCTCTTCGAGTACTCCAAGCTGCGCATGGCGGGGGAGCGCACCCCGCCGGCCATCACCACGGCGCCGAGGGCCATGACGCTGGCGGAGAAGATCCTCGCCGCGCACGCGGTGGTCGACCTGAAGCACGACCGGCTCGGCGTGCCCGCGCTCGCACCGGGCGACGCGCTCTTCGTGCGGGCCGACGTGCGCTTCTCCCACGAGTACGTGACGCCGATGGCCGACGCCCTCTTCCGCGGGGCCTTCGGCGACGACGCGAGGGTCACCGACCCGGCGAGCGTCTACACCTTCCGAGACCACCTGACCTTCCTCGACGACGTGATGAGCGAGGCCCACAAGAAGATGGGCCTGAGGGAGGTCGCCCACCGCCTCGCGGTGGTGCAGGAGGACTTCTCCCGCGCCCAGGGCGTGAGGCACTACGGCGAGGTGCAGAACAAGGTCGGCCGCGGGTCGCAGGCCATCTGCCACAACGCCGTCATCGAGGACATCGCGCTGCCCGGCCAGGTGGTGACGGGCACCGACTCGCACACCTGCATGGCGGGCGCCCTCGGGTGCTTCGCCTTCGGGGTGGGCAGCACCGACATGGCCAACGCGTGGTTCACCCGCGACGTGCGGGTGCGCGTCCCGGAGAGCGTGCTGGTGCACCTCACCGGAGCGCTCCGCCCGGGGGTCTCCGCCAAGGACGTGATGCTGCACCTGCTCTCGCAGGAGTACTTCAAGGACGGCCGGGGCATCGGCAAGGTGCTGGAGTTCGCGGGCCCCGGCACGAGGGCGCTGCCGCTGGACGAGCGCGCCACGCTCACCAACATGTCCGTCGAGGCGGGCGGCTTCACCGGCATCATCGAGGCCGACGAGCTGGTGGTCGACTACCTCGCGCAGAAGCGCGGGATGAACCCCGACGAGGTGCGGGCGCGCATCGTGAGGGCCGACGAGGGGGCCGCGTACGCGCACCGCTTCGACATCGACCTCGACGCGCTCGGGGTGATGGTCGCGACGCCGGGCGATCCCCGCAACGGCGTGGCGCTCTCGGCGCTGCCGGGTGAGGTGAAGATCGACGTGGCCTACGGCGGGAGCTGCACCGGCGGCAAGAAGGCCGACATGGACATGTACGCCTCGGTGCTCTCCCGCGCCGTCGCCCAGGGGCGGAAGGTGGCGCCGGGGGTGCGGCTGTTCATCCAGTTCGGCTCGCAGGACATCCGCGAGTACGCCGAGGCCAAGGGGTACATCGAGGTGTTTCAGCGGGCGGGCGCGGAGCTCATCAACCCGTCGTGCGGGGCGTGCATCAAGGCCGGCCCCGGGGTGAGCGAGCGGGCCGACGAGGTGACCGTGAGCGCCATCAACCGCAATTTCCCCGGGCGATCGGGCCCCGGGAAGGTGTACCTCGCGTCGCCGTACGTCATCGCGGCGAGCGCCATCGCGGGCCACATCGTGGGCCCCGACGCGGTGTGATCGCGGGCTCCGAGCTGCGCGGCCTCTCGCTCTGGAGGCCGTGCGCTCCCGGCGAGCACGAGGTGTCGCTGCGCGCCTCGGGCGAGGCCGTCGACCGGGGCCTGGTGACCGTGGTGGGCGCCCGGCTGCGGTCGGCCACGAAGGTCCCGGCGGGGTGGGACGCGTGGGGGGGCGCGGGGATGTTTCGGACGGGCGCGGGGCTCTCGTCGCCGACCGTGGGGTGGAAGGCGGGCGAAGGTCTGGAGGGCGTGCTGGTGGCCGAGGTGCTGGGCGTCGCGGTGCGCGCGGGCGAGGCGGCGCTGCGGCTGACCCTGGTGGTCGACGAGGCGGAGAGCTCGCGGGTGCTGACCGTGAGCGTGGGCGACGAGGGCTCCGGGGAGGGCGGGTGGTGGGGGTGCTCGCTGAGCGTGGAGGACGCGGCGGAGCAGCGGGCGCTGCTGGCGCGGCTGACGGCGAGGGCGGCGGAGGGGCGGAGCTACGCCAGGGCGGGCAGCGGGCCGGTGAGCTCGGGCGCCCGGGCGACGGCGCGCTGGGCCCGGGTGATGGACGCGGGGCGGGCCGTGACGTGGTGGGCGCACGACGCCGACGAGGCGCGATGGGTGGCGCGCGCGGAGGGCGACGGGGCGGGGCTGCGGGTGACGGTGGCGGGCGCGACGATGGCCGAGCTGGCGCAGTGGGGGATGGGGACCGAGGGGGCGGTGCGGCGCTCGTCGCCGTGGGTGGACTTCGGGTGAGGAGGGGGGACGCCGCGCGCCGTAGCGCTGCGGTAGCGCGCTTGGATGCTGACTTCCCCGAGCGGGCTCTGTTAGGGTCGTCGGCCTGCTGTGACGAAATCCCTGCGTCCCGCCGTCGTTCTTCTCGGAGCCCAGCGCTTCGATCCTTCGCTCGGCGCCGCCGTCTCGGAGCTCGGCGTCACGGGCCGCATCGCGATCATCACCGCGGGCTGGCAGGAGCGTGAGGCCGAGGACGAGGAGCTCTCCGCCCACCTCGGCGACCGCACCGTCAACCTCCAGCTTCACGCCCGCGGCGACGCGCTCTTCCGCGAAGACCCGGCGCTGCGAGACGCCCACCGCGAGCGCCAGGCCTCGCTGCGCCACCGCCAGGATTTCTACCGCATCCGGCTGGAGCACGAGCTCGAGGCCGACCGGGTGATCTGCACCCGCACGGCGCCCGCGGAGATCCTCGCCGAGCAGGTGCAGGCCTCGCTCGACGGCATCCGCGAGCTCGACCAGTGGCACCTCCGGCTCTGCGCCCGCATCCGCACGGAGTTCGAGGCCCGGTGGGACCTCGCCAACCGACCCTCGGTGGTGCGCCACCGCCAGGAGATCGCGGAGATCCTCTCCGGCTGCGACGCCGTCGCCATCGCGGGCGGCCACGTCGCCACGCTGGTCAACCGCCTCGTGCTCTTCGGCATCGCCGACCTGGTGCAGCACCACACGGTGTTCGCCTGGTCGGCCGGCGCCATGGCCATCAGCGACCGCATCGTGCTCTTCCACGACTCGCCTCCGCAGGGCCCTGGCGCGAGCGAGATCCTCGACGCGGGCCTCGGGCTCATCCCTGGCGTGGTGGTGCTCCCGGAGCCCGAGCGCCGCCTCCACCTCGACCGCAAGGACCGTGTGCAACGACTCGTCCGCCGCTTCGAGCCGGCGACCTGCCTCGCCCTCCCGGCGCGCTCTCGCATCACCTGGCGCGACGGCGTGTTCTCCTCCGCCCACGACGTGCTGCAGCTCCGGCCCAGCGGCCGCGCCCTCGCCTTCGGCGTGCGCCCCAGGCGGGTGAGCGCGTCATGAGCGCCCGCCTCGCGATCCACAAGCTCATCGACGGCCGCATCGACGCGGGCCGGATACAGGCCTTCCTGCACGGGAGGAAGTTCCCCATCGTCGAGGGCACCTCGGTGACCTTCGTGTGGATGGGGCACGCCGACAGCGTGCAGCTCCGCCACTGGATCTTCGGCCTGGAGTCCTCCAACGCCCTCTCCCGGGTGCCGGGCACGGACCTCTGGTACCTCACGCTGGAGATCCCCCCCAACTCTCGCGTCGAGTACAAGTACGAGATCCACCGCGGGGGCCACAGCGGCTGGATCGAAGACCCGCTCAACCCCAACCGGGCGCGCGACCCCTTCGGCGCCAACTCGGTGCTCCAGAGCGAGGGCTACGAAGACCCCACCTGGACCAACCACGACCCGGTCACCCGCCCTGGCGCGATCGAGCCCTTCACCTTCGAGAGCAACGCCCTCGGCCGCCGCACCGGGCACCTCTACCTCCCGGCGCGCTTCCGCCGCTCCCGGCAGTACCCGCTGCTCGTGGTGCACGACGGCAGCGACTACCTGAAGTACGCCGGGATGCAGACCGTCCTCGACAACCTCATCCACCGCCTCGAGATCCCCGACATGATCGTGGCGTTCACCGACTCGCCCGATCGCTTGCAGGAGTACGCCAACGACGAGCGGCACGCGCGCTACGTCACCGAGGAGCTCGTCCCCGACCTCGCGGCGCGCTTCCCCCTCTACGACCAGCCGCAGGCGCGGTGCATCATGGGCGCCAGCTTCGGCGCGGTGTCGGCGCTCTCCACGGCCTACCGCTACCCCGGCTTCTGGGGGCGGCTGCTGGTGCAGTCGGGGTCGTTCGCGTTCACCGACATCGGCAAGCGCAACCGCCGCGGGCCCCTCTTCGACCGCGTGGTGGAGTTCGTCAACACGTACCGGGCGCAGCCGAAGGCGGTGAGCGAGCGGGTCTTCGTGAGCTGCGGCGTGTACGAGTCGCTCATCTACGAGAACCGCTCGATGGTCCCGCTGCTCTCTGCGACGGGGATGGACGTGCGCTTCGTCGAGGCGCGCGACGGTCACAACTGGGAGAACTGGCGTGACCGCCTGCGCGAAGGTCTTTCCTGGCTGATGCCGGGTCCGCTCATGTTCATCTACGAGTGAGGTTGATCGGTGGGAGACGTCACAAGACACATCGGGCTGTCCCTGGGCGCGGACATCTGCTGGCCGCTGTGCTTCGAGCACATGATCAAGCGCCTCGACCTGCGCATCCCGCACGGCGGCGACACGGTGCGCTTCGAGGTCGAGCGGGTCACCATCGAGCCCTTCGACCTCCGCCAGCCGGTGAAGTACGACCTCGTCGTCGACCGGCTCACGCACTGGTTTCACACCAGCCGCGAGTGGATCAAGAAGGGCATCCTCATGGATGACCTCTACGTGTTCAACAACCCGTGGAGCATCCAGGCCAACGAGAAGCACACCAGCTACTGCGCCATGATGAAGCTCGGGATGCCGATCCCCGAGACGTGGATGATCCCTCCGAAGGGCTACGCCCCGGGGCCGGACGTGAAGCCCACGCTGCAGCGCTACGCGAAGCTCTTCGACCTGGGGAAGGTGGGCGACACCATCGGCTGGCCGATGTTCTTGAAGCCCTATGACGGCGGCGGCTGGCGCGCGGTGACCCGGGTGAAGAACGCCAGGGAGGCGTGGAAGGCCTACGAGGAGAGCGACACCGCGGTGATGCACGCGCAGGCCTCGGTGGAGGGCTACGACCGCTTCGTGCGCACCATCGGCTTCGGGCCGCAGACGCACAACGTGCTCTACAACCCCGACGCCCCGCTGCACGACCGCTACACCATGGAGACCGACTTCCTCTCCAGGGAAGACGCCGAGCACCTGCGCAAGGTGACGCTCACCATCAACGCGTTCTTCGGGTGGGACTTCAACTCCTGCGAGTCGCTGCGCAAGGGCGGGGTGTGGCACCCCATCGACTTCGCCAACCCGTGCCCCGACTCGCAGGTGACCTCGCTGCACTTCCACTTCCCGTGGATGGTGAAGTCCTACCTGCGCTGGTCGATCTTCTGCGCGGCGACGAAGCGCAAGATGGCGCGCACCCTCGACTGGGAGCCCTTCTACCAGGTCGCCGCGATGGACCTCCCCTACGCCGAGAAGCTCGACCGCTACGCCGCCATCGCCGACGCGCGCTTCGAGACGGCGCGCTTCGAGGAGTTCTGCGCGAAGCACCTGGGGCACCTCGACGAGGTCGCCTCGGAGTTCTTCACCACCGCCGAGGCGAAGGAGGCGGTGCGGCAGAAGGTCACGGCGCTCTATCCCGCGCACGAGGTCGAGCGCTTCACCGAGCTGTTCTGGTCGCGGATCCAAGCGTGGCGCGCCGCGGGGTGCCCGTGAGCAACTTCCTGAAGTCCCGCTGGTACTCGCAGCGCATCGGGTGCGAGGCCACCGTCGCTCGCTGGGGGCACATCGGGCAGCCGGTGCTGGTGTTTCCGACCGCGGGGGGCGACGCCGAGGAGATCGAGCGCTTCCAGATGATCCGAGCGCTCGAGCCGCTGCTCAGCGCGGGGCGCATCAAGATCTACTCGCCGGACAGCGTGGCGGGGCGGGTGTGGTTCAACCGGGAGGGCTCGCCCGAGCACCGGATGGCGATGCAGCACCACTATCACGAGTGGATTCGCCACGAGGTGGTGCCGGCCATCTACATGGACTGCAAGACCGACGGGATCCCGATCTGGACCGCGGGGGCCTCCATCGGGGCCTTCCACGCGGCCGCGGCGGTGTGCCGGTCGCCGGACGTGTTTCACCGGTCGCTGTCGATGAGCGGCACGTACAACCTGATGCGCTTCATCGAGAGCGACACGCCCTCCGAGCTCTTCAAGCGGGTGTCGCCGCTCTACATGGTGCCGCGGCTGGAGGGGAAGCACCTGGAGCTGCTGCGCACTCGCTTCCTGGAGATCGCGACCGGCGAGGGGCGCTGGGAGAACCTGGGAGAGAGCTACGGCCTGGCCAACGTGCTGGGCGCCAGGGGGATTCCCAACCACGTCGACTCCTGGGGCCCCGACTGGCACCACGACTGGATCACCTGGCGAGAGATGTTGCCCAAGTACCTGGACCAGTGGACGCGGTGAGGAGCGGGACATGAGCGGTCACGAGACCAAAGGGCACAAGCACATCGACGGCGAGCTGGAGGGCGTCTCCCGGCGGCGCTTCATGCGGGCGCTGCTCACCGACCTCCGGGCGCTCGAGCGCATGGTGGAGGGGGACATGTTCGAGCGCGGCGTCGAGCGCATCGGCGCCGAGCAGGAGCTCTTCATCGTCGACCGCGCGTACCACCCCGCGCCGGGCGCGCTGAAGATCCTCGAGCGCCTCGACGACCCGCACTACACCACCGAGCTCGGGCTCTTCAACCTGGAGATCAACGCCGACCCGCAGCCCTTCGCGGGCTCCGGCCTGCGCGACATGGAGGCCCAGCTCACGGCCCTCTACGCGAAGGTGCGCAGCGCGGCCGCCGACGTGGAGATGACCCCGGTGCTCGCGGGCATCCTCCCGACCATCGGCAAGACCGACCTCGGGCTCGACAACATGGTGCCCAACCCGCGCTACCTCACGCTCAGCCGGGCGATGAACAACGCCCGCGGGGAGGCCTTCGACTTCTCCATCCGCGGCCTCGACGAGCTCGTGGTCAAGCACGACTCGGTGATGGTCGAGGCCTGCAACGCGAGCTTCCAGGTGCACCTGCAGCTCGCTGATCCAGACCGCTTCGCGCAGGCCTACAACCTCGCGCAGCTGCTGCTCGCGCCGGTGCTCGCGGCCTCCACCAACTCGCCGGTGCTCTTCGGCCGGCGGCTCTGGGCCGAGACCCGCATCGCCCTCTTCGAGCAGGCCTGTGACATCCGCACGCCGGGGCTGCACCTGCGAGAGTCCGCCGGGCGCGTGTCCTTCGGGCGGGAGTGGCTGCGCGGCAGCGTGGTCGACCTCTACAAGGAGAACGTCGCCCGCTTCCGGGCGCTGGTGGGCACCGAGCTGGAGGAGGACGGCAACGTCGCGCTCGACGCCGGCCGCGTGCCGGACATGAAGGCCCTGCGCCTCCACAACGGCACCATCTACCGCTGGAACCGGGCCTGCTACGGCATCTCCGAGAACGGCAAGGCCCACCTGCGCATCGAGCTGCGGGTGCTGCCCTCGGGGCCCACCATCGCCGACGAGGTGGCCAGCAGCGCCCTCTGGCTGGGGCTGATGAGCGAGCTCGGGGCGACCATCGACGACATCACCACCCGGGTGGATTTCGACCACGCGAGGGCCAACCTCTACGCCGCCGCGCGCGACGGCCTCGGGGCGAGGCTGATGTGGCTCGACGGCGAGGAGGTGCTGGCGCAGACGCTGCTGCTCGACCGGCTGCTGCCGCTGGCAAAGGCGGGGCTCGACCGCGCGGGCGTCGACCCGGCGGACAGCGAGCGCTACCTGGGCATCCTCGAGCGGCGCATCCGGTCGATGCACACCGGCTCCCGCTGGACCCTCGACTCCCTCGCCGGCATGAAGGACCGTGGGACCCAGGGCGCCCGGCTCACGGCGCTGACCGCGGCGATGATCGCCCGGCAGAAGACCGACGCGGTGGTGGCCGACTGGGAGCCCGCGCGGCTCGACGAGAACGACAGCGCGCGCACCGGGTACCACAAGGTGTCGCAGTACATGACCACGGACATCTTCACGGTGCGCCCCGACGATCCGGTCGAGCTGGTGGCCGACCTGATGAGCTGGGAGCGCATCCGGTATGTGCCGGTGGAGGACGACAAGGGCCGGCTGGTGGGGCTGGTGACGCAGCGGGTGGTGCTGCGGCACCTGGCCGACCTGGCGAAGCAGTCGCGCGAGGCGGGCGCGGAGAGCGTCCCGGTGGCGGACATCATGCGACGCGACCTGATCACGGTGACGCCCGACACGCGCACCCTCGACGCGACGGCGCTGATGCAGAAGCACCGCATCGGGTGCCTGCCGGTGGTGCAGGACGGGCACATCGTGGCGGTGCTCACGGAGGAGGACTTCGTGGGCCTCGCCTCGAAGGTGCTCGCGGGCGACGAGCCGGGCGGCGCGGCTGCCAGGGGATGACGGCTCCCCGGGCGGCGCGTGCTAGAGACCGCCGCCATGCCTGATCCCTCCTCCAAGCTCCTCCTCGATCGCCGGGAGATCGGCCGTCTCGTCGGGGCCTCACCCGGCCCCACGCTGGTCGCGGTCGCGGGCGTTCACGGCAACGAGCCCGCGGGCATCGAGGCGGCGCGGCGGGTGTTCGCGCGGCTGGAGCGCGGCGGCGTGGCGGTGCGCGGCGAGCTGGTGGTCTTCGCGGGCAACGTCGGGTCGCTGAAGCGCGGCGTGCGCTACGAGTCCAAGGACCTCAACCGGCAGTGGAGCGAGGCCCGCGTGGAGGCGCTGCGCTCGCCGGGCGCCGGGGCCCTCGACGCGGAGGACCGGGAGCAGCTCGAGCTGCTGGGCGCCATCGAGGCGGCGATGGGGCGGGCGCGGGGCGCGGTGCACCTGGTCGACCTTCACACCTCCAGCGCGGCGGGGGTGCCCTTCGTGCTCTTCGGCGACACGCTGGCGCAGCGGCGCTTCGTGGGGGCCTTCCCCATCCCGGTGATCATCGGGCTGGAGGAGCAGATCGACGGCGCCCTCTCCGAGTACTGGACCCGCCGGGGATGCATCACCTTCACCGTGGAGGGCGGGCAGCACGACGACCCGGCCTCGGTCGACAGCCTGGAGTCGGTGCTGTGGCTCGCGCTCCACCAGGCGGGCCTCCTCGACGGCGACGCGCCGAGGGAGGTGCACGAGGGGAGGCGCAGGCTCGACGCGCGGCGGGGCGACCTGCCGAGGGTGCTCGAGGTGGTCTCCCGGCGGGCGATCACCGCGGAGGACAGCTTCCAGATGGAGCCGGGCTTCCGCAACATCGCGAGGGCGAAGGGGGGCCAGCTGCTGGCGCGCGACCGCCGCGGGGAGATCGTGGCGCCGCACGACGGGGTGGTGATCCTGCCGCTCTACCAGGGCCTCGGGAGCGACGGGTTCTTCTGGGGTCGCGAGGTGAGCGAGGTGCGGCTGCGGGCGTCGAGGGTGCTGCGCTCGCTCGGGGCCCACCATCTGCTGGCGCTGCTGCCCGGGGTGGAGCGAGACCCCGCCCGGGCGACGCGCTTCGTGGTCGACCGACAGGCGACGAGGCTGGTGCCGCTGGAGGTGTTCCACCTGTTCGGGTACCGGCGGGTGAGGGAGCGCAGCGGCGCGCTCACCGTGGAGCGACAGCTCGACTGAGGCGCCGCGCGGCTCTGGGAGACGGCTGGTTTCGCTGCGCGGAGGGTGGCACCCTCCGGCCTCATGGGCGACGCGGCGGAGCAGACCCGGATCGACTACGCGACCTACCTGACGCTCGAGGCGCAGGCCGATCGGAAGCACGAGTGGCTCGACGGCGTCGTCTACGCGATGGCCGGCGGCACGCTGGAGCACGGCCAGCTCTCGGCGGCGGTCATCGGCGAGCTGCGCGGGTTGGCCGCGGGCTGTGGCTGCCGCGTGTTCAGCTCCGACGCGAAGGTGCGCGTGGCGGCCACCGGGCTGGCGACGTACCCCGACGCCTCGGTGGTGTGCGGCCCGATCGAGCGCGACGCCGACGACCGCAACGCGATGGCGAACCCCGCGGTGCTGGTGGAGGTGCTCTCCGACGGCACCGAGGCGTACGACCGCGGGGAGAAGTTCGAGCACTACCGCCGGCTCCCGTCGCTGCGCGACTATGTTCTCGTCTCGCAGCGGCGGCCGCTGGTCGAGGTGTACTCGCGCGACGCGCACGACCGCTGGGTGCTCACGGCGGTCGGCGCCGGCGAGCGCTTCACGCTCTCGGCGCTGCCGGGCGACGTCGAGGTCGACCGGGTGTACGCCGGCGTCGAGCTGGTCGCCGCGCCGCCGCGGTCCGTGCGGGGCTAGACCGCCGCTACGCCGCCGCGAAGGAAGGAATCGGAAGCCATGATCGAGATCGAGTTCCTGGGCGGCGCGCAGACGGTGACGGGCTCGAAGCACCTGGTGCGCACCTCGCGCGCGACGGTGCTGCTCGAGTGCGGCCTGTTCCAGGGTCGGCGCCGCGACGCCTGGGCGCAGAACCACGAGCTTCCCCTCGACCACGAGTCCCTCGACGCGGTGGTGCTCTCGCACGCGCACATCGACCACTCTGGCGCGCTGCCGCTGCTCTACAAGCAGGGCTACCGCGGCACCATCTTCGCTACGCCCGCCACGCGCGACCTCTGCGTCCCGATGCTGATGGACGCGGCGATGATCCAGGAGGCCGACGCCCGGCACATCGAGCGGCTCATCGAGCGCGACCACGCGGACATCGAGCCCGCGCAGCTCCTCTACACGCGCGACGACGCCGTGGGGGCGGTCGAGCTGATGATCACGGTGCCCTACCGGCGTCGGCAGGTGGTGGCGCCGGGGGTCACGTGCACCTTCTTCGACGCGGGCCACGTGCTCGGCAGCGCCATCGTGGTGCTCGACATCGACGACGACGGAGAGCACACGCGCATCGCCTTCACGGGTGACCTCGGGCGCCACCACCTGCCCATCCTGCGCGACCCGGAGGTGCCCGACGGGGCGCACTGCCTGATCATGGAGAGCACCTACGGCGACCGGCTGCACGCCCCCATCGAGCAGGCGGGCGACGCGCTGGCGGAGGTCATCGAGCGCACCTTCAAGCGCGGCGGCAAGGTGATCATCCCTTCGTTCGCGCTCGAGCGCGCGCAGGAGATCGTCTACGAACTGAAGCAGCTCAAGGCGCGGGGCAGGCTCCCGAACATCCCGGTCTACGTCGACTCACCGCTCACGGTGAAGCTCACGGAGGTCTTCAAGCAGCACCCCGACTGCTACGACCGGGAGACCTTCGACCTGCTGAACAGCGGCGACTCTCCCTTCGACTTCGAGGGGCTCCACTACGTGTCGGACGTGGAGGAGTCCAAGGCCATCGACGCCAAGGAGGGCCCGGCGATCATCCTCTCGGCGAGCGGGATGTGCGAGGGCGGACGGGTGCTTCACCACCTGCGCGCGGCCATCGGCCGGCCGGAGAACACCGTGGTGATCGTAGGGTTCCAGGCGGAGCACACGCTGGGGCGGCGGCTGGTGGAGAGGCGCGACGAGGTGCGCATCTTCGGGCTCCCGTACCGTCGCGAGGCGGAGGTGGCGGTGCTCAACGGCTTCAGCGCCCACGCCGACCAGGCGGGGCTGCTGGACTACGCCGAGAGCGTGCGGAGGCGGGGGAAGCTGCGGCGGGTGATCCTGGTGCACGGCGAGCCCGGGGCGCAGGCGGCGCTGATGAAGGAGCTCGACGCGCGGGGCTTCCCGACGGTGGACGCGCCCTCGGCGGGGCAGCGCATCCGGCTGTAGCGAAGAGGGCTCGACGTATGGCCCTACGGGGGCCAGCGGAGCCGCCCGTCGATTCGTCGCGCACGGCGACCCGATGAGCGACCCCGCCGACGTCGGAGGGCGCCCCCTCTCCAGCGGTGACTACCGCAGCACCTGGGTCGCCGGATCCCAGCAACGCAGGGCGCTCTCGCCGAGCCACACGCACATGCCGTTCGACCGCTGCTCCGCCTCGGGCTGCGTGCTCTGCAGCGTGCCCACGTGACGCAGCGACCCGTTGGCGTCGACGACGAAGAACTCCCGCCACGAACCAGAGTCCTCGGGCGACACGCCGAAGCGCGCCCCCTCGACCACGAGCACTCGACGCTCTCCGAACCAGAGGGGCAAGCCCCAGTGGACCTCGGAGCGCGAGCTCACGGGCAGCACCTGGGCCTCCGAGAGCGTCCAGCGCGAGCCGGTCCACACCAGGGTCATCAGGCTGCCGGGGTCCGCTTCTTCGGGGCGGGAGAGCGTCAGGAGCATCACGCCGCGCTCCCCACCCAACGCCGGAAGGGCCTGCGAATCCTGCACCTCGCCGGGCAGCGAAGGGGCGCCCATGGCGTTCCAGATCACCGCACCGAACAGGCGCGCGATGGCCTCGTCGAACGAGCCCGGATCGGCGCAGGCCGGCGTGGCGACGCTCATCGCGGCGAGCAGACAGAGCAACTGGACGAACGAGACTCGACGAAGCAGCTTCATGGCGGGCACCTCGCTGGCATCGACGCCGCTCTCCGCCGTCGTCTGACACCTCCAGCGCTTTTGGCGACCACCCGAGGGCCGGACAGGTGGCGGTCGCTCAGCGCGGGCAGCAGCGCCAGCGGTTCGCCTGCGGGCAGCGCGCGCACACCGCGGCGCAGTCCGACCACGCCTCGGCGCAGATGCGGAGTGCTCCGCCGACGACGCGCGCCCGAATCTCGTACGTCCCCTCCATCGGTGAGCACCCGACGCGGACTGCGTCTTCGTCTCCTCCGTTGTGCGCCGCCAGACGCAGCACGAGCAGCTCGGGGCCGTCGGCAGCGATCCGACAGGCGCCGGGTGACGTGGCATCGGTGTCGACCCACCACTTCGACTCGAACGCGTAGTACTCGAACGCACCCTGCGTGCGACCGAGCATGACCCGCTGCCGCCAATGCCAGGAGAGGCGCTCGCGGGGCATCCTGCCGCCGTGGTCGACCGGGTCCGTGTAGAGCGCGGCCCAATCGTCGTCGCGGAGGTCGTCGGCGCGGCGCACCCGCTCGGCCCAGGTGGCAAGCCACGTCGAGAGTACAGGGTGCGAGGTGAGGGGCGCGGGGCTCACGCTGGTCGGGCGTTGGGGAAACCACGGCGATGGGGACGGCGGCACGGACGGGGCTGGCAGCACGGCGGGAGTCGGCGCCTCGGGCGGGCGAACCGCGGGGGACGACGACGCGAACGCGAGCAAACCCGCGACCGCGGCGACGGCGACCGCGGCGACGGCGAAGATCCGCCGGGAACGCTTAGGGGACGTTTGCCTCACGGGGGCGCCGAGCGCCGGTTCGAGCGCGGCGAACGCCGACTCTACGTCAGCGAAGCGCCGCGACGGGTCGATCGCGACGCAGCGAGCGAACCAGGCGTCGACGTCCCGGGGGAGACGACCGCTGCGGCCCAGCGCGGTTGCGCGCGCGCTGGCCGTCGGGAGCGTCGTGCCGACCAGCGTATGCTCGTCGAAGTAGCTGCGCCCGACGAGCATCTCGAAGGCGAGCAGCCCGAAGGCCCACACGTCCGACGCGGGGGAGACGGCCATGCCGGGAACGGCCTGCTCGGGGGCCATCCACCCGGGGGTGCCGCCGACGAGGGTGGGTCCGGCGCCGGTGCGTGCGGCGCTGAGCACGCTGGCGATGCCGAAGTCGAGGAGCTTTACCGTCGCGCGGACGTCGGCGCGGCGCGCGCGGGCGATGAACACGTTGGCGGGCTTGAGGTCGCGGTGCACCACGAACGCGCGGTGCGCGGCGCCGAGCCCGTGAGCGACCTGACGCAGGAGCGTGAGCGCCTCGGAGCGGTCGAGCGGTCCGCACCGTGCGAGGTAGGCGTCCAGGGTTTCGCCATCGAGGAGTTCCATGACGAGCCACGGGGTGCCGTCGGCCTCGACGCCGGCGTCGGTGACCCGCACGACGTGCTCGCTTTCGATGCGAGCCCCGACCTGGGCCTCCTGCACGAACTTCTTCCGCAGGGCGGGCTCGACCAGGGCGTCGGCGAGCAGCAGCTTCAGCGCCCCGGTCGCCCCGGTCGCGACGTGGCGCACGCGGTACACCGTAGCCATGCCGCCCCGGGCCAGGAGCGCCTCGACAGCGTAGCGCTCGGCGACAACCTCACCCGGTGCAAGCGTGTCGCGCGCCACTGCGTGATGGTGGCGGCGAAGCCCCGTCGAGATCAAGCGCGGTGCGATGGTACCGTCGCGATCGTGGACCCGTTCGCGAACGACCCCGAGCTCAACCGCCGCGCGCTCGTCCTTCGGCTCGAGCGGGAGCGGGCGCGCTCTCCGGGGACCCCGGCCACCGAGGCGATCGGGGGATGGACGCAGATCGGCGTTCAGGTCGAGCGGCTGCTCCGCGCGAACCTCGCCGCGGCGTGCACGCGCTGCGGACGATCGCCAGACGAACTCTTCCGCGCGGTCACGCGCGACGAGTGGGCGCTCGATCGAGCCAGCGCGGGCCAGATCCTCTATGCCTGGAAGGCCGTCGACCCGGCCGGGGCTGCGTCGCTAGCGCCCGTGCTCTCGCGCCTCATCGATCGCCGCAACGTGGTCGTGCACGGCCGCGGAGCCGTCGACCTCGCAGCGTGCGCCGACATCGACGCCGCGCTCGCCGCTCTCACCAACCCTCCATACTGACCCCTGCTACGGATCGCTCGCGCGCCTCGCCGTGCCTCTCGGCCCATACATCGTGACAGCCGGCCCGAGACCATCGTGAACCTCGTCACCCCCGCGTCGAGTTCACAGATCTGCGCGACGACGCTGCCCGTGATGACGAGCGCTCGACACGCCGATGACGAGCGCTCGATCGGTGATGACGATGGCCGCGATGGCGGGAGTGCGGCTCAGGCGCCGTCGAGCCTCGCGGCGCCGGCGTCGGGCGCCGTCGCGCCGCAGACCCCGACCGGCACCGATGGGACCGTGGTGGAGAGGATCACGGCGCGCGTGGCGCTGAACCCGAGGCCCACGCCGATGCCTCCCTGCGGGGCGACGCACGAGGCCGTCGGCGTGCCGGTCGCGACGTCGACGAAGCCCTGGATGAGCGGGCCCGCCGCGTCGCGGAACTGCGACAGGGCCGGGTGGGCCGTGAGCGCGTCGATGAACTCGGTCTGGCGCATGTAGCCGCCGAGGTTGCCCGCGGTGGCGTCGGTCTCGCCCGGTGTGAAATGGAAGCGGCTCTGGTAGAGGCTCAGGTTGAGCGCGGCGCCCTGGAGAGAAAGGGGGAGGACGAAGTCGGGCGCGGTGGCGGCGATCGGCGCTGACAGCACGCGGAGGCGGCCGTTGACGATGCGTCCCGCGAACCGCACCCGCGCTGAGTCGAGGTCGTTGGGGACGGCGAGGGAGCGGTCGTCGACGGCGTAGATCTGGTCGCGCCGGGCGACGCGGGCGCAGTCCGTGAACGCGGGCCACACGTAGGGGTAGACCTGCACCGTGACGGCGGGGTCGTTGAGGGTCGGGCCGAGCGCGCCGTTCACACCGCTCAGTCGGATGAGCATCAGCCCGCGGCCGGCGCTGAGGTCCGCGTTGAGCGACGCCTGGACGTTGAGCGACGCCTGGAACTGCATGATCGTCTGCGCGAAGTTGGGGAACTGGTTGTCGACGCCGCCCTGGCACCCGACACCGCCGCCCGCCATGCCCACGGTGCACGTACCCATGTTCTGGTCGGGGTCGACGGCGGAGAAGTAGTCGCCGTGCGAGCAGTCGGCTGGCTCCTGGCTCGAAGTGCGGCTCGGGGAGAAGCGGCCGTCGAGGTTGAAGCCGTAGAACGCGCGGGTCGTCACGCCGGGTTCAGCGCCTTCGTCGAGGATCAGCCGGTTGACGACGTAGTCGTAGGTCTGCGCGGCGGCGTCGGGCGCGCTCGCCGGGGAGAGGTCCTCCATCGGCGGGAGGTCGGCCGCCGGGGCGTCGACGGCGGTGGAGACGTCCGGGGCGTTGCCCGCGTCGAGGGCGAAGCAAGCGCACGCGCCGAAGGTGCCGTCGGGACCGCAGGTCTGCGCGCCGGTGCGCCCGTCGGCGCAGGGGCATGCCTTGGTGCGGCCAGCGACGCAGGTGGCCGACTGGCGATCGACCGCGGGACCGACGTCGGTCGTCGACGGCACGTCGGTCGTGGCGCCCGCGTCGACAGGGGCTGGAATATTACCTGCTGGTGTATTGGAGCAGGCGGGGAGCGCGAGGCAGACGGCCAGCACGCACCCGGGGAGTCCGGACCGACGCAGCGCTTCGAGAGTGTCCATCGGGCGGACGCTACCGTCACGGGTGTGGGCCACGTCAACAGCCGCCTCCGCGTGCTGACGGCGCCGATCGGTGCGCGTGTGGCCGGGTTCGCCGACTACCGCCTCTTCGCGTCGCTTCAGCGCCCACGCCGACCAGGCGGGGCTGCTCGACTACGCCGAGAGCGTGCGGAGGCGAGGAAAGCTGCGACGGGTGATCCTGGTGCACGGCGAGCCCGGGGCCCAGGCGGTGCTGATGAAGGAGCTCGACGCGCGGGGCTTCCCGACGGTGGACGCGCCCTCGGCGGGGCAGCGCATCCGGCTGTAGCGAAGAGGGGGGAAGCGACGGAGATCCGCCCCCGGGATGGCGCCTTCGGTCATCCGTTCCGGCGCGCGCGGTCACGGTGCGTTGAAGGGAGCTGGCGCAGATTCGTCCCCGTCAGGAGGACACCATGACCCACACACCCCGCGCCCTCGTCGTCACCGTCACCGCCGCCCTCGCCCTCGTCGTCGCCGCCGCCCCCGCGCTGGCCCAGGACCGCCCCCCCGCCGCCGCCGCCGTGACGCCCGCTGCGCGGCCCTCGCGGCTGCACCTCGATGTCGAGATCGACCCGACCGCGTACGTGCTCCGCGGGTACTCGCTGCACGTCGGCATCGGCTGGCGTCGGCTGCGCGTGGACCTCGGCGCCTACGCGATGGCGATGCCGGAGTTCATGCACGGCAACCCCGATTTCGACGTCTCGTTTCACGGCTTCGGGGTCAAGGCGCAGCTCTTCCCCCTCGCGGAGCAGCGCGGACTCTTCGTCGGGATCGACACCGGCCTCGCGATGCCGCTCGTGCAGCGCCGCGAGACGGACCTCGCCCGCAGCGGCCTCCAGGTCAGCGTCGGCGCCCACATCGGCTGGCGCTTTCCCATCATCGCGGGCCTCTACGTCACCCCATGGATCGGCGTGAGCTACTCGTTCAACGCCGAGGACGTGACCCTCGCGAACCGCACCTATGCCAACAACCCGGTGACGGTGTTCCCGGCGGTGCACATCGGATACCGCTTCATGTGAGGGCTACGCTGGCGCCTCGCCTCGCCTCGGCGGGCGTGCGCCCGGTCCATCGCTTGAACGCTCGGTGGAAGGGGCTCGGCTCGGAGTACCCCAGCAGGTACGCGACCTCCGCGACGGCGATCTTGGGGTCCGCGAGGTAGCGCAGCGCGAGGTCGCGGCGGAGCGCGTCGACGATCGCTTCGAAGCTCTCGCCCTCGTCCGTGAGCCTGCGCTGGAGGCTCCGCTCGCTCATCCGGAGCTGCGCCGCGACGCGCGTGAGGCTCACGTTCCCCTCCTCGAGCGCCGACGTGAGCGCGCGCCGCACGCGGTCCGCGGTCGACGCCGTCGGCGGCGGAAGCGCGGCGAGGAGTGACTCCGCGTGGCGCTCGATCAGCCGCGAGAGCGCCGCGTCCACCACGAGGGGCCGCTGCGAGAGCGCGCGATCGATCTCCAGCGCGTTGGAGGGCATCGAGAAGCGCGGCGCGACGCCGAAGACCCGCCGGTGCTCCGCCGCCGTCTCCGCAGACGCCGAGGGGCGGTGACGAAACTCCACCGCGCGCGGGCGCAGGGGCTCCCCCAGGAGCTGCGTCCCGATCACCACGAGCGACGCGATGGTGAACTCCGCGGAGTGGCGACACTGCGACGGACCCGTCACCCGAAACCCGTGTTCGATGCGCATCACGTCGCTGCGATCACGGATCGAGAACACCGCGACGTCGTGCACGAGCCGGTTGTAGCGCGCGAGGCGCTCCACCGAAGCGCGCAGCGTGGGCGCCGTGCGGACGGCGTAGTCCAGCACGTCGAACGCGCCGGGGCGCAGCATCTCCGCGGCGTGCAGGCCGAAGGCGTCGTCTCCGGTCTGCCGCGCGGCCTCCTCCCAGATCGACGTCTCCTCCGCGAGCGAGATGCGCGCGTCGGGGTCGAGACCGCGCGCGGGGTCGAAGCCCGTCGCCTCCCGCAGCGCCGCGGGGGACGCCCCCCGCGCCGCGGCGGCATGGACGATCATCGCGCCGATCATTGCGGACATCTCCACGTGGGGCATCCCATGGTCTCTCTCGAAAACTCCGCATACGCGCAAGCGCATCATCGACGAGTGGCGTGGTCCTCGCCCCCGGAGCACCCGCTCGTAGAGATCCACAGACGAAGCCGAGCACGCCGGGGCGGAGGCTGGTGGAGCCGCGCGACGAGGAGCGCATCTTCGGGCTGGCGTACCGTCGCGAGGCGGAGGTGGCGGTGCTCAACGGCTTCAGCGCCCACGCCGACCAGGCGGGGCTGCTGTGGTGCCGGGGGCTCGACGCTCAGCCCTCGGGGGCTCCGGTCCTCTGGGGCCGAAGAACCGCCGGGGGCGCATAGGGTCACAAGGGAGCGACGGCGATGAGCCGCCCGACGATCGGCCGCCGCGGCCAACAACCGATCGACGGCGGCGGGCGTCGAGGGTAGCGTCGCCGCCGTGGATCCCGCGCGGCTCGAACGCCTGCTCGCCGCCACGCTCCCGCAGCCCTCCGCGGCGGCGCCGTCGATGGAGTCCATCGCCTGGCCGTCGTTCTGGGCGCGCTTCGAGGTGTACGCCCCGTGGCACCTGCGAGCGGGGCTCCGCGCGGCCGACCTCCTGATCGGCGTGGTGTACGCGTCGCTGCGCGGCGCCCGGGTGCTCCGGCTCGACGCCGCGGGCTGCGAGCGCCTCGTCGAGGACGCCTCGAAGCATGCGCTCCTCGGGCCGCTGGTGGACATCCTGAAGCTGGTCGCGTGCCTCGCCTACTTCGACGACGCCCGGGCGCAGGCGGTCTTCCGAGGGGCGCCCGCGTGACGCACCTGCGCGGCGAGGACATCACCCGCGAGCACGACTGCCGGGTGGACGTGGCGATCGTCGGCAGCGGCCCGGCGGGCTCTACCGTCGCGCACGACCTGACGCGCCGCGGGCTCCGCGTCGCGGTGATCGAGGCGGGCCCCTGGCGCGAGCCCGGGGACTTCCCCCTCGACACCTTCGAGAGCATGGGCCGCGACTACCGCGACATGGGCGCGAGCGTCACCGTCGGATCGGCGCCGATCCCCTATGTGCAGGCGAAGCTGGTCGGCGGCGCGTCGCCCATCAACGGAGCCATCTGCTGGCGCATGCCGCGCGACGTCTACGACGAGTGGGTGGCGCGCGACCGACGCCTCGCCGAGGGCCTGCCCTGGGAGGCCATCGAGGCGCACACCGACGCCATCGAGGCGCTGCTCGACGTGCGCGACACCGCCGCCGAGGTGCGGGGTCGGAAGGCCGAGCTCATGGCCCTCGGAGCCGACGCGCTCGGGCTGAGACACCGTCCCATCCGGCGCAACGTCACGGGCTGCGAGGGCCTCGGCCGCTGCATGCAGGGGTGCCCGAAGGGCCGCAAGAACTCCGTCGACCGCGCGCTCCTCCAGCCCGCCATCGAGCGCGGCGCGCTGCTGATCTCGTCGATGGAGGTCGCCGAGGTGCTCGTCGAGCGCGGCCGCGCGGTCGGCCTCCGGGGGAAGGCGGCGGGCGGCGGGAGGGTCACCGTGCGGGCCGACCGCGCCGTGGTGCTGGCGGCGAGCGCCGTGCAGACCCCCGCGCTGCTGTTGAGCAACGGCCTGCGCGGCGGACCCGTGGGCGAGCACTTCCAGTGTCACCCGGGCGTCTCCGCGGCGGGGCGCTTTCGCGAGCCGGTGCGGATGTGGGAGGGCGCGACGCAGGGCCACGAGGTGACCGGCCTGCGGCACGAGGGGCTGAAGTTCGAGACGCTGGGATTCGGCCTCGGGCTGCTGGCCTCCCGGCTGCCGGGGACCGGCCGCGCCTTCGCCGATCGTGTGGCCGAGATGGCCCACTGGCTGGACTGGGGCGTGGCGGTGCGGGCCGAGGCCGAGGGGCGGGTGCGGGTGCTGGGCGGCCGGACCGTGGTGTTCTACTCCCCGACGCCGAGGGACATCGCGCGCTTCCGCCGGGGCGTGCGCGTGATGGGGGACATGTTCTTCGCCGCGGGGGCGGAGACCGTCGACGCGGGCGTGCGGGGCTTCTCCCATGACCTCCGGTCCCCCCTCGAGCTGGCCCCCATCGAGCGCGGCGGGCCGACCAGCGCGGCGGCGTTCACCGCGGCCATCACGCACATGTTCGGGACGTGCCGCATGGGCAGCGACGCCGAGGCCAGCGTCGTCGGCACCGACTTCGCGCACCACCGCATCGCCCGGCTCTACATCGCAGACTCCAGCGTCTTTCCGAGCAACCTCGGAGTAAACCCGCAGGTCTCCATCATGGCCCTCGCCGCGATCGCCGCCGCGCGCGTGGCGGGCGAAGGGCCCCGGGCATGAGGCCCTCACGCCGAAGCGTCCTCGCGGGTGTCGTCGTCACCGGGCTCGCGCTCCTGCCGACCACGGCCCTCGCGCAGCGCGTGCTCTCGATGGCCACGCTCGCTCCGCACGGATCGCTCCCGATGCGGGCCCTCGACGCGATGAACCGCGAGCTCCGGCGGCGCACGGGCGCGCAGCTCTCCTTTCGCTGGTACGTCGGCGGGGTGCAGGGCGACGAGTCCGAGGTGGTGCGCAAGATCCGCTCGGGGCGCCTCGACGGCGGCGCCCTCTCCGCCACCGGGCTCGCGCAGATCTACCGCCCGGTGCTCGCGTTCCAGCTTCCCGCGGTGTTTCGCTCGCCGGATGGGTTCCTGCGGGCCTTCACGGCGCTGCGCCCCGAGCTCGAGGCGGGCTTCGAGCGCGCGGGCTTCACCATCCT
The DNA here is from genome assembly GCA_004297725.1 of Myxococcaceae bacterium. Classification (GTDB taxonomy): domain Bacteria; phylum Myxococcota_A; class Polyangia; order Polyangiales; genus SCUS01. Next base: position 56,718 of record SCUS01000031.1, on the reverse strand, counting down.
CAACCTCTCGCCCGCGACCGGTCCGCGCATGTTCTCGACGCGCGAGATCCGCACCCCCGGCGACCTCCGCGCCGCCCGCCCATGGCGGTGGACCGACGACTCCATCCTCCCCGCGCTCTACGCCGAGACCGGCGCCACGGGGGTGCCCCTCGCGCTCCCGGAGGTGCTCGGCGCGCTGCAGACCCGGCGCATCGACACGGTGTTCGCGCCCCCCGCGGCCGCGATCGCGCTCCAGTGGTCGGCGCACGTGCGCTACATGAGCGAGCGCCCCACGAGCGGGTCGCTGGCGTCCCTGGTGCTCTCCCGCGCGGCCGCGCAGTCGCTCACCCCCGCGCAGCGCGCGACGATCACGGACGTCATCGCGCAGGCGACGACCGTCTTCCGGCCGGCGTTCGTCCGCGCCGACGGCGACGCCGTGCGGGCGCTCGAGTCGCGCGGCGTGCGCGCCGTGGTGCTCACCGAGCCGCAGCGCCAGCAGTGGATCGAGGTGTTCGCCCGCGTCCGCTCGCGCGTCTCGGCGACGCTGCCCGACCCCCGGTGGCTCGCTCGGGTGCAGGCCGCCGGCCGAGAGTGACCGCGCGGGTCAGGGTCCGGCGTCGGCCGAGAGGCACTGGACGGCGGCGAAGCCCTCGGCCTGGCACGACGTGGTCGTCGGGCGGTTGGTGGTCGACGAGCAGGTGTAGGTCGCGGTCCCGAAGCAGCGCGTGGCGGCGCTGAGCTGCACGCTGCGCCGCTGCGATCTTCGCGCGCGACGGGGCCTCGACATGACGCCGGTCTCTCCCCGCATGGGGGCCTCACGGGGCGCCCTGTTCTGAAGGGGCGTCCCATCCATTACCTCCCCACATCGATCATCGGAAGAGGACGTCAAGCCGTGGGAGTCCGCAGGGCCCCCTTCAGCCCCGGCGGAGTCGCCGCCTCGACGGAGAGGGCACCTCGCACAGCCGGCAGGGCGTCCGCGTGAGCGCCCCGGCCTGGTGGAAGCCCGGCGGAACCCGATCGCGCCGCCCGGGCATCCCACAGCCCGGATGATCTACGACTGCGCCATCGTCGGAGCAGGCTTCGGCGGCCTCGGCGCGGCCCTCACGCTCGCCGAGCAGGGCGCCCGCGTCGTGCTCTGCGAGTCCCTGAAATACCCCGGCGGCTGCGCCTCCACCTTCACCCGCGGGGGCTGGCGCTTCGAGAGCGGCGCCACCCTCTTCTCGGGCTTCGACGACGGCCAGCTCTTCGCCCGCTGGATCGACCGCCACCACCTCCCCGTCGAGACCCGCGTGCCCGACCCCCTCGTCGAGCTCCGCACGCCGCAGTTCACCCTGCCCGTGTCCGCTCGGCGAGACGAGCTCGTCGCTCGCCTCGGGGCCTTCCCCGGCGCGCCCCGCGACCGCCTCGCGGCCTTCTTCGCCCGCCAGGAGTCCCTCGCCGGCGCGCTCTGGTCGCTCTTCGACGACCCGGCGCTGCTGCCGCCCTTCAACGCGCGCGCGCTGCTCACCCACCTCGCCCGCTCGCCCCGCTACCTCCCGCTCGTCCCGTGGATCGGGCGCTCCCTCGCGGAGGTCGTCGCCGCCCACGGCCTCGCGGACTTCGAGCCCCTGCGCGTCTACCTCGACGCCGTCTCGCAGATCACCGTGCAGGCCTCCGCCGCCGACGCCGAGGCCCCCTTCGCCCTCGCCACCATGGACTACTACTTCCGCGGAACCCGCCACGTCCACGGCGGCATCGGCGTGCTCGCCGAGGCCCTGCTCGACGCCGTCCGCTCGCTCGGCGGCGAGGTGCGACTGAGCGAGTCCGTCCACGGGCTCACCCCCGTCGCCGGGGGCTGGCGGGTGCGCACCCGCCGAGGCGAGGTCACCGCGCGGCAGGTGATCGCCAACGTCATCCCTCAGGCCCTCACGGGCCTGCTCGGCGGCGAGGCCCCGGAGCTCGCCAGACTCACCGCGCGCGTCGAAGGCGGCTGGGGCGCGGCCATGCTCTACCTCGGGCTCTCGCCCGGCGCGGCCCTGCGCTCCGAGGCGCACCACCTCGAGCTCGTCGACGACCCGGCGAGACCCTTCACCGAAGGCAACCACGTGTTCTGCTCGATCAGCGGCGCGGACGAGGCGCGAGGGCCCGGCGGCGCGCGCACGGTCACCGCGTCGACGCACGTCCCCATGGCGGCGTTCACCGCGCTCGGCCCCGCGGCGCAGGGCGAGTACATCACCAGGGTGCAGTCCGCCATGGGCGACACCATCGCCCGCCGCGCCCCGGAGCTCGCCGACGCCACGGTGCACCGGCTCACGGCCTCGCCGCGCACCTTCGCGCGCTTCGTCGGGCGGCCCGGCGGCTACGTCGGCGGCGCACCCCGGGTGCGCGGAATCGCCAGCTACCTGGGGATGGTCCCTGCCCCGGTGCGACCGGGGCTCTGGATGGTCGGGGACTCGGTGTTTCCCGGCCAGAGCACCCTCGCGACGGCCCTCGGCGGCGCCAGGGTCGCGGCGCTGGTCGCGGGCCGATCGCCGCCGCGCGCGTGACCCGCGTCGGGGCGCGGGGCATCCAACGGGCGTATGTCCACCGAGCCTGCCGCCTCGAAGCCCGCCGTGGTGATCGCCGGAGCCACCGGCTTCGTCGGCCGCGCCCTCGCCCACGCCCTCTCGCCCGACCACCGGGTCATCGGCCTGTCCCGAGGCGAGCGCGCTCCCGACGCCGACGTCGCCGCGTGGCGGGCGTGCGACCTCTTCTCGCTCCTCGACGCCGAGCGAGCGCTCGAGGGCGCCGACCTCGCCGTGTACCTGGTGCACAGCATGATGCCCTCGGCGCACCTCACGCAGGGCAGCTTCCGCGACTTCGACCTGGTGTGCGCCGACAACTTCGCCCGCGCCGCGAAGCGCGCCGGCGCCCGGCAGATCGTGTACCTGGGCGGCCTCACGCCCGCGGGCGAGCACCTCTCGGCGCACCTCGCCAGCCGCCTCGAGGTCGAGCGAGCGCTCGGCGGCTACGGCGTGCCCGTCACCACGCTGCGCGCGGGCCTCGTCATCGGCGCGGGGGGATCGTCCTTCGAGATGCTGCGGCTGCTGGTCGAGCGCCTCCCTGCGATGCTCACGCCCGCCTGGACGGCCACGCGCATGCAGCCCATCGCCCTCGACGACGTGGTCGCGCTGCTGCGCTTCGTGCTCGGCCGCCCGGAGTGCTTCGGCGAGGCCTACGACGTCGGCTCGCCGGACGTGCTCAACTACCGCGAGCTGCTCGCGCTCACCGGCTCGCTGCTCGGGCTCGAGCGGCCGATGTACCCCGTGCCCTTCCTCACGGTGGGCCTGTCCCGCTGGTGGGTGCGCCTCGTGACCGGGGCGCCGCTCGACCTCGTGGGTCCGCTCGTCGAGAGCCTGGAGCACGAGATGGTCGCCGGCGACCGCCGCCTGCAGGGCCTCGCGCAGCGCCCCGGGCTCACGGCCCGCGCGGCCCTCGAGCGCGCCCTCGCCGACGAGCGAGCGCGCCCCGCGGGCAAAGGGCCCATCGCCTTCCGCCCCGCCTCCGCGAAGGCCGGCCGGCGCGTGCGCTCGGTGCAGCGCATGACGCTCCCGCCGGGGCGCGACGCCGCGTGGGCGGCCGACGAGTACGTCCGCTGGCTCCCTACGTACTTCGGGGCCCTGCTGCGCGTGGACGTCGACGCCGACCGCACCTGCCGCTTCCGTACGCCCGCCGGGACGCTCCTCCAGCTCACCCCGGCGCCGGCGCGCTCGACCCCCGACCGGCAGCTCTTCTACGTCACCGGCGGCCTGCTCGCGCGCCCGACGAAGCGCGCCCGCTTCGAGCTGCGCCAGGTGCTCGACGGCTCGGTGCTGCTCGCGGCCATCCACGACTTCGAGCCGCGCCTCCCGTGGCCCGTGTACACGCTCACCCAGGCGCCCTTCCACAAGCAGGTGATGACCGCCTTCGGGCGGCACCTCGCGCGCGCCGCGGGCGCTGCCCCATAGAGGGGGTCAGCGGAGGGGGCGCCGCCGCATCGAGCACGACCGCCGCAACCCCGACGGCACCTGCGACCTCACCGTCGCGGGCGAGGCCCTGGCCCTGCCGGAGTTCGGCGGACGCCCTACCAACGGACGATGCCGCCCGGACCGGCGGGTTCGCCGCGCGCCGCGGCGACGAGTTCGTCGAGGCGCAGCACCAGGGTGAGGGCGACGACGGCGGGCTTGTGGGGCGCCCAGAAGGGGTTTCCATAGGTGCCGTCCGCGTCGAGGACGGGGCGGGAGAGCGTGTACGAGAGCAGCACCGAGAGGGGCGGCGTGGGGATGAACTCCAGCCACGTCGAGAAGCTGCTGTAGTAGCGGTCCGAGGCGGACGTGGAGAGCCCCACGACGGTCGAGAACGAAGCGGGAATGGCCCGATCGAGCTGGAAGGAGACGCCCGGGCTGAAGTGCCGCCAGCGGGGTGCGAAGGCCAGCGACCACCAGAGGGAGTCGGAGATCGAGGCGAGGCCCGAGAGCTGATCGGCGCAGCTGCTGCTGCCGCTGCTGCTGCCGTAACACGTCGGGCGCGAGGACGGGGCCGAGCGCACGCCGGGGGTCGAGTACTCGTAGAAGCTGTGCTCCCAGCCCACGGCGGCGCGCGCGAAGAGGGTCACGGAGGAGACGCGGCGCCACCACGCGAGCTGCGCCGTGAGCTGGGTGCCGAGCAGGAGGGTGCGGGCCTGCGACTCGACCGACAGCGGGAACACCAGCCCCAGCGCTACGGCCGGATGGAAGCCCGCGAACGACGGGATGCCGTGGAACCAGAGTGCCACCGACGGGTCGTGGACCCGGGTCTCCGGGCGGGTGGTCGTGCTGTCGCTGCTGGTGAAGACGCGAGAGAGCGAGAAGGCGCCCCGGAGCTGGAACCCGCGCCCGAGCCACGCCCGCGGCGCGACCCCGGCGCCGAGGGAGAGCGCGACGTCGGACCCGCGGCTCGCGGGCGCGACGACGGTGGCGACGGAGACCGCGGCGAGCGAGCCCTCCCAGCGGTTGGTTCCGTGGCGGGAGGGGGTGAACGCCGGCGCGGGGCCAAGCGGCTGCGCCGACGCGGCCGGAGCGAACAGAGCGAGGGCGAGCGCGCCGACGCGACCCCACGATGGCCTGAGCATCCCCATCAGGGTCGCGAAGGTCGCAGAGACCTCCGCGGCGCGTCAACCGACACCCGCCCCGGGTCCCCTCTCCGCGCGCGACGCAGGCACCCAGGACCACGCCGATCGCACCGAAAGCCACGCCCTCCCACGGAGCCGACGAGCGGAGCTACGAACACCCATGGGATGGCCCTCGTCGCCACCCGTGAGGAGACCCGACATGCCGTATGACGTCATCATCGTGGGAGGGGGCCCCGCCGGCCTCTCCGCCGCGCTCGCGCTCGGTCGGGCGCGCAAGCGCGTGCTGCTCTGCGACGCGGGGCCGCGACGAAACGCCGCCGCGGAGCACGTGCACAACTTCGTCACCCGCGACGGCACTCCCCCGGAGGAGTTTCGCCGCATCGGACGGCAGCAGCTCGCGGCCTATCCGAACGTCGACGTGCGGGACGCGCAGGTCGACGGCGTCGAGGGCTCCAGCGGGGCGTTTCGCGCCGCGGTCGGCGCGGACACCGTCGAGGCGCGCCGGGTGCTCCTCTGCACCGGGATGATCGACGAGCTGCCCGCGATCGAGGGCTTCGGTGACCTCTGGGGCCACGCGGTCTTCCAGTGCCCCTACTGCCACGGCTGGGAGGCGCAGGACCGCCCCTGGGGATACCTCTCTCGCGCGGCGGACTCCTCGCACCTCCTGCCCTTCGCCCTCCTGCTCCGGGGGTGGACGCGCGACCTGGTCGTCTTCACCGGCGGCGCCTTCGAGGTGCCGGACGAGGCGGCCCTGCGCCTCCGGTCCGCGGGGGTGCGCCTCGAGACGGCCGCCGTGGCGCGCCTCGTGGCGGAGGGGCAGCGACTCGAAGCGGTCGAGCTCGCGGATGGCGCCCGGGTGCGCTGCGAGGTGCTCTTCGCCCATCCGCCCCAGCGGCAGGTCGGGCTGGTGGGCGCGCTCGGCCTCGCGCTGGAGGGCGACGGCTCCGTGCGGGTCGACCCGATGACGCGCCAGACCTCCGTCGCGGGCGTCTACGCCTCGGGCGACCTGACGACGCGAATGCAGGGCGCGATCCTCGCGGCCGCGGCGGGCACCCACGCCGCGGCGGCGATCAACGCCGAGCTCACGATGGAGCTCGCCACGAGCGGAGCGCTGTGATCACCGCTGGTCTGTAGGAGCGGCTGACGACGGCTCACGAGGAGCGGGTGCGCGCCGCCCTCCACGCGGCGGGCGTAGCGCCGTGCTCGCGACGAAACATCCTGATGAAGTGGGTCGGGTCTGCGTAGCCCACGCGCTCCGCGACGACGTCGACCCTCTCGTCGGAGTGGAGCAGCAGGCGCCGCGCCTCGGCCATCCGTCCGCTCACGATCCACTGGACCGCGCTCCGCCCGGTGGCGCGCGTGAGGGCGGTGGTGACGTACGCGGGGCTCCGTCCCACCGCGGCAGCGACGCCGACGAGCGTGAGCCGCTGGAGGCAGTTGCGCTCGATGAAGCGGAGGGCGTCGACGGCCACGCCGCCCCCTGCGGCGCGAGGGAGGTCGCCCGCGCTCGCGGCCCGGTCGGCCTCGGCCAGGATCAGCGTGAGCAGGCTCCGCTGCACGGCGTCGAGGACGTCGCTCGGACCGCGCGGCTCGCGGCCGAGGCGCTCGAGCTCGCGGAAGAGCGCGGCGAGGTACTCGTGGCGCTCCGCGGGGACGTGGACGACCGCCGAGGCCCCGTCGCGCACCCTCTCGAAGGGCTCGAGGAGCGTCGCGGCGCCGTCGGCGGCGAAGCACGGCACGCAGAACGACAGGCCCCAGAACTCCGCGCGACTCGCCTCCAGCGTGCGGTGGGCCTCGCCGGCGGGGATGAGCAGGAGGTCACCCTCGCGGAGCTTCCATTCGCCCCGCAGCTCCACGCGCGACCCGCCGCCCGTGTGAAAGGCGAGCGCCGCGTCGCTGTGCGTGACGGGCGTGCGGCAGGAGCCAGCGCCGTCGTGGCGCATCTGCCTGGCGGTCACGACGGTCGTGTCGTCGTCCGAGCGGCGGTCGCGGGCGATGGGGCGAAGCCGGGCCACGTCACGGAACTACCATGAAGCGCGCCCCGGCAGACGCGGAGGCGGAGCGGGAGAGCGCGGCCTCGTCGATGGGCTGCGCAACGCCCGGGCCCTATCTTCCATCCCATGCGCATGAACACCCTCCGCCCGCCCGGCTCGCTGGCCCTCCTGCTCTCGTGCTCGCTGGCCGCCACGACCGCCGCGGCGCAGGACCCGCCTGCCGCCCCCCGGGAGCCCGCGCTCGGGCTCCGCGCGCAGGCCGAGCTCGGCTTCCTCGCGGTCGGACGGCACTTCATCCAGCTCGGTCGCGACGGCAGCCGCGTCGACTACCGCGACGACGCCGCGCAGACCAACCTCTACACCTTCGCGCGCGCCTCCATCGAGGTCGACCTGCGCCGCCGGCACCTCTTCACCTTCCTCTACCAGCCGCTGCAGATCGACTCGACCACGACGCTCGCGCGCGACCTCCGCATCGACGGCGCCACCTTCGCGGCCGGGACGCCGATGCGGGCGCGGTACGGGTTCCCGTTCTTCCGCGCGGGGTGGGCCTACGACGTGCTGCCCGAGGCCGACCGCGAGCTGGCCTTCGGCGTGGGGCTCCAGCTACGCAACGCCAGCATCGAGTTCGAGTCCGTCGACGGGCGCACCTTCCGGCAGCGCAACGACGTCGGCCCGGTGCCGCTGTTGAGGGCGCGGGGCCGCTTCCCCGTGGCGGCGCGGGGCTTCTTCGCCTTCGAGCTCGACGGCATCTACGCGCCCATCTCGGTCATCAACGGCAGCGACAACGAGGTCACCGGGGCCATCCTCGACGCGAGCGTGCGCGTGGGCTGGCGGGTGGTCCGGCACGTCGACGCCTTCGTGAACCTCCGGTACATCGGCGGCGGCGCGGTGGGCCAGGGGGACCCGACGAGCTCGAGCGACGGCTACCAGAGCAACTGGCTGCACTTCATGACGGTGTCGCTCGGCGCCACGCTCGACTCGCGGCCGTAGGGCGGTTCGAGGCCCGCGCGACGCCCATCACCGCCCCCGGCGACCGACCCGTCGCCAGCGGAGGTTCATCGGGGCGGCGACAGGCGCGCCGCGAGCTCGGCGGCGAACTGCTCGCGCGCGGCCGACCAGTCGAGCCCGGGGCTCCCCTCGGGGGCGCCGCGGCGCTGCCAGAGGTGATAGGCGCGGGTGCGGAGATCGGCCTCCGTGGGCTCGTAGCGGGAGAGCGGGAGGTGGTGCTCGCAGGCGCCCGTCGCGCGGTCGTAGGGGGGCGTAGCCAGGGCGTCGTAGCGGCCGTAGGCGACGGCGCGGAAGCGGTAGCAGTCGTCGCGGAGGGGGCATGGTCCGCCGGGGCAGCGGGTGACGTCGTCGGACATGGCGTGGCTTGCGTAGCATGGACGGGAGCGCATCCGCCGCCGCGACGGGAGCGTGGCGGGCGGCAGCGACCTTCGCCCCGCGCTGTTACGATGCGCCGCGATGTCGCTCCCCCCCGGCTCCCGGTTGCCCGCCGCGGCGCAGATCGCGCAGTTCACCTTCCGGCCGCTGGCCTACTTCGACGAGTGCCTCGCGCGCTACGGCGACCCCTTCATGGTCGACATGGGCCCCGTCGGAACCTACGTGGGCGTCGTCGCCCCGGAGCTCATCAAGCAGGTCTTCACCGCCGACCCCGACGCCCTGCGCGCGGGCGAGGCCAACGAGATCCTGGAGCCCATGGTGGGCCGCAACTCGGTGCTGCTCCTCGACGGCCCGCGGCACATCCGACAGCGGCGCCTGCTGCTCCCGCCGCTGCACGGGGAGCGGATGCAGACCTACTCGCGCATCATGGCCGACGCCACCAGGGCGAGCGTCGCGCGCATGCCGAGCGGCGCGCCCTTCGCCGTGCACACGCACATGCAGGAGATCACGCTGCGGGTGATCCTGCGCGCGGTGTTCGGGCTCGACGAGGGCGAGACCATGGGGGCGCTGGAGGCGCGGCTGATCGAGTTCCTGAAGCCGCCGCCCGCGGCGATGACCTTCGTGCCGGTGCGGTACCTCGACTTCCCGCTGAGCCCCTACCGCACCTTCGTGCGGCGGCGCGACGCGGTCGATCGCGTGCTCCGCGAGCTGCTGCGTGACCGACGCGCCCGAGGCACCGACGGGCGCACCGACATCCTCTCGCTGCTGATGTCGGCGCGCGACGAGGAGGGACAGCCCATGACCGACGACGAGCTCCGCGACGAGCTGGTCACCATGCTGGTCGCCGGCCACGAGACCTCCGCGACGGCCCTCTCGTGGACCGTGGCCTGCCTGCTGGAGAACCCCGAGGTCGCCGCGAAGCTCGACGCCGAGCTCGACGGGGCGCGCGGCGACGGCGGGGGCCTCGACCTCGGGGCGCTGCCGCGCCTGGAGTACCTCGACGCGGTGGTGAAGGAGTCGCTGCGGCTGCGGCCGATCCTGCCGGACGTGGTGCGCCGCGTGCGCGCCCCGACGAGGGTGGCGGGATACGACGTGCCCGTGGGCGCCAACCTGATGCCGTGCATCTACCTGGCGCACCAGCGCGAGGAGAGCTGGGCGGAGCCGCGGCGGTTTCGGCCCGAGCGCTTCGTCGGCGCGAAGATCGACCCGTACGCGTGGCTGCCCTTCGGCGGGGGCGTGCGCCGCTGCGTCGGGATGGCCTTCGCGCTGCACGAGATGAAGGTGGTGCTCGCGGAGATGTGGCTGCGGGCGCGGCTGCGCCTGGAGACGCCGGGCCCGGTGAAGACCGTGCGGCGGACCATCACCATGGCACCGAGCGGCGGGACGCGCGTGGTGCTCACCGAGCGGCGGCGACCGACGCGGCGGCCCGAGGCGACGGCCTGAGCGGGTAGAGCACGCGCTCGCGTCGAGGGGGCCGCGCCGCCCTCGGACGGGCCCCCGCGCTACTACTCGGAGGTGATGAGATCGCTCTGGATGAGGTAGATCGTCCCGGTGCTGGCGGAGCCCGACGAGGTCAGCAGCGCGAGGCCCCCCGGCGCGTAGCGCACCGCCTGCACCGGCGTCCCCGCGGCACCGCTGACGGGCGCGCTGTCGAGCAGCACGAACATGTCGTGGTCGTACGCGTCGAGCACCAGGGCGCCGCTCGACGGGGTGCGGAGGAAATACGTCCGCCCCCGCGGGCGGTCGGGCACGACGAGGCCGCTCGCGGGGTACCGGCCGAAGACGGTCATCGTCGCGGTGTCGACGACCTCGCCGGAGGTCGCGTACACGAGGCCGTCGCCCGCGACGAGCCGGGTGTAGAAGCCCGCGACGAGCCCCCGCGCCTCGCGGGTGGTGCGCGCCCCGGCGGCGTCCACGCCGATCTCGTAGAAGCCGAAGCCCGTGTGGAGGTTGTTGAAGCCGTAGAGCCGGGTCGCGTCGCCCCTCACGAGCAGGGACGCGCCGGTGTGGTCGGCCGTGACCATCGTCCGCCGCACGCCGCGCTCGTACACGGCGACGCCGCCGAAGCTCGGGGAGACCGACGCGCGGTGGAGGGAGGCGGCGACCACGTCGCGGGTGCCGGGCATCACCACCATGTCGCGCGCGTGGGTCTGGTCGCCGAAGCGGGTCGTGCCGGTGGGAAACTGCTCCGTCGCGGTGCGCGTGGCCAGGTCGATCCGCCGGATGGCGTTGGCGCCCACGAGCGACACGTACAGCGCCTGCCCGTCGTCGGACATCGCCATCGACCCGGGCTCGCTCCCCACGAAGATCGATCCGACCACCGTGGCCGAGGTCGGGTCGATGACGACCACGCGGTTGCCGTACATGGGCACGGTGGCCGACACGCTCGCGTAGATGACGTTGCGCGCGCGGTCGGCCACCAGGAAGTTGGCCGACAGTCGGACGTTCTGCACGCTCGGCACGCGACACGGCCCGCAGTCGAGCACGTCGCCACACCCGTCGTTGTGGCGACCGCAGCCGGCGCGCACGGAGGGACAGGTGATGCGGACACACGCGTCGGGGGTGCCTACGTCGGGGGTGCCTACGTCGGGGGTGACCACGTCGGGGGTGACCACGTCGGGGGTGCCTACGTCGGGGGTGACCACGTCGGGGGTGACCACGTCGGGAGTGCCCACGTCGGGGGTGCCCACATCGGGGGTGCCCACGTCGGGGAGGGGGACGTCGATGGGTGAGCCCGCATCGAGACCGACGCAAGCGCACGGGCCGAACCCTTCATCGCCCAGGCAGGACTGCGCGCCCGATCGGCCGTCAGAGCAGGCGCAGGCGACGCTCATGCCCCGCACGCACGGGGCCGCGCGCTCGCAGTTGCACGGCTCGAAGGCTCCCGTCGCGTTGCAGGTCTGCGCGCCCATCGACCCGTTGGGGCACGCGCACGCCGCAGCGGCGCCTGGGATGCACCGCGGCGCCTGCACGACGTCGACCGACGCATCCGCCTCGGTGTGGGTGGTCGAGGAGGAACACGCCAGCGCGGTGAAGGAGCTCAGTAGCGCAGCGAGAACGGTCAGTCGTGACATGGCGGTAGGTACCCTGGTGAGGGCTGCGCGGACGCCGCGCGAGGCATCCCCCCTTACACCCGGGAAGAGCATCGGCGCGCTCGTCGTCGGAATCAAGATCGACGATCGAAGCACCATTGATTGCTGAGGAGTCCCGCGCCCTCGAGAGCCCGCCGGGGCTCCGGGTGCTCGCTCTGCGGCGAGGCATTGACGGGCCTTTCAGAGGACAAGGCGCGGCACTGAGCGGAGGCGCCGCCTGCCCGATCAGTTGGGCACGCAGCCCAAGACTGGCCGAACCGTCTCCTGCGCCCGGCCCGAGCCCCAGGCGACCTCGGACTCCACCCTCACGACGAGCTCGGTGCGCGCCCGCTCGCACCCTCCGAGGAGCGCGATCGCTGTCCACGCCGTCAGCGCCGCGACTCGTCGCATCGCGCTCCGCTATCGGACCAACGCCGCTTCTCTGTCAACCGGACGTACTCCGACGTGGCTGGCGGAGATCCTGACGCCGCGTGTCGAGCAGCTCGTGATGGTCCACGACGCCGATGGGCCGTGGTGGCGCCCTGGCCACGCCCCGCGGTAGACCCTCGCTGCGATCCGGCACCGGGCGAGCCGGGCTCGACGGAGGCTTCCTATGGAGACCATCAGCTGGGACGGCGCCACGCGGGCGGAGGGCCTCGACGCCACGATCGCCGCGAGACGCGAGGAGCTCGCGGCGAGGGCAAAGGCCGGCGACTGGGACGCCGTGCTGGCGCTGCTCGAAGAGCGCCCCTTCTGGGCGAACGCCACCCGGCCCGGGGGCCCTTCGCTCTACGCGCCGCTCCACCAGGCGGCCCACGGCGGCGCGCCGGTGGAGGTCGTCGACCGCCTCGTCGCGCTCGGCGCCTGGCGGACGCTGCGCACGGCCCGGGGCGAGCAGCCGGTCGACATCGCGCGCCGCCGCGCCCACGAGCACCTCGTGGCCGCGCTGACCCCGACGCTCCAGCGCACCGTCCCGGCCGACGCACTCTCGGCGATACAGGGTCACTTCCACGGCTGCATTCGAGGGCGAGCCAACGAGCACGTCGAGCGATCGAAGCTCCGCCTCCCGGAGCTGGAGCCCCTGCTGGAGCTGCCGGAGCCGCAGATGTGGTTCCCCGTCCCGGGCATGTACGGCGGCTTCTCGTACCGGCTCGAGCGACTCGCGGAGCGCGACGTGCTCGTCGCCACGAGCTGGTGCCGGGTGGTCGGCGGCTCCGGCGAGTGCCACGTGATCAGCCCGCACGGCGCCCTGTTGGTCGAGCGCGGGTTCGTCTGAGAGCGGGCTGGAGAGTTCTCTCGGCGAATTCGCGAAGACACACGGGTGTGACGCTGGGCTTCGCGCGTTGGCGCCCACCCCGGGCTTCAAACGGGCAGTGCTCGCAGCCGTAGCGCGGGGGCGCTAGCGCAGCTCGCACCGCACCACGTGGCCGCGCACCGTGACCATGAACACCGGCTCGACGGACTCCGCGAAGACCGCCGTGACGCCGTCGGTCCACACCTGGGCAGTCGAACCGGGGTAGGTGAGCGGGAGCAGCGAGGTCGACACGAAGGACCATGTGCGGTCGGGGCCGAGCACCCCGAAGCGCGAGTCGGCCGGCGCGGCGACGAGGCCGAAGGGGCTCCAGGCGGCCAGGACGGTCCACGGGATCCGGCTTGTGGAGACGGACTCCCGCCGGTCGTCCTCGATCGAGCGGACCTCCGCGCCCGACTCGCCGCGGATGATGACATCGTAGCTGCTCGTCGCCGTCACGCCCACCGGGAGGCGCGTCGCTCTGGCCTCGTCGGGCGGGAGTGGAGCAGCGGTCCAGACGCCGTCGCGAAGGGCGTGGACGACCGTGGTGTCGCCGGCGCAGTGCAGCACCACGCGCCGCGCGGTCACGATGAGGTCGAAGCCCGCCGCGCACGGGCGATCGGTGACCTCGCGCCAGCGGCCTGCCTCGCGGTGCAGGAGCGCGCTGCCGCTGCGCACCCAGACGTCGCCCCCGGCGCGCCCGCCGACCTGTGCGTAGACGGCCTCGAAGTACTCCGCGCCGACCAGCTCGTGCGACCAGGCGCGGCCGTCCCAGCGGTGGATCCCGCGCTCGGGGGACGCGCCGCCGACGAGCGCGTAGAGCTCGCCCTCGGGGGAGAGCCAGAGCCGTCGGACGCCGGCGGGCGCGCCGTCGATCGGCCGCCAGCGGTCGTCGGCGCCGAGCCGGTTCACCGCCGTCGGCGACACGGCGTAGAGCTCGGCGCCCGAGCGACCCACCACGCCGACGCCGGGCGGATCAACCCGGGGGAGCGCCTCCCACGCCGTCGCGCGGGGCCGCAGCCGCCACGACGCGCCAAAGTAGACGTCCCCCTCGGTGCTCACCGTGATGCGCTCCCCGGTCGGCGACGCCGGTGGCGCCGGGAGGAGGTCCCAGGCGTCCGCGCGGCGGGCGTAGTAGCGGGGGCCGACGTTGCAGTAGCTCACGACCAGCGCGCGGTCGGCCAGGGGCGCGAGCCGCAGCGACGAGTTCGCGGTGCAAGCCTCCTTCGAGGGCAGCGGCACCACGGTCGCGGAACGGTCGTCGATCTTCCACAGCCGCGACGCGACGGTGCCGGGCAGACCCTCGACGACCAGCAGGCTTCCGCCGAGCAGCGTCGCGTCAGCAAGGCGCGAGGCGACGGGGCCGAGCGCCGTGGCGCAGCCGGCGGCGTTGCAGCGCTCGATCGAACGGGTGCGGACGATCCAGAAGCCGTCGACAGTGCCGAGCAGGCGCGGGACGTCGCGGTCGTCGGAGGCGGGCGACGCGCGGCGCTCGCCGGGGCCGTCGACCACCCAGACCTCGCGGTCGCGCACCTCGACGCGGCGGCCGTCCTCCGAGCGCAGCGGCGGCGAGACCTCGGACGCGATCTGCCGCCAGGTGTCGCCCTCCAGGGCCAGCGTGAGGCGCGGTCCGTAGGTGTAGATCTCGGCGAGCAGCCGACCGTCGCGGAAGCTCACGGTCAGGGTGGAGTCTTCGGAAACCGGGATGGTCGGGGCTGCGATGCGGGTCCACTCGCCGTCGCGGAAGTGGGCGATGTAGCGCTCGGTCCGCGACTGGTACGCGAGCCAGAGCTGGCCCCCGTCGGCCACGCCGTTGATGAGGTTGAGGTCGCCCGGCCACGCCGCCCAGCGCGTGCAGCGACCGTCGCGCTGCGGGTAGGACTGACGCAACGCCGGGCCGACGAACAGGGGGACGTCGGGTGCGTCGGGTGCGTCGGGTGCGTCGGGTGCGTCGGGTGCGTCGGGCGCGTCGGGTGCGTCGGGTGCGTCGGGTGCGTCGACCGTCCCATCGACGACGGCGTCGACGGATGCGGCGGCGCCGAGGTCGCTCGAAGGTACGCGTGCGTCCGCGGGGGCGTCGTTCGAGGTCAGCGTTGCGGCGCAGCCGAGAACGAGGTTCGAGGCGCAGAGGAGGAGGGTTGCGGAGACCGGGGCGCGATGCGTCGACACCTGGGGTTCCGTACTACGGGGAGCAACCTTCGGCGAGTCCGACCGGCTGGTCGCCAGCCCAGCGCAGCGCAGCCAACGCGAGGTGGTCCATCAACGCCACGTCGAGGCACTCGGCCGCTAGTACCTTTCCACAGGGGACCTGAAGGGCTGATGCGCTCGCGGGCTCCGTGCGCGACCGACCGCCGATCCGTTGCGAGCGACCATCTCAACCCATCACTTCCCGACGCGATGGCGCCTGAGGTTCCGCGAGACGTCCGAGGCGGCGGGACCAACACGCTCCGCCGCGCCCGCCCGTGCGGCTGCCGGTGACGCGCGATCCGGCGCTGCTCAACGCGGTGTCGCGTGTGTCCTTCGAGGAGGTTCAGCCGCATGGGCGAGCGCGGCGAGCGCTACCTATGTGCCGGAGAGGCGCAGGCGACCGAGCGAGTGGAAGAGCGCGCGGAGCTCGGGCCGGTCGATCAGACTCATGTCGTTGCTCGGCACGAGCGAGGGGCGCACCCGCAGCACACCCTCTTCGATGCGGTCGAGGTGAATCACCGGGAACCTGATCGCCGCAGCGCCGATCCGCGCGTACTCCCTCGCGGCGTAGAGCGGCGCGCCGTCGAGGCTCACGACCACGGGCACCTCGACCAGCGAGACACGCGCGGCCTGCACGCGACGCGCGGCCGCCTCGGTGAGGGTGATCGCGATCTCGAAGCGCCGGGCGCCCAGCACCTCGTAGACGAGCACGTCGCGCTCGTCGACGGCGACGATGGCGTCGCCCGCGTCGAGGCGGCAGACGCCGGCGAACCAGCGCTCGTGCTCGTAGGCGAAGGGGCAGGTGCCGCGCAAGAAGCGCAGAGAGAAGCGTGTCTCGCCCTCCGGGCTCATCGTGTGGACCTCAGCGCGTCGCGCGGAGCCGCAGGTGAGGGGCAGCGCGCAGGGCGCGAGGAGCGAGAGCCTGAGCAGCGGGGCATTGGGGGGTAAGATACATCGACCTCGGCGCGGTCATGGTGGCAGCGCACGCTCCGGGCGCGCCCCGCGGTGCTCACGACGTGGAGCGCAGGTGCGAGGCGGGCACCCACCCCTCCGCCCCGCCGTCGAGCCGGATGCGGATCATCGCCGACGGCTTGTTCACCTCGAGCACCGTCGCCATCTGGTACGGCCCTCCCTGCACCGACGCATAGACCCGCTGCTGGACCATGGGCCACCGCACCTCCTGCGGCGCGACGGGCTGCGACCACGACTGCGGCCCGGTGGGAGCCGAGGGACCGCCCCACGATCCCGGCATCGGGGCCACCTGCGTCGGCGGGTGATACGGCGGTGCGGCCTGCGTCGCGACGTGCGGCGCGGGCGCGGCTCTGGGCGCACCCCCGAGGATCGGCTCCAGCGCGTCCCACGCCAGCGAGGCGTTGGCGAAGCGCTGGTCCTGCTCGCGCACCACGCAGCGGGCGAACCACCCGTCGAAGCCCGAGGGCAGCAGGGCCGCGACGCCCATCTCCCGCGCCCTCAGCGACGCCGGATCGAGGGGCTTCACCACCACCTCCAGCACCAGGCCCCCGACGCTGACCGTCCCGTCGGGCGCGTTGGCGCCCCGCCAGTACGAGACCCCGGTGAGCATCCGGTAGACCAGCAGCCCGAGGGCCCAGACGTCCGTGGCCGGGGTGATCGCGGCGCCGCGCTGGGTCTGCTCGGGGGCCATCCAGAGGGGCGATCCCATCGGGGTGGTGACCCTCGCCTCGCGCACCTCGTCGGAGATGAGCTTGGCGATGCCGAAGTCCATGACCTTGACCGTGAAGGCCACGCCGCGGCGCCGGGGCTTCTCCAGGAAGACGTTCTCGGGCTTGAGGTCGGAGTGCACGACCCCGATGGCGTGGCCCCGGCCGAGGGCGTCGCAGAGCTGATCGACGATGTCCGCCACCCCCGCGGGGGGAATGGTCTTGTGGCTCTCGATCACGTGGTCGAGGTCGACGCCGTCGAGAAGCTCCATGACCAGGAAGGGCAGGCCCGTGCCCTCGTCGACCCCCGCGTCGACCACGTCGACCACGTTGTCGCTCTCGATGCGCGCGCCGATGCGGGCCTCGCGCTCGAAGCGGGCGCGGCTCGCCTGGTCGCGCACCAGGTGAGGCAGCATCACCTTGAGCGCGCGGCGCTTGCCGGTGGTGACGTGCTCCACCACGTACACGGCCCCCATGCCGCCCTGGGAGAGGAGCCGCTCGACCTTGTACTCCCGGTCGATGATCTGCCCGGGCTCGAGCGACAGCGTCTCCATCGGGACGATCGTCGCAAGCCGCGGTCGACGCGGTCAACGCCGACCTCCGTGATACCGCCGCGCATCGGCCTGTCCGACCGTCGCGCGGTGGGGCGACCTCGCCACACTTGACGGGGTCACGCGGTCACACCACGCAGCGTCCCATGCGCGATGACGCGTCGTCCGCGCCGAAGGGCCCGATGTTCGGCCTGACGCGCTCGATCCGCCGCAGGATGATCACCGGGAGCCTGCTCATCCTCGCGCTGCCGCTGCTGGTGTTCACGCTGGCGGCGAGCTCCGTCCTCTGGCGCTTCTACCTCCAGCAGCTCGAGGCCGACATCGCGGCCCAGGCCCTGCTCATGGCCGACACGGTCGCGCCCTCGCTGGCCGCCGCCCGCACCGGCTCCCTGCCCGACGACGCCTTCGGCCCGGAGGCCATCGCCAGCCGCTGGCGGCGCCGGTCCGACGCGCGGGTCACCATCGCCGACGCGCGGGGCGTCGTGCGCGCCTCGTCGGTGGGCGAAGGCGTCGGCGTGCCCATCGACGACTCCCGCCGCCCTGGGATGCGCGCCGCGCTCGGCGGCCGCAGCAACGCGACGGTGTGGCGCTCGCCCAACTTCGCCCACGAAGACACGATGTACGTGAACGTCCCGGCCTGGTACGGCGGCCAGGTGACCGGGGTGGTGCGCGTGGCCCACACCCTCACGACCCTCCGGCAGCGCGTGTCGCGGCTGCGCCAGACCCTCCTGGCGGCGGTGCTGCTCTACACGCTCGCGATCGGGGTGTGCACCGTCGCGTTCGCCGCCACCATCGTGCGGCCGGCCGAGAGGCTCCAGCGCGACGCCGAGCGCATCGCGGCGGGCGACCTCTCGCACCGGGTGGAGGTCCGCGGCCCCGAGGAGATCACCCAGCTGGCCCGTACGCTCAACCACATGACCTCCCGGCTGGAGGTGCTGGAGGGCTTGCGGCGACGGCACGTCTCGGACGTCTCGCACGAGCTGCGCACGCCCCTCACGGCGATCCGCAGCATGGCCGAGACGATCTTGAAGTACGGCGACAGCGACGCCGGGCTGCGCGAGCGCTACCTCCCGCGCATCCTCACGCAGACCGACCGGCTCGCCCGCATGGTCACGCAGCTCCTCGACCTCGCGCAGATCGAGAGCGGCCACTACGTCCCGTCCCTCACGCCCCTCAACCTGGCGGAGGTGCTCGACGAGGTGGCGCTCACCAACGCCGCGCGGGCCGCCGAGCTCGGCGTCACGCTGGAGGCGCGCGTGTCCGACCGCGCGCTCGCGGTGCGAGGCGACCGCGACCGCCTGGTGCAGGTGTTCATGAACCTCGTCGACAACGCGCTGCGCTACACGCCCCGCGGGGGCTCGGTGACGCTCTCCGCCGTGTCGACGCGCGGGCACGTGGAGATCACCGTGGCCGACACGGGACAGGGCGTTCCCCCGGAGCACCTGCCGCACCTCTTCGATCGCTTCTACCGGGTGGAGACGGCCCGCTCGCCGCTCGCCGGGGGCACCGGGCTGGGGCTCGCGATCGTCCGACAGATCGTCGAGTCGCACGGCGGGCGCATCAAGGTCACGAGCGCCTGCGGCCAGGGCACCCTGTTTCTCATCGAGCTGCCGGGCGCGAGCCCGCCGCCGCTCGCGCCCCGCGCCAGCAATCCCCCAACGCCGGAGAGCAAGGAATGACCGCGAGCCCGCCCACGATCCTCGTCGTCGAAGACCAGGAGGAGGTCAACGACCTGCTCCAGTACAACCTCGTGCGGGCGGGCTACCGTGCCCTGGCCGCGTACGACGGTCACGCCGGGCTCGCCGCCGTCCGGCAGCACCTCCCCGACCTGGTGCTGCTCGACGTGATGCTCCCCGGCATCGACGGCTGGGACATCTGCCACGCCCTGCTCGAAGACCCGGCGCTGCGGCACATCCCGGTGATCATCTTCACGGCCAAGGGCTCGCGGGAGGACTTCGACCACGGCCACCGATACGCCAACGTGGCGGGCTACTTCATCAAGCCCTACGCCACGTCGGACGTCATCGAGCACGTCGGTCGCGTGCTGGCCGGCCGCCAGCGCTGAGAGGGCGGGAGCCCGGACACCGAGCGCGCATCAACCCGGGGGGGCCAGACGCTGAGCCCCCGAGCGCTAGACGTGGAGCGCCCGTCAGTTGCCGCCGAGCATCGACTGCGCGGCGGACTGCAGCGCGCTCGGACCGGCGCCGCCCTGCGTGGCCATCTCCGAGAGCCGGGTGAGCTCCGAGGGCGAGAAGGTCGGGTGATCGGGCGCCGCGGTGCGGTTGGCGCTGGTGATCGCGTTGGTGATCGACTGGAGCTGCTGGGGGTTGAGCCCCTGCGACACCAGCTGCCCGAGCTGCCTGAACTGCTCGGCGCTGGGCGCGGTGCTGGGCCGGGGCTCGGCGGGGCTAGGCGTCGACGTGGTGTTCCCCTGGGTGGGTAGGGTGGGCATGACGACGCCGGGCAGCGCCACGGTCGGCAGCCCGAGGCCCGGCGACGCGGCGCCCGCCGGGGCGGCGGCGGAGGGAGCGGAGGGAGCGCGGGGAGCGGAGGGAGCGCGGGGGGCGGTCGGAGCCGCGGCCACGGGAGCGACGGCCACGGGAGCGACGGCCACGGGGACATCCGGTGCAACCACCGCCACGGGAGCGACGACGGGCGTGGGCGCAGGCGCGCACTGGCAGGCCCCGAAGGTGCCGTCGTCCTGGCAGGTCTGGGCGCCCGTGGCGCCCGTGGTACAGGTGCACGGGTTGCTGGCGCCCGTGACGCAGGTCGAGGTGCGGTTGCGTTCGCAGCCGAGGCCCAGGAGGAGAACAACCGCGAGCGCGAGGGATGCCTTCATGCCCGCGAGGCTACCGCAGGAGCCCTGCGAAGTAGACTTCTCCATCCGCGGAGCGATGAGACGATAGGCTCCAGCGCTCCGGCGGCCAGGCGCGCTAGAGTGCACGCGGCCTGCACCACGATATGCCCCGAGCGGAAGCCCCCCCATCCCGAAGCGCCCCATCCGGCCTCCTCGCGGCGATCGCCTCGGAGGACGAGCTCGCGGCCCTCGCCGCCCACATGGGCTCGCTGGGCTGGGAGCGCTGGGCCTGGTGCGTGGGCTTCGTCTTCGACGCCTTCGCCCTGTGGGTCATCTGGCCCGGGAGCTCGTGGCCCGTGGTGCTCCTCAGCCGCGCGCTCGGCGTCCCGTTGCAGCCCCTGGTCTCGTGGCTCGCCCGCACCAGGCGCCTCCCGGTGCCGATCGTGGGCTTCCTCGCGCTGCTCTACACCGTCGTCACCGTCGCCCTCATGGCCATTCCCGCCATCGAGTTCGGCGGGCTCACCAGCCCCTATGTCCTGCAGCTGGTGTCCTTCGCGATGGCCGCGCCGCTGGTCGCGGACCTCCGCCGCTCTCGCCTCTTCGCACTCTTCGCCTCGTGGTTCGTCACCTGGACCGCGCTCCTCGCCGCGGCCTCTCGCACCCACCCGGCCATCGCGCTGCAGTGGTCCGACGACGCGGCGCTCACCCTCTACCTGGGCCAGTGGCTCTTCCTCGCGCTCACCTACGTCGCCGGCATGGAGGCCACGCGGGAGATCGCCACGCTCCGTCGCGAGCTGCGCGAGGCCCGCCGGCTCGCGGGCTACCGGCTTCAGGCGCGCCTCGGCGCGGGCGGGATGAACGAGGTGTGGCTCGCCTGGGACGACGCCCGCGAGCGGGACGTGGCGCTGAAGATACTGCACGACCGTCCCTCCGAGGCGGTCGCCCGGCGCTTCGAGCGCGAGGCCGAGGCGCTGCGGGCGCTCTCCTCGCCGCATACGGTTCGGGTGCTGGACTTCGGCGCCAGCGACGACGGCGTCCGCTTCCTGGCGATGGAGCGCCTGGTGGGCATCGACCTCGAGCGCCTGGTGCGCGAAGGGGGACCGATGCCCCCGGCGAGGGCGGTGCACCTCGCCCGGCAGGCGTGCAGCTCCCTGGGCGAGGCCCACCGCGCGGGCATCGTGCACCGCGACGTGAAGCCCTCCAACCTCTTCCTGAGCCTGGGCGAGCGGGGCGACCACCTCACGGTGATCGACTTCGGCATCGCCCGCCGGGTGGACGCCCCGGAGCCCCGGCTCACCGCGATCGGCGACGCCATCGGCACGCCCCACTTCATCGCCCCGGAGTCCCTTCTCGGCGACGACTCCGACGCGCGCGGCGACCTCTACGGCCTCGGCGCCACGCTCTACTTCCTGCTCACCGGCACCCGCCCCTTCGAGGGTCTCACGGGCCTCGCGCTCGTCGGGGCCGTGAGCGGCTCCACGCCCGACCCGCCCTCGTCTCGCGCCCCGGCGGTCTCTCCTGCCCTCGACGCCGTGGTGCTCCGCTGCCTCGCCTCCGCGCCCGCCGACCGCTTCCCGGACATGGCCGCCCTCGACGCCGCCCTCGCCGCCCTCGACCTCGCCTGGACCCACGACGACGCGGCCACCTGCCACGCCCGCAGCGATCGGCCCTCGCCGCGGCCGGGCCTGCACGACGACCTCACCCGCCCCGAGCGCCGGGCCTCCGTGCGACCGGGGCTGCGCGTGGTCTCCGACCGCCCGCCCCCACGCGACCCCTGAGCCGATGAGCGCCCTCTCCGACAAGGCCCGACGCATCGAGGCGATCCTCGACGAGCTCCACCCCGCGCCGCCGATACCGCTCGACCACGTCGACCCGTTCACGCTGCTGGTGGCGGTCGCGCTCTCGGCGCAGACCACGGACAAGAAGGTCAACCAGGTGACCCCCGCGCTCTTCGCCCGGGCGCCCACCCCGCAGGCGATGAGGGAGCTCTCCGTGGAGGAGATCCACGCGCTCATCCGCCAGGTGAACTTCGCCGGGACCAAGGCGAAGGCGCTGCGTCGCATGGCGGAGATCCTCTGCGACGAGCACGGGGGCGAGGTGCCGGCGAGCTTCGAGGCGCTGGTGGCGCTTCCCGGGGTCGGCAACAAGACCGCCAGCGTGGTGATGGGTCAGGCCTTCGGGGAGGAGACCTTCCCGGTGGACACGCACATCCTCCGGCTCGCGCACCGCTGGGGGCTCTCGAAGGGGCGCACCCCCGACGAGGTCTCCGCCGACCTCAAGCGCGTCTTCGCCCACTCCTCCTGGAACAAGCTCCACCTGCAGATCATCTACTTCGGCCGCTCGCACTGCCCGGCGCTGCGGCACGACCTCACGAAGTGTCCGATCTGCTCCTGGGCGGCCTCGAAGGCGCGCATCGCGGCGGAGTCCCGCGGGCTCACGAAGCCGAAGGCGGCGGCGAGGAAGAAGCCCCCTCGCGCTACCCCTTCGTGACCGCCATCGGGTAGGCGCAGTACAGCGTCGAGAACGCCCCCGCGGGCCGGTGGTTGCCGCTGTTCTTCACACCCCCGAAGGGCAGCCTGCTCGACGCGCCCACGGTCGGAGCGTTCCAGCTCAGGCCGCCCACGCGCAGCGCCCTGGCGGCGTGCTCGAAGGACGCCTCGCTCGCGGTCCACACGCCCGCGGTGAGCCCGTAGTCGGTGTCGTTGGCGACCTCGATGGCCTCCTCGAGGTCATCGACCACGTACACCGCGAGGTCGGGACCGAACGCCTCCTCCCGCTGATACGCGCTGCGCTTCTCCCGGCGCTCCACCCGCCGGACCCGCGGCATCGCGTAGCACCCCCGGTGCGCCCTGCCCTCCCAGCTCACCGCCGCCTCCGCCGGGGCGATGACGGCGTGCGCCCCCTCCTCCTCGGCGAGCCGCTGCAGCGCCTCGAACTTCTCCAGCGCCCTCGGCGACGCCAGCGGCCCGCAGAACGCCGCCGGATCGAGCGGGTGCCCCACCACCAGCGCCGCCGCGCGGCGAGCGACCTCCTCGATGAAGCGATCGGCGATGCCGCGGGTGACGACGAGCCGCGACGCGCAGCTGCACCGCTGCCCGCTGGTGCTGAACGCGCTCACCACCACGTCCTCGGCGGCCTTCTCGAAGGGCGCGTCGTCGAGCACCACGGCGGCGTTCTTCCCCCCGAGCTCGAGCGCGAGGATGCGCCCTGGCGTGCTCACGTTGACCCGCCGCAGCTTCTCTCCGACGCCGTACGACCCGGTGAAGAGCACCCCGTCGACGCCCTGGTGCCCTCCGAGCGCGGCGCCCACGATGCCGTCCCCCTGCACCAGGTTGAACACCCCGCTCGGGAAGCCCACGGACTCGACCACCCGCGCATAGACCGCCGCGCATCCGGGCGTGATCTCGCTCGGCTTGAACACCACCGTGTTGCCCATGAGCAGCGCCGGGACGATGTGCCCGTGCGGCAGGTGCAGCGGGAAGTTGAAGGGCCCCAGCACCGCCAGCACGCCGTGCGGCCGCCAGCGCCAGGAGAAGCGCGCGTCGAGGGTGGCGTCGCGCACCAGGCCGAGGCCCTCGCCCAGGGTGATGTCGACCTTGGCGATCATGGCCTTCACCTCCGCGCGGGCCTCGCGGATGACCTTCCCCATCTCCCGGGAGATGGCCAGGGCGAGGGCGTTCTCGTGCTGCGCGATGGCGTCGCGCAGGCGGGTGAGGAAGCCGATGCGCGCGTCGAGGCCGAGGGCGTCCCACGCGGGCTGCGCGGCGCGGGCGGAGGCGACGGCGTCGTCGACGTGGGAGAGCGAGAAGGCGTAGGGCGGCAGCGCGTCGTCGAGGTCGGCGGGCGCGGCGCGGGTGAGCACCCCGTCGGGCGCCTCGACCGGTACCCAGCCGCCGCGAAGGAAGGAGCCTGTGTCGTCGGGGATCATGCGACCCCGGATGGTACTCCCACCCTCCGG
Source organism: Myxococcaceae bacterium (assembly GCA_004297725.1). Lineage (GTDB taxonomy): Bacteria > Myxococcota_A > Polyangia > Polyangiales > SCUS01. The sequence goes on along the minus strand of SCUS01000031.1, from coordinate 32,721 downwards.
CGTCACCAGATGTTCGGAGCCTACGTCGGCTCGGCGGGAGCGGCGGCTGCCGCGAGGTGCTCCCGCACGTGGGGGAGGCAGAAGTTGGTGGGCTTGCCGCAGCGCTCGCAGGTGCACACGCGAAACTCCACCGCGCGGTCGTCGTCGGTGACGCCGCAGGTCGCGCACACGCGCTGCCTCGTCACCGCGGGCTCCTGCGCCGCGCGGTGCGCCTCGACCACCTGGGTGGCCTTGCGCTGCCTCGTGCGCAGCGCCTGCCAGAGCCCCGGCCCGAAGAAGAGCAGGTAGTTGCTGAGGGCCACCAGGGGGAAGACCTTGCTCGCGCCGGGCAGCGTCGCGGAGCGCCACGCGAGCAGCGCGACCTCCACGTACGCGAGCCACTTCAGCCGCATGGGGATCACCAGCAGCATCACCTGCCGGTCAGGGTCGAGGGTGGCGACGGCTAGCAGCAGCGAGAGCAGCAGGTACTCGTTGGTCGCCGGGACCCCGAGGCCCAGCGAGAGGGCCGCGGTGCCGACGATGCCCACGAACCAGTACGCGAGGTAGCGCACGCCGCCCCACTCGCGCTCGAGGAAGGTGCCCATCATGTGGGTCCACCAGAGGGCGAGCGCGAGGAAGATGGGCGTGGAGGTGGGAGGTAGCGCGACGAAGGTCAGCAGCCGCCACACCTGGCCCTGGGCGACCTTCGCGGCGTCGAGGGAGATGTAATCGAGGAAGCCGGGGCGGAGCTGATCGAGGAACCAGCTCAGCCCCTGGAGGCCGATGAGGGCGAGGGTGAGATTCGGGGGAACGTAGCGCCCGAAGCGGCGATCGAGGCGATCGAGCCAGGAGGACATCCCGTGTCCCCTAGCACAGACCCGCTCTCAGTCTTCGTCGTCGTCGCGCCAGCTCTTCTCCTCGCGGTCACGCCGACCGCTCGCGCCCGCCGTCGCGCCCGCGGCACCCGGACGGCCGCGGCCGTCGCCTTCGCCCTCCTTGCGCTTGCGCTGGTTGGCGAGGCCCACGCGGCCGCCAGGAGGCGACGGAGGACCGAAGTTGCTGCCCGGCGCGCCGCCGAAGGTGCGCGGGGGCGGACGATCGCCGCCCGTGCCGGTGAAGCCGCCAGGGCCGCCGGCGCCCATCGGGGCCCCGGGGGTGCCCTTCGGGTGCGCCAGGTTGATGATCAGCCGACGGCTGCGGAGCTCGGCGTTCTTGAGCTGGTCGATGGCGGCGTTGGCGGCCTCGGCGGTCGCGAGCGTCACGAAGCCGAAGCCGCGCTTGCGGCCGTCCTGGTCGAGGGGCAGGTGCACTCGCGCCACGGGGCCGGCCCCGAGTTCGTTGAGCAGCACCTCGATCTCCTCCTGCGTCGCGTCGTACGGGAGGTTGCCCACGTAGAGCGTGCGGTCAGGCGCCGGACCACCGGCCATCTCGCGCCGCGGGCGATCTTCCCGAGGAGCCCCGTAGCCACCGCCCATCGGGGCGCCCATGCCGGCGCCCATCGGACGCTCGCCGCGCGCCGGGGGCTCGGCCTGGAAGGGACGCACCGAGATGGTGCGGCCATCGACGATGCGACCGTCGAGCACCGAGCGGGCACGATCGGCCTCCTCTTCGCTACCCAGCCGGACGAAGGCGAACCCACGCGGGCGCCCCGACATCCGATCGCGGGGCAGCGTGAGCTCCGCAGACTGTGCTCCCGACTCGAGGAAGAGGCCGCGCAGATCCTCCTCCGTCACGCTGTCAGGCAAACCGGCCACAAACAGCTTACGCGCGTCTTCGTTCGACATCCGATGGTTCTCCAGAAACGCCTTTTATGGGGTCTTGTATTCGTCCGCGAGCGGAACGTTGATCGGTCTATGAGTTAGGGGGGTTGGCGTCGCAAAGACGAGGACCGCAGGTGCGACGGCTGCGAAGGATACGCGCCATGCCCCCGCCGTCAACAGCCCCTCCGCCCTCTAGCGCCTGCGCTTGCTCGCCGCCGGACGCTCGGTCTTCCGGGTCGCCGACGCGGCCGCCACCTGATCGCGCACCGCCCGCACCTCGTCGCGCAGCGCCTCGACCTGATCGCGCAGCCGCCGCAGCTCCTCGGAGCCCTCGCGCGACTGCAGCGACCGCAGCGCCTCGCGCGCCGCGCGCCGCACCCGGCCGTCGTCGGTCATGCGCAGCACCCGCGACACCGGCTCGACCGAGGCCGCGTCCCTCAGCCTCGTCAGCGCCCGCAGCACCTCCGGAACCAGGTGAGGATCGCGCTCCTCCAGAAGCTGCTCCAGGGCCTCTCGCACCTCGCGCCGCTCCTCGCCGAGCTCCGCCAGCGCCCCCACCGCCGCCCGCCTCGTCGAGGCCCCCACGCTCGGCGCCGTGAGCGCCAGCAGCAGCGGGATCGCCCTCGCGTCGCGCAGCGCCCCGAGGCCCTCCACCGCCCCGATGCGCACCACGTCGCGCCAGCTCTCCCTCGCCAGGGCCCCCACCAGCGCGTCGTAGGCCGTCGCGCGACGGGTGCGCCCCGCCGCCTTCGCCAGCTCGGACTCCACCAGCCAGCTCGCGTCGCCGGCCTTGAGCTTGCCCACCAGCAGCGCCGCCGCGGCGTCGGTGCGAAACTCCCCGAGCGCCCTCGCCACCGCGCGCCGTACCTTCGGGTGCGCGTGGTCGACCGAGCGGGAGAGCGCCTCCCAGGCCATCCTCCCCCGCAGCTCGCCCAGCGCCCGGGCGGCCTCCGCCGACACGCCCCAGAACGCGTCGTCCCGCAGCGCCTTCTCCAGCGCCGCGACGCTGAGCTCGTCGTCGTGCCTCGCCAGCGAGGCCGCCGCCCGCCACCGCACCAGCGCCCTCGGGTCGCCCGCCAGCGCCTCGCGCAGCATCGCCGCCGGGACGCTGGAGGTGACCTTCGCCAGCAGCGCCCCGTCCGGGTCGACGCTCACCCAGCGCGGCGCCGCCTCGCAGGGCAGCGCGAAGCTGCGCGAGCGGTCGTCGAGGACGAGCGAGTGCCGCTGCTCCTCGCCGGAGGCGTGCATCACGGAGACGGTCACCGGCAGCGCGAAGCACGGGGTCACCGCGTCGACGGCCTGGGTCTGCCGCAGCGTGACGTGTAGCCTCGGCGCCTCGGCGTCGAAGCGCGCGTCGAGCTCCAGCTCCGGGTGCCCCGCCTGGAGGATCCACTGTTTGAAGAAGCCGCCGAGCGAGCGGCCCGAGGCGTCCTCCATGGCGCGCTGGAGGTCGCGCGTCTCCACCGAGCGCCCCCGGTGGCGCGTCAGGTACTCCTTCACGCCCGCCCAGAACACCGGGTCGCCGAGCTCGCTCCGCAGCATGTGGAGCACCCAGCCCCCCTTCTCGTAGAGGTGCCGGTCGAAGAGGTCGATGGGGGCGCCCCAGGTGGCGCACACCACCGGGCGGCGGTAGCGCGCGTCGTCCTCGCCGAAGTACGCGTCGGCGTGCTGCTTGAGGTTGTAGAGGTACGCGTCGCGGCCGTCTTTGCGCTCGACGTCGAGGTGCTCGAAGAAGGTCGCGAAGCCCTCGTTGAGCCAGGCCTGCGACCAGTCGTGGCAGGTGACCAGGTCGCCGAACCACTGGTGCGCCAGCTCGTGCGCGACGAGGTCGTCGGCGGTCGCGTCGAGGGCGGCGCGCTCGTCGAGCAGGCAGCGCTCGGTGAGCGTGCTGACGGAGGTGTTCTCCATGCCGCCGAAGGTGAAGTCGTGCACCGCCACCTGGTCGTACTTCGGCCACGGGTACGGCACCCCGGTGAGGGCGCTGAAGTGCTCGATCATGTCGGCGGTGCGGCCGAGCGAGCGCCACCCCTCGGCCTCGCGGCCGGGGTCGACGTAGAAGCGCACCGGCAGCGACGCGTCGCGCGTGGCGTCGAGCTCGGAGAAGGTCCCGGCCACGAGGGTGACGAGGTAGCTCGGGTGCGCGGTGGTCTGCTGCCAGTGCCAGCGCTCGGCGTCGGCGGTCGTGCGGGTGCGCTCGAGGAGCGTGCCGTTGGAGAGCACGGTCCACCCCGATGGGGCGGTGACCAGCAGCTCGGTGGTCATCCGCATGTCGGGCGAGTCGTGGCAGGGAAACCAGTACCGGGCGTCCTCGTCCTGGCACTGCGACCACACCTGCTCCGGGCGCGTCGGGGCGTCGGCGTCGGGCGCGAGGAAGTAGAGGCCCCTCCGAGGACGAGCGCGGTAGCGCACCCGGACGACCCCCGAGGAGAGGGCGCCGAGGGTCACCTGGAGGGCCTCACCGTCGTAGGCGAAGGGCAGCGGAGCGTCGCCCGCCGCGAGGGTGACGGACTCCACCTCGAAGGCGACGGCGTCGAGGAGCAGCACGCGGGCGTCGGGGTCGCGGCGGGAGAAGGTGAGCTCGGCGACGGCGGAGACCGAGCGGGCTGGGACATCGAGGGCGATGTCGAGGCGGAGGTGGGTGAGGTCGAAGGGGCGCGCTCGGCGGAAGCGCTCGGGGTCGCCGGGCAGCGCGAAGGGCCTCGGCCCGCCACCGGGATCAGCGGGAACACGGCCGCCACAACGATGTCCCCAACCGCTCCCGCGATGGCCGTTCATGCGAGCCGTGGGACGTACCGCGCGCGGGGCGATCGGGTCAACGCGCATCGGGGAGGTCATTGCTTGACACCCCTCCGGGCGTCGGGGCACTGTCATTGCACAACCCCTAGAACCATTGGTTGCCCCCCTCTCCAAGGATCGAGTCCAAACCCCTTCCATGGCCTCCGAAGCACGGGCGCAGAGCAGCTATCGAGTCACCGAACGCCTCGAGTCCGGCGGCATGGCGGAGGTGTTCCGGGGCGAGGCCACCAGCGTCGCGGGCTTCAAGAAGCAGGTCGCCATCAAGCGCGTCCTGCCGCACCTGGCGTCGAACGAGAAGTTCATCCGGATGTTCCTCGACGAGGCCCGGCTGAGCGCGAGGCTCTCGCACGCCAACATCGTGCAGGTGTTCGACATCGGCCGCGTCGAGAACACCTACTTCATCGTGATGGAGTTCATCGACGGGGTGAACCTCAAGCACCTCATCGAGAACCTCCGCAACAAGCGCCAGGCCTTCCCGATGGCCCTCGCCTGCCACATCGCCATCAAGGTCTGCGAGGGGCTCCAGTACGCGCACCACCTGCACGACTCGGACAATCAAGACCTGCACATCGTCCACCGGGACATCTCGCCCCCCAACGTGCTGATCTCCCGGCAGGGCGAGGTGAAGATCGTGGACTTCGGCCTCGCCAAGGCCGCGCACTCCGTCGAGAAGACCGAGCCCGGGGTGGTGAAGGGGAAGTTCAGCTACCTCGCCCCGGAGACGGCCATGGGCCAGGAGGCCGACGCCCAGGCCGACATCTTCGCCGTCGGGATCATGCTCTGGGAGATGCTCGCCGGGCGGAAGCTCTTCCAGGGCGAGACCGACTACCAGACCGTGAAGATGGTGCAGCAGGCCGTGGTGCCGTCGCTGCGGTCCATCAACCCCGCGGTGCCCGAGGAACTGGAGAACATCCTCGCGGTGGCCCTCGCGAAGGACAAGCGCGTCCGCTACGCCGACGCCGCCGCCTTCAGCGACGAGCTGCTCAACTTCATCTTCGGCAACAAGATGCGCGTCGGCGCGCAGGACCTGGCGCGCGTCGTCAACGAGGCCGTCGCCGAGCGCAAGGGCGCCGCCACGCTCACCCGCAAGGACGGCTCGGTCATCGACCAGCTCATCCAGGAAGAGCTGCTGCGCTTCACCTCCCTCGACGACCCGCACAGCCCGTCGCCCGCCGCGAAGACCGGCACCGCGGGCTCCAACCCCAACGCCGAGGGCGCTCGGCCGCTCGACGCCGGGGACTTCGAGAACGTCGGCGAGTGGGCCAGCGACCTCCTGGACGACGGCCGCCCGAGCCGCACGGGCATCGCCTGGGAGTCTCCCCTGGACGGCGTCTCGGCCGCCGTCTCCACGCCGCCGGGCAACCTCGCCGACGAGCTCGAGGGCGACGCACCGGACGCGCCCGTCTCCGATCGCCCCCCCACGCCGAAGCCCCCGCAGCCCACCTCGCTGGTGAGAAGCCAGTCGTACGCCCCCCTCGGCCAGCCTCCCCAGGCGGCGACGGAGGGGAAGAAGTTCCCGGCGGCGCTGCTGGCGGTCGTGGCCGCGCTGCTGCTGGTCGGGGTGGGCGTCGGCCTCTACGTCAAGGGCGTCTTCCCGCACTAAGGCTCCGTCGCAACGCTGGAGGGGATCTCATGGGCTTCCGACGACTGCTCGACCGGCTCCGACCGCTGGCGCAGCGGCTGAAGGCGCGCGCCCCGACCGGTGACGCGGCCGAGGGGGTGAGCGGGTTCTCCGCCGGCTTCGACGCGCGCCCGTGGCTCTCCCGGCTCGACCCGGCCTCCGCGCAGCTCTTCTGCGCGGTGTTCGAGGCAGGCTTCCTCATCGCCCAGGCGGACGGCCGCTTCGACCGCGCCGAGCGCTCGCACATGCGCCAGGCGCTGCTCGCCCTCTCCGACGAGGGCATCCTCGCCGACGACGTCGACGCCATGCTGAGCGGGTTCACCGCGTCGCTGTCGAGGGACGGCGCCGCCGCGCGCTGCGAGGCCGTCGGCCGGCTGCTGCGGGCGCACGACGTCGGCGAGGCGGGCGTGTACCTGGCCGCGGGCATCGCGTGCGCGTCCGACGGGCTGAGCCAGGTCGAGCTGAAGACCCTGGACACCCTCGCTCGCCACGCGGGCCTCGGCTTCGAGCGGCTGTCGGCGCTGGTCGAGGCGATCCGGGCCGACCTCGCGACGCCCGACTGAGGCCCTCGTCAGGGAGCGGGCTCCGAGGCGAGCGAGCTCCAGCGGCCGTCGCGGTAGGAGAGGCGCAGCTCGTGGGTGCGAGCGAGCTCCTCCAGCAGCGACCGCGCCGCGGGCTCGTCGAGCGCCCCGGGCCAGAGCTCGAACGCGATCAGGTGCTCCTCGCCGGTGCCGCGGGTGACGAAGTAGTCGAACATCACCCCGAGCGCGTCAGGCCGCAGCGCCTCGTCGCCCGCCACCGCGCCCCGCAGCCACAGGCAGTGGAACTCCCGGCAGCTCGCCGGGCGCTCGGGGTGGATGCGGCAGCCCTCGGGGCCGACGTGCTCGCAGGAGCGCCGCGACGCCTTGCGCAGCTCCGTCACCGCCATCACGGAGCAGCACACGGTGCAGTCGCCGCACTCCCTGTGGGTCATCGAACCCGGGGAGCGCAGCCTCTCGAGGCGTACGAGGGTCACGCGGAGGGCGAAGGGACGGTCAGCGCTGGAGGTTCTGCGACCCGAGGATGTTCGGGCAGATCTGGCCCGTTCGCGGGTGCAGCTGCCCGGGGTGCCGGCGGCAGTAGTCGTCGTGCCGACGCGACGGGCGGCGCCCGGCCTGCTCGGGCTCCTCGGCGGGCTCGGCAGCGGCGGGCGACGACGGAGCGGCGACCACCGGGGCCGTCGGGGCCACACCCGGGGGGGCCGCCATCGCCGCGCCCGCGTCGGCCTCCGCCGCGCCGGGAGCGGCCGCGGCCGTGTTGACCCCGGCGTCGCCCAGGGTGTTCTGCGCGTTCTGCAGCGCCTGGCCGGCCTGCGCCGAGGCGTCGGCCGCGGCCGCCATCGCCGCGTTGGCCGCCGCCATCGCCGCGTTGGCTGCGGCGCCCGCGTCGGCCCAGGCCGCGGCGTCGTACGCGACGACGTTGGGGTTGGGCAGCGCGATGCCGCCGCCGTCGAGCGTCACCACGGTGGTGCCCGTCGGCGCAGCGCCCGAGTCGTTGTTGCGATCGGTGAACTTCTTGATGAGCTGACAGCCCATCAGGTTGCTGGCGATGACGATGGCGACGAGATAGCGGCTGGGGGCGTTCATCGCGCGAACGCTACCAGCGTCCGCGCGAGCGCATCAAGGGACCGGCGGGCGGTCTACCCGGACGCCGGTCAGGGGCAGCGATCGCCGGTCGGGGTCGAGCGGCACGCCCCCGAGCAGCAGTCGTTGCCGTTGATGCGGCAGCCGTTGCCGCTGGCCTGGCACTGGCAGGTGCCCATGCCCGTCGACCCGCCGCCCGGGCGGATGCAGAGCATCGCTCCGCAGCAGTCGTTGGAGTAGAAGCACGACTCGCCGCCGCGGCGGCAGACGCAGACACCGCCCGTGCACAGCACGCTACCAGCGCACTCCGCGCCGGTCATGCAGGTCGTCGGCGGGTCGGTCGTCACCAGCGCGGGGCCGCGCGAGCAGGTGCTCTGCCCGCTCGGTTGCACGTTGCACGCGTAGCCGCCGCAGCAGGATCCGGCGTCGGTGTTGTCGCAGCGCTCGCCCGGGGCGAGGCAGCCCATCGCGAGGCACCGCCCGTTGCGGCAGGTGAGGCCTGAGCAGCAGCCCTCGTTGGAGGTGCAGCTCTCCGAGGCCTGGCTGCACGCGCAGGTGCCGACGGTGCCTCCGTCGGGCAGGTTGCAGCGGGCCCCGCCGCAGCAGTCGAGGTTCGCCGAGCAGGACTCCTCCCGGCGACGGCACACGCACGCGCCGTTGGTGCAGAGCATCGAGCCGCAGCACTCGCGCGAGGTGGTGCAGGCGCCCATCGCCGGGCGGCAGCAGAAGGTTCCGCCCGGCTGCGCGCCGCAAGAGTAGTCGCCGCAGCAGGCCGTCGAACCCTGGACGCAGACGCGCCCCGCGGCGATGCACATCCCGCCGTCGCCGGTGGCGCCGTCGACCCGGGCGTCGCCCGCCGCGCCGTCGATGCGCGGGATGTCGAAGCCGGTGCCGCCGCCGTCCGAGCCGGTGCCGCCGTCCATGGGCGCGCGGCGGCAGACGTTGCTCTGGCAGCTCAGGCCCGAGCAGCACTCGTTGTTCTCCCGGCAGCCGCGGCCCTCCACGCGGCAGGCGCAGCGGCCGCTCTCGCAGAGCATGTGACCGCAGCAGTCGATGTCCCGGGTGCACCCCTCGTTCTGCTGCACGCAGCAGAAGGTCGAGGTGATCTCCGAGCGGCACTGCGAGGGCGAGCAGCACGCCGCCCCGCTGCCGGGGGTGCAGGTCGAGCCCGGCGTGGCGCACATCGAGCACACCCCGCTGTTGCAGGTCATCCCGGTGCAGCAGTCGCCGTCGGCCGCGCAGCTCTGGCCCCGGGCGCGGCACTGGCACATGCCGCCCACGCAGGTCGCGCTGCCGCAGCAGTCCGCGCTCGCGGTGCAGCGCTGGCCCGCGGGCGAGCAGGCGCAGGTGCCGCCGGTGCACGAGAGGCCGTTGCAGCAGTCGCCCGAGCCCGTGCACGCCGAGCCCGCGGCGCTGCAGCAACGGCCCGAGGTGCCGGTGCCGTTGCAGCTCAGGGCCCCGCAGCAGCGCGGCCCGCCGGTCATGCACGACGCGCCCGCCATCCGGCACGCCTCGGCCATCGGGCGGCACTGGCCGCTCTGGCAGGTGTTGCCCGAGGTGCAGTCCGAGTCGCGGCTGCAGCCGCCGCCCGCGGCGTTGCGCTGGCAGGTGCCCGAGCGGCACGAGAGCTCGCCGCAGCAGTCGGTGTCGACGCTGCACCGGCCCGACTCGGCGCGGCAGCAGCGGTCGGAGCCGTGAGAGTCGGAGCAGGTGGTGCCGGTCGCGCACGCGGGCATCGAGCCCGGGGTGCAGGCCGAGCCCGGAGGCAGCGGCATCGTCCCGTCGGTGCAGGCCGAGCCCGAGCAGGCCAGGCCGGAGCAGCAGTCGCCGGCGGACGAGCAGGCCGAGCCCGCCGAGCCGCAGCTGCGGCAGGTGCCGCCGACGCAGGAGAGCGACGGGTTGGTGCAGCGGTCCATGGCGCAGCAGCGCTGGCCGTCGCCGCCGCAGACCGGCGTGGTGCTCGCCGCGCAGCGCCGCGTCATGGTGTTGCAGGTGAAGCCCGGGTCGCACGCCGCGGTGCCGCAGCACGCCTGGCCGTCGCCGCCGCAGGCCATCATCCCCATGCCGGGCTGGCAGGTGCCCGAGGTGCAGGTGAGGCCGCTGTTGCAGGCCGTCCCGCCGCAGCACGTCTCGCTGTCACCGCCGCACGCCCCCGGCGCGCCGCCGCCGTCGACGCCAGGACCGACCCCGGCGTCGCTGCCCGGGGTGGGGGCCGCCTCGCAGGTTCCGCCCGAGCAGACCGCGCCGAGGTTGCAGGCCGCCGAGCCGCAGCACGCCTGACCGATGGCGCCGCAGGCCCCCGGGGTGCCGCCGCCGCCGGGCGTCATGCCGCCGCCGCCGCCGGGCATCGAGGCCGAGCAGCTCCCGCCGATGCACGAGAGCCCGCTGTTGCATGCCGTACCGCCGCAGCACGTCTCGCCGCTGGCGCCGCACGCCCCGCCGCCCCCGCCGGTCGGCATCGCGCAGCGCGCGCTGGTGCAGATGAGCCCGCTGTTGCAGGCCGTACCGCCGCAGCACGCCTCGCCGTTGTTGCCGCACGGGGTCATCCCCGACGCGGCGCCGCAGGTGCCGGCGTTGCACGCCAGGCCCGGGTTGCAGGCCGTTCCGCAGCACATCTGGCCGTCGCCACCGCACGCCGCGGGGGCCGGGTTGCAGACCCCGCCGCCGTCGCAGGTGAGCCCGGCGTTGCACGAGCTGCCGCTGCAGCACGGCTGTAGCCGATCGCCGCACGCCGCGGGCATCTGGCAGGTGTCCGCCACGCACGCCAGCGTCCCCGTGCAGGTCGCGCCCGAGCAGCACGCCTGACCGGCGCCGCCGCAGGCCGCGCACGTCCCGGCGTTGCAGGCGAAGCCCGCCTGGCAGACGTCGCTGGCGCAGCAGGGCTGGGCCATCGCGCCGCACGACGCGGCCGTGGGCATGCACGTGCCGCCGCTGCAGGTGGTGCCCTCGCAGCAGTCGGCGCTGCTGTCGCAGCGGTCGCCCATGGCGTGACAGCAGCGGCCCATCGCGCACTGCATCCCGTCGCAGCACTCGCCCGCCCCGGTGCACGTCGCGGCGGGCAGCGAACAGCACGCGCCCTCGCGGCAGTCGAGCCCTCGCTCGCACGCGGTGCCGCCGCAGCAGCGCTGGCTGGCCTGGCCGCAGCGCCCCGGCTCCGGGGGCGAGTCGGGGTTCGGGCCGTCGAGGTCCTTGACGAAGTCGTCGACGAAGGTCGAGTCGTCCGGGGTCATCGCGTCCATCTCGGCGACCTGGCCGCCTGCACAGGCGGACACACTCATCGCCAGCGCCATGAGCGCAGCGGAACGAAGCAGAAGGGTACGCATGGCGAGGGGCTCTCCGAGCGGGAGGTTGCCTCAGTCGTGCCGGGAAGGTCCAGTGCGACGCGGGCAGCGCAGTGACGCGCGACGCCGTCGCGGGGGCGAATCGTGGCAGGATCGGCGCGAGAGACCTAATGGCAAGACGAGCGATGGCCCGGCGCGGAGCGCGGGCGGCGATGTGGGGCGGCGCGCTGGCGATCGGGCTGGCGGTCGCGGGCGAGGCGCAGGCCAACGGGCGCTTTCCCGCGGCGAACTACTTCGTGGCAGGGCCGGGCGCGCGCAACGACGTGCTGGCGCTGCGCACCACCTTCGGGCTGGTGCTGTCTCGCGACGGCGGCCGCCAGTGGGGGTGGGTCTGCGAGGAGTCCTACGAGGCCGTCGGCGCCAACGACCCGTCGCTCTCCATCGGCCAGGACGGCGCGCTGGTGATCGCGACCTTCGCCGGCCTCTCGGTGAGCGACGGGGCGTACTGTCGATGGTCCCGGCCGGCGGGCGCTCCCATGAGGGGATACGCCGACGTCACCAACACCTTCGACGGGCGCACGATGGTCGCGCTGGGCGGGCCCACCGGCGACGACGCGCTGGTGCTGTCCTCCGACGGCGGCAGGAGCTGGACCACCGGCGCGAGGCTCATGGGGTACTTCTCCGAGACCGCGGACGTGGCGCCCAACGATCCGATGCGGGTCTACGTGACGGCCTACGCGCGAGGCGGGCTCCCGGTGCTGCTGCGCAGCGACGACGGCGGGCGCACGGTGCGCGAGACCACGCGCGACTTCTTCGACGCGCAGGGGATCTACCTCGCGGGGGTCGATGCGAGGCGGCCGGATGTGCTGTACGTGCGCGCCTCCCGGGGCCTCGGGACGATGCTCCTCAAGAGCGAGGACGGCGGGATGACCCTCCGCCGCATCGGGGAGACCCGCGCGGAGATGGTGGGCTTCGCGCTCTCCGACGACGGCGACACCGTGTGGATCGCGAGCACCAGCCGCGCGGAGGGCATCCTGCGCTCGGTGCGCGGCGGCCCCTGGACCCGCGTCGGCGGCGACGTCGGGGTGCAGTGCCTCCGCTATCACGCCGGGCTGCTCTTCGTGTGCGCCGACGAGGTGACCGACGGCTATGCGCTCGGCTGCTCGCGCGACGGCGGCGACCACATCGACCCGCTGCTCTCGCTCCGGCGGCTCGCCGGCCCCTCCGCAGCGTGCGGCGGCGACACCCCCGTGGGGTCGACCTGCGGTTCCATCTGGCCGACGGTGTCCGCGCCGCTCCGGAGCATCGACGCGAGCGCTCCGCGCGACCCGGTGTTCCATGACGCGGGCGCCGTCGACGCGGTCGAGGACGCGGCGGAGGTGTCCCTCGACGCGGGCGGCCGGGTCGATGTCCCCGCGACGCCGGGCGACCTCGGCCAGGCCGACGCCCCCGACGTGCTTCGAGGCCTCGATGCGCCCTCGATCGACGCCCCCTCGCTGGACGCCGGGCGCGACGCTTCCGTCGTCGACGCCGGTCCGGCTCCCGCCGCTCCGCGCGACGGCTGCGACTGCCGCGTCGCGACGGGCGCGACGCCCGGTGCGGGCGCCGGGGCCCTGCTGACGGCGCTGGGCCTGATCGTCGCGTCCCCTCGGAGGCGTCGCCGGTTGCCGCCGCCGCCGCGCCGTTGATAGACCTCTCCCTCCCCCTCCCCATGCGCGCGCAGTACGTCCGTAGCCTGAGCCTCGTCGCCCTCCTCGTCGGGCTCCCCTCGTGCGTCGACAGCGGCCCGTCGGGCTACGACGCGGGCGTGGTGCACCCCGAGCGTCCTCAGCTCGACCGCGTCCCGGGCGAGACCTGGTTCTGCGATCTCCCCGCCCCGGACGTGGCCCGCGCGGGCCTCCCCTTCGGCTTCTGCGTGCGGCGCTTCGCGGGCATCGCCGCGCCTCGGGTGCTCGCCTTCGCGCCCAACGGCGACCTCTTCGTCGCCTCGCCGGGCATCCGCACCCCGGGCCTCGCCCCGCCCGGAGCCGGCCAGATCGCGGTGCTCAGCGACGACGACCACGACGGCGTCGCGGAGGTCAGCGAGTTCGCCGGGGGGCTGCCCGACGTCCACGGGCTGCTCTTCGCCGATGGCTGGCTCTACTTCACCCGCACCAACGGGGTGTTTCGCACGCCCTACGCGAGGGCCCAGCGGCGCATCGGCTCCGCGGCGCCCGAGCAGGTCGCCTCCCTCGCCGGCCTCTCGCCCGCCGCGCGATGGACGCACACCCTCGCCCGCGCTGCCGACGGGACCATCTACGTCTCGCAGGGCCAGTACCAGAGCTATACGTGCCCGAGTACGCCTCGGGAGGGCGCGGTGTTCCGGCTGCAGCCCGGGAGCATGGCGCCGGTGGTGGTCGCCTCGGGGCTGCGCAACCCGCTCTACCTCCGCTGTGATCCTTCGGGCGCGGAGTGCTACGCCGCCGAGCTCTCCGACGACTCGTGGGACCCGTCCACGGGCACCCGCGGGAGGGAGAAGCTGGTGCGCCTCGGGGCCGGCGGCGACTACGGCTACCCCTGCTGCGCCGGGCAGAACGACCTCGCCCCTCCCGGTCGCGGCCGCAGCGCGAGCTGCGCGGCGGTGGCGGCGGAGCTCACCGCGTGGCCCCTGCACGACACGCCCTTCGGCATCGACTTCGAGCGCGGCCGCTGGCCCGATCCCTGGCGCCGCGGCTTCTTCGTCGGGCTGCACGGCGCCTTCCAGACCTGGGAGAACACCAAGATCATCTGGAGCCCGCTCGACGCCAGCGGCCGGCCGACGGGCGAGTGGCGCGACTTCGTCACCGGCTGGGGGCGCAGCGCCCAGGGCATCGTCGGGCGCATCACCGACGTGACCTTCGCGAGCGACGGCCGGCTCTTCTTCAGCGACGACCAGGGAGGCGGAGTCTACTGGATCGCGCCCGAGGGAATGGCCGCGCCGACGCGGTGACGGCGGTCAGCGCCAGACGCGGGTGAGGTCGGAGATGCGGGCGTAGACGGCGGGGCCGCGGTCGGCCGAAGCGAGGTGCGCGTCGACGTGCGAGAGCGCGGTCTCCATGCGCAACTGGTACGTCGGGCTGAAGTTCGGCGGGTGGAAGCCCACCTGGAACAGCGTCGGCCGCGACAACGGCCGCCCCTCCGGCGCGTTGGCCTCGTACACCGCGACCATCGCCGGCCCGGTGATGTAGTCCACCAGGATGCCGTTGTCGGGCACCTCGAGCACCCGCATCGGCCGCGCCGGAGCGCCCCGGGTGATGTCCGTGTCCGAGGGGTGGTAGGGCTGCGAGGTGTCGGTGATGCCCGTCCAGTTGGCCTCGTTCCAGTCGTAGAGCAGGTAGCCGCGCCACGAGGCGATGCGGTCCGGGCGCATCGCGCTCGAGTCGACGGTGAAGCCCGTGGCGTCGAGCGCGCGCAGCGTGCCCAGGTCGGCGGTCCACCCCCCGGCGCGAAACGAGGTCGGCCGGCCGAGGCCGTGCTGCGCGAAGAGCTGCACCGCGTACCGGAGCTGCGCCGCCATCTCGTCGACCGTGTACGCCGCCAGCACGGTGACGTACCCGCTGGTGTCGTTGGGCGCGTACGCCGGCTGGACGCGGCACGGCACGCCCGCCGCGGTCACGAAGTGACACCAGCCGTGGATGTGAACTCCGAGCTCGTCGCCGTGCTGGTCGCGCTGAGCCTTCACCCATGCCTCGATCTGGGTCTCGCGCGCGTCGTTCACCTCCGGGTCGGTGTAGTGGTAGGGCGCGAAGAAGTGCGAGTACACGAGCCCCGGGTGGTGCTCGCGCAGCTGCTCGATGCGCCGCAGGTAGCTGTCGGTGAAGCGCGTGTCGTCCCAGTCGGTGGACACCACCACGTAGGCCGCGAAGCTCACCTGCAGCGGGCGCGTGGCGACCGCAGCGGGGGAGGCGCCCGCCGCGACGCGCACGGCGTGGGCGCCCGGGGCGAGGTCGGCCACCGGGAGCGTCGCGCTCCATGATCCGTCGGGCGCGCGGAGGGCGGCGCGCGCGGGCCCGTCGTCGACCGAGGCGCGGACGTCGGCGGCGTCGGCGGGGGCAGCGACGCGCACGGTGACCTCGCGGTCGCCGGCGGTGAGCCCGTCGGCCTTGAGGGCCCAGGTGCGGGAGAGCGTCACCTGCCAGGCGGGGTCGTCGACCGCCGCGTCGGGCGCCGTGATGGGGGGCAGCGAGCCCGCGTCGGGGAGCGCGGTGGGTGGAGTGGCTGCACCGCCGCTACAGCCGACGAGGACGCCGAGAGCGAGCGTGAGGGAGAGGTCTCGCATCAGTCCCGACAACTATCACGGAACGGCGCGCGTCCCTGCCGCGCCCACCCAACGCGCCTGTGCCCGAGCGTAGCGGTGGGGTGCTCCCATTGCGCTCCTGAACGCCGCTCCGGGCGTTTCTTCCCTCGGCTCCGCTCGCGGGTCATGATGAACGCACCCCTCCGACGGAGATCCTCCGGGCGCATGCTCAAGACGTTCCGCATCAAGAACTACAAGTCGATCCTCGACACGACGCTGGAGCTCGGACGGCTCAACGTCTTCATCGGGGAGAACGGCTGCGGGAAGACCAACCTCCTCGAAGCGCTCGCGATGGCCAGCGGCGCCCGAAACGGCCGCCTCGGCACCGAAGACCTCGCGAGCATGGGGGTTCGCGTCGCGAAGCCGTCGATCACGGTGAGCTCATTCCTGGGCGTGGCAGCACAGCCGCGCATCGAGCTGGGTTGTTCCTATGTTGGAGGTGCGGAGAAGCATGATGCTGAGCTGGCGTTCAGCATCACCGCGAAGGATCCGAACGACATCATTCCGACGTGGATCGTAGAACGGACGATCGATACGGGAGCGACGCGCCTGGTCGACATCAATCGTCAACTCGCTGCCGCAAAGGCCAGAGTTGTCGCGGGAAGTCTTCACAACGATGAGGGAATTGAACTCAAAGAGCTTGAGCTCGCGATTGATCACTATGCAAACAGCGTCAGTCTTCCTTCCCTCCTCAACGACTTCGCGATCTACAACCTCAGCACGGTTGCCCTCCGCGGGCTCCAGCCGCTGAGCCGCCGCGAGCCCGTTGGCATCTACGGAGAGAACCTCGACGTCCTCTTCTCGACCTTCGACCCCGCCCAGCGCGCCGCCCTCATCGAGCGCCTCGCGCTCATCTCCTGGGTCAGCGACGTCGTGCTCGACCCCGAGGACCGCTTGAAGTTCGCGGGCTACAAGCTCGGCCGCAGCACCTCCACGCTCTACTTCCACGACCGCTTCATGGACGCCTCGAACAACGTCTTCTCCGCCGAGAACGCCAACGAGGGCATCCTCCACATCCTCTTCTACCTCACGCTCTTCAGCAGCCACCGCACGCCCCGCGTCTTCGCCATCGACAACATCGAGACCGCCCTCAACCCGCGCCTCTGCCGCGAGCTCACGAAGCAGCTCGCCGCCCTCGCGAAGGAGCACGACAAGCAGGCGCTCGTGACCACGCACAACCCCGCGATCCTCGACGGGCTCAACCTCCACGACGACGACCAGCGGCTCTTCGTGGTCTCGCGCAACGACGAGGGCCACACCGTCACGAGGCGCATCCGCCAGAAGCCTGACGCGGGCGGCGAGAAGCGCATGCTCTCCGAGCTCTGGATGCGCGGCCACCTCGGCGGGCTGCCGACCGCGTTCTGACCGATGCGCGTCGGCATCATCGCGGAGGGCCGCGCCGACCTCGCGGTGCTCCTCAACATCCTCAAGGGCCGCCTCGGGGTCGACCGCAGCGACGTCCAGGCGCTGCGCCCCGAGTACTACGAGGACGAGACCGACCTCCACGAGCACCGCGAGGCCCAGCACAGCAACTGGGAGCTCGTACGCCGCGAGTGCCTGGAACGCGAGAAGATCCGCGACTTCCTCGACAGCCCCGTCGACGAGCACCGCTTCCTGGTGATCCAGATCGACACCGCGGAGGCCGAGATGCCGGGCTACGACGTCGCCCGCCTGCCGCGGAGCGACGCGAACTACGTCGCCACGCTGCGCGAGCGCGTCGTCGCGACCATGAACGGTTGGCTCGCGGGAGAGTTCGTCGAGCACATCCGCCACGCCGTCGCGGTCGATGAGACCGACGCCTGGGTGCTTACCGTCTACGCGAGCGATGCGGCCGAGACCGGCATCCTCCCGAACCCGAAGCGACGCCTCCACGACGCAGTCAACAAGTCCCTCTCCGCGAAGGAGCGGGCGCGTCACTTCCAACTGAGCACCTTCGCGCAGTACGACGAGCGCAGCCGGGAGTTTCGCAAGGGCAGGACCCTCGACGCCCATGCGGCACGCAACGCGAGCCTCCGGTTGTTCGTCGCCTCCCTGCGGCTCGACGACCCCGACGGTCCCTGAGCCCACTTCGCCCTTCCCCCTCCGCCGCCCAGGCCGCGCGGCAATCTGGCGGGTTACGGGTGCAACCCCGACGCTTCACCCTATACTCCGCCGCGATGCGCCCTAGCTGGAACCGTCCCTGGAAGGCAGCCCTGCTGCTCGTCGCCTGCGCCCTCGCCTCGGTCATCACGGTCACCCGCCACGGTGGCCTGCTGGGCCTCGGCGGCTCCCGCGCCCTGCTCGCCCAGCCCCGGCGTGAGCGCGCCCGCGACCCCAACTTCGACCTGGCGCGCATGAGCGTGCTCCGGCACGTGCTGCTGGAGATCAACAACAACTACGTCGACCCGGGGCGCGTGCACCCGCGAGAGATGCTGCTGAAGGGCCTCGACGCCATCCAGCGCAGCGTCGCCCAGGTGCTGGTGCTCCACGAGGACAACGCCCCCACGCTCACCGTGCGGGTCGACACCCACGAGCAGACCTTCGACCTCGCGGGCGTCAACGCGCCGTGGGACCTCGAGGCCCGCTGGCGCGAGATCTTCACCTTCCTCCAGACCCACCTGCGCGGCACCGACGTCAACCTCCAGGACGTGGAGTACATCGCCGCCAACGGGATGCTCCGCACCCTCGATCCCCACTCGGTGGTGCTCACCCCCGAGCAGTTTCACGAGATGCAGATCCAGACCGGCGGCCACTTCGGCGGGCTCGGCATCGTGATCTCCATCCGCGACGGGCTGCTCACGGTGATGAACCCCATGCCCGAGACCCCCGCGGCGCGCGCGGGCCTGCACCGCTACGACCGCATCGTGAAGATCAACGAGGAGAGCACCACCAACATGTCGCTCTCCGAGGCGGTCAACCGCCTCCGCGGCCCGGAGCGCACCCCGGTCACCATCTGGGTCACCCGCGCGGGCGCCGGCGGCTGGGCCCAGCCCCGTCGCTTCGACCTCGTGCGCGCGCAGATCACCGTGCGCTCCGTCGACCACCGGCTGATGGCCAACGGCGTCGGGTACGCTCGCATCAAGAGCTTCAGCGAGACCACCGGCGATGAGCTCACCCGCGCCCTGCGGCAGATGCGCGAGCAGGGCATGCGCTCGCTCGTCCTCGACATGCGCGGCAACCCCGGCGGCCTGCTGGAGCAGGCCGTGGCCGTGGCCGACCTCTTCCTCCAGGACGGCGCCATCGTCGTGACCGCGGGCAACCGGCGCGAGGAGCGCGAGGAGCGCGGCGCCGAGGGCCCCGGCACGGAGCCCGACTACCCCCTCGCCGTGCTCATCGACGGCGGCTCGGCCAGCGCCAGCGAGATCGTCGCCGGCGCCCTCAAGAACCACAACCGCGCGGTCATCGTGGGCGGCACCTCCTTCGGCAAGGGGAGCGTGCAGACGATCCGCAACCTGCCCGACGGCGGCGCGCTCAAGATCACCATCGCGCAGTACCTCACCCCGGGCGACGTCTCCATCCAGGGCGTCGGCATCACGCCGGACATCGAGCTCATGCCGATGACCGTCGACCCGCTCGACATGGACCTCGACGCGGACAAGCTCTTCCCGCGCGAGTCCGACCTCTCGGCGCACCTCACCAACAACCGCGCCCACAACGGCGACCACCCCGCGGAGACCGTCCGGTACTACTTCCCCGCGGAGGAGCGCGAGCAGCTCCGGCTGCGCGGCGCCGACGACGTCGCCGACGACGGCTTCCGCGAGGACTTCTCCATCCGCTTCGTGCGCGACCTGCTCACCGCCGCGCCGCGCTCCGGCCGCCGCGAGCTCATCGCCGACGCGCGCCCGCTGCTCGACCGCACCCGCGCCGAGCAGGTGGCCAGCGTCGCCCGCGCGCTGCAGCCCCTGCACGTCGACTGGGAGGAGGGCACCGACGCCGGCGGGACGCCCAACGTCGAGGTCACCATGCGCACCTCGCGGCCGGAGAACACCGCCGCGCCGGGGGAGGCCTTCGACCTCACGGTGACGGTCACCAACCGCGGCACCGCGCCCCTCTTCCGGCTGCGCGCCAACACCAAGAGCGACAACCCGATGTTCGAGAACCGGGAGTTCGTCTTCGGCCGCGTGAACCCCGGCGAGACCCGCACCTGGACCTCGCCGCTCGGGCTCTGCGAGTTCGAGGGCTTCCGCCCGGGCAGCAGCTCGCTCCCGGCGCCCGGCACCCGCAAGGTGTGCCTCGTGCCGCGCGCGGCCCTCTCCCGCACCGACGGCATCCGGCTGGAGTGGTCGGAGTCGCACGGGCACATCCCCCCCGCGGAGGCCGTCGCGCCGCTGCGGGCCTCCATCCGTGGCCTCGAGCGCCCGGTCTTCGCCTACGGCTGGCAGTTCGCCGAGCAGCGCGGCAGCGGCAACGGCGACGGGCGCATCCAGCGCGGCGAGCGGATGACGATGTTCCTGACGCTGAAGAACGTCGGGCGCGGCCGCACCTTCGTGGCGCGCGCCAACCTCAAGAACCTGTCGGGCACCGGCGTGCTGCTGCACGACGCGCGCTTCAACATCAACGACATGATGCCCGGCGAGGAGCGCCGCGTGGCGTTCACCTTCGACGTGGCCCAGAGCTTCCGCCAGGACGAGCTCAAGCTCGAGCTCGTCGTCGAGGACGAAGACCTCCGCGAGGTCACCTCGCAGAAGCTCCGGGTGCCCATCGCCCAGGCGGGCGCGCCCGTCACCGCCGCCACCGGCACCTTCGTGGCCGCGGCCGCCCTCGAGCTGCGGGAGTCACCCGCCAGCGACGCGAGGGTGATCCTCCGCGCCCCGGCGGGCTCCGGCTTCCCGATCACGGCGCAGTCGGGCGAGTGGGTGCGGGTCGACGCGCTCGACGGCCGGCCGGGCTGGGCGCTCCGGGCGCAGGGCGGCGGCGCCCGCTCGACGGCCCCGCGCTCGCTCACCTTCGTGCTCCACAACTCGCCGCCGCTCATCGAGACCGACGGTCCGGTGGCGCTCTCGGCGCGCGGCGCGTCCATCAACCTCCAGGGCACGGCCACGGACGAGAACCGCGTCCTCGACCTCTACATCTTCGTCGGGCCCCACAAGGTCTTCTACCTGTCCAACCGCGACGCGGCCGATCCCCACCGGATGACCTTCAACGCGCCGCTCCCGCTGCGGCCGGGCGCCAACATCGTCTCGGTGGTGGCGCGCGAGGGCGACGACGTGGCCGCGCGGCGTACCTTCATCATCCGCCGCGACGGCCCCAACGGCGAGCTGCTGGTCACCCCGCGGCACGGCGACGAGGACGACGAGGACTGAGCATCCCTTGAGCGCCCCGGCGCTGTGTGACGAGTGCGGCGCGCCGAGGGCCTCGGGGGGGCCTCGGTGCGCCCGCTGCGGGGCGGCCTTTACCGACGCGGTAAAAGCCCATCGGAGCACCGAAGACCCGGCGCGGGCGGCGCGGGCCTGGCGCCTGGCCACCTGGGCGACGCTGGCCTTCGTGGCGGCGGGGCAGCTCACCCAGTGGCTCACCATCGCGCACGACGGGCTCACGGCGTGGCGCCTCTCTCGGGCGCTGGGGCTGCTGGCGCTGGGGCTGCTGGTGGCGTGGCAGCTCGGCCGGCGCAGCGAGCTGGCGCTGGTGCTGTGGGGCTGGGTGATGAACGCCAGCGTGGTGGTGATGGCGCTCACCTTCGCGGCGACGGCGCGGTGGGCGCCGCTGCGGGGCTTCGACCTGTGGCTGACGGTCTGGGCCTGGGCGACCGTGGCGGCCTACGCGGCGGTGTTATGGAGGCTGCGGCGGGTGGTGCTCTCGGGGTCGGTAGGGTAAAGGGCGAACGGCGATGTTCGGTATCGGGCTTCCGGAGCTGTTCCTGATCGGGCTCGTGGCGCTGGTGGTGGTGGGTCCGAAGAACCTCCCCCAGACGCTGCGCGCCATTGGCCGCGCGGTGCGGGAGTTTCAGCGGGCCTCGCGCGAGCTGCGCCAGGAGGCCGGCTTCGACGAGGTGGTCGACGAGGTCACGCGCCCGCTGCGCGAGGGGCTGTCGGGCATCGAGGAGGGCGTGCGCTCCACCGTCGATGACGCCAAGCGCTCCATGTCCCTGGAGGCCGAGGCCGAGTCCGAGGCCGTCGACCTCGCGATGGAGTACCCCGAAGGGGGACCTGATGACTTCGGCGCGCTGCCCGAAGGGGCGGCGGTGTACCCCGAGACGGAGGGAGCGCCGTGAGCAGCACCGAAGGCCCGATGAGCTTCCGCGACCACCTGGAAGAGCTGCGAGGCCGCATCATCCGCGCGGTGCTCGCGGTGCTGGGTGGCATGGTGGTGGGGTGGACCTACCGTGAGCAGCTCTTCGCGTGGCTGCTGCGCCCGCTGGAGGTCGCGTGGTTCTGCAACGCCCGGGAGAACACCCCGCAGGCGTGCACCATCCCGCAGATCGTCCACTGGATGCTGCACTACCCGATCTTCCGGGAGATGCGCGAGCTCGCCCAGCGCGCGCAGGCGGCGCAGCCGGCCAACGTGGCCTTTCCGCTCAACCCCCAGGTGCACTTCCCCGACCCCACGTCGGCCTTCGTGGTCTACCTGAAGATCGCGGCCATCGGCGGCTTCGTGCTCGCGCTTCCGGTGGTGTTCTACCAGCTCTGGATGTTCATCGCGCCGGGGCTCTACGCCAAGGAGAAGCGCGTGGTGATGCCGCTGGTGTTCTTCTCCACGGTGTTCTTCCTGGCCGGCTCGCTCTTCGGCTACCACTTCGTCTTCCCGGTCGGGTACGCGTGGTTCCTCGGCTTCAGCGGGCGGGTGGGCAACACCGCGGTCACGGTCATCCCGACGCTGATGATGGACGAGTACCTCGGCTTCACGTCGCAGATGCTCCTGGCCTTCGGCGTGGTGTTCGAGCTCCCGCTCTTCATCTTCTTCCTGTCCCTGGTCGGGCTCGTGACCTGGCGTCAGCTCCTCTCGTTCTCTCGCTACTTCGTCGTGATCGCGTTCATCCTGGCGGCGGTGCTCACGCCCAGCACGGACGTGTACTCGCAGGTGATGCTGGGCCTGCCGCTCATCGCGCTCTACTTCGTCGCCGTGGGGCTCGCGTACCTCTTCGGCCCGAAGGAGTCGAAGCCCTGGCGCACCGCGGTGAGCGACACCCTGAAGAAGCGCGACGACGCGCTCACGGAAGAGAAGACCCCGCCCCCGCTCGACGTCGACGCCATCCGCGAGGCGAAGATCCGAGACCACGAGGCGAAGGTGGCGGCGAAGATCGCGGCGGCGAAGGCCAACGAGCCCGAGGAGCCCGAGGAGCCCAAGGGGCCCAAGCAGCTGTAGCGCGGGCCGAGGGGGCTCTACTGCCCGCGGCCGAGCACGATGAGGAAGGTCTGGTCGGCCTCGAAGGGGAAGCCCCGGTAGCTGGGGTTGTCCCGGCGCATCTCGGCGTAGAAGGAGCGGTAGCCGCGCGCCACGGTGGGCGCGAGGTGGGCGTCGGTGAGCGCCCGCTCGACGGTCTCCACGTAGGCCGGCGACTGCTCCTCCGCGGCGAAGAGGAAGATGCCCGGCCGCGCCCGCACCTCCGAGTGACCGAGGGGGTGGGTGCGCCAGCCGGCGCGCTCGAAGATCCCGAGCAGCCGCTGTCCCATGGCCTCGGCCGCGGGATCGGCGGCGGCCACGGTGATCCACACGGGTGATCCCCGGGGGATGCTCCCGAGGCGGGTGGCGATGGCCTCGGCGCCGCTGTCGGTGAGGGTGACCGGGCGGGGCGCACCGGCGTCCGCCGTGGGCGCGGCGGCGGCAGGAGCGGCGGCGGGAGCGGCAGCGCCAGGCGTCGGCGAGGGCAGGGCCGCGACGACCGGAGCGGCGGAGCGGGAGCGCGACCAGGGCCAGCGGGCGCGAGAGTGTCCGCGCACGCCGAAGGCGGCGAGGAGCAGCACGGCGAGCACCGCGGGCACCACGACGTCGGTCGAGCGCGCCCACGCGTAGAGGGAGCTGACGTGGTGCTTGAGCCCGGGGCCAGCGACGCGCCTCGGGGCGCGCGCGGCGGAGGAGGTCACCGGGGCCTCGCGGTCGAGGATGGGCTCCAGCGCGTCGACGGCCTGTCGGATGCTCTGGAAGCGGTCGTCGATGGAGCGGGCCACGCAGCGGGCGAACCACCCGTCGAAGCCCTCCGGGAGCGATGCCTCGACGCCCAGCTCGGAGGCGCGTCGGGAGGCGCGGGGCAGGTCGGCGACGGAGACCTCCTTGAGCACCCCGACGGGCGTGGCCTGGTCGGGCTGCGCCGCGCTCTTCCAGTAGACCTTCCCCGTCAGCAGCCGGAAGGCCAGCAGCCCGAAGGACCACACATCCGCCGCGGCGCTGACGGCGGTGCCTGGCTCGGTCTGCTCGGGGGCGCTCCAGAAGAGCGAGGCGACGTCGGTGCCCTCGGCGTTGGCGTCGGCGGAGCGCAGCCACGCGGAGGTCCAGAAGTCGAGCAGGGTGACGGTGAAGTCGCTGCCCGCGTAGCGGCTGTCGGCGACGATGATGCTGGAGGGGTCGAGGGTGCCGTGCACCTGCCCCGCCTCGTGGATGGCCGCGAGCCCGTGCGCCACCTGCCAGAGGATCTCGAGCGCCTCCGCGGGAGGGAGCGGCGCCGCCGCGTGCGCGGAGAGCGTCTCGCCTTCGAGGTGGTCGAGGGCGAACCACGGCGCGCCGGTGGTGCGATCGACCCCCGCGGCCACGACGTCCACCACGTGGTCGCTCTTGATGCGCGCCCTCAGCGCCTTCAGCTCCTCGAAGCGGGCCTTGCCGGGGGCCGACGAGATCAGCCGCGGGTCGAGCACCCTGAGCGCGCACGCCCGGCCGATGCCGGTCTGCTCGGCGAGGTAGAGCGCGCGCCGGGGAGAGGCGCTCTGGAGCGAGCGCACGATGCGGATGCTGCCCGCGAAGGTGCTTTGTTCAGAGAGCGCCCGCCATGGTTCGGCCATGCGTCGAGGCTATAGCAGCGGCGGACAGGGCGTGGAAGCGACGCGCCTCGCGGAGGGCGTTACGGCCGGGGCGGCTCGGCGCCGTGGGGAAACCAGATCCCGTCGAAGTCCTCCGGGCGGAAGGGCAGGTCGAGCCTCTGGGTGCGGGGGTGCTCCGCGCTGTAGAGCCGGGGGCGCTCGCGAAAGCGGGTGGGGTAGTAGTTCTGCTGGAAGAGCACGGCGACGGCGCGCTCGTCGGGGTCGCTGAGGGCGCGGAGCTCGGCGCGAAGCTCCGGGGCCCAGGCGGCCTCGATGGCGCGCTCGACCGCGGCGTGGTCCCAGTCCGAGGGGGGTGCGTCGTGGTCGCCGTCGCGCGAAGGGACGGGCCAGTTGCCCGCGCGCCAGAGGGAGGTCTCTCCGGGCGCGGCGAAGGGGTCGACGTACTCGCCGTCGAGCCAGACGTTGAAGTGCACGTGAGGCGCACCGAAGGGGAAGGTGCTGAGCCCGTCGAGGCCGCTGTAGGCCGAGAGGGCGATGGGCTGTCCCCGGGCGACGCGATCGCCGACGGCCACCATCGACCGCCCGAGGTGGTTGCTGGAGGTGACCAGGCCCGCGCCGTGGTCGATGAAGACCTTGAGCCCGCCGCGGTTGAACTCGCTCGAGACGCGCCGCACGACGCCCGGCGCCGCGGCCACGACCACCGTCCCCAGCGGGACGGCGAAGTCGGTGCCGTTGTGGCTGTCGTAGGTGAGCTGCGTGCCGAGGAAGTCTCGCGCGTTGGTGACCCGCACGCTCCAGCCCTCCTCGGGCCGAGGGCGCTCGGCCCGGTTGACGAGGTTGTAGATGGGCACGAGCCGCCCGTGCGCCGCGCGCCCCGCCCACAGCGGCAGCGCCATGCGGGGTCGAAACATACGCAGGGAGGTATGATCGAAGCGCGTCGGGGGAGTGTGTCCGTCGCCTCGAAAGGCGAGCAGCGCCTCCCTCAGCCGGGTGTTGAGGGGAGAGAGACCGAAGACCTCGGCGACGCGGAGCGGGTCGTGTGGGGCGTTCATCGTGGGTGGCGCGAACGCTACCACCCGGGACGTCGAGCGAGGCTTGCGCGGGCGCTCCCGAGCTCCCACGTTCCCGTCGACGAGCCCGACGGACCAATCACCCCGAAGAGAGCGGAGGCGCGATGGAAGAGTCCTCCTGGCGACCGATGATCGAGGCCCTGCAGCAGAAGGGCTTCCGCAGCACCTACCTCGAGCGGCTCCAGCGGCGGCTGGAGGTCGCCACCGGCCGGTCGTCGCTGGAGCAGGAGATGCTCCAGGAGATGGCCCTCTCGCTCGGCCGCGCGCAGGACCGCATCAACGTCTCGCTGCTCCAGTGCGAGGTGCTCGGTCGGCAGCTCGACGAGGCCGAGTCGCGGCGCCCCCGGCCCGAGGACTACCCCACCCTCGTCGAGGCCTTCAACGCGAAGCGCGACGAGGCGCTGATGTACCGCGAGCACCTGCTCATCCAGCGAGAGGCCATCGGCCTGCGCAACAACGAGCAGCTCGACTCGCTCTACCCCGTCCCCCCGAAGCGCGTCGCTCAGCCGTAGCGCACCGCGAGCACGGTGTACTCCAGCGTTTCCCCGTCGGGCCGCTTCACCGTCACCACGTCGTCGACGCCCTTCTTCAGCAGCGCCCTGCCCAGCGGCGACTTCCAGCTGATGTGCCGCTTCTCCAGGTCGACCTCGTCCTCGCCCACGATGTGCCAGGTCGCCACCGCGGCCTCCTCGTCCTCGAGCTCCACCGTCGCCCCGAAGAACACCCGATCGCCCTTCTGCGTCTTCGGGTCGACCACCTGCACGTTGGCCAGGCGCCGCGCGAGGAAGTTGAGCCTCCGGTCGATCTCCCTCAGCCGCTTCTTGCCGTAGATGTACTCCGCGTTCTCGCTGCGATCGCCCTGCGCCGCCGCGTCTTGCACCTCCACCACCACGCGCGGCCGCTCGACGCGCGCGAGCCATGTCGACTCGTCCACGAAGCGCTGGTATCCCGCCGGGGTCATGTAGTTGGGCGTGTCGCTCATCGCCGCGAGTTGTACCCTACGCGCCCCTGCGATGACCTCCTTCGACGACGCCCGCGACCGGCTCATCTTCGCCCTCGACGTGGAAGACGAGGCCCGCGCCCGCGCCCTCGCCGCCGCCCTCCGCCCCTCCGTCGGAACCTTCAAGATCGGCCTCGAGCTCCTCATGCGCGGCGGCATGGAGCTCGCGCGCCGCCTCACCGACGGCTCCGCCCTCTTCATCGACGCCAAGCTCCACGACGTGCCCGCCACCGTCTCCCGCGCGGTCGCGCAGATCGTCGACGCCGGCGTCCCGGTGCGCTTCATCACCGTGCACGACCCGGTCGACGCCGCGGTGCGCGCCGCCCGGGGGCGCACGGGCATCCTCCGCATCACCGTGCTCACCTCCACCTCGCCCGCCAGCTACGGCGGCGAGGAGGCCCTCACCCGCGCGGTCGTCGCGCGCGCCGTCGAGGCCCAGGCCCTGGGCGCCGTCGGCGTCGTGTGCTCCCCGCGAGAGCTCGCGGCCGTGCGCGCCGCGGCGCCGTTGCTACAGTGCGTCACCCCCGGCGTCCGCCCCACCTGGGCGAGCGTCGCGGGCGATGACCAGCAACGCACCGCGACCGTCACCGAAGCCATCCGCGCGGGCGCCTCGCACCTCGTGCTGGGGCGTCCCATCCGCGACGCGGCCGACCCCTCCGAGGCGGCGCGTCGCGTGGTCGAGGAGATCCTCGGCGCGCTCGATCCGTCCTGAAGACTCCCCCTCGGAATAACCGGGGCACCCTGAACGGTTGTGCCCCTCGAATGGAGGTCACCGGATGACCCACTCTCCCTCCCAACGCATTCGTCGTGCGGGCGTGCTCGCGAGCGTGATCGGCGCGCTCGCCCTCGGCGCCTCCACCGTCTACTCGCAGCAGGTCCCCACCACCGCCACCGCCACACCACCACCCTCGCTCGGCGCGATGGAGCAGCTCTCCGACGGCTTCGTCCAGGTCGCCGCGCAGACCCTCCCCTCGGTGGTGAGCATCCGCGTCGACGTCGAGAGCCAGCAGCCCGAGGTGCCCCAGGGGCTCCCCTTCCCCTTCCCCTTCGGCGGCGGCCGCGGCGGTCGCGGCGGGGCGCCCGAGGTACAGCACGGCACCGGCTCCGGGGTGATCGTCCGCGCCGACGGGGTGATCGTCACCAACAACCACGTCGTCGAAGACGCGCGGCGCATCATGGTGCACCTCCGCGACGGCCGGGTCTTACCCGCCCGTGTATTGGGCACCGACCCGGCGACCGACCTCGCGGCCATCAAGATCGAGGCGACGGGCCTCCCCGTGGCGCGCTGGGCCGACAGCGACCGGGCTCGCGTGGGCGAGTGGGTGCTGGCCATCGGCGCGCCCTTCGGCCTGGAGGCCACGGTCACCCACGGGGTGCTGAGCGCCAAGGGCCGCGCGGGCCTCGGGCAGACCTCCATCGAGGACTACCTGCAGACCGACGCCAGCATCAACCCGGGCAACTCCGGCGGTCCGCTCATCAACCTCCGCGGCGAGGTGCTGGGCATCAACACCATGATCCTCGGGCGCGGCACGGGCGTCGGCTTCGCGGTGCCTTCGCGCCTCGCGAGGCTGGTGACCGAGCAGCTCGCCGAGCGCGGCTCGGTCTCCCGCGGCTGGATCGGCCTGGGCCTTCAAGACCTCACCGCCGACCTGGCGAGCAACTTCAACCTTCCGCCCGCCAGCGGAGCCATCGTCTCGGAGATCGACCCCCGCGGCCCGAGCGCCCGCGCCGGCCTCGCGCTGGGCGACGTGATCACCGCGGTCGACGGCCGGCCGGTCACCTCGTCCAACGACGTGGTGCAGACCGTGACGGGCCGCCGCCCCAACGACGCGCTCACCCTCGCGGTGCTGCGCAGCGGCCAGGCCCGCTCGGTGCGCGTGGTGGCGGGCACCCGCCCCGACGCCAACAACCAGCGCGCCTCCCGGGAGCGGGGCACCGCCGCGCCTCGCATCGAGGGCTCGCGCAACCTGGGGCTGGAGGTCGCTCCCATCCCGGTGCAGCGGGCGCGTCAGCTCGGCGTCGACCGCGGGGTGATGGTCACCGTGGTCGAGGCGGGCGGCGCCGGAGAGCGCGCGGGGCTGCGCCCTGGCGATGTGATCCTCCAGGCCGACCAGCAGCCGGTGGGCAACTCCGGCGACCTGCTGACGGCCACGCAAGACGGCCACGCGGCGCTGCTGGTGCGTCGCCGCAACGGCCAGACCTTCGTCCCGCTCACCCTCGACTGAACCTCTACGCCGGCTCCAGCCCCAGCGATCGCAGCGCCTCGACGGCCAGCGGGAGGTTGTCCCGGTCGTTGGGGTGAAACGACGGCCGCATGTACTCGCGGATGCCTCGCGCGAAGATGTCGAGCGGGGAGTTCTGCTTCTCCTCCTCGGTGGGTTCGCGGTGGGGCTCCGGCGGCAGCTTCGCGTCCTGCCTCGCCAGCGTGATCACCGCCGCGAGCCAGAACCCTCCCAGCAGCGTCGACGCCAGCGCGAGGCCCGCCATGCGCAGCGGATACCCCGGCGCGACCTTCGCGAGCACGTCGAAGGCCACGGCCTTGTGCTCGATCTCCTCCGCGGCGTGCCACATCAGCAGCCGCCCGACCTCGGAGCCCATGGCCGCGAGGTAGCCGCGAGACAGGGCGTCTTCCGCCATGATGGCGGTGAAGTGCTCCGTCGCCGCGGTGACCGCGAGGCGCAGCGACGCCGGCGAGACGCGCTCGATGCCCTCGAAGGCGATGCGCTCGAAGACCTTGAGGAAGGCCTCGACCTCGTAGCCCTGGGCCTCCATCACCTTGCTGTAGTCCTCGTGCGCCCTGGCGTGCCGGTGCTCCTGCCCCGCGAAGCCCTTCACCTGCGCCCGCAGCGCCGGGTCATCGAGCTGCGGGAGGTAGTGCATCACGCTGCGCACGAAGAAGCGCTCTCCCTTGGGGAAGAGCAGGTTGACCCCGTTGGCCAGCAGCGACGCGTGCTTCAGTCCGCCGAACCAGTACCGCGGCATCGCGGCGTCGAAGGTCACCCCGGGCGAGCGCGGCTTGATCGGTCGGGCCCCTTGCGTCTCGTGCGTGTTCACTTCCATGGCGTGCTCTCCTCGGACAACTGACTTCTGTTCAATAGACCATCGATAGATGACCGTTGTGGCGCGGTCAACACGGCGGTAGTGATTTCCCGATGGCCAGGGCTGCGGCGGGGGAGAAGAAGACGACGCGCACCCGGCAGTCGCTCGACACGCGCCGCGCGCAGCTCATCGCGCAGGGGATGGCCTTCTTCGGGACGCGCCCGTACGACACGGTGTCGATCGATGACATCGCCGAGGCGGCGGGCATCTCGAAGGGGCTGCTCTACCACTACTTTCCGACGAAGCGGGACTACTACGCCGCGGTGCTCGAGGCCGCCGCCGCCGACCTGCGGGCGCAGACGCTGGTCGACCCGACGCTCGCCCCGGACGTGCGGATGCGCGCGGGCCTGGAGGCCTACCTGGACTTCGTGAAGGCGCGCGGCCCGGCCTACGTGGCGCTGATGCGCGGTGGCATCGGCTCCGACCCGGTGATCGCGGGCATCCTCGACCGGGTGCGGGGGCACTTCGTCGACATGATCGTGAAGGACCTTCCGCCGCACGCTCGCCCTCGCGCGCTCCGGGTGCTGCTCCGCGGCTGGGTGGGCTTCGTCGAGGTCACCTCCCTCGCCTGGCTCGAGTCCCCTCCCGGAACCATCACCAAGACCCACCTCATCGACTCGGCGTCGTCGATGCTGGTGCTGCTGCTGGGCGAGCTCAACCCCTCGGGCACATCCGCCGCCGGGTAGGACCTCGGGAGCCCTTCAGCGTCCGGGCTCGTCCGAGGGCTCTGAGGGCGCCGGGGCGTTGGGGTCGTCGGGCATCGCGGGGTGCACCTGCACGCCGAGCCGCTGGGCCATCTCGAGGGCCTGCTCGTCGGTGGTGAGCGGGTCGACGGTGACCGTCTGCGGCCCGGGGACGGGGCTGTTTCGCGGGCGAAACGCGATGCCCTCATGGTCCGCCGCGGCGGCCTCGGCGGGGGTGATGAGGTGGTTGGCGCCCATCGATCGCGCGATGTGCCGTAGCTGCTGGAGGGTCCCCGACCCGATGGCGCCGCGCTCGAACATCCCATAGCGGGGAATCGGCGCCGGGAGGAGCGTCGCGAGGTAGATCCCCTGGAGGACGGTGAGGTCGTTCGGCTCCCTTCCGAAGAAGAAGCGCGCGGCTGGGCCGATGCCATAGATGCCGGGGCCGAACTCGACGACGTTGAGGTAGAGTTCGAGGATCGAGCGCTTGTCGAGGGAGCGCTCGAGCCACCAGGTGAGGGCGACCTCCTGGAGCTTTCGCACGAGGGTCTTCTCTCTCGCGAGGAAGACGTTCTTCACCAGCTGCATGGTGATGGTGCTGGCCCCGAAGGCGAAGCGCCCGGCGTTGACGTTGCGGATGAGCGCCCCGCGCACCTCGTCGGGAGAGAACCCGTGGTGTCGATAGAACCCGCCGTCCTCCCGCTGGATCACGGCGCCTACGACGAAGGGTGAGATCGCCTCGAAGGCGGTCCACGCCGGCGTGCCGGGCCCGGTGAGGAAGGTGCGAACGACGTTGTTGGGCTCCTGCACCCGCTGGATGAAGGGGTTGCCGAGGCGTCGCAGCCCGACCTCGGCGGAGGACTGCGAGACGTCGCAGCCGTCCTGCACGTTGACGTCGAGGACGGTGTCGCCGAGCCGGCGGGTGTCGAGGGCGATGTGGAGGTCGCCCGCGAGGGTTCCGCTGAAGAGGAAGCCCGCGAGCGGACCCACCGCGGCCGGAGGCAGCACCCGCCGAGGCAGGTCGCAGTCGAAGACCGGAACCCTCAGCACGGCGTCGACGGCGGAGTGATCGCGGCCCCGCTCGGCGCTCCCGGAGAGGAAGAAGCGCAGCCCGTTGAGCTCCGCGGAGATGCCCGGCGAGGTGACCCGACGGCGCTCGAGGTCGAGCGTGGCGCGGCCGGAGAGCGAGGCGCTGAGGGCGTCGAGGGGTTCGCGCGCGAGGCCGGGGTGCCGCAGCCCGAAGTGATCGACGGTGACGTTGCCCGAGACCTCGAGCACGGTGGCCTCGGTGCGCCCCTCCGGCGGCTCCACCCGCAGGTGGAAGCGGGCCGTGCCTCGCTCGGGCGCGTGCCACGGGATGAAGGGCAGCCACGGGGCGAGGCGCTGCAGCGGGAGCGTCCCGGCCTCGACCTCCACCTGCCAGCGGGCGTTCTCGTCCCGGGCGTAGCTCGCGGTGATGGCGCCGCCCTGGTCGGCGCCCACCTCGACGCGCAGCTCGTCGATCACCCGACCGTGGGCCTGCAGGGTCAGGCTCGCCGGGTCGAGCCTCACCAGGTCTTCTCCCCCTCGCTGCAGCCGGATCGACCCCTCCCTCGCCTGCACCGAGAGGGCCCTCGCCGAGGATGGCCCGGCGGCTCCCGTCCCGGTCGCGTCGGCGGTCTCGGCATGCTCTCGTCGCCACGCCGCCTCGACCTCGTCGAGGAAGGGGGGCAGGGCGTCCTTCGCGCGCACGTCTGCGAGCGCCTCGAAGCCCGTGCAGTTGAGGCTCTGCTCGGCGGCCCTGCGCAGCGCCACGCAGGTGCCCGATCGCATCACCGCGTGCGGGACCTCTGCGCGAAGCTCCGACCAGCGCACGGTCATGTCGCGCGTGTCGGTGACGTCCAGCACCGCCTCTCGGAGCTGAAGCCTGGCGCGGGAGCGCTCTCCTTCGCGCAGCTCGAGGTCGGCCTGGATGCGGTCGAGGTGGACGCTCCCCAGCACGAAGCGCCGTCGACCGCCCTCCGCCGACGGGGCCACGACCGGACGACGGATCATCTCCGCAAGGGGCCCCTGCGCTCGGAGCTCGATGCCCTCGGCCTGCACGTCGAGGCGCTGGGTGCGGCCCAGCACCAGGGACGGCCATCGGAAGCGCACCCCCACGCGGGAGACGGAGAGGTGGCGTTGGGCGCCCGGCAGGTCGACCACCACGCGGCGCAGGAGGGCGCCGTCCATCGCGAGCTCGACGGAGCCCACCTGGCAGCGGGCGCCCAGGCGGCGGGCACAGGCGCTGACGATCCCCTGGCGGACGCGGCTGCGCGCGAGGGACGGCCCGAGGGCGCCAGCGGCGACCAGCGGGACGACGATCAGTACCGCGATGATCTTTGCGCGCAGGCCCACGAGTTGATCGGTCGATAGCAAGAAGGCCGGAGGGCGCGCCAGTTTTCCGGCGCCAGAAATGACAAAACCCCACCCGTTCGCAGCGCTCTTTTGAAGACGCTGTGAACGGATGGGGTTGTTGCCGTGATAGGACCCCGGCGGCGTTCTACTCTCCCACACAGTCACCTGTGCAGTACCATCGACGCTGGAGGGCTTGACGACCGAGTTCGAGATGGGATCGGGTAGATCCCC
>SCUS01000030.1 GCA_004297725.1 Myxococcaceae bacterium | reverse complement strand
CGAGGCGCATAGGAACCCATGAGCCACGAACCAGAGACCCCAACGACCGCCGAGTCCTCGCTCATCCGCATCCGGTACAACGATCAGCTGACGCGGCAGTTCGTCGCGGCCTCCATCCTGTGGGGGATCGTGGGGATGCTGGTGGGCGTTCTGGCTGCGCTGCAGCTGGCCTTCCACGGGGCCAACGTCGCCCCCTACCTCACCTTCGGCCGGCTCCGCCCGCTGCACACCAACGCGGTGATCTTCGCCTTCGTGGGCAACATGCTCTTCGCGGGCATCTACTACTCCACGCAGCGCCTGCTGAAGACCCGCGTGGCCTCCGACCTGCTCGGCAAGGTCCACTTCTGGGGATGGCAGGCCATCATCGTCTCGGCCGCCGTCTCGCTCCCGCTCGGCTACACGCAGGCCAAGGAGTACGCCGAGCTCGAGTGGCCCATCGACATCGCCGTCACCCTCATCTGGGTGGTCTTCGCGGTGAACTTCTTCTGGACCCTCGCGAAGCGCAGAGAGAAGCATCTCTACGTCGCGATCTGGTTCTACATCGCCACCATCGTGACGGTGGCGATGCTCTACATCGTCAACAACCTCGCGATGCCCTGGTCGCCCATGAAGAGCTACTCGCTCTTCGGCGGCGTGCAGGACGCGCTCACCCAGTGGTGGTACGGCCACAACGCGGTCGCCTTCTTCCTCACCACCCCCATCCTGGGGATCATGTACTACTTCCTCCCCAAGGCCGCGGGGAGGCCCGTCTACTCGTACCGGCTCTCGGTCATCCACTTCTGGGCCCTGGTGTTCATGTACATCTGGGCCGGTCCCCATCACCTGCTCTACACGGCCCTGCCGGAGTGGGCGCAGACCCTCGGGATGATCTTCTCGGTGATGCTCTGGGCGCCCTCCTGGGGCGGCATGCTCAACGGGCTGCTCACCCTGCGCGGCGCCTGGGACAAGGTGCGCACCGACCCGGTGCTCAAGTTCTTCGTGGCGGGCGTGACCTTCTACGGCATGGCCACCTTCGAGGGCCCGCTGCTCTCCATCAAGAGCGTCAACGGCCTCGCCCACTACACCGACTGGATCGTCGGCCACGTCCACGAGGGCGCCCTCGGATGGAACGGCTTCATGGCCGCGGGCATGTTCTATTGGCTGGTGCCGCGGCTCTACAAGACCAAGCTGCACTCCAAGGCCGCCGCCGACGTGCACTTCTGGATCGGCACCGTGGGCATCCTCCTCTACGTCATCTCGATGTGGGTCGGGGGCATCACCCAGGGCCTGATGTGGCGCGCGGTCAACGACCAGGGCGCGCTGGTCTACCCCAACTTCGTCGAGACCCTGATGGCGCTCCGCCCGATGTACTGGACCCGCCTGATCGGCGGCACGATGTACCTCACGGGCTTCTGCCTGATGGCCTGGAACCTCTGGGTCACCGCCCGCTCGGGCGAGGCCACCGACGGTGAGGCGATGGTGCTCGACACCCCCATCGCCAGGGACGAGGTGCCCTGGACGCGCGTGGCCTTCGGCACCCCGGTGGTGCTCACCGCGGTCGTCGTCGCCATCTTCATGTCCATCGCCGTGATGAGCGAGGTCGCCAGCGTGACCTTCGCCAGCATCGGCGTCTTCGTGGCCATCTCCGGCGTGATCGCGCTGCAGCTCTCGCGCGAGGAGGGCCGCCCCACCTGGCACCGGCTGGTCGAGGGACGCGCGGTGATCTTCACCGTGCTCACCGTGCTCGCCGTCTTCGTCGGCGGCGTCGCCGAGCTGATCCCCTCGCTGGTGATCAACCGCGCGGAGATCGCCACGGTGCGCACCAGGCCGTACACCCCGCTCGAGCTCGAGGGGCGCGACCTCTACATCCGCGAGGGTTGCTACAACTGCCACTCGCAGATGATCCGCCCGATGCGCGCGGAGACCATCCGCTACGGCGAGCCCTCGCGCCTGGAGGACTCGATCTTCGACCACCCCTTCCAGTGGGGCTCCAAGCGCACCGGGCCGGACCTCGCCCGCGAGGGCGGCCGCTACCCCAACCTCTGGCACCTCCGCCACCTGGCCGACCCGCGCTCGACCTCGCCGGGCTCCAACATGCCCGCCTATCCCCACCTCAGCACGGCGCGGGTGGACCTCTCTCGCACCGCCGGCAAGCTCGAGGCGATGCGCGCCGTGGGCGTGCCCTACCGCCCCGCGGAGCTCAGCGCCGCGCGGGAGATCGCCCAGGCCCAGGCCCAGGCCATCGCCGCCGACCTGAGCGCCAACGGGGCCACGGTCGCGCCGGACTCCGAGGCGGTCGCCCTCATCGCGTACCTGCAGCGGCTCGGCCGCCCGCAGGGCAACCCCGACCACGCTGCGGTCGTCACCGCCGCCACCCCGGCGCACTAGGAGCCCGTTCGATGTACCGAGAGTTCTTCGCCCAGCATCCCATGCTCGCGCTGCCTGTGCTGTCGCTCGTGCTCTTCGTCGCGGTCTTCGCGATGATCGTGGTGCGCACCATGCGACGCCGGCCCGCGCAGTTCGACGCCCTCGCGGCGCTCCCCCTGGACGCCGAGGAGGTGACCTGTGGCCGCTAAGACCCCCAGCCGCCCGGCCTACGAAGACCGGGTGGTGCACACCTATGACGAGATCGAGGAGTACGACAACCACCTGCCCAACTGGTGGCTCGCCACGCTCTTCGGGGCGATCGTCTTCGCGCTGGTCTACTGGTTCCACTACGAGGTGCTGCGCACCGGGCCGAGCATCGCGCAGAGCTACGAGCACTCCGTGGCCGCCGACCGCCGGGCCGCGGCCGCCCGGGCGCGCCTCGCCGGGAGCATGACGGACGAGTCGCTGCTGGCCCTCTCTCGCGACCCGGCCACGGTGCAGACCGGCCGCGGGGTGTTCGCCCAGAGCTGCGTGGCCTGCCACGCGGCCAGCGGCGGCGGCGGCATCGGCCCCAACCTGACCGACAGCGCGTGGCTGCACGGCAGCCGCCCCACCCGCATCTTCACGGTGGTCAACGAGGGCGTGCTCGCCCGAGGCATGCCCGCCTGGGGCCCGCAGCTGGGCATGGAGCGGGTGCAGGCGGTGGTGGCCTACGTGCTCACGCTCAAGGACACCAACGTCGCCGGAGGCAAGGCCCCGCAGGGCACCGCGGCGCTAGAGTAGAGGGTCATGTCCGTCCACCTTCCGATCGTCCAGAGCCGAAGCTCCATCCGAGGCGACGGCAGCCGTCCCACGCTCCACCCGGCCGATGTCCACGGGCGCTTCAACACCGCCCGCTGGGTGGTCTTCGCGGTGCTGCTCGCCGTCTATGTGCTGGTGCCGTGGCTGACGATCGGGGGCAACCCGGCGGTGCTGCTGGACGTGGCCCACCGTCGCTTCTTCCTCTTCGGCGCGGTGTTCAACGCCCAGGACATCTGGCTGACCTTCTTCCTGCTCTCGGGCATCGGCTTCGGGCTGGTGGCGCTCACGGCCGTCGCGGGGCGCATCTGGTGCGGCTGGGCGTGCCCCCAGACGGTCTTCCTCGAAGGGGTCTTCCGCCCCATCCAGCGGCTCATCGAGGGCCCCGCCGCGCAGCGCATCCGCCGCGAGGCAGGGCCCTGGACCGTGGAGCGCATCGTGCGCCGCGCGCTGCTGTGGTCGATCTACCTGGCGCTGGCCCTGGGGGTCGCCCACGTCTTCCTGGGGTACTTCACGCCCATCCGCGGGCTGTGGTCGATGATCCAGGCGGGGCCCTCGGAGAGCCCCGAGGCCTTCGCGTGGATGCTCGCCATCACCGGGGTGACCTTCTTCAACTTCGCCTGGTTTCGAGAGCAGACCTGCGTGGCCATCTGCCCCTACGGCCGGCTGCAGTCGGTGCTGACGGACCCGGACTCTCTGGTCATCGGCTACGACGAGAAGCGGGGCGAGCCTCGCGCCCGGGGCAAGGTGAAGGCGGAGGGCGCGGGCGACTGCATCGACTGCAACCGCTGCGTGGTGGTGTGCCCGACGGGGATCGACATCCGCAACGGGCTCCAGCTGGACTGCATCGCCTGCACGCGGTGCATCGACGCCTGCGACGACGTGATGGTGCGGCTCGACCGGCCGAAGGGGCTGATCCGCTACGACTCGCAGCAGGGGCTGCACCACGAGCCCAAGCGCTTCCTGCGCCCTCGGCTGGCGCTGTACGCGGTGCTGGGGCTGATGGGCCTCGGGGCCACGACGCTGGCCTTCCACACGCACACCCCCTACGAGGCCAACCTGCTGAGGCTCGCGGGGCTCCCGTACACCCTGGAGAATGGCACCGTGCGCAACGCGTACGACATCCACCTGGTGAACAAGGAGAGCCACCGCGTCACCTTCACCATCGATCCCATCACCGGCGCGCCCTTCGCCTTCGTCATCCCCATGGCCAGGGTGACCCTCGAGCCCCTCGCCGGATCCCACGTCCCGGTCTTCGTCACCGTCCCCGAGGGCTCCCTCCACGGGGACGCGCGCATCCGCATCCGGGTGCGGCCCGAGGGCGAAGGGCAGCCGCGCAGCATCGAGGCCCCCTTCCTCGGGCCGAGCCGTTAGGCGCTCGC
>SCUS01000002.1 GCA_004297725.1 Myxococcaceae bacterium | reverse complement strand
GAAAGAGCAGCCGTCGAGTCGCCCAGATCGATCGGAAGTCGCGGGGTCGTCATCACCGAATATTACACTACTCCGTAAAATTCGGATGAGCCCGCGTGGGGTTTATGCTGACCTTCTGAGGGTCTCGCCGCTTCCGAGAAGCGCCGCGAGGTTGAAGCTCTTCTCGACGACGAAGGCGTCCGCCCGCCCGAAGAGCACCTCGCCCAGGATGCGCGCATACAGCTTCGCGAGCCGCTGCTCGCCGGGCATGATCTCGACCCGCGCGTCGGCCAGGTCGAGGTAGATGAGGTCGCAGCAGGCCGCGCGGATGTTGCCGGGGGCGGTCACGCCGCTCGCGTCATCCATGAGGGGAAGGCGCTGCCGACGCGTCCCGCGCAGAATGTAGAGCGAGACGTGTTCGGAGGTCACGTGCGTGTCGATCGAGACGTTCCCGGTGAGGCCGCCATTCGCGAAGTGCCCTGACAGCCGCTCGCGAAGCAGCTCCTTCGCGGCGCTGCTCCACTGCAGTTTCCCGTCCTCGTCGTGAACGTAGCGGTAACGCGTACGGCGTCCTTCCCTCGCGGCCGCCTCGAGCTGTGCAGCGACGAGAACCTGGTGCAGTCGAGAGCTGGTCTGCGACTGGACCCACAACGCGGCGAGCGCGTCGGCCGCGGGCAGTTCCGTCGCCCAGGCCGGCATGTTGATGCCAGCGGCTTCGAGGAGTTCCAGGACGAAGTCGAGCCCCTCCTCGGCGTGGGAGTAGATGAACTCCAACGCATCCGCGATGTCGTCGACCACACCGTGCTTGAGCTGCGCGATGATCGCGTCGACCGAGGTGTCGACGAGTGCCTCGCCGTTCTTCTCGAAGAGCCCCCGCCAGCTCTCGCTGGAGAGCGTCTGGACGAACGTGCGCGCGAGCAACATCCCCTGCAACTTGCGGAGCGCAGGGGTCGTCGCCGGGGTTGATTGAGATGCTGCCGTCGGCAGCGAGACCGTCCTACCCATCGGGCCAACCGTGGGTCGATGTGGAGTGGCACGCAACGTGACAGGAGGAATTGGAGCGGCCGATAATATTTTCTTGACACGGCTGCCGGACATGTAGGGGTGACGAGCGGCGGTCACGAATGCGATGTGCGCTTGGCGCCCTCGACGCCACCGGCGTCGCCCTCGTAACGGCCGCGGTGCGCGCCCTCGGCGCCGAGGGCTCCCCGCACGGCACGCCGCTCCTCGCGTAGCCCGCCGACCGCGCCGCCGACGCCCGCCTGGTCTCCGACGCGGCGGTCGCCCACCACGCCCGCGCCCTCGCCCGGTGCACACCCCTTCCGCGACGTGGTGACCATCGACGAGGACCTCGGGCGCTCGGTGAGTGGGACGGTGAGCCGTCCGGGCTTCGAGTCCCTGTTCGCTCAGCTCCGCCACGGCCTCGTCGGCGCGGTGTTCTGCCTGGAGGGATCGCGCCTGGCCCGCAACGGTCGGGACTGGCACCACCTGCTCGAGCTCTGCGGGCTCGTCAGTGCGCGCGTGATCGATGGGCATGGCGCGTACGATTCGAGCCTCTGAACGACCGCATACTGCTCGGGCTCAATAGTCGCCGGTTCTCATATAGCACCTCACATTGAAGTCGTGATCTTCGTCGTCCTCCGACGATGGGCGTCCGCTCGGGGGTGGTCTCCTCTCGAGGGAGGGACCGGTGCGGCGTGCGGAGCCACGCGGAGATCGGTCGTGCGGCTCCGGCCGATGCACAGGATGTGGTGCTCCTGGAGGGCTTTACCGTGAGCCCTGCGCAGCCCCTCGCACTGAAGAAGGGCGGCGATCTCGGCGGCGCTGCATGTCGTGGCGAGGGGCGGCGCTCCCCGCTGCTCGCTGCCGGCATAGACGCGGCACGTCGCGCCCGCCGAGGGGAGCCCGCCAGAGACATCGCGCCCGTCGACCAGCACCGTCGGCGAGCCGAAGCCGCGGGCGTGGTCAGCGACGTCGTGGGCGCTCAGGTCGTGCTCCTTCCACGCCTCCGGGAGCCCGACCTCGCGGAGCGCGCGACGGAGCTGCTCGCGGGCAGCAGGGACATTGGGGCAGCCCGGGGAATGGATCAGTTCGACCGCTGGCATGGCTCTCTCCTACTCTTGAATGAAGCGAGATCTCCCGGTCCGATCACCCCGTGAAGCCGGTCGGGAGGGTACTCGTCAGGGCGTCCAGGCGCGCGCTTGAAACACCTTGTCGAGCGGCGTGGCGGCGAGGTGGTTGGTGTAGTTGCTCAGCGTCTTCATCGTGACGCCCACCAGCACCTCGAGCACCTGCTCGACGCGGTAGCCGGCCGCCACGAAGGCCTCGACCTCGGAGGGGGCGTGACCCCTCCCCCGAACGAGCGCGGTGGTGAGGCCGCGGAGCGCCTCCAGCTTCGCGTCGCCCAGCGGCCGACCGTCCCGGAGAGCGTCGATGAACTGCGGGTCGTCGCGCTGCATGTCCCCGACAGTGCTGTGCACGGCCACGCAGTAGCGGCAGCCGTTCTCGCGGCTCGCGGCCAGGTGCGCGACGTTCCGCTCCGTCGCCGAGAGGGCTCCGCGCTGAAAGCGCGGCGCTCAGCGCGAGGTAGGCGTCCAGCGCCCCTGGGGAGCCGGCGAACACCCGATAGAGAATCGGCAGGAAGCCGTACTGCTGTTCGATGGCGAGGAGGGTGGCGCGCACGGCCTCGGGGGCGGTCTCTACATCGATGAGCGGGAGCTGCGGTTGGGGCATCGGGGTGATCTCGACCTTTGTTGGATGTGTGGACGGAACTGTCGGGCCTGGGAGTGCGGGGTCTGCTCGCGGCGTGATCAGCGACTCTTGGGGGCGGCGGATGTCGCGGGGAGCACGAGTTCGATCTCGGGACCGGCGTGGACCTCGAAGCGGGTAGCTCGCTCGAACACGTCGCCGTCCATGGCGAAGAGGCGCGGCCGCTCGGTCTCGACCACGACGTGGCGAGCGAGGTCCTGGGTGACCCGCTTCATCCCGAGACCGGCGCGGAGGCGCGGGAGTTCGCGCAGCGCCCCGAGCGGACCGAGCGCGTGACCGATCAGGTGGAAGCGCCCGCGCCGCTCCGTCGCTCGGGTGTAGGGTTCGAAGCCGAACCCGAGCCCTGCGACGCCGCCCGCCGATATGTTGGTCCAGCGCGCACCGCTCCAGGGGAGGCCGTCCACCGTGACCTTCGCCTCGAAGGGCTCGAAGAGCTTCGCCGCCAACGAGTGACCCGTGAGCGCGCCAAGGGATGCGCTCGCGAGCAGACCGAGCGCTCGGGAGAGACTTCCACGCTGCTGCTGGTAGACCTCTAGGAAGTTCGCGAACAACCCGACTCCCCAGAGGAGCCCGAGGCGCTCTCCCGACCGGATCGTCGTGTGCCGCGAGCGCCGCAGCGCGCCGCCCCCGCGCAGCGTGTGGCCGAGCGCCGCGAGGAGCGAGAGCGGCGTGCCGTGGGCGCCGGCGGACCTCGCGATGACGTTCATCGTGCCTCCTGGCACCAGAAAGATCGCGGGCATCGACTCTGCGCCGAAGGCATCGGCGAGCCCGGAGAGCACCGTGGTCACGGTGCCGTCGCCGCCGACCACGACGACCAGCTTCGCGCCCCGGTGGCATGCCTCGGCCGCAGCGGGCCGGGCGGCCTCCGCGCTACGCGTCTCGACGACCGCGACCTGCGCCTGCATGGCGCGCCTCACGTCCGCGGTGGTGAGGCCGGTGCTCGACCCCGCATTGCGGTTCAGCAGCACCACGACTTCGCCATGGGTCACGCGCGCCGACGCGGGATCGTCACTCACCAGTCGCAGGGTTCGATCGACCACGACGTCCCTTCGCGCCGGGAGGTGGCCCCGTTACAGACCATCGCCGCGGAGTGGCGCCGCACCCCACGCGCCGTGAATTCCCCTCGCGGCCGTAACGGCACCTCCCCAGACGCGTAATGCTCCCCGATGGGATCAAAGGGAGTCCTCCGGGCGACCGCGCTCGGCTCGCTGCTTGCGCTCGCACTGGCGCTTGTGGCGGCCCGACAGACGGTCGCGTCAGCTGAGGAGCAGTTTGTCGCTCAGCAACGGCTCCTGGTGCGTGGGCAGGCCCTGGTCCTTCGGGGCGCGATCGAGCACGGGGAGGTCGCGGTGGCTCAGCTCAACCTCTCCGCGATGCCCGCCACACCGTCGGCCGCCGACGCGTGGCTCGCCGCGCAGCTCCGAGCGTTTCGCGTCGAGGCATGGGTGCACGGGCACATCGAGGGTCCCGACGGTGCGATCCTGGCCCGGGCGGGTGCTTCGGCGGTGACGCACGCCCACCACGGAATCGGCGTCGTCGTGTGCCGGCTCTGCCTCGACGAGCGGCAGGCGCTGGTGCTTCGAGGCGCTCCTGACCCGCGCGGCCGGGTCGCGGAGGTCGTGCTGACGCTGCACGGCCTCGACCGGCGCGTCGTCGGGCCCCTGCGCGCGAACGGCGTCGCAGCGTGGATCGAGGACGCGCGCGGCCTTCGGCTCACCGGAAACGTCGTCGGCGCGAGCACCACGACCCGATGGCTGCGGTCGGGCGCCGTCGTGGACTCGGGGAGCGAGCCGCTCACGCTCCGCACCCGGGTCGACGCGAAGCGCGCCACGGATCGCGTTCGCTCGGCGCTCTGGCTTGAGCTCTCCGGCGCAGCGCTCTCGCTGCTCCTCGCCGTGTCGACCACCATCCAGTGGCTGCGCGAGCAGCGGAGGCGCTGGGACGCCGAGCGCGCGATGCTCGAGTCGAGGCTCGCCTCCGAGCGCGACGCCATGCACCGCGATCGTCTCCGTTCGCTCGGGGTGCTCTCGGCGGGCATGGCCCACGAGATCATGTCGCCCCTGACGGCCCTGCGCCTCGGCTTCGAGCTGATGTCGAAGGGAGTTGGGGCCGACGAGCTCGGACCCGACTTCTCGATGGAGGCGCTCGAGAGCATCGACCAGATTCGCGATCTCGTGTGTGACCTCCGGCTCTTCGCCCGGGCAGACCTGTCGGCGCGCGCGCCGGTGAGGCTGCGAACGGTGCTCACCGCCGCGGTCCGGATGACCGGCGCGGACTTGCGGAGCAAGGCGCGGCTGGAGCTCGACGTCGCCGACGACCCGTGGGTCGAAGGCAGTTCGGGCCAGCTGCTCCAGGTGTTCGTCAACCTGCTGGTGAACGCCGCGCAGGCGATCACGGAGGGACGGCCCGCCGACAACCTGGTGCGTGTGTACGTCCGGAGCCGACGGCGCGACGTGGTGATCGAGGTGATCGACACGGGCGCGGGCATCCCGCCCGAGGTCGTCGATCGCATCTTCGAGCCCTTCTTCACCACGAAGGCCGAGGGCGTCGGGACGGGGCTCGGCCTCTCGGTCTGCCATGGGATCGTTCGCGCCCACGGGGGGAGCATCGTCGCGGGGCCCAACGCGCCTCGCGGGACCGTGTTCACGGTGACGCTCCCGACGGGCGACAGCTCATCGACCGTGGGGTCGAAGGGGTAACCGCGGGGGTGGGTCGGTGCGTAGCGTCGTGCGCGCCCGCACGGCCGACTGGTCGGCCCGAGGGCGCCGAGGAACCGATGACCAAACACTATGACCTCCTGGTAATTGGCGCGGGCAATGCGGGTCTTGCCGCCGCGAACGCCGCGCGGGCCGCGGGCTGGCGCGTCGCCCTGGCCGAGTCGAGAGACGTCGGCGGAACCTGTCCGCTGCGGGGCTGCGTACCGAAGAAGGTCCTGGTCGCCGCGGCGGAGGCGCTCGATGTGATCTCCCGCGCCGGGCAGCACGGCATCTCCACCGGCCCGGCCACGCTCGACTGGGCGGCGCTGATGACGCGCAAGACGTCCTTCGTGGAGGGCGTCCCCCAGGAGTTCGAGCGCTCGCTGGCCTCGCGCGGCGTCGACCTGCTCCGCGGCCACGGGCGCTTCGTCGGGGAGGACACTGTGGAGGTCGGCGGCACGGTCGTGACCGCGCGCCACATCGTCGTGGCGGTGGGCTCGAAGCCTCGCAGCCTGGGGCTCGCGGGCGAGTCGCTGATGATCACGAGTGACGCGTTCCTCGAGCTCCCCGAGCGGCCTCCGCGCGCCGTGTTTCTCGGCGGCGGCGTGATCTCGATGGAGTTCGCCCACGTGCTCGCGCGCGCCAGGACGAAGGTCACGGTGGTCGAGCTCGCGCCTCGGGTGCTCCCTCAGTTCGACGAGCTGCTCGTCGCCGACCTCGTGCGCGTGGGCGACGGCCTCGGCATCGAAACCGTCACCGGGGCCACCACGAAGCGGGTCGAGCGCCGGGGCGACGCCCTCGCGCTGGT
The DNA here is from genome assembly GCA_004297725.1 of Myxococcaceae bacterium. GTDB lineage: Bacteria > Myxococcota_A > Polyangia > Polyangiales > SCUS01. The sequence continues at coordinate 5,155 of SCUS01000002.1, read as the reverse complement.
CGCCGAGGTCGGCGGGGTCGAGCGCGTCTTCGAGGCCGACACGGTGGTCAACGCCGTGGGGCGCGTGCCTTCCTTCGATGGCCTCGACCTCGGCAAGGCGGGTATCACCCTGGAGCGCGGGCGCCCCTCGCTCGACGCGTCGATGCGCAGCCGGGAGAACTCGAGGGTGTGGTTCGCGGGCGACGCGCTGCCGGGCACGCCGCAGCTCTCCCCGGTCGCGACCTGGGAGGGCAGCACCGTGGGCTACAACCTCCTGCACGACGACGCCCCGAAGACGCTGCGCTACGACGCCGTGTCGGCCTGCGTGTACACGCTCCCGACGCTGGCGACGGTGGGCGAGAGCGAGGCCGCGGCGGTCGCCCGCGGGCTCGACGTCGAGGTGCTCGACCGGGACATGGCCTCGTGGCGATCGACGCGTACCTACGCCGAGCGGGCGGCCCGCTCGCGCGTGCTGGTCGAGCGAGGCACCGGCAGGGTGCTCGGGGCGTCGATCCTCGGGCACGGCGCGGCGGAGATCATCCACGTGTTCGCGCTCGCGATCGCGCACGGCATCACCGTCGAGGGGCTGAAGGCGACGCTCTTCGCGTACCCGACCTTCTCCTCGGACATCCGCTACATGATCTGATCAGGCAGCCCGACGCGCGAGGGCGCGTCGCCCACCTCCACCTCATGGGATCTTTCCTATCCGCCTAGAGTCCTGGTGGGGAGGTCCCGGCTGGAACGTGCTCCGGGGCATGCACCGCGAAGAGCGTGCGATGCTCGTCGTTGATCGATTGCGTGGCGAACTCAAATACAAATACGCACGCCCCTATCCGATCTATCAACGCGAGGAGCGGGAAGGCTTCTGCATGTACTACATGATTCACGCCAGCGACCATCCGGCCGCCTCTTCCCTTATGGTTCGCGCATACGACCGGGTGCTGAAACCCAAGGAGGAATTCCAGATGGCGTTTGCGAACTTCGAGGAGCTTATCAGGGCGACCGACGAGGTCGATCTGCCAGCCCGATGACTCGACATCGTCGATAGACTCCACCCCTGGAGAACGGTGGAGTCGGCCCACTCCCACCGCTGGGCGGCGGCACGGTGGGAGTGGGCCGTCGGTGGCAATCAGCGATTGCGACCGCTCAGGTAGGCGTTCCACGTGAAGCCGGCCAGGACGCTGGTGGCAGAGATCGCGGCGACAGCGGCACGCTCGAGGCCGAGCGCGAGAGCCACGATCGCGACGATGGAGAGCAGCGCAATGCAGACGACACCCAGGCGCAGGCTGGAGAGTTTGAGTGTCGTCAGGTTGTTCAAGAGGTCGGTGAAGAGTCGAGCCCGTTCCTTGGGCTCGAGCATCTCGGCGAGCGCGACCACGGACGAGCGAGCAACCGCAGGAGGAGGCGGCTCGCGCCTGATGAGTTCATCCATCGGACAGTCGAGGTCCGTGGGGTCGATTCCGTCTTCCCTGCGCACCGGCATCGAATGCCGGAACGGGGATGCGACGGGCGTCGCGGTTAAGGGGGTGATTGAAGGGGTACTACTGGGTTCTTGGGGCTCCGAGGACTTCTTCATCGACTGATACCTCCAGTGCCTGCTGAATCTTCCGAACATGCGCGCTGCCAGCGGGCAGAACACAGCGCACAACACCTTGAACGCCGCGGATGACCTGCCTCCAGCGAGGGAGGTCATCCGCGGGGATTAGAAGACGAGCCTCAGCCGCTCGGGCTGCTGGCCATCCTTGACGATGACGATGGAGGCTCCGGCGCGCTGATCTCGAAGGAGATCGTCGAGGAGCTGGAGCGCGACCCGCACAACCTGTGAGGGGCTCCCGAGGTTGGTCTCACGAACAAGGCGATTCAGCGTGTCCAGAGTGACATCGGTCACTTCGATCTGGACTCGCGTACGCGACAATTTGGGTTCCGTGCCGGAGACAACAGCAAGGTGACTGCCGCTGCCGTCACGTTGCTTGCCCCCCTTTCTACTTCGGGGCGCGTGCTGCCCCGTCTCGGAGTCCTTCGATCGATCGGTTTCACTCATTTCATCCTCCTCCGGGTCAACCGTCACTTCATGTTTGTCCCCCGCGCCCGACGGCAAGCGAGAGGGTCAGGCGTCCGAGCGCTTCCAACGCCCTGACGCCTCCTTGCTCCATTCCTGCTCCCATCTCACTCCGCAGTCAAGCCACGATCACTCCAAAAACACTCCATCGCGGATCCGATGCCTGCTCTGGGACCAGGCGATGCGTCGGGGCTATCCTCTCCGACGGCGCCTCGGTCGGGACCCGACCGTGGACACCCCTCGCGATGCTGTCGGCGAGCGCGACCATCGCCAACGATGCCGCCACCTCGGCGGACTCGACCGCGACCGCGACCAACGGCGCGCCCCTCGTAGCCCTGCCCGCCCCGTCCGGTCCCTCTCGGCCACGACCAGAACTCCCCGCCCTGCCCCAGAAACGTCCCTCATCGACTAGCCAGCTTCTATTGCGTGCGAGATCCTGATGGGATGTGCGGGCGCATGGTGCTGGACGTCGGCTACGACGACCTCGGCCGGATCCTCGAGGAGGTGCAGGACATCTGCATCCCGCCGCACCACGCCTTCGCCTGGTCGCCGCGCTTCAACCTCGCGCCGACGCAAGAGGCCCCGGTGCTCCTGCGCGAGGGCGACGAGCACGCGCTGCGACTGCACCGCTGGGGCCTCGTGCCGCGCTCGGCGGCCGACGACCCCGACGGGTTCGTACAGAGGTACCAGACGTTCAACGCACACGCGGAGGCCGTCACGGCGTCGCGCCTCTGGGGGCCGCTCTTCCAAGCGCAGCGGTGCGTCGTGCCCCTCACGGGCTGGTACGAGTGGCTCGAGCGCAACGGGGCGAAGCAGCCGACATACTTCTGCGCGCGCGACCGGCGCCAGCTCTTCTGCGCGGGCCTCTGGGAGGAGGCGCCCACGGCCTCGGGGGCGCTTCGCACGCACGCGATCGTCACCTGCGAGTCGGGGCCGTTCTTGCGCCGCATCCACGGCCGCGAGCCGGTCACGCTTGGCCCGGCCGGCGTCCGCCGCTGGCTCGATCCGGAGAGCTCCCTCGACGAGGTGCTCGGACTGCTCGCGGCCGCACCCGCGGGGCGCCTGGACGCGTACCGCGTGGGCCCGGTCGTCGGCGACGGGCCTGAGCTCATCCGGCCGGTGAGCATGCGCCGGACGCTCTTCGACTGAGGGCGTGGAGCCCATCGCCTCAGGCCTGGCGGCTCGGCGCAACGGCCTAGAGCAACGCGCGGAGGTTCTGAATCGCGTGGGCGTGGAGCTGGGAGACGCGCGACTCGGAGATGCGGAAGCGGTCGCCGATCTCGCGGAAGCTCTGGCCCTCCTCGTAGCGCAGCCGCAGCAGCTCGCGCTCGCGGGGGCGGAGGCGCTCGGCCGCCGCGGCGAGGCGCCTGCGCTCCTCCTGCTGGGAGGCCTCGTCGTCCGGCCGGAGGGACTCGTCCGCCGTGCGCTCCTCGCTGCCCACGCCCTGGAGCGGCACCGCGACCTGGACCTGGGCGACGCGCGATCGGAACTCCGCGAGGCTCAGGCCCAGCGCCGTGGCGAGCGAGTCGTCCCGAGCGTCGCTCGAGTCGTTGCCAGCGGCCTGGGTGGCGCGGCGCAGGCGACGGGCGAAGTCGCGCTCGGCGCGGGTGAGCGGGTCGGCCCGGCGGAGCTCGTCGAGCATGGCGCCCCGGATGCGGTGATCGAGGTAGGCATCGAGGGTCTCGGCGCGGTCGGGATCGAAGCGCAGGAAGCCCTCGACCGCACCGAGCAGGCCCGCGCTGATGAGGTCGTTGAGGGCGATGTGCCGAGGGAGCCGACGGGCCATCCACCGGGCGTGCACGATCACGCGGGCGAGGTAGCGGCGGGCGAGGTCATCGGTCATGCGAGCGCCAGATCGAGGTGTCGGGGAAGTGGGCGACGTCGACGGATTCAGCATGAGGAGCACTCCAGTTCATGAGGCCACAAGAGGGTGCGGGAATGGGCGCGACGCCCTCCTGTGCCCTCGATGCGAGGCGGCTCAACCCACCGCCGATATCCCGCAATGGAAGTTCGATGCCACGAATCAATACGAATCGACTGTCAATATCCCGACAGTAGCCAATGGAGACTCGTCATGATTCCGACTTCCCCCCGAGGGTAGTCGTCATTCTTCCGACTGTCCGAGAAACGAACTTGACTGTAGTCAAGACGGACAGCGAAAGACGGCCCGTTCACGAGAGAACGGGGTGATCGGTCACGCCGATGGCGCACCCGCGGCGCGCGACGCCTCTCCTCGCACGTGGTTCCCGGCGGTCGGGATTCTGACGAGCCTCGGGCCGATCGCGTCGGCGGTTTCCCGCGGGTGGGATGAGCCTTCGGTGTCGCAGCTCGGGGATGCGCAGAAGCTGCACCAACCTCAGCCGTAGTCGCAACGGCTGCGCTTCTCCAATCTTGAGGATGTCGACGGCGCCAGTGCTCGCCTGCCGGCCCCGCCCGATGCGGCAGGGGGCTTCCCGTTGTGTAGCAAGAACCACCACCCCCCTAGCCGCAAGGCACCATGCCGGGCCATCCTCCGGAGCGTGGGGGCGGAGGACGCCGGCGCCGCGCCGCGAGGCGCAGGGGGGCGACGATGGGCTGGTGTTGGACGCAGGTGCCGTTGTTCGTGCGTGGGCTCGAGGAGCCGATCGCCGTCGGGGCCGACGTGCCCGGCCGGGTCGTTGCGATGGAGTGCCTGCGCCGCGATGGGCGCCTCCCGAGCTACCTCTGCAGCGCCGGGAGGGAGGGCGCGGAGGCGCCGGGCCTCGCCCTGGTGGAGTGGGGTGGTCTCGACGAGGCGATCGTGTGGCTCGACGCGCAGGACGTGATCGCGCCCGCGGTCGTGCGCGTCCATCCAGCGTCCGAGCCTTCGTATGGGCGACCATAATCCATCGCAAGTACGATAGGTTACAGAATCAATCTTACGCGCGACGGTAATCCGTGGACTCGCTCATCGCACCGCGACGACGCCCGGTGGGTCCGACCGGCGGGGGGCCTCAAGCCTCTGGGTCGTTGGTTTTCCGGCTCATGGGCCCGTCGAGGTGATGGGGCCGAGCAGGGTCCCGAGGAGCTGGAGCGCGGCGTCCTTGAAGTTGTGCATGCCCTGGTAGAAGGCGACGTACTGGCCGAGGTAGCGCTTGT
>SCUS01000029.1 GCA_004297725.1 Myxococcaceae bacterium | reverse complement strand
GCGCTCGCCGCCCTCGCCACGCTCGGCCTCCTCGCCGCGAGCGCCCCCCTCCACCACGTCACCGAGTCGCTCCTCGGAGCGCTCACCCACTGAGGCGACGATCATGCGTCGAGTCCACCCCGCGCCGATCGCCACATCCAAAAAACCGGTCGTCGGGCGGTTTCTTCTGACCCTGCTGCTCCTGCCGTCCATCGCGGGCGCTCAGGTCGAGGCACCCCGCGCGGATCAGGTCGCCATGGCCACGTCGCTCACCGCGGACGAGGCCGTGCGGCGGGCGCTCGCGAGGGCGCCCCTGGCGGACACGATCCGCGGGGCGATCGAGGCAGAACGCGGGGCCGCGCGCACGCTCGGGGCGTACCCCAACCCGCAGATCACCTACCTGCGCGAACAGACCTTCGGCGCCCTCGGTACTGGCGAGGACTACCTCTCGGTCTCGCAGGTGATCGACCTCGGCAATCGTCGAGGGCTCCGCGGCGAGGCCGGCGACCGACGAGCGAACGCGGCGGTCCACGAGGGCGCGGCGGCGCGCGTCGAGGTGGCCGCGGACGCACGGCTGCGCTTCTACGAGACCCTCCATCGCCAGGAGCGCGCGGCGGCGCTGCGCGCCTGGATCGGTCGCATCGAGGCCGCGCTCACGATCGTCGGACGACGCACGGCGCGTGGCGACACGGCGCTCTACGACCGCCGACGTCTGGAGCGGGAGCGCATCGTCGCGGAGGGACGGGCGCAGATCGAAGAGGCCGCCCGGGATCACGCGCTCGCACGACTCGCGGCCCTCGTTGGACTCCTCGATGGCGCTACCGAGGGACTCACCCTGGAGGGCCGATTGCTCCCCGACGATGAGCCTGCGGCGGTCCCGGCGCTGCGCGCGACGGCGTACCGCGGGCCTCGTCTTCAGGCCGTCGCAGAGCGACTCCGTGCGGCCGACCTGGAGCTCACCTCGGCGACGCGGTGGTGGCTCCCAGACCTCCGCCTCGAAGCGGGCTGGAAGGGCGTCGATGCCGGGTCGCAGGGACGCACCGATGGCTTCCTCCTCGGCGCGACGCTCACCCTCCCGCTCTGGGACGCATCCGGGGGTCTACGCCTCAACGCGACGGGCGAGGTGCGAGCCCTCGGGGGGCGGCGCGCGTTGCTGGAGTCCGAGCTCGCGGGCGAGGTCGCAGGGCTCCACGCCGAGGCGACGCGGCTCGTGCGGGCCGCCCGGCGCTTCCGCGAGGACGCGCGCTCGGCGTCGGCGGACCTCGTTCGCATCGCCACCGCGGGCTACCAGGGAGGCGAGATGACGCTGCTCGAACTGCTCGACGCCTACCGCGGCGCCGGGGACGACGAGCTCACCGCGCTCGACCTCGACCACGCCGCCCGACGCGCTCGCGTCGAGCTCGATCGCACGACCGCCACGGAGGCCCCATGACACCCCGGAGTCTCATCCTGCTCGCCGCGCTCACGGCCTGTAGCGGAAGCAACGAACGGCCCGACGCGGCCACCAACGCACCCACGGCCGCAGCGCCACCGGCGCTCTCGTTCACAAGCTGGACCGATCGGACCGAGCTCTTCGTGGAGCTGCGCGCCCTGGTCCGAGGGCGCCCGACGCCCTTCGGCGCGCACGTCACTCGCCTCCCGGACTTCTCGGCTCTCGGCGCCGGGCGGGTCACGGTCATCCTGCGCGGCGGTCCGTCGGAGGAGCGCTTCTCGGCGGAGCGACCAGATGTGCCGGGGATCTTCCGCCCCGTCGCGATCCCCACCACGGCGGGCGCTCGGCACCTCTTCGTCGAGGTCCAGTCGGGCGATGGTACGGCCACGCACGATCTCGGCGATGTGGTGGTGTTCGAGACGGTGGAGGCCGCGCAGCGCGCCATCCCCGACACGCCCGATCCCGCCGGGCGAATCCCTTTTCTCAAGGAGCAACAATGGCAGGTGGAGTTCGGGACCGAGGCCGCGACCGCGCGGGCGTTCCGTCCGTCCATCGCCGTGACCGGAACGCTCCGAGCGCGGGGTGACGGTGAAGTGATCGTCGCGGCCCCCGTCGCGGGACGGGTCGTCCGCGTCGGCGGGGCGTTTCCGCGCATCGGAGGAGAGGTCGCCGCGGAGGCCCCGCTCGCCCTGCTCGTGCCGCGGTTGGAGGCCTCCGACCGCGCGTCCCTCGACCTTGCCGTCACGAGCGCCCGCCTCGATCTCGCGCGCGCCACCCAGGAGCGAAGCCGCCTCGACGCGCTCCGTGCCGAGGGCGCCGTGCCCGAGCAGCGCGTGGTCGCGGCGGCGCACGTCGAGGAGGAGGCCCGCGCCGCGCTCGCCACCGCCGAGCGTCGGCGGTTGCAGTTCCAGAGCGTCGAGCAGACCCGAAACCGCGGGAGCGGCGGGGGCGTCCAGGTGCGCTCTCCCCTCGCCGGAACACTCATCGAGGTCGAGGTCGCTCCGGGCGCCTTCGTCGAGGCCGGCGCCGCCCTCTTCCACGTCGCCGACCTCACGCGGCTCTGGCTCGACGCTCGCGTCCCCGAGGTGGACGTCGGCCGGATCGGACACCTCCGCGGCGCGTGGTTCGAGCTCCCTGGAGCCGAGCGACCCATCGAGCTCGGGGCCGAGGCCTACCTCGGTGGCGACCATCTCATCGACCCCACCTCGCGCACGATGACCGTGCTCTTCGCCGTCGAGAACCCCGATGCGCGCCTCCCGCTCGGCGCCTTCGTGCGCGCCCACCTGATCGTCGGCGAGGCCGTGCAGGCCGTCGCCGTCCCCGCAGGCGCCATCGTGGATGATGGCAGCCAGCGCGTCGTCTTCGTCCAGGTGGAGGGCGAGGCCTTCGAACGCCGCGCCGTGCGCCTCGGCGACTCCGACAACGGCTACGTCGCCGTGACCGACGGCGTCCGCACAGGCGAGCGCGTCGTCACCCGTGGCGCATGGTCGGTGAAGCTAGCGGCCTCGGGCGGCGCCGTGCCCGCCCACGGACACTCCCATTGAGGCCCGCATGATCGACGCCATCCTGCGCTGGTCCCTCGCCCACCGGAGCGTCGTCCTCGGGCTCGCGGCCGTGCTCCTCG
>SCUS01000028.1 GCA_004297725.1 Myxococcaceae bacterium | reverse complement strand
CGCCGACTGCGACCGCAACCCGGCCAACGGCTGCGAGGTGGACACCCGCACCGACAACGCCAGCTGCGGCGCCTGCGGCACCACCTGCGCCGCGGGTCAGGTCTGCTCTGGCGGAGCGTGCGGCGCCACCTGCGCCTCGCCGCTGGTGACCTGCGGAGCGGGCGCCATGGCCTTCTGCACCAACCCGACGATCGATCCGACGAGCTGCGGCGGCTGCGGGATGGTGTGCTCGCTCCCTGGCGTGGCGGCGGGAGGCTGCGCGGCGGGAGGCTGCACCGTGGTGCGCTGCAACGCGGGGGCGGGGGACTGCAACGGCACCGCGAGCGACGGCTGCGAGACCAACCTGCAGACCAGCGAGGCCCACTGCGGCGCCTGCGGCCGGGGCTGCGTGCTGCCCAATGCCTCGGCCACCTGCACCGGCGGGAGCTGCGGCGTCGCCGCCTGCGCCGCGGGCTTCGCCAACTGTGACCGCGACCCGACCAACGGCTGCGAGGTCAACACCGCGACCGACAACACCAGCTGCGGGGCCTGCGGCACCACCTGCGCCGCGGGCCAGGTGTGCTCCGGCGGCGTGTGCGGCACCACCTGCGCCTCGCCGCTCTCCACCTGCGGGACGGGCTCGTCGGCCTTCTGCGCCAACACCGCCATCGACCCGGCGAACTGCGGCGAGTGCGGCACCGTCTGCGCCCTCTCCCACGTGGCTGCCAACGGCTGCGCCTCGGGCGCCTGCACCGTGGTGCGCTGCACCGGGTCCTACGGCGACTGCGACGGAGCGGCCTCCAACGGCTGCGAGACGGACCTCTCCGCCAGCGCCACCAGCTGCGGCGCCTGCGGACGGACCTGCACCCTCCCCAACGCCACCTCCACCTGCGCCGCGAGCGAGTGCGCCATCGCCGCCTGCGCCGCGGGCTTCGCCGACTGCAACGCCAACCCCGCGGACGGCTGCGAGGTGGACACCCGCACCAGCAACGCCAGCTGCGGCGCCTGCGGGCGCTCGTGCTCGGCGGGGACGGTCTGCTCGGGCGGAGCGTGCGGCACCACCTGCGCCTCGCCCCTTCGCACCTGCGGGATGGGCGCCTCGGCCGTCTGCGCCAACACCGCCATCGACCCGACGAACTGCGGCGCCTGCGGGACCGCGTGCTCGCTGCCCAACGTGGCCGCCAACGGCTGCGCCTCGGGCGCCTGCACGGTGGTGCGCTGCTCCGGGGGCTTCGGCGACTGCGACGGCGCCTCGCCCAACGGCTGCGAGACCGACCTCAACGCCAGCGCCTCCAACTGCGGGGCCTGCGGCCGGACCTGCACCCTCCCCAACGCCAGCTCCACCTGCACCAGCGGGGCGTGCGCCATCGCCGCCTGCGCTGCAGGCTACGCCGACTGCAACGCCAACCCGGCGGACGGCTGCGAGGTGAACACCCGCACCGACAACGCGGGCTGCGGCGCCTGCGGAACGGTCTGCGCCGCGGGCTCGGTCTGCTCGGGCGGAGCGTGCGGCACGACCTGCGCGCTGCCCCTTCGCTCCTGCGGCATGGGCTCGTCGGCCTTCTGCGCCAACACCGCCCTCGACCCTGCCAACTGCGGCGCCTGCGGCACGTCCTGCGCGCTCTCCAACGTCGCCGCCCACGGCTGCTCGGCCGGGGCCTGCACGGTGGTGCGCTGCGCCGCGGGCTACGGCGACTGCGACGGCAGCCCGGCCAACGGCTGCGAGACCAACACCCAGACCAGCGTCGCGAGCTGCGGAGCCTGCGGACGGATGTGCGCCCTCCCCAACGCCACGGCGACCTGCGCCGCGGGGGGCTGCGCGATCGCCGCCTGCGCCACGGGCTTCGCCGACTGCAACGCCAACCCCTCGGACGGCTGCGAGGTGAACACCCGCACCGACAACGCCAGCTGCGGGGCGTGCGGGACGGCCTGCTCGGCGGGCCAGGTCTGCTCCGGAGGGACCTGCAGCGCGAGCTGCGCCTCGCCTCTCTCCACCTGCGGGACGGGCGCCTCGACCTTCTGCGCCAACACCGCCGTCGACCCGACGAACTGCGGCGCCTGCGGCACCGTCTGCGCCCTCTCCCACGTCGCCGCCAACGGCTGCGCCTCGGGCGCCTGCACCGTGGTGCGCTGCACCGGGGCCTTCGGTGACTGCGACGGCGTAGCCTCCAACGGCTGCGAGGCCGACCTCTCCTCGAGCGCCTCGAACTGCGGCGCCTGCGGCCGGGCGTGCGTCCTCGCCAACGCCACCGCGACCTGCTCGGCGGGGGCGTGCGCGGTCACGACCTGCGCCCCGGGCTTCGCGGACTGCGACGGCGTGGCCAGCAACGGCTGCGAGGTGAACACCCGCGCCAGCAACGCCAACTGCGGCGCCTGCGGGAGGCTCTGCCCCGCGGGCTCGGTCTGCTCGGGCGCCCTCTGCGGCACGACCTGCGCGGCGCCCCTTCGCATCTGCACCGGGGGCGCCTCCACCTTCTGCGCCAACACCGCCGTCGACCCGGCCAACTGCGGCGCCTGCGGAACGGTCTGCGCCCTCCCCAACGTCGCCGCCAACGGCTGCTCGGCCAGCGCCTGCACGGTGGTGCGCTGCGCCGTGGGCTTCGCCGACTGCGACGGCGTGGCCTCCAACGGCTGCGAGACCAGCACCCAGACCAGCGCCACGAGCTGCGGCGCCTGCGGCCGCGCCTGCGCGCTGCCCAACGCCACCGCGACCTGCTCCTCGGGGGTGTGCGCGATCACGACCTGCGCCGCGGGCTTCGCCGACTGCAACGCCAGCGCCGCGGACGGCTGCGAGGTCAACACCCGCACCGACAACGCCAGCTGCGGCGTCTGCGGCACCTCTTGCCCGGCGGGTCGGGTGTGCTCCGGGGGAGCCTGCAGCGCCACCTGCGCCTCGCCCCTTCGCACCTGCGGGACGGGCGCCTCGACCTTCTGCGCCAACACCGCCGTCGACCCGTCCCACTGCGGCGCGTGCGGCAACGTCTGCGCGCTCCCCAACGTCGCGGCCACCGGCTGCTCGGCGGGCATCTGCACGGTGGTGCGCTGCGCCGTGGGCTACGGAGACTGCGACGGCAACCCGGCCAACGGCTGCGAGACCGACACCCGCTCCACCGTCGCGAGCTGCGGGTCGTGCGGCCGGGCGTGCGCCCTTCCCAACGCCACGGCGAGCTGCTCGTCCGGGACCTGCGCCATCGCGGCCTGCGCCTCGGGCTACGCCAACTGCGACGGCCTCGCGGCCAACGGCTGCGAGGTGAACACCCGCACGGACAACGCGAGCTGCGGCGCCTGCGGCCGGGCCTGCGCCTCGGGGACCACCTGCGCGGGCGGCTCCTGCGTGGTGACCTGCCAGGTGGGGCAGACCAACTGCTCGGGCGTCTGCATCGACCTCGCCAACGACCCGCTGCACTGCGGCGGGTGCACCACCGTCTGCCCCACCGTCAACGCCACGGCGTACTGCGTGTCCGGCACCTGCGGGCTCGCCTGCGCCCCGGGCTTCGGCGACTGCGACCGCGTCGGGTCCAACGGCTGCGAGTTCAACGTGCGCGGCTCCGACCCCAACCACTGCGGCGGCTGCGGCGTGGTGTGCCGCTTCGCCAACGCGGGCGCCACCTGCTCGGCGGGCACCTGCGGGCTCGGGGCCTGCGCCGCGGGCTTCGTCAACTGCGACGGAAACCCGGCCAACGGCTGCGAGGCGAACATCGCCTCGGACAGCGCCAACTGCGGGCGCTGCGGCGGAGCGTGCCCCTCGGGCCAGGTCTGCGCCTCGGGCTCCTGCTCGCTGACCTGCAGCGCGGGCACCGTCATCTGCGCGGGCGGGTGCCGCACCCTCTCCAGCGACGCCAGCCACTGCGGCGCCTGCGGCAACGCGTGCGCCGGCGGCACCGTCTGCGTGGCGGGCTCGTGCGTCTGCCCGGCGGGTCAGATCAACTGCTTCGGGGCCTGCGTCGACATCAACACCGACCCCTACCACTGCGGCGGATGCAGGCGCGCCTGCGGGGGGTCGCTCACCTGCTCCGGGGGCTCCTGCTACTGCCCCGCGGGCCAGGCCTCCTGCCCGTCGGGGTGCAGCAACCTCCAGATCGATCCCAACAACTGCGGCGCCTGCGGGCGCACCTGCGTGGGCGGCACCTGCTCTTCGGGCGCCTGCGTGTGCCCTGCGGGCCAGACCAACTGCAGCGGCACCTGCCGCACCCTCGGCACCGACAACAACCACTGCGGCGGCTGCGGCGTGGTGTGCGGGGGCTCGACCTTCTGCCTCGGCGGCTCGTGCGTCTGCGAGCCCGGCCGCACCCTCTGCTCGGGCCTGTGCCTGGACACCCAGAACGACGTCCTGAACTGCGGCGCCTGCGGCAACTTCTGCGGCTTCGGCTACCAGTGCACCGCGGGCGTCTGCACCATCCCCTGCCCCGGCGTCGGCCTCACCCGCTGCGAGCGCGGCGGCAGCGCCGGCTGCTACGACCTCCAGACCGACCTGGCCAACTGCGGCGCCTGCGACGCCATCTGCACCGCCCCGACCGGAGGCACCGCGACCTGCGTCTCGGGCTCGTGCCTGCGCGCCTGCCCGACGGGTCAGACCAACTGCTCGGGCGTCTGCATCCCCACGGCCGCGGACAACAACAACTGCGGCGCCTGCGGCCGCGTCTGCCCGGCGGGTCAGACCTGCGGCGGAGGCGTCTGCCTCGACTGCTCTCCCGCCACCAACTGCGGCGGCCGGTGCGTCTACACCAGCAACGACATGAACAACTGCGGCGCCTGCGGAAACGTCTGCGCGTCGCCGGGCACCTGCTACCGCAGCGCCTGCTACAGCTGCTTCGCGGATGACCTCAGCCGGTGCTGCGAGGCCGGTGCGACGGCCTGCGGCAGCAGCGCGACCGGGGCCTGCCGCGACCTGCAGACCGACCGGCTCAACTGCGGAGCGTGCGGCCGTGCGTGCGCCTCCAGCCAGGGCTGCTTCCGCGGCTCCTGCTACTGCTCGATCTCCGGGCAGAGCCCCTGCGGCACCGCGTGCGTCGACCTGCAGTACGACTCGAACAACTGCGGCGCCTGCGGCAACGTCTGCCCCGCGGGGCAGCCCTGCATCGGCGGCCGCTGCGCCTGCAACCCGGGCTTCGCCTACTGCGGTGGCACCTGCATCAACGTGCAGTTCGACGTGAGCAACTGCGGCGGCTGCGGCGTGCGGTGCGGCGCGGGCCAGGTCTGCAGCAGCGGGGTGTGCTCCGCGTGCCCGTCGGGCCAGGCCGCCTGCAACGGCACCTGCATCAACGTCACGAGCGATGACTTCAACTGCGGCGGCTGCGGCGTGCGCTGCGGCTCGTACCAGTCCTGCGAGGGCGGCGTGTGCACCTGCCAGGGAGGGATGACGAACTGCCACGGCACCTGCTCCTACCTGGACGAGAGCCCCAACTGCGGCGCCTGCGATGTCGCCTGCGTCGGGGCCTACAGCTGCTCCCGCAACCGCTGCCAGATCCTCCCCTGCTACGAGCCCTACCGTCGGTGCGACCCCGAGTCGCCGACCTGCAACGACCTGCAGAACGACCCCAACAACTGCGGGGCCTGCGGCGTCTCGTGCCGCTACGGCTGCACCCGCGGCTCCTGCAACTTCTTCTGAAACCCGCCGCGGGGCCGGCGAGCGCCCGGCCGCGCCTTCGTCGACTGCCTCCGCCCGGCTCTCCTCAACGCAGAACGGACTCCCCATGAACTCCATGATCCTTCGATCGCTTCTGCTGCTCTCCGCGCTGAGCGGTTGCGTGGGCGCTTCCGTCGTCGGCGAACCTCGGGATGGCGGCGGCATGGACGCGGTGGGGACGGACGGCGGCGGCGCGGACGCGAGCTGTCCATCGGGCCAGCGCTCCTGCGGCGGCCGCTGCGTCGACCCCGCGGTGGCCCCTGCCCACTGCGGCGGCTGCGGGATGCCCTGCGCCGCGGGCCAGGCCTGCGTGGCGGGCGCCTGCGAGCTGCGCTGCCCTGGCACCCAGGCGGTGTGCTCGGGGCAGTGTTTCAACCTCCAGACCGACAGCGCCCACTGCGGCGCCTGCGGCCGCGCGTGCCCCTCGGGCCAGGTGTGCAGCCTCGGGCGATGCTCCGCCTCCTGCGACGCCACGCTCACCACCTGCGCCGGAGGCGACGGGGGGGCGGCGAGCTACTGCTCCGACACGCGAACCGACGGCCTCAACTGCGGGGCTTGCGGCCGGGCGTGCGCCGCGGGCTCGGTCTGCATCGCGGGCGTCTGCGAGCTCTCCTGCGCCGGAAACCAGCGCGCCTGCGGCGGCTCGTGTCGCGACCTGCAGACCGACGACGCCCACTGCGGCGCCTGCGGCAACGCCTGCCCCCCGGGCAACACCTGCTCGGCGGGGGCGTGCAGTGTGTCCTGCGGCACCGGGCTCACCGCCTGCGGCGCGACCTGCACCAACCTCCAGACCGACCGCGCCCACTGCGGGTCCTGCGGCGCCGCCTGCCCCGCGGGGCAGCTCTGCTCGGGCGGACGCTGCGGCGCCACCTGCGCCAGGCCCGCGACCACCTGCGGCGACGGGACGGCGCGCTACTGCGCCGACACCGCCATCGACCCCGCCCACTGCGGAAGCTGCGAGCGCGCCTGCGCCCTGCCTCACACCATGACCCAGGGGTGCACCGGAGGAGAGTGCGCCGTGGTGCGCTGCGACGCGACCTACGGAGACTGCGACGGCGTGGCCTCCAACGGCTGCGAGACCGACACCGCCTCGAGCGCGGCGCACTGCGGCGGCTGCGGGCGGGCCTGCCTGCTGGCCCACGCGAGGTCGTCCTGCGGGTCCGGAGAGTGCGCCGTCGTGGCCTGCGACCCGGGCTTCGCGGACTGCGACCGCGTGGCGAGCAACGGCTGCGAGGTGGACACCCGCACCGACAACGCCAACTGCGGCGCCTGCGGGGCGGGCTGCGCCGCGGGCTCGGTCTGCTCGGGCGGCGTGTGCGGAGCGACCTGCGCGGCCCCGCTGGCCACCTGCGGCACCGCGCCGATGGCCTTCTGCGCCAACACCGCCATCGACCCCACCAACTGCGGCGCCTGCGGCACCGTCTGCGCCCTGGCCAACGTGATGAGCCACGGCTGCGCGGGGGGGATGTGCACCCCGGCCCGCTGCGCCGCGGGCTACGGAGACTGCGACGGCCTCGCCTCCAACGGCTGCGAGACCGACCTCACCGCCAGCGCCCCCCACTGCGGCGCCTGCGGCCGGGCCTGCGCCCTGCCCAACGCCACCGCGACCTGCACCGTGGGCGCCTGCGCCGTCATGGCCTGTGCCGCGGGCTACGCCGACTGCGACCGCAACCCGGCCAACGGCTGCGAGGTGGACACCCGCACCGACAACGCCAGCTGCGGCGCCTGCGGCACCGCCTGCGCCGCGGGCCAGGTGTGCTCCGGCGGCACCTGCGGCGCCACCTGTGCGGCTCCCCGAATCACCTGCGGAGCGGGCGCGACGGCGTACTGCGCCAACACGGCGATCAACCCTGCCAACTGCGGCGCCTGCGGGATGGTGTGCTCGCTCCCCGGCGTGACGGCGGTCGGCTGCGCGGCGGGCGCCTGCACCGTGGTGCGCTGCAGCGAGGGCGCGGGGGACTGCAACGGCACCGCGAGCGACGGCTGCGAGACCAACCTGCGGACCAGCGAGGAGAGCTGCGGCGCCTGCGGCCGGGCCTGCGCGCTGCCCCACGCCTCGGCCACCTGCACCGGCGGGAGCTGCGCCGTCGCGGCCTGCGCCGCGGGCTTCGCGGACTGCGACCGCGACCCGACCAACGGCTGCGAGGTGCACACCGCGACCGACAACACCAGCTGCGGGGCCTGCGGCACCGCCTGCGCCGCGGGCCAGGTGTGCTCCGGCGGCGTGTGCGGCGCCACCTGCGCCTCGCCTCTCTCCACCTGCGGCACGGGCGCGACGGCCTTCTGCGCCAACACCGCCATCGACCCGACCAACTGCGGCGAGTGCGGAGCGGTCTGCGCCCTCTCCCACGTGGCCGCCAACGGCTGTGCGGCGGGAGCGTGCACGGCGGTGCGCTGCGTGGGTGGCTTCGGAGACTGCGACGGAGCGGCCTCCAACGGCTGCGAGACGGACCTCTCCGCCAGCGCCACCAGCTGCGGCGCCTGCGGACGGACCTGCACCCTCCCCCACGCCACCTCCACCTGCACCAGCGGCAGCTGCGCGGTCATGGCCTGCGCTTCGGGCTTCGCGGACTGCGACCGCGACCCGACCAACGGCTGCGAGGTGCACACCGCGACCGACAACACCAGCTGCGGGGCCTGCGGCACCGCCTGCGCCGCGGGCCAGGTGTGTTCGGGCGGAGCGTGCGGCGCCACCTGCGCCTCGCCTCTCTCCACCTGCGGCACGGGCGCGACGGCCTTCTGCGCCAACGCGGCCATCGACCCGGCGAACTGCGGCGAGTGCGGAACCGTCTGCGCCCTCTCCCACGTCGCCGCCAACGGCTGCGCCTCGGGCGCCTGCACGGTGGTGCGCTGCTCCGGGGGCTTCGGAGACTGCGACGGCGCCTCGTCCAACGGCTGCGAGACCGACCTCAACGCCAGCGCCTCCAGCTGCGGCGCCTGCGGCCGCGCGTGCGTCCTCGCCAACGCCTCTTCCACCTGCGCTTCGGGGGCCTGCGCGATCGCCGCCTGCGCTGCGGGCTTCGCCGACTGCAACGCCAACCCCTCGGACGGCTGCGAGGTGGACACCCGCTCCGACAGCACCAGCTGCGGGGCCTGCGGCACCGCCTGCGCCGCGGGCCAGGTCTGCTCGGGCGGAGCGTGCGGCACCACCTGCGCCTCGCCCCTTCGCTCCTGCGGCATGGGCTCGTCGGCCTTCTGCGCCAACACCGCCCTCGACCCTGCCAACTGCGGCGGCTGCGGCACGGTCTGCGCCCTCTCCAACGCCTCGGCCCAGGGCTGCTCGGCCGGGGCCTGCACCGTGGTGCGCTGCGCCGCGGGCTACGGCGACTGCGACGGAGCTGCCTCCAACGGCTGCGAGACCAACGTCCAGACCACCCTGACGAGCTGCGGCGCCTGCGGCCGCGCCTGCGCCCTGCCCAACGCCACGGCGGCATGCACCGCGGGGGGATGCTCGCTCGTCGCCTGCGCCGCGGGCTTCGCCGACTGCAACGCCAACCCCTCGGACGGCTGCGAGGTGGACACCCGCTCCGACAACGCCAGCTGCGGGGCGTGCGGCACCGCCTGCCCCGCCGGCCGGGTGTGCTCGGGCGGAACCTGCGGCGCCACCTGCGCCTCGCCCCTTCGCACCTGCGGGACGGGCGCCTCGGCCTTCTGCGCCAACACCGCCATCGACCCCTCCCACTGCGGCGCCTGCGGCACCGTCTGCGCCCTCTCCCACGTGGCCGCCCAGGGCTGCGCCGCGGGGGCGTGCACGGTGGTGCGCTGCACCGGGGGCTACGGAGACTGCGACGGCGTGTCCTCCAACGGCTGCGAGACCGACCTTGCGGCCAGCGCCACCAGCTGCGGCGCCTGCGGCCGCGCGTGCGTCCTCGCCAACGCCTCCTCGCGCTGCTCCTCGGGGGCCTGCGCGATCACGACCTGCGCCGCGGGCTTCCTCGACTGCGACGGCCTCGCGGCCAACGGCTGCGAGGTGGACACCCGCAGCGACAACGCCAACTGCGGGGCGTGCAGGGTGGCCTGCGCCTCGGGCCGGGTGTGCTCCGCGGGCAGCTGCGGCACCAGCTGCGCGCCGCCCCTGCGCGCCTGCGGAGCGGGCGCGACGGCCTTCTGCGCCAACACCTCGATCGACCCCTCCCACTGCGGCGAGTGCGGCACCGTGTGCGCCCTCCCCAACGTCGCCGCCAACGGCTGCTCGGCCAGCGCCTGCACGGTGCTGCGCTGCGCCGTGGGCTTCGGGGACTGCGACGGCGTGGCCTCCAACGGCTGCGAGACCGGCACCCTGACCAGCGCCACGAGCTGCGGCGCCTGCGGCCGCACCTGCGTGCTGCCCAACGCCACCTCCGCCTGCGCGGCGGGGGCGTGCGCGATCACGGCCTGCGCTCCAGGCTTCGCGGACTGCGACCTGAGCGCCGCCAACGGCTGCGAGGTGGACACCCGCAGCGACAACACCAACTGCGGCGCCTGCGGCACCGGCTGCGCCGCGGGCCGGGTCTGCTCTGCGGGCGCTTGCGGCACGAGCTGCGCCTCGCCGCTCTCCACCTGCGGAGCGGGCGCGACGGCCTTCTGCGCCAACACCGCCATCGACCCGGCCCACTGCGGCGCGTGCGGGACGGTCTGCGCCCTCCCCAACGTCGCCGCCACCGGCTGCTCGGCGGGGGCCTGCACGGTGGTGCGCTGCGCCGCGGGCTACGGAGACTGCGACGGCAGCCCCACCAACGGTTGCGAGACCGACACCCGCTCCAACGCCGCGAGCTGCGGGGTGTGCGGCCGGGTGTGCTCGCTCCCCAACGCCTCGGCGACCTGCTCCTCCGGTGCCTGCGCCATCGCGGCCTGCACCCCGGGCTACGCCGACTGCGACGGGCTCGCGGCCAACGGCTGCGAGGTGGGCACCGGGACCGACAACGCCAACTGCGGCGCCTGCGGCCGGGCCTGCGGGGGCGGGGCGATCTGCTCGGGCGGAGCCTGCGGGGTGAGTTGCAGCGCGGGGCAGACCAACTGCTCGGGCACCTGCTCCAACCTCGCCAGCGACCCGCTGCGCTGCGGCTCGTGCACCACCGCGTGTCCCGTGCGCGCCAGCGCGGCGGCGTACTGCACCGGCGGGACCTGCGGCTTCGCCTGCTACGCGGGCTTCGGCAACTGCGACGGGGCGGCCAGCAACGGCTGCGAGACCGACCTCCGCAGCAGCGCGACGAGCTGCGGCGCCTGCGGCAACGCGTGCACGCTCTCCAACGCCACCTCGGTCTGCTCGGCGGGCGCGTGCTCCATCACCGCCTGCAGCTCGGGCTTCGGCAACTGCGACGGCAGCCAGGCCAACGGCTGCGAGACCCACACCCTCACCAGCAGCGCCCACTGCGGCGGCTGCGGCATCACCTGCTCCAGCATCCAGTACTGCGGCGGAGGGCGCTGCCAGTGCCCGTCCGGGCAGCGCCCGGTGGGGCCCTACTGCGTGCCCTCGAGCGCGGCGCCCCGGCTGCTGGCGCCGATGTCCCTGGGCGACGTGACGCAGCGGCGACCGACGCTCCGCTGGACGCTGCCCTCGGGCTTCGACGGGGCGGAGGTGGCGCTCTGCCGCGACCGCGACTGCACGATCTCCCTCGAGGTGCTGACGGTGAGCGGCAGCACCGCGCGGCCGGCGGTCGACCTGCCCGCGAACGGCGTAGTGTTCTGGCGGGTGCGCGGCCGGATCGGGTCGGTGACCGACACCACCGCGAGCCCGACCTGGCTCTTCCACGTGCCCGCCCGGAGCGCGAGCAGCGGGGTGGACAGCAGCGACAACCCCCACCTCGACCTCAACGGAGACGGCTACGACGACATGGCCGCCGGGGCCGCTCGCGCCAGCCCCCCGCAGGGCAGCCAGGCGGGCTCCGTGGCGGTGTTCCACGGGAGCGCGCTGGGGCTCGCGACGACGCCGGTGAGGGTCATCGAGGGCAGCGAGTCGTATGTCCAGCTCGGCCAGTCGGTGGCCAGCGCGGGCGACGTCAACGGCGACGGCTACGGCGACCTCATCCTCTCGGAGCACCGCGCGAACGGGCCGGCGGGCTCCTATGCGGGCGCCGCGAGGGTCTTCCACGGGAGCCCCACGGGGGTGCCGCCGAACGCCACCACCGTCCTGGTCGGCGGCCAGTCCTTCGAATTCTTCGGCCAGTCGCTGGCGGGGGCGGGCGACGTCAACGGCGACGGCTACGCCGACGTCGTCGTCGGGACGGGCGGCGCCAGGACGGCGAGCGTCTTCCACGGGAGCGCGTCGGGGATCGTGATGAGCCCGGCCAGGGTCCTCGTGGGCGACTTCTACGACGACACCTTCGGTCAATCGGTGGCGAGCGCGGGCGACGTCAACGGCGACGGGTACACCGACCTCATCATCGGGGCCTACCAGGCCAGGCCCGACGGCGGCGACACCGTGGGCACCGCGAGCATCTTCCACGGCAGCCCGTCGGGGATCGGGACGACCGCGGCGAGGGTCCTCCGGGGCAGCGTTCCGTTCTCCCAGTTCGGCCGCTCGGTGGCGAGCGCCGGCGACGTCAACGCCGACGGCTACGTCGACGTCATCGTCGGGGTGCCCGGAGGCAGCCCGTCCAACGCGAGCGTCTTCATGGGGAGCCCATCGGGGGTCGAGGCCAGCGCCGCGAGGGTGCTGCTGGGCGCCTCGGGCGACACGATCGGCAGGACGGTGGCGGGCGCGGGCGACGTCAACGGCGACGGCTACGACGACGTCGTCTCCGGCGGAACCCGCCCCACCTCCTTCCCGTCGGATCCCTTCGTCGGGTTCGCGAGCGTGTTCCATGGGGGCCCGTCGGGCGTCTCGCCGTCCGCCTCGCTCACCCTCGTGGGCGCGCGGGGCGATGACACCTTCGGCTTCGCGCTCGCGGGAGCGGGCGACCACAGCGGCGACGGCTACGGCGACATCCTCATCGGGTCGTTCAACGCCTTCGCCGGCGCGGGCGCCGCGTTCTCCTATCGGGGGAGCGCGTCCGGGGTGGAGAGGGACCCGTCACGGACCTTCGTAGGCACCGGGAACTACGTCTATTCCTTCGGCACCTCGGTGGCGAGCGCGGTCGACCTCCGCGGGAGGCCCGCCGTCCTGTGGTGCGTCGCACCGGGGCCTCGCCGGGTGACGGCTCTCTCTCGCCGCGCCGCCTGAAGCGCACAGAACTTCCCCCGAGCCGTGGTGTCATCCCCCACCGATGGCTCCTCCCCACACGCTCCTCGGTCGCCGGCCCTTCGTGCTCGGCCTCGCCTCGATGGCCCTTCCGCGGCTGGGGAGGGCGCAGACCGCGGCGCCCCTCTCGGTGCGCATCGAGGAGCCCGGCGGAGGGGTGCTCCGGGCCCAGGACACCGCCCGGCTGGTGGCCGCGGTCTCCGACCCATCGGTGCTCACCGCGACCATCACCGTGCATGGGATGTCCTATGAGGTTCCGGTGCGGGACGGGCGCGTGGAGCAGACCGTGGTGGTGCTCCCCGGCACCAACCGCGTCGGGGTGGGCGTGCGCCGCGGGGACACGGTCGCTCGCGACTCGGTGACCTTCCACGTCGACGGCGACCCGGTCGACCTGGTGGTGCTCCTGGGCTGGTCCGCCCGCGGGGAGATCATCGACCTCTGGGTGCGAGAGCCCGACGGAGAGACCGTCAAATGGGACCACCGCGAGAGCACCCCCGGCGGTCGCCTCCTCGACTTCTCCTCCGACGCCATCGGCTTCGGCTCCCAGGCCTACCTCCGCGCCAGCGCCTCCGCGGGGCGCTACCGGGTGAAGGTCCACTACTGGTCCGACGGAGCGCGCCGGGGCGACCGCGACGACTCCGCCTTCGAGGAGGCCCTCGAGCGACTCCACGCCATCGACGCCCGCCTCCGCGCCACGCCGCCTCCCTCCGACGCCGCCGCCCTCTCCGCCGAGCGCGCCGGGGTCACCGCCCGCCTCGACGCCTGGGGCCTTCCCTCCGGGGCGCAGACCCCCCTCCACGCCGAGGTGCTGCTCTTCGCCAACACCCCGAGGGAGCGCCGCTGGCGCTTCGACCTCACCGCCCAGCGCAGCGGTCAGCTCCAGACCCTCGGCGAGATCGAGGTCACCAGCGCCATGCTCCTCGACGCGCGGAGGACCCTCCCGTGAAGACCCGTCGCCCCCTTACCGTCGCCTTCCTCGTCGCCACCCTCAGCCCCCCCGTGATCGCGTGGGGGCCCACCGACCTCTCCCTCCCCTTCGCTCGCCCCGAGCGCCCCTTCCTCCTGGTCGATGCCGAGCGTCGCTTCGTCCCTGGGAGCCCCGCCTCGCTGAGGGTGCAGCTCCGCGGCGGAGGGAACCTGCGCGTCGCCCTCTTCCGGCTGCGAGACCCGGAGCCCTGGGCCCGACGAGCGCTCGCCCCGGACGGCCTCGCCATCGCCGGAGAGGCCGCAGGGAGGGCCTGCGAGGCGCTGCTGCGGGCGAGTGGTCCGCTGCCTCGACGAGAGGGCGCGCTGGAGCTGGTGCGCGACGAGAGCGTGACCCTCGCCCGCCCGGTCGCGGCCCGTCGCACGGGCGGCGACGAGAGCGCCGCCTACGACTCCAGCGAGAGCGACGAGGGGAGCGTCGAGACCCGATGGGTGCACGCCGGACGCTGGGCCGACGAGAGGGTCTCCCTCGGTGCGCTGCCCGAGGGGCTGTACCTCGCGAGGGTGCACGCCGGGCCCTACGCGGCGAGCGCGCTGGTGAGCGTGAGCGACCTCACGCTGCTGGTGCGACGGGGCGACCGCCACGACACCGCCGTCGCCGCCACCTCCGAGGGAGCGCCCGTCGCGGGCGTCGAGGTGAGCGCCGACGCGCCCTCGGGCGACGGCCGGGAGCGCGCCCTCACCGACGCCCGCGGCGAGCTGCGGATGCCCGCCTCGGACGCCCCCACCCGGCGCTTCGTGGCCCACCGCGGCGACGCCTGGGCCTGGGCCGACGCCTCGCACTCCCGGCTCGATGCGTGCGACGTGCGGGTCTACCTCGACCCGGGGCGTCCGGCCTTTCGCCGCGGGGAGACGCTCCACCTGCGAGGCCACGCCCGCGGCTGCCACAACGGCCGCGACGTCCCCCTCGCCCGGGAGTCGGTCACCATCCAGGACCACGACGCCCCGGCCCCCACGCCGGGCACGACCGTGCTCACCGACGCGGACGGCAACTTCGTCACCGAGCTCACCGTCGCCACCACCGAGCTCCGGGCGCTGGTGCGAGGGCGATCGCACGTGCGCACCATCGTGATCGACCCGAGGGCGCTCCCGGCGAGGGCGCTGGTGGTGAGCGCCGACCGGGGCTTCGCCGCGGCGGGAGAGACCGTGAGGGTGCGCGCGAGCGACGACGAGGGGCGGTGGCCCACCGCGGCCACGGTGAGCTTCGAGTTCATGGGGCAGCGACAGTCGGCCACCGTCAGTCCCGACCACGCGGCGGAGGTGACCTTCGCCGTGGGGAGCGTGGAGGACGCCGCGCGCCGCGAGGTGGTGCGCGCCTCGCTCGGGAGGACCATGGCGCAGACGGAGCTCTGGACCGGCCGGAGCCCGGTGCTGCTGCACGTCGAGGTGGCCCGCGAGGCGGCTGCGACCGATGGAGCCGCGTCGCTCTGGGTGCGCGCGGAGAACCTCGGCGGAGAGCGGTTGAGGGAGCCCCTGTCGCTGCGGGTCTACGGCAGCGACGGCAACCGCGCGGTGGGGCCCGTGCGCTGGAGCGGCCGCGTGGAGACGGCCACGGAGGGCGACACCCGGGCGGCGCTACGGCTGCCGGGAGCGGGCCCGTGGTGGGTGCTCGCGGCCTCCGAGCGGGGCACCGCCGTCGAAGCCGGGACGGTGGTGTGGGAGCGCGAGCGCCCGCCGAGCCTGGGGGCCCGAGGCGCCCTGTCGGTGAGGCCGACGCGCGCCGCGGTGGTGGCGGGGGAGACGCTCCCGGTGGACCTCACCCGACCGGCGTCGGGCGCGACCTGGGTGACGCTGGAGCAGTCGGGCGTGTGGTCGAGCGCGTGGGTTCCGTCGGGGCCGCCGAGGGGGGCGAGCGCCTGGTGGAGCGCGTCGCTGGGCTTAGCCCCGGACGCCCACGGAGGCGCCTCGGTGGTGGCCACGCACCTCTCGGGCGGGGCCGTGGAGACCGCGACCGCGGTGGTGGGTGTCTCGTCCGCCGCGCCGCTCTCGCTGCGGGTGAGCAGCGACGCGAGGTCCTACGCCGAGGGCGCCACGATGCACGCGACCATCGCCGCGAGAGGCCCCGAGGGAGCGCCCCGCGACGCCGTGGTGAGCCTCTGGCTGGCCGACGAGGGCTACTGGGACCTCGCTCCCGAGACCTATCCCCCCGTCGACGCGATGCTCTCCGTCCCGGGGCGCCCGGCGAGCGGCGCAGACAGCTCCCGCCCCCGCGCGTGGGGCGCCGACGAGGGCCGCCACCTCGACCCTCAGGCCCTCTGGAACGCCCAGGCCCTGCCCGAGCTCACCCGCTACGACGCCTGGAACTCCGGCGGCTCGCTGGTGAGCTTTACCAGCCGGGGTATGTTCGGCGCCGTCGCCTCGGCCCTGGCTCGCGCGGCGGGCCTCTCCGGCGCCACGGTCTGCGAGGCGCGCTCCCGCTCCCTGGGCGCGGTCTCCCTCGATGTGCGCGACGTCCCGTGGGACCTCCTCGCCGCCCGCGTCGCGAGCCACACCGACACCCACGCCTGGGTCTCCGGCAGCGTGCTCCGCTTCGGCTGCGAGGCGGGCCCTCCCGCTCCCCCCGGCCGCGGCCTCTACGGCTCGGGCTCCGGCTCGGGCTACGGCAGCGGCGGAGGAGGCGTGCGCGGCGTCCGCGAGCAGCGCCTGGAGGGCGACCTCTTCTTCGTGGGAGCGAGGGCCCTCGGCCCCGACGGGCGGCTCGACGTGGACGTCCCGCTGCCTCCTCACCCCGGGCGCTGGCGCCTGCAGGCGCTCGCCATCGACGCCCACGGACGCGGCGACCGGGCCTTCACGGTGGTCTCCACCAACCGTCCACTCTCCGCCTCGATGGAGGCGCCGACCGCGCTGCGACCGGGCGATCGGGCGAGCGCCTCGCTGTCGGTGCACTCGCCCACCCTGGCGGGGCAGCGGGTGGAGGTGGTCCTCCAGGGCGACGGGGTGACCGTCGAGGGCGCCCCGAACGCGGTGACCCTCGATGCGCGCGGCGAGGGCAGCGCGGCCTTCTCGGTGCTCGCCTCTCGTAGCGGCAGGGCCACGCTGGTGGCGAGGGTGCGCTCGGGCGCCGCGCAGGACGCGGTGCGCGTGGGCATCGCCGTGCGCCCCGACGACGCGGTGGTCCCGATGTCCCTTCACTTCACCGTGGACGGGAGGGCGACGGACGTGGACGTCCCGATCCCCGCGCTCTCCCAGGAGGCCGAGCTGGTGATCGACGGGGCTCCCCGGCTCGGGGCGCTCGCCGACGAGGTGCTGGAGTCCCTGGGCGGACCTCGCTGGACGGCGCCCTCCATCGTGGTGGAGCGCCTCGCGGCGATGCGCACGCTCCGGGTCGCGGCGGAGTCCCTCCCGCTGGACGGCAGGGCGGAGCGGATCGCTCGCCTCGACGGAGCGATCGCCTCGATGGCGGCGCAGCTCGCGGCGCTCCGAGGCCTCGACGGAGCGCTCGGCTGGTGGCGAGGCAGCGGGTCGAGCGGCCACGTCACCGCGACGATGCTGAGCGCGCTGGGGAGCGCCTCGCGAGGGAGCGAGTGGCAGGACGCGTGGGCCTTCGTGAGGGAGCGGGCGGCCGTCGCCCGGGGCGCCGAGGGGGGACGCCTCGTCGAGGCCCTGGCCGGGAGCGGGGTTCCCTCGGACGCGGTGCTCGCGAGGGCGGTGCTGGCGAGGATGGAGGCCGAGGCGGCGCTCCCGCTCGACGCGGTGAGGGGCGCCTACGTGGCCGCCCGGAGGGTGGCTCCGACGACGGCGAGGCGCTGGGCGGAGCGGCTGCACAGCACGCTTGGCGCGGCCCTCGACGGGCGGGGCGAGGCGGAGTGCCGGGGGGTGGCGTGGTTCCTGTGTTTTGCGAGGGAGGGAGGGAGGGCGGAGGTCGCCCGCGCGGCCGCGGCGCTGCCTGCGGGCGACCCGGCGACCGCGGCTTTACTCGACCGGGTATGGAGCTGGCTCTCGGCGCGCCCGGCGCCGAGCACGGCGTGGTGGTGGGGAAGCTCCGAGGCGGACGTGCTGGCCCTGCTGACGAGGGCCCTCCCCACGGCTCAGGGATCGGGCTTCACGGTGTCCCTCGGCGGCCGCGAGGTGGCGCGGGGCGATCGGGAGCACCCGGCGAGGGTGCGGGTGCGCGAGGCGGGGACGCTGCGGGTGTCCTACGCGGCGGCGCCGGGGCGACTGGCGAGGGTGCATGTGAGGGGGTCGCTCTCGCTGGCCCCGGTGGGAGCGCCCACCGGGACGGTCTCGCTGGAGCGGCTCCTCGGGACGACGACGGAGGGACCGACGCTGACGCTGCGCTGGACGCTTCCTCGCGAGGCGACGGGCGTGGAGCTGGTGGTGCCGCTGCCCTCCGGGGTGGAGGTGGCGAGGCCCTCGGGGAGCCGCGTCAGGGTGCGGGCGACGGAGCGGGACATCGGCTGGTGGAGCGCGCTCGACCGAAGCCCGAGGGCGCTGCGTCCGATCATCGAGCGGCGGGAGGCTTCGCTGCTGCTGCGGCTCGATCGCCTGGGCGCGGGCACCCACTCGCTGACGCTGCCGCTGGTGGTGAGCGCGGCGGGTCGCTTCAGCGCGGGCGGCGCCTGGCTGCGGACCGACGACCCGACGCTGTGGGCGGTGACGCCTCCGGTGGCGCTGGAGAACCCTCCGCAGGCGCCGCTGAGGTGACCGCCGGCCCGATGCCCCGGAGCGCGACCGTCGAGAGGTGCCTCGCCAGCTCCGAGGCAGTGGGGAGCTCGACCGCCTTCACGCTCGCCGCGACCCTTCGCACCATCACCTGCGGAGCCACCGCCAGCACGGCCATGGTCACCAGCGCCGCGACCGGGTGAAGGTCCCCGGCCACGCGCCCGGTGGCGATGCCCTCGGAGAGCAGCTCCAGCATCGCCGGGGTGTGGCCGTGCATCATCCGCTCGAAGACCCGGTTGAGGCGCTCGGAGGAGACCAGCGCCTCTCGCAGCATCAGCCGCAGCACCACGAACTCCTCCTCGCTCATCGCCCCGAAGCGGTCGTAGAGCGCCCGCACCCGCTCGTCGAAGGAGGGCCCCGCCGCGACGGCCTCGATGATCGCCTGAGAGAGCGGCGCGTAGTGCCGCTCGACCACCGCGAGGAAGAGGTCGTCCTTGGTCGGGAAGTAGTAGTAGACCATGCCGAGGTTGGTGCCCGCGGCGACGGCGATCTGTCGCAGCGAGGCCCCGTCCACGCCGTCGTGGAGGAAGCGCTCGGCCGCGGCGGTCACGATGCGCTGCGAGATGTCACTGCGAGGGCGGGCCATCGGGGGTTTCGGGTGCCTTTCCGTCTCACGCGAGGTTCTTGCGGAAGCGCAGCGAGCTGAGCGTGACCAGCGCCGCGAGGATCACCGCCAGCCGGAGCAGCTCGCCGCGGAGGTCGTCGAAGCCCGCGCCGCGCAGGGCGATGCCTCGGATGATCTTGAGGAAGTGCGTGAGCGGCAGGATCTCCGAGAGCCACTGCGCGGGCTTGGGCATCCCCTCGCGAGGGAACATGAACCCGCTCAGCAGGATGTTGGGGAGGATGAAGAAGAAGGACATCTGCATGGCCTGCTGCTGGGTCTTCGCGAGCGTCGAGAAGAAGAGACCCAGCGCGAGGTTGGCCGCGATGAAGCCGAAGGCCAGCGCGTAGAGCAGCGGCAGAGAGCCCACCACCGGGACGTCGAAGATCACCCGGCCCGCGATGAGCACCAGGGTCATCTGCACGTAGCCGATGGCCACGAAGGGCAGGATCTTCCCCACCACCAGCTCCCAGCGGCGGATGGGCGAGACCACCAGCTGCTCCAGGGTGCCTCGCTCCCGCTCCCTGGCGATGGCCATCGCGGTGAGCATCACCATGGTCATCGTCAGGATCACCCCGACCAGGCCCGGCACCACGTTCACCGCCGTGCGCAGGTCGGGGTTGTACCAGGTGGTCGACTCCAGCGAGATGGGCGCCTCGCGCGCCCCGGTGCGGGCCAGCATCATGGCCACCGCCCGCTGCGCGATGAGCCCCCCCGCGGCGCTGGTGGCGCTCGCCACGGACTGCGGATCGGAGCCGTCGACCACGAGCTGCACCGTGGCCGCGTGCCCCAGCGAGAGCCGCTCGGCGTAGCGCGGAGGGATCACCAGCCCCACCTTCGCGCGCCCCGAGCGCAGCGCGGCGGAGAGCTCGGCCGGGTCGCGCACGTTGCCCACCAGGTCGCAGCTCCCGGTGGCCTCGAGGGCGCGGGCGAGCTCTCGCGAGGCGGCGGTGCGGTCCTGGTCGAGCACCGTCGTCGGGATGTGCCTCACGTCGGTGTCGATCGCCCAGCCGAAGAGCGTGATCTGCAGGATCGGCAGCATCACCATCATCGCCAGCGTGAGCCGGTCTCGCCGGAGCTGGAGCAGCTCCTTCCAGGCGATGGAGAGCAGGCGTGTCACGCGCGCCTCGCGTCGTCTCGCACCATGGAGACGAAGGCGTCCTCCAGGTTGGCGCGCACCTCCAGGGGGTCGTCGCCGCGCAGCCCCGCCGCGTCCATCGCCGCCCTCACCAGCGCCGCCGGGTCGTGCTCCCGGCGGGTGGTCACGCGCAGCCGCGACCCGAAGGGGGCGACCTCCTCCACCCGGGCGTCGGCGCGCAGCGAGTCGAGCACCGCGCGCTCACGGCACTCCACCTCGGCCACGCGCAACCCGCGGCGATCCATGATCTCCGCGGGGGTGCCGACGTCGAGCACCGCGCCCCGGAAGATGAAGGCGAGGCGGTGGCAGCGCTCGGCCTCGTCCATGTAGTGGGTGGTCACGATGACCGTGGTGCCGTCGCTCGCGATGCGGTGGATCTCCTCCCAGAACGCCCTCCGGCTCACCGGGTCGACGCCCGCGGTGGGCTCGTCGAGGAAGACCAGCGGAGGCTCGTGAAGCATCGCGCAGGCGAGCGCCACGCGCTGCTTCCATCCCCCGGAGAGGGTGCCGGCGAGCTGGTCGCTGCGGTCGACGAGGCCGTTGCGGGCGATCACCTCCGCCACGCGCTCCCGGCGACGGGCGCCGGAGAGGCCGTAGAGCCCCGCGTAGAAGAGCAGGTTCTCCCGCACGGTGAGGTCTTCGTAGAGCGAGAAGCGCTGGGTCATGTACCCGATGCGGGTCTTGATCCTCTCGGGCTCGGTGGCGATGTCGAAGCCCGCCACGGCGCCTCGCCCGCTGCTCGGGGTGAGCAGCCCGCAGAGCATCCGGATGGTGGTCGACTTGCCCGCGCCGTTGGGCCCCAGGATGCCGAAGATCTCCCCGCGACGCACCGAGAGCGACACGTCCCTCACCGCCACGAGCGAGCCGAAGGTGCGCCCGAGCCCCTGGGTCTCGACCACCAGCTCAGCGGCCATGGCCGAGCTCCACCGTGGCCGGGACGCCCGCGTGAAGACGCCCGGTGGGGTCGTCGATGCGCACCCGCACCCTGGCCACCAGGTTGGGCCGCTCTCGGGGGCTGAAGAGGAAGCGCGGCGTGTACTCCAGCCGACGCCCGATGAACTCCACCCGCCCGGT
Organism: Myxococcaceae bacterium; assembly: GCA_004297725.1. Taxonomy (GTDB): domain Bacteria; phylum Myxococcota_A; class Polyangia; order Polyangiales; genus SCUS01. The sequence continues at coordinate 30,098 of SCUS01000028.1, read as the reverse complement.
GAGGCCCGCGCGCTCGCCGTCGATGCGCACCGTCGCCGGAGCGCCCAGCGCCACCGCCGCGAGGCCCGCCTGGGGGACGAAGACCTCCACATAGGGGTGCGTCGTGTCCGCCACCGTCACCACCGGAACCCCCGCCCCCGCCACCTCCCCGGCCTCCACGTGGCGCTCCAGCACCACGCCCCCGAGCTGCGCCCTGAGGGTGTGCCGGGCCAGCCTCGCGTCCTCCGCGGCCAGCACCGACTCGGCCGCCTCGAGCCTCGCCCTCGCCGCGCTCACCTCCTGCGTCCTGGGCCCGCTGCGCAGCGCCGAGAGCCGCTCCTCCAGCGCCCCTCGCTCGCCCATCGCCCTCGCCCGCTGGGCCTCGAGGTCGTCGAGCCCCGCCGTGGGGACGGCCCCCTGCGCCGCGAGCCCACGGGCCCGCGCGAGGTTGCGCTGCACCGCCGTCTCCGTGGCCCTCGCCGCCGTGAGCTGCGCCTCGACGCCTCGCACGTCCTCCCTCCGGGCGCCCGCCTGGAGCAGCCGCAGCTGGGCCCTCGCGGCCGCCACCTCCGCCTCCCGGGCGGCCCGTGCAGGGCGGGCGAGGCCCTCGTCCAGGGTGGCGATCACCTGGCCCGGGGTGACGGTCTGTCCCCGCTCGACGGCCACCGTCGCAACGCGCCCGCCCAGCTCGAAGCCCAGCGCGCGGTCATCGAACTCCACCACCCCCTGGAGCGCCGCGGGGGCGTCGGCCCCGGCCCGGGCGCAGCCCGCCAGCGCCACCACGAGGAGCCACGCCCTGGCGTTGGATGAGTTCTCTATCATTCGTCTGATAATGGGCCAGAGGCCCCCCGACGACAATGGGGCGACGCGGGGAGAATCGTCGCCCGTCACCGACCGCTTCCCCGGTACGAGCGCGAGGCCATCAGCGTGCAGAGCCAGACCGCGACCGTGAGGGAGCGGGTGCGACCTACCACGGCACCCCAGTGCGGAATTCTGACGTCGCCTCTGCCCGGAGACCGACCACCTTTCCGGAAGACGACTGGCAACGGGGTAGGTCGCTCCCCCGCCCTTACGGGCTGGGGTCTGGCCCTGGTCGCTGACGGCCTCGCGCTCGTACCGGGGAAGCGGTCGGTGACGACCTCGCGCTCGTACTCCGAATCCCCGTCAGCCTCCCGCCCTTCACCCCATCAGAACCACTCCGCCTTCGCCTCGGCGTAGCTCCCGTCCGCCTCCCGGATGCGCGCCACCAGCAGCGCCGCCCTCGGCAGCTCGTTGGCGTACCAGTAGCGCGCCGCGGCCAGCTTGCCCCGGTAGAAGTCCGCCCCCTCGCCCTCGACGCCTCGGCCCAGGCCCCTCGTCGCGGCGGTCGCCATCGCGAGCCACTGCCACGCCACCACCACCGTACCCATCAGGTCGAGGTAGTCCGTCGCGTGCCGCAGCATGCCCTCGCGGTCGCCCGCCATGCCCTTCTCGCCGAGCTCCATGGTGAGCCCTCCCACCGACTCGACCGCGGCGCCGAGCTCGTCGCACCAGCGCGCCTCGACGCCCGCCTCGCGCGCCTCCGCGATGGCCGCCCCCACCGTCGCCCCGAAGGCCATCAGCGCCGCGCCCCCCTCGGCCATCACCTTGCGGCCGAGGAGGTCCATCGCCTGGATGCCCGTGGTGCCCTCGTGGATGGTGTTGAGCTTCTGGTCCCTCAGCCACGCCTCGGGCAGGTACTCGCTCGTGTACCCGTAGCCCCCGTGGATCTGCACCGCGAGCGTGTTGCTCTCGAAGCCCCGCTCCGCCGGGAAGCTCTTGGCCAGCGGCGTCAGCAGGTCGAGCATCCGCTGCGCCTCCCGCTTCGCGTCGTCGTCCGCCAGGTGGCCCGAGAGGTCGGAGTAGCGCGAGGCCGTCGCCAGCAGCGCCAGCGAGCCCTCCACGATGGCCTTCTGGCGCAGCAGCATCCGGCGCACGTCGGCGTGCTCGATGATCGGCACCATCGGCCCGTCGCCGCGGCTCGAGAGAGCGCGCCCCTGCGGCCGCGACTGCGCGTAGGCGAGCGACTCCTGGTAGGCCGCCGAGGCCGTCGCGGTGGCGTTGATGCCCACCATGATCCGCGCCTCGTTCATCATCTGGAACATGCACGCGAGCCCGCGCCCCTCCGGGCCCACGAGCCACCCGAGGCAGTCGCCCTCTTCGCCGAGGTTGAGCGCGATGGAGGGCAGTCCCTTCCAGCCCATCTTGTGAAATACCCCCGTCGCGTGCGCGTCGTTGGGCACCAGCCCACCGCCCTCCGGCCGCAGCCGGGGGACCGCGAAGAGCGACACGCCGCGCACCCCCGGAGGCGCTCCGTCGACGCGCCCCAGCACCAGGTGGACGATGTTCTCGGTGAGGTCGTGGTCGCCCCCGGAGATGAACACCTTGCTCCCCTGCACCCGAAACGCCCCGTCCGCCTGAGGGGTGGCGCGCGTGGTGATGTCCCCGAGCGACGACCCGGCGTGGGGCTCGGTGAGGGCCATCGTGCCGGTGTAGCGACCCTCGTACATCGGGCGCATGAAGGTCTCCCGCAGCCAGTCGCTGCCGAAGGCCTCGATCAGGTGCGCCGCCCCGGTGGTGAGCCCCAGGTACGCGTAGGCCGCCGCGTTGGCCGCCATCAGGTAGGCCGTGGCCATCCCCGACACCAGGTGCGGAAGCTGCGCTCCGCCCACCGCCGCGGGGCGCGTCGCCGCGATGTAGCCCTGGGCCACCATCGCGGGGTAGAGCTCGCGCATCCTCGGGTGCACCCGCACCCTCCCCTCGACCAGGCTCGGCGGCTCGGCGTCCATCGGCTGGAAGGCCGGGAAGAGCACCTCCCTCGCGAGCCGGCGCGCGTTGCCCAGCACCAGGTCGAAGGTCTCCCGGTTGTAGCCCTCGAAGTCCGGCAGCGCGCAGAGCCCTTCGGCGTCGAGCACCTCGTAGAGAAGGAAGTCCACGTCGCGGTCGGAGAGCAGCGGGTTGGTCATGGGATGGGGGCTTCGGGGGTGGAGAGAGGGAGTGAGCGTGGAACGGAGACTCAGGAGCGATGGGGCGCGAGGGTCACTTCACGGGCCTCGTCGGCCCGCCGGGCTCGAGCGTCACCTGCACCCGGAAGGAGGCGCGCGACGAGCCGCCGTAGGAGCCGATCCAGATCGTGGTCTCGCCCGCGGCGATGTCGGCCTCGATGGTGGGGTTGGTGCTGCCCGGCGAGTCGTCGGCGCACACCACGTCGCCGTTGGGGCCGCGCGCCAGCATCGTCAGGTCGGTGCCCGAGGTGGCCGTGATCGACACCCTGCGCGGCGTCCCGGTGACCAGCCGTAGCTGCGGCGCCGCGGTGAGGTAGCCCCGGCACGACGTCGCGACCTCGGCCGCCCGCAGCGTGCCGACGATCGATCCTCGGAGCGTGGTCGTGGCCGGCGCGCGGTCGAGGTCGAGCACCGAGACCGTGGGGCGGCTCTGCGGCGAGATGCCTCCGGCCAGCGGCGGCGTCGACCCGGCCGACTGCGACTGCACGCTCAGGGTGAAGTTGGCGCTGTCGTTGGCGCTGTAGGTCCCGATCCAGACCTGGTGGGCGCCCGGCGAGAGCGTGGTCTCGACCCGGGGCTGCGACGAGCCGCCCGAGTCGTCGTCGCAGCGGAAGGCGCCGCTCGCGTCGCGCACCACCATGGTGAGGTCGCGCGAGGCGGCGGTCACCAGCACCACCCGGCGGTAGTCGGCGGCGTCGAGCACGAGGTGCGGCGCGGCGGGGATGTAGCCCCGGCAGTTGTTGCCGAGGGTGCTCGCGGCGACGATGCCTCCGGCGATGCCCGTGCGCGTCGCGACGGTGGTGGGGCCGAAGAGCGGGAGACGCCCGAGCGTGGGAGGAGCGGTCAACGAGAGGGCGCTGTCGAAGGCCGCCGCCCCGGGCTCGCCGGTCTGCACCTGCAGCGAGAAGCCTGCGGTGTAGCGCTGGCGGTAGGTGCCGATCCACACGGGGTAGAGGCCCGGAGCGAGGGGCAGGTCGAGCAGGGGGTTGCTGCCCTGGCCGCCGTCGTCGTCGCAGCGGTAGACCCCAGAGGGATCGCGCACCGCCATGGTGAGGTCCTGGTTGCCGACGGTGGTGAGCCGCACCCGCTGCATGGCCGTCACCCTCAGCGCGTACTGCGGCGCCACGGGGAAATAGCCCCGGCACGAGGTGGAGACCGAGCCGCCGCGGACGGGCCCGCCCGCGACGCCGGGGATCAGCCTCGACAGCGGCTCGGCCGCGCCGATGGGGATGGTCTCGACCGTCGCCTGGGCGGTGGGGCTGAGCGTGGTCCTGAAGACCGAGCCCCCGCTGGTGCTGAGCGCGACCACCGCGCCGACTCCCGCGAGGGCCGTCAGCGCCCCTACGATGACGATGGCCGCGACCGGACCGCCCGCCTTCCCGGACCCCGGCGGGGCCGGGCGGTACACGTAGGGAGGTGGCTGAACGGGGTAGGGCTGCTGTGGCGGCACCGGGTAGGGCTGCTGCGGCGGCGGCGGATACTGGGGCTGGGCGATGGTGCGTCCCGAGCGCACCTGGCTCGTCGCCCCGCAGTACGTGCACTGCACCAGGCGCACGCCCTCGACGACCGAGAGGGGCGCGCCGCACTTCTGGCATTCGACGATCACGGCCGCGATCGTACCTCCTACCGGGGCGTCGTGCTTGCTGCCGCCGCGGAGCGCGATGCCGACGAAGAGCCGGCCTTGAAGCCCGACCCGGAGATGCCTTCCGCGCCGACGTCGATGCGCCCCGGTCCTGCGACCGGGACGGGCGGGCGCTCGGCTCCGATGGCGGGCGGCTCGAACACTCCCTCGAATGAACGGCGCATGGGTTGATCTCCGTTGGATGGTGGCAATGAGAGACGGGGCCTACGATCCGAGCGCGCGGGTCTGCGACCGTGCGACGACGACGGTCCCCTGGGGAGCGGCACCCACGGCGAGGGCGGTGCTCGTGGAGAGCAGCGCCGGGACGCCTCCGAGGGTGATGCGCAGAGAGCCAAGGACGAATTGGGCCTTCACGCACGGCGGCTTGAACTGACACCCGGCGATGACCGCGGCGTCGGCCATGGTGGCGGCGGGCAGTCCACCAGCGGTGACGCGGGTCTGGCCGGGGATGATGGTGACGGCTCCGCCGTGGGGGCAGAGCGCGAGGGCGCCGACGTGCAGGAGGGGGGAGCCCATCGGGTCAGATCACCGAGAGGGCGCCGCCGTTGATGTCGACCATGGGGCCCTTGAGGGTGATCTCCGCGCCCTTGCCGTTGGAGATGGTGATCCCCTGGTCGTTCACCTGGATGAAGGCCCCGGAGGAGTTCTTCATGAGGATGCCGCCGTCAGCGGTATCGGAGATCTGGAGGACGTTCTTGTCACTGAGCTTCATTTGAATCTGGTCGGCCATTGGGGGGTAGTGCTCTCGCAGTGGGCGTCGCTCGCCCGGGGGGTTCAGTCGATGGACCCGAGCCAGAACGCCCAGGACTGGACCGGGTGCGACTCGATCGACTCGAGCTGCCCCTCGGTCCAATAGAACATGTCCCGCGCGTCGTCGCTCTCGACGCCGAGGAGGTGGAGGATGGCGTGGCACCGCGAGCGGGCTTCCCGCGCCCTCTTCGAAGTGATCACACCGTGGAATGCGGTGTTCTTCAAGATCGCGGTGCGGAGCCGCTTCTTGAAGTTCATGAAGTCGCCCGGCGGACTCCGCTCTCCCAGGGTCGCATCGAAGATGGGAGGGAGGCCGAAGAACGGGAGCGTCCCCGAGCCCCAGAGCAGATCGCACAACAGACCGCGGCTGAAGTCCGGCAGCACCCCCTTCAGGCTCTCGAGCGTGCTGGTGATGCCGAAATGCGTGTGGGCCAATCTGCGCGTCTTCCCTGGCATCTCCTTCGTCTGCAGCGCGTGCATCAGACCAACGAGGACGCCGACGACCCTCTCGTTCTTGCGCCAGTGCCGCTCGAGCTGCGCATCAAGCCGCCAGAAGGCGTCGGCGACCAGCCCCGCGGTGAGCGCGATATTTCCCGCCGCCACGATCGTGTCTCCCAGCAAGATCAGTCGGGCGAGCGTCGCGCTCGTCACAGCGCGCACCGGGTACCCGGCGAGCGCGCTCGTCTGGGCGATGCGACCGACGAGCGCGAGGGAAGATCCGACGATCTGCGTCACCGTTTGAAGCTCGACCAGCTCGTTGGGGTTCTCCTTCTGGCTCTCCGCGTAGAACGACAACAGCCCTGTCATCAGCGAGTAGACAGGGCCAATGGGCCCCATCGACCTCTCGAACAGATCGAGGTCTGCGTGTGCCAGGATTCTCTTGAGGGTGACCGCCGTCGCCGCGAACACCTGCACGGTGTCGAAGGCCGTCTTGGTCTTGTCGATTCCGTCTCCCTCGTACGCGTTCATGTACGACAGGAGGAGGAGGCACGCGTCCAGAGCCACCACGACGGGCGCGATGGCGACCTTGTTGCGGTTGATCGCGTCTCGGAGTTCCGCCAGCTTCTTGATGTCCACCGAGCCCTGCTTGGAGCTCAACAGGTCGTCGAGAGTCGCCTTCTCGAGCGAGGCCAGGTTTCCAGGGCGCGTCGCGGAGTACCACTTGATGGACTTGAGCGTCGAGGCCGTCATGCGCCTCCCGTCCTTGATGGAAGGGCGAGCACCAGACTCGATCGAATCGATCATCATCGAGGCGCACTTGAGTCGCAGCACCTCGCACAGCAACGCGTCGACGTCCTCGAAGAGCGACCTCTTCGTGTGCAGGAGCGCGACGTCCCAGAGCGAGTTGCACGCCTCGATCGTCAGCGAGCTCGGGCTCCCATCGAACCAGTTCTCGTGCAGGAGCGCGTCAAGCTCGCCGGAGACCGGAGAGAGCGCGAGCTCGGACAGCAGCGAAGAGAGCGACGCATTCAGCAGCTCCAACGCCTGTTGGACATCGGAGCGCCCCACCTCCGCCGACGATAGCTTTACGATGAACAACCATGACTCCCACTCCGTGGTGTAGTCGATGGCGTCGCGAGCCAGCTCCAGGCCGATGGGCAGCAGCTCAGGATGAGTCCCCGGCAGCGGGTAGATGGCCGTCGCTCCCTTGGACTTCAATCTCGCGACCGCTGCGTCGTACGCCTGGGCAGACCGCTCGGCGAACTTCTCGTAGCCGGCGAGATAGCTGGGGTTGTCCTTGTCGACGCTGTGCGGGGCGGTGGCCGCGATGATCGCCGAGATGTGCCGCAGCGCGTCCAGGCGGCACAGGTAGTCCTTGACCTGCGTATTGTAGTCTTCGCAAGTCATTCGGTGCGCCCGGAGCTTGAACCAGTGAATCAGGATCTCGCGAGCGGTCTTCTCGATCAGCGGAACCACGCCCAGGTCGATGCGACCTCGAATCGTGGGTGCCATCGGCGCGGTGGCGCTGGATCTCGTATCAGCCATTGGGGCGTCGCTCTCCCTCCGCGGGGGCCTTGCGTGAATCGCCTGCGGTCACTGCGGCTCAGTGGCCGTGTCGTGCGCGTAGTCGCAGTGCAGTTGTCTCGTCGATCGAGTCCGTCAGCGGGAGCCCCTCCATGGTCTGGAACTCGCGGAGGGCGCGCCGGAGCCGACGCTTGCGCTGCGGACCCGCGAGCTCAGGCGGCAGGTGGAGATATCGTAGCGCCGCGAGACGCTGCATCGCGCCCCGCTCCGTCTCGGGCGGATCGAGGTGCCCGATCTGCAGCGTGAACGACAGCTCCCGCTTCACGAAACGGACCTCCACCGCGTCCACGTCCGCGCGCACCTCGATCGCCGCCCTCCCGTCCCCGTCGGTCGTTCCCCGCAACGGACGGCCCATCCCATGGAGCTCGTAGTCCTCACTCCTCAGGGGCTCTCCGAGCTTCGAGAACGTCACGCTCAGCGGCACGGTTGCCACCTCCACACGGAAGTGATTGTCCCGATTCGCGCGATACGGCACCGCAGACTCCGGCCGCGGCGGTATCCGCACCACGTCGCCCGGCGCCAGGATGTTCGGGTCCCGCGACCCCTTGAGTTCGCTGTTCTGGGGCATCTCCCAGATCGCGTCCGGCGATACACCAAACTGCGCCGCGACCTTCGCCAGGTGATCGCCCGGTCGCACCACATAGGACCTCACGACTGCACCTCGTCGAACGCCGGAAACTCCACCTGGCCGCCCTGCTCGCCCGGAATCGTCGCCGCGCCATCGGCGTCGAGGAAGCCCGCGCGCACGGTGCCGTCCTCCTGCCTCACCCGGTAGCGCTTCCCAGGGAGGGGCGCGCCGCGCGTGTCCGTCAGCAGGATCCTCGTCGGCGCGGGCGGCTGCTCGGCCTCCTCGAGCGCATCCGCCTTCGTCAGCGACACGTCAGGCGCCAGCAGCCGCGCCTTCTTCTGACCCTCCACCGTGATCGTGTCCTCGGCCCGCGCGGCGATGCTCTTCGCGTCCACCGTGATCACCGTGTTCCCTGATCGGATCGTGATGACGTCGGCGATGATGTCGACTCCCGCGGGGCTGATCGCGATGGAGCTCGGTCCCGATCGCAGGGTGATCCCCTCGGGACTCGTCACTTCATGCCCCTTCGACGCGTAGTGCTCCGACGTCCCCTCGACGTGCAGACCCCAGTGCCGCTCCTCGTCGACCGCGCCCACCAGCGTCGTCACGCAGCCCTTCGCCCGCACGGTGCGCTCGTCCTCGAAGTCCTCGTCCACCGCGGCCGTGTGCACGTACTTCGCGCGCCCCTCCACCCGGTGCTCCACGCGTTCGAGGTTCCATCGGTGTTCGGGTCCGCGGGTGGTCACCGTCACCCCGCCGTCCGTCGTCTCCCGCCGTTCGCGCTCGACGTGCACCGTCTGGTTTCCACTCACCCGCTCGGTCTGGTCACCGAGGACGTTCAGCGTCTGGTTTCGCCCGATGGTCGTGGAGTCGTCGTGGTCGACCCTCGCGCTCCGGTCATGCATCACCCGCTCGTCGAGGTTGCGCTCCGCCCGCAGGCTCACCTGCTCCATCCCCCTGGCGTCTTCGAACGACAGCTCGTTGTACCCGCCGCCCCCCGGGGAGCTGTTCGTCCGTATCCCGCTGCGCGTCCTGTCCCCCAGAACCCCGAACGGCGGCGCGTTCTCTCCGTTGTACACACACCCGAGGACCACCGGCCGATCCCCGTCGCCGCCGAGGAAGCTCACCAGCACCTCCATCCCCACGCGCGGGATGAACTGCGTCCCCCACCCCCCGCCGCTCCACGCCTGCGCCGGTCGTATCCAGCACGAGCTCCGCCCGTCGTCGGGCCCATGGAGGTCCCAGTGGAAGCGCACCTTGATGCGTCCATGGGGGTCCGTGTAGATCTCCTCGCCCGCCGGCCCCATGACCCGCGCCGTCTCGATCACCTGCAGGCGCGCTCGCTTCGGGCGATCGGGGCGCGGCGCCGCGTAGGCCGGCAGGCACTTGAAGGTGTTCCGGTACGACGTCCGCTGCCCGCCCTCCCCGAGCCCACCCTCCGTGGCTCCGAGGTGGACGACGTCGGTCACCGTGTACTCGCCGTCGAGCGAGTCGTCGCGGTGGAGCTCGAGCCCGAAGCGGTGACCCGGCGAGAGCCTCCGGCACCAGCTCTCCCCTCGCGCGACCTCGACGCGCCCGCGCACCTGCTCCAGGCGAGACTGCGCCGCGACGCGGCTCACGTCGGGGTCCTCGTGTTCGCCGTGGTGCTCGAAGACGGTGGCCAGCGTCGGGTCGATGGCCAGCGTCGGCACCGACTCCCTCGACGCGCGCCCGACGCCCTCGATGGTGTCGCGCAAGGTATCGATGAAGCCCTCGCCCGTCCCCAGGTCGGCGCTCACCGGCACCGCGGTCTGCGATGCCGTGATGCCCGCGGACGGCCAGCGGAAGTCGTAGTCCCGCAGCACCACCGCCTGGGGCCGCACCACCCGCGCGCGGCTGAACACGGATACGTCGTTCTCCTCCGGCAGCGTCCCTTCGCCCTGACGGAAGAACAGCGTCGGTGCGCGACCCGGCGGCGGGAGGTCCACGCCGTCGCATCGCGGAGGGATGCGCTGGACGCCGCCGACGCCGTCGGCGAGCACCAGGCGCTCGCACAGCGCCCCCTGGACGAGCGCGCCTGTCGACCGCGCCGCGTCGATCTCCGAGAGCGCGAACGGGGGCTGCTCGAAGTAGTAGAAGATTCCCTCCTCAGCGAGCAGCCGCGAGATGAACTCGAGGCTCGACTCCTGATACTGCACACAATAGACACGCCGCGCCGGGGCATGCTGGAGGCGCGAGTCCCAGGCGATGCCCGCCTCGTCCAACAGCTCGCTGACGATCTCCGACGCCGAAGCGTCCTGGAACACCCTGCTCATCCGGTTGAGCGAGAGGAGCCACAGCCGCGGGACGAGCCGCAGAGCGAGGCGCACCCGATCGCCCTCGGGGCTGACCGAGAGGCGTCGCACCGACGCGATCACCCCATGCACGAAACGGCGCGCGACGCCCGGGAGGGAGAGTTCGAGGCACGCGGGCTGAGCGAGCAGCGCGACGTCCATGACCGTGGAGAGCTCGTTGGGCGCATCGACGGTGACGTCCCACCGGTACGATCGCGAGATCGACTCGCGCCCGCGAAATCCGACGACCCGGAGCTCGCCCGCGCGGAGGGGTCCCGCCTCCATGGAGAACAGCGCCGCGCCATCGCTCATCGCACCCACCACTTCGCTCTCCGCATCGACCTCGACCCGCAACCCCGATGGCGAGCCGCCCGGCAGCCGTCCTTGCCGCAACGAGCCGCCGCGCACGGTGCAGACAGCAGTCGACGTGCCAGGGCCTCGCTCCGCGATGCACGGCGCGACTCGGCCCTGGAGCGCCGTGAGCCGAGGGCTCTCGCATACGCGACCGTGGTCGTGCGACGCGGCTTCGCGACGATGACCCATCGTCGCCGAGACGGCCGGACGACGCCCGTCATCCCGGCGGCCAGGGCGACGGGGAGAGCCCGCCAAGGAAGCCCGGACCCGCTCCCGTCACGCGAACGATCCGGTCATCGATGAAGACCGGCCGGAGCAGCCGCGTCCCGGCGATGCCGACCAGGGGCGCCGCGAGCAGTCCGAGGAGCGACGCCACGAAGGCCGCGCCCACGACCTCTCCCCCGCCAGCGCTCGCGATCTCGACGAAGGTGCAGCCGAGGAGAACCAGAGAGGCGGCGGCGACTCCCCAGGCGGTGATCAACGCGCGGCGGTGCTTCACGGCGTGCGTGGGGCACAGCGGCACCGCAACGGGCTCGCTCTTCCGCAGCGCGCTCGCGACGATGACATAGACCAGCGGGCTCAAGAGGATCGTCAGCCCGACCCACTCAGGGTGCCAGTGCAGCGTCTTGCGCAGGGTGGTCGATCCCGGCTGCCCGCACTTCACGCAATGGTGCGGGAGGCTCGAGCCGCGTAGGAAGACGACGGACTCTCCCTCGCGGAAGATCGTCCCCTGGGGTGGGCCGGAGACCGGTGGGTAGTAGCCATATCCAACGGGAGCGTTGTGTGGATGCGATGGCTGCGGCGGTGGGTAGTTCAGGATGTGCCTCCGGCTCGCGACAGTGCAGCATGCGTACCTGACACCCGACGGCGCCCGGAGACGAAGCGGAACTCGACACTCCGATAGGCTCATCCCTCACGGCACCGACAGGCGCGGCTGTGAGAGGAGATCAGGCGAGAGCGCCGAGAGCACGCGCGGGAGCACCGGCTCCTTGCTGCCGACGACGCGACGTCGTCACCACGAGGCGGACGGTGGGACGGACGCTCGCTTCAAACGGGGATCCATCGCGGCACGCTCCTTGGATTGCCGCGAGGCGCATGGGCCCGATCGACGCGTTCATCCATCACCTCGCGATGTCGATGCTCGCGCCGGGCGAGAGCATCCTCGGGGTGGGCGCCTTCGCCGTCGGGACCTCGACGACGCACGGCGTCCCCGCGGCCTTCGAGCTGTGGCTCGCGGCCATGACGCCGACGCGCATGCTCTGCTTTCGCACGTCCCCGCAAGTGAGCAGGATGCTCGGCGACACAGACCTCAGCGGCCCGCCCAGGCTCGAAGCCCAGGCATGCACGGTGCGGGGCGGGAGCCCGACGGCGCTCGTCGCGCACGCACCGTCGATGCGCGCCGCGCAGCGGAATCCCTGGGACTGAGGCCACGCGGTCGGGGCAGTCTCATATCTCGATATCCCAGGGAGGCTACAGTCCAGTGATCCAACAACGGAGTGTCTTCGATGGTCGACTCGCAGGCCCGTGCGGGCTGTTGGGGAGGAGGGCTTGATCCCGTCAACGCGGTATTGTCCGCAGGGCCACGGCGCGCTCGTGGTGGCGCCTGCGGGGTCCATCGAGGTCGACCGCTGTCCCACGTGCGCCGGCGTGTTCTTCGACCCTGGAGAGCTGGCCGCCACGCTCGGCGCCGACGCGAACCCCGAGACGTGGGGGCGCGACCCGTCGGCGCAGGCTCCCGATATGCACTCCGCGTACTGCCCCGCGGGGCATGGCCCGATGTGGCGTCTTCCGACGGAGCCAGCCCCCGGCGTGCCGTGGGTGCAGGCCTGCGGCCACTGCCGGGGCGTGTGGATCGAGCACGTCACGCTGGAGAACCTGCGCGCCAGGGGACCGAAGCTCCCGATGAACGAGGGTGCCACCGCCGACTCGGTCGGCCGCTACCTCTTCCAGCTCGTGTCGTTCATGCCCGTCGAGGTGTCCAACCCCGTCCATCGCAGGCCGTGGGTGACCTGGTCGCTCGCGGCCTCGATGGTCGCGGCCTACGCCGCGCTGCACCTCCTCCCGGTCGCGTCGCGCCTTCAGTGGGAGGCGATGCTGATGGTCTCTCCGTCGGAGATCCGACACGGCTTCGGCCTGCTCACGCCCATCAGCTACGCGTGGATCCACACAGGCGTCGGCCACCTCCTCGGGAACCTGTATTTCTTCCTGGTGTTCGGCGACAACATCGAAGACCGGTTCGGGCGCGCGTGGTACCTCGCGATGCTCGCCGTCTCGGCGGTGCTCGGCGCGCTGGTCGAGGTGGCGGCACGCGGCGATGTCGAGGTCGGCGTAGGGGGCGCCTCGGGCGCCGTAGCAGGCGTGCTCGGGGCGTACATGGTGCTGTTCCCGCAGACGAAGCTCCACGTGGTGCTCGCGTTCATTCCCTTGAAGGTCCCCGCCGCGCTCTACCTGGCGTTCTGGGCGGCGGTGCAGGTCTACGGGTACCTGCAGCACACGCCGGGCATCGCCTGGCTCGCGCACGTCGGCGGCTTCTTCGTAGGGCTCGCTGCAGCGATCGTCGCGCGCGCCTCGTCGCGGACGGCGGTGGCATCGTGAGGGCGCGAGAGCCGCGCTGGTCGATCGCGCTGATCCCGCTGTTCGCGCTTCTCTCGACGGGCTGCGACCGGCTCGTGAACCGCCGCGGCCGCGACCCGGCGAAGGGCTGTGAGCTCGGGCTTCCCTCCGCGTGCCTGCAGGCCGCGGACGGCGCGGCGGGGCTCGCGCAGAAGCGCGGGTTCTACGCCCGCGCCTGCACCCTGGGGAGCCTCCCGGCCTGCGTGGAGGAGGGCGTGCTGCTCTATGAGCCGCCGCCCCCGTTGCGAGACCGCCGACGCGCGGGCGAGCTCTTCGCGCGAGGATGCGCCGCGGGCCTCCCCCTGGGCTGCGGCAACCTCAGCGTCTTTCAGGATCAGGAGCTTCACGACCCCGCGAGTGCCATCCTTTCGGCGCGACGCGCGTGCGAACTCGGGAACCGGGAGTCGTGCTGGAGCCTCGGCGCGATGCGCCTGGCCGCCGATCCGGGCGAGGCCCGCCGCAGCTTCGAGCGATCGTGCTCATTGGGAAGCGTGCCCGGCTGCGGGCGCCTCGCGGTGTTTCGCGTGAGCCACGACCCTCCGGCGGTGCAGCCCGCGCTCGTGGAGCCCCTCGGCCGGGCGTGCGCCGTCGACGACACGCCGAGCTGCTACGTGCACGGCGTGCTGCTACGCGACGGTGTTGGCGGGGCGGGCGGTCGCCGGGACGCCGCTGGAGCGCAGCGGAGCTTCGCACGAGGCTGCGATCTCCGTGATGAGCGAGGGTGTCTCAGCCTCGGCGTGATGCGCTTCGCGGCGGCGACGTCGCAGGCCGAGCGCGTCGCCGCGCTGGGGCTCGTGCAGCGGGCGTGCGACCTCGGCTCCCTCCGCGCTTGCGCCGCGGTCGGCACCGAGCTGGCGCAGGGGACCGGCGTGCCGCGCGACCTTCCGCGCGCCGAGCTCAGCCTGCGGCGGTCGTGCGACGGGGGCGAGGCGCTCGGGTGTCGCGACCTCGCGGTGTTCATCCGAGACGGGGTGATCGGTGGCGGTCCGCAGCGGGCGCAGGAGCTGTTCCGGCGCGCGTGCGCAGGCGGCGACACGCCCGCGTGCGGGGAGCCCTCGCCAGCGGCCACCGCCACGCCGACCAGGGAGCGCGCCGAGGCCGAGCCGGAAGAGCCCACTCGCCGGTCGCATCGCCATCACCGGAGGCACCGCGGCGACTGACACCGACTCCCCACTCCTCCCCTCGTCCATCCAGTGAAGACGCTCTCGCGAGCTCGGTGGCTCATTGTCGGGATACGAATCCCGTCGCGGCGCCTCGAAGGCCCCGATGGGGGCAGCGGCGGCGCCCGGGGGCCCCGGCGGAGACCGCGGTGAGGGCCGCGCCCTCCCGATCGCGGCTCGACTGTTGATTGGCGCACTGCGTGCTGCAATGTTCGCGAGCGTCTCCTTCGCGTCGGGTTGCGAGGAGGCGGGAGTGTCGCGCATGCCCTGTCTCAGTCCGTCCGACATGCCTGAGGTCTCGGGCTCGCGCCATGCGCCCGAGCAGCGCGCCCTGCTGCTCGGAGCGCTCGCGCTCTCGCCGCCGGTGCTCGTCTTCGTGTGGGGGTGGCGCGGATGGAGCATCGTGCCGCTGATTCCGGCCGCGGTGCTCATCGCCACGCTCGGCCGCCCGCCTCGGCCGCGAAGGCAGCTCGTCGCCGCGTGGGTGCTGCTGGCAGTGGCGACCCTCGGGCTCGCGATGAGCTGGCTGGGCGTGGTGCCCTTCCTCAGCGGCCTGCTGGTCCTGTGTTTCCCGCTGGCGTTGGCGCTCCTGTTCTTCGCGATTCCGCGGGCGCTCTCCCACGACCTGCGCACGGCCGTCGCAGCCACGGACCCCGAGGCACCCGCCACGCAGCTCGCGATGGGCGCGAGGCTCGCGGCGCTGTCGTCCGGGGCGTCCATGGTGCTCGCCGACGAGGGTGTGCTGGCGGTGCCGCTGGCGGCGCTGCTCGTAGCGCTGGCCGTGCTCGCCCGGGTAGCGCTGGCCGACCGCCGACGAGCGCGCTGGTCGAGCTCGCTCCCGGAGTTCAACTCCACGAAGAACGGCCCCTTCCGTGAGGACGGCGCGCCGGAGGTCGGCTGGGTCGACCCGGTCGGCCACGCGCTTCGGAGGCGGGCCCTCGCGCAATCGCTCGGCGCGGCCGCGGCGCTCTCGCTCCTGACGGTCGCAAACCACGAATGGCTCGTGGCGACCGGCCTGCAACGCTTCGGCGTGATCGATCCGCCGACTCCGACGGCGCTGCTGGATGGATCGACCGGGAGCCGCGGCCCCCTCGCGAGCGTGCTGAACACCTACGAGCGCGTGGGCGACGTGCGGGTTCCCGGCGGCTCGATCTGGCGCGGGACCATCGTGCTCGACCTGGCCGACGACTCGATCACGCGGCGCTTCGTCACCGACGAGGGCATCAGGCTGTCGCCGCGCGAGGTGATGGCCCGCGTCCGCACCTGGTCGATCGTCGATCAGGTGCGGGTGCGGCTGGCGCTCCAGGAGACGCTCGCCGGGCACACGATCTTCGCGGGACGCGCGGCGCGCGCGCGGGGTCTGCCGTCGCCCTGGAGCGAGGGCGCGCTCGTGCACGCCTGGGTGCACCACCCCCGCAACCCGACGCCGCACCATCTGGTGCTCGACTTCGCGACGGAGTCCATCACCGATCTCACGCCGTAGTGCTCCCGCTGCGGCGCTCAGCCGCCCACGATCGTCACCATCACGACGCGACTCTCGGGCGTGTCGAGGTTGATCAGGAGCCTCGACGATGGCGAGAGCGAGACCCGGCTCCCCATTCCTCCCCTCGTCATTCCCGTGAAGACGCTCGACGAACCTTCTCGATAGATCATGAAGGGCACGTCATAGGAGTCAGGAAAGCTGATCTCATAGTCTCCAGGCGACGAGACATTGAGGGAGACCACGCTCGGCGCCCCGGGCCGGATCGGCACCTGGCCGACGGTGCGCTGATGGTAGCCGCCTGCGACGACGAGCCGTCCCACGTCATTCGGCGGCGTCGCCAGGGTCGCGCGGAGTCGGACGGGCGCTCGATCCGGTCCGAACACCTCGATATCCGCACACCCCGGAATCATCGCAGTGAGCGACGCCGGGACCGACTCGGGCCCAGCCTGCATCGACTCCTCACCGGTAGGCGTGGACCGATAGAGCTTGAGCTGGGACGCGGGCGGCGTCCCGACGGCCTCGATCTTCACCCGCACCCACGACCCGGCGCCCCCCGTCGGGGCACAGACCCGCACGCGTTCCGTCGGCGTCACGAGCGCCGCGACGCCGTCAGCCTGCAGGCGCGTCACGGGCGCCGGTGCGGCCACGACGGCTCCGGCCGCCTGGGCGTCCGCGACGGCTGCGGCCGACTCGCCGCGACGACACGCCACCATCATCAGCGCCGCGAGCGCGCCCCGGCTCCATGTCCGCCAGCCAGAGGTCTTCAAGGAAGTTCCGACGCCACACTGGTTCTTTTGAGTCATCAACAGCACCTGACCTTTCGAATCGTTCAGACGAGCAAACGCCATACCGGGTATTGCGAGTGACCTTTCAGCGCCGAGTGAGCTGAAGCCCCGTGTTGCCGCCCTCATCGCGCACTCGCGCGCGCCCCTCGCGAAACACCTCGCCCTGCACCCGGCTGTCCCGAATCGAGAGCTGCACGCGATCGCTCACGTTGATCGCCTCTCCTGCGCGGAGCGTCACGCGATCGAGGGTGACCTCCGCTCGTTCGAAGGCCCAGACTCCGTAGTCGCGTCCAGAGATCTCGGTGCCGGTGACCTCCGCCGAGGCGCGACCGTGCAGCGACAGCCCGTGGCTGGTCGTCGAGCGGATGCGTCCACCGATGAGGATGAGGCGACCGCGCTCGCTGAGATCGACGACGCTCTGCACGTCCCTCACGTCGAGCTCGAAGGAGCAGTCCTCGCAGCGCAACTCGCAGCGGTCGGTGATGGAGACATTCCAGTTCCGCAGCCGCAGTCCCCGGAACGTGTGCCTCCCCGCGTAGCAGTACCAGGTCCTCTCACCGTGGGTTCCAGACAGGGCGGTGATCTGGTCGCTCACCGTCGGGGGCGCTCCCTCGACCACAACCCGGTTGGCGGCCGCGGGCGTCGGCGCGCTCGCGCCGCGGGCGCTCTCCCCTGCGCAGCGCCGTTGGAAGTCCGCGGAGGACTCCTTCTCCCGCGGGACGTCGCACGCCTCCGGGCGTCGGGCCGAGGACGGGGGCGGGGCCGACGGCAGCGCCGGGGGCGGGGCCGACGGTAGCGCCAGGGGAGGCGCCGGGGACGGCGACGGCGCGGGCAGGAGGTGGTGCGCCCATGCGACCCCTCGGTCCTGGAGACCCCAGGCGAGCTCGATCCTCGACGGCGCAGCAGCGACGAGGCACCAGAGCAGCGACGACACGGCGAGCGCGGCGATGAGATCGCTCCGTCGCGTGGCCTGCGGCGTGATCGCGCCGATGGGCGCGAGGAGCGGAGCGCGGGCGGCATCGAGGAGCGCCTGCACCGCCAGGGGTACCGTGCGGATGCCGTAGATCAGCACCAGGGCCAGCAGCAGGTGGCGGAGCGAGCCCCAGATCATGCGGTTGCGAGAGACGCCCTCGAAGGCCTCGAACAGGGGCGCGGACCCAGGTCGGGCCTGGATCAGCGTGACCAGCGCCGCAGGGACGAGCAGGGCCGCCGTCCGCAGCGTGATCGCCCGCGCCTCCGAGAGCGTCGTGAGGACCTGCCGCGCGGCGACGGAGGGATCTGCCGCGATGACGCCGCTCCCCAGCGGGAGCCCCGTCAGCCGGTGCAGCAGCGCGACGTTCGCGCGGTGGACGGTGCTGTCCGTGGTCGCCGCGACGACGATGCGGATCCCCTCCTGGCTGACGAGCTGGAGCTGGTACACCGTGTATCCCCGTCCCCGACGGGGCTTGATCTGCACGACCGTCTCGCTGATCCCATGAAACGACGACAGCGGGTGGGTGGCGCCAGGGAGCAGCGGGCTCCAGCTCCAGACCCGCACGGTGCCGCGCAGGCCATCCACCCGAGCGCCCGCGGGGACCGCGCCGAGCCATGCGATCGCTGGCATCACGAAGCAGAACGCCGCGACCCCGAGCGTCGGGAGCCCGAAGGGCATCCCGATGGACGGCGGCAGCAGGGCGCCCAGGTAGGGCACGAAGACCTTCACGACCCCGAGCGTCAGGAACACCCCCGCCAGCAGGCTCACGGTGTTGATCGAGTCGAACACCCCGGGGGACCAGGAGCCCGCGGTGAAGGTCCACGCAGCGGGCGTGGGCGCCACGTTGTTTCCGATGTGGCCGCCCTCCCCGGCGACCGCGAGCTCGGGTGGGGGCTTGGGAAACCACCGGCGGCTGTACCGATAGAGCACCACCGTGACGGCGACGAGGACCAGCGTCCCGACCGCGTAGAGATTCCTGAACGCCTCATTGGAGCTGGCCCGCTCCGGGTAGAGCGCCATGGACGTGTGATGGATGTTGCCGAGGAAGGCCGTCCCGACCGCGCCGAGCGCCGTGGGCGCCATGACCAGCGAGCGCTTCACGACGTGCCGACGCCGGGGCCAGAGCCGCCCGGCGACCCCCAGCAGCGCGAGGCACACCGCCGCGCCAGCGAAGCCATACGCGCGCGTCTCGGATTGCGCGCGCATCTCGCCCTGGAGCTGGCTCCCGAAAGAGCCGTACGCCTCGAGGCCCCGTCCTCCTCCCTGGGAGTTCGAGTACTGCCACATCGCAACGGCGCCGACGAGGATGCTCAGGACGATCAACGCTGCAGGCCATCGCGCATTCGGCGCGCGAAGCTCATTCATCGGAGGTGACATGGGGCTCCGTGGTGGATTGCGACGCGCATCAGCAAGCGCGGTACCGAGAGCGAAACGCGGCTCCTTCGTGTCTCCCGGAGGGTGCGCCCCCCTCCGATGACGACGACTCGTCGTCGTCTGGTCCGCGGTGTCGCGTTCGCTAGGTGCCGTGTTGAATCGCTGTTAGCGTCTTCGCTGAAGAGATGGTGTCCTCGATCTCCGACGCCTGCGCTCTGTGGTCGGCGGGGACGCAGGTAGGGAGCTACCGCGTGCTACGGCGCCTCGCGGTGGGCGGCATGGCGGAGGTCTACGAGGCCGAGCACGCCGTGCTGGGATCGCGGGTCGCGCTCAAGCGTCTGCTGCCCGAGATCGCGGCGCGGCCAGACGTGGTCCGGAGGTTTCTCCGCGAGGCGCGGGCCGCGGCGACGCTGCACCACCCGAACATCGCGCGGGTCTATGACGCAGACACCTGCGGAGAGGCCCCGTACCTGGTCATGGAGCTGATCGAGGGGTCGGACCTGCGCGCCTTCCTCGAACGCGAGGGTCCCATCGCCCCGAGCGTGGTCGTCGAGCTCCTCGCGCCGGTGCTCTCTGCGGTCGCCTTCGCGCACGCGCGAGGGGTGATCCACCGCGACCTCAAACCCGGCAACGTGATGCTCGGCTCGTGGCCCGACGGCTCGGCTCGCCCCGTGGTGGTGGACTTCGGCCTCGCGCACGGCACATCGTTCTTCGCGGACAGCCTGGTCACCGCGGACGCGGGGCTCCTCGGCACGCCCGCCTACCTCGCACCAGAGCTGTGCGAGAGCGGCGCCTCCCCCACGCAGCACACGGACCAGTACGCCCTCGGGGTCATCGCCTATGAGTGCCTGACCGGGCGGAGGCCCCACGAGGGCGCGAACCTCCTGGCGCTGGTGCGGAGCATCGTCGACGCGGAGGTCCCAGCGGTCCACACGCTCGTCGAGGCGGTCCCGCGGCCCTTGTCCGATGGCGTGATGCGCGCGCTCTCCCGATCCCCGGCGGATCGGTTTCCCTCGGTGTCGGACTTCGCCAGGGCGCTCGCGAACCACCTCCCGCCGGCCCCCCTCGCAGCGCCGGAGCGTGACTCCTCGCCCGCCCCGATCGTGCTCCCGACGTCGCCGCACCGGCGCGGGGTCGCCGTGTTCGCCCTCGCGGCGCTCGCGGCGATCGCCGCCCTCGCATGGCGCCCCTCCGCCGCTCCGCCGCTCCGCCGCGCGCTCGTGCGCCCGGTGCCCCTCGCGCCTCCCCTGGTCGTCGCGGTGGCGCCCGCCGCGGAGGTGACGGCCCCCGACGCGGGCCCCTCTGTGGCCCCCAGGGCGGTGCGTCTCCCGGTGATCGCGCGTCCCGTCGCGAGACCCTCCCCCGCGCGCGCTGTCGTCGACGCGGGAGCGCCCCTCGCGCGGTGCATCGGCCCCAACGGAGTCAATCTCTGCTTGTAGCGTGGCGCTTGTACCGCATGGTGCGGGCCTCCTAACATCAGGGCCCCCTATGGATGATGTGCCGATGGCAGCGGGCGACGTCGTTCAGGACCTTCAGGCGGCCTGGGCGGGACGCACCATCGACGCCGACGCGATCGTCCGCGCGGTGCTCGACCATGTGATCGAGCTGGCCGGCGCCGACCGGGCGGTGCTCTTCCTCGGACACGCCTCGGGCGTCGCGGCGCCGTGGATCGGCCGGTCGAGGGAGGGCGACCTGTGCGCCGAGGCCCAGGAAGACGTGAGCCGCTCGCTCATCGAGCAGTGCCTGATTCAAGGCGCGCCCATGACCTGGGACGCCTCCGACACGCGCAACCGGAGCGCCGCCCAGCTCGGGATCGTCGCGGCCTTCGCCTACCCGCTGGGTGCGCCGCGCCACGCAGTGCTCTACCTCGACTTCCAGAAGCTCTCGCGTCGGATGGGACGGGGGCTCGACGCGGTGATCCCCGGGGCCATCGCGCTGCTGTCGGAGATGATCCTTCCGCCGAGGCCCGCGCCCGCGGAGCGCACGCAGGTGACGGCGGGACCACCGTCGCTCGAGGAGCTCATCGCGCTGCCGGGGATGCGCGCTCTACGCCACGATGTGTCGATCGCGCTGAGTGTCACGGCGCCGGTGCTCATCACCGGCGAGACCGGAACCGGCAAGACCCTCCTCGCGCGGGCGCTCGCGGAGCGCATGGAGCGCAAGCCCGTGGTGCGCGCGATGCTGGGCACCAGCGACGACCCCAACACGATGGTCTCGGATCTCTATGGCCACGAGCGTGGGGCGTTCTCCGGGGCGGCCTCGCGGCGCGTGGGCGTCGTCGAGCAGGCCGACGGGGGCGTGCTCATCCTCGACGAGATCCTGAACATGCCGCTGCGGGTGCAGCAGCTCCTTCTGGACTTCGTTCAGTTCGGCTCGTATCGCCCGCTCGGCTACGGCGCCGCGGCGCCGCGGCACGCCAGCGTGCGCATCATCGCGGTGACCAACGGGGACCTCGACGGCGCGATCCGCGCGGGGCGCTTTCGACAGGACCTCTACTACCGCCTCGCGGGCACCGTGCTCCACCTCCCGCCGCTGCGCGCGCGGCGCGGAGACATCTCCGGCGTGTCGGACACCCTGCTGCGGCGCATCGACGGGGCCGACTGGCGGCTCTCGCGCGCGGCGCGCCGCACGCTGCTCGACCCGCGTCTCCCGTGGGAGGGCAACGTCCGTGAGCTGGAGGCGCTGCTGCGCCGCGCGATCGAGCGGGCGTGCATCGAGCCGGGACCGGTCCCGCTGGAGCTGCTCCCCCGGCACCTCGCGGTGGCGACCGACGCGCCGCCCTCGCCTTCCGCCGCTTCGGACGCTCTCGTCCCCGACGCCCCGACGGACCTCGCCGCGCGATGGACGGCGCTCCAGGAGCGCCGCGCCGCGGTGGAGCGCGAGGAGCAGACGCTCATCGACGATGCCATGCGCGCGCACGATCAGGTGCTCGCCCACGCGGCGCAGGCGCTGGGGCTCCCCCGGACGACGCTCGCGAGCCGCGTCGGCCCGGGGCGACGCACGCGGTAGCACCGTCCCCGCGGGATGGAGGGCCTCAGCGCGGCAGCGAGCGCGCGCAGCGGAAGCCCACGTGCTGATGCAGCGAGGTCGGCGCGTGACAGAGGCGCGCCACGTTCCAGCTCGCACTTCCCGAGTTCCCGCCGCGCACGACGACGGTGCCGCTGCGGGCCTGGCAGAGCGGGTCCTGGCGCGCGCCGCCCCAGCACTGCGGGTCGGAGAAGTACACGCAGGCGTCTGCGGTGAGCTCGCCGACGTTGCCCGTCAATTGCCAGATCCCGAGGGGGCTCCGCCCGTTGAGGAGTAGCGGATCCTCGACGCGGCAGGTGATGACGGTGCCGCAGGCTCGCCCGGTGGGGCTCTCGTTGCCCCACGCGAAGCGTCGTCGCTCCACCCCCGCGGCGGCGAGCTCCCACTCCGCCTCCGTAGGGAGGCGCCCGCCGTCCCACGCGCAGAAGGCCTGCGCGAGGTCCCAGCTCACGCAGTTCATGGGCCTCGCTTCGCGGTCGGCGGCGGTGGAGGTCCAGTTGCAGTAGGTGCGATCGGTCGCGAGGGACGGCGCCGCGGGCCCGAGGCTCTCGGGAGTCCGCTGTTCAATGGACACCGACGCGCCCCCCGGATACCGCACGACGGAGCCCGCGGGCCACGGGCTCCCCGCGCGCACGAACCGCCGAAAGCGCGCGACGGAGACCTCGTACGTATCGAGGGCGAAATCCCCGACGGCGATGTCCGGCTGCGCCGGCGCGGACATCAGCACGGTCGAGTCGCCCATCGCGAAGGTCGCGCCAGGGACCGGGGTCAGGCCGCACCCGATGACCGCGCTCGGGAGGCAGCTCGCCTGCGCCAGCGAGGGCGCCGCGTCCGGGAGGTCCTCCGCAGCGGTCGCGGCGTCGGCAGGCGCGAGGTGGTTCCAGGGTCGAGCGACGACGTTGCAGCCGAGGAGCGCGACGCTCAGAAGGGCGCCGCGCGTCATGGCGCGGAGCGCACGCATCGGAGGCCGACGTAGCTGTTCTGCCCCGAGACCCCGGTCATCGCGCGGTTGGTCCCAGGCACCAAGAGGGCCTGGACGAAGTTGTCCCCGCGGATGACGACCCGCTCCCGAGGGTCACTCGCGTGGGTGCAGAGCGGGTCCCTCTGCGCGCGTCCGCCCCAGCACGTGGGCTCGCCGAAGTACACGAAGCGGTCGGCGGTGAGCTCCTGGAGGTTGCCGCTCATGTGCCAGACCCCTTGCGGCGTCTGGCCCGAGGCGTACGCGAGGTCGTCCTCCGGGCAGGAGCCCGCGTCGGAGAAGCAGTTCACAGCGCTCCCACGAACCTCGCCCCAGGGGTAGCGCCGCCCTTCGGCGCCGCGAGCGACGAACTCCCACTCCGCCTCCGTCGGCAGGCGCCCTCCGTCCCACGCGCAGAAGGCCTGCGCGGTGTTCCAGTTGAGGCAGTTGATCGGGTGCGCCTCGCGGTCTGCGGGCGTGAGGGTCCAGTTGCAGTACCGGCTGAAGCCGGTGCTCGTCGGGGCGCGCTGCCCGACGAACCATTGCGCGCCGTCGAACGCGAGCGTCGCGCCGTTCGGGTAGCGCACCGTGCCGCTCTGGCGCGGCGCCTGCGACGCGAAGCGCCGGAAGCGCGCCACCGTCACCTCGAAGCGATCGATGTAGAAATCGCTGACGGTGATGTCTCGCTGCGCGGGGCTCGGGCTCACCGGCTCCCCATCGCCGAGGGTGAAGGTCCCTCCGGGGATGAAGATCGTCCCACACCCCGCGAGCGACGAGGGGGTGCAGCTCCGTTGGACCGACGAGCCTCCGTCCACCGCGTCGCGGTCCTGCGGCGTCGCGTCGACGATCACCCGAACATCTTGCGGCGCAAAGGCATCGCGCGCGGGGACGTCCATCTCCACGGGAGGGACGTCTGCTAGCGAGAGCGCATCTGCGGGGGTCGACACCTCCGCCGCGGCCCCCGCGTCCTGCTGCCACGAGCGCGGCACCGCCTCGCACGCGGTCAACGCAACGAGCACCGACGCGGCGTTCAAGCGACGGATCACCGCTCAGAACCTCCACCCGCAGGACGCGCCCGCCCAGCCGGGCGCGCAGGTGAACGCCCGAGCGCTCCCGTCGCGCCCGGAGAGAGCGCTCGCGACGAAGGCCCCCGCCGCGAGCGCCGCGAGCGTGCCGCCGACGGTGAAGCCCGCGGTGATCCACACGCGGCTCTCGTCGGCGACGTCCGCGAGCTCGTTGCACCGCGCCACCGGGGGGGCGGCGCGGTAGCAGCCCTCTTGCGAGAGCAGGTCCACCGCGTCGCCGCGGCGCACCGCGAAGACCGCGCCCACCGCGAGAACCCCGACGCCGAGTCCGAGGGCGCTCCAGGCCACGACGCTCCACGGGTTCGCGCGCGAGGGGCGCGGCTCCGCGGGCGCGGACGGGATCATCACCACCACGGGCACTGCCGACGGCGCCGCGGGCGCGGCCGTCGGTGTCGGGGGCTGGGGCGGAGGCGCGGGCGCGAGGGCGACTTCCTCGCGGGCGAGCACGCCGGACGCGACGGTCACCGTGCGCTCGACGGCGACGTAGCCGTCTGCCTCGACGCGCACGCGTACGGAGCCCACCAGCGCGCGCACCGGCTCCGTCATGGGCCAGTCGGCCACGCGCTGCCCTTCGATCCGCACGACGCCTCGCGGCCCGCTGCCGGTCACGAGGAGCTGGCCGACGTGCGCGCCGATGCGCGCGGCCTCTTCGCGGAGAGCGTCCCGGTGGCTGTCGATCCAGAGGTCGTTGCTGCGCAGCACCTCGGTGAGGTGGGCGTCGGCCGCGAGCCAGCGCCCGAGGGAGGCCTCGGTGAGCGCGATGCGGGCCAGGGTGCGCGGCAGGCGGCAGCGCTGGAGCGCCTCCTCGAACAGGCGCAGCGCGTCCTCGTGGCGGCCCCCCAGGTTTGCCCCCTGCGCGTCGCGCTCGACCCCCTCCACAGTGCTCGGATCACACGCCTGTGCCCAGGCCGCTCGGGGCGTGGCGAGCGCGAGCGCTGCGGCGAGTTGGACAGCGTTCGATGCGCCCTTCACGTAGACCTCTCTGTGCCAGAACGGCGGAATTCCGTCTACATACACCGGCGCCGAGGCCGCAGCCCCGCATCGACCCACCAGACCTGGGAGGGAGGTTCCAACCCGCAGGCACAGCGGGCGCCGCCATCCACCGCGCGCATCAGCCTGAAATCCAGGCGAATCGTGAGAGGGGCGTCGTGCGGGCCCTCAGTGCGGCGGGCGCCCGAGCACCAGTCGCTTGTAGAGGTGGATCACCGTCACCAGCAGCGCGAACACCAGCGGCCCGAGGAGGAGGCCGATGAAGCCGAAGGCCCGGAGGCCGCCGATGATCGAGAAGAAGAGCACCACCGCGGAGAGCCGGGTGCCGCCGCTCATGACCAGCGGGCGCACGACGTTGTCGATGAGCGACACGATGAGCAGGCCCCAGAGCAGCATCACGACGGGCCGCCACAGGGGCTCGCCGCGGCTGGCGCGGAAGAAGAGGTAGGCCGTCGCCGGGGCCCACACGGTGGCCGGACCCACCAGGGGGATGAGCGCGAAGAGCGAGGCCGCGGCGCCCCAGAAGAGGGCGCTGGGGACCCCGGTGATCCAGAGGCCCAGGGCGGTGGCCACGCCCTGCGAGGCGGAGGTGACGAGCTGCCCCCGGAGGGTGCTGTCGATGACGCCCCGGAAGGTCGCGGCGATCTCGCGGTTGGACGACGACGGGAGCGGGGAGAGCGAGGAGACCTCCTCCGTGAGCCGGTCGCCCTCGGTGTAGAAATAGAAGGACACCAGGAGCATCGCCAGGAAGCCGAAGGCCACGTTGGCGAGGCCCCCGAGGAGGCGCCCGCCGGAGGAGGCCACGAGGCCGGGCAGGCCGCGCACCGCGCCGAGCACGAGCTGCTGGAGGTTGATGGTGGCGGGGTTGAAGCCCGGGACGACCCGCCCGAGCAGGGCCAGCAGGCTCACCACCCGGGGGTTGGCGTCGAGCTCGCGGAGGTGCACGTGGCGCAGCGCCTCGACCAGCGACGAGGCCTGCTGGATGAGCAGCAGGAGCATCAGCGTGAGCGGGATGAACACCAGCAGGGTGATGCCGACGAGCATCAGCGCGGCGGCGATCTCCTTGCGGCCCTTGAGGCGGGCGACCAGCCGGAGGTAGGGCCGGTGGGTCATCGAGACGATCATCCCCGCGAGGAGGATGGGCGCGAAGTAGGGCATCAGGATGCGCCCCACGGTGGCGAGGATCACCCCGGCGAAGAGCGCGAAGGCGCCGAAGACCAGCACCCGGTGCTCGACGGGCCTCGGCATGACGGAGGCGCGGTCGTCGATCGGCTCGGGGGTCTTCACGAGACGCGCTTTGTAGTGCCATCCCCAGGGGGTGACCAGCCGAGCGCCCTCCCCTGACGGTTCGGAGCAGGCGATCGGCGGGCGCTTCGGCGGGGCTGTCCGTTGCCAGGGCATCATCGGGTGCGTCGCCGATGGCGGTCGCCGGACCATGCGTCGCGCTCGGTCGGCCGCCGGCACGGGGCCGCGGAACCACAGGAAGACCTCCTCGCACCTGCCCACCGACTCCACGTCCGGCGTCCCGTGGTGGACGAAGAGAAGCGGGGATGTGGTGCGTGGGTGCGACCCGTGCGAGCACCGTCGCGATGTCCGCCCGAAGCGTCCCCGTACTCGCCGCGCTGCTCCTGTCCGGGTGCTCCGACCCGTCGCCCGTCGCCTCCGCGGACGCAGCCCTCCCCGACGCGCCCTCCGCGGACGTCGCCTCCGCGGACGTTGCCTCCGCGGACGTGTCGCCCGCGGCGGCGTGCGCGAGCACCTTCGGGACGGCGCTGCCCGCGGGGTACGGCCGGCTCGACGGGGTGGTGCGGGCGGTGGTGACGCCCGCCGATACGCAGTGCGCGATGCCCAACCGGACGCACGTGGTGGTGCAGGTCGAGGCGGGCGGCGCGGTGTACCGGATGGTGGTCAACGTGGCGTCGACGGCGGCGGGGGTCGACCCGCGGGTGCGCTTCGCCGAGGTGGCGCACGAGCTCCCGTGGCCGGCGTGGGCGGAGGGCTTCCACGGCGACCAGCAGGTCGACTACGCGGCGACGCTGGGCCTGCACGCCGACGCGGCGCCCTTCGCGCCGGCCACCTCGGGCGAGCTCGTCGCGCGCGTGGCGGCGAGGGTGCGGGTCGGGGCGCGGGTGTCGATCTACGCCCAGGGCAGCGGCGGCAGCAGCGCCCACCTGGTGCACCGCAACGGCGACCGCGACGACGGCGCCATCGTGGTCGACCCCACGGGGAGCCCGCGGTTCATGGTGTTCCACTTCGATGGCCAGTCGTTCTGAACGGTGATTCGCACTCCAATGAAAATCAATGTGGCTTGTGGCTTGACGGTCGTGGGGTTGTCCGGTTAGACATCGGGGTAGAGATTGCCGTCATGAACGTCACCCACCGATCCCAGCTCTCATCGACCCACGCCGCGGCGCTGCACGTTTCGTGCAGTTGTTGTCGCGGCAACGGTCGGCGTGGAGCCGTGATCGGGCGTTCGCGGGGGTAACTGGCCCCGCGCCGATGACGTGAGGGTCCCATCGAGGCCCGGCTCCTCCCGACAAGGAAGAGCCGGGTCTCCTGCATTTGGGACATCGGGCGATGGCACCGTCACTCGGCTGGCGATGGTGTGGGTTGGATATCGGAAGAGAGTTCGCATCACACGCCGCCCACCAGCGTGGAGCCGTGGCCTGCAAAGCCGGGTAGACGGGGGCAGCACCCGTCGGCGTGTCCCTTGGAGAAGGAAAGGAGGACGGACGAACGCATCGTACGAACGGAAGGGCCAGCCGACTGGCGACGGCACCCGCTTCGAAAGTGGGCGAGCGATGAGCCTTGGGGGTTCGACTCCCTCCCCTTCCGCCGTGTTTTCCCGATTGGAGGATTAGACATCTGGTGTGTCGAGCTCACTGCTAAGGAGCCACCCGCGAAATCGCGGGGAGTCGGTTCGAATCCGGCATCCTCCGCCTCGAAGATCGATCGCTGTACGAATGGAAGGGCACTCCGACTGGAGACGGGGCCGGGCTTGAACCCCACCCCTCTCAAGGTCTCATGGGACACCCCAGGCCTGAGTGGTCCAAGGTGTCCCATGGGACCTTGAAAGGGCCGGGCTTGAACCCTGGCGGCGCACTGCCTTGGGGGTTCGTGACCCTCAGGTCGAGGTACGACAGGCGCCCCAGCACGAGGCCCGAGCCAGAGCCGCGCGAGAAGTACAGGTCCGAGGCGTGGTTCAGGTGAGAGAGGGCGTCGTCGGTGCCGTCGCCGTCGACGTCGCCCGCGCCCATGACGGAGGACGTCGCGGACGTCGCGGCGACGTTTACCCGCGCCGGCGCCCCGAGGCCCGCGGCGCCTGCCGACGGGACCCGCGGCGACCGTCGGCGTCGACGAGAGGCCGGTCGCCAGCACCGGCGACGACGCGATGTTCGACGGGTTCGAGGGGGAGCCGGTGGTCGAGCCGTAGCTTGCCGTGGTGGCTACTTGTAGCTACCGCGAAACCATGCACGCCATCGGCATCGAGGCCCTGAAGAATCGACTGAGCGAGTTCGTCCGCCTCGCGGGCCGTGGGGAGACGGTCCTCGTGACCGACCGTGACCGGGTGGTCGCCGAGCTCGTTCCTCCGCGGGAGGGTCGAAGCCTGTCCGTCCCCGATGCCTTCCTGGCAGAGCTCGTTCGCCAGGGATGCGTGACGGCGCCGAGGTTCGTGTCCGTGACGCCGCCGCCACGCATCCCGGTGCAGCCCACCGAGGAGGCGCTGGCCGACCTCGCGCGCGACCGCGGGGACTCGCGACCCCTGCCTTCTGTGTTGGAGGTGAGCGTCAC
The DNA here is from genome assembly GCA_004297725.1 of Myxococcaceae bacterium. GTDB lineage: Bacteria > Myxococcota_A > Polyangia > Polyangiales > SCUS01. The sequence goes on along the minus strand of SCUS01000028.1, from coordinate 1,205 downwards.
AACCGCTGCGGGGCTCCACGTCGACGCGTGCGTCGCGCCGCCCTACCGCCTGGTTCAGCCCAACGGACCGGGTTGCGCCCCGATCTGTCGGCAGGCGCGCATCGAGCTGATCGCACGCTGACCCGCCCGACGCTGCTCCTCGGTCCACCGTCGCGTAGAAGCTGTATCCGTGCTCGCACGGATGCCCCACCATCGTCGGCACATGAACGCCCGCCTCATCGTCGCGCTCGCTGCACTGCTCCCGCTCGCGTGTCGCCGCGCCCCGCCCGTCGCCCCGCCCGTCGCCCCGCCCGTGGCCCCGCCCGTCGCCCCGCCGCCGCTGGTCCTCGATGCCGGGGCGGCTGTTCCGCCCGACGCTCTGCCCGATGCCACCCTCGTCGGCGCCCTGCCCACGACCGAACCCTCGCTCCCCGACACCGCACCGATGGACCCGGGTTGCCTCGCGTGGTCACCCCGGCGCCACCTCGCCGCGTGCCTCGTCGGCCAGAGCGGCTCCAACCTCGGCGCCGACACCGTCTGGCACGTCGCCTTCCGCGGCGAGACGGATGAGCGCGCCGTGAGCCTGGTTCCCGTGACCGACGCGGGGTACTTCGACGATCCGCACACCGTCGCGACGCCGCCCGGGGTGCGCGCCCGGCTGCGCGCCCGCTTCCTCTCCGACGGCTTCGTCGACCTGCGCCCGCTGCGCCGCGAGCTCTCCGCGGAGCCCTTCGAGTGGGCCCCGGGCGCGACCGTTCGAGTGGTCCATCGGCGCACCTTCGGCGGCGGAGAGAACGCCGCCGAGCGAGGCACCGACCGGGTCGAGCTGCGCTGGCAGCCCGGCGGACCCCGACTCACGCTCACCGCCTGGGAAGACCGCCCCGTCGCCGAGCCGCGGATCCGGGCGTACGTGATCCCCGGCGGGCGCTACCTGGTGCTCGACGCGGTCGGAGCGTACGGCGACGAGGGAGAGTACGGCGTGCACTCGCTGGCGTGGCGCTGCGACCGAGAGACGCGCACGTGTCGGTGACGGCGTAGCCGCGACGGGCCCCCTGGCCGGGCGTCACGACCGCCGCAGGTAGATCATCCAGCAGGTCACGCCGACCAGCACCGCGCCGCCGACGATGTTGCCCAGCGTGACCGGCAGGAGGTTCATCGCCATCCGGGAGACGGTGAGCCACTCCGGGGTGGCGTCGAGCGAGGCCGCCCGCAGCACCGTCGGCTCG
>SCUS01000027.1 GCA_004297725.1 Myxococcaceae bacterium | reverse complement strand
GCTCTTCCGATCTGCCATTTCGGGATTTTCTTCCTGGTCAACGCACTGCGCACTTGTGATCATGATCGGCCCGGTGGTGCTCGTGGCCCGCAGGACGATGCTGATCGCGGTCAACCGGGAGCTGAAGACGATGCCGGCCGAGGTGCAGGCGTGCGCGACGGCCGCGCTGGCGCAGCACCTGGCCCGCGAGGTCGATGCCGGTGACCGGCCGGCCGCCGGGCCGCTGATGCGGGCGCTGAACGACCTGCGCCGCATGTCCGCGCCCGCGAAGACGTCCACTGCTGCCGCCCCCGAGGACGAGGTGGTCGCGGATGAGCTCGACGATCTGGCGCGGGCGCGAGCTGCTCGGCTCGCAGATGCCTCGGGTGTGGTCAGCCCCATCGGCGGCCACGAGCGCCGGACCGGAGGCCGTCAAGCTCGGTGAGCTCGCCGGCCTGGACCCGATGCCCTGGCAGCGGTTCTTCTGCCAGCACGCCCTGGGGCAGCAGGTCGATGCCGCCCGCTGGCGGTGGGCGGCGTTCGAGGTGCTGCTGCTGGTGAGCCGGCAGAACGGCAAGGGCACGGACATCGAGATCGTCGAGCTCTACGTGCTGTTCTCGCTGGGCCTGAACGTCTACCACACGGCACAGCTGATGGAGACGAGCCGGAAGGCCTCAAAGCGGCTGCTGCTGCTGATCGAGCGGACCCCGCAGCTTCGGCGCCGGGTCCGTGACATTCAGAAGACGGCTGACAAGGTCCACATCGAGCTGACATCCGGCGCGTTCATCACGTTCATGGCGCGGTCGACGCGAGCGGGCCGCGGGTTCGACGACGCGGACGTGCTGGTGTTCGACGAGGCGATGTTCCTCGAGCCGCGGATGACGGAGGCTGTGATCCCGGCGATGTCGACTCGACCGACCCCGTTGGTGATCTACGCGTCGTCGGCGGGTCTGGCGGATTCGGCACTGCTGCGCGCGCTACGGAAGCGGCTGCTGGCCAAAGACCCGACGATCGCAGGGTTCGACTGGTCGGTGGATCCGGACGCACTGAAGGATCCGGCCTTCGACCCTCTGGCCCTCGAGGTCGTGGCTCAGGCGAATCCGTCGCTGGGTGGCCTGATCACGATGGAGTACGTGCGGGGCGAGTTCGCGGCGATGACGTCGACCGGATCCCTGCAGGGCTTCTACCGCGAGCGGCTGGGCATCTTCGACGCGGATCCGGCGGAGGCGAAGCGGGTCATCCCGGCGGCAGCGTGGGCGGACCGGGCCGGTGCGGCCGGTGCCCCGGACGGGCCGGTGGCGTTCGGGGTCGCGGCCGCGTGGCCGGATGCGGAGTCGGCGGCGATCGCGGTGGCCGGCCGTCTCGGCGGCGAGCTCGTCGTCCAGGTGATCGAGCATCACGCGGGCACGTCGTGGGTGTTGCCCCGGCTGCGCGAGCTGGTGGACCGGCACGACGCGCCGGTGGTGATCGACCCGGGCGGCCCGGCCGGGCACCTGGTGGCTGACATCGCCGACGAGGACCTCGAGCCTGGCCAGGACGAGATCGAGGTCCTGACGCCGACGATGCGCCAGGTCGGCTACGCCTCGAAGGACCTACTCGCCGCGGTGGACGGGGACTTGCCATCGCTGCGGCACTTCGACCAGCCCGAGCTGAACGCGGCGGTGGCGGGTGCGGCGCGGCGGACACTGGGGGATCTGTGGACGTGGCAGCGCCGCGGCGACGCGGACATCAGCCCGCTGGAGGCGGTGACGCTCGCAGCGTGGGGTGCGGGCCAGTTGGCTCCGCCGCCACCCCCGCCGCGCTCGCTCGGCGGCTCGACGACGGACCGCAGCTCGGATCTGAACCTGATCGGCTTCTGACATCGACCTCTGGAGGGCCCAGATGAGCGCTCCAACCTCGGAGATCGGGTACGCGGGCGGTTCGGAGAACGGCTGGTGGGCGGCTGCGGCGCTGGAGACCACTCCGGAGCTGATGTGGCCGCACGACATCGCCATCTACGACCGGATGGTGCGGCAGGACTCGCGGGTGTTCAGCACGCTGCGTGCCGTCACGCTCCCGGTGATGCGCACGAAGTGGCGTGTGGACCCCTTCGGGGCCCGGGACGAGGTCGTGGAGACGGTCGCGCAGGACCTGGGGTTGCCGATCCGGGGCGCGGAGGACGCGACGCCGCCGCGACGCACCCGGGGCCGGTTCTCGTGGCCCGAACACCTGCAGCACGCCCTGCTGGCGCTGCGCTACGGGCACATGCCGTTCGAGCAGGTGTACGCGATCGACCCGGTGACGGGTCTGGCGAGGCTGCGGAAGCTGGCGCCGCGGATGCCGCGCACCTTGTCGGCGATCAACGTGGCCGACGACGGCGGGCTGGTGTCGATCGAGCAGTGGCCGTCGCCGACGACTCCTGCGCACCGGCTCGGCCTGCCGACGACGATCCCGGTGTCGCGGCTGGTGATGTACACGAACGACCGCGAGGCCGGGGACTGGCGCGGAACGTCGCTGCTGCGCTCGGCCTACAAGCACTGGGTGCTGAAGGACCGGTTCCTGCGGCTGCAGGCGATCGCGTTCGAGCGCAACGGGGTCGGCGTGCCCCGCTACACCGGCGCCCCGAAGGAGACCGACCTCAGCAAGGGCGAGAAGCTCGCCCAGGACTGGCGCTCGGGGTCGAATGCGGGTGCCGCGATTCCGTACGGCGCCATGCTCGACCTCGTCGGGGTGTCGGGGGCGATCCCGGACGCCGACAAGCCGATCCGCTACCACGACGAGCAGATCTCGGCGAGCGTGCTGGCGCACTTCCTCAACCTCGGCCAGGCGTCCGGCACCGGCAGCTACGCCCTGGGCGCGAGCTTCATGGACTTCTTCACGATGTCGCTGCAGACGGTGGCCGAGAACGTCGCGGACACCGCGAACGCGCACGTCGTCGAGGACATGGTCGACGTCAACTTCGGCGAGGACGAGCCGGCGCCGCGGCTGGTGTTCGACGAGATCGGCAGCAGGCACGCGGCGACCGCGGAGGCGATCCAGATCCTCGTCGCGGCCGGCGTGCTGTCGCCGGACATGCGGCTCGACCGGTTCGTACGAGAGAGCTACGGACTGCCCGGAGCTGATCCTGCGACGGCCCGCGACGCTCCAGCGGAAGCGCCTGCCGCATCGGGGACCGCGACACCGCAGCAGTTCGGCGCGACGTCCGTCGTGGCGCCGTGAAGAACAACTTCAGCCTGAAGGACTACTGGCTCCACGGCGAGGGCCTGGCGAAGTGGTCCACCTGGACCGAGCTGTACGAGCACCTGCGCAAGCACGTGCCTGATGAGTACGCGAAGCGGATCGCGGCGCAGTGGTACCACGACCGCTACGGGCGATGGCCGGGCGCGCACCACGGATCGAGGGTCGCGAGCGCGGCCGAGGGAGGTCGCCCGATGTTGATGCCGCCGGCGAAGTGGTTCGCCGACCCGCAGCTCGACGGGCCGACGGGGCTGCAGGTCACCGCGGACGGCCGGGTGTTCGGGCACGTCGCCGCGTTCGACACCCAGCACGTCGGCATGGACGACCCGCAGACCGCGCCGCGGTCGCGGTCGAACTACCGGTACTTCCGGACCGGTGCGGTGCTCACCGCGGACGGCACTCAGGTGTCGACGGGCCGGATCACGCTCGGCACCGGGCATGCGGCGGAGGACGCCGGCGTGACGGGTGCGGCCGAGCACTACGACAACACCGGCACCGCGGTCGCGGACGTCGCGGTTGGCGAGGACGAGTTCGGCATCTGGTGTGCGGGCGCGATCCGGCCGGGTGCGACACCCGAGCAGGTGCACGCCCTGCGTGCGTCGCCGATCTCGGGGGACTGGCGTTCCATCGACGGCGAGCTGGAGCTGATGGCGGCGCTGGCGGTGAACGTGCCGGGCTTCCCGGTTCCGCGGCTGACGGTCGCCGCGTCCGGCGCTCCGCTGGCCCTCGTGGCTGCCGGTGCTCTGGTCGCGGCGCCGACGACCCTGCTGCCACGGAAGGTGGCCGCCAAGCCCGCTGCGAAGCCTGCGGCCAAGCCTGCCGCGAAGAAGGCGCCACCGAAGAAGAAGCCGCCGCAGGGCGGGGACTTCAACTCGAAGCACCCGCGCGGCGCGGCCGGCTCGTCGACGGGCGGCCAGTTCGTACCGGTCGGCGCGGCCCGGTCGGCCGAAGCGGCGAAGTCGCAGAAGGACCCGAAGGCGAAGGCCGCGTACGAGGCGCTGCTGAAGGCCAAGCCCGGTGACCGGGCGAAGCAGCTGAAGGGACTGAAGGACGCCGAGGTCGAGGCGCTGTCGCGGATCACCTACAGCTTCAAGTCGTCGGACCCGAAGGTCGTGGCGGCCCGGATCGCGATCGCGAACGAGCTGAAGAGCCGCGGCAAGGACGTGAAGAACTTCGGGGCGCTCGGCGGCGGCCTGAAGAAGCCGGCCGCGAAGAAGGCGGCACCCAAGCCGGCACCGAAGGCGGTGGCCAAGCCGGCGCCGAAGAAGGCCACGCCGAAGAAGGTCGCGGTGGCTGCCGCGGGCGGCGTCGTGGCGTCGAACACCACCCCCACTAGGAAGGACACTCCCATGCCGCTGACGATCAGCGACGACGCGAGCGTCGTGATCCGGCACGCGCTCGGACTCGACGAGGACGCGACGACCGAGGCGATCGAGGCCGCGCTGGTCCAGCGCCTCGACGACAACGCCGACCCGGCCGAGGACGAGAGCGACGACGACGGCGACGGCACCGAGGGCGACGGCGCGGGTGACGCACCCGACGCGACCGCGCCGGCCGGCAACGTGGCCGCGCTGGCCGCGTCGTTGCCGCCCGGGCTGGCCGTGATCGACGCGACCCAGCTCGCGCAGCTGCGCGCCTCCGCGCAGCGCGGTGACGACGCCCGCGCCGAGCAGGAGCGCAACGCCCGCGTCGCGCTCGTGGCGTCCGCGGTCGGTGACGGCCGCATTCCGCCGGCGCGGCAGAAGCACTGGCTGAAGCAGCTCGAGGTCGACCCGGGTGCTGCCGCGGTGCTCGCCTCCATGGCGCCCGGCCTGGTGCCGGTCGGCCCGGAGCGCGGCCACGCGGTGACCGCGTCGGCCGACGACCCGGCCAGCAAGGACGACTACTGGTTCCCCGGTGTCGTGTCCACCTCGACCAGCCGGGAGGGCTGATCCATGGCGAACGAGTGCATCCCGTTCAAGCAGCCTGGCACCGAGGTCACCGGGCAGGCCTCGGCCGCAGTGACCGGTAAGAGGTTCCTGGCCATCACCGGGAACATGCAGACCGACGGCTCGATCACGGTCGCGCACGCCACGGCGGCGGGCCGGATCTGCGGTGTCGCGAAGTACGACGCCGCATCGGGCGCGAAGGTCGGCGTCATCCGCGGCTCGAAGGCGGTCGTTCCGGTCACGGCGGGCGGCACCATCGCCGCCGGCGCCGAGGTCGAGGTCGGCACCAACGGTCAGGCCGTAACCAAGTCCGCAGGCGTGGCCGTCGGCTACGTCGAGACGGGCGCCACCAATGGGAACGACGCCCGCGTCGTTCTCTACTGATCGAGGAGTCCAGCAACCATGCCGTCCCCCACCCCGGTCGCGTACCCCCTCGGTCCGCCCACCTACTCCGGCAACACCCTCACCGTCGACAACGCCCTGCAGCAGCCGACAAGGATCACTCGGCGCATCGCCGACCTGACGCTGCAGAAGTTCATCGTCGACCGCATCTTCACCACCGGTGACATGGTGAAGGGCGGCGCAGTGGTCTACGACCAGGCGCTGCTGAACGAGCTCTACACCGACCGCGACGTCGAGTACGTGGCGCCGGGCGACGAGTTCCCGAACGTCACGACGACGCGGACGTCGCCGAAGGTCGCCCCGGTCGAGAAGTGGGGCGGCAAGTTCTTCGTCACGGACGAGGCGAAGGACCGCAACGACATCGTCGGGTTCAACAACCAGACCACGCAGCTGGCGAACACGATCGTGCGAAAGCTGAACGCGCGCGCCGTGGAAACGCTGGAGGCCGCGATCGCGGGCATCGCGTCGCTGACGATGGCCGGGCACAGCTGGAGCAGCGTCGTCACCGGTGGCGCGTCGCAGACGAACAACTCGGGCTGGCCGCAGGCCGACTTCGCGAACGCGCAGGCGCTCGCCGACGGAGACGAGCTCGGCGTCGTCTACGACCTGCTGCTGGTGAACCCGATCCAGAAGGCGCAGCTGGCGATCGTCTACGGCGCAGCGTTGCCGGAAGTGCTGAAGGCGAACGGGATCGATGAGATGTTCGCGTCGAACCGGATCACGGCCGGCACCGCCTACGAGGTCGCGCGCGGGCAGGTTGGTGGCATCCAGATGGAGAAGCCGCTGGGCACTGAGGTGTACCGCGAGGAGAAGACGGAGCGCACCTGGGTGCAGGCCTCGGCACGCCCTGTCTTCTACGTCACGAACCCCTACTCCATCCGCAAGCTGACGGGACTGTCCTGATGGGTGCGAAGCGCAAGGTCATCATCGGCTTGGTTTCCTACACCGACAGCAAGGGCATCGAGCGGCTCGGCCGCCTCGGGGACACGGTCGAACTCAACGACGACGACCTGGTCCGACTGGAGGGCCTCGATGCGGTGGGTCCCGAGGACTCCGATGTCGCAGCGTCCTCGGGTCCCGTCGTCGCGCCGACGCCTCCGGTCTCGCCGGACGAGGCCGGGAAGCTTCTCGACCCGCCCGCCAAGCCCACCCGGGCCGCGGCCAAGGGCGACGACAGCAAGTAGCTCGACCCGCGCCGGCGGCACCCCAGCTGCCGCCGGCGCACCACAACTTCACGAGGGGGCACGCGTCATGCCGTTCCCGGCCGCCGACCTGTACCCCTCCACCAGCCTGTACCCGGGCGCCGACGCGGACGGAGACGGTGCCGTGCTCAACCTCGCCGACGCGAAGATCTACCTGAACATCCCAGCCGCCCGCACCGCCGACGACGTCGAGCTCGGCGGGTTCATCCCACCCGCCGAAGCACGGGTCGCCCGACACCTCGGCCGCCCGCCGGTCGCGGACGCGCCGCTCGAGGTGCTCGCGGTGAAGGTGGTCCTCGGCGAGTACTGGCGCACCCAGCGCGCCGGCCGCCGCGGCGGCGGAGGCAACGCGGCGGCGGCCACGGAGGCCGACTCTGGCCCAGCAGGCACGGCGTCGCTGAAGGTGCGCCTCACCGAGCTCCTCGGAGAGCCGGCCGCGGCGGGTGGTGGTGTCCCGGCCCCGGTCGGGTCGTTCCCGCCGGCGGAGTGCTGGCCGGACCCGGCGCAGGGCCGCACGGTGTGGCTGGTGCCGTCGTGGTGAACCCCGTCGACGCGACGATCCTCGGGCTGATCGCAGCCTGGGACGGCGCCCCCGAGCTCGCGTTCACCGTGGACGGGAAACCGGACCAGCTGTCGGTGAACGACGGGCCGCGGCTCGACGACCCGGAAGCGTGGCGGGTGCTGGTCGTCGGCGCCACGGCCGGGTTCGTCCCGGTCGGGCAGGCGACCACCCGTCCCGGGTACGGCGGCCGCCGCGAAGAGCAGTTCGAGGTGCGCTGCGAGCTGACCGTGTGGGACGGCGACACCGACCTGGCGCACGTGCGTACGCAGGCCTACGCGGTGCTCGACGTCCTGGCAGAACTGCTCGCCGCGCACGAGTGGGGCGACGACATCTCGTGGGCGCGGATCACGCGCCACTCCTACCAGCCCGCGCAGTCCGACCTCGGAGTCGGCGTGCTGATCCCGTTCTCCGTCGTGGCGAACGCGACCCGATTCGAAGGAGCATGACGTGGCGGACTACGCGGGCCGGGGTACGCCGTTTCAGGACTCGCCGTCGACGGCGACGCCGATCCAGTCGGACTTCCTGAACGGCGTCGACGCCGCCCTGGTTGACGTCGCCGGCGCGTCGGGCCGGCTGAAGGCGCTGGAGCAGAACCCGCTCGTCACCGCGGACAAGTCCGGTGCTGCAGTTGGCGACCTTCTTGCAGTAACCGCGGTCAGCGGTGGCAATGCCACGTCCTTCGCGCGGGTGACGCCGCCCATGAACCCCATCGCCGCGGCGATCATCTTCGGAGGCTGACATGGCCAACCCCAACCTGCCCACCCTCACCGCCGCTGTGGCCGCCGTGCTGTTCGATGGGCAGCTCGCCTCCGGCGACACCGACTTCACCGTCGGCACCGGCAAGGCGTGGAAGCTTGAATCGCTGAGCCTGTGCAACACCACCGGCAGCGCCGTCGTGATCAGTGTGTCGGTCAAGCCATCGACCGGCGGCACCTTCCGCAAGGTCGTGTCGGGCTACTCGCTGGCCTCCAACGCCGCCGGTGACGGCACCAACAGCCTGTCCCTCGACGCCGGGAAGCACCTGCCCCGCCTGCTCCCCGAGGGCGCCGTGGTCCGGATCAACGCCGGCACCGGCACCGCCGTGGACGTGCTCGCCACCGGCACGGTCCTCGGGTGAGCACCGTCCGGGGCAAGACCCTCGGCGACGGGAACCTGTCGCTCGCGCAGCTCGACGCCCGGTACTCGGCCAAGGCCGAGGCCGGCTTGCTGGCGGCGAGCTACTTCTTCACAGCCTCCCCGATGGCGCAGACCACCGCAACGACCGGCAGCGGCACCCTGCGTCTACTGCCGTGGGTCGTGCGCAACCCGCTCACCATCGTCCGCCTGGGTGCCGAAGTCACCGTCGTGGGCGACGCCGGGTCCAAGTACCGCCTCGGGATCTACGCTGACACCGGCACCTGTTTCCCGGGCGCCCTGGTGCTGGACGCCGGACAGATCGCCGGGGATTCCGCGACCGTTCAGGAGCTGACGATCTCCCAGGCCCTCCAGCCTGGCCTGTACTGGGTCGGCGGTGTCGCGCAGTCGGTCACCACCACCCAGCCGACGATGCGGACCGTCGGACCGAGCTGGACGCCACCGGTGCCGCTGTCTCTGGGCGCCTCGATCCCAGGCACGGGCGCGCAGACGTTCGGCTTCCTCCAGGGCAGCGTCACCGGCGCCCTCCCCGCCAACTTCACATCCACTGCAACCATCAGCGGCACGTGCCCACGCCTCTTCGTAAAGGCCGCCTGATGGCGCTGCTCGACTCCCGCGGCCCCGCCGGTGCATCGTCGACGCTACCCACGCTGGGCTCGAAGCTGCGCCACGCCGCGGCGAAAGCGTTCCGGTCCAACAGCGTCGAACTCGGCACCATGGCTTCACCTCCGACAATCGCGACCGGCACGAGCAGCCTCGACGGAACGCTCACCCAGTACCGCTACGTCCTGTCAGCGGCGAACACGGCCAAGTACCGGCTGGTCGGCGGCCTTGCTCAGGCCTACTCGACGGCCTACATCACCAGCACCGCGGTTTCCCTTCCCTCAGGAACCGGTGGGAACACGCAAGGCGACGCCACCCACAGCACGTGGAGTTGGGCAGTCGAGTTCGTCACCGACGCACCCACGGTGCAGCTTCGCTACCTGTGCTCGTCACTCACCTACATGGTCGAAGTCGACGACCAGCCGGTCAGCGCCACCGGGCTCGCGTTCCCTGCCACGTCCGGCACCGGGTTCACCCTCCTGACGTTCGGGACCAGCGCGATCCGGAAGATCCGCGTCGAGTTCCGACAGGCCAGCGCATTCGACAGCGCCTACGTTGGCCCGACCTACTCGCTGTGGGCGCCAGGCGATGAGTACAACGTGCGCGCGGCGTTCGTCGGCGACTCCGTCACCGCGGGCTCAGCTGGTCCCACGCTCGCACACGGTGCGTGGCCGAAGATCACCGGGAAGCTACTGGGCTGGTCCGACACCCGCCAGGTCGCGCTCGGCGGCACGGGGTTCACCAACAACGCGTCGACCCTCAACACGTTCGGGGCCGCGCTGCGGGTGGCTGACACTGTGGCGCACAGCCCTGACCTGGTGGTCATCTCGGCGAGCCCGAACGACGACGGCGCATCCGGGGGCACGCTCACCGCAGCCGCACTGTCCGCGTTCCAGGCGTACCGAGCGGCGCTACCTCGGGTGCCGATCATCGTGACCGGCACCACCGCCAGCTCTACTGGCCCGAACGCCACCAGACTGGCCAACGAAACCGCAGTCAAGGCGGCGTTCGACGCGTGGGCCGACCGCAACTCCTGGTGGATCCCGGTGTCCACCGACCCGAGCGGGTCGTGGGACTCCGGCACAGGCACCACCGGCGCCACCACCGGCACTGGGAACCGGGACCGATTCGGGTCGGACGTCACCCACTCCAACGACCTGGGCAACGTCTACCTCGGCCGGCGGATGGCGACGGCGATCAAGTCGCTGGTGATCCCGAATGCCTAGCTGGCGGCCAGTGCCTGCTGGATGCGCGGCAGGAGGAAGCGCGCCATGTAGGCGTGACCCGCGTCGGTGGGGTGTACATGATCTGCGCCGATGAGGTTGGAAGCGGCGCCCGCGAACCAACCGTCGGCAATTGGATCAACGAATGTCGCGCCAGCCGCAGCCGCAGCCGCCTTCACCGCATCACGGTCGGCGGCAAGCCCCGCAGGAACGTCCTCGTTGATCCACGGCGGCCCGACGACCAGCAAGGTCGCCTTCGGGGCTATCGCACGGACAGCCGCGTAGACCTTCGCCGCCGCCGCGCCGACGTCGCCAGGCTTACCGAGGTCGTTGCGGCTGCCGAACACCACCACGAGCCTGGTATCCGGCGACACCGCGTCGGGCACCTCGTCCAGGAAGGTCACCCCGACCGTGCCTTGCGACACGTACCCGATACCGCTGGTGGCGGCCTTGTGGATCTCGACAGGCGCGGGGCCGGTGAGTTGCTGCGCCACCACGCTGGTCCAGTTCGCCGGGCCGTTCCCGCCCATGTTGCTACCACCGGTGTAAGAGTCGCCGATCGTGGCGATCTGAACGGGCGCCGGGTGTGCCGCCGACCATGCGGTCTCCGCTGCCGCGGCCCGCACGGGGTCGATCGGCGGAGGCAATGGCTGCCACGGCTTCGCTACTACCAGCACCACAGCTGCGGTGGCGACGGTCAGGGCGGCCGTCCAGACGGCTATGAACGGCGGGCGACGGCGCATACCTCGCTCATCGCTTCCCGCAGCTACAGCGTTAGGCGACGTCGTCAGAACTGATGACCGCTGACCCCCACGTAATTCTTCGCCAGGACATTCCCGCAGCTCAGCGGGTCGCTCAACCCCCACCTGCAGGAGGTCGCCCCGTGCTGACCTATCCCGGCCCGACGCAATTCCCAGGTCCGACCCTCTACCCGCTAGGGAGCCTCATGGCCATCGTGACGCCTCAGAACCCAGGGCTGCAGGGGATCACCCCGCAGTCGAACAGCGCCTCAGCAGGCGGCGACACCGTGCCGCCCGGGACGAGGGTCCGCGTCGTCAACGGCGGCGGCGCCTCCATCACCTGCACCGTCGTCACCCCGGGAACGGTGCGCGGCCTAGCCGTGGCCGATCAGCCCATCGAGATCCCGGCCGGGACGACGAAGACCTTCGACGTGCCGGGCGACCTCTACGGCGACCCCGCGAACGGCGGCATGGTGTCGCTGCAGTGGTCCGCCACCACCAGCGTCACCTTCTTCGTCGAGGGACCGGTGCTGTCGTGAGCCACGTCTGGATCACCCACCCGAACCTGACACCCGAGCACGACCGCAAGATCCTCGGCGAGGCCCTCGGCATGTACGCCGCGTCCGGCTGGCAGGTCCGCGAAGACCAGACCGAGCCGACCCCGGCCGAGGAGGCGGAGGCCGCGCTCGCCGCCGCCACCGCAGCAGCCACACCGGCCCCCGACGAGGCCGCCCCGCCGGCGGAACTCGACGACCAGGTCGCCAGCGACCAGGCGCCGGGCGACGGCGACCCCACCGACCCCCCGGCATCGGACCCCGAGCCGACCAGCACCACCAACAAGAAGGGCCAGCGCTGATGCCTCCCGCGAAGATCCCCGCCTACCAGGGCTTCTACACCCCGGGCACGACCAAGGTGTACATCTGCCCCGCCTTCACGAACTACCTGTCCCCCACCCGCGGGGAGCTCGACGCCGGGCTCGACGTGACCCGCCAGGTCCGGGAGATCAACGACTTCTCCTACGAGGCCGACGTCATCGACCGGCCCGACATGGAGAACACCTACACCCCGACCATCGGCGGCCGGACGAAGAGCTCCAACCCGTCGCTGGTGATCTACGCGGCGAAGAACGGCATCGACGCCCGCCAGACCCTGGTGTTCGGCTACTCGGGCTTCGTGGTCCTGCTCGACGGCGGTGACGTGGCCGGCTACAAGATGGACGTGTGGCCCGTCGGTGTGATCGCGAAGCCGAAGCAGCGCGGCGACTCCGACCCGCTGAACATCATGTACCAGTTCAACATCCCGCAGGCGCCCGCTGAGGACGTCACGATCCCGTCGTGACCGGCACGCTGCGGGACCGGTTGCGGGCTCGTCAGCTCCCCACCGCGGTGGTTCGGCTCCCCGCGGACCCGGCGGGCTACGCGGCCGCGGAGCAGTACTTCGACGCGGCGACTCGCGCTCTGCAGCTCGCGCAGGCCCGGCAGGTCCCCGACCTCGGGCCGTACGAGCAGGCCGTCAAGGATGCGACGGCCGCGGTCGAGGGCCAAGCGGTGGAGGTGTTCACGCTGCGCTGCCTGGCCCCGGCCGACTGGGAAGCGCTGATCACCGAGCACCCGGCCAGCGACGAGCAGCGCAAGCAGGGCTGGCAGTGGGACGTCGTCGAGTTCCGGCCGGCGCTGCTCGCCGAGGCTGTGGTGGCGCCGGAGGGTGAGAAAGCGCTGTCGGAGTCGGACTGGCGGTTCCTCGCCGAGCAGGGGCAGCTGACGGTCGGTGAACTGGATCTTCTGTTCGCGACCGCGGTGAACCTGCAGACGCGCCAGCCGCAGGTGAGTGTGGGAAAAGGCTCCGCTGGGACGCCCAGCTAGCTGAGGAGCTGCGGCTGTGCCGGTCCTACGCGATCTCGCACAGCCACTTCCTCGGCGGACCGCCGGAGTGGACCGAGCTGGACCGCGACAAGGCGATCTGGCTGGAGCGGTGGGAGTCCCGGCGGTGCCCACAGTGCGGCACCCACCCCGACGAGTGGGACCCGGAGCACGGCGGCCACGACCACGCCTACGTCCACGCCCTGCACATCTGTTGGGGCTGCAACGAGCGTGCGAAGGGCGAGAAGGCCGTGGAGAAGGACGGCCGCCCGGGGGCGTGGGCGGCTCTGGAGCCGAACCCGGAGGCAGTGTGACGTGGATGTCCGTGTGAGCACGCGCGGGGCGGAGAAGTTCGACCGTCTCGCGGGCCGGTTCGACCGGGCGGCGGCGGAGCTGTCGTACCGCCTGGAGGACGCGACCCGCGGCGAGGGTGATGCCGCGGTCGCAGCGGTGCGGGCGGCGTGGCTGGGTGTCGAGGTGACCTCGACGCGCGGCGGCGGGTCGTCGTCGGGGTTGCGGGCCCGGGTCGCGGCGGCGACGAGCGCGGACCCGGTCCCCGGCGGTGTGCGGGTGCGGGTCGACGCGGGCCAGGTCGACTCGGTGTACGGCGGGTCGCTGACCCGGGGTCTGAACGGGATGGGCCGGTGGCGGCATCCGGTGTTCGGCAACGCGAACGCCTGGACGCAGCAGGCCGGCCAGGAGGTCTTCTACAGCACCCTGCGCGGCCGCGCATGGGAGCCGCCACTGGAGCGCGTCGTCGACGAGACGGCCCGAGAGATCGAGGGATAGATGGCGAACACCGCACGGCTGAAGGTCAAGGGCATCGACGGCGTGATCGAGGCGTCGTTCGACGTCGAGGCCTGGCGCGGCGATGTCCTGGAGACGCTGGAGGCGCACCTCGGCGACGTGTCGTTCATCGGGTGGGCCCGGCGTTGGGCGGGTGCCCTGCAGGAGGGCGCGCGGATCTCGGAGTTCCGGACCCGCGACATCATCGGGCTGGTCTACCTGGCGGTGTCGGAGACCGACCCGGAGGCGACGTGGCAGTCGGTCGCGCGGGCGATCGCGCCCTACTCGATCGAGTTCGTCTCCGACGACGAGCCGGCCGCACCGACTGTGCCGCCGGTGACGGTTGGCGTCTCGCCGAACCTCGGCCAGCAGGTGCCCGACCCGGGCGTGCTCGCCCCCGCGCTGCCGGAGTTCGACCCGACCGGCGCGCACGAGGCGCCCCCGGTGCCCACCCCCGGGGACTTCTACCGCACCCCCTGATCTGACCTGCTCGGACCGCCCCCTCTTCACCTGCTGACCACCGGAGAGGGGGCGATTCGCCATGGCCGGGGATCTGACCTTCGATGTCGAAGCCCGCAACGGAGCATCCGACGAGTTCGGCGCGATCGCCGCCCAGCTGAAGGATCTCGCCCGCCAGCTGCGCGACCTCGACGGCAAGAAGGCCCGCACCAGCGTGTCGATGACCGGCGCCGAGAAGGTGTCCGGGCAGACCGATAAGATCCGCGTCGACGTCGACAAGCTCGACGGCCGCAACGCGAAGGTGAAGGTCTCCCTCGACGCGGCGAGCTCGGCGCCGATCGAGCGCTTCTCCGAGCAGCTGCGCGACCTCGACGGGAAGACCGCGAAGGCCAACGTCGAGCTGACCGGCGCCGACGCGGTGAAGGCGAAGGTCGCCGGGATCCTCGCGACGCTGAAGGCGCTGCCCAGCCGGGTCGCGGTCGCGGTGAACGTCGACCTGGACAAGAGCCTCGGCGAGCGCCTCGCCGGGGTGACCGCGGGCGTGCAGAAGCTGGGCTCGGTCAGCCAGTCGGTGCTCCCGAGCATGTCGCAGCTGCGCACGGCCTCGCAGGCCATCGTGTCGCCCGGGTCGCTCCCGATCGTCGAGCGCATCTCCGACGCCATCTCCGGGAAGTTCCACGCCGCGGTCGACAAGGCCCGGGTAGTCGTCGACAAGCTCCACACCGGGACGAAGATCCTGGAGGGGTCCCTCCTCGGCCTGGGCGCCGTCGGGAACGCCACCCAGGTCATCGGCGGGCTGACCGCCGCCCTGACGCAGCTGTCCGGGGTGACGCTGCTGCTGCCGGGCATCCTCGCCGGCGCCGGCGCAGCGCTGACGACTCTCAAGGTCGGGTTCGCCAGCTTCTGGGACGCGGTGAACGCGGACACCCCGAAGAAGTTCGCCAAGGCCACTGAGGACATGTCGGCCTCGGCGAAGGCCTCGGTAATCGCGCTGCGCGATCTGAAGATCGCGATGTCCGGTGTCGGGAGCATCGGCAAGCCGGTGCAGACCGCGATGTTCCGCGGCATCGCCGACCAGATCAACACCCTGAACAAGACCTACATCCCGGTCCTGAAGACCGGCATGACCGGGATCGCGACCGGCTTCAACGCCATGGGCCGCGAGGCGCTCATCGCAGTGGGCAAGGCGTCGTCGGTCTCCCAGGTTCAGACAATCTTCACCAACACCTCGACCGCGGTCGCGAAGATGCGGCTGACGCTCGCGAACGCGGCGACCGGGTTCCTGACCCTCGGCGCGGCCGGGTCGGCGTTCCTGCCCCGGATCGGCGCGGCGATCGACCAGGCCGCGGCGAAGTTCAACGCCTGGTCGCAGCGCATCACCTCCGACGGCAGCTTCGACCGCTGGGTGAACAACGGGATCACCGCGTTCAAGCAGCTCGGCACGATCATCGGGAACATCGGCTCGATCATCGGGTCGGTCTTCGGCGCTCTGTCGGCGTCGGGTGGCGGCGCGCTGGCGTCGTTCGCGAACCTCACCGGCACGGTCAAGGACTTCCTGCGCAGCGTCGAGGGCTCGGCCGCGCTCAGCTCGTTCGCGACCACGGTCACGAAGGCCGGCGACGCGCTGTCTCAGGTCCTCGGTGCGGCACTGAAGGCGGTCGCGCCGATCGTGACCGCACTCGGGCCGGCGCTGCAGACCCTGGCCACCTCGATCGGTGAGCACCTGTCGGGGGCGATCACCGCGGTGACGCCCGCGCTGACCCGGTTCGCGGAGATCCTGTCGGCGAACCCGGAGGTGCTGGCGAACATCGCGAAGGCGGTCGAGATCGCGGCGATCTCGTTCGGCCCGCTCGTCGCGATACTCGGCGTTGCGGGCACCCTGCTGAAGGGGCTGCTGCTGGCTCGGGTCGCCGCGGCCGCGATCGGCGCGCTCGGCATCGAGGGCACCACGGCGGCACGGGTGATCCGCCTGCTGGCGACACCGCTGTCGGCGCTGCGCGCGGAGCTGCCGCTGATCGCGCAGGGGTTCGGGTCGCTGGTGGCTCGGCTGCTGCTGTTCGCCGGGCCGGTCGGCGCGGTGATCGTGCTGTTCTCGACCTTGTATGCGACCAGCTCGCAGTTCCGCGATGGCATGAACGACATCGCCGCAACGATCGGCCGGGTCTTCGTGAAGGCGTTGCAGGACGCCGGGTCGATCATCAACTCGACGGTCGCGCTGATCGGCAGCATCGGCAGTGCTGTGAACTCGGCGACGAGCGGGCTGCAGTCGGCGGGGTCGTCGATCATGTCCGTGTTCGGGCCGCTCGGCCGCGCAGTGTCGGGCGGGCTGTCGGGCCTGTTCGACGTGCTCGGCAAGCTCCCTGGCGCGGCGCTGGCTGCGTTCGCCGCGTTCAAGGTGTTCGGCCTGATCGCACCGCTGTTCTCCACGGCATCGGCGGCGGTGGCCGGGTTCTCGGCGCGCATGCTCGCCTTCCAGGGCGCCTCCGGCGCGGCCACGGTCGCGGCGACCGCGACCGGCGCGGCAGCCGGCCGAGTCGCTGCCGGGCTGTCGAAGGTCGGGGCCGCGCTGCCGCTCATCGGTGTCGCGCTGATCGCGCTCGGGTTCGCCTACGACGCGATCCGCAGCAAGGCCTCCGAGGCCGCCGACTCCGTCATCAACGGCAGCCAGTCCATGGCCCAGGCCGTGAAGATGGAGTCCGAGCAGCTCGCCCAGCAGAGCCGGCTCCTGCCGCCGCTGTTCGACGCCAAGGGCAAGTTCATCGGGCTGACCTCGCGGTCGGTGCAGGCCTCGGACTTCGAGGCCGAGGCCTACGCGAACGTGCGCGCCGAGATGGAGAACCAGCTCAAGGCCATGGGCGGTCTCGACGAGGCCAAGGCCCGAGTCGCGATCTCGACGAAGAACCTGGCCGACCTGCAGGCCTCCGGTACGGCGTCCGCGCAGCAGATCGCGGACGCGACCACGGTCCTGGCGCGCGACCAGGCGAACCTCGCCTCGATGCAGCAGCGGGTCGAGCAGGCGACCAAGGGCACCACGGCCGCGATGAAGGCCCAGCAGGACCAGATGTCCGCGCAGGCCACCTCGATGCTCGGGTACGAGGCCAGCCTCCGGCAGGTCGCGTCGGCCCAGAAGGCCGCGGACGACGCCATCAAGAACAGTGGTGCGAACTCGGCGGAGGCGAAGGACGCCATCGGGTCGCTCGCGCAGGCCCAGCTCGACGCGGCCAACAAGGCCAAGGACCTGGCCGTGCAGATGGGCGCGACCGACGGCGGCGTGAAGGCGTTCTCCACGACGCTCGCGTCGATGCCGCGTGACACGGCCGCCGGTAAGGCTGCGTTCGAGTCGCTGGGCAAGACGATGTCGCAGACCGAGCTGGACATGATCTCGGCCGCCGCGGCGGCGACCGGGCTGAAGACCGAGGTCGTGAACCTGCCCGGTGGGAAGACCGTGCGGGTTGTCGCCGAGGCTGACAAGGCTAAGGCGATCCAGGCACTGCAGAAGGAGCTGCAGGGGCTGAAGGACAAGACGGTCACGGTCAACGGGAACGCGCAGCCGCTCGCGGACGCGGTGAAGACCGTCACGAACCAGCTGACCAGCTCGGGCGCGACGATCAACATCGACGGCAACACGGTGCCCGCCGCTGACGCGCTGAGTACCGTGCTCAGCCAGATCGCGCAGGGTCGCTCGTTCGTCGTCATCGATGGCCAAGCCGTCCCGGCCGACCAAGCACTGCAGACCTTCCTTGGGAAGGTCGGCACGTCCGGCGGCATGGTCACGATCAACGGCGAGACCATGCCGGCCGCGCAGGCACTGGCGCTGCTGCTGCAGACCGCGAACGGGTCGACCGCCACCCCGACGATCGGGGCGAACGCCGCGCCGGGCACCGCGGTACTGGAGGCGTGGAAGGCCCTGGCCAACGGGTCGTTCGGGATCCCCCAGCTCGATGCGAACCCGGGCCTGGCCAACTCCGTCCTCGGCCTGTGGAAGTCCACGTCGGACGCGACGACGGGCATGCCGAACATCGACGCGAAGTCGGGCAAGGCCGAGGGTGTGCTGGCCGCGTGGAAGGCGCTCGCGAACGGCACCACCGGCATCCCCGCCCTGGACTCGAACCCAGCGCTGGCCAACCAGATCCTGGCCGCGTGGAAGGCCCGTTCGGACGCGACGACAGGCCTGCCGAAGGTCATCCCGCAGGTGCAGGCCGGTGGCGCGGAGGCGCAGCTCGCGAACCTCGCACGCACCCGGTACACGACGATCATCGCGACCGTCGTGGCCGGCCAGTCCGGCGCGGTCCCCACCGCGACCGGCGTGAAGCGGATCGCGGGCGGCGCGATCGGCGGCATCGTCCACCCCTACGCGGCCGGCGCAGTCGTCGAGCACTACGCCGCGGGCGGGGTGCGGCCGCTGCGGCCGATGCGCGGCGACATCGCGCAGCGGGTCCCGGCGAACTCGTGGCGGGTCATCGGAGACCGGCCGAAGGGGCTGGAGTACTTCCTGCCCGACGACTCGACGCCGCGGTCGATGAAGATCGGAGCGGAGTGGGCGAAGAACCGCGGGCTGGCCCTGGTTCCGCGCTCGGGGATGCAGTCGCCAACGCAGCTGCCGACCGGCATGGCGGGGGCTGGTGGTGTGTCGATCGCCGCGGCGCGCGTGGCCAGTTCGGCTGTGCGCGGTGCCAGTTCTCCGTCCCTGAACATCGGCCCGCTGATCGCTCAGAACCGGGCGCTGCTCGGCCAGCTCCAGGCGCTCACTGCGGCGGTCGCCGGCGGTGACGGGTACGCCCCGCAGCAGACGGCGCTGCTCGGGCAGATCGCCGCGGCGGTGAAGGCCGGCGCGGGCCCGGCTGAGCGTGCCCAGTCCGCCCGCTACCGCTCGACGATGGGGGCTCTCGCGTGACCAGTCCGCTCGCCGACCCCTACCTGCTCAACGGGTTCGTCCTGAACAACCTGGCCACCCGCATCGAGGTGGCCGAGAACCTTCAGACCACCCCGGGCACCGTCGGGGACGACGTCGAGATCGACGGCATGGACGGCGTGTTCGACCCCTACGCCGACCCAGCCTCGCCGCGTCGGGCGGAAGGCCCCGGCTCGATCAGCTTCACCATGAGCCTGCTCGGTGTCGACCCCACCACAGGGCTGGTGCCAGGCGGGAGCTCCGCGGCCGCGCAGTACTTCTCCCGCTGGGACGAGATGGTGCGCCGCTTCCACCGGCGCACCCTGACCGTCGCGCACCCGCGCCCGGACGGCACGACGCGCACCGCGGTGGCGCGGCTGCTCGGCTCGATCCCGCCGTCCCGGGAGCCGGCGTCGGCGTGGTTCGGCCGATTCAAGGCGGACCTGCTCATCCCGTCCGGGTTCTGGGAGGACGGCACCACCGTCGACACCGGGCTCGTCACGGTGGACAGCGGCGGAACGCTGGACCTGTCCGGCTTCGCCACCGCGACGGCGCCGTGCTCGTGCTCAGTGCGGTGGTCCGGCACGTCGGGGGCTGCGGCGAACAACCCGAAGATCACGCTCAACTCGCGGTCCTTCCAGTGGGCCGCCGTGATCGCCGCCGGGCGCCAGGTCCTCGCCGACTCCGACACCGGCCTCATCACCGAGGGCGCCGGAAGCGCGTGGACGCCGGGCTACTCCACGCACGTCGTCGTCGGGTCGCGGCGCTACTTCGAGGTCGACCCCAGCGACGCCAGCCAGAGCGCCGTGATCACCACCACCGGCGGCAGCGTGCAGGTCCAGGTGGCCGGCAAGCGCAAGTTCCGGACGAGCTGACGGGGGCACCGTGACCACGCTGATCCCGCGGCTCTACGCCGTCGACAAGACCACCGGCGCCCTTTCGCCCATCGACGGCTGGTCGAAGATCGAGCTGTCCCCGGTCCGCAACGAAGCCGGTGCGATCACCGTCGAGATGGCCGCCGGCGCGCCCGGCTACAGCACGCTCGCCGCCGGGATCGACGCCGCGCTGAACAAGGACGTCGAGGTCGAGATCCACGTCTCCGGCTCGGCGACGGGCCGGTTCCGTGGGTTCCTGCAGCAGAAGGCCGGTGACGACCTCGGCCGCGGGAAGAAGTGGACGTTCTCCGGGAGCTTCCTCGAGCAGCTCTTGTCCGAGGCGCTCGTCTACCCGGGCACGGGGGCGGGGTACAACGACAAGAAGGAGCTGACGTTCTCGGCGGTGTCGCCGGGCACCGTGCTGATCACCGCTGCGCAGCAGGCGCAGACCCGTGGCGCGCTCTCCGGCGTCACGTGGGACTTCACCACGTCGGTCGACTCGGCCGGGGTGGCGTGGGCGACGTCGCTGACCAACCTGTCGTTCACCCCTGGCACGTCCATCCAGGCCATCGCGTCGAAGCTCGAAGACCTCCAGGTCGCCGAGTTCGAGCTGTCGGCCGGGCGGGTGCTGCGGGCGTGGAACTACGGCACCCGCGGCACCGACCGCACCACCGGCGGGACACCGCTGCGGTTCGCTCAGGCCGCGAACCTCGGCACCGCGTCGCACCGCGAGTCGGCGCGCACCCCCGACTCGGGCACCGCGGTGCTCGTGAAGGGCGCGGAGGGCTACTACGGGCAGGCCTCGGACGCGACCGCGCTGGCGAACCGCGGCCGTCGCGTCGAGGTCGCGTCGGACGCCGGTAACATCGCCACCCAGTCCGGGGTGGATGCCGCGGCGCAGGCCACGATGGCGATCAAGAAGATCGGCGTCGCCGCCTACGAGTACGCGGTCGCCCTCGGCGGCTCGAACCCGGCCCCCCGGCTGGACTTCGAGGTCGGGGACTGGGCGTTCTGCGTCGTCGGCCAGCAGTTCGTGCGGCGCCGCATCAGCCAGTACGTGATCACGTTCGAGCAGGGGAAGGCGCCCACCGCGGTCGTCGCCCTGAACGACCTCGTCACCGACCCGCTCGTCGCGCTCTACCAGAAGCTCGCCGCCCTCGCCGATGGCGGCGCCGTGGTCGGCACCTCGACGGCCACGCCGGGCGGGGACGCCGACACCCTCGCCCCGGCCGCGCCGACCGGGCTGACGGCCAGCTCCATCGCCTACCAGGACGACGCCGCCGGCGAGACCTACGCCTCGGTCACGTTCGGCTGGTCGGCGGTCACCACGAACACCGACGGCTCCGCGATCGGCGACCTGGCCGGCTACAAGGTGCAGTACGCCTACCTCGGGCTCGGGCAGGTCGGCCCGCCGCTCACCGGGTCGCCCGCGCCGACGCTCTACTACTACGAGCCCACCCCGAGCAACGGGATCACGGCGACGTCGTTCACGTTCGGCGGCGTCGGCGCAGGATCCGACGTCGGGCTCCGGGTGGCGGCGTTCGACAGCAACGGCAACCAGGGGCCGTGGAGCTCGCGGCTCGACTTCACCACGGCGATCGACAACACGCCACCTCCGGTGCCGGCCACCCCGACGCTGAACATCTGGTTCCGCACCGTCGACATCACCAGCAACGGCCGCGGCTCCGCCGGCGAGGTCATGCCGCTGGACATCGACGGCTTCGAGGTCTGGGTGTCCCGCTCGGCCACGATCACCGTGCCGTCCACGCTCACCAATCCAGTCGCGTTCGACCCCGCAGCGACCGGGGCACAGCACGTCGCGAACCTCGGCATCGCCGGCGGCACATGGAACGTCAGCGACCTCCCGGTCGGCATCGGCTACTACGCCGCCCTGCGCTCCTACGACCGTGCCGGCAACCCATCAGCGCTCTCCGCGGTGGCCGGGCCCGTCCAGGCCGAGACGCTCGTCCAGATCGACATCGGCCCGAACGCGATCGGCCGTTCCCAGATCATCGACCTCGAGGTCATCCGAGCGAAGATCGATAACCTGGCAGTGAACTCGGCGAAGGTCGAGGAGATCCAGGCAGGGCTCGTCACCACCGGCACGCTCGTCGCGACCGTCACCCTGTCGGGGATCATCCGGACCGCCTCTTCTGGGCTGAGGTGGGAGGGCGACCCGGCCGGGATCCGGTTCTACAACTCGGCGGGCACCAAGACGATCGACCTGCAAGGCGCATCTGGATCGGCATTGATCACCGGTCAGCTCCAGTCCGCGCTCAGCGGGAAGCGCTGGGTCATGACGGTCGCCGGGGACCTGCTGCTCTACCCGACGGCCGGGTCCGCCTACTCGCGGCTGTGGAACCTCGGCACCGGCATCGCGATGCGCGGGCCGCTGGACAGCTCCGGCTACTCCGGGCGCGTGAACGTCGACTCCTCCGGCGTGGGGATCAACTTCTCCGCCGAGACCGACCTCGGGAACCTGCTGGCCGAGGTCCTCGTCCAGGACCGCAAGGTGCAGATCTCCGCGACGAACCACTACACCTACCTCGACGGCCGCTACACCCCGGTCGACTCGTCGGGTGAGCGCTTCTACGACCTCATGGAGACCAACAGCTCCGGGACGCCGATCGCGTCGACGAGGCTGCGCTACAGCAACTACTCGGGCCAGCCGACATGGATGTCGCCCGGCTCGTCGTGCGGGTTCCGGTTCGACCCCGGCGCCGGCGGCGTCGTCCAGGTCGTCAACAACGCCTCCACGACCTACACGCAGCTCAAGGGCATCCTGACCAACACCTCGTCGCAGGAGTCGAAGACCGACATCGAGGAAGTCCGCACCCTGTTCGACCCGATCGCGATGATCCAGTCGGCGCCGTCGAAGGCGTGGCGTTACATCACCGACGTCAACGTCTACGGCGAGGCCGCGCCCATCCGGTTCGGCCCCATGGCCGAAGCCCTACCCGCCGTACTGGTCCGGGAAACCCCGAACGTCGACTCCACCGCGCTGGAGAAGAGTGTCGACGTCGGCTCCATGATCGGCGTGCTGTGGGCCGTGGTGAACCAGCTCCTGACCCGCCGCATCACCTCCACCACCGCGACGTGCGTCGTCCCCAGCGGCACCACGATCGGGCCCGGCGCCACCATTGAGGTGCCGTGCACGTGGGAGTCGTCACCGCTTGCCCCACCCGAGGACGCGCTGGTGTTCCTCAACGCCGGCCTGCTCGGCGCAGGCCGGGTGACGGCATGGCTCAAGCCCGGATCGGTCACTGACACCGGTGCCACGGTGGTGTTCCGCAACATCTCCAACTCACCGGTGCGATCCGCGGCCGCGGGCGCACTGGCCGGGCTGACGAACGTCACCGCGACCGTCATCGGCCAAGCCCTCTACTCGCCGCCGCTCGCGGCCTGAACGAAGGAGACCCATGCCTGACCAGCCAGCCCCCGTCCCCGCCGTCGACGAGGTGGGCGTGAGCCTCGACGAGGTGCACGCCGAGATGGATGAGCTGGGCCGCGCGAAGTGGGGTGAAGCCCAGGCCCGGGCACTGTCGCGGAAGCTCGCGACGCAGCTGCAGGCCGCGCACGCCCGCATCGCCGAGCTCGAGCAGCAGAAGGCCCCCGGAGCGACGGGCCCCGGCGATGCCTGAGTGGCCGAAGCGGTTCCATCCTGCGCGCCCGGACGACGACGGTGACGGCCTGGACGTCGACACGTCGACGGTCGTGGAGGGCTTCCAGGTGCAGCCGTCCACCTGGGATGCGTGCGCGGCGTGGTGCGGCGGGGTCCGCGTGCTCGACCCGATCACCGGCAACCAGGCCGTCGCCGTCGGTGGGCTCGACACCGACCAGCTCGCGCAGCTCGGGGACTTCGTGATGGCCGTCGACGATCGTCATGTCGTCGACCGCGCAGACGGGCACTACCAGCGCTGGCAGCCCGCGCAGGACGCCCCCGGCGAGGCGTGAGCGTCACCTCCAGGAGGACACCATGACGGCCATCGCCGACGCGCTGCGCTGGCTCGACGTCGCACTGGCGCTGCTGCTCGCCCCCGCCTGCGCGGCGTGCGCGGTGTTCGCCCCGGCCTGGGACCAGCGGGCCCGGTTCGTCACCCTCGCCGGTTACAGCGCGGTCACCATCGGTGGGCAGCTCGGCGCCCTGGGGAACCCGATGACGTGGCCGGTGCCGGCGCTCGCCGCAACCACAGTGGCCGCGGTCGTGTCGACGGCCGCGTACCTGCTCAAGGCCCGAAGGGCTCTCACGACGGAGGGGGGCTCCGGCGGTGACGCTCGACCCGCAGCTGGTCAACGCCGTGTTCTCCGGGCTGGTCCTGCTCCTGGGAGCGGTCGGCACGCTCGTCGCGACCCGAGGCCGCAGGGTGGCGGTGGACCGGCGTGAGCACCGCAGGCTCCAGCGCGCCCACCTCGACGCCCTGCGCCACATCTTCCAGCTCGAGCAGGACCTCGCCGACATCGGTGAAGTCCCGCGGCCCCGGCCCCGTTCCCTCGACGGCGGCGACGAGGACAACGATCCGCCGGCAGTTCTTCCCCCGACCCCGCAGCCCGCGGTCGAGGAGAGGGGGCGACATGGCGCTCCGTGACCAGCGGCCGACGGTGCCGCGGTGGGCGATCGCTGCGCTGGTCGTCCTCGCCGCGGCCACGGTCGCGGTGGGCTTCTATGTGCGCACCCAGGCGGCGACCGCGACGGATGCTCTGCCGGTGGTGACGCAGCAGCGTGACGCGGCGGCGGGCACGGCGGTGGACCTGTCGGGGCTGCTGGACAACGCGTGCCGGACGGGCACGATCCCGGCGCAGTACGCGGCGGCGTGCCTGAAGGCGGCGCAGGTGCAGGCCGACCCACCACCGGGCGCGCCCGGGCCTCCGGGCGCTACGGGTGCGACGGGGCAGACGGGTCCGCAGGGACCTGCTGGCGTGACGCCGCCGTGCTTCTTCACGGCGTCGCAGTGTGTGGGTGTCCCGGGTGCTGCGGGGCAGCCGGGCGAGGACGGCGCCGCGGGCCCGGCAGGGCAGGACGGCCAGGACGGCGCTGACGGGGCTCCGGGCGCTGCGGGTGCCCCGGGTGCGGCCGGTCAGCCACCTGCGGGGTTCTCGTTCGTCGACGGGCAGGGCCGGACGCAGACGTGCACGCGGGATGCCGGGTCGCCGGACGACGCGGCCACCTACACGTGCACGACGTCGGCGACACCGGCGTCGATGAGGTTGTTCTTCCCGACCTGAGACGAGGACCCGATGGCGACGTGCCGCTGCGACCACACCGAGAAGGCCCACGCCGTCACCTGGAGCGTCACCCCGTCGTGCCAGATCGTGTGGTGCCGATGCGTCCGGTTCCGGGACGCGAATGCCGGGGTTATGCGCCGCTTCTCGGAGTGGTGGGAATGGCGGAGAAGGCTCGTCGCCCACGAGCGGGAGACCTCGCAGAACCACCGGCTCGGGAACCCGCGGCGATGAACCTCCGCGACTGGGTGCGGCTGACCAAGGAGAACGCCCGGCTCCGGGAGCAGCTCGAGGAGCAGTTCGCCGTCGAGCGCAGCCTCCGCCTCCAGCTACGCATCGCCCGCGTCGAGCGCGACTCCCACACCGGCCCGATCCCGCGGATCCCCGCTCAGCGACGACAGGAGCACGACCGTGACCGACACCCCGCTGTTCGATCGGACGCTCGCCGAGACGCTCCTGGACGTCGACGTCCCGGCCGGTGAGCTGCCCGCCCTGACCCGGATCGAGCAGGCCCCGGCCGCCCGGTGGATGCACGTGCCCGCGTACCTCGCCGGGCCGTGCGAGGACCGGCCACCGCACCAGCTCACCGACGACGACGGGATCGAGTGATGGCCGACCTGCTGTTCATGCCCGACGTGCTGCGCGACGAAGGCCTGCCCGTCCGGGAGGTGCCGAACTGGCGCACCCGCGGCCACGGCGCCATGGGCGAGATCCTCGGCGTCCTCATGCACCACACCGCCGGGGCCGCCACCGGTGACGGCCGGCTCGCCGACTTCGTCGTGCCCGGCTACCCGTCGCTCGGGATCGTCACCAACGGCCGCCCCGGGCTCGACGGGCCGCTGTGCAACCTCGGGCTGGCCCGTGACGGCACCTGGGTCGTCGTCGCGAACGGGCAGGCCTGGCACGCCGGGACCGGGTTCGCCGCCTGGTGCGGCCGCGACAACGGCAACGCCCACCTCATCGGGATCGAGGCCGAGTCCGTCGGCACCCGCGACGACTGGACCTCGCAGCAGCGCGAGTCCTACCCGCGCGGCGTGGCCGCGCTGCTGCGCCACCTCGGGCTCGGCTCGTACCGGGCCATCGGGCACCGCGAATGGGCCCCGACCCGGAAGGTCGACCCCGCGTTCTGGGACATGAACAGCTTCCGCGCCGACGTCGCGCGGTGGACCAGCACCCCGGCGCCGCTCGCGCCGGTCCCCGCACCACAACCGACGGAGGACGAGGCGATGTTCATCAGGTACCAGCCCGACCCGAGCAAGGCGCCGATCATCGCCGTGCTCACCGGGTCGATGTTCGTCGGTCTCGGCGGGGGCGCGGAGACCGCGTCCGCGCTGGCCGCGATCAAGAACGGGGCCGTCGTGCTCGACGTCGGCGCCGCCACCTGGCACGAGCTGGACAAGCGCAGCCACGCGCTGTGCGACAACCCGCGACCCGTCGAGGTCGTCACCCCCATCAGCGCGCAGGCGCAGACAGGAGCGTCGGCATGACCGTCGCGAAGGCCATCGTCCAGCTCGTCATGACCGTGCTCGCCGCGATCGTCCCCGCGCTCGTCGCCGGGCCCCTCGACGCCGCGGCATGGATCAACGTCGTCATCCTCGCCGCCGGCGTCGTCACCGTGTACTCGGCGGCCAACATTCCCGGCTTCGACTACGCGAAGCTGATCGTGTCCGCGGTCGCCGCGGTAGCGGTCGTGCTGGCGTCGTCGCTGTCGGGTGGCATCAGCACCGCCGAGATCATCCAGATGGTGCTGGCCGCCGCGGCCGCGCTCGGTGTCGGCGCCATCCCGAACGGGTCCCGCGTCACGTCCGTCTGACCGCCCCCCCAAGCACGACAGCGGCCCCCGCTCCCGGTTCCCCGGGGCGGGGGCTGCTTCGTCGTGTCCGGGCTACTTCGGCTTCCCGTACGGGTGCCCCAGTGGCAGCCGCATCCGGTTCGCGTTCTTCTGCTGCCGCACGTGCCGGGAGTGGCAGTCGCACCGGTCGTCGCCATCGAGCGGGCGGCCCGTGGCCGTGCACTTCAGCGGCGCGTCGGCGGCCGGCTTCGCGCCGGAGCTCGTCGGCGGTGGGGTCTTCGGTCCGCCGGTCGTTGGCCGGGCCTTGGGCTGCGCGCCCTGGCGCGTGCGCTCCATCTGCTGGGCCCGGCGGATCGCCAGCGTGCCGAGCCCGCCCATCGCCATCACCAGGTAGTAGAGGCTCGACTCCAGCACCACGCCCAGGACGAGCGCCACCACGGCGACGATGCCGAGCAGCACCTGCAACAGCACACCCAGCATCGGGTGCTTCCGCAGCGCCTTCCGGGCCCCGCGCTTCGCCCGGCCCGCGATCTTGCCGAGGCCGCGGCCACTCGCAGTCGGCCTGCGCTTCTGGCCCGGCTTCGGCTTGTGCTTCCCCGCCGCCCACGGCTGCTGCTGGCGAGACGGCATCAGGTGCCGTCCTGCCGGGCGAGCGCCGCCTTGACCGCGGCCCGAGCACCACGGCCACGGGTGTGCACGTTCCGGTCGTACATCTGCGTCGTCGCGATCGAGCTGTGCCCGGCCAGGCCCCGGACCTCCTGCGCCGGCATGCCCTCGTCGAACGCCAGCGTGATCACCGTCCGCCGGATGTCGTGGGTGCCGATCACCACGTCGCGCTCGAGCGTCTTCGCCGCGAGGCTGCGCACGATGCCGTACGCGGTCCGGCGGGTCATCTGGCCGCGCTGCGTGGCGAACAGCCAGCCGCCGGGGCCCTGGCTTCGGGTCTGCAGGTAGTGCTGGATCACCGCCCAGTCGTCAGCATCGATCACCACCAGGTCCTTGTGCCCGCCCTTGCGGGTGATCGTCAGCGCGCGGTCGTCGCCGTCCCAGCCGAGGTCGCGCACCTTCGCCCCGCACGCCTCCGACACCCGGATGCCGGTGAGGAGAAGATGCACCAGGGCGGCAGTGCGCGGGTCGGCCAGGCTCGCGGTGCGCAGGGCGTGCGCCTCGGCGGCGGTGAGCGCGTCGCCGTGCGGCTCCTTCGCGACGCGGGGCCGCCGCACGTCTGCGGCGGGGTTGGCCGCGATCGGTGGCTGGTCTTCGGCGTCGCGGATGGCGTGCCGATAGAAGCTCGACAGGGCTGACAGGTACTTCCCGACGGTGCGCCCGGACAGCTTCCGGCGCAGGCTCTGCTTCCACCGGTTGACGTCGCGGGGCCGCGCTGCCCACACGTCGAGCGGCTGCGCGTCGCACCACGCGAACCAGCGGCTGATGACGTGGCGGTACGTGGCAACGGTTTCGGCGCTGTCCTGCGCGCCGAGCCAGGTCGAGCAGACGTCGTCGCGCCCGGTTCCGGGGCCGGTCTGTGTCATCTGCGGAATTCGCCTTCTGTGTCGAGTGTCGGTTCGGGGAGCTGGGCGGCGGGGTTGGCGACGCCCAGAACGGTTGGAGCTCACCAACCGGGGCGCCAACCTCGCGACCTGCGGAAACAGCTCATTCCTCGTCCAGGTTGGAGAGGTTGGTGGCGATCTCGGCGAGGCGTTTCCGCAGGTCGGCCACGCGGATGCCGGTCGTGGTGCGCCCGCCAACCTTCACCTGCGGCGTGGGCACGCCGAGGTTGCGCAGACGCACGCCGAGCTCGTCGCCGTCGAGGGACTCGTAGTCGGGCCGGCGCTGCGCCAGCCACCCCGCCAGCTCCACGTTGTGCACGTTCGTGCGTGCGTGCGAGCGCAGCTCGGCATCGACGTCGGCTAGCAGGTCCAGCTGCGGGGTGGGATCGTCCTCCTCGCCGGCGGCCTGGCCGGTGAGCAGCCCGCGGGCCCGGCGCATCTCGTACGCCTGGTCGGCCAGCTCGTCGGCCGCGTCCAGGTCGACCATCATCGAGCAGGTCCGGCCGAGCATCGTGTCGGCGGTCTCGCCGCCGCGGATCCACGCGAGGCCGGCCTCCTTGCGCGTGAACTTCGTGGCGTCCATGCCGTTCTTGCGCGCGGAGGTGCCCAGGATCTGGTCGTTGTGGGGCTGCTCGAGCACGCGGTACGCCACGCGGACGCCGCAGTTGCCCATGATCGCCGAGGGCAGTACGACCGCATCGGGCTTCTGGCTGACGAACACCAGGTGGATGCCGACCGACCGGGACAGCCGGGCCAGCGTCGTGAACAGCGAGAGAAACTCGTCGCGGACCTTCTTCTCGGCCTTGTTCCGGGTGTCGCCGTACTCGGTGTAGACCTGGCACTCATCGATGAGCACGGCGATCGACGACAGCTGCTCGGGGTACTTCGCGGCGAGGTCTCTGGTGACGCGCGACTTGCGGTTCTCCTCGCGGGGCAGCGACGCGAGGAACCGGGCGCGGCGGGTGCGCTCGGCGACGAGCCAGCGCAGGCACTTCAGCAGGTCCTGGACGTCCTCGTCCTCGGCGCCCTCGAAATAGGCGTGACACAGCTTCCGGATGCAGCTCAGGTCCCCGGACAGCTTCCCGTCGAGCACGATGATGCGGGTCTGCAGGTCGAACGCGACGGCGACGCCGAGCGCGCGCAGCCCGACCGACTTGCCCGACCCGGACGCGCCGCCCATCGCGACGTGGGTGTCGTCGAGGCTGATGTCGACCCACCGGTTCTCCTCGTCGGTGAAGAACGGGATGGGGTCGAAGATGCTGATCGGCCGGCCCTCGGCGACCGGCCATGGCGGCTGGCGGACCGTGTTCAGCGGCTTGTGGCCGAGGAACAGCCGCAGGTACCCGGGGTGCCTGTCGGGGTTGCCCGACGGCCACACGGTGGAGAGGTTCCGCCGCAGCGCGGCGGCGAGGTTCTCCCGCCTGTCCACGACGGCGTCCACGGTGACGCCGCCGGGCAGCTCGAGCTCGACGACGTAGCCGTGCGGGTGGGTGGCAACACCGGGCGCGATGATGGAGATCTCCTCGCGCGCCTGGTCGGTCTTCGCGACGGGCATGCCGACGATGGAGCTCCTGCACAGCGCGGTCACGATCATCTCGGCGCTCGGCTTCCCCGGTTCGCTGGGGCTGGTGCCGATGGGCATCTCGACGAGGTGCTGGTCTTCCCTCCGGCCGAGGACACCGAACACGACGACCGCCACGCCGGCGGCCGCCCACCACGCCCAGACGGGCGGCCGGGGGACGAGCGCGGCGAGGTCGGGCCCGAAGTGCCACGCCACCCACCCGAGACCGAGCGCGACGACGGTGGACACCGCAAGCTCCTTTGGCTCCCGGCACACCGGGCGGGCGAAGGCGCCCACGGCGGCGATGACGGCGAGCCCGAGGAACCCGGCGAACATGCTGGGCGCCCACCACGCCAGCAGCGCCACCGCCACCAGGGCGCCGGCGACGCCCACCAGCCACGCCCGCCCGGTGAGGTTCTTCTTCAGGCGGGCGTCGTTCACCCGGGCGTAGCTCTCGCCCTCCCCGGCTGCCTCGTGCTTCGCGAGCAGGCGCAGCGTCTCGGCGTCGGTCACCCACTCCCGGGTGAGGGTGACCGCCCGGCGGGCGCCGTTGGGCGCCCACTTCACCAGTCGCCCGATCGCCCATGGCGACTGCTTGGCGACGGCGCGGGCCCGGGTGACGGTGTTGCCGTCGACGACTCGCGCCCACCCCATGATGACGACGCGGGCGAGCTGCTCGCGGGCGGTGAGCGCGTCGTACAGCTCGACGTCGCCGGGCGGGCGCAGCTGCAGCTCCGCGCCGGTCTCGTCGTCCGAGGCGTCGTCGGGGTTGTGCTTGGCGAGGTCGACGGTCACCCGCTCACCCCGCGGCGGGCGTCGATGAGCTGGCGGGCGG
The DNA here is from genome assembly GCA_004297725.1 of Myxococcaceae bacterium. GTDB lineage: Bacteria > Myxococcota_A > Polyangia > Polyangiales > SCUS01. The sequence goes on along the minus strand of SCUS01000027.1, from coordinate 18,173 downwards.
CGTACTCGGTGACGCCCAGCTCGCGGGCGACGGTGCGGCGCCCGGCGCCCTGGGCGAGCAGCTCACCCACCTCCGGGCGGGCGTCACCCGGCCCGGGCGCCACGGCGGGTGTGGGCGCCAGGTGCAGGGCGACGTGGGCGGGCGGCTCGTCGCCCGGTTGGTGTTCCGGCCCGGGCGAATCGCCCACGGCGGGCGCCCGGTCCTCGCCCAGGTGGTGATCGGCGGACGAGGCGGCTCCCAAGCCGCTCGAAAGGTCGTCGTCGCCCGCGTCACCTGCAGAATCGGGGGCTACTTGCAGCTCACTCGCAAGTCCCTCGACCGCTACTTGAGTAGCGGTCGCGCCCGGGCGCCCGACGAGCACAGCGAGGTGGATCGTGCCGCCCACCACCGCCGGCGGGATCGCACCGACGAGCACCGCCACCCACCACGGCGGCACGATCCCGGCCGCGTGCATCCCGAGCTGGGCGGCGTTCCCGATGACCGTGCCGCCGAGCAGGAGCCACGTCTGGGTGCGGGCGAACCGGGCGGCGTCGGTAGGGATGCCGCGCGACAGCCAGCACGCGCACGACACGCCAGCGCCGGCGTCGACCGCGACCGGGAGCAGCCAGGCCAGCTCGACGGGGATGGACACGGCGAGCGCGAGGTCGCGCAGCCCGTGGAAGGACAGCACCGCGGCCGCGGCGAGCACCACGGCGAGACCGAGGAAGCGGACCCACCTCGCGATCGCTGGTCCGCTCACCGGCCGCCCCGCTTGACCCGCACGACGATGGTCTTCTCGCCGCGCGCTTTCGCTGCGGCCGCGCGGTGGTGCCCGTCGGCGACGTAGAGCTTCCCGCCGGACTCGACGACGTACGGGGTACCGCGCTTCCCGCCCTTCGCGTACCGAGCAGCCCGCTTCTCGTCGAGATAACCGCCCTTGTTGGTCGACTCCAGCTTGTCGACGCGGACCCGCTTCTTCGGGGCGCGCCGCCACTCGGCCTTCGTCCAGCCGCCGCCCTGGCCGACGTCGGGCATGCCGTCGTGGGACTTCGAGAACCAGCCCATCACCGACCACCTCGCCGACGTCCCGGCCGGTGCAGGCTCCCCGGCCCGGGCGTGTCGATGGTCGTCGAGCCGCGGGTGAAGTTGCGGGTGATCGGTCCGATGCGGATGCCCCACGAGGCGAACCCGTTCTGGGTGAACGTCCAGAACAGGGGGCCGAGGCGGACGGTCTTGCGTGCGCGGAATCCCCAGCTCACAGCGGCCACCAGATGGCGATGGGCAGGAGCAGGAACCCGCCGACCATGAGCGCGATCTCGATGCGCTCGAACAGCCACGGGGCGGGGCGGGGGAGGGTGGGCATGGTGGGCTCCTTGGGCCGATTCGCAACACAGCGTTGCAACGCCATGTTGCACTAGCCCACTGAGCGTTGCAACACTAGGTTGCAACGTGCCCTGTGAAGATTCACGACATGGAGGAGGACGGCCACGAGATGAGCCGCGTCAGCGCCGCAGCAGCGGTCTACCGGTCGACGCTCGACCAGCACAACCAGGCACGCACTGAGCTGCACGCCGCCATCCGGGCCGCGCTCGCGGCAGGGCTCCCCATCGGGCAGGTCGCCACCGAGAGCGGCTTCGACCGCGAGCACGTCCGCCGGATCCGCGACAGCTCCTGACACGACGACGCCCCCGCACCGGATCGTCCGGTCGGGGGCGCTGTTCGTCGTCCAGTCCCTACCGCGACGCCGCCCACGCGATGAACACGATGAGCACCAGGACGATGACAAGCACCGCGGCGAGCGTCTGCTTCAGCTCCCGCGTCCGCCGCACCCGGCGCGCCTCGCGTTCCTGCTCGATGCGGAGGAGTTCGGCGGCGGGGTCGGGCGAGGTCATGACAGCTCCCGGTGGTGGTGTGGTGGTGTCCTGGTCGTCGCCCCGTCCGCGCGCCCCGTTACGCGCGCCGTGGCCGGTTCATCACTTCTGACGACGCGGTGCAGCGACACCACCCGCGCCCCCGGCTGCCGCGTCACCGCGACGAGCCCGTCGGCGACGCACAGCAGCAGCACCAGCGTGCCGCCGTCCACGGCCACCTCGGCGAGCCGCCCGCAGTCCCCGCGCGCGCACCTCATTCCGCTCGACCCCGCAACGGCCGGTCGTGGATCTTCCGGGCCAGCACGGCGAGCTGGTGCATCGAGCACGGCCACACCGCGCCCGGGCTGCCGGTGCCGGGGACGGTGCAGGCCCGGCAGCGGCCGCACCCGTTCGCGGCGGGCGTGTGGTCGTCGAGGAGGCGCCGGTAGACGTCGGGCATGACGGCGAGGATCTCGGCGAGCGCGATCCAGGGTGCGGGTTCAGTAGAGTTCGGCACGGTCCCCTCCAGCGGGGATCAAGGGCCCGGGCGAGGAGTTGCACCTCCTGCCCGGGCCGTCTCACGTCAGGCCGGTCGGCCCACGTGTTGCTCGACCAGGCCGACGATGCGGTAGCGCACCATCTCCCGGTCCTCGCGCAGCTCGTCCACGGCGAGGTGCTCGCGCACCCCGGCGGTGATCCGGGCGGTCAGCTCGATCTCGTCGGCGAGGCGCTGGCGCAGCTCGACGACGGCCTCGGACGGCAGGGTCACCGCGTCGATGGTGTCGGTGACGGTCATCGGAACGTCCTCTCGCTCGTGTTCAGTGCATGGTCCGATCGGGTAGCGAGCAGCAGCAGACGGCACCAACCACGACACGAAGAAGGCAGCAACCGCGACACCGGACCGGATCGTCCGCGCCCGTGCCGGACTACGTGCCCACGGGCGAAGCTGCCCGCGCGCTCGGCATGCACATCCGCTCGCTGCAGCGCTGGGTCCGCGCCAACGACATCGAGCCCCACGCCATGACCGCCGGTGGCCACGCCCGCTGGGATGTGGAGCGTCTGCGCCTGGAGCTGATCGAGGTGGCGAAGCGACGCCGCGGCCGGTGACATCACGCCGCCCCCTTCCGGCCGCGCAGCGACGCACTCGCCAGCCGGTCAATCGCGGCCGTTGTCTCCGGTCGGCTCGTCAGCACGTACAGCCGCGTGTTCTGCGGCGACGCATGCCGCATCGCCTCCTGCGTGACCAGCAGGTCCCGGGTCTGCGCGTACATCGCGGTGCCGAAGCGGTGCCGCAGGCAGTGCAGGGTGTAGCTCATCCCGAGCGAGCGCATCAGCTTCCCCGCCTCGCCGGTGCAGTGCGTGGCTCGCAGCGGCCCGCCCTGGGGTGCGCGCCACAGCTGGCCGCGCGCGGTCCCGAGGTGGGCGGCGAGGTATGGCACGACCTGCGCGGGCACGGCCATCGTGTAGGGCTTCTGGCCCTTCCCGATCCCGGCGAGGTACATGCGGCCGTCGTGCTCGGTGATGTCCTCGCGACGGATCTGCGCGATCTCCGCTGAGCGCAGGCCCATGTAGCCGGCGAGCAGCAGCCATGTGCGCAGCGGCTCCTGGGCGACCTTGAGGAGCAGGGCGAGGTCGGACTCGCTGACGGGTCGGGCGGTGCGGGGCGGGATCTTCGGGGAGGGCAGGCGCGCGGAGGGGTCGCCGTCGAGGTGTCCGGCTTCGACTGCCCACCGGTAGAAGCTCTTGACGTGCGCGGTGTAGGTGCGCACGGAGGACAGGCTGACGGTGAGGGATGCCTGCCAGGTGTCGAGGTGTTCGGCGGTGGCGTCGAGGAGTTCGACGGGGAGTTGTTCGGCGAGGCGCCGGAGGTTCTCGCGTCGGTGGTGGAGCGTGGCGGCGGTAACGCCGGTTCGTCGGGCCCAGTCAGCGTGGATTCGAATTACACGCTTGTCATTGTCGGAGAGTGTTTTGGTGGTCACGGGCTGAATATTCCGTGTGGCGCATCCGTCTGCATTGCGCATTTTAGGCGACCGGTGCAAGGTGGCTGGTCCGATCAGGGTTCGCCCGGTGGGGGACCTCTGCGGCGTCTTGATCGGATGCCGTGTTGGGCACAACTGGACAGCGGGTGTCGAGGTCGGGTACGAGCGTGAGCAGGGGCGATCCGGTTACCCGGTCCGCTTCACACTCCAGTGAATGAACGCTAGCGGCGCGGCGCGTGCGGCTGTAGGGGCCGTTCTCCGGTGGGGTCTGGAGGTTGAGCGTGCCCTTGTGTAAGTCGTCAAGGGAGCATTCGAATAGGTCTGCCAGAACGGCGACCTCGCCGATGCTGAAGTCGGTTTTGCCGTTGAGTCGAGTGAACATTGTGGCCCGGGAGATTCCGACGGCGCGGGCCAGCTCCTCGACCGGCACGCCGTAGAACCCGTGCAGGGCCTTCACGGTGCGACGAACGGTGTCGTTGGTCTTGGCTGCGCGGTCGACGTCGAGTAGGCGTCCGGCCACGAGGGTGCGGGTCGTCTCTGCGCTGGTCACGAGACTGAGCGTAAGTCATTTCGGAAGGGGCTTCGCGTAGACCACCCGAATAGGCTAGAGAACCAGCTTCCGCGTCCAGCTTCTCAGACTGCTAGTCTGCCGCACCATGCGCACACCGAAGCAGGCGCTCGCCGACCATCTCCTTGACCAGCCGGTCGAGGACTGGCTTCGCGAGCGCAGACCCCGCAGCTACCGCCGCCTCTCCATGGACTTGCTCGACGCGACGAACGGCGCCGTCGACGTCAGCGACCGAACGATCGCCACGTGGCTCGGCGAGTCCGTCGCCGCGCCGCCTGTCAGGGCCGCGTCGTGAAGACCACCCAGTACATCCGCCAGGAGAAGGCCTGGGACACCAGGCCGTACCTCCCGGAAGACCACCCCGACTACGTCACCTGGCAGCGCGAAGTGGCCGACGACGCCCGACAGATGGAAGCCCAGCTGGCAGTTGGACACCTCTACGTCGTGGAGTTCATCAGCGGCGTCGTGAAGGTTGGCCGCTCCGGACGTCCGGACGCCCGCATCGCCCAGCACGCCGCGCTCGCTCGCGTCCACGGCGGCGGCATCCATGCGACCTGGGTGTCCCGGGAGCACTTCGCCTCTTCGACCACAGAGCGCGAGCTGATCGAGTTCTGCGCTCGCCACGGCCGACTGGTTGCCGGCCGCGAGTACTTCGAGATCGCGTTCAGCGTCGCGCGAAGTCGAGCTGCCCTGCTTGCCTCGAACCGCCTCGGGCGTGACGACCTCAGCGTCACGTGGCTGGCCGCGCACGAGCGACTGACCGGGTCGTCGGAGGTTGCGTCGTGATCGACCTGGCCGACCTGCTCATCCTCGGCGCCGCCACCACATGGCTCGCCACGTCCATCGTCGTCAGCCTCATCATCAGCCGCGTCATCCGGCACGCCGAACAACAGCCGCCCCGATGACCCCCGACGAGCTGGAGACACGCGCCCAGCAGATCCACGCCGACCGGCACCGCGCCGGAACCGCGTCGGTGTGCGGCTCGTGCCGCGACGAGGCCGCCGGCGTCCCGCGCCGCACCCTGCTCGACCGCGTCATCTACCCGGCCCGTCCGAACGTCGTCGGCTTCACCCTCGGCGGCCTCGTCGTCGCCGTCGCCGCCACGACCGTCATCACCGGGGAGCGCGCGCTCTGGGTGGCCGGCTGGTTCGTGCTCGCCGCGATGGCGTGGTGCCTGCTCGGCCCGCCGCAGGACCGCTCCCACATCCCCAGCAAGTAACAGCAGCGGGACCGGCCGCCACCACACGCCCGGTCCCGCCCGATCACGAGGAAGTGACCCTCTTGACCACTGATCAGGCTACGGCCAGCAACGCGACCCCCACGGGAGAACTGCCGCTCGTGCCCTCACCCACGCCGCGTGCCGCCGTCCAGGCCGCCGCCGCCGAGGCCCCCGACAACATCATCGAGCGGATCAAGCACCGGCAGGCGCTCGTCGCCGCGGACACCATCGAGCAGTACTGCTCCACCCGGAAGGCGCCCCGGCACCGGCTCGGGGAGCGCACGAACGAGACGCACTCGATCGTCTACGCGCCGGTCGGTGCGCCGCGTGATGAGCGGCGCGCGGGCATCCCGTCGCTGCTGCTGAACCTGATCGGGGCGCGCTCGTGAGCGGCCTGTTCGACTACCGCGTCGCGACCCAGCTGGCCGCGTCCGACCCGCCGTTCGACGCGCTCGTCATGGCGGCGGTCATGAAGGCGGACAGCACCAACCGGGCCCGGCTCGGCGTCGCGTTCCCGGAGCTGGTCGCCGAGACCACTGCCCGGTACGTCGCCGCCGGCGGGCTGCTCGACACGGATGGGGCGCGGTCGTGAAGGACGCCGACATCGTCGCGAGAGCACAGCAGTACGGCGACGAGATCGACCCCGAGCCGAACGAGTACACGGGCATCGACACGCCGCAGCCCGGCGACCCCGGCTGGGACATCGACCAGTGGGACGCCCAGATCACCGAGCCCCTGCCGGTGGTGGTCCAGCCGTGACCATCCTGTTCGACCCCGTCCGCCGCAACGTGTTCACCGACGAAGCCGTCTTCCCCCTCCACTTCTCCGAGGAACGCTGCATCGACGTCTTCGCCGCACGCCACACCCTCGTCGCCGGGATCGCCGCACTCCACCACCACGCCGACGGCATCTGCGCCGAAGACGGCGCCGAGTGGCCCTGCAAGACCGTCCGCATCCTCCGAGCCAGTGGAGCCAGCCAGTGATCCCCACCCGAACGTCCTGGCCGCGCCTACTGCTGGTCGTGGTGGCCATCGTCATCATCAGCGTCCTCGTCGGCGCCTGGCTCGTCTCGATGCTCGGCGACGTCGCAGGGAACATCCTGGGCGGTCTCACGGGCGTCGTCATCGGCTACGTCGGCGTCACGATCACCGTCACCTGGTGGTCCGTCCCCGACACGCGGAACCGGTCGTGACCCCCGCCCTCGCCGAACCCGGCTTCGCCCACCTCCTCCACCAAGCCGACCACTGGGCCACCTGGACCGACGGCGGCCAACTCGTCCGCATCCGCCTCGACGACATGAGCCCCGACCACCGCCGCCGCACCCTCACCTACCTGCGCGCGCACGCCGAGTTCTTCCACACCCGGCAGCTCGACACCCTCGGACGGCTCTACCGGCGCGGCGGACTCACCGACCGCGAGTTCGGCGACGAGACCGCCTACCTCCGCGCGCTCGACCCGCACGTGTGGCTCGACGACACCGCGCTCGTGCGGCGGCTCGTGCAGCTCACACCCACCCCGCCCGCGCCCCCGAGACGGCGCCGGCTACTGCCCTGGAGGCTCCGATGACCCTGTCCACCACCGAGGGCTACCGCGCGCTCCTCGTGCCCGCCGACCCCGACCTGCCCGTCCACGAGATCGTCATCGCCGATACCGGAGACTCCGGTCTCGCCGACCTCCGACGCCGCATCGACTGCAATTACGTCGAGCACGTCACCGGCCCCAGCTGCTCGCTCTGGGTCGATGAGGAAGGCGCCGTGTCCGACCCGCCGCAGCGGCCCAACCCTCGCGTCGACCGACTCCTCATGCGCTCTGACGGGTGGTCGATCCGCGGGAACGTCGTCATCACCGGACGGACCCGCCCCGACGGCAGTACCGGGTCGCTCCCGGCCGAGGACGCGGCCCGGCTGATGAAGGAGCTCACCCGATGAGCCAGTACGTCGGCCCCATCAAGCGCGTCAACCGAGGACGCGGCCACTCCTACGTCGACGCCAACGGCCTCAAGGTCCCCGGCGTCACCACCATCCTTAAGGCCCTCCCCAAGGACGCCCTCATCAACTGGGCCGCCAACGCCACCGCCGACGCCGCCGTCGACCGCTGGGACGAGCTCGCTGCCATGAAGCCCGCCGCCCGGCTCGCCGCCCTCAAGAAGGCCCGCTACGAGGACCGCGACACCGCCGCCAACCGCGGCACCGAGGTCCACAACGCCGCCCAGCGCTACCTCGAAGGCGACGAGATCGAACTCCCCGACGACATCGCCGGCCACGTCGAGTCCTACATCAGCTTCGTCGACGACTGGCAGCCCGAACCCCTCCTCGTCGAAGCCGTGATCATGTCGCATCGCTACGGCTACGCCGGCACCTGCGACCTCGGCGTCGAGTTCGCCGACCCCGCCGTCATCGCCCGCCTCGCCGAGCAGCTCCACATGCCGCAGCTCCTCGAGCTCGACCGGCCCGTGCGCGCCATCGGCGACATCAAGACCAGCCGCTCCGGGATCTTCCCCGAGACCGCCTGGCAGGTGTGCGCCTACCGCTACGCCGACGTCTACGTCGACGCCGACGGTGACGAACAGCCCATGCCCGAGTTCGACTTCGCGTTCGCCCTGCACATCCGCGCCGACGACTACGGCATGCGCCCCCTCGTCGCCGGACCCGAGCAGCTGCGCGAGTTCCTCTACGTCCGCGAGGTCCAGCACGCGGTCACCGAGACCTCGAAGAGCTACGTCGGCGACGAGCTCACCCCCGGCCGCCGGCTCAAGCGGCGCCGCCTCGAGGTCGCCGACACCGAGCCCGCGCCCACCACCACCCGCCGCCGCCGCAGCAAGGAGACCCAGCCCGCATGACCGAGATCGAGCACTACCGCGGCGCCACGCCCGTCCCTGTGGCCGGCACCGCCACGCTCGTCCAGCGCGACCCCGCCCAGGACCCGCTCGACGGGTGGATCCGCGTCATGGCCGACGTCGCGAAGCTCGCCGAGTACATCGCCGACACCGAGCTCGTCCCCGACGCGATCCGACGCAAGCCCGCCGCGGTGGCGGCGATCATCCTGTCCGGCCGGGAGATGAACCTGCCGCCGATGATGTCGCTGCGCCACCTGCACATCGTGAAGGGCAAGCCCGGCATGAGCGCCGAGCTGATGCGCGCCCAGGTCCTCGCCGCCGGCCACGAGATCGAGTACCTCGAGACCAGCGACTCCCGCGTCACGGTGAAGGGCCGTCGTCGCGGCGAGTCCGAGTGGCTGACGGTGTCGTTCACGGCTGACCAGGCGCGTAGGGCCAAGATCGATCTTGGCGGATACCCTGAGGACAAGCTGGTCGCACGCGCAACGTCGCGGCTGTGCCGCCGGAAGTTCGCCGACTGCATCGCGGGCATCCCGAGCGTCGACGAGCTGGAGGACGAGGTCGCGTTCGTCCCCGTCGCCCTCGACGCGCCCGCTCCGGACGCCGAGGCGTCGGCCCCGGCCCCGGCCCGCACGGTGCAGCGCAAGCCGCGCGCCACCAAGACGTCCGCGCCGGCTCGTGGTGGGGCCGCCGCGGCGCCCGCACCGGCGGCCCCCGCTGTGTCCCCCGCGGGGCCGCCGCTGCCGGGCGAGGACGGCTACGACGAGCCGCACGCGGACGACGAGCGCGGGGATCCGAACCGGAAGTCGACGACGGCGCAGAACCGGATGATGCACGCGCTGTTCAACGAGGCCGAGTGCACCGACCGCGACGAGCGCCTGAAGCTGACCGGGCTGCTGCTGCAGCGGGAACTGGATACCTCGGCCGGTCTGACGGTCGCCGACGCGGGCGTGATCATCGACGCGCTGGAGGCCCTGAAGGCGTCGGGCCACCCGGACGGGCTGGCCGGCGCCGCGGCGCACCTGCTCAACGAGCACGACCTGGCCGAGTCGGAGAAGGCGATCGCGGCCGAGCAGGCCGCGGCCGACGACGACGCGGCGGGCGAGTCGTGATCCGCCTCGTGAGCGCCGCCGCCGTCGAGTGCGACCACCGCGACAGCGACACCACGTGCGACAGCGTGCTGATGCTGCCCGTCGTCGGCCCGGTCGAGGCCCGTGACGCCGCCGCTGAGCGCGGCTGGTCTGTGCGCCCCGAGCGCTGCCCCAAGCACCGACCCACCACCACGGCCGCCCCGACGGCCGAGACAGGAGCCTGACCATGCCCGTAGGCACCACACCCACCCCCGACAGCACCCCCGAGGGGTACGTCAAGTTCCGCGGCATGCAGGCCGCCGCGATGACCCCCGACATCGCACTCGGTGACCTGATGCGGTTCTCCGGGCTCGCCGAGTGCGTGCAGCTCGGCACCGAGAAGCGCGCGGACGGCGAGCAGCGGCCCGTCGTCGGGATGCGGGTCGTCGAGGTCGAGCTGGGCGAGATCACGGCGGCGCCGAAGGACGAGCAGCTGCCGTTCGAGGACGACGACACCACGATCGGCGGAGACGCCCGATGAGCGCAGTCGACAACTACCGGGAGTCCGAGCGGCTGCTCGGGCTCGTCGCCCGGGCGCCGCGTGACGGCACGGAGGCGGCCGAGCTGATCGGCCTCGCCCAGGTCCACGCCACGCTCGCGCTCGCCGGCGCGACCGCGCTCCAGTCCTACGCCCGCGTCGGCGACGACGACGAGCTGGACGACTGGAAGGCCGCCGCCGGGGGCGAGTCGTGAGCGACCGGCATCTCGTGCCGCCCGCGCTGCACATGGTCAACCGCGACGAGGCCCGCGCCTGGCTCGCCGACCATGGCGCGGTGGCCAACAACGTCTTCGAGACCACGATCCGCATCGGCCCCGACCTCGGTGTGTTCCTCGACATCGTCGAGTACCGGCTCAACGACAAGGGCCAGAAGTACTACGACCGGGACGCCGACAAGCCCGCACAGTTCACCTACACCGTGCCGCTGCGCCGCTTCCCGGTCCTCGTCCCTGCGGACGGTGTCTGATGACCACCGTCACCGTCGAGCTGTACGCCGGCCCCCACGACAGCATCACGTTCCCCCTCGACGTCCGCCCCGGCCGCGCCATCCCCGAGGAGCTCACCGGCTGGCCCGGCTACTACCTCAAGACCCTCCGCAACGACGTCGTGCCGAACCGGCACGTCTACGCGTGGCAGCACGCCCGCAGCGGTGTGAAGCGGGGCTGCTCGCGGCAGGACTGCACGCCGACGTGCCCGAGCAGGCAGGCCGGGAGACGGCGAGGGACGACGTGAGCACCGAGGTCACCTGCCGTGACACCGAGAGCGGCGAGAGCCAGACCGTGGTGATCGAGAACGACTACGTGCTCATCACGGACGGCACCTGCTACCGCGCCAGCGTCCAGGCCAACGTCGCCAGCGGCACGCACACACTCGTCGTCAAGGGGCGTCGCGGCACAGAGGTGCGAACGTGAGCGCGCCCCGCGCCTGGGACATCGGCGCCCCCGAGCCCGATGCCGTCACGGGCGTCCACGACGGCACCGACGGCGACTGCGACGGGTGCTCACCCCAGTGGGGTCGCACGCACCAGGGCGAGTGGAAGGGCTACAAGGACGGCGGCAAGACCTACCTCGACTGGGCCGAACTCGTCCGCCGCTGGGGCCCCGTCACCGAGGTCGCGCCGTGACCCCCGCCGACCAGTGCAACTACTGCTCCGCCCCCATCCGCTGGGTCCAGATGGCCAAGACCGGCGCCAACATGCCCGTCGACGTCGACCCCGACCCCCAGCGCGGCAACGTCATCCAGCTCGGCGGCAAGTACGGCGTCCTCGGCCCCAGGCCCGCCGAGGCGGCACGCGCCCGCGGACAGCAGCTGTACCTCCACCACGCCGTCAGCTGCCCGTACGCGGCCCGCTGGCAGGACAAGAAGCGCACCGGCGGGCCGTCCGGGAAGAAGGCCCGCCGGTGACCGGCCGACTCGTCGCGGAGGCGCTGCCACGCGTGCAGCGCCTCCGCCTCATCACCCGCCTCCACGAGCACGGCCTCACCGACGACCAGATCGCCGACGTGACCGCCTACAGCACCTACACCGCCGCCAGGATCCGCAGCTCCCTCGGCCTGGCACCGAACGAGAACGGACCTCAGTCGTCGGAGAGCAGGTGCTTGTGCCGCGAGACGTAGCGCACGAGGGCCTGGCGGATGACGTCGCTGATCGTCTCGTGGCGCAGCTCCGCTATCCGGCGCGCGGTCTGCCACAGGGTCTCGTCGACCGCGACCGTGTGCTGTGGCGTGGACCTCTTCGTGGGCACGTCCACACCGTAGGCGGTGGGTAGGCAATGCCTCAACACGCGCCTATGCGTCGGGTGGGTGGTTGTTGTCCGATCCATGCGTTCAGGCTAGCGTAAGTGCATAGGCACTGCCTAGGCAGTGCACGCAAGGATCGCTCCCCACGATCGAACGAAAGGAGGTCGTCGTGCAGCCCGACGCTCCCCAGCCCAGCCGCTCGTACGCCCGCGAATGGCAGATCGCCGCCATCGCCAGCGCGGCCACCAGCGCCGAACGCCGTGACCGCGTGCTCGCCTACCCTGACCTGGTGAAACGGCTCACCGAGCCGCCGTTCGCCATCAGCAACCCGATGCGGTGGAACGGGTGGATACCTCCCCGCACCCTGCCCAGGCAGGCATGCGGGCCGTCCTGCGGCCGAGTCCGCTCCTGCACCCTGCCCGAGTACGCACACGCCACGCCGATCAACGACTCGCCCGTCCGCACACAGCTCGTCGAGATCGCGGCCGAGGCGTACCGACGCGACGTCGAAGAGCGGTCGGCGTGAGTGGACACGTGGAAGGCCGAACCGTGCGGCAAGCACGTGTGGGAGCAGCACCTACGGGTCGCCGCGCTGCCGATCGTGACGAAGGGCGTCGCCTTCCTGATGGCGACCTACTCGAACGGGGCGGGCGCGAACGTCCGGCCCTCGATCGAGCTCGTCATGCAGCACTCGGGGCTCAGCGAGCGGGCCGTCCGGGAGCACCTCTCGACGCTCCGCAACTCGGGCTGGCTGATCCTCGTGACAGCCGGATCGGGCGGCCGCGGGCAGCGTCCACGGGCGGCGGTGTACCGCCTCTCGTATCCCGCCGAGGTAACAGCCAAGGCGCCCTCAGGTGTGCACCGTCGTGCAGAGCCATCGGGCGAATAGCTATGCACCACGACCGTCAATGGCTATGCACCGTGGTGCCCCCTAAGACACCACTGAAGACACCAGGGCTCGCTCCGCTTCGCCCAACTACACGGGTCGCTCCGCTCCCCGGCTGCCGCGGACATCGCTCCGCTGCGCTCCGCGACGTCCTTGCCCTCGTGAACGTGAGCCAACTTCCGATGTGGTCCGGGACCAACTCGATCTGTGAACCCAGCCACCTGACCGCAGGCGCGCGAGCGAACGCGCGGCGAGAGGAACACGACATGGCCGACAGCGGCTTCGACTACCTCGCGGCATCCGCCCACGCCTCCGGGAAAGACCCCATCGACTGGGCCGTGCTCATCGTCGGGAACCTGCTCACCGCTCGAGCAACCTGCACCGGCCGCGCCGAGCGAGGCCTCCCGCCGCTGCCCTGCTGGCCCGACACCAGCGACGCCGCCGTGGCCCGCAAGGTCGTCGGGTTCCTCCTCGACGCCGGGTGGACGCCACCGAGCACCGAGCCGGGGGCGTCATCGTGATCGCTCAGGTCTGGGCGTGCGACGTCCCCGTCGCCGCCGGGACCCTCACCCAGTACGGCATGGCCAGCGCCCACCCGTGCCCGGCCACCTCGCGGGCCGCTCGCTCCGACGAGGTGCTGCGCATGGTCGCCGGACGGGACGGCTGGGTCACGCTGCCGGATGGCACGCACCGGTGCCCGTTCCACGCCGGAGCGACGACGTGACCGAGCCGTGCCGTCACCAGACCGTCCGCGCCCAGCAGGCGTGCGACCGGTGCTCCGCGCCGACGTGTCCCGAGTGCTTTCGGCTGCTGCGCGCCGACGTCGCGCACGACTCGTGGACGTGCGACCTGTGCTGCCTCGCCTGGCCGCCGTCGATGGGAGCCGAGGCGTGAACCTCGACGACCAGGCCGACCAGGACCAGGCCCTCACCGTCCCCTGCCCCTTCCCACCCCACGGCTGCGCCCAACCCGCCGGCGCCCCCTGCGTCCGCGTGTCCGACGGGCAGCCGCTCGACCGCGCACCCGCGCACATCGCCCGCCTCAAGGCCGCCGGGGTCGTGCACGCCCCGCTGGACCCGCGGGAGCTGGCACGAGCCCACGAGAGGACACCACGCCGATGACCCCCGAAGAGCACCTCGCCGAGGCCGACCGCCTGATCGAAGAGGCCAGCGACATGACCCACGACGAGGCCGTGCCGCACCTGACGTTCGCGCAGTTCCACATCCAGATCGCGCAGGCCGCTGCGGCCCTCGGCGTCCGTCACGACCTCGGCAGGTACGTCGACCTCGCCGCCGAGAACGAGCGGGAGAGGCGTGCCGTCACCGCTGCCGCCGCAGAGGCCCAGGCGCTGGCGGCCGAGCAGTGACCGCCGACGACGTGCCGCGCTGCCCCGGCTGTGGATCTCCGCTTTGTCCGGATCATGGTCCAGCGAAGGACGCCTGCACGATCGACGGTTGCGAGAAGCCGCGGAAGACCGGCGGCTGGTGCTCGATGCACGAGGCTCGTAACCGGCGCCACGGCGACCCGCACATGGTCAAGCGTGGCCCGCTCCGCGCCGACTGGGTCGACGACGCCGCGATCAGCTACCGCGGGATGCACAACCGGGTCGTCCGAGCCCGCGGCAAGGCGTCCGAGCACCCGTGCCTGGCGTGCTCCGGCCCGGCTGAGCAGTGGTCGTACGACGAGACCGACCCCGTGCCGATCGAGGGCATCCAGAACGGCTCGACCGTCCGCTGGAGCACCGACGTCGAGCGCTACCGCCCGCTGTGCCGCAGCTGCCACAAGCGGGCCGACAACGGCGTCCGGCAGGCCCAGGGCCGGTGGAACCCAATCGCACTCACCGGCACAGCGAACCCCCGGGCGAAGCTCACAGAGGGCCAGGTCCGAGAGATCCGGCGCCGTGCTGCCGCAGCGACGGAGCGGCTCAACGTCTCGGCCTTGTCCCGCGAGTTCGGCGTCGGGCGACGGACCATCGACCGCGTGCTCGACGGTCGCTCCTACCCGGATGTGGCCTGATGGCCCCTTCCGTCCTCGGCGGCGACTTGTCCTTGACGAGCACCGGCGCCGCCCAGATCACCGACACCGGCCACGTCTCGACCTGGGTCAAGACCACCGACCCGCTGCCCTGCCACCAAGGCCACCGGCCCTGCCCCGACAAGCACCACCCCGACCTGATCGAGGTCCACCACCGCATCCGCTCCATCGCGCTGTGGTTCACCGGGCTCGTCACCGTCAACACCCGGCTCGTCGTCCTGGAGGGCCCCGCGCACGGCGCGCAGAACGGCCAGCCCGACGAACGCAGCGGGCTCCGATGGCTCATCCTCGACCGGCTCCTGCGCGCCGAGGTGCCCGTCGCCGTGCTCAACCCGACCACCGTGAAGGGCTACATCGCGGGTAACGGGCACGCGGCCAAGGCCGACGTGAAGCGCGCCGTCGCCGCGTGCTGGCCAGGGTTCGGGCTGGGAGGGAAGACCGACGACGAGTGCGACGCCGTCGCCTGCGCCACCGCCGGGACCGACTGGATCGGCTGGCCGGGGCCCTACTTGGACGGGCGCCGCGGCGCCGGCTGGCTGAAGAAGGCCCAGTGGCCCGAACGCGAAGCGGTACGCGCATGACCTACCGCTGCATCGTCGTCGACCCGCCGTGGCCGCAGCAGGGCGCTGGTGCGCTCGTCGGCCGCATGGGGTTCGGCGACGCGACCGGCGCGTCCAAGCCGCTGCCCTACTCGACCATGACCGTGCCCGAGATCGCCGCGCTCCCCGTCGCCGACCTCGCCCACCCCGACGGGGCGATCTGCTGGCTCTGGACCACCAACGGCTTCCTCCCGCACGCCTGGGCCGTGCTCGACGCCTGGGGATTCCGGTACACGCACACCCTCGTCTGGGCCAAAGCGATCATGGGCCACGGCATCGGCCGCGAGGTCGGCATCAGCACCGAGTACGTCCTGCGCGCCGTCCGAGGCCGCCCCACCGTGGACCGCAAGATCCGCGGCACGTGGTTCCCGTGGAAGCGCCAGTACGACGAGCGCGGCAAGCCGATGCACTCCGCGAAGCCCGCCGGGTTCTTCGAGCTCGTCGAGTCCCACGCGCCCGGCCCGTACGTCGAGGTGTTCGCCCGCCGCGCCCGCATGGGCTGGGACGCCTGGGGCGACCAGGCGCCCGACCCGATCGCGTGGGCCGCCTCGTGAGCGCCACGCACGACCCCGCTGCCGTCCGTGCCGCCATCGCGCTGGTCGAGTGGCTCGCCAGCCTCGACGAGCCCGAGCAGGCCGACGCTCGCCGCGAGGTCACGCTCACGCAGATCAGCAACAAGGCGCGCGAGGCGCTCGACCGGAGGTGGTCCGCATGAGCCGCCGCCCACCGCGCCCCGACCTCGACCCCGGCGACCGCGTCCTCATCGCCGCCCACCGGTGGCATCAGCTCCCCGGCGGACGGATGGCGTGGCTGCCGTTCGCCGGCCAGTACCGGTGGCGTGTCGTCGACCACCTGAAGTTCGACACATACGTCGGCTGGTGCATCTGGAGCACACCAACCCGCGGCGACCACCCATCCCGCGAGAGCCCCGCCGAGGTCGTGTCCGTCATCCGCGCCGGCGGTGAACACCGCCCCGCGCCCGCCCCGCCCCCGCAGCCCGTGCAGCTCGACCTGTTCGCCACGACCTGATCGGAGCTCCCCGCACCGTGACCACCACCGAACCGCACTACCGCTTCCGGATCCGCCGTGGTGCCTCCACCGTCGAGATCCACCTGCCGCCCGAGTGGACCCCAACCCCGCCCGAACAGTGCGACACCATGCCCGGCTTCTGTGAGCGCTGCGACCAGCCTGCGCGTGTCCCGCTCGGCCCCGGGCCCGGGCTGTGCCCCGCCTGTTCCGATGCCGAGGGGCTCGACGTCGCGGAGGGCATCGTCGCTCGGCCCCGCCCCGTGCAGCGGCGAGCGCTCGGACGGAGCCGCCGGTGACCGAGCAGCCGTGCCACACCACCACCGACGAGCACCGCGCCGCGACCTGCCCCGAGTGCTTCCGCAGCATCGAGTGGGTACGCGGGTACTGGACCTGCCCAACCTGCTGCATCGCCTGGGCCCAGCGCCCGGAGTCGCGCACGTGACCGAGCCCGACCAGCAGCCCGACATGCCCGCCGCGCTCCGACTCTCCGTCGCCATCGACGAACTCACCCAGCCCGGCATCCACCAGCTCGACCGCGACCACGCCGCCGCCCGCGACCAGCTCCGCAACGTCAACCGCATCCACGTCGAACACATCCGCATGCTCCGCGCCCGTCACGCCTACGCCACCGAACGCGGCAACATCGACGGCGCCGAGCGAGCCCTCTGCGCCATGCGCACCGCAGGCGCCATCCACCGCCGCCACCTCCGACGACTCCACGCCGGCCTCCGCCCCATCACCGCCTACCTGCCATCCCTACTCGCCCAAGTCGACGAAGCCGTCCACTCCACCAACGGCAGCGGGAACGGCAGCCGAGGCGCACACCGCTCCCCGCTCAACACCACCGCCGTCGAGCTGCTCGCCGCCATCCGCCGCACCACCCGAGCAGCCGACGGCCAGCCCACCTACAACGCCCTCACCGCATGGCTGCCCGACGACCCCGAGGCCGCCGTCGAAGACGCACGACGCTGGGTCATGGAAGCCCGAGCCATCGTCAGCCCCGCACGCTGGAGCGAAGCCATCCGGCCCTGCCCCGCCTGCCGCAACCGCCACGTCATCGTCACCGAAGACGGCCAGAAGATCCGCAAGGCAGCCATCCAGATCAACCTCACCGACCGCTACGCCGCCTGCATCCACCCCTCATGCGAGGCATGGTGGCCACCCGAGCGGTTCACCCTCCTCGCCGCCGCGCTGTCACAGGACGACGTGGCGAGTTGACCAAGGGCGGGGCGATGATGCAGGATGCGCCCCACAAGCGCACACGTGTCACCAGAGCCAGCCTTCGGGCTGGCTCTCGTCGTTCCCGAGGTGACGCCCATGAGCGCACCCCGCTACGTCGCACTCGGCGCCTCGCTCGTCCTCCTCGGACTCCTCGCCGGCCTGCTCATCGCAGCACCACGCGTGCCCACCATCGACGTGCCCAGCCTCGGCACACCCACCGCCGTGCACCCCACCCCGAGCAGCAGGCCATGACCAGCAGACGCGACAACCAACGCTGGGCCAGGCGAGGCACCACCACACAACGCGGACTCGGCTCGGCACACCAGCGACGCAGACGCGAGCTGCTGCCCGCCGCCATCGGCACGCACTGCCCCATCGCAGGTCCCAAGTGCGACGGCATCATGACCAACCCGAGCCGCATGGACCTCGACCACACACATGCCCGAGCACTCGGTGGCACCGAAGGCGACCGCATCACATGCGCGCCATGCAACCGAGGCGCAGGCGCACGACTCGGCAACCAGATGCGACGCACGAGACGCAACGTCGAGCTGCCGATCTGGTAGCACGAGCCGCCAGAAAATCCAGGCGACACGCCGCACGAC
>SCUS01000026.1 GCA_004297725.1 Myxococcaceae bacterium | reverse complement strand
CGCGAAGGAGTGGCAGCGCTGGCGGGACGCGGGGGCTCTGGCAGCGGCGCCCACCACACGGAGTCATGGCTCGCAAGCGACGAGGCGCATCCGAAGGGATGGGGATCTCGCATCGCGTACGTTCAATGCGTGCCCCATGGCGATTGATGGCCTCGGCCGCAGCGACCGAGGTGTGCGCCGAGAGTCGATCAGTCACGACTACGTCCCCAGGGTGCAGGCCAGAGATCCTGACCTGAGTACTTCCTCGTGATGCCTCGCGCACGACCTCACCGCCGAATACCGCTGTGGTTTCGAACACCGAACCCGTCAAACCGGAATTCTGGCCTTTGGCGGCGCCAAAGGCGCCGTCGGGCCCCCGCGTCCGACGCGACGGGAAAGCCCTCTGAACCGCCACGCTGAAGACCTATCGTGGGTCGGCCTGATGCGTCGGGCTTCGGCCGTGCGTCAGACGTGACGCCCGGCGCCCAGATCGGGTTTGCGGGATTGGCTATTCATCGGGGAGAAGAGCTGGTGACGATCGAAGATCGGGAGGGGGGTTGGACCGCCACCGTGCATACCACCGTGCATACCACCGAGGCGTAACGGGAGGGACGTCCCTGTGTGCTCCAGTAACGGAGTTGCCTCGGAAAGTAGCGCGCCGGCGCGCTCGGTAACGGATCCGGGGCACTTTCCCAAGCTGAACGTCGCCGGTTCGATCCCGGTCGCCCGCTCCGAAAGAGTCTCAGAGAATCGTCCGACCCGTTGCGAGTGACCCTCCAACGGGCCGTTCTCGTTCTGGGGGATGCTCACTACCCGCTCCGATTGAGGCGCGTGGCTGATCTTCGTGGATGCCCAGGCGACCCACGTCGTGTCAGCCATCGTAGCGCGCGCTGGCGGAGCGGGGGTACCGGACCTGATCCGGCGCCAATGCGGAGGAGCGCGTCGGACGCGAGCAGTCGTGATACAGCGGCGGCCATGACGCGCGGCCGCAACGACCCCTGCTGGTGCGGGTCTGGGAAGAAGTACAAGAAGTGCCACCTCGCGGCCGACGAGGCCGCGCGGCGGACGGCACCAGCGCCGCCCGCCACGCCGCCGGACGTCGCACCGGCACCTGCGCCCGAGCGCGGTCTTCCGGCGCGCGAGTTGTCGCCCGAGGAGGTGCGCTGGGAGCGCTTCTGGGAGGCCTACGAGGCCGCGCCGCTCGACGCGCGCCTCGCGATGGCGCGAGGGCACCTCACCGAAGAACCCGACGTCGACGGCGGGCTGGTCTTCGAGCTGTTGAACGGCCTGATCCAACCGCTCCAGGCGGCGGGCCGTGTGCGCGAGGTGGAGGCGCTGCTGAGCGAGGTCGAGGCGCGTCACCCCGCCGCCGCGGACGAGGAGGCAGGCTGGTTCGCGATGTGGCGCGCCGAGGACGCCCTGATCACGGGGGGCGATCCCCTCCCTCCGATGCGGGCGTGGGCCGAGCGCGCGCCGGTGATCATCGACATGTTCCACCGCATGCTCGAAGGCCTGATGTTTCATGGGCAACTGGGCGACCTGGCCGCGGTCCTGCCGGTGGCGTGGCCGCGCATCGAGGCCAGCGACGACGTGATGCCCCACGCCCTCGACGCGTACGGCACGCTCGGCATGACGGTCGCGCTGCACCGGCACCTCGACGAGCGCACCGACCTCGAGCCGCTCGACGCGGCGCTGCGTGCCGACCTCGCGCCCTACGGAGACGCCTCCCCGGGCTGGGTCGAGCGCCTCCTCGCGATCGACAGCGGACGCCGGACGCCCGCGTGGAACCCCGCAGACGTCGCGGGCGACGCCGATGCCGCAGTCGCGACGCTCGACGCGCTGACGATGGCGTTCGGACGGGCGCTGCGGGTGCGGTGGTCGTGGCCGCGGACCCGCGCGGAGCTGGCCCGCACCGCGCTCCTCGACGCACTCCTCGACCGCCGCGACGCCCTGGTCTCGCGGACGCCGTCGTCGGGATCGAAGCCGAAGCGCCCCCCGGTGGGGGGAAGCGCCCGGCCAAAGCCGCCCGCGTGGCCCATCGCCGCGCTCCTGGTGCCGCCCCCCGAGGTGCTCGCCGAGGCTGTCGGACAGAACTTCGACACGTTCGGGACGCGCGTCTACCGCGGCGCGGCGCTGCTCGCTGCGCTGCCGGCGTGGCTGACGTTCATCGCCGAGGTCGAGCCGGAAGTCGCCGACGCCGCGAGGGCACGGCGAGCAGAGTTCGGGACGCGCGTCGCGCCCCTCGCGGCGACGTTCACCCAGGTCGTCTACGACCCCGCCGTGGGCGACGCGATCGAACACGCCTGGTCGCTGGCCGATCGCGCCCCGCAGGCCGGCTGAAGGGCGGATGGCACCCCGCTGGGCATCCGGTAGCCGCAGCCCGACTCCACGGAATCGCGCGGTAGACTCCGTGCCATGCGCCGTGTTGTTCGAGCCCGTCCAGCAGCGCCGCGCGAACTCGCCACGCGCGTCCGGCGCCTCGCCGCGCTGGCGGCCGAGGCGAAAACCACGGACTTCAGGATCCCGGTCACGCGGCTGACCGTCCTCAAGGCCCTCTGCCGCGACGCGGACGCCGCCGCGCACTTCCTGGGAAGGCCGACCGAGCTACCTCTCGCTCGACGACGCCCTCGCGGCCCTGGATCGGGGCATCGCACGCTGGCTCGCGCGGAACCCCTGAGCCCTGCGTCTCGCCACCAAGACCACAGGCTGCTCAGCTGCGCGTCGATCAGGAACTTCACGCCGCGTCGCGCCGGATGGGCAGCTCCTCGCGCCGCGCCTGTCGGGCCGCGAAGTCGAGGCAGGCGGCGATGTCCTCGCGTTCGAGGTAGGGGTAGTCCGTGAGGATCTCCTCGGTGGTCATGCCGCCGGCGAGGAGTTCCAGGACGTCGGCCACCGCAACACGCAGACCCCGGATGGTGGGCCGACCGCCGCAGACGCCGGGGACAAGGGTGATGCGGAATTCAGACATGGTGATCTCTCCGGGACGCACGGCCGTCGTGACGCTCGAAGGCTACCACCAGGACCGACGTGGCGCGTACGCGAGCGTGCCCGCGCTCGGTACCATCGGTGCTCGACGGCCAGCGTCATGGGCCTCACGTTCACGAGCACCGACCTGCCGTCCCCGGTGCCTGGCGCTGCCCCCCACTTTGCCCCCCTCGAAGACGTAACGGCTGGAACGACCGGGTACGCCTCAGAAACGGGTTGTGCCGTCATCGAAACGGGAAGTGACGCCGCGAAACGCTTTCCGCGCGGCTTCCCAAGCTGAACGTCGCCGGTTCGATCCCGGTCGCCCGAGTCAGAGCTGCGGGTAGTCGACGTAGCCGACGGGGCCGGGCGTGTAGAAGGTCTCGGGGCTCGGCGCGGCGATCTCGCCCCCTCGCTGCATGCGCGCGACGAGGTCGGGGTTGGCGATGAAGGGCCGGCCGAAGGAGACGAGGTCGGCCTGACCGCTGGCGATGGTCGCGTCGGCGCGGGCGCGGTCGAAGCCGCCGTTGAGCATGATCGGGCCGCCGAAGGCCTCGCGGACGGCGCCCAGGGTGGCGGGGAAGGCCTCGTGCCGGCTGGCGATGAGGTGCACGTAGAGGAGGCCCCGCAGCGAGCGAGCGAGCGTCGCGTACTGGGCGTGGACCTCGTCGTGGAGCCCCATGTCGTTGAAGGTGTTGTACGGCGAGAGACGGATGCCGACGCGGTCGGCGCCGATGGCCTCCGCCGAGGCCTGCGCGACCTCGGTGACGAAGCGCGCGCGGGCCTCGACGCTCCCGCCGTACGCGTCCGTCCGTCGGTTGCTGTGCGGGTTCAGGAACTGCTCCAGCAGGTACCCGTTGGCCCCGTGGAGTTCGACGCCGTCGAAGCCTGCCGCGATGGCGTTCTTCGAGGCGAGCACGAACCCGTCGCGGGCCGCGGCCACGTCCGCCGCGCTCATCTCCTCGGGCGCGGGCATCGGCTGCGGGCCCTGCGCGTCGGTGTACATCATCCCCGCGGCGGCCACGGCGCTCGGGGCCACCATCCGCGCGTCGGCCGGGAGGTTGAGCGGGTGCGCGACGCGCCCCACGTGCATGAGCTGCGCGACGATGCGCCCGCCCGCGGCGTGCACCGCGTCGGTCACGGCCCGCCAGCCGCGCACCTGCGCGTCGGAGTAGAGACCGGGGATGCGCGCGTAGCCGAGGCCCTCGGGCGCGGGCGCGGCGCCCTCGGTGACGATGAGCCCGGCCGAGGCGCGCTGCACGTAGTAGTCGCGCATGAGCTCGTTGGGTACGCCGCCGAGGGCGCGGCTGCGGGTCATCGGCGCCATCACGACGCGGTTGGGGAGGTCGAGGCGGCCGAGGCGGAAGGGAGAGAAGAGGTCCATGGGGTGCGCTCCTTCGGTGCGTGGGGTTCGAGCTCAGCGTGCCCGCGGTCACCGGCCTGGCCAATGGGTTGTTTCTG
Source organism: Myxococcaceae bacterium (assembly GCA_004297725.1). Lineage (GTDB taxonomy): Bacteria > Myxococcota_A > Polyangia > Polyangiales > SCUS01. The sequence continues at coordinate 12,434 of SCUS01000026.1, read as the reverse complement.
GAATAACTGTCCCGCCATGCGGACAATGCGGCAGGCCGATCCCAACGCGGTGATCGCGTTTCTCGCGGTGGTGGAGCACCGGAGCTTCCGCGGCGCGGCGGCGGCGCTGGGCGTCCCGAAGTCGACGATCAGCGCCCGGGTCGCGGCGCTGGAGGAGCACCTGGGCGCCCGGCTGCTCACGCGCACCACCCGCAGCGTGCAGCTCACGGACATCGGCGCGAGCTACCAGCGCGGGGTCTCACCCGCGATCGCGGCGCTGCGCGACGCCGAGTCCGTGGTCAGCGACCTCCAGGCGCACCCGAGCGGGAGGCTGCGGATGACGGCGCCCTTCGAGCTGGGCCAGGGGGTGTTCGGGACGATCCTCGCGGAGTATGCGCAGCGCTACCCCGAGGTCGAGCTGGAGGTCGACCTGAGCGACCGCCAGGTGAACCTCGTCGAGGAGGGCTACGACGTGGCGATCCGCATCGGACCGCTGCGGGACTCGCGGCTCATCGCGCGCCCGCTCGGCGCCCCGCAGCACATGGGCGTGTACGGGAGCCCGGCCTACCTGCGCCGCGAGGGCACGCCGAAGGCCCCGGCCGAGCTCGCGCGCCACCGCTGCCTGGTGATGTCCGGCTCCCAGGCGCCGACCTCGTGGCCCTTCAAGGGAGCGCGCGCGGTGAGGGCGGTCACGGTGACGCCTCACGTCGCGGTCAACAGCTTCCAGGTGCTCCTCGCGCTGGCCGTCGCTGGGGTGGGCCTCGCGCGGCTGCCGACCCTTCACGCGGCGGCGGCGGTGGAGGCGAAGGAGATCCGCGAGGTGCTGCGGCCCTTCGCGCTGCCTCCGTCGCAGCCGGTCGCGGTGTACCCGGGCGGGCGCAACGTCTCGCCCGCCGTGCGCGCGATGCTCGACCTGCTGGTGGAGCGCTTCGCCGCGTGCCGCTGGATGGGCGGCGCGTCGGTCGCGGGCTGACCCGGAGCTCAGCGCGGCGCCGCAGCGAGCGCCAGACGCGCCGCCGTGTCGGTGCTCACGAGCTGGACGTGCGGAGGCAGGAGCTGGGAGAGCGCCAGGAAGGAGTTCTCCAGCGTGAGCCCGCCGTCGCTGGTCAGATAGACCCAGGTGACCGTGCCTCGGGGATAGGCCGCGATCTCGTCCGCCATCCGACGAGGGCTCAAGAAGTGCCGGTCCGCGTCGTTGTTGACGCCACGCCACTCGCGCGGTCGAAACAGCGCGAGCCGACCGCCGTCGGCGCCCGTGAGGACCTCGAAGAACCGGTCCGCCGGCCACCACGTGAAGGTCGGGAACAGGTAGGGGACGTTCACCGGGAACACGCCTCGGATGGGTCCGCCGGCCCTCGCGTACTTCGGCAGGAAGTGGTCCTCCGCGGTGTGCCAGGTGCCGGCCCAGTCCCAGTGTACCGTTCCGGACACGCCGAGGACGCACGCGTCCGCTTCCGTCGCGGTGACGAAGCGATCCTGGGCGTCCTCTGCCAGGGACGACGGGTACGCGTAGAGGTGGCCGCTCGGCGGGAGGGTGAAGTAGTCGTGACCCGTCCGGTGGCTCTGGTCGTAGTACCAACGCAGCAGGTCGGGCGCGAGCTGCGTCAGGTGGGCGGAGATCGTCCACGTCAGCGGCGGGCACGGGGCGCTCCCCGAAAGGCACTCGGCGACCCGCTGCCGGAACCACTCGCGTCGCGTCGTCCTGATGTAGTCCAGGTTGTCGCCGTCGCCGACCACGAAGGCCACATAGGTGTGAGTGGGGTCGTAGGAGACCTGCTCAGGCTCGTTCTGGGTGACCACGTGCGACTCCGTGATCGGCGGCGAGCGCGTCGAGAAGAAGGCCAGGTTGCTCGTCTCACTGGCGACCGCTCCCATGTTGCGGGAGTCGAGGCAGCGCGTCTGCGCCTCGTGCAGGTAGCCGCCCAGCACGTACCAGGAGTTGTTGTAGCCGAACACGGAGAGCGGCGTCGGCCACCGGCCGGCGTTGACGATGCTGCCGAGCAGCTCCCTCTCGGGGTTGCCGCTGGTGCAGCCGTTGACGAGGAACACCACGAACAGCTTTCGTGAGAACACGTAGTCGACCAGGGAGGGCCGCATGTCCCTGGTGATGCTCGGGTTCGCCTGATCGGCCGCCTGCTGGTCGTACCCGGGATTGAGCATCGCCAGGCCGGTGGTCTGCGCGGCGAACTCGTCGAAGACGTAGCGCGTGGCTAGCGCGGGGGTGTTCCTGCTCTGGAAGGCCGCGACCGCGTCGAACGCCGTGCTGCCGCAGGTCAGGTTCAGGCTGCCGTCCACCGGCACCGCACCGAGCGCCGCGGCGACCGTGAGGATGTTCGGCAGCAACGGCCGCTGGCTCGCGTAGTCGTAGCGGACGCAGGCTGGGAACGCCGCGACGCACGACCTCAGGAACTCCTCCGGGCCGACCGTCGCGCTCGGGACCAGGCCGAGCTCGGTCAGCCACGCGGCGTCGTGAGAGTCCGACTCGACGTACACCGATCCGCCCAGCGCGCGATTGCGCAGGCCGGCGCACGCCTGCACCGCGAGCTGGAGCGGCGCAGGAGCCCCGGGGTCGACGCGCACCACCGTGAAGGGGTTGGGCGCCGGGGTCGGGACCGACGCGTCGTGCCTGGCGCACGCAGGCGCCGGAGGTGGACGCGGACGGGATGCGTCGGGCTCGCTGCACGCGACGGTGAGCGCGACGCACGACGACAGCTTCAGCAGAGAGCGCGGCAACCATCGACTCACCAGGACCTTCGTCTTTCCGCAGTCATCAAAGACCTGCCCGAGAGGACGAGAGATCGCAGGCTCACTCCTGGTCAACAAGAATCACTGCGCGGCCCCGGGTGGGGCACTCGTCGCCACCGAGGGCTCGTCCGAGGGATCGCCGGGAGAGAAGACCGCGTAGCTTCGGATGGAGATGCGGCAGGCTGCGTGACCTGGCCGTCCGAGAGGAGCCGCGATGAGCGAATCGACCGGAGGCGACGGGGTGCGCGATGGGGTTGTCGTTCTTCTCCGCCGCTGTCCGTCGTGCGGGCAACGTCATTGGCGGCGAGGGGTCGAACTCCCGCAGACAGCCCTGCCAGCGCTGCTTGATGCCGTCGGGCGATCAGACGTCGAAGCCATCCTGGCGTTGATCGAGCGCGGCGGCGTCGCCCTCGACGCCATGCACGTCACCGAGCTGACGTACTTGATCTGCCCTTTCTGCTGGGACAACGGCCGCCTCGACGTCCAAGACCACGACTACGCCCGAACAGTGGATGGGTCGGCGTGGCGCCATCCCCTGAGGAGCATCGTCGTCGAGGGGTCTGCGCTGAGACGTCTGGTCGAGGCTTCCGAGATTGCGCGGTCGGCCCTGCTCTTGCGGCGGTGGCGTTATCCGCGGAAGGTCATGGCCTGCCCCCAGTGCCAGGCCCAGATGCCCGTTGTGCCGATCCTTTGGGGCACGCCCGACACTCGCAGTCCGGGAAGCCGAGGTGCGATCGCGGCCGGTTGCCGAGGGGGTGAGAAGGGGGCGCCGAAGGTCGGTTGCGTTCGTTGCGACTGGTACCCTACATCTGCCAGCTGGAGCGGTGGCCCGGTGGGTTGAGTTCAGTGGTGGTGAGTCGCGTGCCCCCTTCCCCGCTGCCGCGCGCCCTACCCCCGCCTCGGGGGCAGGGCTCAGGGGATCGAGGACGCGTGCTCGAACGGGCACCGCGGAAGCGTTCCAGTACGACCCTCCGACGGCAGTCCCCGGAGCCCTGCCCCCGAGGCGGGGGTAGGGCGCGCGGCAGCGGGGAAGGGGGCATCGCCACCACCGTACTCAACCCATCAGCCCCCCGCTCTAAAGGGGTAGGTGAGAGCGTGGGTCACGCCTCCACCCGGGTTGACGAGTCGGGCGACGACCTCAAAGCAGCCATTCGTCGGTCGCGCCCTTGAGGGGGGCGCCGGCCCCCCTCTCTCGGAAGGAGACGACATGGCGACCTATACGCTCAAGGCCGGCACATCATGGAACGACGTCTGGACGCGCTGTCGCGCGGTGGCGCCCGAGGCCTTCGACGTCGATCGGTCACGCAACCTGGTGGCCGGGGAGTGGGTCGCCAGCGGTGAGGTCGCGCCGCATCAGCTCTCCATCGACGGATCGCAGATCGCGGGCCCTCCCCTCATCGACGAGCCGGAGGCGCAGCGCGCGATCGCCGCCGCGACGGCCGCCCACCGGGAGTGGGGCCGGGTCAGCCTCGACGAGCGCCGGAGCCGCGTCGCCAGGGCGGTGGAGCTGCTGGCCGGGCAGCGAGAGCTGCTGGCGCTGCTGCTGGTGTGGGAGATCGGCAAGCCCTGGCGCCTCGCCTGCGCCGACGTCGACCGCGCCCTCGACGGGGTGCGCTGGTACCTCGGCGAGATCGAGCGGCAGCTCGAGGGACGAGCGCCGCTGCCCGGCCCCGTCAGCAACATCGCGAGCTGGAACTACCCCATGAGCGTGCTCGTCCACGCCGAGCTGGTGCAGCTCCTCGCGGGCAACGCCGTGGTGTCCAAGACGCCGAGCCAGGGAGGCTTCCACTGCCTCACGCTCGCGCACGCCATGCTCCACCGCGCGGGGCTGCCCGTCACGCTGGTGTCGGGCACCGGGGCGCGCATCGGCTCGACGCTGGTGCGGGGCCCAGGGCTCGGCGCGCTCGCCTTCGTCGGAGGCCGGGCCAACGGCCGCCGCGTCGCGCTCGACCTCGCCGACACCGGCCGCCGCTACATGCTCGAAGAAGAGGGGCTCAACGCCTGGGGCGTCTGGGACTTCTCCAACTGGGCAGAGCTCGGCGCGCACCTCAAGAAGGGCTTCGAGTACGGCAAGCAGCGGTGCACCGCGTACCCGCGCTACGTGGTCCAGCGGCGGCTGCTGCCGGAGTTTCTGGAGATGTACCTGGACGTGCTCGGGCGAGTGCGCTTCGGGCACCCGCTCGCCGTGGAGCGCCCCGAAGACGACTTCCCCGAGCTCGACTTCGGGCCCGTCATCAGCGCCTCGAAGGCCGTGGAGATGGGCGAGCTCTTCGCCTCCGCGGTGGGCTCCGGCGGCGCCCCGGTCGCGCGCCGACTGCTGGAGCACGGCCGCTTCCTCCCGGGGCAGGACACCTCGGGATACGTTGCTCCGGCCTGCGTGCTCGAGCCGCCCGCGTCGTGGGAGCTGCGGCACCGGGAGCCCTTCGGCCCGCTCGACTCCATCGTGCTCGTCGACACCGAGACCCAGTGGCTGGCCGAGATGAACGTCTCCAACGGCGCCCTCGTCGCCTCCATCGCCACCGACGACCTTGGCTTCGCCGCGCGCATCCGCGACGAGATTCGCGCCTTCAAGGTGGGCATCAACAAGCCACGCTCCCGCGGCGACCGCGAGGAGGTCTTCGGAGGGCGAGGCGCGAGCTGGCGAGGCGCCTTCGTCGGCGGCGACCTGCTCGTGTCCGCGGTCACGCACCCCAGGCACGGCGGCCCGGATGAGCTCTATGGAAACTTCGAGCAGTACTCCCGCTACCCGGTGACCTGATACCCCTCCCAATCCCCTCCGCGCGATCGCCCTCGCCTTGCGATACCGTGCGACCGCCGTGCGACCGCTGCTCACCTCCCTGATCGTCGCGCTCCTCTCCGCGTGCTCGGACAACGCGCGCCTCCTCGACGCCTCCGTCGACCTCCCCCTCCCCCCCGTCGACGCGCCCATCGAGGAGCCCGCCGTCGACGCTCCCGACGCGCTCGCGGTCGACGCGGCCGACGCGCCTTCCCTCGTCGGGGAGAGCCCCGCCCGTACCTTCGGCGCCACCGTCGACGACGGCGGCGTGACCTTCCGGGTGTGGGCGCCAGGCGCGATGAGCGCGCAGGTCAGCGGCGACTTCGGCGACCACGAGCTGCTCTCCGAGGACGGCGGGGTCTTCGCGGCGCGGGTGGCCGGGGCCCGCGCGGGGCAGGGCTACCGCTTCGTGCTGCGCCGCGGGGACCAGACGCTCAGCCGGGTCGATCCGAGGGCGCGCGCCACGTCCGACGGCGGGGCGGTGGTGCTCGACCCGGCGACCTACCGCTGGCGCACGCCCCGCTTCACCCCGCCAGCGCGACGCGAGGCGGTGATCTACGAGCTCCACGTCGGCTCCTTCGCGCCTCAGCCGGGCGCCCGCCACGGGACCTTCGCCGACGTCACCGCCCGCCTCGACGCCCTCGCCGACCTCGGCGTCAACGTCATCGAGCTCATGCCGGTCAACGAGTTCGGCGGCGCCGCGTGGGGCTACAACCCCAAGCTCTGGCTCGCCGCCAACGCCGCGTACGGCCCCCCCGACGAGCTGCGCCGGCTGGTCGACGAGGCCCACGCGCGTGGCATCGCGGTGCTCCTCGACGTCGTCTACAACCACTACGACGGCTGGGCCAGGGCCCCGATGCGCTGCTTCGACGGCGACTGCGCCGACGGGGGGGCCGGGGTCTATTTCTTCAGCGACGGCCGATACCGCAACACCCCGTGGGGGCCGAGGCCCGACTTCGCACGCTCGGAGGTGGCGAGCCTCCTCCTCGACGGCGTCGCGACCTGGCTGGACGAGTACCGCGTCGACGGCTTTCGCTGGGACTCGGTCTCCAACATCCGGGCGATCGATGGGATGGGAGAGGTTCCGGGTGGGCGCGACCTGCTGCTGCGCGCCAACGCCCTCTCCCGCCGGCTGCGCCCGGGCGCCCTGCTCATCGCCGAAGACCTCAAGGGCTGGGGAGGCATCACCCAGAGCCCACCCGCGGGCCTCGGCTTCGACTCGCAGTGGGACGGCTTCGTCTACGACGTCTCCAACGCGCTGGCGGTGTCGAGCGACGACGCGCGCAGCCTCGCCGCCGTGCGCTCCGCCATGCTCGGCCGCTACAACAACGACCCCTTCCAGCGGGTGATCGGCACCGAGAACCACGACACCGTGGGCAACGGCGGAGCCCGCCTCCCGCAGCGCATCGACGGCGCCGACCCGGGGAGCTTCGCGGCCCGCAAGCGCTCCATGCTGGCCGCGGCGCTGATGTTCACCGCGCCGGGCGTGCCGATGCTCTTCATGGGGCAGGAGCACCTGGAGCGAGGGACCTTCGCCAGCGCCCCGGCGCCCCTCGACTGGTCGCGAGAGGCGGGCTTCTCCAGGGTGCGGGCCTTCTACCGCGAGCTCATCCGGGCGAGGCGCAACCTCGACGGCGCCACGCCGGGGCTGCTCGGGGCCAACGTGTCGGTGATCCATTTCCACGAGGCCAACAAGGTCATCGCCGTGCGCCGCTGGGACCGTGGCGGCGACGACGTGGTGGTGATCGCCAACCTCCGCAACCGCGCCTACGCCCGCTACGACGTCGGCCTCCCCGCGGGCGGCACCTGGAACGTCCGCCTCGACAGCGACGACCCCCGATGGTCCGAGGACTTCCGGGGGCGCGCCGCGGGCACGGTCACCGCCCTCGCGCAGCCCTACGACGGCCTCGGCTTCACGGGGCCCATCGCGCTCGGGCCGTGGAGTGTGGTGGTGCTCTCCCGACGCTGATGCACCTCTAGCCCGTGTTGCGCAGCCCCGCCGCGACGCCGTTGATCGTCAGCAGGATCGCCCTCACCAGGTCGGCGGGCACCGCCTCGCCCCGCGCCTCGATCTCCCTCTTGCGACGGAGCAGCTCCACCTGGAGGAAGCTCAGCGGGTCGACGTAGGGGTTGCGCAGCTCGATCGAGCGGGCGAGCGTCGGGTTGTGGGCGAGCAGCGTCTCCTGGCCGTAGATGGTCCGGATGGCTCTCGCCGCGCGCCCGTGGTCGAGGGCGATGCGGGTGAACAGCCGACGCGCGGAGTCAGGGTCGGGGTGCAGCGAGAGGTACTGCGACGCCACGCCCATGTCGGCCGTCGCGAGGGCCACCGCCACCGCGTCGAGGGTCGAGGCGAAGAAGGGCCACCGCTCCCGCATCCGGCGCGCCTCGTCGACCCCGGCGGCCTTCAGCAGCGCCGTGAGCCCCGCCCCGGCGCCGTACCACCCGGGGAGGTTGAGCCGACACTGGGTCCAGGCGAAGACCCACGGGATCGCTCGGAGGTCTTCGAGCCGCGTCGAGCCGCTGCGCCGCGCGGGCCGCGATCCGATGGGCATCGCGCTGAGCTCGGAGAGCGGCGTCACCGCCTCGAAGAAGGGGAGGAAGCCCGGGTCGCGCACCAGCGAGCGGTAGGCGCCGAGCGCGGCCTCCGCGGCCACGCCGAAGCGATCCTCGTAGCGGGAGAGCTCGGCCCCGGAGGGGTAGCTCGTGGTGAGCGAGGCGTGCAGCACCCCGCCGGCGATCTGCTCCAGGTTGCGCTCGGCGATCTCCGGCAGGAGGTACTTCCAGCCGATGACCTCGCCCTGCTCGGTGAGCTTGAAGCGCCCGTCGATGGACCCGGGCGGCAGGCTCTCGACGGCGCGCTGCGAGGGCCCTCCCCCGCGGCCGATGGATCCGCCGCGGCCGTGGAAGATCTGGAGCGCGATGCCGTGCTCCCGGGCGACCTCCGTGAGGGCCTTCTGCGCCCGGTAGAGCGCGAAGGAGGCGGCCAGCATCCCGGCGTCCTTGTTGGAGTCGGAGTAGCCGATCATCACCTCCTGCGCGCCGCCGCGCAGCGCGAGGTAGCGGGCGTAGGCGGGGTGGGCGATCGCGGCCCGAAGCTCGTCGGCGCTGCGGGCGAGGTCGTCGAGGGTCTCGAAGAGCGGCACCACGGAGACCGCCGCGGCGCCCTCCTCGGGGCGGTAGAGGCCCGCGATGCGAGCGAGCACCAGCGCCGCCAGCATGTCGTCCCTGCCGCGCGCCATGCTCATGATGAAGGACCCGGCTCCCCCTTCTCCCACCAGCGCCCGGATGCGCCCCACGGCCTCCATCGCCCTCATGCCGTCCATCCCAGGCCGGGCCGGGACGCGTGGACCGTCGAGCGCCCGGGAGAGCTGCGCCTCGTCGAGGGGCGCCTCGTCGTCGAGCCAGAGGGCCGAGCGGGCGGCGTCCCGCACCCATCGCGCGGGCACCCTCACGTCGAGCCTCGCCAGGTGGAAGCCGAAGACCTCGACCTGCCGTCGCAGGCCCACCACCCGTCGCAGTCCCGCCCGGTGCCCGCGGTGCTCCCAGAGCGAGCGCTCGAGCACCGAGAGGTCGCCCGCGAGCTCGTCAGGGCGCGCGTAGCCCACGCCGAGCTCCAGCGGAGCGGCCGCGCGGCCATGACGGCGGGCTCGCAGGAGGGCGTCGCGCGTGGCGGTGACGCGCAGCTCCATGAACGAGAGCTTGCGGCGGTAGGGCTCGCTCGATGCGCGCTCCCTCAGCTCCCTGGCGGCGCCGGGCAGCCGGGCCTCGTCGGCCTCGATGGAGCGGCGGAGCTCGTCGGAGGCGGGCACCACCCGGGCGCTCTGCGAGAGGGCGTCGCCGAGCTCGGAGAGCTCGCGGACGTGGAGCGCCAGGACGCGCGTCGCCTGGGCCAGCGCCGTGTCGACCGCGACGTCGGGGGTGACGTTGGGGTTGCCGTCCATGTCCGCGCCCACCCACGAGCCGAAGCGCAGGAACGACGGCACCCGCACGCCGACGCCGTACTCCGCCGCGATGGCCTCGTCGAGCTCCGCGTAGAAGCGAGGGACGATCGGGTGCAGCACCTCCTCCAGGTAGAAGAGCGTGTTCTTCACCTCGTCCCCTACGCGGGGTCGCTCGTTGCGGATCTCGTCGGTCTGCCACAGCGTCGTGACCTCCTCACGGATGGCCGCGTCGACCGCGTCGAGCTCGCGCGGGGTGAGCCCCTCCGCGAGGTCGCGGCGGGCGAGCTGCTCGGCGATGCGCCGGTGCTTGTCGAGCACGGTGCGCCGCTGCGCCTCGGTGGGGTGCGCCGTGAACACCAGCTCCAGCGAGGCGCGCTCGAGGAGCGCCTGCAGCGCGGGCCGAGGCACCGTCGCCGAGAGGCCTCGGAGCGTGTCGACGAGCGATCCGGGCTGGGCCGTCTCCTCGCGGGCGTGCTGCCTCCGGCGGCGCACCCGGTGGTGCTGCTCGGCGAGGTTCACCAGCTGGAAGTAGTGGGCGAAGGCGCGCGCCACGCTCTCCGCCGTGCGCAGGTCGAGGAGCCCGAGCGCCGAGCGCAGCGCCTCCGTCGCCGGACCGCGCCGGGTCGAGCGCCTGGCCTTGGCGAGCGCGCGGACCTCCTCCTCCACCGCGAGCAGCCCGGCGCCTCCCTGCTCGACGAGGGTGTCTCCGAGGACGTGCCCGAGGTACGTGACGTCGCGCCGGAGCGAATCGAAGGGGTCAGCCATGGCGCGTGATTCTTCGGGGACGCCGCGCGGCTTCGCCAGCCCCTTCGACGCGAGGCGCTCACGGCATATCGGATGCTTACTCGGAGCGCGTTCGAGGTTCGGTCGACGGTGGGGTGTCGCGAATGGTTCGCGGCCCGCCGTGGCTGCTCGATGAACAACAGGGGGATCTCACATGAAGGCGATGCCAAGGAAGTCGGACACGCAGATCCAGGCGGACGTGCAGAACGAGCTGCGGTGGGACACCCGGGTGAACGTGACCGACGTGGGAGTGAGCGTGCAGTCGGGGGTGGTCACCCTCTCGGGCACCGTCGACAGCTGGGCCAAGCGCTTCGCCGCGCAGCAGGCGGCGCACCGGGTCTCCGGGGTGCTCGATGTCGCCAACGACGTCGAGGTGCGGCTGCCCGGGTCGCTCGAGCGCAGCGACGCGGAGATCGCCAAGGCGGCGAGGCAGGCGCTGGAGTGGGACGTGCGGGTGCCGCAGGAGAGCATCCAGACCACGGTCTCCAAGGGGGTGATCACCCTGGAGGGCGCGGTGAACTACTGGAGCCAGCGCACCGACGCCGAGGAGGCCGTGCGCTACCTCGCGGGCGTGAAGGCGGTGAACAACGTGATCTCCGTGAGCCCGCCGAAGGTGAACCCGGCGGACGTGCGCAAGGCGGTGACCGAGTCGCTCGCCCGACAGGCGCAGAGCGAGGCCAAGGACTTCGACATCGAGGTCCACGAGGGGAAGGTGACCCTCACCGGCGCGGTGCACTCCTGGGCCGAGCGCCAGGCCGCGATCGCCGCGGCGGGAGCGACCCCGGGCGTGCGCTCGGTGCAGGATCACCTGCGCGTCGAACCCTGGCACTGAGAGTTCGATGGCCCGCAATGTGAAACGGGGGTCTCTTCGCGACGAAAGAGAGTTGCGGAATGAGACACCCAAGACACACCGGGGCTCGGCCGGAGGGCCCGCCGAAGCCAGGCGACGCGCAGGTGCCGACCACCCAGCAGCCTGGCTCGAGCGCCGCTGACCCGATGGTGAACGTGGAGGTCCAGGAGACCGAGCAGGAGGTCGTCGTCAAGGTCGCGCTGGGCTGGGTGGTGCACGACTCGATCGTGTTGAATTGCACCGAGCACACGCTCCACATCGAGGCGGAGCGCTACGTGCGCCCCTCCGACACCAAGGTGAGGCCCTCCGGGTGGCGCCAGGGCGAGGTGCTCCGACGCACGATCCCCCTGCCCTGCGAGGTCTGCTCCGAGCGCGCCCACGCCCGCTATCGCCAGGGGGTGCTCACGGTGCGCATCCCGAGGCGCGAGGCGCCCGCCTCGTCGACCTTCCGCCCCTCCTGACATCCCCCTCGCACGCGGCACTTCCGGTGCAGTCTCCGGCGGACGATAGGAGGGTCATGCAACGCTCCGCGGTATCGCTCATCCTGGGGCTGCACGGGCTCGTCCACCTGATCGGATTCCTCTCCGCATGGCGCATCGTCAGCCTGCGGGACTTCCCCTACACGACCGTCGGCGCCTGGGGGCACCTCGACCTCGGCGACCAGGGAGCCCGGCTGCTGGGCTTCGCCTGGCTCGCCGCCGCCCTGCTCTTCATGATCGGCGCCTTCGCCATCTGGACCCAGGACCCCTGGGCCACCCGCCTGGTCGGGGGCGCCGCGTCGCTCTCGCTGCTGCTCTGCGTCCTCGGGTCGCCCACCACCACCGCGGGCATCGCCATCGACGTCCTCATCCTGCTGGAGGTGCTCTATCGCCAGGCGGCAGGGTCGACCCTGGGAGCGACGGGGTGACCCGCGCACGATGTTCGCGGCGCACCCGCGGGGGCGAACAGGGTGTCGCGGGAGGAGCTCGCAGCGCGCGGCCTCGGTGGGGATCGCGAGTGGCGTGATGGTTGCTCAACGGGGTGCTGCCGAGCGCGCGAGGGGATCGCGCGCCCTGCTCACCAGGAGACGTGCCGTGAACATCATCCAGAAGGCCGCGAACTCGATCGTCACCCCGAACATCTGGGAGCCCTACCGCGCGATGCGCGAGGCGATGCGCTGGAACCCGCTCGCCGCGCTGCAGGCCAACACCGAGACCATGGGGGTGACCTTCAACCCTGAGTTCGAGGTGGTGGAGAACAAGGAGGGCTACCAGTTTCGCGCCGACCTCCCGGGCATCAAGGAGAAGGACCTGGAGATCTCCATGACCGGCAACCGGCTCACGGTCTCCGGCCATCGCGAGGCCGAGAAGCGCGACGAGAG
>SCUS01000025.1 GCA_004297725.1 Myxococcaceae bacterium | reverse complement strand
GACCACGACCGTGCCCTCGGAGAGCCGCGGAACGAACTCGGCTCCGAGCCCCCTCGCCAGGACCGCCCCGTTGGCCACGAGCAGCGCGGCCAGCACGACCACCCACCCGCGGCGGCGCAGGGCCATGGTGGGAACAACTGAAACCTCGAGCGATGTTCGCTCCGTCTACAAACCCGGATGCATGTCGTCGCGGCCTCGCTCGTGGCCAGCAGCCACGCCCCGCCACAGGGCCTGCTGGCACCGTGCCGCGCGAGCTCCGACTGCGAGGCGTCCTTCCAGTGTCTGACTCGGCCGACCAGTCTCCGAGGTCGGATCGGGGACGCCTTCCGCCGTCGGGGCCGAGCAGGCGGGCAGGCTGCTGGACGTACATCCGTGCTCCACGTCGTCGACGATGCTCCCGCGGATGAAACGCGTTGCCCTCGCGGGTGAGCGTGCAGCTCGACGAAACGAGCGTGTCACACAGCGGCCGGCAGGTTCGAAGAACGTCCACCCCGAGGGAGAGCCGCACCGGCTCGCTGCTGCGAAACGTCTCCTCACCCACACCCGCGTAGCCCAGGACGCAGAGATGCTGCAGCGGCAGTTCCTCGCGCGCCGGCCCGCAGCCCGGAAGCGCCGTCAACATCCACAGCAGCGAGCGCATCGATTGGCGCACAGCGTGCCGGGGTAGGCGACGATGTCGTCGATCTGGGCAGGCGCGAGTTGCGACCTATGGCCGTGGCTGTCGCCGCCGCACGTGCCGAAGCGGTCGCGCAGCGTGGCCGCGCAGGCGTTGTGGTGCGGCGAATTGCGCCATCCGACGCCCACCGACGCGAACACCCGGAACGCCCCTCCGGTCCTCACGTTGACCGTGGCGTTGTTGGTGAGGTACGGACCACCGTGAAAAGTCGCACCCGGCGCCGAGGCAGCACGACCAGCGCGCACCGAGGCGCGTTTGCTGTCACAACGAGCACACGCCTCGCAGACTTCAACCCCGTGCCCGTCCCATCGCGCCACAACCCTCTGCGACAGCGCTACAATGCACGCTGGTCGGTGCCAAGGGAGGGATCGACGACGAGCAGGCAAGGCGCTCGCAAACGATGCCCTATGTTCGGACAGGGACCTCCCCACGGAGTCCGCTGCGATGTTCGTCGAAGTTCGTAAAGGTTCCGTCGTCGCCGAGGCAAGTGCGTGACAGAGCATGAAGAGCCGAGCACATTCCCCAGCCGCGACGCCGCTCCAGCTAGGCTGCGCGCTAGCGGTCTCAAGCGCGACCGCGCTGGCCCAGCCCGCGTGCCGTCCGTCCCGCGTCGAGGGCCTCGACCAGGCGCCAGCGCCGTGGGCCAGCGCAGGCGCGGCCCTACGCCGAGAGCTCGAGTTCATCGACCGGCCGTGGAGCTGCGCCGACGCGAGGGTGATCGTCTACTTCGCCGACCGCGGCCCGTCGCTCGTCGAGGTGCAGATGCCCGACGGCCTCTCGCTCCGTCGACACCTCCGGCAGGCCTCCGAGTTGCTCCCGACGGTGCAGGCGCTGCTGGTCGTCGGGCACGCCGCTCCGGCGTCGGCGCCGGTCGCCCCGACGCCCCGGCCAACCGCGGACGACCCCGAGCGACCGCCCCCGGTCGAGCGCGCCCCGACGCCCGCCGAGGTGCCGCCGCCACGCCCCGGCACAATCACCTACAACCTCGACGGCGAGGTCCTCCTCCGACTCGCGGGATCGCCGCTCTACGCCACGCCCGGGCTGCGCGTAGGCGCCGGGCTGCGCTTCGGCCACTGGCACGTCACCGCGAACTTCCGCTACGAGACGCTCAGCGTCGGAGGTTCTGAGGCGTCCGACGACCCGTCGTTCGACTCGTGGGCCTTCGGGGGCGGCGTCGCGTGGGCCGTCGCCGTCGGGCGTGGGCTGTTGAGCGTCGGTCCCACGCTGGCCGTGTTGAGCTCGAGCGTCGCCGTGAACCACACCGACGACGAGATCGCGCAGGCCCGCGTGGGCGTCGACCTCCACTGGCGCTCGCGTGCCGAGGGCGTCGCGCTGCTGCTCGGCGTCCAGGGCGACCTCTCCGCGGGGAGCCTCTTCGGCTCGGGGCGCGACTACAACCCCGAGCTCCCCGCACCACCCACCTGGGGCGCCGGGGTCTCCGCCGGCGTGACCTTCGGGGCGCGGCCGTGAGCGTCGTGCGCGCACCCGCGTCGCGATCCGCGGCCGCCGACCGCGAGCTCATGGCGCAGCTCGCGGCGGGCAACCTCAGCGCGCTCGGAGCGCTGCACGACCGCTACTACGGCTCAGTGCTCGGCGTGGTCGTCCACGCCGGGGTCGAGCGGGGCGACGCCGACGACGTCACGCAGGAGGTCTTCCTCAAGCTCATCGCGCTCGCCGCGCGCTTCGACGGCCGCGAGTCGGCGCGAGCGTGGATCCTCGGGATCGCCTGGAAGATGGCGCTCCACCGGCGTCGCGGCGGCGCCCGGTGGCTGCGTATGCTCGGCGAGGTGGTGGCCGAGGTGGCGAGCGCGGCGACGACCGACCCGGAGCGGCTCGCGATCGTGGCCGAGGAGGCAAGCTCGTTCGAGCGGCGCGTGGCGCGCCTGCCCGCGCGGATGCAGGCGGCGTTCATCCTGGTGGAGGTGCAGGGGCTCACCGGCGAGGAGGCCGCGAGCGCGCTGGGCATCCCCGTGGCGACGGTGTGGACGCGCCTCCACCACGCCCGCAGGAAGATGATGCCCGGCGCCGCTGGAGGTGAACGATGACCCCTCGAGCCCATCACCCATGCCCCTTCGCAGCGGAGGTCGAGGCCGCGCACGATGGCCGCCTCGGCGCGCCCGACCTCCCGCGCCTCGACCGCCACGTCGCCGGCTGCGCCGCCTGCCTCGCGCTGCGAGCCCGCCTCGACGCGGTGCGCGCCGAGGCCCGTCGGGAGGGCAACCTCGCCCTCGACGACCTCGCGCGTCGACGCGCCCGGGCCGACCTGCTCCAGCGGGCCGCGCGCCCCGGACGAACGCCGTTGCCCACCTGGGGGCGGTTCGCGCTGGGCGTCGCGACTGCCCTCGCCCTGCTCGTCGTCAGCGCGTCGGTCTGGCGGCGCGGCGCGCGCCCGCTCGCGCGCGACCACGCCCTCGCTCACGTCGAGGCGAGCCCGGGGACGCGCTGGTCTCGCGGTTCGAGCGCCCGCGAGGAGCGAATCGTCCTGGGCGAAGGGATCCTCCTCGTGGAGGTGCCGCATCAGCACCTGGGTCACCGGTTCGTGGTCGCCCTCCCCGACGGCGAGATCGAGGTCCGTGGGACGCGCTTCGAGGTCGAGGTCCGCGCCCTTCATACGCGCCGGCTGGACGTCACGGACGGCGTGGTGGCGCTGCGGCTGGAGGGCCGTGCCGAGCAGCTGCTCGCGGCCGGCGCCCGCTGGCCGACCGCACCGGCCGCAGGCGACCTGGCCGCGACGCACCCTCGCGTCCGGGCGTTGCCCGCACAGGCGGTGGTGCCCGTCGAGCGTGCGCGGACGCCCCAGAGGACGCGCCCCGCGCGGGACGCCCAGACGGCGAGCGTGGTCGCGGACGAGCCGGTCGCACCGCTGGCGGCGGGCCTGCGCGCGTTGCAGCGCGGAGACCTGTCCGTCGCGGCCGAACGCTTCGCCGACTTCGAGCGAGCCCACCCCGACGACGAGCGCGCCGAGGACGCCGGCTACCTCCGCGTCGTGGCCCTTCGTCGCGCGGGCTTGACCGCGGAGGCGGGAGGCGCCGCGGAGGCATATCTCCGTCGGTATTCTCACGGAGCGCGACGCTGGGAGGTGCTCGCTGGGCTTGCCCGCGTCGGCGCGTCGAACCTCTCGTGCGCGGAGCTCACCACCCTCGCGGCGGAGTTCGAAGGAGACGTCGCACGCCGCGAGGCGATGAGACCGCTGCGCGCGTCATGCGGTCGCTGAGCGAGGCCCCCGCGAGGCGAGGAGAGTCGCAATGCGCAACCTCTTCCATCCGCGCGGCGCCGAGCGCGGTCCAGCGCGAGACGCGGCGAAGAATCTTTGAAGGTAAGAGGCGCCGCCGGTCAAGGGATCAGCATGGATGCGCTCTCTGTCGCTGCCGTCGTTTGTCCCGTGTCGCTCGTCGTCGCCTACGCGACGGGCGCGCTGTTGCCCTGTCGCGGGCCCCACGACTGGCTGGTCCCCGATGCTCTCTGGCGGTCCCCTCCCAGGACGGTCGCGCTCACCTTCGACGACGGCCCCGACCCTGTCGGGACGCCCGCGGTGCTCGACCTCCTGCGACGCGCCGGGGCCACCGCGACCTTCTTCCTGATCGGCGAGCGGGCCGAGCGCCTCCCATCCCTCGTCCGACGTATCGCCGCAGAGGGACACTCCGTCGGTCTCCACGGCTGGAAGCACCAGTCCATGCCGCTCCTGACTCCCGCGCGGCTCGACGCCGACCTCGCTCGATGCGCCGCGACGCTCGAGTCGTTGCTCGGCTCCGCGCCCCGCCTCGTGCGTCCTCCCTACGGGAGGCGGGACGTCCGGGTGTACCTCGCCGCCCGTCGACGACACCTCACGCCCGTCATGTGGTCGTTCGACTCGCGCGACTGGCTGCCACGCTCGCGCGCTGACATCGCGCGGCGCCTCGATCGAGTCCGCTCCGGCGACATCGTGCTGCTGCACGACGGCCTCCCGCGGCGCGCGGCCATGCTCGATGCCGTCGACGCGCTCCTCGACCGGCTGCGTGCGGTGCAGCTCCCCTCGGTCGCGCTGCGCCCGCCGAGCGGATCCGGCGCGCTTCCCCCCACCGCCCGATCGGCGGGCGCGTGACGGCGCCCGTGGTCGCGACCCTCGCCCACGCCGTCGCGCTCGGCGCGGTGCTCGTCGGCAACGGCTTCCTCACGCTGGCGCTCGTGCTGGCGGGGCCGCCGCGCGCACCGCGAGCATTGGCCGCCGTCGACGGCGACGCGCCCCCGGACCTTGCGGTTGTTCGTCCCCTGCACGGCCCCGACGCCTCCGGTGGGCGCAACAACGCCGCGCTGCTCGGCCAACGCTACGGCGGCGCGACCGGGTTCGTCTTCGTGGCCTCACAGGCGCACGACCCCGGCCTGGTGGCGGCCCGCGAGGCCCACGGCGCCGACCCCCGCGTCTCCTTCCTCGTCTCCGAATCGCGGCTCGACACCACCGACAAGGCCGCCGGCATGATCGCGGCATGGCGCGCGACGACCGCGCCCTTCATTGCGTTCTGCGACGCCGACATGTGCCTCGGGCCCGACGACCTCGCGGCGTGCATGGCCCTCTTTGACGAGCCCGACGTGGCCGGGGTGTTCGCCCCGGCGCTGCACCTCCCGTCGACGGTGACGCAGCGGCTGCTGGCGATGATCGCCTCGGGCGACAAGCTCATCACCGTCCGCGCGCTCGAGCGCGTCGGGTGCCTGCGCCTCATGGAAGGCGGCCTCATGGTCGTGCGCCGCGCCGCCCTCGAAGCCACGGGCTCGATCGACGTGCTCCGCGGAACCGTCGCTGACGACCTGCGCCTCGCGACCGTGCTCGCCGCCGCGGGGTTCCGACTGCGCGCGGGCCCGGCGATCCTTCACGCCCAGGCCGCGTGCGGGTTCGCGGGCCTCGCGCGCCAGTACCACCGATGGATGCGCTGCCAGCGGGTCGAGAGCCCGGGACTTTTGGGGTTGCAGCTCGCGCTCCACGCGGTCGTCGTGCCCCTGATCGCGTGGCTGCTCGACCCGACGAGCCGACGCGCGGCCCTGCTCGTGGTGGCGAGCCTCGTCTGGCGCCTCGGGCTCACCGCCGTGGTCGAACGCTCGCAGCTCCGCCCGCATGGGTTGCGCCTGGGTGGGTGGATCCTCCTGCGACCGGTCGCCGACCTCCTGCACTTCGCCGCGTGCGCCGCGGCCTTCGCCGTCCCGAGCGTGCGCTGGGGCGGGCGAACGTATCGCTTCGACCGGCGCGCCGCGCCACGCCCGCGGACCAAGACGCCCCCACGATGGGCGGTCGCCCGGCGCCGGGCGGCCGTCGGCCCCGCGATCCCAGCTTCGGAATTCGAACGCGCGCCCGAGGTGCAGCCGTGACTGCCTCCCCCGTCCGGTGGTCGTGGGTCGCGCTCGGCCTCCTCGCGATCGCATCCTGCGCACCCGCCGTTGTTGCTCCCGCCGCGATCGCACCCGTGGACGCGCCCGCGGCCGACGTCGCCGAACTCCCCGACGCCTCGGCCTTCGATGCCCCCGTCGTCGACGCCCCGCCGGCCCGGCTTCCGGCATGCACGAACACGCTCGGCCCCGGGCTCAGCCGGGCCTACGGTCGACTCGACGGTCGACTCGTCGCGATCGTCCCGCTGCAAACGCGCGACTGCAATGGCGACCCTGACCACGTCCACCTCCAGATCGCCGCGAACGGCGCCGTCTACGACGTGGCGGTCAATCTCGGCCATCGACCCGTCGCGGGCGTGCCCGAGCTCGCCGTCGCAAGCGACGACCTCCCCCTCCCCGGCGGACCGTGGGTCGAGGGCTGGCACCCGACGATCGCGCCGCTCGACTACGTCGCCACGCTGCACCTGCACGCGGCGGATTTCACCCCGCTCGCGCCCGCAGGGGTCGCGGCGCGCCTGGACTCCGAGCTGCGCGACGTCGGCCGCATCGCCGTCTTCGCGACCGGCTACGGTCCCGACGGCGCCCACAACGTGCACCGCAACGGCGGCCACGACGGCGCGCTCGCGCTGTCACCCGAGGGTGCGCGCGCCCGGCTGTTGCTCTTCCGCTTCGCGACGCAGAGCTTCTGATCGCAGGCGACGAAGCCCGATGCGCGCGGTTGAGACCCATCGCCTACGCGGTGTCGACCGGGCGCCGAGACCCGCGGAGCGAGAGCCAGCACGCCGCGCTCCAGGTCGCGCCGAAGATCCAACCCGCCACCACGTCGCTCGGGTAGTGGACGCCGAGGTACACACGGCTCACGCCGACAGCGAGGGTGATCGTCGTCGCGACCCACAGCAGGTAGACGCGCGCGACCCGCGCGGGCTCAGGCTCGGCCTCCCCCACCAGCGCGGCCAGCGTCAGGAAGGTCACCGCCGCCATCGCCGCATGCCCGCTGGGAAAGCTCGAGGAGGAGACGAAGGTGCAGTGCGGTACGAGATGCGGCCGCGGCCGCCCGAAGGCGTGCTTGAGCGCCGTGCTCAGCGCGATGCCGCCCATCACCGCGCCCGCGATCAGCGCCGCCGCGCGGCGACGGCCGCGGATCAGGAGGTAACCCGCGGTCGCGAGCGTGAGCAGCGAGAGGGTCGCCGGCGAACCCCACGCCGTGACGTCGCGCATGACCTCTTCGAACCACGGAGGGCCCCACGGGCTCGACCGGTCGGCCCGGTCGCGCAACGCCAGGAGGATGCGCTCGTCGACGCGTCGGGTCTCGCCTTCACCCACCTCGCTCCCGAACCACGTGAAGAAGGCCGCCCCCGCAG
Organism: Myxococcaceae bacterium; assembly: GCA_004297725.1. Classification (GTDB taxonomy): domain Bacteria; phylum Myxococcota_A; class Polyangia; order Polyangiales; genus SCUS01. The sequence goes on along the minus strand of SCUS01000025.1, from coordinate 67,118 downwards.
CGACGAGCGCCGGGGGAACGAGGGCGCGCATTGACGATCGGTCGGTCCTTCGGGACATGCTGCGGACGCCCACCATACGCCCGAGACGGCAATTCCCGACCCCAACGCCGCGACCGTCAGAATCGACGGCGCCGGATGAAGGTAGGAGCGCCCCCCGGGGCAATGGCGACGTCGGCGGTGCCCGTCGACACCCACCGTCCACGGAAGAGAGGGTCTGCCATTGAAGCCATCGATCGTCCTGTTGAGTGCGCTGCTCGTCGCGGGCTGCGATGGCGAAGAAGGCCGCTGCAATGACTCGTCCTCCCACGGGCGTGTCAGCCCAGGGCACGACGAGCACGGTGATCCGCCCGACGGCGAGGAGGAGGACGACCGTTGCGGGACGAACGACGACGGCCCGGACGGCGCGGTCGTGGCGCCCGTCGACGCAGCGGGCGCGGACGCGACGCGGGCCGCGGCCGACGCGGGGGCGAGCGCCGGCTGCCGCATGGACCGGGACTGCGCCGCCGCGGGCGCCGGACTCGTTTGCGACGTGCGTGCGGGAGCGTGCGTGACGCCGACGCAGTGCGCGACCGACGCGAGCTGTGCCGCAGGCGAGCGTTGCCTCGCGGGCCGATGCCTCGGCGCCAGCGCGATCTGCCAGTTCGCGACCGACTGCGGCGCGGGCCGCGACTGCGTGGACGGGAGGTGCCTCTCGGCGTGCGGCGCGTCGGCCTCGTGCCCGTCGACGCAGGTGTGCGTCGCGGGGTACTGCGATCGACCCTCGCAGCCCGGGAGCGAGTGCGCGCGGTCGGCGGACTGCGCCTCGGGTTCGGTCTGCGCGGACGGCCGCTGCGTGGCCGGATGCGCCACCGATCGGCCCTGCGCCGCCGGCGGGGTCTGCGTGCTCGGGTTCTGCCAGACGGACACCGCCCCGCGCAGCTTCTGCGTGCGTGACGCCGACTGCGCAGGCGGGAGCGTGTGCCGCCGCGGGTCGTGCCGGGCCTCGTGCCGGGGCGGAACGGCCGCCGAGTGCCTGCGGGTCGACGTGACCTTCGACACCTGCGGCAGCGACCTGCTGTGCACCAATCCACTGGAGATGCGCCCCGAGTGCGCGCGCACCGCCGACTGCGCCGCCCAGACCATCTGCATCAACGCGCGCTGCCGCTGAGCCCACGAGACGCCCGTTGGCCCTCGTCTCACCGCTCTCCGTCGGCCCCCGATCCTTCCGTTGAAGGGGACGACATGCTCCCTCACGTCCTGCACCCGACGAGCGCGTCACCGCCGTCCTCGACCCCGCCTGACGCCCAACGATTCCATGAAGGTTCGTCGGCGACGGAGGCAATCTCGGGGTCCGGTTCCAAGGGGACGTCCACGACGGGCCCGCCGCCGTGCCCCGGCCTTGCCGCAGGGCGCGTCGCCCTTGACCGACGCGCCCTACAACTGACGGCCCGGAGCGAGAACTCGTGCGCGTGATTGCCTTCGCTGCGGTGTGCGCGCAGCTCGCGGGCGGAGCGAACCCGGCGTGGTCGGACGTGCTCGACGCGCTCCATGCAGGGCACGACGGCGAGGCGCGCGCGGCGCTGGAGGCCGTCGGACGCGACGCCGCCGTCGACGCGGCGACCCGCGCGCACGCCTGGTCGTGGGCGGGACAGATCGCGGCGCGGCGCGGCCTGCTCGACGGCGCCCGGGCGGACTTCGTCGCGGCGCAGGCGGTCGCCCCCGCGAGCTTCGACGGGCGCATGGCGACCGTGCACGAGGGCGAAGTCGAGCTGCGCGCGCGCCGCTGGGACGCCGCCGAGCGGGCGCTGGCGCGGGTCGAGCACGACCCCGACCCCATCATCGGCACCTACGCCGCCGCGCGTCTGCGGGCGGTGCGGCAACGTCCCTGGCGCCGGGCGCTGCGGGCCACGTCGGTAGGCGTCGTCGCGTTGGCCGCCCTCGCGCTTGCAGTTCGCGTCGGGGCTACCATCCGGCGCCGGCGCTGGCGTCGGCAGCTCGGACCGTTCGGGCGTGCGCTGCTGGTCGCGGAGGTCGTCACGCTGGCCGGGGCCCTGATCGTCCCGCGGTGGGTCAACCCGCTCGCGTCGTCAGGATGGATGGCCTCGGCGATCCCGTCGAGCATCGGGCTCGCGCTGCTCTGGGCGACGCGCCCGCCGTCGCCCTCGCGTCGGCGCGTCGCGGTCGCCGTGACCCTGGCGGCCGTCGCCTGCGCGGCGGGGCTCTATCTTGCCCTCGACCTCACCTGGTGGTCGGTCACCGACCCGATGCCGTGACGTCGCGGGTCACCGGGTGAGCGCGCCGCCCGGGGTGAGCACGAAGCTGTCCGCCGCCATCGCGGGACGGCCGATGGTGTAGGCCGTCGCGATGGAGTGCGCTTCGCCGAGATCGGTCGTGAGGCTCCAGTCGAAGAAGGGCGTCGCGTACGCGGGCGCGAGACGCGTCCGATAGACGCGAATCGGCGCGGTCTCACTACCGAGCGGGCAGTTGGACGCCGAGGCGCTCGCGCCTGTCGTCGGGAACATGGAGTCGCCACTCGCCACGGCGAACTGAGCGTCGGCGGCGGTGACGCCGTCGAGCACGGCCGCGATTTTGACGGCGACCTCCATCTCGGGCGGCCCCACATCGCTCGTCGCCGCGGGGGCGTCGCGCGCGGGCCCCACGTCGAGGGCCGGGTCTACAACCCATTCCTCGATCGGCGCCCCCCCGCCGTCCGCGACCGGGGGCGAGATGGATGGGGCGCCCCCAGCGCCCACACCATCCCCGCGACGCACCGGGCCGCGGCGCGAGAGGGGTGCGACGTCGGCGATGCGGTGAAGAGGGCGGGGCTGCGGACACGGCGGGGCGATGATTTCGGGGACGTTCTCCGCGAGTGGATGCCGACGGCCCTGGCGCCGCGACACCCTTCTTGCCCCGGCGCTCCCCGGACCTTCACGCCCAATGAGCGCCCGCGCAGTCCGCTGGGAGGCCGCGCGCACCAACGGCCGCCTCGCCGAGCCGATCGACCTCCAGGCCCCCCTCGCGCCGCCAACGCGGCGACCATCGACGGGCCGGGTCACCTTTCTTTGAAGGTTTGCCCCCGCTCTTGGCGAAGTCCCGCGAGCGATCGATGCCTTCCCCTCCCCCGCTACGGAGCCCTTCTTGATGACCCGGTCCGCCCTATACAGGGAGGTCGGACACGAGCTTGCCGACGGGCCCGCTTCGAACCTCTGCCCGACTGACCTGAGCACGCTCCGTCCTGTTGGACCCGCGACGCGCGACGAGGTCACCCGCGCGGTCCAACGCGCCCGGCGCGCGCAGGACGCCTGGCGCGCGACGCCCCTCGACGAGCGCGTCCGTCGGCTGCGCGAGGCCGCGAGAGCGATGCTCGCACGGCGCCACGAGGCCGCCGATCTGGTGCGCGCCGAGATCGGCAAGGTCGACGCCGAGGCCATCTTCAACGAGACCCTCGGTCCGCTCGACACGGTCAACGCGTGGGCGCGCGTCGTCGAGGCGCAGCTTGCGCGGGAGACCGTACGCCTCAATCCGGTCGGCTTCCCCGGCAAGAGCGCGTGGGTCGACCAGGTTCCGCGCGGCGTGGTCGGCGTCCTCGCGCCGTGGAACTACCCCATCGCCGGTCTCTACCGCTCCGTCTTCCCCGCGCTGCTCGCGGGCAACGCGGTCGTGCTCAAGCCCTCCGAGCACTCCCCGCGATCGAGCGCGTGGCTCCTCGAGGTCCTGGCCCCGTCGCTGCCCGAAGGCCTCGTCGCCGTGCTGCAGGGCGACGGTTCCGTGGGCGAGCTGCTCCTCGACGCGGGCATCGACGCCTGCGTCTTTACGGGCTCGCCCGAGACCGGCCGTCGCGTGCGGGTGCGCTGCGCCGAGCGGGGCGTCACCCTCAGCAGCGGGGCGTCACCCTCAGCGCCGAGCTCGGCGGCAAGGACGCCGCGATCGTGCTGGAAGACTGCGACCTCGAGCGCACCGTCGCGGGCGTCACGGCGTGGGCCCTTGGCAACGCGGGCCAGGCCTGCGGCGCCATCGATGTGGCCTACGTCGAGCGCACCATCGTCGACGCCTTCGTCGCGCGCCTCGCCCGCGCCTGGCGCCGACTGCGCGCGGCCCCGGGGCCCCGCGGCGAGACCGACGTCGCCCCCCTCGCCCACCGCCGTCAGTTCGATCTCGTGCGCGCCCACGTCGACGAGGCCCGCGCGGCCGGCGCCGTCGTCGTCTGCGGGGGCAGGCCGACGGGCGTCGGGCTCTTCTACGAGCCCACGATCCTCGACCACTGTACCGACGAGATGCGGGTCGTGCGCGACGAGACCTTCGGCCCGGTGCTCGCGGTCGTGCGCGTCGAGGGGGCCAGCGACGGCGTCGCCCGCGTGAACCGCGCGCGCTACGGCCTCGGCGCCTCGATCTGGACTCGCGACCTCGACCGCGCGCGCCGCCTCGCCGAGCGCCTCGACGTCGGCGTCGTCACGGGGAACAACCACGCTCTCTCGGGGGCGATCCCCGAGCTCCCCTGGGGCGGCACCCGCGCGACCGGCGACGGCGTCGCCAACAGCCGCCACGCGCTGCACACCTTCGTTCGACCGAAGACCGTCGTGGTCGACGCCTCTTCGCGCCTCGAGCTGTACTGGCCCCCGTACGACCGGGCGCTGGTGGAGTTCGGCGACATCCTCTGCGACGTGCAGCGCGGGGTGATCGACCGCGCGTGGCGCCTGCCGCTCCTGCTGCGCGGGCGGATGCGCAGGCTGTCCGACTTCTTCCGCGAGGACGACCGATGACGACGACGGGCCGCACCCTGGACGGCGTCTCCGGCGGAGCGATCACCGGACCGGCGCTGCTGCTCGCCGCGAAGCTGCGTGTCGCCGCGTGGGACCGCACCCTGCGCGACCCTCGGCCGGCCCAGCTCGCGACGCTGCTCGCGCACTGCAAGCGCGGCGCGGGCACCGAGCTCGGACGCGCCGCGGGCCTCGGCCGCGTGCGCACCGAGGAGGACTATCGGGCCCGCGTGCAGGTGCGCACCTACGCGGACTTCGAGCCGATGCTCGAGCGCATGCGCCGGGGCGAGCGCAACGTGTTGCACCCGGAGTTCATCGAGCACTACGGCTGCTCGTCGGGCACCTCGAGCACGGCGGCGCTGCACAAGTACCTCCCCATCTCGCGCGAGCAGATCGGCTGGCAGCAGAAGGCCGGCTTCGACGTGGTCGCGCGCTACCTCGCGCTCACCGGCGACGCCGACTTCACCCGCGGGTTCAGCCTCCAGCTGATGCCCCCGGCGGTGATCAGGCGCGAGGGTCCGGTCGGGATCACGAGCAACCCCGGGCTGATGCTGCTGCACATGCCGCGCGCGTCGCGGCGCATGGTGCTGCCGCGGCCTCCGCTGCGCGACCTTGAGAACTACGACCTCGCGCAGTACCCCGAGACGACGCGACTGCTCGACGGCTCGCTGGTGCTCTTCTCCCAGAGTTGCCCCATCGCAGCGCAGCCCGAGGCGCTGGTCGACGCCTACGCCGAGGCCTTCGCGCGCGTGTGGTCGCACCTCGACGATGTGGTGGCCCGGGGATGACCCGCGGTGCCGTCATCGGGCGCGCCATCGCTGCGCTGGCGGCCGTGGGCCTCCTCGTCGCGATCGTGCGCGCTGTCGGCGTCGGGGCCACGCTCCCGTCGCTGGCGCGGGTCGCCCCGTGGCTGCCGCTGCTGGGCGCGCTCGAGGCCGGCGTGGTGGCCTTCGATGCGATCGCGCTCGCGGCGCTCTACCGTGCGGCCGGGCGCACCGCGCCGGCGCGGCCCTTCTGGCGGGCGGTGTTCCTGGCTAACGTGGTCGCGGCGGGGTTGCCGCTCGGGCGCCTGCTCTCGGAGGGGTGGAAGGCCGTGCGCCTCGCGCCCCGGGTGGGTGGCCCCGTCGCCGCTGCGGGCGCGGTCGGTTCGCAGGCCGCGGTGCTGCTGGGCAACGCCGCCATCGCGCTGGTCTCGCTCGCCGGGGTGGCGCTGCGCTGCGGGGCGACGTGGCCGACACTCGCCGTCGGAGGCCTCGCCCTCGTGATGTCCGCGGCGGGCCTCGCCGTCGCGCTCGCCGGCCGCGCACGGCTCGGCCGCTGGCTCGGCGCGCGCTTCACCATCGCGCGGGCGCAGGGCCCCGCCTTCGACGACGCCTTCGCCGCCGCGACGCCAGCCCTCGGGGTCGCGGCCGCCTGGGAGACCGCCGCCCGCCTCCTGCAAATCGCCCAGGTCGCGACGCTTCTCCACGCGCTCGGCCACCCCGCCGGGGCCGTCGACGCGCTTGCCGCGCACGGCCTCGTGCTGACGGGCGCGGCCCTCGGCGACGCCCTCCCGGGGCAGCTGGGCGCCACCGACGCGCTGCTCGCCCTGGCCGCCGTGCGCCTCGACCTGGCGGCGCCCGACGCCCTCGCGCTCACCCTGGGCTTGCACGGCGCGCAGCTCGGGCTCGCGCTCGTCGGCGGCGCCGCCGCCCTGGCCCTCTCCGACGACCCCGCCCCTCACGAAGGACCTGCATGATTGGACGACTCCTGGACACGGCGGCGGAGGTGGCGCGGCTCGCGGGCGAGATCCAGCGCCGGGCCCGCGCCGAGGGCTTCGGCGTCGCGGCGAAGGGCGACGCGGACATCGTCACGGCGGTCGACGGCGCCTGCGAGCGGGCCATCGTCGAGGCGCTGCGGGCGCGGTTCCCCGAGCACGGCATCGTCGCCGAGGAGGGCACCGCGCTCGCCCCCGATGCGGGCTACGTCTGGATCGTCGACCCCCTCGACGGCACCAAGAACTTCGCCCACGGATCGCCCCGCTGCGGCGTCTCGGTGGCAGTCTCCTACGCTGGCGAGGTCATCGCCGGGGCGGTGTACGCCCCCTTCACCGACGAGCTCTTCACCGCCGTACCTGGGATGGGCGCCCGCTGCAACGGCGCGCTGATCCGTGTGTCGACCGTGGCCGACCCGCGCGGCGCGATGGTCGCGAGCGCCCTCACCTACGCCGGCCGCGAGGCCGACGGGGCGCAGCTCGCGCGGCTCACGCGGGTGTTCCGCGAAGTGCAGGCGCTGCGGTCGCTCGGGTGCGCGGCGCTCGACCTCGCGGACGTCGCCCGCGGCCGGCTCGACGCGTACTTCGAGCCTGGCCTGAAACCCTGGGACACGGCCGCGGGCGCGCTGCTCGTGCGCGAGGCAGGCGGCGCCGTCGCGCGCTTCGACGGCCGCGAGCACCGCCCCGACGCGCCCGACCTTCTGGCCAGCAACGGCCTGCTGCACGCGACGCTCGGCGCGCTCATGCGCGGAGGGTCCAGCGCGTGAGCGACGCCTGGGCGGCCTACGCGCGCTTCGTGCTGCGGGTCACCGCCGCGCCGCGCCGCGCCGCGCTCCTGCTGCTGTTCGCGCTGGTGGCGCCGGTGGGCCTCTGCGTCCGCTACTTCACCCAGGTGCACGCCGGGATGCAGGACCTCCTCCCCGACGACTCCCTCACCGTGCGCGCCATCACCACGCTGCACGCCCGCTTCGGCGGCGGCGCCGCCGGGCTCATCGTGCTCGTTCGCTCGCCCGACCCGGCCGAGAACCGCCGCTTCGTGCGCGCCCTCGGCGAGGGCATCGCCGCCCGCCGCCTGCCGATCGTGCGCGCGGTGCAGTACGACGTCTCGGCCGAGCGCACCTGGATCCGCGCCCACGCACCGCTGCTCATCCCGCGCGATCGCTTCGACCACGTGGTGTCCGAGGCCCGCGCGGCGATCGACGAGGCCGAGCGCGAGGCCAACCCGATGTTCATCGCCCTCGACGACGACGAGGGCACCCCCGAGCAGCGCCTGCGCCGCCTGCGCGACGAGGCCGACCGCGAGGCCGCCGCGGCCGACCGCTTCCCGAGCGGGTTCATCGCCTCTCGCGACGGGCGCACGGCACTGCTCCGCGTGACCATGGCCGCCTCCGACACCGAGGTCGAGCCCGCCGCGGCCCTCGACGCCATGGTGCGCGCCGAGGTCGCGCGCCTGCGCCCCGGGTACCGCCGCGACCTCCTCGTCGCCTACAACGGCGAGGTCGCCAACCTGCTCGAGGAGCACGCCGCGATCCTCTCGGACGTGGGCGTCTCGTCGATGCTGGTGACCCTGCTCGTGGGCCTCCTGATCGTCGGCTACTACCGCTCGGCGCGCGCTCTCCTGGCCGTGCTCACGGGTGTCGTCCCCGGCGTCATCGCCACCTTCGCCGTCGCCCGCCTCACGGGCAGCACGCTCAACTCCAACTCCGCATTCCTCGGCTCGATCATCATCGGCAACGGGATCAACTACCCGCTGCTCCTCCTCGCCTACTACCGCGCGCAGCCCGCCGACCTCGACCGCGCCGCAGCCGTCGTGCGCGCCGCGCGGCAGAGCCTCCCCGGGGTCTCGGCCGCCGCCGCGACCGCCTCCGCGGCGTACCTGGGTCTGACCTTCACGAGCTTCCGCGGCTTCTCGCAGTTCGGCGCCACCGGCGGCGTCGGCATGCTCACCGTCGCGCTCGTGACCTACCTCGCCGCGCCCGTGGGCATCGCCCTCTTCGACCCGCCGCGCTGCGCCGCCGGGAGCACACGCGTGCAGGACGCCGTCCGCCGATGGTACGCCGACCTCCCGCGGGCGCGCGCCGTCTCCGTCGCGACGCTCCTCGCGCTCGTCGCGGTGGGCGGCGTCGGCCTGCGCCGCGGGCTCCGGGAGGGCTACTGGGACGCCGACCTGCGCGACCTCCGCAACACCGAGTCCATCCGCTCGGGCGCCGCCTCGTGGGACCGCACCGTCTCCGCCATCTTCGGCACCTGGCTCACGCCCGTGGTCGCGCTCGCCCCCTCCGCGGCCGACCGCGCCGCCGTCGTGGCCGCGCTGCACGGCGCCCTCGTCGCGGGCCCGCACCCGATGGCCGAGCGCGTCGAGACCGTCGACCGCTACGCCCCGCCGGCCGACGACCAGCGCGCCCGCATCGCCGCCCTCGCCTCCCTCCGCCGCCGCGTCGACGCCCTCCCCCAGGCGCGCGTCCCGGCCGAAGCGCGCGCCTTCCTCGACGAGTGGCTGCCGCGCGCGGGGGTGGCGCCCATCGACCCGGCGACGGTGCCCGACGCCCTGCGCGGGCCCTTTGCCGAGCGCGACGGGCGCGCCGACCGCACGGTGCTGGTGTTCCCATCGCTGGCGATCGACTTCGACGACGTGCGCAACGTGGTGCGCTTCGCCGAGCGCGTGAACGCCGCGCCCGTCCCCGCCGGATCGGTCGTGGGCGGGGCCTTCCTGGTGATGGCCGAGATCATGCGGGTGCTCCAGCGCGACGCGCTGCGGGTCGTCGGCATGGTGTGCCTGCTGGTGACCCTCGCGCTGCTGCCGATCTTCGGCCGCCACCCGCTCCGCATCGCCGGCACGGTGCTGCTCGTCACCGGCGTCGCGGTGGGCTCGCAGCTCGCGATGCTCGCGCTCGGCGTGCGGCTCAACATGCTGAACTTCGCTGCCCTCCCGATCACCATCGGGGTCGGCGCGGACTACCTCGTGAACCTGCTCGGCGCGGGCGACGCGCTCCGAGTCGACGCCCGCGAGGCCTCCGCGCGCATGGGCGGCGCGATCCTGCTGTGCTCGCTCACGACCATCGTGGGCTACGTGACGCTGCTGCTGGCGAGCTCCGGCGCGCTGCGCAGCTTCGGCCAGGCGGCCGTGCTCGGTGAGGTCGTCGCGGTGACCGTCGTGCTCGGCGTGTACCCGGCGCTCGCGCCGCGGCGCCGCGAATCCACGGAGGGGACATGACCCCGATGAGCTTCGAGGAGCGGCGCGCCGCGCTGGCGCTGCTGGAGGCGATGATCCCGGGCGGCGAGGGGGTTCCAGGCGGCGACGAGGCGACGTTGCGTCGCGCCGAGGAGGTCGTCGGCGAGCTCTCGCCCGCGCTGGTGGGCGGATGGCGTGCGGCGCTGCGGGCGCTCTCCGCGGCAGCCGTCGCGTCGACGGGAAGGCCCTTCCACGCGCTCGACGCCGACGCCCAGGAGGCCACCCTCGGCCGCTGGTCGAAGGACCCGCTGCTCCGCGGCCCTTACGGGGTTCTGCTGTTCTTCTTCAAGTTCGTGCACTTCGACCGCCCGGCCGTGTACGCGCGGCTCGGCGGCGCGCTCAAGGTGATGCCCGTGCTCGACGAGCCCCGCTGGCTTCGGCAGCTGCGGCGCGGCGAAGACATCGCCGCGGAGGAGGTCGTCGCCTGCGACGTCGTGGTCGTCGGGACCGGCGCGGGCGGCGCGGTCGTAGGCCACGCCCTCGCGGCGAAGGGCTACGCGGTGGCCTTCGTCGAGGAGGGCGACCTGCACCGCCGCGACGCCTTCGACGGCAGCGCGGTGCGAGCGCACCAGCGCTTCTACCGGGGCGCCGTCGCGGTGGGCAACGCGCCGATGCCGGTGTTCATGGGCCGCATGGTCGGCGGCTCGACGGCGATCAACGGCGGCACCTGCTTCCGCACGCCGCCGTGGGTGCTCGACCGGTGGTGCGACGCGCTCGGCACCGACGACTTCGCGACCCCGTCGATGGCCCCGTACTTTGAGCGCGTCGAGTCCTTCCTGGGCGTGGCGCCCACCGAGGAGCGCTACCTCGGCCCCATCGGCGGGGTCTTCGATCGCGGGTGCCGCGCCCTCGGCTGGAGCCACCTGCGCATCCGCCGCAACGCGCCCGGCTGCCAGGCCTCCGGGTTCTGCGACTTCGGCTGCCGCAGCGACGCGCGGCGCAGCACCAACGTGTCGTACGTCCCCGCGGCGCTCGAGCGCTCGGCGGCCCTCTTCACGGGTCTGCGCGCCGAGCGGGTGCGCGTCGAGAACGGTCGCGCGACCGGGCTCGACGCCGTCACGCGGGCGGGCGTGCGGGTGCGCTTCCAGGCGCGGGCGGTGGTCCTCGCCGGCGGCGCGCTGCCGACGGCGACCTTCCTCCAGAAGCAGGGGATCTGCGACACGAGCGGGCAGGTCGGGCGCAACCTGTCGCTGCACCCGAGCGGCGGGATGTCGGCCCTCTTCGACGAGCCCATCCGCGGCGCCGACCATGTCCCCCAGGGCTTCGCGATGGACCACTTCCTGCGCGACGGCTTCCTGGTGCTCGGGGCGCAGTCCGACCGCAACGTCGCGCCGATCGCGCTGCCCCTCGGGGGCCGACGGCTCACCGCGGCCGTGGCGCAGCTCGACCACATCGCGACGGTGGGCACGCTGATCGCCGATGACCGCCCCGACGCCGTGGTGCGCTACGAGCGCGACGGCAACGTGGTCGTCACCAAGACCATCAATGCGCGCGACGTGGCGCGGGTGCACGCGGCGATGGTGCGGGCGGGGGAGATGTTCCTGGCGGCGGGGGCGCGGCGGCTGTACCCGGTGGTGACATCGTCGCCGGTGCTGGAGCCGGGCGAGTTCCATCGGTTCAAGCGCACGGTGCCCGCGGCCGGCGACCTCCCGCTGCTCAGCTACCACCCGCTCGGCACCTGCCGCATGGGCCGCGACCCGAAGACCTCCGTGGTCGACCTCGACCACCAGACCCACGACATGAAGCGCCTCTTCATCGTAGACGGCAGCACCGTGGCCGGCCCCCTCGGGGTCAATCCGCAGCTCACCATCATGGCCGTCGCCACGCGCGCGGCGGAGCGCATCGCAGACGTACTCGGGTAGAGCCTCCCCCAGGGCTCGCTTCCAGCTCCCCTGGATGCCCTCCATGAAGCTGTAGGGGTGGTAGCCGAGCTCGAAGCCCGACGCGCATCGGCGGGTGCGTGATGCTGAACCGACGCTCCTTGTCCACGCAACGCTTCATCCGCGAGCCGTTGCCCGAGGGGGTCGGGCTCGAGGTCCGGAGGCGGTTCAAGACGTCGCGACCTGATCCCCACCAATCCCCTCTGGAAAGGCACCAGCAGGCCGCAAAGCGTGAGCTGGGTCGTGGGGAGAAGGGCTGCCGACCGAAGATCGCCGTCCGTCGTCCAATCGCGTCACTATTCTTGAAGGTTTCGACCACCCGCGGGCGATGCCCCCATGATGAAGGCCTCCCGCTTCTGGTACGTCCTGCTCGCCATCGCGCTATCGGCTTGCGCCTCGACCATCGATGGCACCGCCGCCGATGCCAGCCCCCCGGCGATGGACGTCGCGGTCGACATCGCGCCCGACGTGCTCCGGTGTCCTGCGCCGCTCACTCCATGCGAGGGGACGTGCCATGACCTCCGGGCTGATCGGGCCGCGTGCGGTGCGTGCGGGAGCGCTTGCGCGGCGGGCGAGGTGTGCAGCGTGGGCCGCTGCGTGATGGCCTGTCCGGACGGCGCCACGGCCTGCGACGGGGCGTGCGTCGACACGGCCACCAATGGCCTGCACTGCGGCGCCTGCGGGGCGGTGTGCCCCGTTCAGACGGCGTGCGAGAATGGCGTCTGCGTCGCGCGGTGCAACGCCGGTCGCAGCCTTTGCGGCATCACCTGCGCGTCGCTCGACCTCGATCCCGCGAACTGCGGCGAGTGCGGTCACGTTTGTCCCGCGGGCACGCTCTGCGCGGCGGGCGCGTGCGTGGTCCGCTGCGCCGCGCCAACGCGCGACTGCGGGACCTCGTGCGCTCGCGTCCTGGACGACCCGCGCAACTGCGGAGCGTGCGGACACGAGTGCGTGCGCGGCGAGGTCTGCAACGCCGGGAGCTGCCTGCGGGTCTGCGACATGGGGCTCACCAACTGCGGCGGCGCGTGCGTCGATCTCGCCCGCGACGGGCGCAACTGCGGAGCGTGCGGGCAGACGTGCGCGTCCACCGAAGCGTGCCAGGCGGGGGTGTGTCGGCCCATCTGCGACGGGGGACAGACCCTCTGCGAGACGGGCTGCCGTAACACCGCTGCAGAGGTCCAGAACTGCGGCGCGTGCGGTCGGGTGTGCCCCGCGGGAGCGCGCTGCGTGGCGGGCGAATGCGCGGGCCTCACCTGCGTGTCTCCCTTGGTGATGTGCGGCGGGGCGTGCGTCGATCCGCGCACCAGCGGCGCCCATTGCGGCGGCTGCGGCCGGGCGTGCGGGCCGGGGGTCGCCTGCGTGGGCGGCGCGTGCGGCCCGACGCGCCCCGACGCCGGGGTCGCCGACGCCGATCCCGATGCGGGCGTGGCGTGTCCGACCGAGGCGACGCGCTGCGGCGATCGCTGCATCGACGCGCGCTCGGACACCGCCAACTGCGGCGGGTGCGGCGTCGCGTGCGGCATGGGGCAGGTGTGCCTCTTCGGTCGCTGCCAGGCGCCGTTCACCTGTCCAGGCGCGCTCCTCGCGTGCGGTACCCATTGCGTCGACCCGACGCGCGATCCGATCAACTGCGGTGCCTGCAGCTCGGCCTGCCCGCTCGGGACGGCTTGCGTCGGCGGCACGTGTCAGTGCCCGGCCTCGCTCACCTCGTGCGGGACAGGCGCTTGTGTCGACCTCGCCACCAGCAACGACCACTGCGGCGCATGCCTCCACGCGTGCCCATCAACCTACGTCTGCCAGGGCGGCACCTGCGCCTGCACCGCGGGCCTCGTCGCGTGCCCAGGCCGGTGCACGGACATTCGTCGGGACAACGAGAACTGCGGTCGCTGCGGCAACCGCTGCGGCAGCGGAACCCTCTGCCGCGGATACTCCTGCGTCCAGGAGGAGAACTAGCAGTCCGGCTCACGCGGCCGATCACTCGCGGATTCCGTGAAGGTCGGGGCTCGACCACGGCAACGACCTCTCGATGACAGCCCGCTGCTCCTCTCCTCTCCTCTCCATCGCTCTCCTCTCGCTCGTAGCGTGCGCGCCGACCCTCGTCACGCCGCCAACGATCGCTCCGACCGACGCTGCCAACGTCCTCGACGCCTTCGTGCCCGACGCCTCCCTCCTCGATGCCTCCGCGGCGGAGGCCGCGACGGACGCCAGGGCGGGCGACGCGCCGACGATCGACGAGGCGCCCACCCGCCTTGCGATGTGCACCAACCAGCTCGGCCGCGCCCTCGACCGGTCGTACGGGCGCCTTGATGGGCGCCTCGTGGCGATCGTTCCGGCCGGGCAACGCGACTGCAACGGCGACCCCGATCACCTGCATCTCCAGATCGCCGTCGATGGCGCCATCTACGACGTGGCCGTCAACCTCGGATCGCGCCGGGCCGGAGGCGTCCCTGATCTCGCCGTCGCGAGCGTCGACGTCCCGCTCCCGGATGGAGCGTGGGTCGAGGGGTGGCACACGATGATCGCGCCGCTCGACTACGTCACGACGCTCCACCTCCACTCCTCGGATTTCGCCCCTCTGACTCCCGCGGAGGTCAGCGCGGACCTGGAGACCGAACTCCGTGACGTGGGCCGCATCTCCGTATTCGCGATCGGGTACGGCCCAGATGGGGTCCACAACGTGCACCGAAACCAGGGACTCGACGGCGCGCTCGCGCTTCACCCCGCGGGCGCGCGGGCGCACCTGAAGCTCTTCCGCTTCGCGTCGCAGTCGTTCTGAGCGGGCCGCGATTCGTGGGCGCAAGGACCCGTCTCCGTGCCGCGAATCTTTGAAGGTTCCGGACTCCCTACGGACAACACCGACGTGCCCCTCCTCGCCCTTGCTGCGCTTTCCGCCTCCGCTGCGCTCGCGGGCGCCTACGTCGGCGGCGCCATGCTCCCGTGGCCTGGGCTCCTCGAGTCCCTGATACCGGGCAGCGTCTGGGCCTGCCAATCCGACTCGGTCGCCCTCCCCGAGATCGTGCGTCGCATCGCGGATGAAGGACACGTGGTTGGCAATCATGGATGGCAGCACATCTCGCTGCCGACGCTCGCTGGACGGCGCATGAGCCCCGAGATCGACCGGTGTCAGTTGGTGCTGACCGCCCTCACTGGGACCGCCCCGCGCCTGCTCCGCCCGCCCTACCGACGACGCGACCTCAGGGCTCTCCTCGCAGCCCGGCGTCGGGGGCTCACCCCGGTCATCTGGTCGTCCGAATCGTGCGACTGGATGGTTCACGACGACGCTGGCCGCAGCCGTCAGTTCGGGCGCGTGCGGCGGAGTGACATCGTCCTTCTCCACGACGGCCTCCCGCAGAGCACCGCGATGATCAGTGCCCTCGGAACCCTGCTCGCGCCGGACACCCCGATTCTGTCGTCGTGGCGTAGCGAGGCCGCGATCCTGGGCTGGTGGCCGCCCGCCCGGGCTACGCATCTATGTTTGGATCCTTCCTGGTGAGGGCCCCCCTCGTCGCGAGTTGGTCGTCGCTCGCTCTCGGGTTGGCGGGCTGTGCGGGCGGGCCCACCGGACGCCTCGAGCGAGCATACTTTTTCGACCTGCGGCGCATCGTCGAGATGAGGCAGCGCACGGATTGGGTGTCCGATCGGGCCGAGATCGAATCGGGGGCGTCCGTTACGCTCCGCTCGGCGTGTCAGACCCCGCTTGCGGCTCGGCGTCGGCTGTCGACCTGGCTCGACGCGACCATCTCCGGCCAAGGGGGCAGCGCCGAGGCGGTGTGGCGCGCCAGCGGCGAGTCACTGTCGGTCGCCCAGGATGTGCTTACGCTGGAGCGCGTGAGAATGCTCCACCACTACGCCGAAGAGCACCAGGGGGAGTGCCCCTTCTGGCTCCGCGAGAACCCTCGCTTCGTGGGGGTTCATGGTGATCATCGACGGTTTGTGCTGCTGCTCGAGAGTGAGGGGTCGGCGGCCCTGGTGTTCCATGGTCGCTCGGTAGCGTTCGGGGCGGAGGCTTCCGCGAGGGTGATCCCAGCGGTCGGCGTGAGCGACTCGGTGACGCTGGGGACAGGCATCGAGATCGGCGGTATCGGCGCGTTCGGAGCAGGCGGCGCCGATCGAGCCCTGAGCGCGTCGGTCTCCGGGGCCGTGCCGGTGCTCCTGCGTTTCCAGAACGCTACCCGACTTTTCGACGTCGAGCTCGCAGCGACGGGGCGCTTCTTCGGCCAGGAGTCGTCCGTGCAACCCGGTGTACGACTGTCCTTCGGCTACGGCTTCACCACGCTGAGGGTCAGCGACCTCATGCCCTTCGCGCTCCTGTCGTTCGGCTACGAGTATCAGCCCGCCGACGGGACGCTACCCGCGAGCCACACCTTGCGCCTCGGCACGAGGGTCGGCGCCGATTGGGCCCCTTGACCGTGCGTGGGGAGCCGCTGGCGCCGCAAGTCGTGGAGGTCGAAGACGCCGCGGCGCTCGCAGCCTCGATCGTTGCGTAGGGGGCCGGTGCCGACAGCCCCGCAGGGAGCGTCGCGGTGGGATTGATCGCCGACGTCGGAGGCGCGATCGCGCCGGCCTCGGTGATCGTGGGCAACGGCGCGCTCACGCTTGCCCTCGTGGTCGCCTGGCTCTGCGACCGGCGAGCGCCCGGCCGCGGGTCGAAGCGGGCGCGGGCACGACGTGGTCCCGTGGGGCCGACGCGCGGGAGGAGCGCATCCGGCTCGCGGAGGGCCTGCTCCGTGTGTCCGTACCGCACCAGCACCCAGGGCCACCGCTTCCTGTTGATGCTCCCCGATGGCGAGATCGAGGTCCACGGGACGCGCTTCGAGGTGGAGGTTCGCGACCGCCACACGCGCCGCCTCGACGTCCACGAGGGCCTCGTCGCGCTGCGCCTCGTCGGGCGCAACGAACAGCTCCTGGCGGCCGGATCGCGCTGGTCCCCGCCGGAGTCCGTCCGCGAGCCCGAGGAGGTCGCCGGGCTCGACGGCCCCGAGGCGTCTCCGGCGCCCGGTCTGCTCGCGGCCGCGCCCGGGCCACACGCGCTCCGCGCCGCGCGCCCTCAATCGGCGCCGGACGCGCTCACATTCTTCGTCGCAGGCCTCGACGCCCTGCAGCGGGGCGACCTCGCCGCGGCCGCCGATCGCTTCGCTGCCTTCGAGCGCGACCACCCCGCGGACGTTCGCGCCGAGGACGCGGGCGACCTCCGCATCGTGGCGCTACGCCGCGCCGGGACCACCGGCGCCGTCGCCGCGGCCGAGTCTTACCTGCGACGGTATCTGCGCGGCGCGCGGCGCGGGGACGCCGTCGCGTTCGTCGCCGCCGCCGGGCACACGGGGCTCACCTGCACAGAGCTCGCAGCGATCGCCGCGGAGTTCGAGGGCGACGCCGACCGTAGGGCGACGCTGCGACCGCTCGTCGCTCGCTGTCCGCCGTAGCGCGGCGCTGCCCTTGCCCCGACGGCGGGTTCGACCGGGCTCGGTCTCTCTGTTTCGGGTCGCTCTGACGAGTCAGCTCTCCGCGTCGGGCTTCGCGACCGTGGCTCCCCTCCCATCATCGACGATTGCCTCAACCCCGCGCAATCCAGCGCTCCATCCACGCAGGGCAACGCCCTCACAACGACAGGTTCGACCTCGATGCCGGATTGCAGATCCCTCTTCGCCCCGCCGCTGCTCACGCTCCCGGCGTGCGGCGCCCGCTCCTCACTGGACGAACAGAGCGACGTGCCCCGCGGCACGCAGGGCCACGCACGGACGTCGCGGTCGATGCCAGGGTGAACGTCGCGATGGGGGTCGATGTCGTCGATGGCGCCATGCGCGACGAGCGCGCGCCGCTGCCGACGTAACGCCCGTCGGCTGTCGGACTGACGCCGAGTGTTCGCCCGGCTTCACGTGCCGTGAGGCGGTGTGCGTGGCGCCCTGCCGCGGCGGCGCGTGCCCGTCGGGCCAGAGCTGCTGCGCCGACGTGTGCGTTGACGCGCGCACCAGCACCAACATCTGTGGCGGCTGCGGGGTGGTGGGCCCGCCCGTCGCGCACGGCTCCGTCGGCTGCATCGCGTCGGCGTGCGGGGTCGCCGCGTGCGATCCCGGCTTCGCCGACTGCGATGGCGGCGCATCGACGGGCTGCGAGACCGACGTGGCCACGGACCCGGCCCAGTGCGGAGCGTGCGGCGTGCGCTTCGGCCCGCAGCAGGCCTGCGTGGGCGGGGTGTGCACGTCGGCCATGCGATGCCCGGCGGTTCCGTGCGGGTCGGGCCAGAGCTGCTGCGGCGCGGGCTTCGCCGACTGCAACGGCGGCCTCGCGGACGGATGCGAGACCGCGCTCGACTCGCCGACCAACTGCGGCGCCTGCGGCCTCGTCTGCCCACGCGGCGGAGCGTGCGTGAACGGCGCCTGTACCCCGGGCGGATGCAACGGCGGCGCGCCCTACGCACCGGGGCGCACCGGGACGTACCTGCTGCGCGACGGGCTGCGCTGACAACGCCAGCGACGCGGCCAACTGCGGTCGCTGCGGGCAGGCGCGCGCGGCGGGCCTGAGCTGCACCGGCGGGATGTGCCAGCGAGCGAGCGACGGCAGCGAAGAGGCGTTTGTTCCGACGTCGAACCCGACGTACCTCTCGCCGGGGGTGCATCAATTCACGACCATCACGGTGCCCGCGGGCGCGGTGGTGTACGTCGCGGGGATGGGCCCGCAGGCGGGCACGCTCGACCTCCGCGCGACGGGACGCATCCAGGTCGACGGCACCATCGACGTCTCGGGCGGCCCGGGCTCGCAAGCGGTCGTCGCTTCGCGCACGACGCAGCAGGGCCATGCAGACACGGGCGGCTACACGGGCGAGCTCCGGTCGGCAGCGATGCCGACGACGAGCCGCGAGTTCGACACCGGCGCGCCCGGACCCAACGGCCCCACGGTGGTGGGCGCCTCCGGCTCGTGCGCGGTCGTGGCCTCCACGGAGTGCCTCGCCCGGGGCAGCGACCGGGTGTTCATCTTCACCGCGGCGCCCGCGCAGTACGGCGGCGGCGCGGGGGTCTTCTCCGGCTACCGCGCGTACGGGTCGGGCGGCGGCGGTGGCCTCGGGCGCATTCGAATCTCGGTCACCCCCTCGACGTGCTCGCTCCGCGGATCGCTGACGCCCGCGCCCGCGACGGGGTGTACCCCCAGCGCCCGCGACGCCTGGCCGCGCGTTCGTCGCCGCCTATCCGGGCTGATCGGCAGCCGCCGGGCGACGCCACCTTCATCGTCTCTTCACCAGCGTGATCGCTGGGGCGACGCCATGGTGTCCCCGTCGGACGGATTCCCCGTCCCTCCCCCTACGAGGTCCACCATGTCGAAGAAGAACTGGCTCGCCGCCGCGCTCACCGCCGCCACCCTCGCCTCCGCCGCGCTGCCTGGCGTCGCCCTCGCGCAGCACGCCGCCGCCCGTATCACCATGGACGATGCCCGCGGCCGGGCGCAGCGCGCCGTCCCCGGCACCATCATCGCGCAGGAGCTCGAGCGCGAGCACGGGCGGATGATCTACTCCTTCGAGATCCGCGTGAGCGGCGCGCCCGCGACGGAGATCACGGAGGTCAACATCGACGCCGCCGACGGGCACGTCGTCGCGATCGAGCACGAGCACGTCCGGGCGCCCGCCCGCCGCTAGGGGCGCTCCCCGCTCTCCGGTGAGCCCCCGCGTGGCACACGCAGGACGAAGCGTGCACCTCCATCGGGGCTCGCGTCGACGGTCGCGGTGCCCCCGTGCCGCGCGAGCACCCGACGCACAATCGCGAGGCCAAGCCCGTGCCCCGCCTCGATACCCTCCGGGACCGCGCCCCCGCGTCGGAGCGGCTCGAAGATGAGGGCGCGATCTTCCGGTGAAACGCCCGGCCCCGAGTCGTCCACGACGAGCTCCACGTGCGACGGACGAACGCGCACCGCAGCGCGCACGCGTCCCCCGGTCGGCGTGTAGTGGATGGCGTTCTCGATCACGTTGCGCGCGGCGCTCGCCAACGCGTCGAAGTCACCGCGCACGTGCGCGTCTCCGGCGTCGCCCTCCGCGGCGGCGGAGAGCGTGACGCCCCGGCCCGTCGCTCGCGCGGCGAGGCCAGCGAGCACGAGGTCGAGCAGCTCCCGGAGATCGACGTCCACAACCTGCTCAAGCGGTCCGTCTGCGCGGGCAAGCGCGAGTAGCGACTCGACCAGCCGCGCGAGGCGACGAAGCTCCTTGTGGACCTCCGTCGCCGTGCGCTCCCACTCCGACGCTGGACGCGGGTGGCGCAGCGCGACCTCGAGCGTCGTGAGGGCCGCGGCGAGCGGCGTCCGCAGCTCGTGCGACGCATCGCCGGCGTAGCGCGCGAGCGCCGTGAAGCCCTCCTCGAGGCGTGCGAGCAGGGCGTTCATCTCGACGGTGAGGTCATACAGCTCGTCGCGTCGCGCGGGCAGCGCGAGGCGCCGGCGGAGGTCCGTCGCGCTCGCTTGCCGGGCGGCGTCGAGGACCTCCTGCAGCGGCGCGAGCGCCCGGCGACTGAGCGCCAGCGCGCCGCCCACGGCCACGAGGAGCGCGAGCGGCGCGGCCACCAGCATGGAGACGAGCACCTGCTCGCCGACCTCCCTCACGGCGGCCTCCTCCCCGCGGCGCTCGCCCACGGGCTCACCCGCGGCCTCCATCCGCAGCGCGGCGTACAGCACCCCCGAGAAGACCAGCAGAGTGAGCAGCGTCGACGCCACCATCCAGGCCGCGAGGCGCCCGCGGAGCGAACGCCGTCGCGGGCGATCAGTCATTGCCCGCCGTCCGCATGAGCCGGTAGCCGAAGCCGCGCACGGTCTCGATCGACACCCCGGCGCCGATGATCTTCCGCCGCAGGTGGGCCATGTGGACGTCCACCAGGTTGGTGCCTGGGTCGAAGTCGTAGCCGAAGACCGCGCTCAACAGGTCGCGACGCGAGACCACCTCACCGCGGCGGCGCAGCAGGTATTCGAGCAGCGCGCGCTCGCGGGGCGAGAGCTTCACCGACCGCCCGGCGACCAACACCTCGGGCGCGTCGGCTTGCATCTCGATGCCGTCGATCGACAGCGACGCCCAGCGCGGCGCCGCGGCTCGGCGGAGCAACGAGCGAACCCGCGCGAGCAGCTCGGCGAACGCGAAGGGCTTCACGAGGTAGTCGTCGGCGCCAGCGTCCAGCGCCTCGACCCGAGAAGCGATCGCGTCGCGCGCGGTCAACACCAGGACCGGGAGCATCCGCCCTTCGCCGCGGATCCATCGCAGCACCTCCAGCCCGTCGATATCGGGCAGGCCGAGGTCGAGGATCACCAGGTCACCGGCGGTCGCCACGAGCTGCGCACGCGCTTCGGCGCCCGTCGCGGCCACGGTCACCGCGAAGCCCTCCTCGGCGAGACCCCGCCGCACCGAGGCCGCCAGCGATGCAGTGTCCTCGACCAGCAGCACGCGGGGTTGCACGGCGGTGCTACGTCTTGGAGGGGCGCGCGGGGGAAGGAAGAACGCCGGGCAGGAGAGTCGGGGGCACCACGATCGTGGGCATGCCTCAAGCAGCTGCGGATCGCAACCGCGCGGTCGCGGCGGACGTCACGGCCGCGTACGTGTTCACCGCCTCGACGCCCATCGAACGGATCGCAACCTTCACGGGTCGGCGTGCGCGGCATAGATCGCCGGACCGCCCGTGCGTGTGTCGCTCCAGGCCGCCCAGAGTCCACCCCTCGGGTCGAGCGCGAGGGCTGCGTGGTGCCCGTGCCAGCGCTTCAGGTCCGCGGTCGTGCTGAGGAGGAAGGCCTCGCCCGCAACCGCCTCGTTGACCCCGCATGCGACCGCGCCGTCCGCCACGCAGCGCGCGTACCGGGCGCCTCCCTCGCCGGTTCGGTTGTCCACCGGGGCGGAAATGTGCGGCCGCCGTCGTCCGAGCGTTGCGCGACCAGCCACACCTCGCCGCGGGTCGAGCGCGCGATGTAGAGCGCGTGGAGGCGGTCGGCCCCAGGGTCCACGCCCGACGCGCCGAGCACGAGCACGGGCGGATCGCACCCGCCGGCGCAGCGCCCCTGAGCGCAGACCTGACCGCCCGGGCCATCGCACGCGCCGAGTGGGAGCCATGTGCCGCCGGCGGTGCACCGCCGGGGCGCGAGCCCATCGGCTCCACAGTCGAGTGCGCCGGGCACGCAGGCTCCTTCGTCGGCGCGCGTGGCGACGGGAGGTGAGGGCGACGCTCACGCGCCGAGAAGCACCCAGAGGAGAAGGGCGCGCGCTGGGCCCGGAGCGGCCGGGAGCTTCATGAGCCGCGCCTGACCCGCCCCTACGGCCGACACCCGTCGCGCAAGGCGCGCAGGGTCGCGTAGCGCGCGGGGTCGCGACCGAACTCCACGTCGAGGGCGTCGAGCTGCTCGCACGCGAGGCGTGAGCCGCCAACGTGGGCGAGGTAGGCAATCGTCTCCCAGCGCCGGGCACCGGCGGGATATCTACGGAGATACGACTCGGCCGCGGCGCACGCGACAAGCGTGGTGCCCGCGCGGCGCAGGGCCACCACGCGAAGGTAGCCCGCGTCTTCGGCGCGATCGTCCGTCGGGTGCTCGCGCTCGAAGGCCGCGAAGTCATCGGCCGCGATGGCGAGGTCACCGCGCTGAAAGGCGTCGAGCCCCGCGACAAAGGACGAGAGCTCGCTTGTCATCGCGGGGGCATGCGCCGGGGCCGTCCGACGCGCGTGGACCCTGGCCGGACGCGCGGAAGGGTCCTGCTCCGGCGCGGGCGCGAGAACGGGCGCGAGAACTGGCGCGAGGTCGGCCGTCGAGGGCGCCAGTGCCCAGTGTGATCCTGCGGCGAGGAGCTGCTCGGTGCGCGCGCCGAGGCGCAAGGCGACGAGGCCCTCGGTGACATCGAGGCGCGTCGTGTGGCGGTCGCGCACCTCGACCTCGAAGCGCGTGCCGCGCACCTCGATCTGCCCGTCGGGAAGGAGCACCAGGAAGCGGTGCCCGCGGTGCTGATGGGGCACCGTCACGCGGATCACCCCGTCGGCGAGCCGGATCGACTCCGCGCTCGCGCTCGCCTCGCGCGACCACGACGCGCCCTGGGCTGCGTCGACGCGTGCGAGCGGGTGTGGTGGCGCGGCGTGGGGGCCGTGGGGCCGCCGCAGGGCGCCGACGCCGAGCACCACCGCCGCGAGGGCGGCAAGAGAGGACGCGAGCCGGGCCCAGGCAAAGGCGTGCGCGGGGCCCGGGCGTGCGGCGCGCTGTAGGATCGCGGCGCGGGCTCGCTGCTGCGAGAGTCGATCAAGGGGGAGCTCGGCGGCGCGGGAGGCTTCCGCGCGCAGGGCGGCGAGGCCAGCGCGCAGCGCGCGGCACGACGCGCAGGTGACGAGGTGGCGGTCGAGGCGAGCGAGGTCGAACGCGCCGAGGCGCCCGTCGTGGGCGGCCTCGACCTCGCCGTCGTAGGGGCAGGACCGATCGGCGCGGCGACTCATCGTTCACCTCCTGCAAGGTTCGACATCATCTTACGGCGGGCGTGGTGCAGGCGCGTCCAGACGGTGGCGACCGGGATCCCCAGCGCCTGTGCGGCTTCTTCGCCCGACAGGCCCTCGATCTCCACGAGGATGAAGGCCGCCTGCATCCGCGTGGGCAACCGCTCGACGCGGCGCTCGAAGGAGCGCCGCTGCTCCGCGGCGAGCGCGATGCGCTCGGGGTCGATGGGGCTCAGGTGCGCGGCCTCGACCACGCCCTCGCCGAGCATCCGCAGCCAGCGCGCGACGCTCCGACGCCGGTGCAGGGCCATCTTCCAGGCGATCCCGAGGATCCACGCTCGGGCCGACTCGCGACCGTCGAAGCGGACCGCGAGCGCGAGCAGCTTGAGGAAGACCTCCTGCGCGACGTCCTGGGCGTCGCTGGCCCCGACGCCCGCGTGCATGATCACGCCGATCACCGCGCCGTAATATCGATCGTGGAGGACGCCGAGCGCGCCGAGGTTGCCCGCGGCGAGCTGCCCCATGAGCTCGCGGTCGGGGACTGCCGCGCGGTGCTCGGGCCGACGATCGCCGTTCACGAGAGCGCTCCGAGGGGCGTGGGCTGTGGGGTCGGTCGCATGGTGCCTTCGGACATGTTTGCCCCGAAGGGGGCCACGACCTTCACGCGATCTTCGTGTCGCTGTTGAAATGACCCGTGACCAAGCTCATCGAGGGCCGTCAATCGTCATTCCGCGTGAAGGTCGCGCCGGCCTTCGGGCAAGAGCTCGCAGTCGAGATGTCGTCGTGGCGGCGCCTCCGTGCGTCACGGACTACTTCTCAAGCGCCTCAGGTGGTCCCATGCGCCGTACGTCTCGCCTCCTCGCCGCCGCACTCGTCACGCTCGGCTGCTCCTCGGGCGACGCACCTGGCTTCGCGCCCGCCACCGACGCCGCGCTCGTCGATCGCAGCACCGGCTCCGACGCGCCGGTCTCCCCTCCGGCCGACGTCGCGCCCTCGGCGGGCGTCTGCCCCGTCGGGGGAAGCGCGCAGCTCACCGGCCGGACGTTCGCGCCCAACGGGAGAGATCCCATCCCGGGCGTGCGGGTGTACGTCGTTCCGGCAGGTCAGGCCTTTGCGCCCCCCGCGACCGGCGTCGTCTGTCAGCACTGCGCCGCGCCTCCCGCCGCGCTCGCCTCGACCCTCTCCAACCCCGACGGCACCTTCACCCTCTACGGCGCCGCGCTCGACCCCGGCGGTACCTTCGCGGTCGCCTTCGAGAGCGGCGGGTTTCGCCACGTCGAACACGCCGTCGCGCTCGGCCGCTGCGGACGCCTCGCGCTCCCCGCCGCCCGCACGCGCCTTCCGGGCGTGAGCGCGGGCGACGACGCCGCGCCGCGCATCGCCGTCGCCGGCTACCGCACCGCGCCCTCGGGGCCGCGCACCGTCGACGTCAACGACCGCTTCACCCACGTGCTCGACGCCATCGGCCTCACCGCCTACGACACCTTCGACCCCGACCGCGCAGGCACCAACGGCGGCCGCGGCCCCGACCTCCTCGGGCTCCTCGCCGACGCCACGACGCTCGCGCGCTACCAGATCCTGATCACCCCGTGCGGCGTGCTCGGCGTGTTCGACCCGTCGACGCACCTCACCGCGCCGATGATCGCCAACCTCCAGGGATGGCTCGCGCGCGGCGGGCGCCTCTACGCGAGCGACCTCGCGTACCCGATCGTCGCGCACGCCTACCCCGGCGGGATCGTCTTCGCGTCGGGCCACCCCGCGCGCGGCGAGCCGGCGGACATCGGCGTGGGCCTCGCGGGGACCGCGGCGCTCCAGGCGACCGTGGACGAGCCCGGGCTTCGCGCGTGGCTGCAGCAGGTGGGGGCCGTCGCGCCCGGCGCCTCGACGCTGCCGGTGCTCGACCTGCGCGACCCGTGGGCCGCGATGGACACGCTCCCCAGCGCCGAGCTCATGCCCGGCCCCAACGGATCGCGCAGCGGCACCGTCTGGGTGAGCGGCGACGTGTCATGGCACGAGGGCCCGCCCGGCCCGCACCACCACCCGCTCACCGTTCAGGTCGACTATCCGGGCGCCGGCGGCGACTACTGCGGGCGAATCGTGTTCACCTCCTATCACGTGCAGACGGGCACCGGCGCCACGCTCTCGCCGCAGGAGCGCGTGCTCGAATACCTCTTCTTCCAGCTCAGCTCGTGCATCCAGGTTCCTGGCTGAGCGATCAGAAGTTCTGCGTCGAGAAGCGGAAGAGGAGCAGGTGCGCGCGGGCGCCCACGGGGTGCAGCGCGAGCGCCCCGTCCATGCCGCCATTGCGGTGCACGTTGTGGGCGCCGCCGGGCCCATAGCCGGTCGCGAAGACGGCGATGCGGTCGACGTCGCGGAGCTCGGTTTCGAGGCGCGCGGCGACGTCCGACGGTGAGCGCGGCGTGAAGGCTCCCGCGTGCAGACCGAGCGTGGTGACGTAGTCGAGCGGCGCGATCATCGGGTGCCAGCCCTCGGACCACGCGCCGCCGGGAAGGGGGACGTCGTCGCTCGCTACGGCGAGGTCGAAGACGCCGCCCACCGAGCGTGCCCCAAGGTTGACCGCGATGTCGTAGACCGCGCCGTCTGCAGCGACCTGAAGGTGGAGGTGATCGGAGTCGTTGTTGCAGCCGCGCACCCCCGCCGGAACGATCGCCACGAGATGCCCGTCGATCCGCCCATAGGCGCGGCTGAGCGCGTGACCGAACTGGCTCGTGCACATCGGGAGGCGCGTCGGCGGGTCGTCCACGGCGGGGACGTCGGCCGCCCCGGTGTCCGTCGCGACCTCGCCGGGAGCGACGTCGACGGCGACCGCATCGGGTGTCGCCGCGTCGAGGAGTGCGGCGGTGCCGGGCGGCGCCGCGACGGAGGGCGCGCAGGCGAGAAGGGTGAGGAGCGCGAGCGCCGCGACGCGCGGCTGTGAAGGAGGTCAGGGTCATCGTAGGGGTGCTTGCCCCGAGGCGCGCTCCGACCCTCACGGATTGCGTGCGAAACGCTGGTCGCAACGGGGACATCGGACGCGCGGTACCTCCCACGAGAGTCCCCTCGGAGCCGACCAGGCGCGACCGTTCAGTTGGGATAGGCTGCGACGTAGGCCCGACCGGGCGTCGCGGGGGCGGGCGCGCAGCCCGTGACGGGCGCGGGGGTGAGCGTTCCGCCGAGCGAACAGGTCGCCGGGGTGACCGAGATGCGGAGGCGCCCGAGGCCACCCGCGCCGCCGCCGCCGCCGGTCGCGAACACGCTCGCGTCGCCCCCGCGCCCCCCCGCCACCGACACCGTCGCGGTCGCGCCGGTCGTGATCGACGGGGCCGCGAGGTAGATCAATCCGCCCGATCCGCCGCCGCCCGCGGCGCCGGGCTGCGGGTCGCATCCGGCGCTCGCGGGCGTGCCGAGGTAGGCGTCACCGCCCGCGCCGCCCACGGCGAGCAGGCGTCCGTTCACCACGATGTCGGCCCCGGTCCAGAGGCGCAGCGCGCCGCCCCCGCCGCCGCCGCCCGAGGTGCCACCGAAGGCGGGGCGTTGCAGGTAGTCGGCGCTTCCGCCGCCGCCCCCCGAGCCCGCGCGGAAGGTACTCGTCACTGAGAGGTCGGCCGCCGCCACGCTCCCGATGCTGCCGCCCGCGCCGCCGCCGACCCACGCCCGCGGAACGCCGCCCATCGTCGCGTCGCACTGGGTCTGACCGAGCGTGCCGTTCGCGCCGTCGTAGGCCGCCACGCTCATCGCGCGCCCGCCCTGCCCCGAGGCCGCGCCGCCGCCCGCCGTGACGCCCGAGCAGTCGCGCTCCCCCGGGAAGGTCGCGCCGAGCGCGCCGCCGCCGCCGCCCGCGTAGCCGCCGCCGCCCGATCCGTAAGCGCGGTAGCCCGAGAACACCCCCGCGCCGCCGCCAAACTGCGCGGGCACTGCGGTGAAGATGAACACGCGGTCGTCGCCGCGCGAGAGGCACTCCGTCGCGGCCACGACCGGGCAGGAGCCCGCCGCGCCCATCACCGCCGGGCCGTTGGGCCCCGGCGCGCCCGTGGCGAACTCGCAGCTCGTCGCGGCCATCGCCGCCGAGCGGAGCTCGCCCGTGTAGCCGCCGGTCCCGGCGTGGCCCTGCTGCGTCGTGCGCGAGGCGACCACCGCCTGCGAGCCCGCCCCCCCTGACACGTCGATGGAGCCGTCGATCTGGATGTGACCGGTCGCGCGGAGGTCGAGCGTTCCTGCCTGGGCGCCGGCCCCGGCGACGTACACCACCGCGCCGGCGGGCACCGTGATGGTCGTAAATTGGTGCACGCCCGGCGAGAGGTATGTGGGGTTCGCCGTGGGCACGAAGGCCCCTTCGCTCCCGTCGCTCGCGCGCTGGCACGCGCCGTTGGTGCACGCGAGGCCCGCGGCGCACGCCCGCCCGCAGAGCCCGCAGTTGGCGCGATCGCCCTGGAGGCTCGCCTCGCAGCCGTTGGCCGCGTTGCCGTCGCAGTTGCCGAAGCCCGCGGCGCAGGTGCCGATCGCGCAGCCGCCCGCCGCGCAGACGCTGGTCGCGTTGGCGAAGCTGCACGCCTGCCCGCAACGGCCGCAGTGGGTCGGGTCGGTGCTCACGTCGACACAGCCCGTCGTGCAGCAGGTCTGCCCCGCGGCGCAGGCCCTTCCGCCGTTGCAGCCGCGAGCCGAGCACGCGCCGCGGACGCAGGCCGAGTCGGCCGGGCACGCTCGACCGCACGTGCCGCAGTTCGTCGCGCTGTCGAGCGCGGCCTCGCACCCGTTGGCCACGACGCCGTCGCAGTCCGCGAAGCCTGGTCTGCACGTCAGACGGCACTGCCCGGCGCGGCAGAGGGCGCTCGCGTTCGCCCCGACGCGGCACGGCGTCGCGCAGCCGCCGCAGTTGTCGAGGTCGGAGGTGAGGTCGAGGCAGTCGGTCGCGCAAAGCGTCCGGCCGGGCGGACAGGCCCGCGCGCCGCACACGCCCCCGGGGCCCGGGGCGCAGCACGCCACGCCCATGCAAACGGGCGTCGAGCCGGAGCAGCGCACGTCGCAGCCGCCGCAGTTGGCGGGGTCGTTCTGCACCGCGCGACAGGCGCCCGCGCAGCAGGCCTGACCAGCCCCGCACGAAACCGCCGGGCAGGTCGCCGCGCCCGTGCACACGCCGCCCACGCAGCCTTGTCCCGCGGCGCAGCGCACGCCGCAGCCGCCGCAGTTGCTGGCGCTGGAGTCCTCATTGACGCACACGTCCCCGCAGCAGGTCTGGCCGCTCGCGCACGCGCCACCCCCGCACGCGCCGACGCAGGCGAAGTCACGGCACGTCGCGCCGCGCGGGCAATCGTCCGGGGCGAGACACGCGACGCACCGATGAATGTCCTGCCGACATCGAGGGCTCGTCCGTCCGCAATCGAAGTCCGCGCGACAGTCGCCGGGTGGGACATCGGGCGCGGGCGTGCGCTCCTCGACTGGTGAAGCGTCTCCGAGGTCACCGGAGTCGCCGGTGTCGATCAGCCCGCCGACGTCTGTTGCGTCGGGGTCGCCCGCGCCGTCCGCGCGAGGGACGTCGGGCTGATCATCGAGGGGGGTTCGCGCGCCGCAAGCCGCGAGGCTGAGGGAGACCAGCAAGACGGCGAAGCGCGAGAGAGACTCAGTCATGGGCTGGGGAGACCTTTCGGGACGCGATGAACTCGAAGGAGCGGAAGTTCTCACGGGCTGGGATCGTGGCGTCCGACGGATCAGGGTCCCCTTCCCGAGGGTCACCGGCGCGTCGTCCCCGGCGTCGCCCGGGTCGAGCAGGGGGATGTCGGCGTTTGAAGCGCACCCGCCCGAAGCGCCCAGGAGGATGGCCAGGAGCCAGGAGCGTCGGATCTCGATGAACATGGAGTGTCCTCAAAAGGGAGTTCTGGATTCGATGAGAGGTCCGGCCGACGCGATTGCCCGTCGGCCGATCGGACCTTCATCCAAACGACGGACGGATCGCGGTCCTCGGAGGGGAACGAGATTGTTCACCCGGCCGTGAATCTTCGAGGCGGGTGAGGACAAGACCCTGAGCGACGCGGCTCCGATCCACCGGTTCACTCACGGAGGCTCGTGCGCACCAGAGTCACCCCTTCCACGAGAGTCCTCGAAGTCCATGAGACGCTCGCTTCCCTCCTGGACCGTCGGCCTCGCGGGGATGATCGCCGTGCTGAGGTCCTCGGTGGGCTTCGCGCAGCCGCTCCCCTGCGGCACCGGGGCGATCGATTTGGGCGAGACCTGCGACGACGGCAACACCCGCGACGGCGACGGGTGCAGCGCCGCCTGCGCCGTGGAGTTCGGGTACTCGTGCCGGGACACGGCGAGCAACCTCGCGCCCAACGGCGACTTCGTCATGGGTCGCGTCGGCTTCAACTCCGACTACACCTTCGACGACTCGCGCGACCTCACCACGGGCTTCGGCGGCGGCACCCCGGAGGGCGACTTCGCCGTCACCCGCGACCCGGCGGGCTGGAACGGCGCCTTCGCCCCCTTCGGGGGCGTCCGCTGGACGGACGCGAACGGCTACGGCTTCGCGGCGCTCTTCAACGGCATCGGGATGCGCAAGGCCTACCAGGCGAGCGTCGCGGAGGAGGCGGGGCGCGACTACCTGATGCAGTACAACGTGGCCGACTCGGGCGGCGAGAACCTCGCGCGAGGTCAGGTCACCTCGCGGCTCCTAATTACCGTCGACACCGTTCCGGTGACGCCCGAGGTGCACCTGCGGCCGTCGGACGGCGACCAGCTCTTCTGGGACTTCGTCGGGGGCATCCACCGCGCGACGCGCACGGGGAGCGTCGTGCTGCGCGTGGTCGAAGACGAGCCGGGCGACCGGGGCAACGACTTCGCCATCGACTGGATCTCCTTCCGCCCGGTGCGCCCGATGGCGTGCGCCGCGCTCGACACCGACGGCGACGGCGTGCCCGACGCCGTCGAGGGGCCCACGCGCGACACCGACGGCGACGGCACCCCCGACTACCGCGACCCCGACGACGACGGCGACGGGGTTCCGACGGCGACCGAGCTCGGGGCGGGGGGCTACCGGATGCCGCGCGACAGCGACGGCGACGGCGTCCCGGACGCGACCGACGATTGCCCGCGGGTGTTCAACCGTCCGTTCGACCAGCAGACCACCGAGGACGACGCGGACGGGGACGGCGTCGGCGACGCCTGCGACCCCGCGCCCTGCGCCCGCGCCGATGGCACCAGCGCGTGCATCGCCGCGACCCCGACGCCGGACGGCGGGACGGCGGACGCCTCCGCGACGGACGCCTCCGCGACAGACACCAGCGTGACCGCCGCGAGCGCGACGGCGGGCACCGATTTCACCGTCGACGGCGGCCTCCGCGTGACGAGCTTCGTCGCCAACGACACCGGCGCGTCGCCCTTCCCGGCCGCGGCCGGTCAGCGCTTCGCGTCCATCACGGGCGTGCTCTACGTGTTCACTGACAGCAAGCTGGCGCCGCGGTCCGCCGCCGACCTCGCGGCCATGTAGGCTCCCACCGCGTGGTCGACCGCCCAGAGCAGCTTGCTCACGGGCGTGCTCGCTCGGCCAGCGCTCTGCACCATCATCGTCGCGCACGAGCCGCCCGACGCCCGCGAGGCGCCCGGCACGATGCCCATCGAGGCGCAGCTCGCGATGCGTCCCGGCGGCGTGACGATGCGCCTCTATGGCCACTACCACGAGTTCTCCCACCGCCCGGCCAAGCTCTTCATCACGGGCAACGCGGGCGCTCCGCTCGCGAGCGCCACAGCTTCCACGGCTTCGTCGCAGTGACCCGGCGTGCGGACGGCAAGCTCGTCGTGACCGCCTACGACATCGGTCCACCGCCCCTGGTCGCCGCTTCGTTCGCGCGAACCCCAGGCGGCGCGCTCATCCGCCAATCCGCCGGACGACGCAGAACACGTGAAGCTCGCCGCCCCCGTCGGGGCAATGGCGGTTCGAGGGCATCGGCCCCGGCGCGCGTTTCGCGACGGAGGCGCTGACCCCCCGGACCGACGGCGGTGCTCCGTCGTCGGAATCAACACAAGACAAGGGATTCAGCGCATGCAACGAATCTGGTGGGTGTGGTTTGGAATGGTCCTGACCGGGGCGGCGATGGGCTGCCGCAGCGACGGGGCGGTGCCGGTCGTCGACATGGGCGACACGGGCAACGCCGCCATCGACGACGCCGCGACGGATGTCCCTGCGAGCCGCGACGTGGGCGCGGGCCTCGACGTCGGCGGGGCGACGGACGGAGGGACGACGACCGACGCGGGCACGACCCACCGTGACGCGGGCTCGCTCACGACCTCGATGGCGACGCTGACCAACCCGGCAGCCGCCGGACATCCCTTGAGCGGGACGGTGGTCACGCTCTCGGACACCAACCTCGTCGCTCTCTCGCCGCGGCTCTTCATCTCCGGTCCATCCGCGACGGGCACCTGCGCCTATGCGGCATGGATCGGCACCTCGACGGGCGGTGACTTCAGCGCCGTCGAGCTCTTCGAGTCGTTGCGTGCGGGCGTCGGCGACGGTGGCTCGCCTGACTGCTTCGCGCGCTCGGTCGTCGGCGTGATTCCCGCGGACCTCGCGGTCGGCGACACCTTCGGGTTGGTGCGCGGGAAGGTCAACGCCTACTGCCCGCGCGGCTCGACCTGCCCCACCGGAACCTCGCTGGAATTCGAGGTCGCGGCCGCCGGGGGTGGAGCGCTGTCGGTCACCGGTCACAGGGGCGCCGTGCCCGCGCCGGCGGTCGTTCGGGTGAGCGACATCAACGGCACCGGGGTCACCCTCGCCCCTCGCGATCTCGCGCTGCAGAACGCGCTCGTCCAGATCAACGGCGCGCTCCTTCGCACCTCGCCGTCGACCGCCAATCACGACACCATGATCGTGGGGGATTCGTCCGGCGACGCGGGCGTCCCGGTGAGCGTCACGCGCTACCGCGGCGTGACCTGCCAGCGCGCGCTGCTGGTCGCCGCGGCGCCGGGCTTCTCCGTGGGAACGGTTATTGGCATCCTGCAGTACTCGTTTGGCAACTGGTCGATCCAGCTGCGCCAGGACACCGACCTGCCAGGCGTGACGTGCAGCCGCGATGGGGGAGTCGTCGACGCGTCGG
The DNA here is from genome assembly GCA_004297725.1 of Myxococcaceae bacterium. GTDB lineage: Bacteria > Myxococcota_A > Polyangia > Polyangiales > SCUS01. Next base: position 35,011 of record SCUS01000025.1, on the reverse strand, counting down.
TGGTCGACGCGACCGCCACCGACGCGCACTGAGAGACGGCCACCGGGATGCGTCGCCAACCCGCCTTGACTCTGGGGCTCGCGTTGTCATGCGCGATGAGCGGGTGCGTCGGCGCGCCGACCTCCCCGCGCTGTGACGAGCCCGACAACTCCTGCAACCAGCCCCGCGCGCAGAGTCGTACACCCTTGCATATTCTGCGCAACCCGGACCCGATGCGCCGGTCGGCCGTGGGCGCGCCCGTCGAAGCGCACGACCTCCAGGTGGTCGCCTACGACGCGCACGACGAGACGATGAACGGCAACATCGGCACGGTGTACGTCCAGGAGATGATGCCCGCGGGCAACACCGACGACCCGTTCCTGCCGTGCCCGCTGCTCGACGATCGCAGCGCGCGCGTGTGCGGCATCTCGACCTTCCGCACGCTGTACAGCCCGCTCGCCTATCGCCCGCGACCCGGCGACCTGGTCGATGTGTCGGGCGGAACCTACGACGAGTTCACCTGCTCGGGCGTGTGCGGCTCGCCGCCTCAGCCCTTCCCCAACGGGCTCTTCCTGCCGCAGGTGCGCATGCCGACGATCGCGAACTCGGGCGTCGCTCCGCTATCTCCGCCGATCCACGTGACGCTCGCCGACCTCGCCGCGCACAACGCCGCGCTCATCGGCGCGCTGGTGGAGGTCGACGACGTCACCGCCGTCGCGGCCCCCGATGCGCGCGGCGAGATCGCGCTCACGACCGCTCGCAGCGGCCCTATGATCACCCAGGAGATGACCGCGATTCCGGGCGTGGTGGCGGGCACGCGCTGGGCGCACGTCGTCGGCGTCGTGTCGTATTTCTACAGCCCGAAGCTGATTCCCCGCTCGCTCGGCGACCTCACGCCGGGGAGATGACCCGCCCATAGAACCTGTGCTCCTGGACGACTCCAGAGATCCTGCCCTGAGGACTTCCTCGTGATGCCGTCGAGGACGTGGGCACAGGTCTTCGGCGACCCGGAATCGGTGCGCATCGCGTCCTCCTTCGCCAAGCGTTCCTGGCGCAACCTCAACCCTGCTCAGCCGCGCGAGCCCGACCGGCGGACGTGCTCGTGTTCGATCGCCACCACGTGCCCGTCACCCGCGTCGATGTTGACCTCGGTGATCTCATCGGCCGGTGAACCGCTCACGCGGATCTCGAAGGAGTACATGGAGCGGCCATGCTCGCGCTCGAGCTCCTGGGCGACGACGACGCCCGGGACGGCGACGAGCGCACGGCTGCTGGCGTCCGCCATGCTGATCCGCGCGGTGGGCCCCTGCGCGGCCGCGGTGCCGGGCAGAACGGAGACCGCGAGGGCGGTGAGGGGCAAGGGTCTATAACGATACAAGGTGAGCTCGACGCAGTGTCCAGCCGCGGAAATCACAGTGTTTTCGTAGTCGAGTCGAGTGTGTTGTTTCGTTACATACCCTAACGCCGTCCCGGAAGAGCGAGACCGTTCCTGCCGCTCCGACGAGGACGCCGATGTCCGTGCTGCCGCCGATGAGCGGGAAGCCCGCGGGCTCGTACCGACGAGTTGTGTAGTCGACGGCCTCGCCCGAGAGCGTCGTCGCGTTGGGGTCTGACCCCGGCGTCGCGGCGGGTGGTCGCGGCGTGCCCGCGGGCCGCTCCTGCGCGCCCCCCGCGCGCCCGATGAGGCCGACCAGGACGGCGCAGACGAACCCAAGGTTGCGGTGCCTCCGAGAGCCGAGACGCGTCACCGGAAGTCGTCGGGAAGGCCCGAGGCGCGCCAGGACCTCGAAGTGGAGGCGCCCCCTTCGTCTGGAGGAGCAAAGGTCTGCGTCGGGCTCGTGGGATGCGGGAAGGGGCGCGCCATCGCTTCACTTGTCCTGTCCATCCCCGAACCTTCACGAGCCACGGCGACGCCCCCTCCAGCGCCGTCCACGGCGAGGCGCAGGGCAGCCGCGTCGGCGCCGCCACCTCGGTCGAAAGTTCGTCGTGAAGGTCGGCGGGCGCGGCGGGCAATCGCCTACGTGACTAATACCCCTCGTCTGCTCCCAACTCCGCGGCCGCTCTCTCTCCTGGTGGTCGCCGCGATCCTCGCGCTGGGGTGCTCCAGCCCGGGTGATCCACGCCTGCCGTCCCCTGACGCGGGCGTCGATACCCTATGGGATGATGGCGCGGCCCTACCGGAGACCGGGGCGCGGGACGACGCTCCAACCGACTCCGGGACGACCGCAGCGCGGGACGTCGTCTCCGTGCTGGACCATCCAGCGCCGACCGACGCGTGCGTCCCGACCGCGGCGATGGGGCAGGAGAACACCGACGCACTCTGCGCCAACGGCGTCGACGACGACTGCAACGGCTACGTCGACTGCCGCGACTTCCAGTGCAGCCGCTACACGCCCGCGGTCACGGTCTGCCGAGTCGACGCCGGTCTCGTTGATGTCCCTGGGCCCATTGATGTCTCTTCGGCGATGGACGCCACCGCCGCGGGCCCCGTGGGCCCCGAGGGCGGCGCCGTCGCCCGCATGAGCTTTGGCGTCTTCGGCGACGTGCGCCCGCCCTCTCCGAACAACACGGCGATGTACCCCGCGTCGATCGTCGCCGCCGTCTTCGACGGCATCAGCTCCACTGGGGCGCAGTTCGCTGTGGCCAGCGGCGACTACATGTTCGCGACGAACGCCACCAACGCCGGGGCCCAGGTCGGGATGCTCCTCGCGGCGGAGGCGCGCTTCGGCGGACACGTCTTCCACGCGCTCGGCAACCACGAGTGCACCGGCGCGTCCGCATCCAACTGCCCGCTCGGCAACGAAACGGCTCTGATCCAGGTGTACCGCGCACGCCTGGCTCCCGCGTACGCGGCACCGTATTTCGACTGGATCGTGCGCACCGACCTCGGCGACGCCCACTTCATCGCCACCGCCCCCAACGCCTGGAGCCCCGCGCAGCAGGCGTGGCTCGACCGCGCGCTCGCCATCTCTGCACGGTACACGATCGTCATCGCGCACGAGCCCCCCGGCAACCGCCAGGCGCCCGGGAGCGTGGCCATCGAGAGCGCGGTTCGCGCGCGCCCGACGGGCGTGACGCTGCGCCTCTACGGACACACTCACGAGTACCGTCACGTGAGCGCCAACGCGATCATCGCGGGCAACGCGGGCGCGCCTCTCGCCAGCGCCAGCGGCGAGTACGGCTTCGTCGTGGTCGAGCAGCGCGCCGACGCCAACCTCGTCGTCACGGCCTATACGATCGGTCACCCTGCCATGGTGGCCGACAGCTTCGTGCTAACCCCAGGCGGTGCGCTCACCCGCTGAGCCGCGCGTTCACAGCAACGGATCGACAACCGACCACCACGTCAGGTCGAGCACCAGGTAGCGACCCGCCGCGACGGGGATGACGGCCATCGTCGCAGGTGACGACCGCGACGTGGCGCGACGGGCGCGCGGACGGGGAGGCCCACACCGGACGGAACCGCGCAAGGCGCACCGCCCCTCTCACGCGCACAATGAGCGCGACGAGCCTCAGCGCGACAACGTCCGTCGTGAGGGCTCGGAGGCCGCGACGCCACGGTGATGCCTGCACGCGATTGCGGAGGCGCCGACCGGAGGTCGGCCGAAAGGTCTCCTCCAGCCGATGCCGATCTTTCGCCGAGAGATCGACATCCACTGTGGCCATGGCGGGGAGCGTCACCCATGGCTACACCGGCGTCGGACCACCGCCGCGCGCGCAGCGCCAGCTCGCCCTCGCGCACCGCTGCGATGCGCCCATCGAAGCTCGCGGGGGCAACCGCCTGGGCTGCGACGAAGTCCGCCCGCGCGGCGTCGAGCGCTCCGCGGCGTGCGGCGACCCGCCCTGCCCACGACCAGGCATGCTCGCGAGGGGGGCTGAGACGACGGGGTCGCGTCCGATCGACTCCTGGCGGGTTCGGGCGTCACCATCACGCCCGGCCTGTTGCGCTTCGAGCACATCGGACCACGAGTAGTCTCCAAGCGCTGCCAGCTGCGCGAACACGATGAAGCGCGCGGTCGGGTGCACGCGTCCGTCCTCGCCGATCGCGGTGGCGCCGTCGAGCTATCCATCAGGGCGGTCTGCGTGTGGTGCTGTCTCGAGGCAGGCCCTGACGATTTCGTGAAGCTCTCGAGGGTGTGGAAGGGAAGGTCACCGTCGGTATCCCCCACTGGGCCCATGAGGCCTCACCGGCCGGAGCACGCATGAAGAAGCTGCCAACGATCGACGCGATGTACTGGGCCATGATCGTCAGCGCGACCACCATCGGCGAGACGGGTGGCGACCTCATCTCCACGAGCCTCGGTCTCGGCTACGGCTGGGGCACGCTCGTGTTGCTCTCGCTCTTCGTGCTCGCCTGCGCCGTCGAGGTTTCTTTCCCGCGCCGGCACATCGCGCTCTACTGGCTGGTCATCATGCTCGCCAGCACCGCGGGCACCACCGTCTCCGACTATCTTTCGCGCACGCTGCACCTCGGCTACGCCCTCGATACGGGCCTGCTCGCAGCGATGCTGGCGGGAGTATTCCTGCTGCTCAAGCGGCTCGACCGTCGGACCGAGGGCAGCCTCTTCGGCGAGTTCAGCCGCGCGACTGAGGCCCTCTACTGGCTCGCCATTCTCACCTCCAGCACGCTCGGCACGGCCTTCGGCGACCTCATCGCCAACGGCACGCGCCTCGGCTTCGCGGGCGGAACCGTACTGCTCGCAGCGCTCCTCGTCGTCATCGCCGCGCTGGAGCGCTTCACCAGGACCCCGAAGCAGCTCTGCTACTGGCTCGCCATCGTCGTCACCCACCCCATCGGCGCGACCATGGGCGACTACCTGACCAAGCCTGAAGGGCTTGGGCTCGGCAACGTCACGGCGACGGCGGTACTCGTCGCGATCTTCGCGGCGATCTCCGGCCTCGCGTTCGCTCGCAGGCCCGTCTCGGGCTGAGCTCTCCGAACGCGGCAGAACTCCTCGTCCGTGGCGAATCCCCGCTGCGGAGACGCAACGCGGTCTGACACCGCATGCTCCTCGAGACGACTGAAGCCGCGGAACGATGGCTGCCATGGTCGCCGGACGGTGCATCACGGATCGGCGATGTGCCTCGACCGCAAGAGCACGGCGGTATCTTGTCCCGGAGGTCGTCCAGGTACATGTCGGAGAGGAGGTTCTTGACCATGAACGAGAGCTTCGCGCCGCGGACGGACGTATCGATGCCAACATCGCTGGAGCACCGCGCGTAGATCGCGGGCCGAAGGCCCCGCAGGGACTTCATCGCATCCCTGGCAGCAGGGCTCTCTCGATGAGGTACATCAGCAGACCCCGGTCGGAGTCCGTGAGCATCCGCTCCGCACGGGCCCAGGGGCGGGGACGATGTTGCCCCGCAGGGCCACCGAGTCAGTCGTTGCGGGGCAGGATGCGCGGGCTGTATTCGGACATCGGCCGGGAACTGTTGGTGCCGATCGGGCGGAAGGTGTGATCGAAACGCGGCCTCGCTTCTCGCAGTCAGGCAGTTCGCGGAGTGGCGCCTCGAGTTCAACACCAACCGCGTCGCGGGCGACCTCGACGAGCGAGTGGTCGAGAGTCGGCGCCGCGTGGAGGGCGCGCAGCGGCGCTCACTCGAGGAGTTCGCCACGACCGACGAGGGGGGCCGCGGCACGAGCCCCCGCGACACCAGCGCGTGACGAGGGGGCCGTGAGGCCGGCCGTCGGCGCCTCCGATGCGGGACCGACTTGAGCGTCGTCGCCCTTGTCGGCGGAGGGATCGGTCGCTACGAGGGCTGCTGCCCGGGTCAAGAGCCCGAAGGTCGAGATGGAGCGCCGCATGAAGACGATTGCATCCGGTCGCGCACGAGAGTTCCAGGACTCACGCGGCAATCCGACGTTGGAGGTCTATGTCGCGCTGGCCTATAGGGGTCCGCGCGCGCGGTCGTGCCCTCGGGCGCCTCGACGGGGACCCGCGAGGCAGTCGAGCTGCGCGACGGGGACGCGGCCCGATACGGCGGCAAGGGCGTCCGGCGGGCGGTCGCCCCGCGAGCAGGCGTCAATCGACGCCGAGCTCCGCGCGCTCGACGGCACCGCGGAGAAGTCGAAGCTCGGCGCCAACGCGATCCTTGGCGTCTCGCTCGCCGTGGCGCGGGCGGCCGCCGCGAGCGCCGGGGAGCCGCTCTACCGCTACCTCGGTGGCGCTGATGCGCGCCGACCGGTCCCGATGTTCAACGTGCTCAACGGCGGCGTCCACGCCGACAACTGCGTGGACCCGCAGGAGTTCATGATCGCCCCGGCGGGCGCGCCGTCGTTCGCCGAGGCCGTGCGCACGCCGGCCGAGGTGGTCGCCTACTCGGAGGACAGGGTGCGGCAGCACCCGATCCTCTCCATTGAGGACGGCGTCGCGGAGGACGATGCGGCGGGCAGGCGGCTCATCACCGAGAAGCTCGGCGGACGCATCCAGTTCGTGGGCGACGACAGCCTGGTCGCCAACCCGGCGCTGATCCGCAAGGCGATCGAGGAGGGCGACGCCAACGCCGTGCTCATCGAGCTGAACCAGATCGGCACGGTCACCGAGACCTTGGCGGCGATCAAGGAGGCGCGCGGGGCGGCCGACGGCACCGTCATCAGCCACCGCTCGGGAGAGACGAGCAACGACTTCATCGCCGACCTCGCGGTGGCGACGGGCGCGGGGCAGATCAAGACGGGCGCGCCCTGCCGCGGCGAACGGGTGGCCAGGTACAACCAGCTGATGCGCATCGAGGAGGAGCTCGGCGCCGCCGCGCAGTACGCCGGGTGGGACCCGTTCCGCCGAGCGCGCGCGGCCCGGGACTGATGCTTCGCCGCCGTTTCACCGCCGCCCTCCTCGGGGGCGCAGGGGCCGCGCTCGCCGCGCCGGTCGTGCGCGCCCAGACCGCCGGCGCGCCTCCCGCGACGGTCCTCCTGGTCCCCTTCGGCGGCGCCCCCGACGCAGCCCTGCGTGAGGTCGAGGCTGGGTTGCGCGCGGGGATGGGCGCCGACGTCGTGCGGTGCGACCCGATCGCGCTGCCCGACCCGACGTGGCGCCTCCCGCACGCGCGGTACGACCCGGAGCGCCTCTTCGAGCGAGCGCGCCCGCTGGTCCGCCCGCCGGTGACGCGCTTCCTGGCGCTGCTCGGCGGGGACACGGCGACGGCGACGTCGCGCTGCGACTGGCCGCTCGGCGACGTTGATCGGCTGGGCGGCGTGCTCTCGCTCGCCCGTTGTCAGACGGACCCGCCCTCCGAGGAGCGGGTGCGCTTCCGCGTGGTGACCGGCGCGTTGCACGCGCTCGGGCACACGCTGGGGCTGCCGCACTGCGCCGACACGGCCTGCCTGATGACCGCGGCGCACGGCCTCGCCCGCGCCATCGACCGGACGTCCGGGCGCTTCTGCGCCGTGTGCCGGAGCCGCCTCGGACTGCCGCCGCGCGCCGGATAGGCCCAGGGCGGCGCCCCTACCAGCTCCCCGACAGCGACAGCCCCGAGCCCGACACCGCGACCGTGACGGGCGCCCGGCGGACGTGGAGCGCCGCGGTGGTGATGCCCAGGGAGAAGCCCAGCCCGAAGGCCGCGGTGGTATCGACCCAGGAGTGGGCGCCCGCCGCGACGCGCAGCCCCACGTTGCTGAAGGCGAGCGCGGTGGTCGCGACAAAGAGCCCGGCGGCCCACGGGTCCCGAGGCCCGGAGGGCAGCAGCCACATGCCCAGCGAGGCCCCGGAGAGGGCCGCGAGCGGCACCGTGTGGCCCGACGGGAAGGAGCGGCGGTCCTCGGGATCGGTGCTGTCGCAGGTGGCGGTGGCGTCGTTCCACGCCCGGGGGCGGCAGACGCCGCCGAGGTTCTTGATCAGGGAGTCGATCCCGATGGAGACCACCGCGGCCTCGGTCAGGATCAACGGCGCGCGCAGGGAGCGCCACCCCCGCGAGCCCTGGTCGAGTTCGCCCCAGAGCGACACGCCGATGGCCCCGAGGCCGCCGATGCCGACGATCAGGTCGGTGGCGAGGCCGACAGTCACATCGCGGTCGCGGTGGCCGAGGCCGTCGAGCGGTGCGACGTTGGCGGTCGAGGACGGGTGGATGACGAAGGTGCCGAGGGCCGTGAAGGTCAGCGAGACGGCGATCACGGCGACGTCGGTGCCGCCACCCCCGGGAAGCCCCGGGACGAGTCGCGCGGGCGGCGGATCAACGGCCAGCGCGGGCGCGGAGGCGAGCGTGATGGCGAGGGCGAGCGGCAGGGCGCGGCGCGCGGACAGGCGGGAGATCGCAGCGGTGATCATGCCGGTCGCCCTGCTTCTTCAGCGGGCGTACGCAGGAGCGCCATCTGCAGGGTCCCCACCGCCATCAGTGCCGCGGCGGCGCCGAATCCCGCGACCGGCGAGACCGCCGTCCAGAGGAACCCGACGCCGACGCTCGACACGAAGTCGCCGACGCCGTTGACCGAGCCGAGCACGCCGTAGCTCAGCCCGCGCACCTCGGGCGGGACCAACGACGCCGTCAGCGACGCCTCCAGGGCGTCCTGCACGGCGACGTAGAGGCCCGCGCAGGCGAAGATCACCGCCAGCAGCGGGACGCTCGTCATCGACCGGGCGAAGGCGAGCGCCATGAGGAGCGCCGTCGCGGCGCCGAGGGCGTAGCCCACGACCAGCACCGCCCGGTGCCCCGCGCGGTCGCCGAGCGCGCCGACGGGGTAGGCCGCGACCGTCGTCACCACGTTGCGCAGGACGTAGAGGCCGCCCGCGACCTGCGCGGCGTGCAGCACCCCGAGCCGAGGCGTGAGGAGCTGGGTCGCGCCCAGGATGAGCAGCGTGTGCGCGAAGTCGCCTGCGCCGAAGACGCCCACCGCGGCGAGGTACCGTCGGAAGGGGGCGGGCAGAGAGCGCAGCGCGGTCCAGAGCCTCATCGTCGGGTTGGGCTCGCGCCGGTCGTCCTTCACGAGCAGCGCGAAGCTCGCGACCGACAGGACGCCGGGCACGAGCGTCAGCGCGAATACGACGCGGAACGGCCACGCCGCGTCGAGGGGGTGGAGGTGCCGCGCCCAGGACAGCAGCAGGATGCCCAGCAGGGGCCCGAGCACGGCGCCCAGGGTGTCGGCCGCGCGGTGGAAGCCAAAGGCCCGGCCGCGCGTCGCGGGGGTGATCGCCTCGGCGAGGATCGCGTCGCGCAGGGGCCCGCGGATGCCGCGTCCGAGCCAGCCCACCACGCGCCCGAGGAGGATGAGCCCCCAGCCGCCGGCGAGCGCCATCAACCCCTGGCCGACCGTCGTGAGCGCGTACCCCGTGACCACCAGCGACTTGCGTACGCCGAGGCGGTCCGCGAGGTAGCCGGCGCCCAGCTTGGTGAAGCTCGACGCGGCGTCGGCGATGCCCTCGATGGCGCCGAGGGCTGCTGCGGGGATGCCCAGCACCGCGAGGAAGCCCGGCAGGATGACGTTGGAGGTCTCGTAGGACAGGTCGCCGAGGGCGCTGGTGAGGCCGGCGCCGAGGACGGTGCGGTTGAGCCAGTGCTCGGTCTTAGGGCTCTCGGGGTCAGGGGGCGTGGTCATGGGACCTCTTCGTCAGGGCGTGACGGGAGCGGTGAGACCGTCCCCGGCATGTTGGGGGCGGTTCCCTCGGCAGCGGGCGACCCCCACCGCGCGCGCTCGAGGCCGGCCGCGAGGGCGGGCAGCACCGCGAGGCTGAGCACCGCCGAGAGCGAGAGGCCTCCGATCACGGCGATCGCCAGCGGCTGCTGCATCTCCGAGCCGGCGCCGATCGCGAGGGCGAGCGGCATCAGTCCGGCGAGGGTGGCGAGCGTGGTCATCGCGATGGGCCGGATGCGCCGCTCGGCCGCGAACGCGAGCGCGTCCTCGTAGGCGCCGCCGTGCTCGTGCGCATGCTCCTCGGCGACCTCCATCAGGAGGATGCCGTTCTTCACCACGAGCCCCACCAGCAGCACGCAGCCCATCAGCGAGGAGGCGTTGAGCGGGGTGTCGGTCGCCCAGAGCGCGCCGAGCGCCCCGACCAGCGCGAGCGGCGCCGTGAAGAGAACGGCGAGCGCGGGCCGCAGCGTGCCGAACTGGGCTACCAGCACCACCAGCACCAGGAGGGCTCCCGCAAGCGCGACGATGGCGAGGTTGCGCGAGGACTCCTGCTGCCCGGCGTACTGGCCGCCGTACTCGAGGCGGTAGCCCGGCGGCAGGCGAAGGTCGCGCAGGGCCGCCTGGATGTCCCGCACGACGCCGCCGAGGTCGCGGCCCTGGTGGTCCGCGGTGACGATGACGACGGGCTGCAGGCCTTCGTGGAGCAGCACGGTCGGGGCCTCGTCGTCCCGCAGGCGCGCGACGGAGGCGAGCCCCACCTGGCCCGCGGGGCCGAAGGAGATCGGCAAGGACCCGAAGCGCTCCGGGGCGAAGCGCACCTCGTCGGGCAGTCGGACCCGGATGTTGAGCAGCCGATCGAAGCGGCGCATCGAGCCCGCGCTGGTCCCGAGCAGGGCGTCGCCGACCTCGCGGGAGACGTCCTCGGCGGCCAGGCCCAGCCGCCCCGCGGCGACCCGGTCGATCTCGACGACGAGCTGCGACGACGGGCGCTCGACGCCGCCGTAGACGTCCACCGCGCCCGGCACCCGCTCTACCCGCGCCGCCACCTGCGCGGCGATGCGCCCGAGCACAGCGTAGTCGGGGCCGAAGATCTTCACCTCGACGGGCCGCGGCGTGCCCGAGAGGTCGTTGAGCATGTCCTGGAGGATCTGGACGAACTCGGCCCGCACCACCGGCACCTCGCGCTCGATGCGCCCGCGGACGCTCGCGATCACGTCGTCGGCGTGCCGCCGGGGCCCGGATTTGAGCCGCACGGCGAAGTCACCGCGGTTGAGCAGCGTCACGGCCGTGGGGTTGATCTGCGCGCCCGTGCGGCGGGAGAAGGTGGCCACCTCGGGCGTCTCGCGGAGGATGCGCTCGATGCGACGGGCGGCCTCGTCGGTGTCCGTCAGCGAGGTGCCCGCCGGGGTGAAGTAGTCGATGACGAAGGCCCCCTCGTCGCAGGAGGGCATGAACCCGCTGGGCACATGCCCCAGGGCCCACGCCGAGAACGCGACGGCGGAGACCGTCCCGAGCACGCCCACCCAGGGACGGCGCGCGGACCAGCGGACCCAGGCGCCGAGCCACCGCCGCTCCGTGCGCTTCGTCTGGGTCGGACGCGCGCGCATCACCCGCGCGGCCGCGATGGGCACCACGAGCAGGGCCACGAAGAGCGACAGCACCACCGCCGCGGTGAGGGTGGTCGCCAGGGCGCTGAAGAACTTCCCCACGACGCCGCTGAGAAAGGCCAGCGGGAGGAACACGATGACGGTGGTGATGGTCGTCCCCACCACGGCCGCGGCGAGGTCGTTGGTCCCCTTGAGCGCGGCCTCCTCGGGGGTGGCACCCTCCTCCAGGCGGCGCGCGATGGCCTCGACCACCACGATCGCGTCGTCCACCACCAGGCCGATCGAGACCGCCATGCCGCCGAGGGACATGAGGTTCAGCGTCTGTCCCACGGCCAGCATCACGAGGAACGACGCCGCGAGGGTCACCGGGACCGCCAGCGCAGCGACGAGCCCCGCCCGCACGTCGCGCAGGAACGCACCCAGCACCAGCAGGCAGAGCGCGATGCCGATCAGGATCGCGTCCCGCACGCTCGCGATGGACTCGCCCACGAGCAGGCCCTGGTCGTAGACGGGCTCGACGGTCACCCCCGCCGGCAGCGTGGCCCGCAGCGCCGTGACCGCCGCCATCACGTCGCGCACCACCGTGGGCGTGCTCGACCCTTCGAGGCGCGCGACCGTGATGAGCACCGAGTCCCCGTGAGGGCCGGAGGTGCGGTAGAGGCGGTCCTCGGCGCCCTCGACCACCCGGGCCACGGAGCCCAGCGCGATGGGAGCGCCGGCGGCGTCCGTGCCCACGGGGACCCCCTCGAGGTCGGCCGCGCTGGTGGCCTCCGCGGAGGCGATCACGGTGGTCAGCGTCCGGTCGCGCTCGAAGCGGCCCACGGCGACCAGCGGCACGGCGCGACGCACCCGCGTGGCGATGTCCTCCAGGCGGAGGTGCGCGGCGGCGGCCCGCTCGGGGTCCACGACCACCTCCATCTCGCGCACGTCGCCGCCGAGTACGCCCACGCGGCCGACCCCCGGGACGCGGGCGATGGCGGGGCGGAGCGTGAACTCGGCGAGCTCGTTCAGGTCGCGCGAGTCGATCGGCCCGCTCACGTTGAAGGAGAGGATCGGGAACGACACCGGCGTGAGGCGCTCGACGCGGATGCGGGTGTCCGCCGGCAGCGCCGTCCGCACGTCGTTGAGGCTCGACTCGGCGAGCTGGAGCGCCCGCCACATGTCCGTGCGGGGCGCGAAGAGCAGCTGGATCTCCGCCCCGCCCCGGATGGTCCGCGAGCGCACCCGCTCGACGCCGAGCACGGTCATCAGCGCTTGCTCCACGGGCCGCGTGATGGACGTCTGGAAGACCTGCGGCGGCGCGTCGCCCTGGCGCACCACCACGCCGATGCGGGGGAAGTCCACCTCGGGGTAGATCCCGCTCGGGAGCTGCCGCGCGCTCACAGCCCCGCCGAGCACCGCGGCCACCAGCACGAGCAGCACCAGCGTGCGGTGCTTCAAGGCCCACCCGCCGAAGTTCACGGGGCCTCCTGGATCGACGTGCCCTCTTGGAGACCCACGATCTCCTCGGTCGCGACGTGCGCGCCGGGGTCGAGTCCCCGGACGATCTCGACGACGCCCTCGCGGCGCAGGCCGGCCTCGACCGCGCGCGGGTGCGCCTGCCCGCCGAGACACACCACGACCTCCGTCCGCGACCCGCCGGCGTTGCGCACCGCCGTCGCCGGGACGGTGACCACCCATCGCGGCGCGCTCGTCGCGACCTCCGCGGAGCCCAGCAGACCCAGCGGAGGGCGCAGGTGCGCGACCTGGAGCGCGAAGCGGACGGAGCCGACGCCCGTCGTCGTATCGACCGCCGGAGACACCGATCGGACCGTGGCGGCGATGCGCTCCCCCGGCAACGCGTCGAAGGTAACCTGGGCGGCTTGCCCCACGGCGAGCGCCACGAGGTCCCGCGCGGGGGCGCTGGCGGCGAGCTCGAGGGTCGAGGGGTCGGCGATCTCCGCCACGGGCGTCGTCGGGGTCCCGTCCACCACCTCGCCGACGCGCCGCAGGAGGCGGACAACCACGCCCGCGATCGGGGCCCGCACGCGGCTCCGCTCGACGCTCTGGCGGGCCACATCGACCTGCGCGCGCGCGGACTCGGAGGCGGCCGTCGCCTGGGCGAGGGTGGCCCGCGCGCTGTCGAGCGCCTGCCGCGCGCTGATGCCCCGGGCGACCAGGTGCTCCTCGCGGGTGGCGACGGAGGCGGCGAGCGTGCGCGCGGCGGCGGCGTTGGCGAGCTGGGCCTCCGCCTGGCGCAGGGCGTTGCGGAGCGGCTGGGACTCGACCTCGGCGATCACGGCGTCGCGCTCGACGCGGTCACCCTCCCGCACCAGCACGCGGAGGAGGCGCCCGGCGACCTGGGCGGACACCACCGCGTCCCGGTCAGGGGGCGTCGCGACGGTGCCGCGGAGCACACGCAGGTCGCTCCAGTCCCGCGCCTCGGCCACGGCGCAGCGGACCCGGATGGCGGGACGCGGCGCGTCCGGCTCCGCGTGGGCGTGACAGCCGGCGAGCGCCGCGAGCGCGGCCGCGAGCAGCAGCGGCCGCCTCACAGCATCCTCCCGGCGGCGTGCTCGAAGAGCCCCAGGGCGCGGCCGCGGTCGGCGGTCGCGCGAACGACCGCGAGGCGGGTGTCGGACAGCACCTGCTCCGCGGCGAGCGTGCCGGTGAGGTCAAGCCCGCCGCTGCGGTAGGCCTCGGCGGCGAGGTCGGCGGCCTCGCGCGCCGCGGGCAACACCTCCTCCACCTGCGCGGCGTAGCGCAGCTCCGTGGCGAGGTACTCGGCCCGCGCGCTGACGAGGGCCGCGCGGAGCTGCGCGAGGAGGGCGTCGAACTCGACCCTGGCGGCGCCGCGGCTGGCCTCCGCGCGCGTGACGAGCGGGGCGCTGAAGAACGGCAGGTCCATCGAGAGGGCGACGCTGAAGTCGTTCGCGGGGGGAGGCTGGCGCTCGAAGAGGTTGGCGCCGACCTGCACGCCGATCAGCGGCCAGCGGGCGCGGCGCTCCCGCACGACGATGGCGTCGGCAACGCCGAGCAGGGCCTGCGCGCGCCGCACCACGGGGTGATCGACGACGAGTGCCTCGAGCCCCGCAAGCACCGGCGGGGAGGAGACGCTACGAGGCTCTCCCTGGGCCTCCAGGAGCTGCGTGGCGGGCTGCCCGAGGAGCACCGCGAGACGAGCCGCCGCGGCGGCCTGCTGCCCATCGAGGGCCGCGACCTCCGCGCGGGCGCGCCGGGCGTCGGTGTCGAGCCGCAGCACCTCCAGCCGTGGGGCGCCGCCCTCGTCGAAGCGGACCCGCGCGGTCTCCAGCAGCCGCTCTCGCCGGGCGGCGTTGTCCCGGGCGATCTGCGCCTGGCCGGTCATGAGCCAGAGGTCGATCCACGCCAGCGTGACGGCGAGCCGTGCGTCCAGTCGGGCTACGTCCACGCCCGCTGCGACCACGCGCGCCTGCGCGCCGGCCGCCTCCATCGCCGTCCGCCGCTGGCCGAACAGCGGGAGCGCGATGAACAGGTTGCCGTAGACGACGGCGCTGCCCGAGGCCGCGCCCATGGTCAGGCGCGGGTTGGGGAACATGCCCGCGACGGCCACCTCCGCGCGGGCGCTCGTCGCGCGCGCGGCGGCGACGAGCACGTCCGGCGCTGCCCGCTCGGTCACCTGCAGGGCGGCCGGGAGAGAGATCGCGACGGTGGCGGTCTCCTGCGCCGCCGCGCTCCGGGGGCTCGTAAGGCAGAGCAGGCACATCACGAAGAGGTGCCAGGAGAGCCGAGCGTGCGGCGGGGGCCTTCGGACGGTAGGCGAGTGGGCCATGCACCCTGCCATACCGCCCTCCCCCTAATCGCTACCTAACGCCGCCCCGAGCGGACGCATGCATCCGCCTATTTTTCAGGTCCGCGATGAGATTCGACGTCCGGTCTCGGCGTCCGCCCGTCGGTGCCCTCGCCCGCGGCCGACGAGGTGAGGCCGTAGGCTGGGACGAGCAGCGCCGCGGTCAGGCCCCGGCCGGGTCGGTTCGCGAGCGACAGGGATCCGCCGTGCAGGCGCGCGACGTGCTCCGCCAGCGCGAGGCCCAACCCGTTGCCACGCACCCGCCCGCTGTCCTGCTGGCCGCGGACGAAGGCCTCCCGGACGCGGTCCAGTTCGGCGTCGGGGATGCCCGGTCCGCGGTCGCTCACCGCCAGGGAGCATCGCCCCCCTTCCCGCTCTACGACGACCTCCACGGCCGCCTCGCTGTACTTGAGCGCGTTGTCGATGAGGTTTCGCGCCGCGAGCGTGAGCAGCACCTCGTCGCCGCGGACCGGCGCCTCGCCCGCGACGAATCGTACGCGTCGGACCTCGGCCTCGCCGAGCGACCGGAGCACCTCGGATGCGACCTCGCCCAGGTCCACGCATTCGCCCGCGCCGACGGCGTCGCGGCCGAGGGCGAGGAGGGAGTCGATCGCGCGCCCGAGCTCCTCGCAGGTCCGCACAGCGAGGCCGAGACGCCGGAGGGACTCGGCCCCGGCGCCCTGCTCGAGGAGCACGAGCTCGATCTGTCCGCGCAGCCGCGTGAGCGGCGTGCGGAGCTCGTGGGCGGCGTTGGAGACGAACCGGCGCTCCTGCTCGACGGAGGCGTCGAGTCGGCTGAGCAGCGCGTTGAAGGTCGCCGCGAGCTGGTCGATCTCCCGCGCGCCCCAGTCGGGCGGGAGGCGCTCGCCCGAGAGGGAGCGGAGTCCGTCGAGGCGGCGCTCGAAACGCTGGAGCGGCCGCAGGCTCCGACGGACCAGGCGCCCGACGATGGCGGCGAAGACGAGCGCGGCGAGCGCAGCGGAGGCCGCGACCGTGGCCACCAGCGGAACCCACGCGAGGATCATCGGCCGCAGCGGAGACGCGACCACGACGACCGTGCCGGGCGCCGTCGCGACGCGGCACACCCGCGCGGGCGCCCCTCCGACGAGCGCGGCGGCGCAGCCAGGTCGAGCGAGCCACGGGCGGAGGCGGCTCGCCCCCGACCCTCCGCCGAGGTGCCGACCGCCCTGCCAGACCTCGATCTCGCGGCGGAACCACCGCTGCTCCTCCAGCTCGTGGCGCACCAGCTCGTCGAGCGCGTCTGGGGTGTCGCCGCGGTGGTTCTGGAGCTCGCTCCCGAGCGTGCGGGCGAGCGCCACAGCGTCGGCGTCGTCCCGCGCCGCCCCGACGACGGCCGTCCCGATCGCGCTGACCACGACGATCGCGAGGGCGACGCCCAGGATCGAGAGCAGGTAGGCGCGCGCGACCGAGCGTTCGATGGAAGCGCCGCTCACGGCGCGAGCTCCAGCGCGTACCCCACCCCGCGCGACGTTCGGATCGTCGGCCGGCCGGCGGCGGCGTCGAGCTTCTTGCGCAGCCGCGAGACGATCACCTCCATGCTCGCGCGGGCGCCGTCGGTCGCCTCCCCCCACACGCGGTCGAGGAGGTCGTCGAAGGCCACGACCCGCCCACGGTCCTCGGCGAGCGCGCGGAGGATGTCCCACTCGCGGCGCGTCAGCGGGACCTCGCCGACGGACGACGTCGCCTGGCGGGCGTCGAAGTCGAGCGTGACCGCGCCCAGGGCCAGGCGCCGCGTTCGCGCCGGCGGGCCGCGCCGTCCGAGGGCCCGGACCCGGGCGAGGAGTTCGCGCAGCGCGAAGGGCTTGGCGAGGTAGTCGTCGCCTCCTGCGTCGAGCCCCTCGACCCGGGCGTTCACGGCGCCGCGGGCGCTGAGGAAGAGGATCGGCACCATGCACCCGGTGCGGCGGAGGGTCGCACAGAGGTCGAGGCCCGAGGCCTCCCCGAGCATGACGTCCAGGACGATGAGATCAGGCCCGGCGTCGCCCAGCCGGATGGCCGCCTCCGCGGGCGTCTGCGCGGCGGTCACCTGATGCCCGTCGCGCTCCAGCGCCCGGGTGACGAACTCGAGCGTCTCCTCATCATCATCGACGACCAGGACGCGCATGGTCAGGGCCCTCCCAGGGTGAGGAGCGCGCCGACGACCATCAGCGCGGCGCCGAGGGCGGCCTTCCAGGTGACCGTCTCGCCGAGCACGAGCACCGCGAGCGCCATGGTGAACGCGAGGCTCAGCTTGTCGATGGGCGCGACGCGGGAGGCGGGCGCCATCTGGAGGGCCTTGAAGTAGGCGAGCCACGACACGCCCGTGCCAATGCCCGAGAGCACCAGGAACGCCACCGACCGGGCCCGCAGGTCGCGGAGCCCGTGCGTCTCTCGGGAAGCGATCACGAGGCCCCAGGCGATCACGAGCACGACGGTCGTCCGCACGGCGGTCGCGAGGTTGGAGGGGACGCCTCGGATGCCGACCTTGGCGAGGATGGCGGTTGCGGAGGCGGCGAGCGCGGAGGCGAAGGCGTACATCCACCAGGTCATGGGCGGGGCTCCTCGGACGGAGGCGGAGGCGCCTCGGTGTGGGGCAGGTCACGGATCGCGGTCGGATGGGACAGCCGGCCGCCGGCCTTGCTGCCGAGCAGCCGCTGCGCGGGGTAGATGCTGCGGTGGCCGGTCATCAGGTAGGCGACGACGGAGACCAGCACCGCATGCGGGAAGACGCTGGCGCCGAGCAGTTCCAACGCCATGACGGAGAGGGCGAGCGGGGCGTTGGAGGCGGCCGCGAAGACCGCCGCCATCCCGACGCCCGCGCCGAGCGCGAGGGGGATGTCGAGCGCGCGCGCGAGCACGCTGCCGAGGGAGGCCCCGGCGAAGAACAGCGGCGTGACCTCGCCGCCCATGAAGCCGGCGCCCAGGGTGACGGCCGTGAAGAGCAGCTTGGCCGCGAAGGCGTAGACCGGGACGTGCGGGTCCTCGAAGGCGCGGAGGATCATCGGCACGCCGAGGCCGAGGTAGTCGCTGGTGCCGAGAAGCTGCCAGAGCGCGACCACCACCCCGCCGCCGATGGCCATGCGGAGGCCGAGCCGGGGCACACGCCGCTCCCCCTGGCGCTTCAGCCAGTGGGTGAGCTCGATGAACGCGGTCGAGGCCGCGGCCATGGCGGCGGCGAAGACGAGCCACTTCAGGGCCAGCAGCGGCGTGAGCGCGACGTGGGGGGCGGCGAGGTAGTGCGCGTGCCCGATGCCCCAGGCGCGCGTGGTCATGTCGCCCACCAGCGCGGCGACGAGCGCCGGGACCAGCGCGTCGTACTCGATGCGCCCGAGCACCACGAACTCGAGGCCGAAGATCGCGCCCGCGACCGGCGTGCCGAACACCGACCCGAAGCCCCCGGCGACGCCCGCCACGAGCAGCTGGCGTCGGACGTGACGGGGCACGGCGAGCCGGTGCGCGAGGGCGTCTGCGAGGCCCGCGCCCATCTGGACGGCGGTCCCCTCGCGGCCCGCGCTGCCGCCGAAGAGGTGGGTGAGCACGGTGCCGACGAGCACCATCGGCGCGAGGCGCAGCGGGAGTTCGGGGCCGCCGTCGTGGATCGTGTCGATGATGAGGTTGCTGCCAGCCTTGATGGAACGGCCGAAGCGCTCAAAGACCGTCCCCATGACGAGGCCGGCGAGCGGCAGCGCGAAGACGAGGCCCTCGTGGACCTCGCGGAAGCGGGTGGCCCGCTCCAGGAGGTGGAGGAAGAGCGCCGAGGCGCTGCCGCACAGGACGCCCACCAGGACGCCGAGGATGATCCACTGCAAGAGCGCCGAGGCGCGGGTAGAGCGGGTCACGTTCGATCCGCCAGATCCGAGGGCGGGTCGAAGCGAAGGGAGCGCGCGCGGTTGGTGGCGTCGATCACCTGGAGTCTCCGTCGGGCAACGGCGCCGGAGGGACTCACGCGAGCTCCTACGGCGCCCGGGGTGGGCGGCATCGTAGGAGTCATTGGCAGCGACGCTCGCTGCGGGTCTCGGCGGACTCCACCGCCATTCGGGAATGAGCCGGGAGGATTCCCGGCGTGGAGTCGGGAGTCAAGCCGGCGATCGCAGCGGGAAGAGCACATGCCGTGTGGGCCCTGGGGACCGACGCGGCGGCCCTGCGCTGAAGCGTCCGCTACGGGCGGCCCTGCCCCGCGTCTGAACCGACGGCCTGTCGGTGGCGGCGGAAGTGGCGCGCGGCGAACCAGCTCGCGGCGCTCCAGGTGGCGCCGAAGATCCAGCCCGCCAGCACATCGCTCGGGTAGTGGACCCCCAGGTACACGCGGCTGAAGCCGACCGCGAGGGTGAGCAGCGACGCGACGGACAGCAGGTAGACCCGCAAGGCCCTCGTGGGCGCCTCCTCGGCCAGCAGGGCGGCGAGCGTGAGGAACGTCACCGCCGACATCGCCGCGTGGCCGCTCGGGAAGCTGGACGTGTAGACGAAGCTCCCGTGGGGCACGAGGTCGGGCCGCGGTCGCGCGTAGACGTGCTTGAGCGCGCTGCTCAACGCGAGCCCGCCGGCCACGGTGCCGGCGACCACCGCCGCGGTCCAGCGGTGGCGCTGGATCACCAGGAAGCCCACCGTCGCAAGGGTGAGCAGCGTGAGTGTCGCCACGCCCCCGAGGCCCGTCACGTCGCGCAGGGCCTCCTCGAGCCACCGGGGGCCCCACGGGTCCGACAGGTCCGCCCGGTTGCGCAGCGCCAGCAGGATGTGCTCGTCGATCCGGCGGGTCTCCCCCTCGCCGACCTCGCTCGCGAAGCCGACGAACGCCGACGTCCCGCCCCCGACCAGCGCGGCGGGGACGAGCACGCGCAGCCAGCCGCCGCGCGGGGGGGCCGTCCGCCGGGGTCCGGGCGGAAGGCGGGGAGGGGTGGGGAGGGTCATGATGGCGGAGCCTTCGTGGTGTCGGATCGGAGGGTGAGGCGGCCCGCTTCGGGCGACCGCACGGCGACCGGGGGCGGTCCCAGTCCGCGGCGGCGCGGGCCCCGGTCTCGGGGAGGGGAGCGATGGGTGCGCGCCGATCGGCGGGCGGCGCGAGCGCTCGGTCGCGGCGCGGGGGCGTTGGAGGTCGCGGGCGACGGTGGGCCGCTACGTCCGCACCACCGACGTCTGGCGCGACGACGCCACCGGGCGGCCGTCGGCGGAGACGACCTGGTGCGGCCGTCGTGCCGGGCGCCAACCCCCGCGTCGCGGGGATCGTCAGCGGCGGCGGTGCCACGCCCAGCGTCCGACCAGCGCCGCGGCCCCGAGCCACAGGAGCACGATGACGGCGGCGGCGCCCCACCCGGCCGGGCGACCCTCCAACGTCTCCTCCCGCAGCCGGCAGTCCGCCATGACGTCCGCGGGGATCAGGCGGAGGACCAGGGCGATCCCGGCGGGCACGAGGATGAGGTCGTCGAGGTAGCCCAGCACCGGGATGAAGTCCGGGATGAGGTCGATGGGGCTCACCGCGTAGGCGACGACGAGGCCCGCCAGGAGCTTGGCGTACCAGGGGACGCGCGGGTCCCGGCACGCGAGCGAGACGGCGCGCACGTCGCGCTTGAGCGCGCGGGCCTCGGACATCGGTCAAGGCCCTTCCGCGCCCGTCCGACGGACCCAGCGTGCTCGGGCGAGGCGCGCGTCGCGCACGGCGGCATCCACCCCTTGCATTGCCTCCTCCAGCCGACGGACGGCCAGCGCGCGCGCCATGGCATCGAGCGTTCCGGCGCGCGCCGCCCGTTCCAGTAGCTGGAACTCCCGCTCGACGATCACGGGGACCGGGGCGGTGGCATCCAGGGCACGCCGCGCCGCGCGCAGTCCCTCTCCGCTCGCCAGGATCCCGCTGCGGACGTCGAGACGCACGGCGAGCGCGCGGGCCTCGGCGGCCAGGATCCGCGCGAACGCCCGGGCGCGCGGCGCCGTCTGCCGGTCGAAGAGCGGCACCGGAACACTCAGCCCGACCCTGATCGTGCTGAGGCTCCCATCGACGGGACCCGTGAGGGCGCCACCCGGGGCTCCGGTCTGTTGGGAGGAATACGTCGCGCTCAACGTCGGCATGGGAAACACCTGCCGCTCCCGCCACCGGCGCTGCGCCTGGGCCGCGCGGACCTCGGCGTCGGCCGCGCGGACCCGCGGGTCGCGCTCGACGCGCGCGGCGTCGGCCGCCTCGTCGGGCGGCTCGGGCGCGTCCGCCGGGTCGTCCACGATCAGTCCCTGCGCGGTCGCGCGGCCGAGGAGGCGCGCGAGCCGGAGCCGCGCCTGGCTCTCCTCCCCGACCGCCAGCGCCGCGGCGAGCCGGGCGCGCGCGAGGTCGAGCGCGGCGGCATCGAACGCCAGCTGATCCCCCCGCCCCGCGGCCAGCTCCCGCCCCGCCGCCTCCGCGAGGATGTCCTGGAGGGCCGCGATCCGCTCGGCGCGGACCACCGCACGCCGGGCGAAGGCGAGCTCGGCGACCGCCACGGCGACGGACTCGTCGAGCGCGCGCAGCCCGTCGTCCCGCTCGAAGGCCGCCCGTTGCGCGTCGGCCGCCGCCGCCTCTCCGCGCGGCACCCACGCGCTCGAGACGTCGATCGGCAGACTGACGCCGACGCTGTACCCCAACCCCTGAGACTCGCCCGAGAGGGCGCCGGGCTGCGCGGAGAACGAGAGGGTCGGGTCCTGCCGGAAGGCCCGGCGCGCGTCGCCCGCGACGGCCTCGGCGCCCCGCACGCCCGCGGCGAGCGAGGCAGCCTCGGGCGCGTGGGCGCGCGCTTCGGCCTGCGCCGCGGCGAGCGAGAGTGGGGCCTCCTGGGCGCGCGCGGCGGCGGACACCAGCGCCAAGGCGAGCCATGCGGCTGGAAGAACGCGCGGGCTCATCCCGCCGCCCTCGCGGCGCCTCGTCGGGCGAGCCAGACGTAGACCGTCGGCAGGACGAGCATGTTGAGCGCCGTGGACGTCACGAGCCCCCCGCAGACGATGAGCGCCATCGGGGCCTCGAGTTCGCTGCCGGCCGATTCGAACGACAGCGCGAGCGGCAGCAGCCCGAGCCCCGCCGTCACCGCGGTCATGGTGATCGGGAGCAGGCGCTCCTCGGCGGCCCGGAACACCCGCTCGACGGGGTCCTCGTCGGGGCGCTCGGCGTCGAGGTGGCGCTTGTGCGCGACGAGCATGATGCCGTTGCGCGCGATGATCCCGAAGAGCGTGACGAAGCCCACGAAGCCCGCGACCGAGAGCCCTTCGGGCGTGAGCAGCGCCGCCACGACGCCGCCGAGCAGGCCCAGCGGGAAGTTCAGCAGCACGATCCCGGCGTCGCGCGACGAGCCGAACGCGACCGCGAGCAGGAGGAAGACCCCGAGCAGCACGAGGCCGCCGACGAGGAGCAGGCGCGTCGCGGCCTCGCTGCGCGCGACGGCCTCGCCACCGACGTCCAGGCGGTAGCCCGCGGGCAGCGGCACCTCGCGCGCGAGCCGGTCGGTCAGGCGTGCCACCGCGCGGGACAGCCCGGCGCCCCGCGCGCCCGCCGTGACGTGGATGCGCCGCTCGCCGGCCTCGTGATGGACCACCGCGGGGACGGGACTGAGGTCGATGTCCGCCAGGGTGCCGAGGCTCACGGACCCCATCGCCGGCGTGGCGATCGGCACATCCCGGAGCGCGTCGCGCTCGCGCAGCGGGGGCGGTCCGGCGACCACCACATCGACCACTCGCCCGTCCGCGCCGAGGATCTGCGTCCACGCGCGCCCCTGCCGCCACGCGACGAGCTCGTCGGCCAGGTCGAGCGCGCGCACGCCGTAGCGCGCCAGCGCCACCCGGTCGGGTCGCACCCGGAGCTGGGGGACGTCGAGCTGGGGCTCGACCTGCACCGCGCCCAGGCCCGGCGTCGTCCGCATGACGGCGGCGGCGCGGGCGGCGAGCGCCCGGAGGGGGCCGAGGTCGGGGCCGACGACGCGGACCACCACGGGAGCCGTCTCGCCCGAGAGGATCTCGTGGACCCGCTCGCCGAGGAAGCCCTCCACGACGAAGCCCAGCCCCGGCACGCGGCCGATGCGCACCGCCGTCTCGGCGCCCAGCACCTCGGCCTCGCGGTCGTCGTCGGGCGGCAGGAGGACGTCCATCTCGACGCGGTGGGGCGGCGCCGCGTCGTCGTCGAGCGCGGCGCGGCCGGCGCGGGCGGCGACGTGCGGTGCGAAGCCGTCGCGCAGCTGCGCATCGACGCGCCCGGCGAGGCGCAGGGTCTCGTCGAGGGAGGTGCCGGGCGCGGCGATGACGGTGGCGATCAACGCGCCCTCGCGGAACTCCGGCAGGAAGCGCCCCCCGAGGAAGGGCACGACGACGATCGCCCCCCCGGCCAGCAGGCCGGCGAGCGTGAAGACGGTGCGGGGACGCGACGCGACCGCCCGGAGCAGCCGGCCGTAGCGGACGAGCAGCCCCGCGGCGAAGCGCGTCGGCCGGGTCTCCGCCGTGGCCAGGCGCGGCAGGAGCCACGCGCACATCGCCGGCGTCACCGTCAGCGCGACGAGCAGCGAGGCGCCGATCGCCAGGATGTAGGCGCGGGCGAGCGGCGCGAAGATGCGCCCGGCGATCCCGCCGAGGAGCAGCACCGGCACGAGCACGAGGCAGACGATGACGGTGGCGTAGACGACCGAGCCGCGCACCTCGCGCGAGGCGTCGTGGATGACGTCCTCGGCCGGGCGCGGCGCGGCCGACCGGGCGTTCTCGCCGAGGCGCCGCCAGACGTTCTCGACGTCCACGATCGCGTCGTCCACCACCTCGCCGACGGCGAGCGCGAGGCCGCCGAGCGTCATGCCGTTGATGGACGTGCCCGTCGCCACCAGCACCAGCACGGCCGTCAGCATCGAGAGCGGGATCGAGACCAGGCTGATCGCCGCCAGCCGACCCGAGCGCAGGAACGCGAGCAGCACGGCCACGACCAGCGCCGCGCCGATCGCCATCGCCCGCCCGACGCTGCCGATCGACCGCCGCACGAAGGTGGCCTGCCGGAAGACCGGCGGCTCCATGCGCGCGCCGGCCGGGAGCTCGCGGCGCAGCGCGGCGAGCTCCCGCTCGACCCGGCGCGTGACGTCGAGCGTGTCGGCCCAGGGCAGCTTGTTGACCTGGACGAAGAGGGCCGGCCGCCCGTCGTAGATCGCCGCGCCCACCGCCGGCTCGTCGCCGCGGACGACGTCGGCCACGTCGCCTAGTCGGATCGGGGGAGCCCCCCGCGCGGCGACGACGACCGCGTCGCCGAGCATGACCGCCGCGCCCGCGAGCGTCAGCCGCGCGTCGTCCTGCACGTCGAGGCGCGCGCCGCCGGACTCGACGAACCCCGCGCCGGAGACGGCCTGGCTACGGCGCACCGCGTCCGTCACGTCGGCCACCGTGACCCCCCGCGCGCGCATGCGCGCCGGGTCGGGCCGCACTTCGACGCGCTCGACCCGCCCGCCCAGCACGGTGACCTGCGCGACGCCCGGGATCGCCAGGAGGCGCGGCCGCAGCGTCCACTCGGCGAACGCGCGCGCGTCGCGCGCCGGCTGCTCGCCGCCGGGCGGAACGGTGACGCAGAACTTGAGCAGCGCGCCGATGGGCGCGGAGATCGGCGCCAGCTGCGGCGCCCGCACGGCCTGGGGGAGCCGGCCGCTCGTGAGGGCGACGCGCTCGGCGACGAGCTGCCGCACGCGGTAGAGGTCCGCGCCCTCCTCGAACATCAGGGTGATCACCGACAGGCCCGGCGCCGAGGTCGAGCGCACGGTCTCGGCGCCCGGCGTGCCGAGGAGTGCGCGCTCGATCGGCCGCGTGACCAGGGTCTCGACGTCGGCTGTCCCCATCCCGGGCGCCTCGGTCTGGACGACCACGCGCGGCGGAGTGAAGTCGGGCAGCACGTCCGTCGTGGCGTGCCCCGCGGACCAGAGCCCGGCCACGGTGAGGGCCACGGCCGCCAGCAGCACCAAGGCGCGCCGCCGGATCGACCAGGTGATGAGCCCATCGAGCAGGGATCCCACGGCGCGCTACTCCTGGTGGCGCAGGGCGCCGCGCAGGCTCTCGCCCCGCAGCGCCATGGCCCCGACGGTCACGACCCGCTCGCCGTCGTGGAGGCCCGCCGCCAGGCGCGCTCGCCCGTGGAATCGGGCGGCGACCCGGACGGCGCGCGCCGCGAACAGGTTCGGGCGGACCTCGACGTAGACGACGTCCCCGCCGGCGTCGGGCACGAGCGCGGCCTCGGGCACGACCGTCCCCCGCGGCGCGCCGTGCGCCACGCGCACGGCGACGGTCGCGCCCGGCAGCAGCGGGACCGCCCCCACGGCATCGACCACCAGTCGATCGCGGCGCGTGCCGTCGTCCTCGACGATCGCGCCGCGGGCCAGCAGGCGGGCCGACACCCAGGCGGGACCGGCCGCGACCTCGTACCCGTCTCCGGTCGGCTCGTCGGGGGCGGTCGCGACGTCCACCCAGCGCGGGCCCGCTTGGAGAATGCGCGCGACGACGTCGCCCGCGCGGACCATCGCCCCGAGGGAGGCGTCGAGCGCCACGAGCGTGCCGCCCGCCGGGGCCCGCAGGGCGACGGCAGTGCGCTCGCCCTGCGCCTGGGCCCCGCGCGACCGTTCGAGTCCCTGCAGCCGGGCGCGGGTGGTCGCGACGGCGAGCTCGGCCTGCTGGAGACGCTCGGCGCTCACGATCGCGCCGCGGGCCAGGTCGCGCGCGCGGACGGCTTCGGCCTCGCGGGTGGCGAGCTCGCGCGCCGTCGCCTCGATCTGCCCTTGGAACTGAGCGGCCTGGACGTCCATCGAGATCCGCTCGGCGGTCGCCAGCGTCGGCGTGATCTGGACGACGGCGTCGCCGGCCGTCACCAGGGCGCCGAGGGCCGCGGCGGGCGCGCGCACGATGCGCCCGCTCACCGGCGCGACGACCAGCGCCTCGTCGCCCAGCCGCGCGCGGACGCGGCCGAGGCGCAGGGTCACGTCGGGCAGGTCCTCCGCCAGGGCCTCGGTGACGGCGAGGCCGAGGGCTCGACGATCGGCGTCGGTCAGGCGGATGGTTCCGTCGGGCTCGAGCCGCGGAGGAACGGCCGCCGCCATCGCTCGCTCCTCGCGCTCCGACTCGCTCTCGCCACAGGACGCGAGCAGGGCGACCGCGAGCAGGGCGACCGCGGGCGGCGCGTGGAGCGCCCTCACGTCGCGACCCACGGGAACGCGCGCACGATCGGTTCGCCGAACTTCACGCCGACCCACCCGAAGCCCGCGACGGCGAGGGCGAACAGGGCGAGGCGGGCGGCCCGGGCGGCCCGGAGACCGGGCGTCTGAGGGGGCACGACGAGCGGCGCCAGGAGGCGATCGACGCGCTCGCGCAGGGCGTCGCCGGGCCCCATGAGGCCGACGGTGGACGGCAACGAACGGTCCCCCAGCCTCGCCGCCGCGAGGATCGCCGCGGCGAGGTCGGCGCCGTCCACGCCGCCGATCCGCGCCTCCTCGTCGCGCGCCATCTCGAGCGCGTGCTCCCAGGCGTCGAGGCGCGCCCGCGCGCCCGGCAGCGCCCCCTGGAGGTCCGTGACGAAGCGGGCCACCCAGAGCCGGAGCGGGTCGCGGTGGCGGACGTGGGCGGCCTCGTGGGCCAGGGCGGCCGCCAGCGCCGCGGGATCGACCACCTCGGCGAACGTCGGCGAGACCAGGACGTGCGGGCGCAGGAGCCCCGCGGTCGCGACCGTCGCCGCCGCGCGGCCGGGACGCAGGGCGACGAACGCCCGAACGCCGGCGCGGAACCAGAGCGCCGCGACCACGACCGCGACGACCAGCATGGGCGCGCGCACGGCCTCGTCCGAGGCGTTCGGCTCCTGGAAGGCCCAGCCCGCGAGCAGCGCGAGCGCCAGCGCGGTCGGGATCAAGGGCCGCCACAGGCCCCCCCAGGACGCCCGCTCGAGCTGCGTCCCGCTGGGCGCGTCGCCCCGCCTCGTCGGCGCGAGGCCCGCGGTCACGAGCAGGGACCCGCAGGCGAAGAGCACGAGGACCGCCAGCACCAGTTCACGGTCCACGGCGCGACCTCCTGCGGGCCGCAACGGCGCGGGCGAGATCGTCGAGCAGGGCGGGGTCGAGAGCCTCGACCGCCTCGACGAGGGCTGCGACGGCGGGGCGCGGCGAGGGTCCGAGCAGCTTCGCGAGCAGGGCCCGGACCTGGGCCTGCTCAACCGAGGCGCGCGCGACGGCGGCCCGGTACACGAAGGCCCGGCCCACGAGGTCGCGCGTGACGAGCCCCTTGGCGTGGAGGCGGTCGAGCACCGTCGCGACGGTCGTGTAGGCGAGGGACTCCGCGGCGCCGACGACGCCGTGGACCTCACGCGCGGAGGCGCACGGCCGGTCCCACAGTGCCTCCAGGATCGCGCGCTCCAACTGCCCTCCGGGAATCGGCGTCTCGTTCATGGACTCCTCTACTACGACCGTAGTACTACCCCCGTCGTTGTGAACGCAACCATGCGATGCAGCCGAGGCACGACCGGGGTGGAGATCGTCGCGGATCACCCGGAGCGCGCGAGATGAGCGGTCTCTTCGAGCCCGCCGTCCTCGCGCTCCTGCGGGCCGCGCGCGGGGTCCTGCTGGTGGTCGCCCTTGCGGCGTGCGGGGACCCGCCCCGCTACCCGGTCCTCTCGGGGCCGCGCGATTGGACCTCGCACCCCGCGATCGTCGAGCTCGACCGGCCCCGCGACGCGCCCGTGTACGCGGTCAGCGACGTCCACGGCGGCTACGACCGGCTTGTGGCGCTCCTCGCGCGGCACGGCGTGATCGACGGCGTTCCCGCCGAGCCCTCCGCCGCCCGCTGGACGGCCGGACCCGCGGTGCTCGTCGTCGCCGGGGACATGATCGACAAGGGACCGTCGTCGCTGGAGGTGGTCGATCTCCTGCGGGCGCTCGAGCCCTCCGCCGACGCCGCGGGCGGGCGGGTGGTCGCGCTGTTCGGCAACCACGAAGCGGAGTTCCTCGCCGACCCGCTGAACAGCAAAGCCGACGCGGACGACGGCATCGATCCAGAACTGCGCGCCCGCCACGTCGATCCGATGGCCGTCGCCAACGGCAGCGAGTCCCACGGTCGCTGGCTGCGCACGCTCCCTTTCGGCGCGCGGGTCGGCGCATGGTTCTTCTCGCACGCGGGCAACACCGGTGGCCGAACGGTCCCGGCGCTGGAGGCGGCGTTGCGCGCTGCCGTGACGGCGCACGACTACACAGACACGGAGATCGTCGGGGCCGACTCGATCCTCGAGGCCAGGGACTGGTGGACGTCCTCCGTCGGCGTGGTGGCCACGAACGCGCGGGCCCTCGGCGTGGAGCACTTCGTGTTCGGCCACACCCCGTCGGCGCTGGGCGCGCGGGGCGCCATCGCGATCGACGGCCCGGCGACGCTCGTGCGCATCGACTGCGGCATGTCGCCCGGCGTCGATGACAGCCGCGGCTCGCTCCTGCGGATCCGCGTCGAGAATGGCCGCGAGGTCGCGGAGGCGTTGACGCCGGACGGCCGCGCGCGGGAACTCTGGCGCGCGCGGTAACCGACTACCGCGCGAGGGTCACCGCCTCGGTGGCGGGCCCCCACAGCCACGCCCTCGGCGTCTCTCCGATGGGCCACTCCCCTCCGTTCAGCACCATGATCCCCTGCTCCACCGCGCGCGCATCGGCGCCCGGGCTGCTCAACGACACGACGAGGTCAGCGCGGCCGTCCCCGTCGAGGTCGCAGCCCTGCGCGCCCCGCCCGGCGAGCGCCCGATCGTTGATGACGAAGTACGCCGGGGCGCCCGCGTCGGCGGCCGCCTCGCCGCCGTGGAAGAGCTGCACGGCCACCCTGCCCCGCTGCGTGGTGAGCACGGCCAGGTCGTCGCGGCCATCGCCATCGAAGTCGCCGGGGCTGACGGACGACCGTCCCCACAGGTTGCCCGTGAAGGACGTGAGGCGCAGCGGCACGGCCGGCGGCGGCGCGGCCCACGCGCGGGCGCCCCGGTGCAGGTTGATCCGCGACGACGATCGACCTTCGGAGTCAGGGCGCCAGCCGTTGCCCACCGCCACGTCGGCGAAGCCGTCGCCGTCGTGATCGAAGGGCGCGTCCGGCAGCTCGCCATACCCGAGGTCGCTCGTCACCGGGCTCTGCAGCCTCACCGGCGGTGAGCCGGCGAAACCGTCTGCGCCGCCGAGGTACACGAGCACGCTGGCCGGGAGGACCGAGCCACCCATCATGACGCCCGCTCGCATCACCGCGGCAGCGTCTGCGAAGCCGTCGCCGTTGACGTCCCCGAGCGCCGTCGGCCCACCGAAGCCGTTGTACTCGTTGCCGCCTTCGAGCGCGGTGGACGGGATCAGCGGCCGATCGACGGGACCGCCGAGGTAGAGCTCGATGCGACGGCCGAACCCCCCGCCTGTGCTGGCGCGCGCCGGGGACTCGGCCAGGAGGTCGCCGTAGCCGTCGCCGTTGACGTCTCCGACACCGACGAAGGGCATGCCGACCTGGCAGGTGGGAACCAGCCAGGTGATCGCCCCCGACGGCGCGACCGCCGGCCCGTCGGGGCCGCCCCGATGGAGTTCGATCACGTCGGGGACGCAGCCCTGCCTGATCGCGAGGTCACCGTAGCCGTCCCCATCGACGTCGCCTACTCCCCTCACTAGCGCGTAGGCACCCACCGCGAAGCTGGGTCCCGGCGCGGGGACATCGCCCGCGCGGCCCAGGTACGCGCGGGCGGTCACGACCCCCGCGTCGCCCGCTTGCGAGAGGACTACGAAGTCCGCGCGACCGTCGCCGTTGAAGTCGTCGAGCGAGTTCCAGCTGGTGTCCGCCTCGCCCGAGCGGGCGGGCACGAAGAAGGGCCACACGGGGCTGGTGCCACCGCCCAGCGAGAGGCGCCAGAAGTGGACGCCCGGCGCGAGATCGGTCGGCGGTCGTCCCTCGGACGCGGCCGACATCCAGCCGTGCTCGACGACCGAACAGGCCCGGTCGGCGCACACCTCGACGCGGACGGGGGGTGCGCCGGCAGGGAGCGTCCAGCGAAGGGTCGGGCGGCGCTGTGTGACGCGCGCGCCGGCCAGCGGCGCCACCTGCCGCGGCCACCCCACGGCGACGTCCGGCGCGTCGGGGCTGGTCGCGTCCAGAAAGGAGGCGTCGAGAACGGAGACGTCGATGGTGACGACGTCGAGGGCGACCACGTCGAGCGGTGCGGCGGCGTCGCGCTCGAGCACGACATCGACGACATCGGGAAGATCGAGCGCTGCGACGACGTCGGGGTGATCGAACGCGGCGACGTCCGAATCCGCAGCGTCCGAACCTGACGAGGCATCCGTCGCCGTGGTTCGACCCCCACATCCGAGGCTGCCGAGCAACGCGACGGAGCTGACGAGCGCGACCTGGAGTGCCGTCGGCGGGGCCATCGCGGAACGCTACATCGGTTCGCGGCTCAGGGCCGCGGTGGTCGCGGCGCAGAGGGAGACGTCGGCGTCGAGGCCCGCAGGCGTCCACGGGGGACGGGCGCCGGGGCGGGTGGTGGCGATGCACGCCCTGACGGCGAAGTGATTGTCCTGCGCCATGCCGAAGGTGAGGTCGCGAAGCGACACGGTCGTCGGCAACTGCGGGAGTCGGCGACCGTCGAGGGTGGCGCCGTGGGCCATGTAGCCGACCCACTCGCCGTGAATGTTGGGGCCGGTCGGGACCGCCTGAAACGAGGCGATCCCGTAGTCCGGCGCATCGACCCGGAAGCGGACGTTCGCGGGTGGATCGGCCTCGGCGCGGAGCACCCAGACCGGCGGGACCTGCACGACGTCACCGTCGGTGACACGTCGCACACGGACCCCGCCCTGGACCGCCACGTTTCCGCCGTTGAAGCCGAGCAGGATGCCGGCGGAGTCGGGCTCGAAGGGCGGACCGAAGGTCTCGAACGCGAAGGTGCCGCGGCCGGAGGCATCCGGGGGCGTCCAGAGGCCGGCGCCGACGTGGCAGGACGTTGCCTCGCCGTAGAAGCGGACCTGGCGATACACGGGCCCGTAGCCGCTCGAACGTTCGGCGCTCTCTCCGGTGAGCAGGCCCTCGGTCGGGAACTGCACGGCCACTCGCGACCGCACGACCGGTACGGGCGGCGTTGGCAGGCTCACAGTGACCGTCGTGTTCCGCCCGTGGAGCGACGGTACCGCGAGGCGCGCGATGTTACGTGGGCGTGCGTCGCGGGCCCCCGACTCGAACCGAACGACCCAGACGTCGCCGGGCGAGGTCCCCGGGCGATCTGCGAAGTCCACCCGTATCCGGTCGGGAGTGCCGGAGGAGGTGGAGCCGGGCAGGCACACGTCCAGGTCCGTGCTGAGGTCGGGAAAGCCCTCGACGCGAACGAAGAGCGTGTGGGCGGTTTCACGCGGGGGCGGCGGAGCCGCGGCGCACTCGGAGTAGACGTCGCCGTCGAAGTCGCCGGCGACCCCGAGGATGGACACCGCCCGGCACCCCGCGCGCGCCACGGTGAGGTCCCACGGCCCGTCCTCCCGCGCGACCCCCAGCGGAACCACGCCGTCGGCCCCGGCGGTGCGTTCGAAGACCTGCCCCGCGGCGTTCTCGGCGCGCACCGCGAACCCGGCACCGGGCGTCAGGGGGAACCTCGGCCCCACCAGGACCCGGACTTGCCACCCGGGCGTCCCGCCGTCCGCAACATCGAACGGAACGCTCGCGGGGTCGTCCTCGAGCGGCGTGCTGCAGGTCGAGGCGGCGCAGAGGAGTCCCAGGCGGAGCGCCGTGGCGGTCGCCCGTGGCAGCGAGGGTCGTGGCGGATGAATCATGCGTCGCTCCGTTCCCGCTCAGTCGCAGACGCGCAGGGGCACGACCGAGAGGGCGTGGTCGGGCGCACTGCGCTCCGTCGTGTAGACGAGCATCCCGCCGAGCGACGTGGGGACCAGCATGAACCCGTTGGTCGTGTGGTTCGAGTCGTCGAGGTAGAGTGGGGCCCCGACCGCGCCGAGCGCGGTGACCTCTCGGAGGTAGATGCGCCCGTCGAGGGTCGAGTCGTCCAGCACCGCTGCGAAGGCGTGCCCGAGCGCGCCGAGCATCGCCCGCGGCCAGTGCGTGTCGGGGAGCGCGAGGTCGCGACGGGTCCCCCGGGCCGTGCCTCCGTGGTCGAACTCGGCGAGCCCCAGACCCGAGCGCCCCACGGCCAGGCCGAGCAGGTACCCGGCGTGCGTCGGGGCGATCGGCGGCCACAGAGCGGAGCCCGATCCGCGCCACGTCCCTGCGGGGCCGACGATCCGGCCGCGCGCGTCGAACCGCTGGTAGTCCTGCGCGCCGGCCCCCTCGGCGCTCGGCAAGATCACGACGACGCTGTCGTCGAGGAGGGGAACGCTGACGAGCGCGCGGAGGTCCGCCGATGCGGGGAGGGTCAGCGCCAGCGCGGGCGCCGGTCTCGTCTCCCCTTCGGCCGGGGTGAAGAGCTGCACCAGCGCGCGGGGCGCCTCGGGCGTCGTGGAGAAGAAGGTCCATCCGCCCTCCACCGCCCGCAGGCCGCCGACATCGACGAGGGCGACCCCGGAGCCCTCGGCGTGCATCGTGATCGCACGCGAGGTCGCCGGGCGGCTGATCCCCCCAACGTGCAGGGTGGCCGCGCCCGGCGCGTCGAAGGTCAGCACGGCGGGCTCGGATGCGGCGTGGTCCCAAGCCGTCGCGACCTGGCCGGCGCGATTCTCGGGGACACGAGTCAGCGTGATCGGCCGCGCGTCCACCGCCTCGCCCGCCGCGTTGAAGCGCTGCACCATCACCCCGAAGTTCCTATCGAGCGCGAACTCGGCCCAGAAGACGGCCGTGTTGTCGCCGTCGGCCCGCACGGCCTCGTACACCCGGTTCGCCTGCCCGAGGTATCGCGGGGCCAGGAGGCTCGCAGGGCAAGATCCGGCGGGCGAAGAGTCGCTCGTGGCGGTCGGGCCGTCATCGGTCGGCGGGCGCATGATCACCAGCTCCGCATCGACCGAACCGGCGTCAGCGACGACGTCCCGTGAGACCGAACCGGTGTCGGCGACGTCGCCCCGGGCGGCGCCGACGGTCTCCGCGCAACCACTCGCGATGAGCAGCAGTCCCGGCCAGAGTCGGGTCGTCATCATCGTGTTGGAGCCCACCTTTCCTTTCGGGCGACGAGAACACCCCGCATCGATCTACTCACGGCACTCGGACGAGGGCCCGACGCAGCAGCCCCAGCCACCCCGGTTGCGACGGCCGCACTGATAGGGGGGCGTACAGATCCACCACCCTCCGGCGTCTGCCGGTACAGCGTGGGGGCCCGAGATCCAGCAGTAGACGGTGGCGTCGGAGGTCGCGCCCGCGTCGCTTGCGGGGGTCACGTCGGCCGTGCTCGTCGGCTCCCCCGACGTCGTCTGGGCACACGCGCCGAGGACGATCGCGCAGCCGATCAGTCGGAGGAACGCGCTACGCCGCAGCATGGACCACCGTGCCAGCAAGGGCACGCATCGGGGCGGGAATCGTTGCCCTGGCGCACGACGACATGATGGGCGCACGCCGCCGCTCATCCGCCACTCCTGGCATTGCGGCCGGCGTCGAGGGCCTCCGGAGTGCAGGCGCCGAGTGCGCAGCGCATCCCGGCGCCGCAGATGTTGCCGCAGGCCCCGCAGTGGGTCGGATCGCGCTGCAGGACCGTACAGGCGCCGCCGCAAAGGTCCCTCCCGTCGCCGCAGGCCACCTCGCCGGGGGAACCATCCATGGGATCGATTTCGGGTCCTTCCGCAGGCCTGTCCACGGCGGGGTCGTTGACGGACGCGTCCAGTTCGCCGGCCTTCGAGGCACCGCCGTCGAAACCCTGGTCGATCGCGACGTCGAGCGCAGCGCCGTCCGGCGACGTGATCACCCCCGCCCACGATGCGGCGGTCGTGTGCCTTCTCTCGGACGGCCGGAGCTGCCACGCCGCGGACGACTGCGCGGTCGCCGTCCACCAGACCGACTGCTGCAGGAACCCGCGCGCCATGATCGACGCCGGGGAGCGCGCCGCGTTCGATCGCGCGGAGGCGGTATGCTGCCCGATGTATCTGCGCCGCGGTTGCCCCGCCCACGCGCCGGTGACCGACGACGGGGCGAGCACCGACTTCTCGACGCCGATCCCCGTAGGAGTGCCGCGTGGGAAGACGTCAGGCCGAATAGCGGCCTTGACGGATAGGCGGCCTTCGGACCCGCCGACTTGAGTGTGATGAACTCGACCGCGCGCATTTCGCGCCCTCACAGGTCCTCCGTGCGCATCTAGTTGCGAGCACAACTATCTAGCCCTATAGCTCTCCACCATGTCGAAGGATCCCACCGCGGCCCAGTCCGACGAGCTCCGCCGCCTCATGCAGCGGATGTTTCGGCGCTTCGGCGTCCTCGCCAGCGACCAGACGCCGTGCGGCAAGCCGCTGTCGGTCGCCCACGCCCACGCGCTGATGGTGCTGCTCTCGAAGGGGGAGGCCTCGCAGCGCGACCTCGGCGCAGACCTCTCCATCGACAAGAGCAACGTCGCTCGCCTCTGCGCGAAGATGGTCGATGCCAGGCATGTGATCCAGCGCGCGGACGAGAACGACGGTCGCAGCCGGAGGGTGTCGCTGACGGCGCGCGGTCGGCGCCTGGCGCGGGAGGTCGAGGCCTCCAGCGGCGACCGCTTCAGCGCGCTTCTGGCCGCAGTGCCCGCGAGCAGGCGCGCCCACGTCATCGAGTCCCTGCAGCACCTTGTCACCGCCCTCGACGCCCTCCCCGCGTCTCCCGCCGATGCCAATGAAGGAGAGCCCGAATGACACGCCCTGCGCTTCTCGCCTTCGCCTCGCTCGCGCTGTCGATCGGCTGCGTGCGCGAGGCGCCCCACGCCCCTCCCCTCGCATCGCAGCCCCAGCCCTCCGCGCACGAGGCGCTCGACCGCATGGACACCCGCGCCCCGGTCCCGCTTCTGCCGATGATGGCCAACCACCAGAAGCAGAACATGCGCGATCACCTCGTCGCCGTGGCGGAGATCACCGCGGCGCTAGCGACCGACGACTTCCCCGCCATCGAGCGGGCCGCGAGCCGCATTGGCTTCTCCGAGCAGATGGGCCAGATGTGCAGCCACATGGGCGCGGGCGCGCCGGG
>SCUS01000024.1 GCA_004297725.1 Myxococcaceae bacterium | reverse complement strand
CGACGCCGCTCGCCGCACGATGGACGACTACGCCGCGCCCGCGAAGGAGCGTCGGAGCGCCCAGGGGCGCCACGGTCAGGCGATGGAGCAGCTCTCCCTCCTCCAGAAGGATTCGGGCGGCAACTCCAACGACTTCTACACGTACCGCTACCTCGCCACGGAGGGCTTCCTCCCTGGGTACAACTTCCCCCGCCTGCCGCTGATGGCGTTCATCCCGACGACCGCCGATGGGCGCGGCCGGCAGACCTACCTCCAGCGTCCGCGCTTCCTCGCCCTCTCCGAGTTCGGGCCGCGCAGCCTCGTCTACCACGAGGGGCGCGCCTTCCGCGTCGCGCGTGCGCTGCTCTCGCTCGGGCAGCGTGATGCCGCCACCGCCGAGGCCCGTCTGCCGACCAAGACGGTCCGCCTCTGCCGCTCGTGCGGGGCGGGGCACTTCGATGCGGTCGCTTCGATGTGCCACGCCTGCGGACGTGCGTTGAACGACGAGGACCGCATCGAGGGGCTCTACCGCATCGAGAACGTCGCGACGCAGCCCGCCGAGCGCATCACCGCGAACGACGAGGAGCGTCAGCGCCAGGGCTTCGAGCTCCTGACCACCTTCGAGTGGGCCGTGCGCGACCACGACCTCGACGTGCGTGAGGGCGTCGCCATCGGCGCCGAGGGTGAGGTGCTCCACCTCGCGTACGGCGCCGGCGCGAGCATCACCCGCATCAACAAGGGGCTCCGCCGACGGGCCGACCGCGCGAAGCTCGGCTACGGCATCGATCCTGTGTCGGGCTACTGGACCGCGGCGAAGGAAGAGGAGCAGGGCAACGCGCCCGATCCGACGGCGGCGCCGCGACAGCAGATCGTTCCGATGGTGCGCGACCAGAAGAACGCCCTACTGGTGCAGTTGCCGGGTGAGGCGACCAGTGACTTCACCACGCCGACCGTGCAGCACGCGCTGCTCCGCGGCATCGAGCTCGTCTACCAGCTCGAGGAGGGCGAGATACTTGCCGAGCCTATGCCCTCGCGCGATCAGCGGAGCGGCTTCCTGCTCTACGAGGCGACCGAAGGTGGCGCCGGTGTGCTGTCGAGGCTGGTGGGCGAGCCCGCGGCCATCGCCAGCGTCGCCCGTCGCGCGCTCGCGATCATGCACATCGACTTCGGCGAACCCGCGACCCTGCCCGCCGACGTCGCGGTCTTCGCCGACGTACCCGACACCGCGTGCGTGGCCGGCTGTTACCGCTGCCTGCTGTCGTACTTCAACCAGACCGACCACGAGCTCATCGATCGCCGCGACGTCGGCGCGCGGGCGATCCTCCTTCGTCTCGCGAGGGCGACCACCCGGACGGAGAACGCCCGCCGGGATCCGGTTCCCACGTCCGGGCCCGTCGATCTCGGCGCCGCTCCGCCTTCGCTGGCCAGCTGGTTGGGGAGGGCGGACGCGCAGCGAATTCCGCGTCCCGACGCTCGTTCGACTACAGCGGCGGGCGTGTCGTTGCCGTTGGTCTGGCGCGAGCATTACGTCGTTGCCGCTGTGGGCGCGGTCGAGGTCGAGGCCGCCGCGGCGCTCGTCGATCAGGGCTTCGAGGTCGTTGCCTTCGACGAGGCCGAAGGCACCTGGGACGCGCCCTTCGCTTCGCTCGAACGCCTCCTCGGAAGGACTCCATGACGTCCGCGCAGTTCAGCCCCGGCTCCCTCGTCCGCGCGCGCGGACGCGAGTGGATCGTCCTCAACGGCAGCGACGCCGACATCTTGCGCGTGCGCCCGGTGTCCGGTTCCGAGGAGGACCAGACCCTCCTCCACCTCGGGCTCGAGCCCGAACCCGTCACCGAGGCGACCTTCCCCCCGCCGACGCTGAGCCAGACCGCGAGTCACGGCGCGGCGACCCTCCTCCGGGATGCCCTCCTGCTCTCGCTCCGCCGCGGCGCCGGGCCCTTCCGGGCCGCGGGACAGATCGCCGTCGAGCCCCGGGCCTACCAGCTCGTCCCGCTGCTGATGGCGCTCAAGCTCGACGTGGTGCG
>SCUS01000023.1 GCA_004297725.1 Myxococcaceae bacterium | reverse complement strand
CTCGCAGCTCGCCTTCGAGGCGCTGTCCATCGAAGGCAGCCTGCTCTCACCGGAGTGGCTGGGCCGCCTTGCGCAGCTCGACGCGGGGCAGCAGTCCGAGTCCGACTACCGCGTCCCGCGCGGGCTCAACCTGCGCGACGAGATCGGACGCTACTGGCGCATCGCTCAGGCCCACTGGCGAGACCTCGAGACCGGGCGCGCGCGCGGCGCCGACCCCGCCGCCCTCGCGGTGCGCTTCGTCACGGCGCTGCTCGGCGACGTCCTCGGCTTCGCGTCGCTGGTGGCATCCGCCCCCGTGGAGCGCGAGGGGCGTGTCTTTCCCATCGGCCGTGTGGCCCTCGGCGGGCGCGTCCCGGTGGTGATCGCTCCCGCTGCGCTCGGGCTCGACACCCCTTCGGCGCTCTTCGGGGAGGGCGGGCGCCGCCGCAGCGCGTTCGGTCTGGTGCAGGAGTTTCTCAACGCTGCGGACGAGGCGCTCTGGGGCATCGCGTGCGACGGCCTCACGCTGCGGCTCCTCCGCGACAACGCGAGCCTCACGCGCCCAGCGTGGGTCGAGGCCGACCTCGCGCGCATCTTCCAGGAGGAGCGCTACGCCGACTTCGCCGCGCTCTGGCTCCTCCTCCACGAGACCCGCTTCGGCCGGGCCGATCAGGCGTCGGCGGAGTGTCCGCTGGAGGCATGGCGCATCGCCGGGCGGGAGCAGGGGACGCGCGCCCGCGCCAACCTCCGTCGTGGCGTCGAGGAGGCTCTCCTGGCGCTCGGACAGGGCTTCGTCTCGCACCCCGACAACGTGGCGCTTCGCGCGGCCCTCTCCGACCGTGCTCTCTCTCCGCAGGACCTCTTCCAACAGCTCTTCCGGCTGGTCTACCGGCTCATCTTCCTGCTCACCGCCGAGGAGCGCGGCGTGTTGCACGCGCCCGACGCCCCCGACGCAGCGCGCGCGCTCTACGACGAGGGCTACAGCCTGCGGCGGTTGCGGGAGCGCTCGGTGCGTCGCAGCGCCCACGATCGCTACGGTGACCTCTGGGCGGGCCTCTGCATCGTCTTTCGCGCCGTCGGGCACGGCGAGGCACGACTCGGACTGACCGCGCTGGGCGGGCTCTTCGCGCCAGCGCAGTGTCCCGACCTCGATGCCGCGAAGGTGCAGAACCAGGCGCTGCTGCGGGCGGTGTTCCAGCTGTCGTGGATGGTGGAGGAGGGGAGCCTCGCACGGGTCAACTGGCGCGACATGGGCCCTGAGGAGCTCGGCAGCGTGTACGAGAGCCTGCTGGAGCTGGTTCCGCAGGTGGCGCTCGAACAACGGCGCTTCAGCTTCGCGACGGGCGACGAGACCCGCGGCAACGCCCGCAAGACCTCCGGCAGCTACTACACCCCCGACTCGCTGGTGCAGGTGCTCCTCGACAGCGCGCTGGAGCCTGTCGTCGCGGCGGCCATCGCGGCCAACCCGAGCGATCCCGTCGAGGCGCTGCTCTCGCTCTCCGTGGTCGATCCGGCGTGTGGTAGCGGGCACTTCCTCCTCGCGACGGCACGGCGCCTCGCGGCCCACGTCGCGCGGCTCACCGCCAACGGGACGCCCTCCGCCGCGGAGTACCGGCACGCCCTGCGACAGGTGGTCGGACGCTGCATCTACGGGGTGGACCTCAACCCCATGGCCCTCGAACTCTGTCGGGTGAGCCTCTGGATGGAGGCCGTGGAACCCGGCCTGGCCCTGTCGTTCCTCGACTCGCACCTGCAGGTCGGCAATGCCCTGCTGGGCGCGACGCCCGAACTCATGGAGAAGGGGATTCCCGATGCGGCGTGGGAGCCCATCGAGGGGGACGATCGTAAGGTCGCCAGCGCGTTGAAGAAGCGCAACAAGTCCGAGGCGAAGGGACAGCAGGGCTTCGAGGCGCTCTGGTCGAAGCCCGCGGCGAACGAAGTGGATGAGGTCGTCCATGCGGTGGAGGCGCTGGAGAAGAGTCCCGACGCGGACCTCGAAGCCGTCGAGAAGCGGGCGGCACAGTGGGAGGCGATCCGAGCGTCGGAGGCGTTCCGGCACCAGCGCTTTGTGGCGGATGCGTGGTGCGCGGCGTTCGTGTGGCCGAAAACGGGGGAGGGGCCGGTGTTGGACGCCGCTCCGACCAACGGGTTGTGGCGCCAGATCCGCGACGGGCGGGGACATGCACCGGCCCTGACGACCGAGACGGTGAGGGCGCTGACGGTGCAGTACCGCTTCTTCCATTGGCACCTGGCGTTTCCCCAGGTGTTCAAGCGGGGAGGGTTCGACGTAGTGCTGGGGAATCCGCCGTGGGAACGGGTGAAGCTCCAGGAACAGGAGTTCTTCGCGTCACGAAACGAGGCGATCGCGGGGGCGACGAACGCTGCGGCAAGGAAGAGACTCATCGCGGCGCTTCCGCAGACCGATGAGGGACTCTGGAAGGCGTGGTGCGAGGCAAGCCGCGAAGCAGAGGGGCAGAGCCACTTCGTGCGCCAGTCGGCGAGGTTTCCCCTCTGCGGCAAGGGAGACGTGAACACGTACCCGCTCTTCGCGGAGCACAATCGTGCGCTCATGGGGCCGTTGGGGCGCGCCGGGTTCATCGTGCCCACGGGAATCGCGACGGATGAGGGCACGAGTGCGTTTCTTCGGGCAATCGTCGAGAGGCGACAGTTTCAGCAGATCGTCAGCTTTGAGAACGAAGGGACCTCATTCGGCAACGTCAACAATCGCCAGTCGTTCTGTTTGCTGACGATCTCCATGTCGCCCGTCTCGAAGACACGGATGATATTCAATGTAAACCAGCCACTTCCCACGGACGCCGGCCCGCTGGACTTCGAGCTGTCCCCGGATGATTTCTCCCTCTTCAACCCTAATACTGCCAATTGCCCGACGTTCCGAACGCGACGGGACGCCGAGATCAATCGCGGCGTCTATCAGCGCGCGGGCATCCTGTGGCGGACCGACGACGAGAAGGGCAACGCCTGGGGCTTGCGGTTCATGCGCCTCTTCGATATGGCCAACGACTCCGGGCTGTTCCGCAGCCGGGCGGAACTGGAGGCAGCCGGATGGACGCTCGACCGGAACCACTTCCGACGGGGAGAGGAGGAGATGCTTC
Organism: Myxococcaceae bacterium; assembly: GCA_004297725.1. Classification (GTDB taxonomy): domain Bacteria; phylum Myxococcota_A; class Polyangia; order Polyangiales; genus SCUS01. Next base: position 711 of record SCUS01000023.1, on the reverse strand, counting down.
CCTTGTTCGAGGCGAAGATGGCCCACCTCTTCGATCATCGATTCGGCACCTACGAGGGGGCAACGCAGGCCCACTACAACAAGGGTTTCCTCCCACGATTCACGGACGGGGACCACCAGGATCGCAACCGGCTCGTCCTGCCCGACAGTTGGGTCGAGTCGAAGGAGGTCAACGCGCGGCTCGAGGGGCGCGACGCTCGGGATTGGTTCCTTGGTTGGAGGGACATCACGCGGCGAACGGAGATGCGCACCGTCGTCGCATGCATCATTCCGAAGGCGGCCATCGGGCACACGATGCCACTCATGTTCTCCGATGCCGCACCGGCGCTGGTGGCCATGCTGTACGCGAACCTGTGCAGCTTCGTGCTGGACTACACGGCGCGACAGAAAGTCGGCGGCGCTCACCTGACATACAACTATCTCAAACAGCTCCCCGTCCTCCCGCCCAGTACCTACTCAGCAAAAGCCCCGTGGTCACTGGCGATGACCCTCTGCGACTGGATGCTTCCCCGCGTAATTGAACTGACCTACACCGCCTGGGACCTCGAAGCCTTCGCAGCGGATGTCGGGCATCACGGGCCGCCCTTTCGGTGGGACCCTGCGCGTCGCGAACTCCTCCGCGCTGAGCTCGACGCGGCGTTCTTCCACCTGTACGGGTTGTCACCAGGCGACGTCGCGTATGTGATGGAGACCTTCCCAATCGTTAAGCGCA
>SCUS01000197.1 GCA_004297725.1 Myxococcaceae bacterium | reverse complement strand
GGCGACGGCCAACGTTGTACTGCAGACGCAGCCCCCCGCGACGTGCCCGGATGCCGCCCTACGCCCGGACGTTGCAGTCGCCTTCCAGCGGACGGAAGAAGCCTTGGCGGGTGGGCGCGAGGCGTGCGGCGCGCAGGCGCGCGCGGCCGAGGAAGCCTGCGCGGCCCGGGATCAGTCCATGAAGGACATCCTGGGCCCCTTCCTCGACGGCCTCCAGGCCGAGATGCGGCAGGGGCTGCAGGCCCTCAACGGCCGCATCGCCGCCCTCGAATCGGTCCCTGGCGTGGGCGGTGCGGGTGCTGGTGGTGCGGGTGGTGGCGGTGCTGGTGGTGATGGCGCGGGTCCGCCGACGTACCCGCCGACCCCGCGGTTCTCCACGCAGCCGTGGAGCGCGGGCGCTGAACTTGTCACGGCGATGCCCATGCTGGCGTTGCCGATGGACATGGGGTCGTGGATGTGCCGCATCGGCACGCCCGCCCTGACGGCGATGGCGTCCGCGTACGTCGCGGAGCAGGAGCAGCGCGTGACGTCCCACTCGCTGCGCCTCGCGGCCACGGCCGCGCTCAACTCGTTCCTCATGACGCACAACCACTGTGTCGAGGCGGGTATGTCGCGGTCGCAGATCGGCTCCGTCGTGGAGCCGAGCCTGCGCGTCTTCGTCGCGTTGGCGAAGACGCTGCAGGTGTACCTGGCGCCGCGGCAGCGGCACCTCCACGAGGCGTTCCTGCCGCAGGCGTTCGCGGCGCTGGTGGCCCTGCCGGAGATGACGCCGTCGGCGGTCGACGCGTCCATCCGCACCACCATCGAGCAGGTCGGCTCCGCTCCCGATTCTTTTCGGAGCGGGGGCCAGACGCGCGCCGCGCGCGAACCTGCCCAGGCGCCACGCCCGGCGGCTGGCCAGGGGTCTGGCCCCAAGGCCAAGGGCGGCTCGCGTTGAGGCAGCCGCTGCCGCCTCCGGCTCCGCCGCTGCGCCGCCCAGCGCGACCGATCCCACTGCCGTGGGGTCACCCGCCCGCTCGGAAGCGGCCGCGGGTCGGACCCGCGTCCGACGCCGCCCCTCCCGCCCACATCGCCCTCCTCGCAGCGGACAGCGTGACGCTGTGGTCGGCGGCGGCCGCCATGCGTGCCGCGGCCGGCGGGGAGCGGTCCACCCACCCCGTGCTCGGGTGGGTCGTAGCCGGCAGGTCCCAGGGGTACCGCTGGCGGGGCGTCCTCGAGCTGATGGAGCTCCTCGTCTCCCTCGACGCCGAGGACACGATGGACCCGCTCGAGTGGAGGGTGGTCAGCTGGTTGGCGGAGCGGCGCGGCAGGATGACCAGCGACTCGTTGTCGCAGGTCCTCTCGCGCATGCGGACGACGGCGGACATCTTCACCCCCACCGTCGCGTCCCTGCTCCGCGCCCCCCTCGTGGCCGCTGCCCTCGAGGGCATGCGCCGCGTGGACGGCCCGGTGCCCCTCGTGCGCGGCGCTGTGCCGCTCACGATCGGGTCGTACGCGCGGATGCGCGACGCCGCCGAGGGGGAGGCCCGAGCCGTCGCCATCCTGGCATGGCACGCCGCGATGCGGTTCGCGGACGTGGCGGCAGTGCGGGGCGGCGGGATGTGGAGCGAAGGCGACGTTGTGGTGGTGGAGCTGCCTGTGTCGAAGACGCAGGCGGTGGGCCTCCCGCGCGGCGTCCGGTTCGTGCCCCCTCCGCTGGAGCGTCGGCTCCTCCGGCCGTGGCTCTCCGTCGGTCCACCGACGTCGAGGCCGTTCGAGAGGCCGCCGATGTTCAACATCGGTTACGCGGCGTTCGCCGACGCCGTCCGCAGGCTCGCTGGTGCGGCGTACACGCCGCACAGCTTCCGCAAGGGAGCTGTCCAGCACCTCCTCCGCAGAGGGGGACGTGTGCAGGACATTCCCCTGCTGACCCTGCACCGCTCTCTGCCTGGCCTCCTCGCTTACGCGAATGTGCCGGACGCGGAGACGCAGGCGACGGTGCGTGCGCTGAGCTCGATGCTCGCGCACTGATGTACGCGCTGCCGGACTACGGCCACGTACGGCGCCGCGGTCGCTCCTGCGGGGGTGCAGCGCGCGTCCGCTGCGCGCTGCCGCTCAAGCGGCTCGTCACGGGGACCGTCGAC
>SCUS01000196.1 GCA_004297725.1 Myxococcaceae bacterium | reverse complement strand
GAGAAGGACCTGGAGATCTCCATGACCGGCAACCGGCTCACGGTCTCCGGCCATCGCGAGGCCGAGAAGCGCGACGAGAGCGACCGCTACTACCTCTACGAACGCTCGTACGGGTCGTTCTCGCGCTCGTTCACGCTGCCCGACGGCGTCGACAACACCAAGGTCGCCGCCGACCTCAAGGACGGCGTGCTGACCATGCTGGTGCCCCGCCGCCCCGAGACGCAGCCGCGCAAGATCAACGTGCGCTCCAACGGCTGACCGCTCGGTCGCCTCCCTCCCTCGCTCCCTCCCTCCAGAGTCCGCTCAGTGGGTGACAACCGGTGACGGCGCCGCGGCGCTCTCCCCCGGTCGCTCGACCACGAGGCAGCCGACGATCGCCGTCAGGCCCATCAGGTCGAGCACGAAGGTCGCGTCCCAGTGCAGCACCGCGGGCGCGAGCAGGCCGCTGACGGCGCACACCGCCACCAGCCGGGCGCGGGTGCGCCCGAGGCCCTCGGCGAGCAGGCCCACGCACACGGCGACGAGCACCGGAAGGAGGGCCAGCGACTGCCCCGGGGACAGCCCGATGCGGCGCCCGGCGAGGGTGAGCGCGATCGATCCGGCGGTGATCCACCCCAGCTCTCGCAGGCCCGCCCGGTCGACGAGGCCGTCTCTCAGACGCGCCACCGCCACGACCCCGAGGGCCGCGGCGAGCACCGCGGCGATCGTCGACCACGCGAAGGGCACCACGCCCGCTCTCACGGCGGCCCCCAGCGCGACCATCGATCCACCGCCCAGCAGCGCGCTCGCCCTCCCGGCGATCGCCCTCGTCGGCGCGATGGTCCATGGCTCGGAGCGCCGCCCCGACCTCGCCGCGAGGGCGCGCTCCTGCTCGATGCGCTCCGCCGCCCGGGAGAGCTCGAGCTCCAACACGGGGCTGGCGCTCGGAAGCTCCGCCAGGCTGGAGCGCGCGGCCAGCACGTCACCCTGCTCGATCGAGCGCCGGATGCGCCAGGTGAGCACCTCCGAGAGGTCATCGATCGCCCGCGGGTTGCCGGGCCAAAGCTCCAGGCCGCGGCGCAGCAGGGAGACGCACCCGTCGAAGCGCTGGATGAGCTCGACCTCGTTGGTGACGCCGCCCTCGTGGGCGAAGTCGAGGAGCTCGGCGAAGCGGCCTCGGCCCTGCTCGATCAGCCCGAGCGCCACGCGGTGGGTCAGGAAGGCCTCGACGCGGCGCTTGAACACCATCGCCGAGGACGGCCGGGCCTCGGGCCGTGGGTTCGTGGCCTCGTTGGCGAGCGTCGCCAGCTCTTCGGGCGTCTCCGCGGGGTACTCGTAGCGCTCGGACAGCCAGGCGGAGGCGAGCACCGCGCGCAGGCTCGCGCCCTCGTGCCTCGGTCGCCCGGTGAGCACCTCGTGGAGCACGGCCCCGAGGAGGTAGACGTCGGTCTGCGCGGACAGCCACGGGCCGACCCCCTGGAGCATCTCCGGCGCCATGTACGCCGGCGTCCCCACGAGCCCCTGGGTCTCCGGCGAGGCCTCGGCAGGGACCTGCACCGCGAGGCCCCAGTCGATCAGGTAGACCTCGCCGTGGGGGCCGACCATGACGTTCTCGGGCTTGATGTCCCGGTGCAGCCAGCCCTTGAGGTGGGCGTAGTGGGCCACGTCCGCCACCTGCGACAGCACCCGCAGGTGGAACTCCAACCGCTCTCCAGAGAAGTCCCTCCACGCGGAGTGCGTGGGGTCGCGCAGCAGCGCCCTCCAGGTGGTCCCGTCGACCCGCTTCATCACCAGCACCGGGTGCCCGTTGCCGTCGCGCCCCATGGCGAGCACCGGGATCACGCCCGGGTGCTCGAGCAGCCCCATCACCCGGCCCTCCTCCAGCAGCATCGCCGCGGCCCCGGGGACGGACGGGTCGCGCACCCGCTTGATCGCCACGTCGCGCCCCACCGAGCGCTGGTGCGCGAGCTCGACCACCCCGACGCCGCCCACCGCGATCTCCTCGAAGGGGGTGATGTCCGCGTCGCCGTAGGAGCTGTCGTCCACGATCTGCGGAAGCGCCTGCACCCGCTCCCGCTCCCGCGCGCCCGAGAGCCGCTCGTGGGTGCTCGGCGTGATGGTCTCGTCGAAGGACAGCCCCACCAGATGGTCGATGACCAGCGTGGGCGGCAGCTCGTCATCGCTGGGCCGTTCGGCGGACATGAGACGTAGAGATCGCAGCAGGTTGCGTTCCATCGACGGGCGCTGCGCGCGGTGGCGCGACGGATGCACACTGCGCCCCATCATGCCGAGATACATCCGCTGGTTCGAAGAGATCACGCTCGATGACCTCGGGCTCGTCGGAGGCAAGAACGCGTCGCTCGGCGAGATGTGGCGCTCGCTGCGCCCGCTGGGGGTGAAGATCCCTCCGGGCTTCGCGATCACCGCCGACGCGTACTGGAGCCTGCTCGACGTCGGAGGGCTGCGGGCGCGACTCACCGAGCTGATGCGGGGCCTCGACCTGCGCGACACCGACCTGCTCGCCCGCCGCGCCAGCGCGGCCCGCCAGCTCATCGAGGGCACCCCGCTCCCCCCGGCGCTCTGGGACGAGATCCGCGCCGCCTACGACCAGCTCCAGCGCGACGGCGCGCCTCGCTCGGTGGCGGTGCGCTCCAGCGCGACGGCGGAAGACCTGCCGGGCGCTTCCTTCGCGGGGCAGCAGGAGAGCTTCCTCAACGTCTCCGGCCACGACGCCCTGCGCCTGGCCTGCAGCCGCTGCTTCGCCAGCCTCTTCACCGACCGGGCGATCTCCTACCGCACCGAGCGCGGCTTCGATCACATGAAGGTCGCGCTCTCCATCGGGGTGCAGCGCATGGTGCGCTCGGACACGGCCTGCGCGGGCGTGATGTTCACCCTCGACACCGAGACGGGCTTCCGCGACGTGGTGCTCATCAACGCCGCCTGGGGCCTCGGGGAGAACCTGGTGAAGGGCTCCGTCGACCCCGACGAGTTCTATGTGTTCAAGCCGACGCTGGCCACTGCGCCGCGCCCCATCCTCCGGCGGCGGCTCGGGCTGAAGCAGCTACGGATGATCTACACCGACAAGGCCGGAGACGTCGCGACGGTCAACGTCCCGGTGCCCGAGGAGGAGCGGGGGCGCTACACCCTCAGCGACGCCGAGGTGCTCTCGCTGGCGCGCACCGCGGCGGCCATCGAGGGCCACTACAGCCAGCGCGCCGGGGTGCCGACGCCCATGGACATCGAGTGGGCCAAGGACGGCCCCGACGGCGAGCTCTTCATCGTCCAGGCGAGGCCCGAGACCGTCGAGGCCGGGCGCTCGGGCGAGGTGCTGGAGCGGCACCTGCTCGAGGAGAAGGGAGAGGTGATCGTCAGCGGCACCAGCGTGGGGCAGAAGATCGGCTCCGGCGCCGCGAGGGTCATCCGCGACCCGACGCACCTTGCCTCCTTCGTGGCGGGCGAGGTGCTGGTGGCGGACACCACCACGCCGGACTGGGAGCCGGTGATGAAGCGCTCCTCGGCCATCGTCACCGAGCGGGGAGGGCGCACCTGCCACGCGGCCATCGTGGCGAGGGAGCTGGGCATCCCCGCCATCGTGGGCGCCACCGGGGCGACGTCGCTGATCGAGGCCGGCGCCGCGGTCACGGTGTGCTGCGCCGAGGGGGACGTCGGTCGGGTGTACCGCGGCGCGCTGGCGCACCGGGTCGAGCGCGTGGAGCTCGGCGCGATGGAGCGCCCCCGCACGAAGATCATGATGAACGTCGCCGACCCCGACCGGGCGCTGTCGCTCGCCGCGCTGCCCAACGACGGCGTCGGCCTCGCGCGCATCGAGTTCATCATCAACAACACCATCCGGGCGCACCCCATGGCGCTGCTGCACCCCGAGCGGGTGCTCGACGCGGGCGTGCGCGCCGAGCTCGACGCCCTCACCCGGGGTTACCCCGACCGGGGAGAGTTCTTCGTCGACCAGCTCGCCCAGGGGGTCGGCACCATCGCCGCGGCCTTCTACCCGAAGCCCGTGGTGGTGCGGCTCTCGGACTTCAAGTCCAACGAGTACGCGAGCCTGCTGGGAGGCCGCGACTTCGAGTTCCACGAGGAGAACCCGATGATCGGGCTGCGGGGCGCGTCGCGCTACACGCACCCGAGCTACGCCGAGGCCTTCGCCCTGGAGTGCCGCGCCATGCGCCGGGTGCGCGAAGACATGGGCCTCAGCAACGTCGAGCTGATGATCCCCTTCTGCCGGCGGGTCGAGGAGGGCGAGCGCGTGCTGGCGGAGATGGCGAAGCACGGGCTCCGCCGAGGCGAGCTCGGGCTCAAGGTGCTGGTGATGTGCGAGATCCCCAACAACGTCGTGCGCATCGACGCCTTCTGCGCGCTCTTCGACGGCATCTCCATCGGCTCCAACGACCTCACGCAGCTCACGCTCGGGGTCGACCGCGACTCGGCGCTGGTGGCCTTCGAGTTCGACGAGCGCGACCCCGGCGTGCTGGAGATGCTGCGCCAGGCCGTGACCGGGGCGCGCCGCAACGGGAAGCACTCCGCCATCTGCGGCCAGGCCCCGTCCGATCACCCGGACGTCGCGGCCTTCCTGGTGGAGCTGGGCATCGACGCGCTCTCGCTCAACCCCGACAGCGTGCTCCAGACCACCCTGGCGGTGCTGGAGATCGAGCGGGCGCAGGGCGCGCGCAAGGGCTGACGGAGAGGGAGGGAGCTCGCTGTACCTCCGGCGCGGGCGTGGCGCCGGGGGCTCTCAGTGGATGGTGAGCACCGGCACCGGCGAGAGGCGCACCACGCGCTCGGCGATGCTGCCCATCAGGGCGCGGCGGATGCCGGTGCGGCCGTGCGTTCCGATGACCACCAGGTCGGCGCCCACCTGCTCGACGGTGGCGATGATGCGGTCCCACGCCACGCCGCTGCACAGGGTCGAGGTGACGTCGACCTTGCCCGCGCGCAGCCCGTCGATCACCTCGGTGAGCTGCGCCTTGGCGGCCTGCTCGATGGGGGTGATCCAGTCGACCGCGGTGCCCACCATCGGGCCGCCCACCACCATCGGCACCTCCCACACATGCACCACGTGGAGCTGCGCCTCGTATCGCCGCGCCACGTCGATGGCGCGCTCGAGCGCTCGACTGGCAGGCTCGCTGAAATCCGTGCCGACGAGCACCTTGGTGAACGGAGCGATCATGAGCTTCTTCCCTTCATCGAGCGGGTCGTTGGGAGTGTCGCGCTTCCGCTGGCAGCAACCGACGTGCCGTTTGTATCAGCGCGCGCGCCCTGCGATGGCCTCCTCCGCGCAACGCACCCGCTGCGTCGCACCGTGCATCGCGTGCATGGGCGCTCTCCACGGCTTCACCCTGCCCGATCCGAGCGGGCGCTGATGGCACATCCGTTGCGCCATCGGGCGCTCGTACCGCACCGGGGGGAGGAACAGCCGTCATGAGTCGTGGTGGTCCCGCGCAACCGCTCCTGTTTGGCGACGTCGTGGTGTTGGCCTTCGACGTCGCGCAGCAACTCACGCCCAACCGCCGCCTCGCGGCGCTGCTGGCGTCCATCGCCCTCGACGAGGTGGCGCCTCGGGGCCGTCGAAGGCGGGCGATGTCTCGACCGGAGGCCACCGGCTGGGATTGAATCGCGCGCGTGAAGCATGACTACTGGGCCCTCCCCGAGGCGCGGCTGCTGGCCGACCTCGGGGCGACGCGCGCGGGGCTGAGCAGCGCGGAGGTCGAGCGACGCCAGCGAGAGCTCGGCCCCAACAGCCTCGAGCCGCGGAGGCACGGGCGGGCCGTCGAGGCGATGCTCACGCAGGCGCGCAACCCGCTCGCGTGGCTGCTGCTCTTCGCCGCGACGGTCTCCGGCGTGGTCGGAGAGTGGACCGACGCGGCCGTGGTGGTGGGCATCCTGCTGCTGGGCAGCGTGCTGGGCGCCGCGCAGGAGCGCCGGGCGAGCCGCGCGGTGGACGCGTTGAAGTCGCGCATCGCCGCCCGGGCCTGCGTGCTGCGCGACGGCGTCGAGCAGACGGTGGCGGCCGCCGGGGTGGTGCCGGGAGACGTGCTGGTGCTCTCCGCCGGGAGCCTCATCCCGGCGGACGCGGTGGTGCTGGAGGCCAAGGACTTCTTCGTCACGCAGGCGATGCTCACGGGCGAGACGCTCCCGATGGAGAAGCGCCCCGCGCCCTCGGCGGCGGACGCCACGCTCGCCGAGCGCACCAACGTGGTGTTCCACGGGACCAGCGTGCGCAGCGGGACGGCGCGCGCGGTGGTGGCTCGCATCGGCCGCGCCTCGGAGTACGGCGCCCTGGCCGCCCGGCTGGTGCTGCGCGCTCCGGAGACGGACTTCGACCGGGGCATCCGGCACTTCGGCTACCTGCTGACCCGGGTGATGGTGGCGCTGGTCTTCGTGGTCTTCGCCGCGGGCGTGCTGCGGCACAAGCCCCCGGTCGCCTCGCTGCTCTTCGCCATCGCGCTGGCCGTGGGCCTCGCCCCGGAGATGCTCCCGGCGATCCTCTCGATCACCCTCTCCCACGGGGCCCGGGCGATGGCCGCGCGGGGCGTCGTGGTGCGCCGGCTGAGCGCCATCGAGAACCTCGGCAGCATGGACGTGCTCTGCACCGACAAGACCGGGACGCTCACCGAGGGGACGGTGCGTCTCGAGCGGGCGGTCGACCCCGAGGGCCGCGACTCCGCCACGGTGCTGCGCCTCGCGTACTTCAACGCCGCCCTGGAGACCGGGCTGAGCAACCCCCTCGACGACGCGATCCGCGAGCGGGGCGAGGCGGAGGGCCTCGGCGATCTCCCGGCGAAGATCGACGAGATCCCCTACGATTTCCGGCGAAAGCGCATGACCGTGGTGGTCGACGCCGGGGGCGGCCTCGGGCGGCTGATCACCAAGGGGGCGCTGGAGCGGGTGCTCGAGGTCTGCGACCGGCTTCGCGGCGACGACGGCGAGCCAGGGGCCCTCACGGCGGACGCGCTCGCCGCGCTGGTCGCGCGCTTTCATGGATGGAGCGCGGAGGGGGTGAGGGTGCTCGGGCTCGCCAGCGCGGAGGTGACGCCGAGGCGCACCCTCGAGCCCTCCGACGAGCGCTCGATGGTCTTCGAGGGCTTCCTGCTCTTCCTCGATCCCCCGAAGGCCGCGGCGGGCGAGGTGGTGCGCGACCTCGGGCGACTGGGCGTCGGGCTCAAGGTCGTGACCGGCGACCACCGCGACGTGGCGAGGCACCTGGCGGCCAGCATCGGGCTCACGGTCGAAGGGGTGCTGGGCGGCCGGGAGATCGCCGCGCTCTCCGACGAGGCCCTCTGGCACGTCGCCGAGCGCACCACGATCTTCGCCGAGGTCGACCCCAACCAGAAGGAGCGGATCATCCTGGCCCTTCGCAAGACAGGCCACGTCGTGGGCTACATGGGCGACGGCATCAACGACGCCCCGGCCCTCCACGCCGCGGACGTGGGCATCTCCGTCGACACGGCAGTGGACGTCGCCCGCGAGGCCGCGGACTTCGTGCTGCTCCGCAACGACCTCGACACGCTCCGGGCGGGCATCCTCGAGGGCCGGCGCACCTTCTCCAACACGCTGAAGTACGTGCTCACCACGGAGAGCGCCAACTTCGGCAACATGCTGAGCATGGCCGGCGCGTCGATCGTGCTGCCCTTCCTGCCGCTGCTCGCCCCGCAGGTGCTGCTCAACAACTTCCTCTCCGACGTCCCCGCGATGACCCTCGCCCGCGACCGCGTCGACCCCGAGGCCATCGCCACCCCGCAGCGCTGGAACCTCACGTTCATCCGTCGCTTCATGGTGTTCTTCGGGCTGGTGAGCACCGCCTTCGACGCCCTCACCTTCGCGGTGCTGCTGGTGGTGCTTCGAAGCTCTCCGGCCCAGTTTCGCACCGGCTGGTTCGTCGAGTCGCTGGCCACCGAGCTGCTCGTCGCGCTGGTGGTGCGCACCCGCGGAGCCTTCTGGCGCAGCCGCCCCGGCACCGCCCTCCTCGTGGCGACGGGGGCCGTCGGCGTCGTGGGCGTCGCCCTCCCCTACACCCCCGTGGGCGCGGCCTTCGGGCTGGTGCCGCTCGCGCCCGCCGCGATGGGGCTGCTGCTGACCATCGCGATCACCTACGCCACCACCGTCGAGGCCGTGAAGCGCCTGCTCTTCGAGCGCCTCTCCCGGCGCTGAGACGCAGCGAGGGAGAGAGCCCCCGCGGCACATGGAGTGCAGCCCCGATCGATCCATGGATGCGAACTCGGAGCGACACGGCGCCGCGGGGATCACCCTTCGACTCACCCACCTCCCGCTGATGGCCCGGCGCTTCCTCCAGGAGGTGTCGAGCCTGGGGCTCTCGCCGGGCCCCGGCCCCGGCGCGCCGGTGCGGGGCGAGGACATCGCGAAGCTCCCGGAGCCCGTCCGGCGCTACCTGATCTTCATGGGGGTGATGGGCCGCCCCCGCGACTGGTCCTTCCGGCTGCACTACGAGGGGCGCTTCCGTCAGCGGCCCCTCCAGGTGTGGTCGCCGTGCTCGGTGTGGCAATACAACACCAGCCTCGACGTCGCGCGCGTCTTCCACCTCAAGATGAACGTCGGGGGCTTGATGCCCACGGTCGGCCGCGACACCTACGTCCGCGGCCACGGCCGCATGCTGGTGCGGCTCTTCGACGTGCTGCCCCTCGTCGACGCCACGGGCTCGGAGTTCGACACCGGCGAGCTCGTCACCTACCTCAACGACGCCATCCTGCTGGCCCCGTCGATGCTGCTGGGCCCGGCCACCACCTGGGCCGGCGTGGACGACGACCGCTTCGACGTGTCGCTCACCGACCAGGGCCGCACGGTCACCGCCCGGGTCACCCTCGACAGCCGCGGGGCGCCCAGCGATTTCAGCACCGAAGACCGCTACTGCCACGACCCCTTCACCCGAGGGCACCCGCTGACCCGCGCCCGCTGGTCGACCCCGGTGTCGGGCTGGTCGTCCAGCCGGGAGCGGCCGCTCCCCACCCGGGCGGTGGCCACCTGGCACCTGCCGGGCGGCGACTTCGAGTACGTCGACGTCCCGTCGCTCTCCGAGGGAATCGCGTTCAATCTCCCGCCGGGCATCTGATCATCGGATCGAAAGAACGGGTGCCCCGTGGCAGGAGAAGCGATGGTCCGCGAAGCGACGGAAGAGATCCATGAACAGGCCGCGGCGGCCCCGAGCGGGCCCATCCTGAGCCTGCGCGGCATCTGGAAGAGCTTCGGCACCAAGGCGGTCTTCCGGGGCCTGGACCTGGACATCGAGCGAGGCGAGATCCTCGCGCTGCTGGGCTCGTCGGGCTGCGGCAAGAGCGTGCTGCTCAAGCTCATCATCGGGCTGATGTCCGTCGACCGCGGCACCATCCTGTGGGACGGGATGCACGTGGAGCTCGCCAGCTCGAGGGAGCTCGCCGCCGTGCGACGGCGCGTGGGGATGGTGTTCCAGGGCGCGGCGCTCTTCGACTCGCTGAGCGTGGCCGACAACGTGGCCTACGGGCTCAACGTGCAGGGCAGCCAGGGGATGAAGCCCGCGGACGTGAAGGAGCGCGTGGCCTGGGCCCTGAGCGCGGTGGGCCTCGGCGACACCGGCGCGCTCATGCCCTCGGAGCTGTCGGGGGGAATGCGCAAGCGCGTCGGCGTGGCGCGCACCATCGCGCTGCGCCCGGAGGTGGTGCTCTACGACGAGCCCACCACCGGGCTCGACCCGATCAACAGCGCCCGCATCGGCGACCTGATCGCGCAGCTCCGCCATGAGCTCAACGTCACCTCCGTGGTCGTCACGCACGACCTCACGCTGGCCTCGCACATCGCCGACCGCATCGCCCTGCTCCATGAAGGGAGGGTGATCGCCATCGGCCCCGTCGACGTCATCAACGCCAGCACCGACCCGATCGTGAGGGAGTTCCTCGACGGTCGCCGTGAGATGTAACGCGCTCACCTTCGAGCAGCATCGCGACCGGGGCGACGCTGGCACGCTCGCTGCTGCCCGGCAGCATCCCAGAGGACCCATGAGCAGACACATCCCCCCGGTCTCGAAGTACATGACGCCCGCGCCGCACACCATCGGCCGCGACCAGTCGCTCACCTCCGCGCACCACATGATGCGCGAGCACCGCATCCGGCACCTCCCGGTGCTCTCCGGCGGCCGCGTGGTGGGGCTCCTCAGCGAGCGCGACCTCGCGCTCATCGAGACGCTCCACAGCGTCGACCCCGACCTGACCATCGCCGAGGAGGCCATGACCCAGGCGCCCTACACCGTCGCCCCCGACGCCCCCCTCGACGAGGTGGTGGCCACGATGGCGGGGCAGCGTTACGGCTCCGCGATCGTGATGGACCACGAGCGCATCGTCGGGGTGTTCACCACCACCGACGCCCTGGAGGCCCTGGTCGAGCTGCTCCGTCCTCACCCCGGTCGCTAGCGCGGCCCCGACGGGCCTTCACACCATGACGAACATCGCCTCGCGGCTCGCGACGGCGCGGTAGATCCGGCACGCCCGCTCGGAGGTCTCGACCTCGAAGAGGTCCGCGAGGCTGATGATCCCGGCGACCCGGCCGTCGGGCCAGAGGCAGAGGATGCGCGCCTTCTGGTGGGCGACCATGAGCTGCTCGGCGACCTCGAGCTCGTCGTTGGCCCCGCAGGTGATCACCAGCGGCGTCATCACCTCGCTCGCCCGGGTGGTGTCCAGCGGTCGCCCGGTGGCCACCACCCGGATCGCCAGGTCGCGGTCGGTCACCACCCCGAGGGGTCGCCCCAGCGCGTCGCAGACGGGCACGAAGCCGATGTCCCGGTCGCGCATCACCCTCGCGACGTCGCCCACGCAGTCGTCGAGGCCGCAGACCCGGACATCCGTCTCCATCAGATGGCTGCAGCGCATGGCCGCCTCCTCGGTTGTAACGGGGCGGGGGGAGAGAGCGTCTCCCCTCAGCGGCGAACGACCAGCACGGTGCGGTCGATGTGGTTGACCACACGGCTCGCCGTGGTGCCGAGGAGCCCGTCGAGCATGCGCCGGTCGTGGGCGCCCATCACCACCATGGCGACGTCTTCGCCCCTGGCGACGTTGCAGATGACCCGCCACGGGGTGCCCGCCTCGACCAGGACGCTGGAGGGGATGTCCGAGGGGATGCCCGAGGCGACGCGGGAGAGCTCGGTGCGGGCGTTCTCTTCGAGGATGTCGGCGACGTTGTTGGGGGACAGCGCGTAGACCTCGACCGGATACTCCATGGGCAGGTCGATGGCGCGCAGGAGCACGATGCCTGCGCCCCGCCAGCGGGCCTCGGCGATGGCGGCGGCGAGGACATCCGCCGCGGTCGACGTCGAATCCAGTGGGACGAGGATCTTGAGGTTCATGGCTCTCTCCACGCGGGTGATGGAGCCGACCGTGCGGCTCCTACTCGAGCACCTCGGAGACCGGGCGTCGGGGCGTGCCGGGACCCGCGGCGCCATAGCCGATTCGCAGGATGAGCTGCGGCGAGCCGGGCCGGCCGGCGAGCTCGCCGACGCGCGGCCGTAGCTCCGCGGTCTCGACCGGCTGGTTGAGGAAGGCGACCCGCAGGTCTTCGCTCTCGGCTCGCAGCAGGATGCGGTCGAGCGCCTCGCCCGTGCGCACCCAGTCGATGGGCTCGTCGCCGCTGGTGCCGAGGATCACCAGCAGCGGCGAGGCCGCGACCAGGTCGCGATGCGCCACGGCTTCCTGGGCGCCACGGTCCATCAGCCGTACCGCCATCGCGGCGATGTGCGACTGGACGTTGTCGAGCCCCAGCGAGTACCCGGGCACGCCGTCGTGGGCCGAGCTGTCGTTGGGTCGCATCCACCGGGCGAACTCCTCCCGAAGCTCGCTGTTGCTCCACTGCAGGTGGTCGGCCTCCATGACCAGGGCGACGAGCTGCACCCGCTGCGCCTCCTCGGTCAGCGGGGCGAACCAGGCGCCCTCGGTCTCCGCGTCGCGGCGGAGCCGGTCGATGACCTCGTCGGGCACCGTGATGCCGAGGTAGGGAGCCCTCGAGGTGCGCCTCGTCGGAATGGCCGCGCAGAGCCGCAGCTCCTCCTCCGTGGGGCCCTGGCCCGGCTTCACCATCACCCTGGCGATGAGGTCGGGGTCGAGCGGATCGGGCAGCCGGCGCACATCGACGTCGAGCCCCTTCGTGCGGAGCGCGATACGGAGGTGGAAGAGCGCGGCGCCGCAGCTCGTGGCGAGCTCTCTGCCGTCCGCGTCGATCACCGGGAGCGCGCGGCTGCGATCAGCCCTTACCTCGACCCCTTGGCCCCGGATGCGGAAGCGCCACGGCTGCGCGTTGTGAAGGGACGGCGCCTGCACCGCCTGGCCGACCGCCCAGTGGAGGGCCTCGCTCAACGGATGGATCTGTTCGGTGGTCATCATCGCGGGTTTCGCCTCCGGGAGAATTGTAGGACCCGAGGTGGGGAGTCGCACCTGGGGGGGGGGTTCAGTGCGGGGGCGCCCCGATGGCTTCGCTCAGTGGATGCCGCGACCCCGGCAGCAGGCCGGCAGCTCGCGCAGCAGGAAGGCGAGGGTGCGCTCGAGCTTGTCGAGGAAGTCGGCCTCGCACTCGACGACCATGCGACGAGGGTGGTCCTTCCAGACATCGAGGAGGCGCTGATCGATCACCGAGGCCTCGTCGGCCGACTCCAGCCGCAGCGGGTTCTGCCGGTTGTAGCCGGCGGCGGCGGTGGGCGTGCGCAGGTGGATGACCGCGGCGTAGCGGCCGAACACCTCCGAGCGCTCCGTGCCGGTGGCCTCGAAGAAGTGATCCGCCTCGCCGGGCCAGTAGGCGAGCCCGTCGAGCACCCCCCGGTCGCAGAGCACCAGCGCGGGGGCGCCCTCCGCGAGCGCCATGCTCTCGAGCTGGTCTTGCACATGGTAGATGGCGAGCTGGCCGGCGCGGCGCGCGGCCACGCTGGAGCGCCGGGGAAAGCCACCGCCGTAGACGATTCCCGCGGCCTCGGGGAGCACCACGACGTGCTCGCAGAGGTGCTTGCGAACGACCTCGAGCACCGCGGTCTTGCCCGCGCCGGGGCCGCCGGTCAGCACCACCCGGCGCACCTGATGACTCTGTGGAGAGGGGCACCCGCAGCTGCCTTGTCCCATCGATCGCGCTTCCCATCTCGACCAGCCACTCGATTGTGGCGGGAAGGGACGTTTATACCCGGCCGCGGGAACAATCCACGGCCGCAGAACAACCGCAGATCAACGCGTGGCGGATCGGGATGAGGTCGAGCTGGAGCTGGCGGCGAGCTGTTCGAGTTCATCGAGGAGGGCGAGCGCGTGCGCCCGCACCAGCCGGTGGCGGAAGTCCGCAGTGCCTGCGGAGCGACCACTCCAATCCTCGATCGACGACAGCAGCTCGGTCGTCAGGTTGCGCATCGTGTCGAATGCGTCGGTCGACTCATGGATCATCTCAATACACCTCCATCCAGCGCGTGTGCAGGATGCATTCCGAGGTGAAATCACCTTGATTTGCCGGGTTGCCTTGCGCCGAGCTCCCAGTGCACAACGCACCCCGTGCGCCGGACCTCAGCGCACCGGCACCGCCTCTTCGAGGGCGCGCAGCTCCAGCCAGAAGGTCGCCCCCTCGCCCGCCGCGCTGCGGAAGCCCACGCGCCCGTCCATCAGGCTCGCGAGTCGCTGCGAGAGGGCCAGGCCGATGCCGATGCCCTCGACGGGCCCCATCTCCTGACCCGCCCGCTGGAAGGGCTGGAAGATCTGCGAGTGCCACTCCTCGGCGATGCCGACGCCGTCGTCGTCGACGGAGAGGCGCACGAGGCCCTCGCCCGTCCGCTCGGCGCCGAAGGTGGCGCGCCCCCCGGGGCGGCCGTACTTGATCGCGTTGGAGCCGAAGTGCTTCAGCACCTGGGCGATGCGGGAGCGGTCGGCGAAGACCGCGGGCAGGTCGTCGGCGCAGGGCGCGAGATGGAGCGAGACGCCTGCGCGCAGGGCGTCGGGCCGCAGCGTGGTCACGACCTCGGAGAGCACCACCCGGAGGTCGACGCGCTCGGTGGAGAGCATCATCCGACCGGACTCGATCTGGGACAGGTCGAGCACGTCATCGACGAGGTGCATCAGGTGATCGCAGCCCTCGAGGATGTGCTGGACCATCTCCCTCTGGCGATCGGCCAGCGGCGTCCTCCGATCGCGCATGAGCAGCGACGCGAAGCCGAGGATCGCGTGCAGCGGAGTCCGCAGCTCGTGGCTCATCGCCGAGAGGAACTCGGTCTTGGCCGCGCTCGCGCGACGCAGCGCCTCTACGCCCCGCTCGTCTTCGGTGCGGTCGGCGATGGTCACGACAAGCTCGCTGTTCTGCGTGCAGCGACGGGTCACGCGAAAGACCCTCCCATCGTGGAATAGGAATACCGGATCAGTCCCCGACTCTGTCCTCAACGCCTCCAAGTATCGTGCCCGGAATAGAGCGCTCGCTTCTTCGGACTCGAATGAAGACGCCGCGGTGGTGCGCTCGACGATCTCCGCGATGGAGCGCCCTTTCAGCGGCCCCTTCAGGCTATCGGGCATCAGCGCGCGGTATGCGCCGTTGTGCAGCACCAGCAGCCCATGCCGATCGAAGACCGCGAAGGCGTCCTCCTGGATCTCCACGGCCTGGCGCATCAGCTCGTCGGCGGCGTGCGCTGCGGCCTCCAGGCGACGGCGCTCGGACACGTCCCTCATGGCCGCGACGACTCGCAGTCCCAGGCCGGTCGGCACCGGGTTGAGGCTCACCTCGACAGGAAACTCGGAGCCGTCCTTGCGGCGGCCGTAGAGCGGAATCTTCGTCTCCATCGGGCGGAACGAGGCCTCGCTCATGAAGGCCCCCCGGTGAGTGACGTGCGCGCCGCGGAGGCGCTCCGGGATCAGCAGCTCGACCTTGCTGCCGAGGAGCTCGTCTCGGGAGTACCCGTAGAGCCGCTCGGCCTGCCCGTTGACCTCCACGATGGTGCCCTCGCTGTCGCTGATGACCACGGCATCCGGCGCCGCTTCGAGGAATCGCCACGAGAGGGCCATGGCGGGGCTCTACCGGGGCTGCGGCAGGCTCAGCCGGAAGACCGCGCCGGGCTGGGCCTCGTCGGCCCAGATGCGTCCCCCGTGGGCCTCGACCGCGAGCTTGCAGAAGGTCAGCCCCAGGCCGCGCCCGACGCGCATCGTGCCGTCGTCGAGCTGCACATACCGCACGAAGATCGCCTCCCTCATGTCCGGAGGAACCCCGGCGCCCTCGTCGGACACCTGGATCTCGACCTCGTCGCCGAGCGAGAGCGCCGCGACCCTTACGCTGGAGCCGTGCGGCGCGTGGCGTAGCGCGTTGTCCACGAGGTTTTCGAGCACCCGGCGCAGCAGCTCGGCGTCGGCGCTCACCACCGGGACGTCGATCATCGCGTGCAGCCGGACGTCGAGCTCGCGGGCGTTCTCCGCGCGGGCCCCCAGGATGCCGGCCACCAGCGCGGGCAGCGCGACGGTGGTGAGGGAGGGGCTGAGCTGCCCCTGCTCTCCGCGCGCCGTGTCCAGCAGGTTGAGGATGAGCCTCAGCAGGTCGCGGCTGCGGGCCCTGATCTGCTCCGCCGCGCCGCGAGAGCGCTCGGTGAGCTGCCGGTCTCTCAGGATCACCTGCGCCTCGAGGTCGATGGCGTTGACCGGGTTCTTCAGGTCATGGACCAGGAAGGCCGCGAGGTCTTCCTTCTGGAGCTGCAGCCGGAAGAGCTCGTTGCGCTGCCGTCGGAGCAGCTCGCACTGCGCCTGGAACTCCGCGTCGAGCCGGCGCACCCGCAGCGCCTGCTGCACCCGCAGCACCAGCTCGGCGGGGTGCACGGGCTTGGTCAGGAAGTCGCTGCCGCCGACCGCCTCGGCGCGGTCGAAGGTCTCCACGTCGCGCAGCGCCGTCAGGAACAGCACCGGGACATCGGCCCCTCCCGGCATCGCGCGGAGCCTCGCGCAGACCTCGAAGCCGTCCATTCCCGGCATGCGCACGTCGAGCAGCACGCAGTCGGGCCGGTCGCGCTCGAAGAGCCGCAGCCCCTCCGCCCCGTTGGCGGCGAGGGTCACCGAGTACCCTCCCTCCTGCTCCAGCGTCATCAACGCGAGCGCGCGGTTCTGCTCGTTGTCATCGACGACGAGAACTCGCGTGCCTCCCCCTCCAGGACGCTCCTTCATAAACGCGGGACCATAGAGGAGTTGCGCCGAGATGCAACACGCCGCACCGATCGGAAGGCACCGCCCTCGATCATGGCGCGATGCGCTCGCCCCCGGGCTCGCGGAGGGCCGGGAGGACGAAGGTGAACACCGTGCGCCCCGGCGAGCTGTGCACCCGCACCTCGCCGCCCTGATCGATGGCGATGCGCTGCGCGATGGTGAGTCCGAGCCCCGTACCCAGCGGCTTGGTCGTATGGAACGGGACGAAGACCCGGGCAGGATCGCCCTGGATTCCCGGTCCGTTGTCCACCACATCGAGCTCGGTGGTGCGCACTCCGGCGCGCACCCGCAGCACGATGTGACCTCCGTCTCCGACGGCCTCGATGGCATTGCGTACAAGGTTGAAGATCACCTGACGCACGGAGTCTTCATCGAAGGCGACCGGCGCCGCCGACGGGTCGAACTCCGTCGTCAGCACGATGGAGCGCGCCGCGACCTCCGCGGAGACCAGCCGCGCGACCGCCTCCGCCGGGGAGGAGAGCTGGCCCGGCTGGGTCGTCGACGAGCCCGGCCGGGCGAACCAGAGGAAGTCCGCGAGCAGCCGCTCGATGCGACCGAGCTCGCTGCGCACCGCCTCGACGCTCACCTGGTCGGCCGCCGACTCCGCCCTCGCCAGCCGCCGCGCCAGCACCTTCAGCTCCAGCAGCGCCGAGTTGAGGGGGTTTCTGATCTCGTGCGCGAGCCCTGTGGTGAGGTCGCCCACGACCGCGAGCTGCTCGACCACGCGCAGCCGCCGCTCGGCCGCCCGGGCCTCGGTGACGTCGACCCCGAACACCCAGCGCAGGTGCTCGGCGGCGACCACCCGCCACTGCACCCGGCGCTCGGTTCCCCGGTTCGTCACCAGCCCCCGCTCGATGGGAGCCTCGGGAGAGAGGGCCTCCAGCTCAGGCCCGGCGGGCGAGAGCAGCTCGTCGAAGTAGCGGCCCACCAGGGCGGCGCGAGGCAGCCCGACCGACTGCTCCATGGCCCGGTTGACCAGCCGCACCTTGCCGTCGTGGTCGAGCGCCGCGGTCAGGATGGGCGACGCCTCGACGATGGCGCGGTAGGGCACCTCGGGCAGCTCGGCGTAGCGCGAGCGCCAGGTGCGCCGCGGCTTCACGCGAGCCCTGCGCCCGACGCCGACCAGCGACCGCCGGTGATACTGCTCATCGTCCATCGAGGCGCCGTGGGGGATCATGCGACGCTCCCTCGTGGTCGGTACGGTGCTCGGAGCCGTGCTCGCGCTTGATGCCGTGGCGGTACTCGCGCGTGCGGTACTGGATCATGCGTACGCTGACGCCCAGGATGTCGGCCGCCCGGTGCGTGCTGCCCTCGCAGGCCTCGAGGGTCGAGAGGATGGCGTAGCGCTCGATCTCGTCGAGCCGGGCGCCGGGCAGCGGCGGCGGCGCCCCGAGCTGTGCCTCGATGGAGCCCCGCATCGCGGCGTCGGCCACGGGCGCGGAGCTCATCGTCAGCGACGGCGGCAGCGTCAGGTCTTCGCGCTCGATGCGCTCGCCCGTGCAGAGCACCACCGCGCGCTCGATGGTGTTCTCCAGCTCGCGCACGTTGCCCGGCCAGTTGTGCTCCTGCAGGGCCGAGAGCGCCTCGTGGGTGAAGCCCTGTATCTCCCGGCCCGCCTCGGCCGAGTAGCGCCTGAGGAAGTGGTCCGCCAGCAGGGGGATGTCCGCCCTCCGCGCCCGCAGCGGTGGCAGCGAGAGGTTGACCACGTTGAGCCGGTAGTAGAGGTCCTCCCGGAAGCGGCCGTCGCGCACCATGCCCGCGAGGTCGCGGTTGGTCGCCGCGATGATGCGCACGTCGACCTTGAGCGTCTCGTTGCCCCCGACCCGCTCGAACTCCCGCTCCTGCAGCACCCGCAGCAGCTTCACCTGGATGGCCGGGGTGATCTCCGAGATCTCGTCGAGGAAGAGCGTCCCCCCGTGGGCCATCTTGAAGCGCCCCTCGCGCCGCGTCGACGCGCCGGTGAAGGCCCCTCGCTCGTGGCCGAAGAGCTCGCTCTCCAGCAGGGTCTCCGCCAGGGCGGCGCAGTGCAGCTTCACGAAGGGCGCGTCCTTGCGGGGCGACGAGTGATGCAGCGCCTGGGCGACCCGCTCCTTGCCGGTGCCCGACTCCCCCAGCAGCAGCACCGTGGCGCGGGCCGGCGCCACCTGCCGGATGCTCTTGAAGAGCCCCTGCATCGGCACGCTGCTGCCCAGCAGGTTCTCGAAGCGGTGCTCGACGCGCACCTGCTCTCGCAGCAGGCTGGTCTCCCGGCGCTCGGCCCGCCGCTCGAGCACCCGGGCGAGCACCATCCCGAGCTCGTCGAAGTCGATGGGCTTGGTGACGTAGTGCTCGGCGCCCGCCCGCATCGCCTGCACGGCGTCGCGCACGGTGCCGAAGGCGGTCATCACCACCACCGCCAGGCCGGGCTCCATCACCCTCGCGCGGGTGAGCAGCTCGATGCCGTCGATGCCCGACATGCGCACATCGGTGAGGAGGATGTCCGGTGGCGCCTTGGAGACCTGCTCCAGCGCCTCCTCTCCGGAGGAGGCCATCGCGACCTCGTAGCCCTCGTCGGTGAGCAGCGTCGCGAGGGCTCGCCGCGCCGTCGCCTCATCATCCACCACCAGGATGCGAGCCCGGGCGGGAGCGAGAGAAGACGTGGGTTTCTGGGTCATGGTGTGACGTGGACCAATCGGTTCAGGGGTGTCAACGGCGGCCGCTCCCGGTGTCTCTTCCGGCGAGCGAGGGGGGCGGTGCCCCGACGGAGGGGCGCCCGTGTCGGCGAGCCAGCGCCTCATCGCTCGACCGTGCCGGGCGCGCGCGTCGCCGCGTCGGCGGCGCTCGACCATGGATAGAGCAGCTTCTCCTCCCGCGCGGCGTGCGCCCGCAGCAGCGTGAGAAACTCCTCGACGTTCTGCTCCCGCACCGTATGGAGCTCGATGGCGACGCCCGTATCCTGCAGCGCCCGGCGCACCAGCTTGTGCTCCTCCCTGATCCTCAGCGCCTCGGCCGGGTCGACCGACTCGAAGCGCGGCAGCAGGTGCGACTCCTCGTAGTCGAAGTGCGCAAGGAGCCTCGACTCGAGGGCCGTCCAGCTCTCGTCGAGCGCCGCGGTGTCTCCGCAGTGCACCCGATTGGCGATCTCCTCGAACAGCGTGTCGAGCGCCTGGTGTTCCTGGATCAGCCGCCCTCCGAGCATGGTCATCGCGTCCTCCAAAGGTCGCGTCGGGCTTGAGCACCCGATGTGCCAGCTGTCGGGACTTGCGCCCTGCCACGGATTGCCCCAGGGACGGCGCCGCGCACCGCGTTCACGCCGCGCATACGGTTCGCGAAACGGCGAACGATGTGCGCCCCTCCGTCGAAGGGTTCAGAGCTCGATCTGGGTGCCGAGCTCGACGACCCGGTTGGGGGGGATGTTGAAGAACATGTTGGCCGGGCGGGCGTTGCGAGAGAGGATCGAGAACAGCACCTTGCGCCACTGGGCCATGGAGGACCGTCCGGTGGTGAGCAGGGTCTCACGGCCGAGGTAGAAGCTGGCGGTCAGCGGGTCGACGGGGAGTCCCCTCTGGTTGCAGAGGGTGAGGGACTCGATGACGTTGGGCGTCTCCATGAAGCCGTAGGTGGCGGTGACCTGCCAGAAGCCCTGGCCGAGCTCCCTCACCGAGAGGCGCTGCGCGGGGGGGACCTCGGGGACGTGACGGGTCTGCACCGACAGCAGGATGACCTGCTCGTGGAGCACCTTGTTGTGCTTGAAGTGGTGCAGCAGCACCGGCGGGGCGCCGTCGGGGTTGGAGGTCATGAACACCGCCGTGCCCTTCACCCGGTGGGGCTGGGTGTTCTGCACGTCGCTGAGGAAGAGCTCGGTGGGGAGGGTGTTGGCGATGATGTGGCTGCCGAGGGTGCGGCGGCCCTTCTTCCAGGTGGTCATCACGATGAAGACCGCCGCGGCCATCACCAGCGGGAACCACCCTCCCTCGGTGATCTTCACGATGTTGGCGCCGAGGAAGGACAGGTCGAGCGCCAGGAAGAGCGCCACGAGGGACACGCTCTTCCACATCGCCCAGCCCCACTGCCGGGTGAGCTGGTAGAACAGCACCGAGGTGATGCTCATCGTGCCGGTGACCGCGATGCCGTAGGCCGCGGCGAGCGCCGACGACTCCTTGAAGACCAGCACCAGGGTGATGCAGGCCACCATCAGGATGCGGTTCACCTCGGGGATGTAGATCTGCCCCTCGGCGGACCCGGAGGTGTGGACGATGGTCACGCGCGGGCAGTACCCGAGCTGCACCGCCTGCTGGGTGATCGAGAACGCACCGGAGATGAGCGCCTGCGACGCGACCACGGTGGCCACCGTGGCGACGGCCACCATGGGGTAGACCAGCCAGCCCTCCAGCAGCCCGAAGAAGGGGTTGCCCCGCACCGCCTCGCCTCGCTCGATGAGCACCGCGCCCTGGCCGAGGTAGTTGATGATCAGCGCCGGGAACACCACCGCGTACCAGGCCCAGCGGATGGGCTTGCGGCCGAAGTGGCCCATGTCGGCGTAGAGCGCCTCGCCGCCGGTGATGCAGAGCACCACCGACCCGAGGAGCAGGAAGCCGTGCATGTGGTGCTCCTGGAAGAAGCGCACCGCGTGGATGGGGTTGATCGCGCCGAGCACATCCGGGCGGCGAAAGATCCACGGGAGGCCCGCGGCGGCGATGCTGATGAACCACACGAGCGTGGCCGGGCCGAAGATGGCCCCGATGCCCGCGGTGCCCCGCTTCTGCATGAGGAAGAGCCCCACCAGGATGACCACCGTGATGGGCACGATGAAGTGGTGCACCCGGGTCGTGGCGACCTCCAGGCCCTCGACCGCGGAGAGCACGGAGATGGCGGGCGTGATGACCCCGTCGCCGTAGAGGAGCGCGGCGCCGAAGAGGCCGAGCACCACCAGCGCCGCGCGGGAGCGGGAGCGGGACCGGTCGGCCATCTCCTGGCGCGACGTGACCAGCGCCAGGAGCGCCAGCACCCCGCCCTCACCCTGGTTGTCGGCCCGGAGGATGAACGAGACGTACTTCACCGCGACCACCAGGATCAGCGACCACACGATGAGCGAGAGCACGCCGAGGACGTTCTCCACCGTGGGCGCGACGCCGTGGACCGGCGCGAAGCACTCCTTCACGGCGTAGAGCGGCGAGGTGCCGATGTCGCCGTAGACGACCCCCAGCGCGCCGAGGGCGAGCGCCGCCAGGGCGCCAGACGCGGGCGAGGCGTGCCCGTGGGGCCCTTCTCCGTGGGCGACTGCGAGGGGTTCGGGGGGAGGAGGGAGCGGCGAGGAGGCGTCGTGGGACATGACGGGGCGATGTGTACGCCTGTCCGCGCCCCGGGAGAACAGGGCGCTCGCGGCGATCGACCGCGATGCGGTACAGTAGCCACACGATGACCCGGGTGTCACATGAGCCTGAGGCTCGCCGGCTGCTGGTGGTCGAAGACGATCCGAGGATTCGCGCGCTGATCACCGAGGAGGCGGCGGCTCTCGGCTGGGCGGTGACCCCCGTGGCGACCCTCGAGGGCGCTCGCTCGGCGCTGGCTCGCGGGCGCTTCACCGCGGCGGTCGTCGACCTCGCGCTGCCCGACGGCTGCGGCATCTCGCTGCTGGCCGCGCTCTCGGAGGCCAGTCCCCCCGTGCCCTCGCTGGTGCTCACGGTCGACGAGGCGCCCCAGCGCGTGCTCTCGGCGATCCGGGCGGGGGCCTCGGGCTACCTGCTGAAGGATGAGTTCGCCCAGAGGCTGGGATCAGCCCTGGAGGACTGCCTCGCGGGTCGCATGCCCCTCTCGCCCGCGGCGGCGAGGGCGGTGATGGCGCGGGTGCGATCGGAGGAAGGCGGGCCCGCCGAGGCCGTGCTCACCGAGGCCGAGCGCCGGGTGCTCTCGCTCTTCTCCCAGGGCCACAGCTACGCCACCGCCGGCACCGCGCTGGGCATCACCGAGAACACCGTGCGCAGCTACGTCCGTTCGACCTACGCCAAGCTGGAGGTCGGCACCAAGACCGAGGCGGTGCTCGCGGCGATGCGTCGCGGGCTCATCTGAGCGCTACTCCGACGGGCGCTGCCAGAGGTGCAGGGTGGCGTAGCTGCGCCATGGCCTCCAGGGGTGCGAGATCTCCTCTGCGCGAGCTGCGCTCACTCCACCCAGGCGAGTGCGGATCACCAGGTCCTCCTTGGGGAAGGCGTCCGTCGAGCGGAGGGCCCGCATCGCGATGTAGTGCGCCGTCCATGGGCCGATGCCCGGCAGCGCCACCAGCTGCGCGATCGTCTCCTGGGCGTGGGCGCCCGGCTCGAGGCGCAGCCGTCCCCCCGCCACCTCGGCCGCCAGCGCCACGATGCTGCGGGCGCGCGTCGAGGTGACGCCCAGCGCGGTGAGCTCCTCCGCCCTGGCCGAGGCGACCCGGGCCGCCGTAGGGCCGAGGTGGGTCAGCCCCGGGGCCGGGGCGTCGAGCCTCTCTCCGAAGGCCTCGACGAAGCGCCCCGCCAGGGTCGTCGCGGCCTTCACGCTCACCTGCTGGCCCAGGACGGCGCGCACCGCCAGCTCGAAGCCATCGAAGGCGCCGGGGACGCGGAGGCCCGGGCTGGCGGCGACGGCGGACGCCAGCCGGGGGTCGCGAGAGAGATGCTCGCCGATGAGGTCGGGTCGGGCGCCGAGGTCGAAGAGCGATCGCAGCCGGCCGAGGAGCGCGGGCAGCGCGGGCGTGAGAGAGCGGCTCAGCTCGACCAGCAGGGCGCGCCGCTCCGGCGAGTGACGGACGTGGATCCATCCCTGGTGGCCGCCGAGCGCCACGACGCGGCGGTACCCGTCGGCCTCGACGAGCTCGACGCCCCGCAGCGCCCTGGCTCCCAGGAAGGCCATCATGGCGGGCCAGTCGTAGGGGGGACGGTAGCCGAGCTGGAGGGTGATGCTCCCGAGGGAGGCGGTCGCCTCGGCGGACTGTCTGCGCAGTCGGCCCGGCGGCATTCCGTAGCGGCCGAGGAAGGCGTCGTTGAAGCGGCGGAGGCTCGCGAAGCCGCTGGCGAAGGCGACCTCGGTGATGGGCAAGGCGGTGCTGCTGAGGAGCTGCTTGGCCAGCAGCAGCCGGCGGGTGAGCACCAGCTCCATGGGCGAGACGCCGAGCTCGCTGCGCACGACGCGCCGTAGCTGCCTGGCGCTCAGCTCGAAGCCCTCGGCGATCGACTCCAGGTCGGCGCCCCCGGAGAGCACTGCCTCCTCGATGCGATGGATGATCAGCGCCGCGATGCGCCCCGCGTCGTCGACCGGGGCGCTGCCCGGAGCGAGCTCGGGGCGGCAGCGGAGGCATGGGCGGAAGGAGGCCTTCTCCGCCGCCTCGGCGCGGTCGAAGAAGCGGCAGTTGGCGAGCCTCGGGGTCTTCGCGGTGCAGACCGGGCGGCAGTAGATTCCGGTGGAGGTCACCCCGATGAAGAACACCCCGTCGAAGCGGGGATCGCGGGAGACATAGGCGCTGTAGAGCGCGGCCCGGTCCGGTGTCATGCGCGGATCGTACGGCGCGGGGCGGGTGGCGCTCTGGCCATTTCCGGACGCGCGATCACCCCTCCGTTTGCGTGTCCGGAAGCGGCGAGCCCGATGCCCCGTCGCTCGCCTATCGTCTCCTCCGAGGTCGCCATGAACACCCATCGCTCCGTCGCCCAACCGTCACTCCGGCATGACTCCCTGGTGAGGCTCGCCGTGGGTCGCTGCTCCCTCGGCCTCGCCCTCGTGGCATGGACCGAGCGGGGCGTCTGCGCCGTGCTGCTCGGAGACGATCGCGCGGAGCTCACCCGCGACCTGGAGGCCCGCCTCCCGGAGGCCTCGCTGGTCGCGGTGGAGGCTTCGGCCGACGATCCGCTCTCGAGGGTGATCGCGCTCATCGAGTGCCCTGGCGTCGCGCAGCCGATCGCGATCGACGCCGCGGGCACGGCCTTCCAACGGAGCGTGTGGGCGGCGCTGAGGGAGATCCCGGCGGGGTCGACGGCGAGCTATACGGACATCGCCCGCCGACTCGGCCGCCCGAGCGCGGTGCGCGCCGTGGCGGGGGCCTGCGCGGCGAACCCGCTGGCGGTGCTGGTCCCCTGCCACCGCGCCGTGCGCAGCGACGGGACCCTGGCGGGCTACCGCTGGGGCGTCGAGCGCAAGCGGGCGCTGCTCTCGCGAGAGGCGTCGTAGGGCCCCCTTCACCCCCTCGGCGCGCCTCGTCGGCAGGAATGCGGTCTTCGTCCGACCGGCGTGCTAGCGCGGTGGCCCTCGTCGCTGCCGCCATGAGCACCTCCCCTCCCCCTCGATCGCCAAGGCTCCTCGCGCTCGCGGCCGCGATGTCCCTCGGGTGCAGCAACCTCGACTCGCTCTGGGATCGGGCGACGCAGCCCTACGACGCCGCGGCCGTCGCCGTCGAAGCCGTCGCCCTCCCGGCGGACCCCAGCCGCGCGCCTCGCGCCGACGAGGACGCCGGAGGGTCGGCCCTCGAACCCGATCCCGAAGCACCGGTAGCCCCCGAGGCCAGCGACGCCGGCGACGCCGCGCTCGATGCTGGGAGCGACGATCCCGACGCCAGCGCCGATGCGTCCACCGACGCCAGCGCCGATGCATCCACCGACGCGGGAGCGCCCACGACCATCACCGCCCTCGGCTGGCGCACCGGCGTCGTCGAGGCCCCTCGCCCCAACGCCCGCTGGATCGGCTACGTCCGAGCGGGCGGCACGGTCGCGGTGCTGCGCGGCCCCGTCGGGCGCTCGGGCTGCCCTGCGAGGCGCGGGGTGACGGGCGGGGGATGGTATGAGGTCGAGGGCGGAGGCTTCGTGTGCGTCGGCTCGCTGGCGGTGCTCAGCGCCTCGCTGGCCGATCATCCCCTCGCCTCCCGGCTGCCTGGTCCCCCGGACCTCGGCGCGGCGATGCCCTTCGCCTATGGGCGGGCCAACCGCCCCTCGCCGGTGTTTCGCAGGCTGCCCTCGGCGGACGACCTCAGCGCCTTCGAGCAGGGGCGCTTCAACCCTCCCTCGCAGGACGCGGGCGCGGTGCGCCTCGAAGACCTCCTGGGCGTCGCCGGGAGCCCGCTCCAGCGGCGCGTGCTGCCGGGGATGTACGTCTCGCTGCACCGGGAGGACCGCAGCCCCGACGGCACCAGCTACTGGCACACGCAGACCGGCGGCTACGTGCGTTCGAGCGCGCTCACTCCGCTTGTCGATGCAGGGCAGTTTCAGGGCGTGGCGCTCGACGAGCCGCGGCGCCTTCCCATCGCCTTCGCGATGGGAGCGGGGGCTTCGATCTACCGCTCCCGAGGACGGACCATGGCGCCCGTGGGGAGGGTCGCCCGGCTCGCGCTCGTCGAGCTCGCGGACGAGCCCGCGGTCACCGTCGGCGGGGAGCAGTACCACCGGGCCCTCGATGGGAGCTTCGTGCGGGCGAGGCAGGTGCGGGTGGTGACCCGGCGCGATCCCCCGGCGGACCTCTCGACGCCCGACGAGAAGTGGATCGACGTCAACCTCGACCGCCAGAGCGTGGTGGCCTACGAGGGCGCGAGGCCCGTCTATGTGAGCGTGGTGAGCACCGGCCGGCGCAGCCGAAGCAACCCCGACGAGAACTACGAGACCGTGCAGGGCGGCTTCCGCATCCTGTCGAAGCACGTCGCCACGACCATGGACGGCAACAGCGCCAACGACGGCCCGTACAGCATCGAGGACGTGCCCTGGGTGATGTACTTCGAGGGCTCCTTCGCGCTGCACGGGGCCTTCTGGCACAACGGCTTCGGCGCGATGCGCTCGCACGGCTGCGTCAACATGAGC